>NZ_LT984884.1:1200000-2400000 GCF_900258515.1 Lentibacillus sp. Marseille-P4043 | reverse complement strand
AAATTCATTTGCCGGTTACTTATTAATTGGCCTTGGGGCATTTTTCTTATTGCGCGAATTAAAACTGCCAATTGTAACTGATTTTTATTCATGGACAACACTCTTGATTATTATTGGTTTGGCATTGCTTATACATAGCTATAGTTCCAAAGATTATCAAAACTTATTCACAGGAACAATTATTTTAGGGCTTGGTATCCATTTCCACGGCGTAAATCATTACACATTTTGGATCGATCATTGGGCTGTGTATCCACTTATTGTAGGAATAGCCTTTATTGTTCGTTATTTACGGACAAAAAAGGGATTGCTCCCAGGTGTCATTCTAGTGATTGTATCGTTATTACTAATTTTCTCGATACGATTGCCTGTCTGGTTTAACTGGATCTATACCATCGTTGACCTTATCGAGAGATTTTGGCCAATTATTATCATCATTATTGGTATATATTTTTTAAAGAAAAGAAAATAACGAGGCAGTCCTCAATTGGACTGCCTCGTTAATTATAAGATGGAGCTTAGAAATGCTTGTGTTCGTTCTTCTTTTGGATCATCGAATAGTTCATTCGGTGGCCCGTATTCAATGATCCTACCGTCATGCATGTAAATAACCCAATCCCCTACTTCACGAGCGAATCCCATTTCATGTGTAACAACGACCATTGTCATCCCTTCTACGGCAAGCTCCTTCATTGTAGAGAGCACTTCTCCTACCAGTTCTGGGTCAAGTGCAGATGTTGGTTCATCAAACAGCATGACTTCTGGTTTCATTGCCAGTGCGCGGGCTATTGCTACGCGTTGTTTTTGACCTCCTGACAATGTCGAAGGATACACATCATATTTATCACCAAGACCAACCTTATCCAACAGCTTTTTACCTTCTTCTATCGCTTGCTCTCGTTTAATCCCTTTCACTTGTGTTGGCGCCTCTATAACGTTACCAAGTACAGTTTTGTGGGGAAACAGGTTAAAATGTTGAAACACCATGCCAACCCGTTCACGAACCTTATTTAAATCGTGTGTATTTTTTTCAATTTGCTCGCCTTCAATACTTATTTTTCCGCTATTTTTCATTTCTAAAAAGTTTAGGCACCTTAGTAATGTACTTTTTCCTGATCCACTTGCACCAATCAACACAACGACGTCGCTTTCATTAACTGATAGATCAATATCTTTCAGTACATGCAGATTACCAAATGATTTATTTAATTTTTCCACTTTTATCATCTCTTGTTTTTCACTCATACCGGCCCTCCTCGCTTAATCACTTTCAGCCATCTTTTTCTCAAGCATGTTAACCAATACAGTTAGTACCAACACGATAATCAAGTAATAAATTGCTACAGTAAAATAATAAGGCAAGTAGTCAAAGTTGTTAGATCCTTGTGTACTAGCTACGCCAAACAACTCTTGCATACCGATGAAAGAGACAAGTGAGGAATCCTTTATACCAATAATGAATTGGTTACCAAGTGATGGGACTGCACGGCGGAATGCCTGTGGTAAAATAATTCGCCGCATCGTTAGCCCTGTCGTCATTCCAAGTGATCGGCCTGCTTCTGTTTGACCTTTATCAATTGATTGTATTGCTCCGCGGATAATCTCAGCTATGTATGCTCCACTATGAAAGGCAAGTCCAGCTACACCAGCCCAAAACTTATCAAGCAGAACAATTTCCGTTAAACCATAATAGAGAATAAATATTTGCACAATAAGTGGTGTACCTCGAACAAGCCAGATATATGCATCGGCAATCCATTGCAATACGTGCAGATTAGAAATCTTCAATATTGCAAAAAATAGGCCGATTATAAAAGCAATTAACAATGATGCCACAGATAACTTGATTGTAATCCAAAACCCGTTTAAAAATAAGTCAAAGCTATTTATAAATACATCAAAAAAGTGTGTAATTGCAGTCAACGAATTCAACTCCTTAAAGGGACAAATGTGCACTAATTATGTGCACATTTGCTTTAGTGGTAGCAGCTATTAATTTAATTCCTCAGGTTCTTCTGTAATGTCAACACCAACCCATTCCATTGCTAATTCTTTCAATTCGCCGCTTTCTTTCATTTCTTTTAGTGCTTTATTTACAGCTTCTTGTAATTTATCATTATCTTTAGCAACTGCAACCGCTTGCTCACTAACACCAAGCTGGCCTCTGTTCTCAATCTCTAATCCATTATCAATTGCCGTTTGTCCCGTAATCGAGTCCGTGATTACCGCATCATGGTGCCCTTTTGCTAACGATTGAAGTGCGACCACATCACTGTCAACTTGCGGAATATTTTCCGTGTATTCTTGAGCCATTTCCACGTATGTGGATCCTCTAGATACGGAAATCTCTTTTCCTTCCAGATCCTCAGCTGATTGAATATCACTGTCAGGTCTTGTGTAAATTACTGGTCCAGAATAATAATACGCCCCTGAAAAATCAACTTGTTTTAGTCGCTTATCCGTAATCGTGTGACTTGCAACAGCAATATCATACCGTCCCTGCTTCACACCGGTAACGATACCAGAGAATTTGGCCTTTTGTTGAACTGGTTCCAAACCTAATTTATCAGCGATCGCTTCAGCAACCGCAATATCATAGCCGATCATTTTTCCATCTTCCATGTAACTAAATGGTTTAAATTCACCTGATGCCGCAAATGTAAGCTTCCCATCTTCAATAAGGTCATACGTTTCACTACTTTTACTATTGTCATCACTTTCATTTGTTGTGTCTTCACCAGATGTTTCATCCGAACCACATGCAGCTAACACAAGCAGAAAAAATGCGATGAAAACTATAATTTTCAGTCTTTTCATAAACTAAACATCCTCTCAATTAGTGTTTTAAGCGAATAAATAATTCCCATTGCAATTATATTCTAAATTATAGCAATAATTTTAGACACGCCCTAATCGCATTGACACCTATACAAACAAATACAAGTACATTTCTATTTATTTCATATATATATCTACCGCTCCCTTATATATGCAGTTAAATACGCCTGTATACTTGAGAATGCTTTAAATTTTCAGAAAAGTGATAAACAAAAAGGCTGCCCTATGGATCAAATATCTCCTAAGAGCAGCCTTCTTTAGGCATTTATATATATGATTTTAAAATTCCCCAAGCTTCATCTTTCCCCTCTCCAGTTTCAGCAGAAAAGGGTATAACAATATCGCTTGTTTCTACTTGTAATGTTTGGATTGTCCGCTGTAAATGTTTTGCACGCTTGCCTTTAGGGATTTTATCAAGCTTTGTTGCAATCACAATAACAGGGAGCTCAAAGTGTTTCAGAAAATCGTACATTAACACATCATCTTCGCTTGGTTCATGGCGAATGTCGGTTATCAGCAAAACTGCCTTTAAGTTGTCTCTTGTCTCAAAGTATTCCTCCATCATGCCGCCCCATTTTTCCCGTTCCTTTTTTGATACCTTAGCATAGCCATAACCGGGAACATCAACAAAATAAAACATCTCATTAATCTTATAAAAATTCAATGTTTGCGTCTTACCAGGTTTAGACGATGTCCGTGCCAAGTTTTTCCGATTAATAAGTTTATTAATGAATGATGACTTTCCAACATTCGAACGGCCAGCTAGTGCTATTTCCGGAAGTTGATCTCCAGGATATTGTTTTTTACTTACAGCACTTATAACAATTTCTGCATTAGTTACTTTCATGATTCTCCTCCAACAAGCGCATGCTTTAATACAGCATCTAAGTGATCAACAGGTATAAATGTTAAATCATTACGCACACTTTCTGGGATATCATCAATATCCTTTTTATTTTCTGCCGGGATGATAATAGTAGTAATCCCAGCTCTGTGCGCACTTAATGATTTTTCCTTTAAACCTCCGATTGGTAAAACACGGCCACGTAATGTTATTTCCCCTGTCATGGCTACTTCTTTCTTTACGGCTCTGCCTGATAACGCTGACACAAGGGCAGTTGCCATCGTAATTCCTGCTGACGGACCATCTTTTGGTACAGCTCCTTCTGGAACGTGGATGTGAATATCATATTTTTCATAAAAGTCCGGTTCAATCTGAAGCTCTTCCGCTTTCGAACGTATATAACTAAACGCAGCCTGAGCCGACTCCCGCATAACATCTCCCAATTTACCTGTTAGTGTCAGCTTTCCTTTACCAGGATAATGTGAAACTTCGATTGATAAAGTGTCTCCACCTGCTGTCGTGTATGCTAGTCCAGTTGCTGCGCCTACCTGGTCCTCTGTTTCCATTTGTCCATAACGAAAGATTGTTTTTCCAAGGAATTCTTCGATATTTTTTTCTGTAATAATAACCCGCTTTTTATCCTCGGAAATGATCACTTTAGCAGCTTTCCGGCACAGTTTCGCTATTTGTCGCTCTAGTCCTCGCACCCCAGCTTCACGCGTATACTGGCGGATTAATTTCAATAGTGCATCATCACGTATTTGTAGATTACCTTTTTTTAATCCGTTTTCGTTTAATTGTTTCTGCAATAAATGTTCTTTCGCGATATGCAATTTCTCTACTTCCGTGTAACCAGCAATCGATATTAGTTCCATTCGATCTAGTAATGGTCCTGGTATATTATTCACATAATTTGCGGTAGCGATGAATAACACATTCGACAAATCATATGTCTCTTCAATAAAATGATCACTAAAATTACTATTTTGCTCAGGGTCTAGTACCTCAAGCATTGCGGATGAAGGGTCACCACGAAAGTCATTTGACATTTTATCAATTTCATCCAACAAAAATACCGGATTAATGGTCTCAGCTTTTTTCATCCCTTGAATAATTCTTCCTGGCATTGCCCCAATATAGGTTCTCCTGTGTCCTCTTATTTCTGCTTCATCTCGAATACCACCTAATGATATACGGACAAAATGACGATTGATTGATTTTGCAATCGACTTAGCTAACGAGGTTTTCCCAACACCTGGAGGTCCAACAAGACAAAGAATCGGTCCTTTAATCGATTGCGTTAATTTTTGTACAGCTAAATATTCCAAAATACGTTCCTTTACTTTATCCAATCCATAATGATCTTCCTCTAAAATCTTGTGCGCTTTTTCGATTTCAATCGTATCATCCGTTTTATTTGTCCACGGCAGGGCCAATAACCATTCTAAGTAGTTTCTAATAACGGAACTTTCTGCAGAGCTTTGCGGAACCTTTTCATATCTGTCAAGTTCCTTCAATGCTACTTCTTTAATGCGATCTGGCATATCAGAGTTCTCAATTTTATCCCTTAGATCACTTACTTCACCAGTTTTTCCATCCTTTTCACCGAGTTCATTTTGGATTGCTTTTAATTGTTCACGTAAATAATATTCTTTTTGCGTTTTCTCCATCGATGTCTTGACACGCTGTCCTATTTTTTTCTCAAGATCAAGTACTTTTTTCTCATTGGAAATCAACTCAATTAAATGATTTAAACGGTCTTTGACATTTTCCATTTCAAGAAGATCTTGCTTGTCCTTTAATTTCAGAGATAAATGTGATGCCGTAATGTCAGCAAGTCTTCCGGGTTCATCAATATCCGAAACCGTTGCAAATGTTTCTTTTGTTATCTTTCTAGAAACTTTTGTATATTGTTCAAACTGCGCCAACAATGAACGCATTAACGCCTCTTCCTCATTTGACTTTCCATGTATGTCTTCCAGTTTATTTATTTCAACTGCATATTCATCTGTTTGATCGACAAAGCGAACAATTTCACCACGATATAACCCTTCAACAAGTACTCGGATTGTTCCATTTGGTAGCTTAAGCATTTGATTTACCTTTGCCAACGTGCCTATCCGATAAATATCTGCCGGTTCTGGGTCGTCAATACTAACCTTCTTTTGCGCCGCAAGAAAAATAGTCTGATCTCCCATCATTGCCTTTTCTAAGGCTGCAACTGATTTATCTCTTCCTACATCAAGGTGCAGCACCATTGATGGGAAAACAAGCAATCCACGTAACGGTAGGAGGGGAAGTTGGTTTGTACTGTTTGTCATTATATGTACCTCCATTTTTTGTATTTATTCTATGTAGTCCTTTTTATCTTCTTAAATTTTATAGAAATCTTATCCATTTGTAAAACAGAAATCAAGTTTAGTATTACCTTTTGTTTACGAACTAAACAAATATTTCATTACATTATGTAAACATAAAAGAGACTAGCGAAAAAGCGTTGATAAACTCCCACAAAATTTACTAAAAGGAAAGGAGTAAATAAGCTTTAAGCTAGTCTCACGTTTATATGAGTTTATCGTTAAGCACTTTCTTTAGGAAATTTTTTGTCACCTTGAGTAACCGTTCCATCATTAAAAACAAGTTTTGGACTGCCATCTTCTTCTGCTACTGTATCCTTTGTAATGACACATTTCTCAATATCTTCACGGGAAGGCAGTTCAAACATGACTTCCAACATAATACTTTCAATTATGGAACGTAAGCCACGCGCTCCGGTTTTTCGTTCAATAGCACTTTTAGCTATCTCTAGAAGCGCTCCCTCTTCAAACTCTAGCTCAACTTCATCCATTTGGAATAGTTTTTCATATTGTTTTACTAAGGCGTTTTTTGGTTTAGTCAAGATTTCAACTAATGCATCTTCATCCAATGGTTCTAATGCTCCGATCACTGGAAGTCTTCCAATAAATTCCGGAATAAGTCCGTAGCGGAGTAGATCCTCAGGTAATACTTTTGACAGTAATTCCCCTTTATCTAAATCCTGCTGACTTTCATTTGAACCAAATCCGATAACTTTTTTACCAAGTCGGCGTTTGATGATCTGATCAATTCCATCAAATGCACCACCACATATAAATAATACATTGGTTGTATCGATTTGGATAAACTCTTGATGTGGGTGTTTACGTCCGCCTTGTGGTGGAACACTTGCAACAGTACCTTCAAGGATTTTTAATAATGCTTGTTGGACACCTTCACCAGACACATCTCGTGTAATTGAAGGATTCTCTGATTTGCGAGCAACTTTATCAATTTCATCGATATAAATAATCCCTTTTTCAGCTTTCTCCACATCGTAATCCGCTGATTGGATTAATTTCAACAGAATATTCTCGACATCTTCACCCACATAACCTGCTTCAGTTAAGGAAGTCGCATCTGCAATTGCAAATGGAACATTAAGAATTCGTGCCAATGTTTGGGCAAGCAATGTTTTACCACTTCCAGTTGGACCTATCATTGCTATGTTACTTTTAGCCAATTCAACATCATCGGCATTTTTTGGTGCATTAATTCGTTTGTAATGATTATAGACGGCTACTGATAAATTTTTCTTCGCTTTTTCCTGCCCAATCACATAATCATCAAGAATTTCACAAATTTCCTTTGGCTTTGGGACTTCTTTGAATTCCGTTTCTTCTTCTGTACCAAGTTCTTCTTCTACTATTTCTGTACAAAGATCAATACATTCATCACATATATAAACACCAGGCCCAGCCACTAGCTTACGAACCTGATCCTGACTCTTTCCACAAAACGAACATTTTAATTGTCCTTTTTCTTCATTAAATTTAAACATTTTTTCACCCCTAAAAGTTCACTTCACTTTGCTCCTGAGATTTTATTACGTCGGTTTCAACTTTCTTAGCCAATCATATCAGATCATAAATAGAAAACAAAATAATATCCCTTTTCCAGTTACTCATGGAAAAATAACCTTCACTTTAATCTTTATTTTTTAATTATGGAGAAATTCATAAAAATGTCAAATCATAAGCCTGTATTTACTATATGCATTGGCAAATACAATAATCTAATCAAAAGAGAAAGTCTCTCTAAATCCTTTTCCACAGACAAAAACAAATGCCTAGATTGTATTTTTTACTTCATTCCAACATTTTTTATTTTTTTAAGTGAAAACAAGGCGCGAAAACTTCGCACCTTGTTTCTATTTTTCCTTTTTTAATTGTAAATAAACGTTGTTCTTTATCGTTGTTTATACAGTTTTGCTTTGATCAACTAAGAAATCAAGTGCCTTTTGGAACTTAAGATCTTCTTTAATTGCGTCCGTGTTTCCACCCAACATTTGTTTAAGCTGTTCAACATCTGTACCGTACATAGATGCCATTTTTTCAAGTTCTGCATCTGCATCCGCATCGGTTACTTCTAGTCCTTCATTATTGAAAATAGCTTCCAATGTAAGATTTGTTTTCACACGCTTTTCTGCATCTTCTTTCATTTGTTCACGCAATGCATTTTCGTCTTGTCCAGAGAATTGGAAGTACATTTCCAATGTCATGCCTTGCATTTGCAGACGCTGTTCAAACTCTTTTAACATGCGATCAAGTTCTGTATCAACCATTGCAGACGGGATATCTACTTCTGCGTTTTCAGATGCTTTTTCAATTAATGTTTCACGCTTTTGATTTTCGGCATCTTGTTTCTTCTGTGCTTCTAATTCTTCCTTTTTCTTAGCTTTTAGTTCATCTAATGTTTCTACTTCTTCATCAACGTCTTTTGCGAATTCATCATCAAGTTCTGGTAACTCTTTTGTTTTAACTTCATGGATTGTTACTTTAAATGTGGCTTTTTTACCTGCCAATTCTTCTGCATGGTAATCTTCCGGGAATGTGACTTCAATTTCAGTATCTTCTCCCGACTCTTTACCAACTAGTTCTTCTTCAAATCCTGGAATAAACTGACCTGAACCAATTTCTAATGAATGATTTTCACCTTTTCCACCGTCAAATGCTTCACCGTCGATAAATCCTTCAAAGTCCATCACAACAGTGTCACCTTGTTCTATTTTTCCTTCTTCTTTGACAATTAGCTCTGCATGATGTTCACGTTGATGTTCTATTTCATGATCAACATCCTCATTCGTCACCGTTACATCTTGCTCTTCCACTTCAAGACCTTTATATTCACCAAGGGTCACTTCCGGTTTAACAGTAACTTTTGCTGTAAAAACAAGGTCTTTTCCTTTTTCAATTTCTTCGATATCGACTGATGGTTGTTCAATCGGTTCAATACCGGTCGTTTCCACTGCCTTCATATAGGCATCAGGTAAAACAATGTCAACTGCATCTTGATAAAGTGATTCTACGCCAAAGCGATTTTCAAAAATTTTACGAGGTATTTTCCCCTTACGAAATCCTGGAATTTGTACCTCTTTGACGACTTTCTTAAATGCTTGATCTAATGCACGATCAAATTCTTCGGCACTAACGTCAAACGTTAATACTCCTTCATTTCCCTCTTGTTTTTCCCATTTTGCTGACATACTATTCCCTCCAAAATCTATTATTCCCATTAATTAATTGTTCACAATCATTAATTTTCAAATTACATATATGCTATATGTCTTGCAAATTTACAACCATTTTATTATAACATATTTACTAACCCTTTCAAGCATTTACTAACGGTCTATTCGTCAATGATCGATAAATATAATGCTTCACACATTTTAATTTCTTCTATGTAATGTAACGTTTTGTCATTTTTTACTTCATTCTTGTCTGGTAGATTCAAATACTGTTCACCAATAGTTATCAATGCATCAGCAATTGCAGCTGCATCTCCGCCCGGTGGCATAATTGGATAACGGACATAGGCATATTGATGTAGTATTTTTTCTAGTAAATGAAATAGTGTTGGATTAGTTTGTTCCAACTCGATGATTAATAAGAACGTTTGTTTAACCATTGTGTGTATGTTTAATTCGGCAATGTCTACTGGGTTTACGGTTAGTTGCAAACCTAGTTTATGTATATCAAACGATTGCGCAATATTCATCTCCTGCAACCATTGAAAAATCGCTGTTTTTGTAACTGGATGAATCGTATCGTCGGTCAGTAGTGGAACAATCATTTTTTGTTTTGGCTGAGCCTTTATATTTCGCATATTCTCGACCAACCGCCATTGTTTCATATGATCCTGATCTTCAATTGCTTGCACAAATTCATTTATGTACTTCATCATTTTTTCATCTTTCAATTGATCATTCATTTTTTGACTCATATCGTATAACTGCTCAAATTGTTCTCGATATGGACTTGGTACTTTTTCTGTTTGAAATTCATAATCTACTTGTTCTAGTAGTAAATTATACTGGCTTGTCTGGAACAGCAAAGTTAAATAAATATGTACATATTGAAAATAATTCTCATCTTTCTGAACAAGTAGCTCCTCACACAAGTCTTGTGCTTCATCATAATAAGCTAATTCCATCAAACAAATCAATTTCCCAATAATAATTTCATGGTTATTAACGTGATAATCTAATAACTTATTTAATTTTTTTAATGCTTCATCATATCTTTTTTCTTTAAGCGCAACTAAACTCTCTTCTTCAAGTATTACTTTCCATTTAGGAAAGAGTATTACATTATCGTGTTCGTGCATCCCATCACCCCTTTCGTTTTTACTATGTTATATTATAATACGGAATATACATACCCGAACGCAATAAAAACGAAACCTATCTGCGTTTCTTTTATATGTAAAAAAAGAAACCTATCTAAATCAGTATAGGTTTCTCTTGCTCGGTGACGTCCCAGGCAGGATTCGAACCTGCGACCCACAGCTTAGAAGGCTGTTGCTCTATCCTGCTGAGCTACTGGGACATTTCAATTATGTATGGAGCGGGTGAAGGGAATCGAACCCTCATCATCAGCTTGGAAGGCTGAGGTTTTACCACTAAACTACACCCGCATTTAGTATCAATTAAATATTAAATTTTATTTACGTTCAACATGCCCCTACATCTTCTAGTTTATTCAAGGCTGTTTTGTGCTTCGGGGCAACTCGCAGTTTACTCGGTGGATGTTTTGCTCGTGGCTGAGGTTTTACCACTAAACTACACCCGCATTTAGTATCAATTAAATATTATTCGAGTTCAACGTAGCCCGGCATCTTCTAACATATCTAAGAATTAGTAACTATAGATACTTTTTTAAGAGACAAGAATTATTATATCTACTAATGGCTTTTTTGTCAATACATAAATTCAAAATAACTGTAAAGGCTTACCAATTTCAGATGTTCCTCTAGCTATTGATAAGCCTTTACACAGTTTAAAAAGTGGTGTGGTATGTAAGCTCATCCACTATTTCTCCAGCAACTGTGTAAAAAAATACAGTTACATCGTCTTCTGTGCTCCATTCCATAAGCGCATACGTTTTTTCTTGTCTACCTTTAGGAAGGCGAATACTTCCGGGATTAATAAACAATTGATCACCAGATTTCTCAGCTCCAGCAATATGGGTATGTCCAAAACAGACAACACGAGCTCCTGTTTCTTGAGCACGATACGAAAGTGGCATTAGATTTCTCTTTACTTGATACAGATGTCCATGCGTTATATAGACATTTATATTTGCTACTGTTACAAGCTGTTCATCGGGAAATCTAGTGTCAAAATCACAGTTTCCTGCTACTTTAACAAATCCTGAAAGTTCTGGCGCATCTAAATCCAGTTCAGAATCGCCACAATGGATCATATAATCAACTGCTAAGTTTTCTTTTATTTGTTCAAGTTCGTTCGTTAGACCATGGCTATCACTAACTATTAAAATTTTTGGCAATACAATCCACCTCTTTTAATACATATAATGACATCATTCTCTTGAAAAACTACGTTAAAAATCCAGGCTCTAATTGGGAAATCGCCTTCTGACGATGACTTATTTTATTTTTCTCATCTGGTGTTAATTGAGCCATTGTTTTCATATAGCCTTCGGGAATAAAAATTGGATCATAGCCGAAGCCATGTGAACCTTTAGGTGAAAGTGCGATTTTCCCTTCACAAACTCCTTTGTGAAATGTAGTTTGTTGATTTGGTCGGGCAATGGCGAGTACACAAACAAAACGTGCGCGCCGCTGATTAAGTTGGACGTTATCTAATTCCTTTAATACCTTATTAATGTTTGCTTGATCATTTTTTTCCAGTCCTGCATATCGCGCAGAGTAGATGCCTGGTTGTCCATCCAATGCATCAATCACCAATCCCGAATCATCGGCCAGAACAGGAGTCCCCATTCTGTTTGCAATAGTTTCTGCCTTTAGAGCAGCGTTTTCTTCAAAAGTAGTACCTGTTTCTTCCACATCTGGTATTGTTTCAGGCAGATCCAAGAGCGAAATTGCATTCCAGCCAAACGGCGCGAAAAAATCATTAAACTCTTTTGCTTTTCCTTGATTTTTTGTCGCAATAATTATTTGGTTCATCTGCCTGCTCCTGTAGAATTATTTGGTGCTGTCTCTCCAATTCTATTTGCTAATTCACCTAATATTTCTTTTTGTTTTTCAATAATTTCCGACAATCCATCTGATGCAAGTTCAAGCATTGTTTGCAATTGATTCATTGTAAATGTTGCCTCTTCACCTGTCCCTTGGATTTCGACAAATTCACCGGCGCCCGTCATGACTATATTCATATCAACATCTGCTTTTGCATCTTCTTCATAATTCAAATCTAATATTTCTGTCCTGTCAGGTAAAACTCCTACAGAAGTTGCAGCCAAATAATCTGTAACCGGCATTTTAGTTAACGTTTTATTCTCCAAAAGTTTACCAAAAGCTTGTACAACAGCAACAAACGCCCCTGTAATTGACGCAGTTCGTGTCCCGCCGTCTGCTTGAATAACATCACAATCCACCCAGACGGTGCGTTCCCCAATCTTTTCTAAGTCAACAACTGCTCGTAATGACCTGCCAATTAATCGTTGGATTTCCATTGTCCTGCCACTTACTTTACCCTTAGATGATTCACGAATATTCCGTCGGTCAGTGGCTCGAGGTAACATTGCATACTCTGCTGTTATCCAGCCCTTCCCCTGTCCGCGCATAAATGGAGGAACTTTGTCTTCGATGCTTGCATTACATATTACTTTCGTGTCACCAACTTGTATTAAAACGGATCCCTCCGGATGTTTTACAAAATCAGATATGATGGTAATTGGTCGTAAACTATTTGTACTACGCTGGTCATTTCTCATATAATAACTCCTCCTTGTATCAACCATTATCGTAACATATTTTTCACTATCGCAACACGATCATACATCAGAGCTGAATTAGAAATCAGTTCAACTTTTATATTTCCCTATTCTGCATACCTCTTAATTTCCAAATAAAAAAGGAGGCTGTTCAATCCAGCCATCCCTGTTTATAATTTTTCAGTTGGTGAAATCATTTCCTTGGTTACCGGTTTATTATATTCTTCCCCATTTTCATTAAATAGTTTCTCCACATTCTCTACTTTTACCTGTACAGCTTCAACATTCTGCTGTTCCGTTAGGGTTCGAACGAGCGTACCCATAACATCATTCGATATCATTGTTTTTTCCGCATCTTCCATAATTTTTTTGTTAAAAACCAATTCCAGAACTCCACTGTCTAGTGTCGGATCAGCAGTCAGAGATACGCCGGAATTAAAAACCTGTTTTGTATTGACATTATACCCCGGACCATTGAATAACGAAGTAACTATCGAACGATAAAGTTCCTCTTCATCCGCTTTTATATGTTCGGTTATTGGGACAAAGTATTTTGAATCATTATATTCAGTAGGATAATACATGGTTACTGCTTTACTATCAATCAGATCAATTGTATCTGTATCCGTTAAATTAATACCATTTGCTCTTGAATAGCCTTCCCCAATTGGCGTTCCATTTACAGGCATTTCTTCTTGAGGATATCCATTTATGCGCAACTGGATTTTATCGACACTATCAAATTGTGTTAATGTATATGTCATTGCTTGCAGTATTTTCAATTCATTTTTTGCTTCATAATCCTCAAATTCCTTCGAGACATCTACGATTAATGTGCCATTTTCTTCTAAATCCAATCCTAGAATTTCGGTTCCTACTGGCAGAACTGCTTGAAATCCATTTGGCAACAAATTAGCGACTGGACCATCTTTAACTAAATACTCCAGCGCCTGTGAAGCAACTTCTTTTGAATCGTTTTTCGGTATTTCCAATGTTTGAGGTGCAACCATTCCATTTGCATCAATCAAAAATAATTGCCGCTCAACCGTTTCTTCGGTTGCGTCCTCATTTTCATCTGCCTTATCCTTTCCATTTTCAGCCTTCCCATCTGACTTTGCATTTTCTAGGTTATTTACCTTTTCTGCATCTTGTGGCGGATCCATCTTCTCTAATGATTGTTCCCCCTCAAAACAGCCTGTCAATATGATGGAAATGCTCATTATTCCAGCCAAAAGTAATATGCCGCGCTTCTTCATGATTTTCCCTCCTACGATGGTTTGTACTATTATATATACGAGCCCATCGTAAAATTAGACCAATCATTACAGAAAAAATATCAAGATTGCATAATCTTGATATTAACTAATGACTGCTTTTTCAATTGAAACGGTTTTAAAATCACTTATGGATGTTTTAAAAATTTCTTTCGCTATTCTACTAAAAATTGTTAAATCCCCTGTCGTATAAAATTGATGATTTGGAAACCGATTACCTCTATATAACAAATTGCGGAATTCTAAAATTGTACTTATTTCCCTGGCAGTTTCTTCACTTGAGGAAATAACAGTTACATGGCTGCCTATTACTTCTTGAATAGTATTTTTAAGTAATGGATAGTGTGTACACCCAAGTATCAATGTATCCATATGATTTTTTTCTTGTAACGGTTGTAACGCTTCCTTAACGACTTGCTGTGCTTTTTTACCTGCTATTATTCCTCGCTCCACCATTGGAACAAACATCGGACATGCTAAGGCGTTCACATGGATATCTGCCCGAATGTTCTTTAAAGATTCCGGGTATGCATTACTGTTAATTGTCCCTTCTGTTCCAATTACACCAATATAGCCATTTTCCGTAGATTTGATCGCTGCCCGTGCTCCAGGCTGGATAACACCTATTACCGGAATTGGTAATTCTTCTTGTAGCTCTGTTAGTGTAAAAGCGGTAGCAGTATTACAAGCTACAACTAACATTTTTATCTTCTTCTTTAATAAAAATTCGACCATTTCCCAGGTGAATTTTTTTACTTCTTCTTTTGACCTCGGTCCATATGGGCATCTCAATGTATCACCCAGATAAATTAATTTTTCTTTTGGCAGCTGACGCATAAGCTCATGCGCAACTGTTAAGCCTCCAACTCCCGAATCAATAACTCCAATTGCCGAATCCAAAAAAATCGCCTCATCTTTGCTGTTAGTTTTCGTGTATGCTTTTCATTTGTTCATATAATATTGTTAATAGCTCGTTTAGGGCACTTGTCTGTTCAAGTGAGAAACTTTTTAAAACTTCACCTAAATACTCTTGTCGTTTCGTAATAACCTCTTCAATA
Source organism: Lentibacillus sp. Marseille-P4043 (assembly GCF_900258515.1). NCBI lineage: Bacteria > Bacillati > Bacillota > Bacilli > Caryophanales > Bacillaceae > Lentibacillus > Lentibacillus sp. Marseille-P4043. The sequence continues at coordinate 2,384,711 of NZ_LT984884.1, read as the reverse complement.
ATGGTTTTTCCTTTTTTTAAAACACGTATCCGTACAACACGTCGATCATTGGTATCTCGCTTTCGTTCCACTAGTTTGTTTTTTTCCATCCGATCGACTAAGTCAGTTGTCGTACTAAATGCCAATCCATTCTTTCTCGATAGTTCTCCTATTGTTAAATCACCTTCATCAATTAGCCACTGTAGAGCAATAAACTGCGGAGAGGTGATGGGATAATTCGCTAATATTTTCCGACCATTTTGCTTGATAACACCTGCTATATAACGCAATCTTTTTTCTAAATCAGCTACCGATTCTGTTGAGATTTCATTTTTCAAGTGGGTTACCTCCCGTACATATGCTCAAACTCTTTTCTTATTTTAACACAAGAATAGTATAAGCGCCCATTTAGCAACATACAAACTGCTACTGTATTACATAGGGTTGCAGTTATTACCTGCTTAAGCGGAATAACTGTTAATTTGCTGGAATATTTCTAGCTGCCATTTCAATTTGTGCTCACCGATTACATACATTTTCATAAGCTATTAATGACTAAATAATTGCCCTTCATTCTGCAGCTCTATGACAGTAAGGAGGGGTTAACATTTGAAGGACAACGAGTATAAACCGAAGCAACTATTAACAAAACGGGAAAAGGAAGTATTCGAACTCTTAGTACAAGACAAAACAACAAAAGAAATTGCCCAGGAATTGTTTATATCTGAGAAGACTGTCCGAAACCATATTTCAAATGCTATGCAAAAATTAGGAGTCAAGGGGCGTTCACAAGCAGTAGTAGAGCTCCTTCGTATGGGGGAATTAAAGCTCTAACAAAAACCGGCTTTCGCTTAACGAAAGCCGGTTTTTTGTATCAAAACTCTTTTCGTAATGTTTATTACTTTTTAATTGCGTAGTTGATATATTATGTGCAATAACTAGAAATCAAGTTCGGAGCTTTGACAACCGCTACGGGAAAACACTACGCTTTCCGCGGGCACGGCTTCAGCCTCCGAAGCGGAAAACCGCCGCTTCGAAGTCTTCAGACACGTGCTGGGGCTGCGCTAACTCGCCCCACCGAAAACCATTGTTCCCGCAGGAGTCTACGTGTTTTCCCTTCGCTAGTAGGTGCTATTACTTGATATACATGCTATATCTACACAAAAATTAGGGAACTTCTACTAGCGGAGTCAGAATACGTAGACTCCTTGAAAATACAGTTCGATTTTCTGCGTGCGATGTAATGCTGCCGAAGCATTCCTTGTCCTATGAGAACAATGGTCTTCGGTGGGGCGAGTTAGCGCAGCCCCAGCACGAGCCCGAAGACCCCGCAGGACAAGGAAAACTTCAGTGGTATTACATCGCACGCAGAAAAAGTGGTTTTCTTTTTCAAGGAAGCGCTCTTTGCTTCCGAGGAGGCTGAGGCCGTGCCCATGGAAAGCGAAGTATTCTGACGGAGCGAATCCAAGTACTCATATACCATTGGAACGGGAAGAAAGTGTCACCAAAGAGAACTTCATTACTGCGCATTATATAGCTATTGTGTAACAAACAACAAATGTTTTCGATGGGGCGAGTAATCGCAGTCCCAATCTTTTAGTAAACACTCTTTATCAACGTTTCAGTTTTTGTTTCATAGATTCAGTTAATGCAACTGGTTTACCGGTTTCTGGATGAATATGTACTAATCGTCCTCTTCCAGTCAATGTTAGTTCTTCTTTATCATCTAATGCCATATAGTGAATGTCTACAGAAGTGTTTCCAATGCTATTCGCTTTTACATACAAGTTTATCTTATCATTAAAAAACATTTGTTTATGGTAATCACATTGTAAGTCTGCGACAACTGGTATGCCATCTTCATTCTGTGCATTATTGAATAATCCAATCGACTTCAAAAATTCAATACGAGCTTCCTCGAAGTAAATAAATGGGGATACATTATTAACATGACCATACATGTCAGTCTCTGAGAAGCGGATCTTAATTGGAATAAAAAAAGAAAACGATTCTCTCCACTTTTCCATATCCTCAATGTACGAAATTGATTTCATCACTTTCTCCTTTCCAATTTTGTTGTAAAAACAGTCACTAAAAATGTAAACGGTAACTTTTTGTACACCATTTAATTTTACTCTCTAAAAAAGGCCCTTACCATTTAGAGGTAAGGACCATGGTATTTATAAACTTAAAAACTTATTATTGCGCATTGTCACTGCCAAAGAAGTTTTTGAAAGCTTGTATATTTGTTGCCCGGTTCATTGCTGCGATAGAGGTCGTCAATGGAATACCTTTAGGACATACTTGCACACAGTTTTGTGCGTTTGAACATCCTGTTACACCGCCGTCTTCCATTAATGCTTCTAGCCGTTCACTCTTGTTCATTTCTCCAGTTGGATGCGCATTATATAGACGTGGTAATGAAAGTAGTGCTGGTCCAATAAAGTCTGATTTATCGTTAACATTTGGACAAGCTTCCAGACAAACACCACAAGTCATACACTTGGACAATTCATATGCCCATTGGCGTTTTTTCTCAGGCATACGTGGTCCTGGACCTAGATCATACGTACCATCAATCGGAATCCATGCTTTGATTCGTTTTAAATCATCAAACATACGCTCGCGATCAACAATTAAATCACGAACAACCGGAAATGTACTCATTGGTTCTAAACGAATTGGTTGTTCTAGTTTATCAACCAATGCCGCACAAGATTGACGTGCTGTTCCATTTATAACCATCGAACATGCACCACAAACTTCTTCCAAACAGTTCATTTCCCAATAAACTGGTGTTGTTTTCTCCCCATTTGCATTAATCGGATTTTGCCGTATTTCCATCAACCCAGAAATAACATTCATATTTGTTTTATAAGGAATATTAAATGTTTCCTCATAAGGAGCAGAATCTGGGCTGTCTTGTCGAGTTATGATAAATGTAACTGTTTTTTGTTCAGCCATCTTTTATTTTCTCCCCTTAGTGTTTTTTAGAGTAATCCCGCAATCTCGGTTCAATTAATGAAGTATCTACTTCTTCATAAGAAATCGTTGGAGCATTGTTTTCTTTATCAAATTGTGCAATTGTTGTTTTCAACCATTCCTCATCATTACGGTCAGGGAAATCAGGTTTATAGTGTGCACCGCGACTTTCATTACGGTTGTAAGCACCCATTGTTATTACACGAGCTAAATGAAGCATATTTTTCAATTGACGTGTGAACATAACACCCTGGTTGCTCCAGCGTGATGTGTCATTAATATTAATATTGTTCCAACGCTCTTGTAGCTCTTTAATTTTTTCATTAGTTTCAAGCAATTTATCATTGTAGCGAACTACTGTAACGTTTTCTGTCATTAATTCTCCAAGCTCTTTATGAAGCTGATAAGCGTTTTCTTCGCCCTTCATGTTCATAAGCTCTTCAAATTTATCCTGTTCTTCTTTTTGTTTAGCATCAAAAAGTTCGGATGACATATCTTCTACATGTGTATCAAGTCCGTCAATATATTTAATTGCGTTTGGTCCTGCAACGGAACCGCCATAAATAGCTGACAGTAATGAGTTAGCACCTAAACGGTTTCCACCATGTTGTGAATAATCACATTCTCCACAAGCAAAAACCCCCGGAATGCTAGTCATTTGATCAAAGTCTACCCAAAGTCCACCCATTGAATAGTGAACAGCAGGGAAAATTTTCATTGGAACTTTACGCGGATCATCACCGACGAATTTTTCATAAATTTCGATGATACCACCAAGTTTAACATCTAATTCTTTTGGATCCTTATGAGATAAATCAAGGTAAACCATATTTTCACCGTTAATACCTAATTTCTGGTTTACACAAACATCAAATATTTCACGTGTTGCAATGTCGCGAGTTACCAAGTTTCCATAAGCAGGGTATTTTTCTTCTAGGAAGTACCAAGGTTCACCATCTTTATAAGTCCAAATACGACCGCCTTCACCACGTGCAGATTCACTCATTAATCGTAGTTTATCATCACCAGGAATTGCTGTCGGATGAATTTGGATAAATTCACCATTAGCATATTTTGCACCTTGTTGATACAACGTACTAGCTGCAGATCCTGTATTAATCATGGAATTCGTTGATTTACCAAAAATAATTCCAGGACCACCAGTTGCCATAATGGTTGCATCTGAAGGGAATGATTTAATTTCATGTGATTTAATATTTTGTCCGACAATTCCTTTGCCAACACCTTCGTCATCAAGGATTGCTCCAAGGAATTCCCAGTTTTCATATTTTGTTACCAAACCATCTACTTCATAGCGTCTTACTTGTTCATCTAATGCATACAATAACTGTTGTCCAGTAGTTGCCCCTGCATATGCCGTACGATGATGCTCTGTTCCGCCAAAGCGTCGGAAATCTAGTAGACCTTCTGGAGTACGGTTAAACATAACTCCCATCCGGTCAAGCATGTTTATGATACTTGGTGCAGCATCACACATAGCTTTTACAGGTGGCTGGTTTGCCAAAAAGTCGCCACCATATACTGTATCATCAAAGTGTCTCCAGGTTGAATCCCCTTCACCTTTTGTATTAACGGCACCATTTATACCGCCTTGGGCACATACAGAGTGAGAACGTTTTACAGGCACGAGAGAAAATAAATCTACACGCACACCTGCTTCAGCTGCTTTTATTGTTGCCATAAGACCAGCCAGTCCACCGCCGACAACAATGACTTTGCGATTACTCATAATTAAAACTCACTCCCTGTTAATTGTCTTAAACTCCATAAGCAAATGTAATTAAAGCGCGTACACCGATATAACTAATTAGTAAGAATACGATTAGTGTAGCATATGTAGCAATTTTTTGTGACCTTGGTGATTGTGTAATACCCCATGACACCAAAAAACTCCACAATCCGTTTGCGAAATGGAATGTAGTTGAAATAACACCCACAATATAAAACCAGAACATTGCAGGATTTGTTAAAATACCTTCCATTAGATCAAAGTTTAGCGTTGCATTGCCAAGCCAAATTTGAATACGTGTTTCCCAAACATGCCATGCAATGAAGATAAGTGTGATAATTCCACTTACACGCTGTAGCAAATACATCCAATTTCGGAAATAACCATATCTTTTCGTATTACTCTTTGTTACGAATACAATATATACCCCTAATATTGCATGAAACAAAATTGGCAGATAAATGACTACTATTTCCAGTACAATCAAGAATGGCAGACTTTCCATAAATCCTGCTGCATCGTTAAAGCTTTCTGCTCCATACACAGCAAAATGGTTCACCACTAAGTGAACAATCAAAAATAACCCGATCGGAATTACTCCTAATAGTGAGTGAAGTCTGCGATAGCCAAACTCGCGTTGTTCCGCCATGTGTTACCCCCCTTAAGTTATGTAATATTATTTTGGTCTGCACTTGTTTCTAAACAGTAATGCCATTGTTTATTAGTTGTTCCCCTTTACTGCCTAAAAATGTACAATTTGTGACACATTTATTGTACTTCTATCTACAATGACCGTCAAGAAAACAAGACATAAATTTTTCTCTCTGTGATTATTCGCATGTTTTCGGTTATGTATAGCTTGTTATTTCGATCAGCAAAAGCTCAAAAGGAATAGAAAAGAAGAAATGAACCCTTGCGCAACTCCATAATTAAATGGATAATAAAAATAAACAAATCTCATCAATTTTTGGGGTGCAAAATAGATCGCTTTTTTAGAAAGAAAGGATGACATCAATGGCAAAGGATCAAAATTCACTATCCATTACCTTACTTGACGAGTTGCAATCATCTGGTGCTGGTTATAATGTGTTAAGATACATAAGTTTACCTGAATTATTAGGCTCTGAGGCAAACACACTCCTCTATTACATAGGAAAAGATTTGGCTCGAAAACTGGAAATACAATCATTGGAAGATGTCTATCATATTTTTGAGAAATTAGGATGGGGAAGGTTGGAACTGGTAAAAGAAAAAAGAAAAGAGCTTATTTTTAATCTTATGGCTGATTCAGTTGCAAACCGATTAAATGCTCCATTTCCCACTGAGTTCCGTATTGAGGCAGGCTTTCTTGCAGAATCACTACAATTAATTAAAGGTATATCATGTGAATGCCTAGAAGAAATCAACAAGAAAATCCTGCAAGTTGAATTTTCAGTGATTTATACATGAAAATAGTTTTTAAATAGACGAAAGGTACTGTTCTTAAAAAACAGTACCACCTTTTTTAATTTTCTTGATCATTTAAACGTGTAATAATTTGTTCTGCAGTATTTTTTGGTATACCAAGTTTTGTTAAATCCTCAAGTGACGCTTGTTTGATTTCTCCAACTGATTTGAAATGGGTTAACAGCAAACGCCTTCTCTTTTCGCCAACACCTGGTATTTTGTCCAACTCAGATTGGACTAAGTTTTTCCCGCGAAGCTGTCGATGAAACGAAATCGCGAATCGGTGAACCTCATCCTGAATTCGCTGTACGAGGTAGAATTCCTGTGATTGTCTAGATAAAGGAACTACTGTTGGTGGAAAACCATATAACAATTCACTTGTTTTATGTTTATCATCTTTTGCCAATCCACACAAAGGAACATCCAACCCCAATTCATTCTCCAACACATCTAAAGCGGCACTCATCTGCCCTTTGCCTCCATCGACAATAATTAAATCAGGAAGTGGTAATTTATCTTTTAAAACACGTGAATAACGCCGGCGAATAACTTCCCTCATCGTCTCATAATCGTCTGGACCTTCAACATTTTTTATCTTGTATTTCCGATAGTCTTTTTTATTTGCGCGACCATCAATGAAAACGATCATTGCTGAAACTGGGTCAGTTCCTTGAATGTTGGAATTATCAAATGCCTCAATCCGGTGAGGCGTTTCCACATTTAAAATCTCTCCCAATTGCTCGACTGCCTTAATAGTTCTAGACTCATCACGTTCAATCAATGAGAATTTTTCTTTCAAGGAAATGCCAGCATTTTTCGTTGCCAATTCTACTAGCTCTTTCTTTCTGCCACGTAATGGTACATGGACATCAATTTCTAATAGTTCCTTTAATATATCAGTATCACTACCAACAGGAACTAAAATTTGTTTTGGTTTAGGATGATTTTGATGTAAATAAAACCTACCAATATAACTGATAAATGTTTCCTCTGGTTCATCGAAAAATGGAAAAACAGACACATCCCGTTCGATAAGTTTTCCTTGTCTTACAAAAAAGACCTGAATACACATCCAACCTTTATCAAAACTATACCCAAATATATCACGGTTCACTTGATCATTTAAGGTGATTTTCTGTTGTTCCATCACAGCCTCAATATGATGGATTTGATCGCGCATTTCTTTTGCACGTTCAAAATTCAACTGTTCACTCGCTTCTAACATTTTACGATTGAGGTCATTTTTTATTTCCTTGTGACCACCATTTAAAAAGGAGGTAATGCTTTGGACAATCTCTTTATATGTTTCTTCAGACGGAGGTGTTTCCGAGCATGCTAGACATTGACCCATATGGTAATACAAACAAAAACGACCGGACGGGTTATTGCATTTTCTCAATGGATATAATCGGTCGAGCAGCTTTTTCGTTTCCCTAGCCGCCAATACATTAGGATAAGGGCCAAAATATTTACCTTTGTCCTTTTTAACTTTCCGTGTAATAAGCAGTCGCGGATGTCGTTCATGTGTAATTTTTAAATATGGGTATGTTTTATCATCTTTCAATAAGACATTGTATTTAGGGTCATACTTTTTGATTAAATTCATTTCCAAAATAAGTGCCTCAATTTCCGATGACGTCACAATGTACTCAAAGTTTTCAATTTCTTGAACCAACCGCTGTGTTTTACGATCGTTAGCGCCTGTAAAATAAGATCGGACTCGATTTTTTAACAATTTCGATTTTCCAACATAAATAACTGTATTTTGTCTATCTTTCATTAAATAGCAACCTGGTAATGCAGGGAGAACAGCTAATTTTTCTTTTATTATTTGATTCATTATATCCCCCTCTTAAAGAACACCTAATACAAATTAGTATAACGAAAGATAATCCCTTGCCACAATCGTAACAAGGGATTTTCTATGGTATCAATCGGTATATTGTGGACACGTTAACAAAAGATAACAAGTATGCCCAGCTTTAAATTAATTTACTACTTACGCATGTTTATTAATTAGTTCAACCAATGCTTCTTTTGGCTGAAAACCAATTACTTGATCTACAACATTTCCATCTTTAAATAACAATAATGTTGGGATACTCATGACGCCAAACTTACCAGCTGTTTCCTGGTTTTCATCTACATCAAGTTTTACGATTTGCACTTTTTCGCTCATTTCGCCATCAATTTCTTCTAACACTGGTGCAATCATTTTACAAGGTCCACACCACGGAGCCCAAAAGTCAGCTAAAACTAACCCTTCAGCTGTTTCCTTTGCGAAATTTTGATCTGTTACATGTGAAATTGCCATTTTATTTTTCCTCCTCAATCAAACATTAACTCTTTTCATGAGTATAACATCGTTCGTTGAACCTTGCGAATAGTTTGCTTGTAATGCCAGTATTTATTCACATTCATACGTAATAGAGCCTTCCCAATTATTGGGCAGGCTCTATAATTAATTATACCTTAACCTTTTCGAGTTCTTCAATTAGCATTGGAATTACATCAAACAGATCCCCAACGATACCATAGTCGGCAACGTTAAATATGTTTGCCTCTGGATCTTTATTGATTGCAACGATTACTTTCGAATTGGACATCCCCGCTAAATGCTGGATTGCACCCGAGATTCCACAAGCAATGTATAAATCCGGTGTTACCACTTTCCCTGTTTGTCCAATTTGCAGAGAGTAATCACAGTACTCTGCGTCACACGCGCCACGTGATGCTCCTACCGCACCACCTAATAGGTCGGCAAGTTCCTGTAACGGTTTAAAGCCTTCTTCACTTTTCACACCGCGGCCACCAGCTACAATTACTTTGGCTTCAGATAGATCAACACCTTCCGAAGCTTTACGTATCACTTCTTTAATAACCGTGCGAACATCCGAAATGTCTACATCTTTTGCAGTGATTTCACCTGTTCTAGATTCATCACGATCAAGTGCCGGAATGTTGTTCGGGCGAATTGTAATAAACGCGGGATCACTCGTGTTAATTTTCTTTTCAAAAGCTTTTCCTGAATAAATAGGTCTTACGAAAACCGCTTTGTCCCCGTCCAATTCAATATCTGTCACATCTGAAATTAAGCCACTTTCTAATTTACTTGCAAGTTTCGGTGTTAAATCCTTCCCGATTGATGTATGACCCATTACAATTCCACTAGGTGATTCTTCATTAATCACCGCCAAAACAGCTTGACCATATCCTTCTGATGTATACATTTTTAAATCGTCGTGTTTAATCGTGATAACACGATCCGCTCCATAGTATACCATTTCCTGGGCAATTGACTCTAATTCATTATCGCCACATACAACCCCAACAATTTCACCATCTGAATTTATTTTTTTCGCTGCAGCGATTGCTTCAAATGTAACATTACGCAATGAACCATCTCTTGTTTCACCAATAACTAGTAGTTTATCACTCATAAGTTTTTCTCCTTTCTAATATAAAGGTTTACAGTACTTTTGCATCGTTTTTAAGTAAAGAAACTAATTCTTGAACTTGGGCATCAAGTTCACCTTCAAGTACCTTACCAGCCTCTTTTTCTGGTGGTAAAAATATATCGATTGTCTTTGTTTTCGGTTCCAACTCATCTTCGTCAAGGTCAAGATCATCTATCTCTAACTCTTCTAATGGTTTTTTCTTCGCTTTCATAATCCCCGGAAGTGATGGATAACGCGGATCATTCAATCCTTGTTGACATGTGACAAGAACAGGTAAAGTCGTTTCGATTTTTTCAACGTCACCTTCAACATCCTTATCAATATTTACTTTGTCACCATCAATAGTAAGGTTAGTAATAGTCGTTACATATGAAATTCCAAGACGTTCTGCTAGTCTAGGCCCAACCTGACCGCTCGCTTCATCAATCGCCACGTTCCCAGCTAAGATTAAGTCAGCATCTTTATCTTCAAAAAACGCTTCCAAAATTTTGGTTGTCGTAAATTGGTCGCCGTCTTCCAAATCATCTTCCGTATTGATTAAAACTGCTTTATCAGCGCCCATGGCAAGTGCTGTACGAAGTTGTTTCTCTGACTCTTCATCACCAATAGTCACAACTGTAACTTCTCCGCCATGTGCATCACGCTGATTGATTGCTTCTTCTACTGCATATTCATCGTAAGGATTAATAATAAATTCTGCACCATCATCTTCAATTTGACCGTTAGATACAACAATTTTTTCTTCTGTATCAAACGTCTTTTTTAATAAAACATAGATATTCATGCGATATCCTCCTCTTTAATTCGTGTTCAACCGATATTATTTATCCTGGAAATTAGGCTTACGCTTTTCGATAAACGCTTGTACGCCTTCCTTTGCATCATTAGAACCAAATATTTCGCCAAAAGCTTTCGCCTCCGCTTTCGCTCCTGTTGCAAACTGATCAACGATCGAATACGGAATTAACTTCATTATTCGATTAATTGTTAATTTACTTTTAGCTACGATTTTTTCTGCTAGTTTCATAGCTTCGGCGAAAACTTCTTCATTTTCAACTACTCGATTTACAAGGCCCAAAGCTTGAGCTTCATGCGCACGAATAGGTTCCCCAGTTAAAATCATCTCGTACGCCTTCGCAGTTCCGACATATCGTGGTAACCGCTGAGTTCCGGCAAATCCGGGAATAATTCCGAGCGTTGATTCAGGTAATCCTAGTTTAGCATTTTCCGAAGCGATTCGAATATGACAGGACATAGCAAGTTCTAAGCCCCCACCTAAAGCCGCACCATGAATTGCCGCAATTACAGGTACATGAAAATGCTCGATTCGATCAAACAATTGCTGGCCTTTTTCAGACAACGATTGATAATCCGTGGCGTCTTGTAAAGAAGTAAATTCCTTGATATCAGCGCCTGCAGAGAAAAACTTCCCTTCGCCTTTTAGAACAACTGCTTTGATTGCTTCATCCTGTTCTATTTCATCAAGTTTTTCAGCTAGATCATTTATTAATGCACTTGATAAAGCGTTCGCAGGCGGACTTTTAATTGTTAATGTTGCAATGTGATTGTCTGTTTCATAAGCTAAGGTTCCCAAAGTTTAATCCTCCCTTTCTATTACTATCATAGCAGAAAATAAAACGACTAACTAGAAAAATGTGAAAGCGCTTTTCCTATTTTACAGAAAGTCCATTTATTAATAATCGATGGACTTGTGGAGCTTGACTTACTAAATCATATTTTTGTTCCTTCATAACCCAGTTTGTTACAATTTCATCCAAGGTGCCGAAAATCATCTGTCGCACTAGTGGAAGGTTTAAACTTTCTTGAAAAATATGTTCTTCAATGCCTTCCAAAATGAGATTATCAATAACAGCTAAATAAGGTTTTAAAACACTATTAATCTTTAAACGTAAATCTGTATTTGATTGGCGTAGTTCTAATTGTGTTACAATTGCCAAATTATGATCTTGCGCAAGTTGATGAAAGTGCATTTCAATTAATGTATGCAGTTTTTCACTCGCATTATGTTTTTTATCAATACTGATGGCGATTTGTTCAACAAACTGTCCCATTTTCTCTTCAAACAAAGAAACTAAAATATCTTCTTTGTTTGCAAAATATAAATATATTGTTCCATCAGCGACGCCAGCCTTTTTGGCAATTTTAGAAACTTGTGACGCATGGTAACCGTTTTCCGCGATAACTTCAACAGCTGCTTCAATAATTTGTTTGTATTTTGGCTTATTTTTCTTCATTTCTATCTCCTTAGTGCTACCTTGGCATAAAATATGAATGAATGATCATTCATATTTTATATTGTACCGATACAAATAGATTATGTCAATATAGAACTTGTCTTATTTTTCAGGAAAAAAGGGAGCACGAAGCTCAGACAGTTTTGCTGTTTTCTTGCATTTTTTCTTTTTCTTCATCAACTAAACTTCTTCTTAAAATTTTACCAACTGCCGTTTTTGGCAATTCATCACGGAACTCGTATATTTTGGGTACTTTATATGCCGCTAGATGTTTACGGCAATATTTATTCAGATCTTCCTCTTTAAGTTTATAACCTGATTTCAATACCACGTAGGCTTTAACGGTCTCACCACGATACGCATCAGGTACACCTGCAACAACAGCTTCCTGAACACCTTCATGTTCATATAAAACTTCCTCTACTTCCCTTGGATAAATATTGTATCCTCCAGCAATTATCATATCCTTTTTACGATCGACAATATAAAAATAACCCTGTTCATCCATATAGCCGAGATCGCCTGTGAAAAGCCATCCATCCTTCAGTACCTTTTCAGTTTCTTCGGGGTTGTTCCAATAGCCTTTCATTACTTGCGGTCCCTTCACTGCTAGTTCACCAACATCACCGATTTCTGCCTCATCTAATGAATCCGGCAAGAAAATTTTAGCGTGTGTATCAGGCCATGGAATTCCAATACTTCCGTTCACACGTTCTGTCCAAACGAAATTGGCATGGGTTACAGGAGATGATTCGGTCAATCCATATCCTTCAACTAACCGGCCTTTGGTTACTTTTTCAAACTGCTCCTGTACCTCAACCGGTAGTGGAGCTGAACCACTTATACAGGCTTCTATTGATGATAGATCATATTTTTTTAAATTGGGATGATTTAATAAACCAACATAAATTGTCGGTGCTCCTGGAAATAACGTAGCTTTTTGCTTTTGGATTGTTTTTAGAACTTCTTCCGCATCGAATTTTGGTAGTAAAACCATCTTCGATCCAAACATAATCGACATGTTCATGACTGTTGTCATACCATAAACATGGAAAAATGGTAACACACCTAACACAACTTCTTTTCCTTGCTTTGCTTTGTATAACCAAGCTTGACACATTTGAACATTTGCAACGAGATTGAAGTGTGTCAACATAACACCTTTTGGATGTCCTGTCGTTCCACCAGTATATTGTAATAAAGCTAAATCTTCTTTAGGGTTTACCTCGACTTCTGTGTAGTTATCTGATGTGTTTGCAATAATATCCTTCCATACATGGGTATCCTCGGTATGCTCAACTTTAACAACCATATTATATTGCTTTTTTTGGATAAACGGATAAACAATGTTTTTTGGAAATGGCAAATAATTCTTAATAGCTGTAACGATTGTATGTTTAACAGACGTTGCTTCTTTTACGTTATTAACCCTTGGTAATAAGATATCCATGCAAACGATAAACGTAGCACCTGAATCGTTCAATTGATATTCAAGTTCCCGTTCTTTATATAAAGGATTTGTTTGTACTACGGTTGCCCCAGCCATCAATGCTCCATAATAGCTAATTACAGACTGTGGACTGTTCGGTAACATTACCGCAACACGGTCACCTTTTTTCAAACCAAGCTGCTGCATGTAATGAGCCATTTTCTTTGCTTGTAAATAGACTTCCGCAAATGAAATTTCTTTCCCCATAAAATGAAGCGCTTTCTTTTCTTTGTATCGTTTAGCACCTTCTATCAAAAAAGCGTGTAATGGCTTCTCATCATAGGAAATACTTGTTGGTATTTCCTTTGGATAATGAGAATGCCATATTTTTTCCTCCCCCATTTAATCTCCTCCTTATACTATATATTTACAGTATAACGATTCATTTGTCTTTTTTGAAATATTTTTGTTCAATTTACTGAAAATATTTAAGTTTTATAATAAATACACAACGCCTACAACAATAAAAATAACCGCTACAACAAGTAATACTTTAGCTAACGTTTCCACTCTCGTTCTCCCCTTATCCTATACTTGCCCCAATCACGAAGGATAATCCCACTGAAATCAACATGGAAATAAATCCCACTGCCTTATTTCCTTTTCCAATCTCTTTATCGATTTTTATTGTTGGTGTTAGAAATTCAAAAATGAAATAACCAACCAACAACAATAAAAATCCAAATACTCCCCAGCCGATACTTTGTAAAAGCGTATCATTGTGTTCGATGGAGTAGCGAAAAATGTTGGCAATACCAAATATTTTCCCGCCTGTTGCCATTGCTACCGCAAAATTTCCTTTCTTGATTTGTTCCCAATTCTTATAAGATGTAACTAGCTCGAACACCGCCAAAAATACAATCGTACATAAAATAACCACACTATAGCGTGCTGCAGTCTCAACAAAAACGTTTTCCCAAAAACCATTCATCTTTGAACACTCCATTCCCCACCCACGTTACGCTGTGTGTTATTGTAATTCTATGATCGTTACACCGCTTCCACCTTCACCCATCGATCCATAACGACTATTCTTGATTCTTGGATGCCGCTTCGCAAATTCCTGCACACCTGTCCGAAGTGCTCCTGTTCCTTTCCCGTGTATAATTGATACTTTCGCATAACCAGCTAGTAATACATCATCAATATACTTTTCTAAACGGAGTAGGGCTTCTTCATAGCGCTCCCCACGCAAATCAAGTTCTGGACGCACGTGATAGTTTGACCCTTTAACAGTTGTTAATGGTTTTTCCATCGTTTTCTTTTGCTTTCCAACAGCCTGAAGATCATTTCGTTTTACCTTTACCTTCATAATCCCTACCTGAACAAGGTACTCGTCTTCATTCACTTTTTCCAAAACCGTTCCTTGTTGGTTCACGGTTAGCAATTTAATCTCATCACCAGGATGCAGTACATTTTTGGACTGTTTTTTTGGTTTGTTTGCTTGTGTTGATTGCTTGGAGGAAAGGTTCGGTTTTGCCTCTTCAAGCATCTTTTTCGCTTCGATCCATTCATGCTCTTTTAAATCAGCGGCGGATTTCATGCCACGAATCTCATCGATAATAAGTTCTGCTTCTTCCCTTGCTTTTTGTAATGCTTTTTCAGCCTTTTTCTCAGCCTTTTTGTATAATTCTTCACGCTTATGTTCAAACTGCTTCCACTCTTTTTGAATTTCATTACGCAGTTCTTCACTTTTCATTAATGTCTGATGAGCTTCTTCATAGTCCTTCTCAGCTTGTATTTGTGATCGTTCCAACGAAGCAATCATATTTTCAACACTTTTCGAATCGACACCAACTTGATCTTTTGCGCGTTCTATTATGGAATCATTTAATCCTAACCGCTTAGAAATTTCAAATGCATTACTTCTTCCAGGAACACCGATTAATAATCGATAAGTCGGCTGCAATGTTTCCACATTAAATTCCACCGAGGCATTAATCACATTTTCTCTGTTATAGCCATATGCTTTTAATTCTGGATAATGAGTCGTTGCTATCACACGCGCATCCCTTGATACCACTTCATCTAAAATAGACATTGCAAGTGCTGCACCTTCTTGTGGGTCTGTTCCTGCACCAAGTTCATCAAATAATACCAATGTCTTATTATCAACTTGTTCGATAATATTAACGATGTTTGTCATGTGTGAAGAAAAAGTACTTAAGTTTTGTTCAATCGATTGTTCATCACCAATATCAGCAAAAACATTTTCAAAAACAGCCATTTCGCATCCATCATATGCAGGGATTTGCAGCCCGGATTGCGCCATTAAAGTACATAAACCAATCATCTTCAAAGTTACTGTTTTCCCACCAGTATTAGGTCCAGTAATTACGATTGATGTATAATCTTTCCCTATTTCAATATCGTTGGCAACCACATTATCAGTCGAAATCAAGGGATGATGTGCCTGCCTCATCTTAATAAAACCTTGATCATTCATCTTCGGCATTGCTGCTTTCATTTGCTTACCTAGCTTAGCGCGGGCAAACATAAAATCAATTTTAGCTAGCACAGAAACATTTTCGAGTAAAAATGTTTCGGCTCCAGCAATATATTCACTTAACTCACGCAAAATACGCTCTATTTCCTGTTTTTCTGCCACTTTAGCTTCTTGCAATTGATTATTAAGATCAACAACAGCTTTTGGTTCCATGAACAACGTTTGTCCTGATGCAGACTGATCATGCACAATCCCACCAATTGCCCCTCGGTACTCTTGCTTAACCGGCAACACATAACGGTCATTTCGAATCGTTATGATCGCGTCAGAAAGCATGTTACTATTTGATTTTGTGTAATTATCTAGTTTATCGCGAACCCTTGATTCATACGTGCGAATGGAAGAGCGAATACTACGCAATTTAACTGATGCACTGTCCATCACTTGTCCATGATCATCGATACAGCTTTTTATCTGACGTTCCAACTCACGTAAAGGTGTAATCTGTTCAACTAGTCCCTCTAAAATGGGCAGATTTTTCTCTAGTTTTATGACAAACTCTTTGACTTGTCTCCCACCATAAATCGTATTGGCAACATCAAGGCATTCACTAGTATTTAATATACCACCAATGACGCTTCGCTTAACGCTTGCCCGTATATCAGATATACCACCAAGTGGGATCGATAAATTTAGTCGTTCTACTTGTCCAGCTTCATCCGTTTCTTGTTGCAAAGTTTTCACTTCCTGCAAACCTGTTGCTGGCTTTAATAAGGACACAAGATCCTTTCCCAGTGATGTTGCGGCCTGGTTAGATAGATATTCCAATATTTTATTAAATTCAAGTACTTGGAGAATACGTTCATTCATTCCTGCTTACTCCTTTATCATTTCTTACGGCTCATAAATTCCATTAGTTTCTCTTTTGACCATGTGTTGATAATTGTTTCTTTCCGTAACCAACCGCGTCTTGCAGTACCAACGCCATACTTCATATGTTCAAGCATATGAAAGCTGTGTGCATCTGTATCTATTGCGATTGCCACACCCTGTTCCTGTGCTTTTCGTACCCATTCAGCAGATAAATCTAACCGATTTGGATTTGCGTTTATCTCCAACGCCGTCCCCGTCTCACTTGCACGTTCGATTAA
This sequence comes from Lentibacillus sp. Marseille-P4043, assembly GCF_900258515.1. NCBI lineage: Bacteria > Bacillati > Bacillota > Bacilli > Caryophanales > Bacillaceae > Lentibacillus > Lentibacillus sp. Marseille-P4043. Next base: position 2,367,755 of record NZ_LT984884.1, on the reverse strand, counting down.
TTTATCAATATCAATAGCATAACCATCACGTCTGCCGATCAGTCTTCCAGTCGGATGTGCAATCAACGACACGTATGGGTTTTCCAACGCAGTATATAACCGTGCCATAATTTTTTCTTTGGACTGACTGAAGCTAGAATGGATAGCACCGATAACGAAATCCATTTCTTGCAAAAATTCATTACTAAAGTCCAGTGTCGCATCTGGTAGAATATCCATTTCTACCCCAGCAAAAATATGAATATCTGCGTATTTTTCGTTTAACTTCGCAATTTCTTCCCGTTGCTTTCGTAGTTTTGCTTCATTCAAGCCATTTGCCACACGTAAAAATTTAGAGTGATCGGTAATAGCAATATAGTCATATCCTTTTGTTCGGGCTTGATTCACCATTTCTTCTAGCGATTGCGCACCATCACTCCATGTTGTATGCATATGCAAATCACCACGAATATCCGCTAGTTGAACAAGGTCCATTTTTTTCGAGAAGGCATCAACCTCACCAGTATTCTCTCTGAGTTCTGGAGGTATGTAGGTTAATCCGAAATGCTGAAAAAATTGCTCCTCCGTTTTAAACGTCAAAATTTCACCTATTTCATCAAGTTCAATCCCATACTCATTGATTTTTTCCCCACGGGATTTTGCTAATTGTCTCATAGCAACATTATGATCTTTTGATCCGGTAAAATGGTGAAGGGTTGACGCAAATTCTTCTGGTTTCACAATTCGAAAGTCTATATTTATATCAAAAACATCATCAATGGTAACCGATACTTTGGTTTCCCCACTTGCTATTACATCCTTGATATTGTCGATTCCCAACAGTGCATCCCTAACTTCAAGTGGTTTAGTCGTTGCAATGATAAAATCTAAGTCCTTGATCGTCTCACGCATGCGTCGTAAACTCCCAGCTTGTGAAAATATTTCGATTGCTGGGATTTCTTTTAATTGTGCTTCCACTTGTTCAGCAAGTGGAAGCATTGTGGCTATTGGCAACCGTTCTGGCCGATTATTTGCGTCTTCCAATGCTTGTATAATTTTTTCAACTGACTTTTTACCAAAACCAGCAAGCTGTTCTACCTGTCCACTTACACAAGCTGTTTTTAATGAGTCAGCATCTGTCACACCAAGTTCCTGGTACAATTTCGCCAGTTTTTTACCACCAAGGCCTGGCAGGTTTAGTAGCGGTATTAATCCATTTGGAACTTCTTTTTCCAATTGACTTAGTGTTGCAGATTCTCCTTGCTCTAGAAATTCAGTTATAACATCGCCCGTACCTTTACCAATGCCTTTTATTTTCGTAAAGTCATCTATTTCAGCTAATGACCGATCGTCCCGCTCAAGAGCTTGTGCTGCTTTTCTATAGGCGGAAATCTTAAATGGATTTTCCCCCTTTAATTCTAAATATACTGCAATTTGTTCAAGTAACTTCAATACATCTTTTTTATTTTTTGTCATATTAAATTTCACCCGCTTCACTCGTTCATCTTTACGCAAAAAGACTGATTCATTTTAGGTATATCTATTGTACATGAGATACAAATGGATAGCCTAGTATTTTGAATCAGCCTCTTTATCGTCTAAAAATCAAACAAACTTTCTATGTGTGTAAACCACAAATCTTTTAATTGCTCAGATAATATTGGCGTATGTTCAATAATCAGCTGTGCAATAAATGAATTACTTATCCAAGATTGCACATTGCCAACAGGAGTTAGCGCTAATATATACAATACGATAAACAGTAGCAAATATATTTCTAGAAACCCCAAAACCGCGCCCAATATACGATTAACGGAATGCAATATAGGTAATTCGGCTACAAAATCAAGCATGGAGGCGATAATTTGCAAAATAATTTTTACTGCGAAAAAGATAATAGCAAAAGCGATTGCGTTGTAAAAAGCAACTTCAAGTGGCAGCGATTGTAAAAAAACAGCCCATGAACTATCACCGGAAAGTTCTGGATATGGTATCCAAAGTGATAATTTTGATGCCAAATCATCATAATAAATTACCGCAACAATAAATGATACAATAAAGCCGATTAAATGAAATGCTTGTAAAATGAAACCTCTTTTTAACCCGATTAAAAATCCAAAAAGTAATAATATTATTAAAATGAAATCGACCATATGTTACTTATCCTCTTTCTTATTTATTGAACCTAACAGTTTAGCGTAGTCTTCTTTTAGTTTTAAATAATCATTCATTGAATTAACTGCTGTTAAAACAGCTAATTGAGTCGTATCCAAATCTTTATTGGCCGCTTGGATTTCATGCATTTTTTGATCGACTAAACTAGCAACAAGACGAACATGGTGTGCTGGTTCAGTTCCTACAATTGTATATGATTTATTATGTATTTCGACCGTTATTCGTGTTCTATCATTCTGGGTCACACGGCTACCCCCTCAGAAAAAAATTATTCACTTTATCTTAACATGAAGAATGCATTTAGGAAACTAAAGAATAAACCTTTTAAAAATGTTAAATCCTTTGCTATAGTGGTCATAAGCAATTGAATGGAGAGATAAATATGCCACAAAGCGTTCACGTTATTCCGCTTACAACCATTAAAGAAATGCAGCAATATTATGCAAATTCAGTCACTGATACGCCACAGGGTGCTGTCTTTCGGGCTAAAACACCAAATGCAGTTATAACCGCTTACCGGTCTGGAAAGGTCCTCTTTCAGGGCAAAGATCCGGAAAAAGAATCAACAAAATGGGCGAAAGACAATGGAGAGAAATCTGCGAAAAAGAAGAAGCATATTACAAATTCAGCCCACAAAAACTCACCACCAACTAGTTTATTTAAAGCTTCCCATATTGGGTCAGACGAGGCTGGAACAGGTGACTATTTTGGTCCAATAACCGTAGCATGTGCAGCTGTTAATGCAAATCAAATTGAAAGATTAAAACAAATTGGTGTCCAAGACTCTAAAAATCTGACAGATAAAACGATTAAACGAATAGCAAAAGAAATAGTAAAGCTTGATGTTCCCTATTCACTGTTAGTATTGCGTAATGAAAAGTATAATGCACTAAAAAACAAAGGTTGGTCCCAAGGGAAAATGAAAGCCATGCTCCATCATCATGCTATTCAAAATGTATTGGAAAAAGTTGACGGATTGAAATTTGAAGGAATCCTTATCGACCAGTTTTGTGAACCAAGTTTGTATAAGAAGTATATTGCCAGTGAACAAGAAAAAATCACGGATAAGACATATTTCATGACGAAAGCTGAGTCCTATTCCATCGCAGTTGCCGCTGGCTCAATTATAGCTCGAACTAGTTTTTTAAATGAAATGGATAAACTATCCGATAAACTCGGCATCACATTGCCAAAAGGCGCTTCTAATCGTGTTGACCAAGTAATTGCTAACATAATAAACGAAAAAGGACACGATATACTAACGACTTGTGCCAAAACACATTTTATTAATACAAAGAAAGCAGAAAAATATTTATAAATCATTCAACTTTCGGAGCAATAAAATAGGATCAAACAGTTAGCTGAGGCAAAATTGGAACGTTCTAATAATTGCCTTGACAACCTTGGTAAACATAAAGATTGTTTTCTAAAAGATTGGAACTGCGATTACTCGCCCCATCGAAAGTATTTGTGGTTTTGTGCACAAAAGATATAGAATACGACACAACTTTTGCGTGACTCCCCCTCATTCTATATAAGATGAGTGCTAATCCAGCGCTGCGGAAAAATACTCGCTTTCCATGGGGAACGCTTCAGCCTCCTCGGAAGAAAACCACTTCCTTTGGTGTCTTCAGACTGTTCCTTGTTCCATTGAACTTTGAAAAGGCATCCTTGAATCTTCACCGCACGAAGAAAATGTGTATTTCATTTTCGAGGAGTCTCGCATTTTTCCGCAGCTTGGAATAGCTTTCTGTTCAAGGGAGTAAAAGTCTGTATAACATTACTTAGATTCCATGGCTTTCCCCTGTCGATAATCAGAGCACCACTACCAGCGTAGGCAGAATACGTAGACTCCTGTGGGAACAGCACGTGTCCGAAGACCCCGCAACGGCGGTTTTCCGTGAGGAGGCTGAGGCCGTGCCCACGGAAAGCGAAGTATTCTGCCGGAGCGAAAGTCCAAGCACTCAACATCATAAGAACAAAAAACGTCCCGAAAGAAAATTTTCACTGTGTCGTAGTTTATATCAAAATGTGATTAATCCAAAGTCAACTTGAGCAGTGAATCTCCATCCTTCCTCATTTTATCAAGGCTTATTTGTCCATTTCACGCTGCGAAAGTTGAGTGAAATAGATGAAAAAACCTGGTATGGGCAGTGAATTGCCCTTACCAGGTTTATTTTTTACGACCTCACATATGCATGACATGCTTCATTAACTGCTGCAACGATTGCTTGATAGGATTCTTCTACTTCTTCATCTTTCAATGTTCGTTCAGGATCCTGATAAAGCAATCGATAAGCAACCGATTTTTTCCCATCTGGTAAATGTTCTCCTGTATACACGTCAAAAATCTGAATATCTTTCACCAAATCTTGATCTGTCTTTTGAATCACGTTTACAACATCACCAGCTTGTACATCTTCATCCAATACAAAAGCAATGTCACGGACGATTGATGGATATTTTGGTATTGGTTGATAACTTTGATTGTTATCATATTCGTTAATTACTTCATCCATATTGATATCAAAAACATATGTTTCATTTAAATCCATTTGTTTTTCTTGTGTTGGATGAAGTTGACCGATAAATCCAATCACATTGTTATTCATGACAATTTTCGCACAACGACCAGGATGCATATCAGGTAATTTTGCTTGTTCAAAGGTAACTGGAACCTCTAAGAAATTAAACAGGCCTTCAATAATTCCTTTTGCCACATAAAAATCAACTAATTTCTTTTCTTGCTGCCATTCGTTTTCTTCCCAAAGGCCAGATAACACACCGGCTAAACGTAATTTTTCAGCTGGTTGTTTCGTCGTTTCTTGCTCATTTGAAATAAAAATCGAACCAAGTTCAAAATAAGCAATATCTGCCTGATTTCTAGCCAGGTTATACGATACAGTCTGTAATAACTCAGGAAGTACACTTAAACGCAAATATTTATGATCTTCACTCATCGGCATGGCCAGCTTAACTGGTGACAAATTATCATCTCTAACTTCTGGGCTGATTAACTTCGAAACATAATCATCGCTTGTCAGTGAATATGTGATGGTCTCCATCAGGCCGGCACCTTGCATGAAATTTTTAACTTGTCGTTTAAGCCATTGACGTTGTGTTAGTGCACCTGCTTGTGAGGCCCCAGCTGGTAATGTGAATGGCAAGTTATCATATCCATAAATTCGTGCCACTTCTTCAAGCATATCTTCAAAAATAGTAATGTCTCCGCGACGAGTAGGTATGTTGATATGGAAATGGTCATTTTGTTGGCCATACGAAAAACGTAATTTCGTTAAAATGTTTGCAATTTCCTCCGTTGTAATCGTTGTACCAAGTCGTTTGTTTATTTCATCCGTATTAATATCAACTTCCTTTTCCGAATGATCTAACTCGTCAACAACTACTGGACTATTTAACACAGTCCCACCTGCATATGTTTCTAAAAGTTGACATGCCCGGACACCTGCACGTTTCACACGATTTGGATCAACGCCTTTTTCATATCGTGAGCTAGACTCACCACGTAAGCCAGTCTCCTTTACAGTTTTTCTGACTGACGTAGAGGCGAAATATGCCGCTTCTAATAAAATCGTTTTCGTTTCGTTGTGTACTTCTGTGTTTGCACCACCCATTACTCCAGCAAGCGCAACTGGGTCTTCTCCATTGGTAATGACCAAATTTTCAGGTGATAATTTACGTTCTTGTTCATCTAGTGTCACAATTGTCTCATTTTCAGTTGCACGTCGAACGACAATCTCATTTGAATTCAAACGATCATAATCAAAAGCGTGTAATGGTTGACCATATTCAAGCAATACATAATTCGTAATATCAACGACATTATTGATTGGTCGTATCCCTGCTGCCATTAAATAATTGCGCATCCAAAGTGGTGATGATTGAATTTGTATGTCCTTCACGATAAAGGCACCATAAAAAGGATTCAATTCCTTATCTTCTACCTGAACCGAAACATAATCATCAGCATGTTCGTCTGCTTGATTAACTTTTTCTTCTGGCAAATGGATTGGCTTATCCAAAATGGCCGCCACTTCATAAGCAACTCCTAACATGCTTAAACAATCTGCTCTGTTAGGTGTTAATCCTAAATCTAAAATAGCATCATCAAGATTTAAAAGTGGTGTAACATCCTGGCCAATTTCTAGATGATTTGGGAAAACAAATATTCCATCTGCCACATCCTTAGGAACGTACTTCTCCTGAATTCCCAGTTCTTGCAATGAACAAATCATGCCGTTTGATTCAATGCCTCGCAATTTTACTTTTTTAATTTTGAAATTCCCAGGTAAAACGGCTCCTGGCTTTGCCACTGCAACTTTTTGTCCTTGTTGAATATTTGGTGCACCACAAATAATTTGCAGCAATTCGTCTTCACCTACATCAACTTGACAGAGATTCAATTTATCTGCGTTTGGATGTTTATCACATTCTTTCACATACCCAACAACAACATCCTTGCTTTTTTCAGCGACATATTCAATGCCTTCCACTTCAATACCGCTTTTCGTTATTTTCTCTGCAAGTTCTTCCGGTGTATTATTGTCGATATCTACATAATTTTTTAACCAATTTAATGAAACTAACACAGCTTTATACCTCCTTAAGCATTATGATATTGTTTTAAGAATCGTTTGTCATTTGTGTAAAATTGACGAATATCATCAATTCCGTATTTCAGCATTGCAATTCGTTCCGGTCCCATACCAAAAGCAAAACCAGTGTAAACGTTTGGGTCATATCCGGCCATTTCCAGTACATTTGGATGAACCATACCAGCGCCTAAAATTTCAATCCAGCCTGTGCCTTTACAAACGGAACATCCCTCACCATGACAAACTTTACAGGAAATATCCATTTCTACCGATGGCTCCGTAAACGGGAAAAAGCTTGGACGTAGGCGGATTTCTCTATCTTCCCCGAACATTTTTTTAGCAAATACATCTAAAATTCCCTTAAGATCACTCATCCGTACATCCTTATCAACATATAGTCCTTCAATTTGGGTAAATTGATGGGAGTGTGTTGCATCATCAGTGTCTCGACGATAAACTTTACCTGGACATATCATTTTAACTGATTTTTTTCCTTCATATGCCCGCATTGTTCGCGCCTGTACCGGTGACGTATGTGTTCTTAATAATAATTCGTTTGTGATATAAAATGTATCTTGCATATCGCGGGCAGGATGATCTTTAGGTAAGTTTAATGCTTCAAAGTTAAAATAATCCGTTTCTACTTCCGGACCTTCCCTTACTTCAAATCCCATACCAATAAATAAATCTTCAATTTCCTCGATCAGGTTGGTTAATAAATGTGAACCACCAACTTGAACAGGACGACCTGGCAGTGTCACATCAATTGTTTCTTTTTCCAGCTGTTGCTCTAAGGCTTGTTGTTCAAGTGTCTCACTTTTTTGCTCAATTGCCTCCGTGATTGATTCACGAACACGGTTAGCAATCTCCCCTACTACCGGACGCTCTTCCTTAGATAATTTCCCCATACCTTTTAAGATCCCTGTAATCGATCCTTTTTTTCCTAAATAAGTAACACGAATAGCTTGAAGTTCCTTGCTGTTACTCGTTTCAGCAATACGTGCTAGTGCTTCTGTTTGTAACGCTTCTAATTGTTCCTTCATTGAACAAACCTCCTTTTTAATAGCAAAAGCAAAAAAGCCTCCATCCACAAAAAGGGACGAGGCTTTGAATTCGCGGTACCACCCTTGTTGACACAATACTACTGTGTCCAACTTAAGCTTGATAACGGATAAGATCCGGTACACCTTTACTTGAGAACAAGGTCCAAGTGTCAGCTCCAGAGTGAAACATTAACAAGTAAACAGTAGAAATGCTTTCAGTCTAGACATTTCCTCCCTAAAACCGCTTTTTTCTCTTGTTAACAGGCTCTTTCATAGCTTCATTTACAAATTTCTTTTATTATAGATAAAATTTCAGGATGTTGCAATCGTTAACTCTTAATATAATACATTAATATTCCTGCTGCAACACTGGCGTTTAGGGACTCTGCTTTTCCATAAATCGGGATTTTCACACAACTATCTGCCAATTCCAGCACATCTTCATGAATACCTGATCCTTCATTTCCAATGATTAATGCTGTTTTCGGACTAGGCTTTATTTCTAAATAAGAAGATGAGTTCGTTAAAGCAGATGCCCAAACTGTGAAGCCATCCATCTTTAATTGAGGGATTTTTGTTAATAAGTTTGTTTGAAAAATGGGAATATGAAATAACGACCCTTGTGTAGAACGAACCACTTTATCATTGTACATATCAACAGTATTATCACCTAACACAACAGCATCAAACCCTGCCGCATCTGCAGTTCGGATCATTGTTCCCAAATTTCCGGGATCTTGTATGGCATCAAGAATTAACACTTGTTCGAACATTTCTTGATTGTAATTTTTCATCTTTACTACTGCTGCAATTCCTTGTGGTGTTTGCGTGTTTGAAATATGGTTAAAAACAGGTGAGCTTACAACAGCAACAGGATATTCCACTGCAAAATCAGGCATTGGTATCCCCTCTTGCAGAATGATCTCCTTTATCTCCCAGTCACTTGAATGTACTTCTTCTACCAAATGAAAACCTTCAATTAAAAATGTTTTTGTTTGGTTTCGATCTTTTTTCCTTTTCAATTTATTCCAAAGTTTTACTTTATCATTTTGCACCGACGTAATCATTCCATCGCATCCTTCATTTATTGTATGTTAATCATACATATTCCACCATAAATCGGTCAAACTATCCATAATCCTATATGAAATAAAGGGGTGAAATGATTGGATTTAAATTTACGGAAAGCTATTTTATCGAATATCGCTAAAAATGATCAAGAACAATTAGAAGCAACAATCGTTGATGCTGTTCAGAATGGCGAGGAAAAAATGCTTCCTGGTTTAGGTGTTCTCTTTGAATTAATCTGGAAACATTCAGACCAACAGGAAAAACAGGAAATGGTTGACGCTTTAGAACAAGGTGTCAAAAACGCAACCGCTACAGGTTAACATGGTGTTATATAATGATAGATGCACAAACAAGCATCTATCATTTTATTTTCTCAAAATAAATAATTAGTCCCGCAAATATCCTTCACAATCTAAAACACCTCAAAAATCACCAGCTCTTTTTAGTGCAATTTCCAATAAATTACTTAATGGCAGGTATAAAGAATTAGTTTATCATTTTTAATTCAAAATATCATAGCATCTTAAGACCTAGTTAATTTTTATTAAAATATGGAACAATTTGACCAATTTTTTTATGAATGATATATAATTATTCATACATTATTGTTATAGGCTAATTGCTTAATAATAAAATAGTAAGAGGGTAGAGAAAGCGAGGGGAATTTGTACAATGGATGAAACGTACAATGCAGAAGAAAAAAAGAAAGGGTTTTCCAAAAAAATTATTGCAATAATTGTTGCAGCGTTACTAGTAGTTGGTGGCAGTGTGGCTGCTTTCGTATTAATTACTGGTTCTGACAAAGCACAATACTTTACAGCCGAGAAAAACACAATCGAATTTATGAAGGAAAGAATAAATGAACGATATCAATCAGAATTTGATTGGCGGAAGCAAACAGAAGAAAATCCAATCGAAGCAACAATCGAATTATCAGCTGATTATAACGACCCAACTAGTGGGGGTTACGGGATGATGAACCCACAGGAAATTATCAATAATTCATCACTTACGCTGACAACACAAACAGACTTACAAGAAAATCAAGTTGCAGCTGATATTCAAGCGAACTTAGGTGAAATGGAAATTGGTGATATTAACTTTTTCCTTGATGCAGATAAGTTAATGCTCGGTCTTCCTTTTCTTCAAGAAACACTACAATTAAAAGATAAAGATTTGGGTAAGTTACTACATGAAGCAGATCCGACATTCCCAGAAGACGAAACAATTGACTTTAATTCTTTTTTTGAAATGGCAAAAGGCTTACCGGAAGATGATCAAGAGTATTTAACAGAGGAATATATCACAACCATTTATGATGAAATCCCTGACGAAGCATTTGATTCAACAGATGAAACAGTGAAGGTTGACAAAGAAAGTTTTGATACGAAGAAGATTACCCTTCACCTTTCAGAGCAAGAGGTAAAAGATATCCTATCATCAACCTTGAAAAAAGCGAAAGACGATAAACGATTAAAAAAGATCATCAAAGAGCAAATGGAAATACAACAATTTGGTTTAAGCTCAGAATTTGCTGGCGTCGACATTGATCAAGAAATCAAAAATTTTGAAAAAGATCTTGATGAAGCAATTAAAGGCCTAAAAGACGCTCATATTCCCAAAGGATTGACGTCAATTATCTGGGTCAAAAATGATTTAATTGTTAAAAGAGATTTCACGATCGGTGCAGGTCCAAATAAGGATGAAATTGGTACCCTAACAATTACAGGTACACACTTATTAAACGATGAAACGCAAAAATTCGACTATGAATTTACAGCGGGCGATGCTACAAGTAAGGAGTCCATGACTTTAACGGGAGATCTATCATGGAAGGATAATAAAGCTGACGATACTATTAAACTAGTAGCAGGAAACACAGAATTAAGCTATGATGGAACGGAGACATTAAAGGACGGTAAACGCGACTATGAACGTGTATTTTCCATAAACAGTCCGGACTTTGGAATGGGTAGCTTAAATTGGTCTGGTGTAGCAACGTATGATAATGATAAAATGAACTCAGAAAATACGTTTGCAGTTGAAGCGCCAGGTGTGACGCAGGATATGTTCAGCCTTCATGTAGCAAAAGATGCAAAAACAATTAAAAAAGTGGAAGCACCTGATAATTCCAGCTTAAAAGATCTTGGCAGTATGTCAGTAAATGAGATGATGCAATATTTTGAATCAGACGTAATGCCACAATACCAACAATGGCTTATGGGCATTTTGGGGGCTGGCGGCGGTCTTAACGGGCTTTAAGTTTTAACAAGGAAGTGGCACCATGCTGTTTATAAACCATTTATTTCTGTTTATCAAACACGATTTTAAAAAACTACGGAGGAAGTGGCCATCACTTCCTCTTCTTTTGCTTTTCCCTATTGTCATCATCACTTTATGTTCAATCATGATTGTTTCGTTTATTGACCAAGATGAAAGGGATCCGATTCAGATAGGGTTAGTCGATTTGGATCAATCCAAAGAAACGCAATTGGTTGTAAAATTAATTGAAGAATCCTCTCAATTAGGCAACTATATTTCGATTAACGCATTATCTAAAGAAAAAGCCGACAGCGATTTGAAGCAAAATAACCTTAGTGCATACATAACGTTTCCACAAGACTTTACTGAACATCTTTATCACGGTAAATCTGTTGCTTTACATATTACTGGAAACCCGAATAAACCAACGGAAAGCTTTGTGATCAAAGAACTACTTGATAGCGTTTCCCGACATATTCGAGCTGCACAGGCGAATATTTTAACCATTAATTTTTTTGCAAAACAATTACCAATGGGGACTGATGAACTTAATGACATGTTATTTGACCAATTTACTAGTTTTGTCCTTTATACAATAGGCAAAGATAAGATACTTGATGAAGAAACTGTAACCAACCGGGCAACAAATACACCATTACATTATTACGCACTCGCGAGCTGGTTTATTATCGTAACCATTTGGTTGATTGCCTTCTATTCATTTCTAACGCGTGATGACCATGTACGAATGAAACAGCGGATGCGTCTATATGGCGTTTCAGCTTTGCAACAGCTACTGGCGAAAATCATAACGACGCTTACTGTTACTGCATTTTGTGCGGCATTTGTCCTATATGCATTCCAACAATTTACAGACATTACATTATATAAAGAAGACTATGGTCGAATAGCCATCATTACACTTTTATATAGTTTCATCTTTTTACAAGGTTTGGCACTGATCGAAACGATAATCCAAACACAAAAGTTACGTTTGCTTATGCAATCACTGTTTACAGGATTTACTTTATTCATTAGTGGCGCTATTATTCCGTCATTGTATTTTCCAACCTATTTACAAACATACTTACCATACAGTTTCTCTAACCAAGCTTTCCATTGGTTACAAGAAATTGTTTTAAATGAGCGTTTTTATGCTGATTATTTGCCACTTTTATGTCTAACATTGGCTGGTTTCTTCCTTTTATCTGGTGTGTCTTTGTGGAAGGAGCGTGTTAATCGATGAAACCTATTATAGAGACACGCTTAATCCATTGGAAAAAACATTGGTTAAGCATTTTATTTTGGCTCTTGATCCCAATTGTTGCAACGGTTGGAATCACAAAGGTAACCGACACAATTAAAGATGATAGCAAAGTTCCCGTTGGCATTGTTTTAGAAAATGAAACTGATGCGGCATTGGAGTTGCTTCGTGAAATCAAAGCGACTCCATTCATAAGCGTTTCTCAATTTGACGAAGCAAACGCCTTGTACCAATTAAAAAAACATGAATTAGATAGTGTCTTTGTGATTCATGATGATTTTGAACAAAAAATTCGAAACAGTAATCGCAATCGGTTACTGACAAGTTATCAGTCTGACCTTTCATTCGCCTATACCCCTGTGAAAGAAATGATACTATCCTACGTACAGCAGGAAACAGGAAGATCAAAGGCGGCGTATGTTGTTCAGGAACTCATCGGGCATTACCAGTCAAACAAGCAGTGGACTTGGGATGAAATTGTAACAAAATCCAAAGAAATTCAAGAGGAGGAGAACTTATTAGGAACATCATTTTCCTTTGGTAACACAACCACTGTACCGACAGATAAAATGCAGACGTTAAATCTTTGGGGCTTGTGGGCTATTTTCTGCCTGTTAGCAACACTATTATTATTTGACTGGGTTATTACGGAACAACGTGCAAACGTACTACAACGGTTCGCTTTTACCCGTTATTCATGGAAAAACTATCTTACAGGAAACTTTTTTCTGTATACGATACTATTTTTCATTACCGATTTACTAAGCATTAGTCTTTTTTATATTTTGTTTCAAGAGCAAATTTCTCTGTGGAGTTTGTTGAGCTTTCGAATTATCTTGAATTTAGTAGCATTTTTACTGGCAAGTCAATTCAAACATCCATTCATTTATTATACATTCTCTTTTGCAATAACACTGTTTGTTGCAATTTTTAGTGGGGCAATCTTACCAACCACAGGCATTGTTGATAAATCGGCATGGATTCATATGTTTAACCCCATTGAACCATTTCTGACAGGTGGCGTGATGAATCTTTCATCATTGATCATCATAATACTCGCAATATGGTGGTATGTAAGGAAGGAGAAAACCGATGCTTAATATTGATTCATTATCAATGAAATACGGCAAAAAGCAAATTTTGAACGCTGTTTCTTTTTCAGTCAAACCAGGTGAAATTGTTGGGCTTGTGGGAGAGAATGGTGCAGGAAAATCAACGATGTTAAAAATTTTAGCCACCTTGCTGAATCCAACAGCTGGATCAATCAAGTTAAATCACGATACATACAAACAGAGCCGAAAAAAAGTCCGAAAACAAATTGGCTTTGTCCCGCAAGATATTGCATTATGGGATGAATTTAGTGTGGAAGAGAATATGGTCTTTTTTGAACGATTAGCCTGGAAACATAAAAACAGACAAGAGTTGAGACAGCTTTGCTTGGACATGAAATTAGAAAAATGGAAAGAACCTGTTAAAGCATTGTCTGGTGGGATGAAACGCAAATTAAACTTGGCAATCAGCTTAATCCATGACCCATCATTATTACTTTTAGATGAGCCAACCGTTGGAATTGATTTAAAATCTCGAAAAGAAATAGGTGCTTACTTAAGTGATTTGGCCAAAAAGAATGATAAGATAGTTCTTTATACATCCCATGACATGGATGAAATTATTAATCTATGTGACCATGTTTACTGTGTTGGTAATGACCCATTTTACCAGCAAGTATTACAAGAGGCTGGTAAGGAAACGATTAAATTGTAACAAAGATATTGCCTTTATCATCGTTTGAGAGTAAACTAAATATAGTTTAGAAGGGGGATTTTTAAGTATGGAAATAAACGAGTTACAAGCAATGATGCAGTACCAAGCAATGTCGATTCTCAGATCAGCTGATCATTCGTTTTCCGTTAACTCCCCTATCGTTGACTTAGCTTTTAAACAAATGTTACAAGAACAGCTAAACAACAGTGCAGAATTACGTGATAACGCAGATCGGCCAACAAATAAACCAAATTACCAACAAGCAATGTCATCTGCAACGATGGATCCATTTTCTGCTATCAATAAGAATCCCGTATCACCAGCTGATTACGATTCTCTTATTGCTACAACAGCTAAAAAGTATGGTATTGATCCAAAACTTATCCATTCTATCATCAAAGCGGAATCGAACTATAATACTAATGCCAAAAGTAATGCTGGAGCACAAGGACTAATGCAATTAATGCCGGGAACTGCCCGAGGTCTCGGTGTTACCAATCCGTACGATCCACGTCAAAATATTGAAGGCGGGACAAAATACATAAGTCAAATGCTTGAACGCTATAATGGCAACACGGAATTAGCTATTGCAGCTTATAACGCCGGACCTGGCAATGTTGATAAACATCAAGGGATCCCACCGTTTGGAGAAACGCAGAATTACGTAAAAAAGGTTATGAACTCCTATTTTGCCTAACAATGATGGTAAATAAAAAAAGATCGATAGCTGCCGATGCTATCGATCCTTTTTATTTAAGCTAAAATTATTTCGTCTACTTTATCCCGATCTAATTTTTTAATTGCTTCCACAATTAACTTAACCGCGTTTTCAAAATCATCACGGTGTAAAATTGCTGCGTGCGAATGAATATACCGTGTAGCAATCGTAATCGACAAAGATGGCACGCCATTTGCTGTTAAATGGATAGATCCAGAGTCTGTTCCGCCTCCTGCCATTGAAGTAAACTGATATGGAATATTGTTCTCATCAGCTGTGTCCACAATGAAATCACGAACACCCTTATGGGAAACCATTGATGCATCATATAAAACGATTTGTGGGCCTTCACCAAGCTTGCTGTCTGCGTCCTTATCTGAAACCCCTGGCATGTCTCCTGCAATACCAACATCAACACCAAAACCGATATCCGGATTTATTTTATGTGCCGCAGTCCGTGCACCACGTAAACCGACTTCTTCTTGAATGGTGCCAACACCATAGACAATGTTAGGATGATCTTGATCTTTTAACTGCTTTAATACTTCGATTGCTATTGCACAGCCAATTCTGTTGTCCCAAGCTTTAGCCAGCAACATTTTTTCATTTTTTAATGGTGTGAATTCAAAGTAAGGTACAATTGAATCTCCAGGACGAACACCGAAATCCATTGCTTCCTCTTTACTTACTGCACCAATATCGATAAACATATCTTTAATTTCGACAGGTTTTTTCCGAGCTTCCGCCGATAAAATATGTGGTGGTTTTGAACCAATAATTCCAGTTACATCGCCTTTACCCGACATAATTGTTACACGTTGAGCTAGCATTACTTGACTCCACCAGCCACCTGTAGTTTGAAAATATATGTAACCATTGTCATCGATTCGAGTTACCATAAAACCAACTTCATCTAAATGACCCGCAACCATTATTTTAGGACCATTTTCATCGCCTGCCTTTTTAGCAATGAGACTTCCTAAGTTATCTGTATAAACTTCATCAGCAAATGGTTTAATGTATCCTTCCATCACATCTCTTACTTCTTTTTCATTACCAGGAATTCCCCTAGCATCTGTCAGGTCTTTTAACATGGTCAATGTTTCATCTAATTTTGCCATATGTACGAAATCCTCCCTTTTTAGTATATTATTATTATAACTTTATTGTGAAAAATAACAAAACAATTTTGCTTTAATATCCTTGATCCTGTCGTTCGTAGTTTACTTCATTTTTCTTTAGATAGGCTGTATATACTGATTTTTCGTCAAATCCGATTGTTTGACCAAGTTGTAAATAACATTTGAACATGTTTTGATAATTTGTTTGTGTCGGATCCTGTTTAAATGAATTACATGCCTCAAACACTTGATTAAATTGTTCTGTTTCATTGTTTGAATTTTGCTCTGTAGCAAGCGGTTCGTATTGGTATCCACTATCGATTCCTAATGACAAAATAAAATGGAGACCATCCACATATTCAGCTAAAATAACTTCTTCTTCACTTTTTGATTTTGTACTCCAAAATTTAAAGCAGCGAGTTTCATTGGCAAGTTCACCAATTTCAACAAAAAGTGCAAGTATTTTTTCCTGAAATAAATCCTTTCCTACTACATTTTGGTTTGTTTCAATATAAGAATCCAACTGTTTTTGCATGGTAAATAATTTTTGCCAATTCATGATAGTATTACCCCTTTACACTATTTTCTACGATTGTAACACGAAATTTACGGTATTAGTGAAACCTGAATGAATTCTAATACGTACAAGATGATAACGAAGAAAGGGAGACGGGTAAAATGATTGTACTATTGTTTCGGATATTGATTCTTATCGCGCTAGCCTTTCTTGCATACACGGTTTTTCTCTATTTTCAAAATCCAATGCGTAAATTAAGGATCGCTAAGGACAATATGGGTTTTTTTATACTTGACGAGGAACAGAATAGCAAAAAGAATTTGCAATTTGTTTATAAGGGCTGTTTATTCGAAGGTGAAAAATATTTGGGGGCAACGGAACAATCATTTGAGGTTGTTGATATTCATATATCTACACCTGAACCAATCGAATTGCGTGGATTAACCCGTGATGATTTATATTTCCTGGAAAAGGAATTATTAATCCGCTACCCCTATGCCCAAATCGAATGGAAGCATCCGATTAATAAGTTACTGATAACCCCTGTAGACTAAGAACTGTCTTAAGCTACAACTTCGTAAAAAAATGCTCACATCTTGTGAGCATTTTTTTACGTGCTTACTTGGAAAAAGTCCTGCCATTTAATAATAATTTCCTTTTTTCTTAGTAAGTAAATAAGTGGTAGCAGCGCAACTAAAAATATGGAGATATATAAAGGGGATAAGCTTGCTATCCATTGGCCGATCGATGTATAAACAAATGCTAATGGAATATTTGATAGTAATGAGGATTTTGCATAGTCTTTAAAGCCCTCTGTGATTTGGATAAGACATAGTGATAGAAGATGAAAATGAATAAATGGTACAAGCCTTAACACAGCAATTTGTGAAGTTGTAAAATCCGAATGTTTCCCAATTATTTTTTGCTTCATGTTTGTAAGTCTGTTAAATGTTTTAGGCATCCGGCGAATGATTCCATAAAAGATAACACTTGATAAAGTAATCCCAATGAGCGAATATACGGTACCAGCTACGGCTCCAAATAAAACACCCCCAGAAACACAGATAAATACAACAGGAAGAAAAAATAATGGACGTAATAAATGAAAGCTAATGAATAAAATGGGGGCAAATAGTCCACCTGTTCCGATAATCGTCAGGAGATAATTGCCAAGAAGTTCCATAACCTGCCTCCTTTACAACCAAGCATATGGCATACTTTTTCCATAACGATTAGTACATGTATATGACAAGAGACGAGCCTTTATGACACGGATAGAAGAATAGCTAGCGCAACATGAAGAACGATAAAAATTGGGACACCTAGTTTAAATGAAAGATGTTTTGTTTTATGATGAAATAGCTTCATCCCAAGATAGGAACCTATAGATCCTCCAATAATGATTGTTAACCATAACATTTTTTCAGAGATCCGCCATTGGTGCTTTCTTGCCTTTTGCTTATCTAAACCCATCAAGCCAAAGCCAAATACATTTATAATGAACCAACAAACATAATATAGACTAATTTCTTCCATTTGTTTCCCCTCACATATGTAAAAATGACCAAACCCTGCAAGAGCTTGGTCATTTTCTATCATTTACTTAAGTGCTGCTTTAGCTTTATCTGCTAATTGTGTAAACGCCTGCTCATCATTAATTGCAAGATCAGAAAGCATTTTACGATTCACTTCAATCCCAGCAACTTTTAATCCGTGCATTAATTTGCTGTAAGAAATATCATTCAAACGTGCAGCAGCATTAATACGTGCGATCCAAAGTTTACGGAATTCCCGTTTCTTTTGTTTACGGTCACGATATGCATACTGACCTGATTTCATTACTTGTTGTTTCGCTGTTTTAAATAGTGTTCTTTTTGAACCATAATAACCTTTTGCTAGTTTTAATACGCGTTTACGACGTCTGCGCGTAACTGTTCCACCTTTTACACGTGGCATATGTTTACCCTCCTAATACAAATCCAATTGTATCTCAAATTTAGTTTAGATTTTCATTTGTACATCTCTTATTTATAAGGAAGCATTTGTTCAATACGTTTGTAGTCACTTGAAGATACAAGTGCAGATTTACGTAATTTGCGTTTTTGCTTTTGTGATTTATGTGCAAACATGTGACTTGTATAAGCGTGTGAACGTTTCAACTTTCCTGAACCAGTTCGTTTAAAACGTTTTTGTGAACCTTTATGGGTTTTCATTTTAGGCATATAGTTTTCCTCCTAGAATTATTTTTCATTAACTGGAGCGAGCATCATAAACATATTACGACCTTCCATTTTCGCTTTAGACTCAATTGTGGAAATATCTTTTACTTCCTCAGCTAAGCGGTCTAAAACTTCCTGGCCAAGCTCCTTATGCGTAATTGCACGACCGCGAAAGCGAACCGATGCTTTTACTTTATCGCCTTTTTCAAGGAATTTTCTAGCGTTCTTTAATTTTGTATTAAAATCATGATCACCAATTCCTGGTGTAAAGCGTACTTCTTTGACATTAATGACTTTTTGTTTCTTACGTGCTTCTTTTTCTTTTTTCTGTTGCTCATAGCGGTATTTACCATAATCCATGATTCGACATACTGGTGGTTTTGCATTTGGAGCTACAAGAACTAAATCTAAGTTTCTAGTTGAAGCAATATCCAATGCTTCATTACGTGATTTCACTCCAAGCTGATCACCATTTGCGTCAATTAAGCGTACCTCTCTAGCACGAATTTTTTCATTAACGTTCATATCTTTGCTAATAGCCAGCCACCTCCATCATATTTTTAAAGCTGATAATCGTTGACAAGTTCTGTTTACATTAAAAAAGTGCCGGTACAATATGCACCCACACGTTCTCCATTTATCTATTCAAAGAAATTCGGTACCAGTCAACAGCAATATATGCGTCGAGCAGGTGAGAAGCGGGTGCTCCTACTTGTCTCAGATCATTAAGTTTTTATTCAACTTTTATAGAATAACATCCATCATTAAGTTCGTCAACCAAAATCTTTTTATTACCCTATTGCTTAACTATAATACCATACTTTCTGCTAAAAAACAAAATAATGGGGTCCGTCCCTTCACACGAATAATTAAAACATTCATGTGATAGAAGCAAGACCCCCTCTGAATTATTTTCGTAATGTTTTCTCTGCAATTTCTGTTCTAATCAATTGTTCAAACTCATCATATGGCATTGTTTCCGATTGTTTTTCACCATATCTTCTCACGTTAACTGCATTGTTATTTACTTCATCATCCCCTACAACTAAAGCAAACGGAATTTTTTGTGTTTGAGCTTCACGTATTTTATAGCCAATCTTCTCATCACGTTCATCCGCCTCAACACGTACTCCACCAAACTTTAGTTTATCGACAACTTTTTTGGCATAGTCTAAGTGTGCTTGTGGGGATACCGGAATAACTTTTGCTTGTACTGGTGCTAGCCATGTTGGAAATGCGCCTTTGTATTCTTCTAATAAAAAGGCAACAAATCGTTCCATTGTCGAAACAACCCCACGATGGATAACGACTGGGCGATGTTCTTTTCCGTCCTCACCGATATATGTTAGATCAAAGCGTTCTGGTAACTGGTAGTCAATCTGAACAGTTGATAATGTTTCATCTTTACCAATAGCTGTTTTCACTTGTACATCAAGCTTCGGACCATAAAATGCTGCCTCACCAATTGCTTCCACATAATCGACGCCCATTTCTTCCATGGTTTCTTTCAGCATTGATTGAGCTTTTTCCCACATTTCATCATTATCGATATATTTTTCTTTATCTTCGGGATCACGGTAGGACAGGCGGAAGTAATAGTCTTCAATTCCAAAGTCTTGATAAACCTTTTGTACAAGTTCAACAACACGGACGAACTCATCTTTCAACTGATCTGGCCGGGCAAAAATATGGGCATCATTTAATGTCATGGCGCGGACTCGTTGCAAACCTGCTAAAGCACCAGACATTTCGTAGCGATGCATCGTACCCAGCTCAGCAATTCGAACAGGCAAATTACGATAACTCCACAATTGATTTTTAAATACCATCATGTGATGCGGGCAATTCATGGGACGTAACACTAATTCCTCGTTATCCATTTCCATTACAGGGAACATATCATCCTGATAATGATCCCAATGTCCGCTTGTTTTATAAAGATCGACATTAGCAAGTACTGGTGTATATACATGGTCGTAACCTAATCGCTCTTCTAGATCAACGATATACCGTTCAACTGTGCGGCGAATCGTTGCGCCTTTCGGTAGCCATAGTGGTAATCCTTGACCAACCTTTTGTGAAACTGTAAATATCCCCAATTCTTTACCTAGCTTACGGTGATCACGTTCTTTTCGTTCTTCTAACACACGTAAATATTCATCAACTTGGCTTTGTTTTTCAAAAGCTGTGCCGTAAATCCGCTGAAGTTGTTGATTGTTACTATCCCCACGCCAATAAGCCCCAGAGATGCTTAATAGC
Organism: Lentibacillus sp. Marseille-P4043; assembly: GCF_900258515.1. Lineage (NCBI taxonomy): Bacteria > Bacillati > Bacillota > Bacilli > Caryophanales > Bacillaceae > Lentibacillus > Lentibacillus sp. Marseille-P4043. The sequence continues at coordinate 2,346,747 of NZ_LT984884.1, read as the reverse complement.
TTAAACGCTTTAATCTTGCTAGTTGATGGGACATGGACGCCGCGACATAGATCGAAGAATTCCCCTTGCTTATAAATCGTCACTTGTTCATCTTCCGGAATGGCATCAATTAATTCAAGTTTTAGATCATCGCCAATTTCACGAAACATTTCTTTTGCCTCTTGCCTAGATACTTCAACTCGCTCAATTTCTAAATTCTCATCAACAATCCGTTTCATTTCTTTCTCGATTTTCGGAAGATCTTCAGGTGTTAAGGTATGTTCCATATCCATATCATAATAAAAACCTTCCTCAATTACTGGGCCAACACCAAAATTAACATTCTTATATAGACGTTTAATTGCTTGTGCCATCAAATGTGCTGCTGAATGTCGTTCAATTTCAATTCCTTCTTGATTTTTATACGTAATAATCTCCATTGTTCCACCTTGAGATAATTCACGCTTTAAATCATACAATTTACCATCTAACTTAATGGCTAACGCCTGTTTTTTTAATCCTGGAGAAATGGAACTAGCTATTTCTTCTCCAGTTGTTCCCACGGGAAATTTTTTCTCAGCTCCATCTGGAAAAATAATTGTCATTTCTGCTGCCATGATTATCGCTCCTTTTTATCGAATTAAAAAACGCCCATCCCTCTGCACATTTGCAAAGGGACGAGCGTTGGTCACGTGGTTCCACCCTAATTCCCGTAGTTACTACGGCTTCATAAATCTTTAACGCAGATGATACGCCACTATTTACTATAGTTCAATAGCAGAGTTCAAAGGTGGTAATCATTTGGTTGTATATTGGAAGCTTTCAGCCGTTTGACTTCCATTCTCTTCTTTATACAATAATCAAACGATCATATCCTTATCGTTACTGTTTCAGTGATAAATAATATATAAATTGTATTATAGCCTTTCAACAAAGGAAAATCAAGCCCTTTTTCATCGTTTTTTCGAATGAAATGAGAATGGAAAATTTTTAACTGGCTCAAAATCCACCTTTTCCTCAAAAACATTGATTACAGTTAATGTTTTTGGTTCTGACGGATGATCGCCATATATCTTTATTTTCCGTGGTGCCATCGCTACCAATGGTGCTAAATTCAATTCATCTTCATCAAGCCCAACAATATACAAAGGCTCTTTCTGCATTAATGTACGCAGTTCCATTTGAGAGAATCGTTTTCCATTTGCTCTAAAAAACGAAAATGTACTACCTTGTAAAACATGGACAACATGATGTGCCGACTCTTTCTTTGCGATATATTCACGCAACATATTTACAAATGCTTGATGATCTTCTTCTCGTTTAAATTCATCAATTGCAAGGCCTACATAATGGACTAATTGATCTTTGAAAACCTTCAAGCGGAACTTAACAATCGAATCATAATGGATTGTTGTCGTGTTTTTTATATTTGCAATGAATAAGGAGTTTAATAATTTACTCGGATCCTTGTTTTTTCTAACCTGTAGACTATCATCATCCTCGCCAGAAAAAATCCAATGTGTTAACTCCATAATGCGCTCGATCTCGTCTGTGCTCGTATAATAATAATAATCTTCAATAATGTGTTTTATCATTGCTTGTAACCGATGAATCAGAAAAACATCAGCCATTGCTTTTGCGATTGTTTCTATTGATTCATTGCCTGGTAAATGATATTCCAGTTGTAACTGATTCCCCCAATCTTTATCTGTTTTCCAATGCAACTCAATTTGTTTGTTATAACGAAATAAATGCTCGCAAAAACTGATTACTTCTTTGTCAGAACCAAAATAAACTTCCAGCAACAACATCACCCTCACCCAAGACCAAACTGTTACATTATATGGACAAATACTTAAAAAAATGTATGATCCAGATAAACTAGTAACAATAGCAAAAGTGTCGGCTGAAAACTTTGTAATAATAAAATAAGCTAACAAGAACGGTTGTACCATTCTCTGTTAGCTTTTGCAGTTAATCACGTCGATTCTCACCAAACATGGATACTTCTTTACTCACTTGCTTAATACGCTCAATAATTCTACCGGCTTTCACTTTTTCCACACCACCACGATTAGATATCGCTAGCTGCTCACCTAATTGCTTTATACTATAATTGGACGTAAAGAAGACAGGTAACCGTTCCATCATCCGATACTGTAAAATGGATCCCAAAATTTCATCCCGGAACCAGGCAGATTGTGTTTCAGCTCCAATGTCATCAAGCATAAGAACATCCGTTTTTTTGAAAAAGTCTATTTTCTTATTAATAGAGTCATCCTTGATTGAGCCTTTCATTTCTCTAACAAACTCCGGCATATAAATGAGCATCGATGAAATGTTTGCTTCCTTTAGTTTATTTGCTATCGCCCCAAGGAAGTACGTTTTCCCAACACCAAACGGACCGGAAAAATAGATCCCTTTTGCAGGTACACCCGCGTGTATTTGATCTAAAAAATTACTTGTTTCGCGGATTGCGTCTTTTCTCGCTAGATCAAACTCGATATTTTCATATGCAGCATCAAGAATTTCTTTAGGCATGTATAAGCTCTGGATCAGATTTTGCTGATCTTTTTGCTTTTCATGTGCTACAAGTCTATAGCATTTTTCATAAGATAGATGTATTTCATTGTTTTCCACTGCCAAAATCGGCGAATATCCTTTAATCATATTGATACATTTATCAAAAGATGGACATCTGTCACATTGCTTAGATTGTGTTTTACTTTCATACAGTTTCATAAGATTTTTATTAATTTCTTTCGTTGTTAACTGGGGATTTAGTGCAATAAATTCCTTGATTTCTGGATCTGCAAGAACCTCCTGCTTAATTCTGGAATAGTTTTCTTGAAAATTTTGGTTATTCTGCAGCCATTTCTTTAAACTTGATTGAATCGGTTCCACTAACATCATCCTTGCAAATGATTATTTTTGTTGCTATTTGAATGTTTGCGTAGAAGTGCTAAAATTTCTTCTTTTTCTTTTTCATCATCAACTTGGTTCATATTCTCTTTTTGTTTTACCGGTTTTGCCTGCTTGTCTTCCCGCTCTTTAAACCAATCGGGGACGACCTCATTTGAAACGGGTTTTCGATAATTTTGCTTTTTGGAGTATCCTGTTTGGTATTTATTTTTCTCTTTCTTGGCAAATGCCATCGCTTCTTTTGCTGTTCTCAAATTTGCCCGTGACCAATGACTAGCAATCTTTTCTAAGTATGCTTTTGATAATTTCATGTTCGATTGAAGTAAAACATAATGAATGAGCACATTCATGACTGGTGATGGTAAACCTTGTGTCGTCATAATTTCACTAATTATCTTCAAATCCTGTGCTGATGCATGATTTCCGCTTGATAAATCCTCTAGTAATTGCTTTGGTGATATTGTCTCTAGCTCATGAACTAGTTGTTCTTCCTTTGTAGCTGGTTTACTATTTGCTTGATTTTCTATTGGTTGATTTAATTTGTCCGTTAATTTTACAACGGCTTGATTATGTTTTGTTTTAAACAAGTCGTGACATGCACCCTTAAATTCATCAACATCTAACCGGTTTTCGTCTGTTAAAGCCCACATTACAGCTTTTTCTACTTCATGTTCTGCTAAATCATACAATACCATCATCTGTGATATCAATTTTCGATTTACAGCCGTTAAGATATATTTTTCTGGAATCATGCGTTGCTTGAGCATTTGCTTCATCCAGGTAAAATCGAGTTGTACTTCATCTTCATTATAAGAAGCTTCGGACTTTACATGGTCAACAGGTTGAAAATGTGGTTGAAATGTTTGAAAGACATCATTAAATGAAGCAGTTATATTTTCGCCGTTTTGTTTTGCCGGCTGCTTAAAATAGTGACCTCTTAACACATGATACTTATCTTCTCCAAGGTGATGATACAATAGCTGAGTAAGCATGGGATCTTTGAAAAAATCACTTGGTGAAAATGGTTGTAAAAGTTCATACGTAAAATAATCATTTTCGTCTGTTTGATGTTTATAAGTCTTTAAGAGCCCAATTCCCTCTAGCTTTCGTCTTGCTCGATAAATATCGTCTAACGGTAAATCTAAATAATTCATTAATGTATGATGAGTTTGTGGCTCATGATCTTGTTGCAACTCTATTTCATGCAGAAGTGTCTGGTACAACATGACAGCAGTTATCCCAATCAGAGGTTGGTATAAATGGGTTAATGATTTTGCATACCCTTCCGGCAAATCCCCTTTTTGCAAAACAATATACCCTTCAATAGGCAAAATCTTTCCAATAAAACTCAATCCTCTCACCTCTATAAACAGACAAATAGAAAAGCTCCAAGTCGCTTTTCTATTTGTCTGTCTTAATTAAATCTTTTAGTTCATCTAAGAAAACACTTATATCTTTGAATTGGCGATAGACAGAAGCAAAGCGCACATATGCTACTTCATCAACTTTTGAAAGCCGGTCCATAACCATTTCTCCAATATCATTACTAGGAATTTCAGAAACCCCTGAGTGACGCAATTCTCTTTCCACTTCAATTGCAATACCCTCGATTTTCTCTAGTGGTACCGGTCGCTTTTCGCATGCCTTGATTAATCCACGAATTAGCTTTTCCCTACTAAATTCTTGTCTTGCTCCGTCCTTTTTCACAACAATTAATGGAACTTCCTCAATTCGTTCAAATGTCGTAAAACGAAATCCACACTGTTCGCACTCTCTGCGCCTGCGAATAGATTGCCCTTCCTCGATTGGTCGCGAATCTAAAACCTTGGTACTTTTATTTTGGCAATTTGAACACCGCATCTAGTTCAACCTCATTTCGATAGACCTATTCTCATAATTTATTCGATTAATGGAAATATTTCATTAAACTCATTATATAATCGTTGAATTAATCTTGAACTATATGCAAAATCAAAAGGCAATAAAGACTCTGTTGTAACGGAGAAATCAATGGCAGTCTGATAAGGTCTAACCATAATGATCGTCACAACAATAAACGCTTTTTTCCCTTTTACTACTGATACACTTAATTCTCCATGCTCTTTAGAGACTGCGTTAATTTTAAAAGCGTCAGATTGCATAAAAAATTGTTCAACCGTATCCAATCCTTTATCTTTCGTCGTTTTATAATAATGGGTTTGTAGTAATGAATCCCAATGGTTTTCACTTGTTTCTGCATGATTGTTAAAATATTTAACTACTCTCTGTTTAAATGACATCATTACACCCCATTTTAAACGATAACGTATCACTTAGAAATTCTATATTACCTTTTATTTTAACATGTTTTATGAAAATCGACTATCAAAAATCATAAATAAAAAGTTGATCACACATCAGGATGATCAACCCTATTTTATAAATCAGTATTATTTTGTACAAAGCAGCGAAATTGATTTACCTTAACAGGACCCATTCCACGCGAAATTTCCAATTTTTCATATGTTTTTGCTTCCAACGATTCAACAATATGAAGTACTGCAACATTTGGGTCAATAATGCTACCACATGTATAGACGTCAATACTTGCATAACCATGTTCCGGAAAACTATGAATGGTTAAGTGTGACTCAGAGATAATCACAGCCCCACTTACACCATGAGGCGCAAATTTATGAAAAGTAACTTCGCGAATCTCTGCTCCTGCTTTTAATGCTGCATCAACAAAAATTTGTTCAATAAGACCCATGTCATTTAATTTATCAATATTGCATTCCCATAATTCAGCAATTACATGCCTACCCATTGTATCCATAATTAATTTTCCCCTCAAAACATATATGGTTAAAAAGACTCCTATATGTTATAAACATCCTGCCACGGGGGATCGTTAGTCCAAAAAGGTCCTAATCCTTAAGCAAATGTTTAACATTTCATAATTTCATAGAAGTTTATGAAGAAGTATAAACTGTTTCAAGGGTTTTTGCAATGAAGAAAGCAAAGGAAAATCAGTACTATGACTGAATTTCCTTTGCCACTACATTCACTAAATAATTAAGAGATTTTTACTTGTTCCTGTTGCAAACAGCTCCCGATGAATTTTGTTAAATCGATCACCCGATGTGAATAACCCCACTCGTTGTCATACCAGGCTAATACTTTCACCTTATTATCTTCCATTACCATTGTGGTTAATCCATCAATAATTGCAGAATAATCGGTTGTTGTATAATCAATTGAAACAAGTGGTTCTTCACTGTATTTTAGGATTCCTTTAAGTTCATTTTCGGCTACTTGTTTAAACACATGATTTATATCTTCAATTGTCACCGATCGTTTAACATCTACAACCAAATCAACTAATGACACATCAGGTGTAGGTACTCGCAATGCCATCCCATGTAATTTTCCATTTAAATGCGGTAATACTTCACCTAACGCCTTCGCTGCCCCTGTTGATGTTGGTATAATCGATTGTGTGCACCCTCTTGCTCTACGTAAATCTTTATGTGGATTGTCAATGTTTTTTTGATCGTTGGTAAACGCATGAACCGTTGTCATCAAACCATTCTTAATACCAAAGTGATCATCTAATACTTTTACAACAGGCGCTAGACAGTTTGTTGTACAAGATGCATTGGAAATAATATGATCTTCTGCCGGGTTATAAGTGTCTTGATTAACACCCATTACAATCGTTTTATCTACCTGTTTACCAGGGGCAGTGATAACTACTTTTTTAGCTCCTGCCTGTAAATGCAATCCTGCTCCTTGTTTGGAATTAAATTTTCCAGTTGCTTCAACTACGATGTCAATGGCAAAATCATTCCATGGAAGTGTTTCTGGTTCTCGAGAATTGACAAGTAATACTTCTTTCCCATCGACTTCAAGCATATTATGAAGCGCTTTCACTTCCCCGTCAAAAATTCCGTGAACACTGTCATACTTAATTAAATGGGCAAGTGTTTCTGGAGGATAATTTGCATTAATCGCAACAACATCTAATTGGTTATCCTTAATCGCCTGACGGAAAACCATCCGCCCAATACGACCAAATCCATTAATAGCAATTCGTGTTTTATTCATTTGTAGTCCTCCTATATATGTTATACTCTTTTTATCAATTGTTACAAATAGTATAACACATTAATCGAAGAATGTGCTTATTAAATTTAATTGTTTTTGACTACCTTCTAAACGATTGTTGTTTTACACAATAGATATATAATGCGAAATAAGTGCTATGGTGATTTCGCATAGATTGTCGCTATCCGCCCCGCAGCCCGTATACACTTCGCTTTCCGGGGGGGCGGCTGGAGAGCCTCCTCGTGCTAACGCACTGCGGGGTCTCACCTATGCCTCTCATCCCCCAGGAGTCTACGTGTATACGGGCTGCTTGTGAGTGAAAATTTATGCTTTAAAACTTCCTTGACAAGCATCAAAATAATTGAATTAAGATGACAAAATACAACACCAGTGAAGGAAAACACGAAGACTCCTGCGGGAAAGCGAAGACGATGAGACCCCGCAGTGAACGGTTTTCTCACGAGGAGGCTCAGCGCGAGCCCGCGGAAAGCGAAGTGTTTTTCCGGAACGGTAGTCCATCATCTCAATTTGTGTCGCATTTTATATCAACTACGAAATAAAAAAGCAACAAACATTACGATATTAAAAAAGCTCAGGCTACGGGACCTGAGCTTTTCCAGTTATATCGCGTTCCATTCACTTAAAAATTTCTCTAATTGTTCATAAGACTGGTACTTTGTTCCATTGTTATCAATTACCGCATCAGCCATCGCGGCTTTTTTTGACACTGGAATTTGTGACTCAATTCGCTGCCTTGCTTCTTCTTCTGAATAATGGTTACGATTCATTAACCGTTCTAACTGAACATGCTCATCAACATATACAACCAACGTTTTATCAACGTAATGGGTTAATTTACTTTCAAAAAGTAATGGTATATCAAGAACAACACACGTTGCACCTGCTTCTACAAATCCGTCTCTTCTCTGCAACATCTTTTCTCGGACGGCAGGATGAACAATATTATTTAACAGTTTTCGTTTTCCTTCATCCGCAAAAATAATAGAACCCAATTTCTCTCGATCAATAGTTTTATCATCACGTAACACATCTTGTCCAAACATCTCCACTATTTGGTTATACGCTTTTTCTCCAGGGTTCACGACTTCTCGAGATAGTTTATCTGCATCAACTACTGGAATATTATGGTCATCGAACATTAGAGAAACAGTACTTTTTCCGCTCGCAATACTCCCAGTTAAACCGATGATTAGCGCCATTTCATCATCTCCTTACTATTTTTGACATGACATACAAAGATGTGTTCCTCTGCCACCGATTTTCATTTTGACGATCGGTTTGCCACATTTCTTGCATGCCCGGTTTTCCTGACCATATACAAATAACTCTTGTTGAAACATTCCCATTTCACCTTGTCCGTTTACATATGAACGGATCGTTGTACCACCTTGAGCAACTGCTTCTTTCAAGGTTGCAATCGATGCTATTTGGATTGTTGATACTTCTTTTTTGCTTAATTTACTCGCTTTTTTCAGCGGATGGACCCCTGCTTTAAACAGTGTTTCATCAACGTAGATATTACCCAGTCCTGCAACGATTGTTTGGTCCAACAATACAGATTTAATAACACGGTCCGTTTTCTTTAATTTGTTATAAAAATAGTCAAATGTGAAACGCTCATCAAATGGATCTGGTCCTAATTGATTAAGTGGTTTCTGGTCAAACTCTTCCCCTTTAAGAAAAACATGCATCGTTCCAAATTTACGAACGTCATTATAATGCAGCTCTGTATCATCTGAGAAGCTAAAGATGACATGTGTATGTTTTGTTAAAGGTTCAGTTTTTTGATGGACACTGTATTTCCCCTCCATACGTAAATGAGAAACAAGGACATAATCATCTAACTGGAAAAGCAAAAACTTTCCCTTACGAGTTATATCGTGAATCGTCTGACCCTGTAAAATAAGTTTAAATTGCTCTACGTCATCAGGTTGTTTCACGATATTTGGCCACAAGACGGATACATATTCAATTGTTTTCCCCATTACTAATCGTTTTAATGTATTTTTAACTGTTTCTACCTCTGGTAATTCTGGCATGTCGTCTTTTCCCCTTACTATTTTGCATCAAACCAGCTTTTTCCATATTCATACTCTACTTTCAGTGGTACATCAAGTTCAACGGTATTTTCCATGACAGCTGGTACAATATTCTTTAGCTTTTCTACTTCATCTTTAGGTGCTTCAAGAATGAGTTCATCATGTACTTGTAGTAGCATTCTTGCAGTTAACTTTTCGTCAATTAACCTTTCGTGTAGGTCTATCATAGCTTTTTTAATAATATCTGCTGCACTTCCCTGTATTGGCGTATTCATAGCTGTTCGTTCCGCAAATCTCCGTTTATTAAAATTTCGACTTGTAATTTCCGGCAAATATCTTCTGCGATTCATTAATGTTGTTACATAGCCTTTATGTTTCGCGTCCTGAACAATTTCATCCATGTATTTGCGAACACCTGGATAACTATCCAAATAGCGTTCAATAAACTGTTTAGCCTCTTTCCTGGTAATTCCTAGGCTTTGTGAAAGTCCGAAGTCACTAATACCATATACAATGCCAAAGTTTACCGCTTTTGCATGACGTCGCATATTTGCGGTTATTTCGTCTTTTCCGGCATGAAACACTTCCATCGCTGTTTGTGTATGGATGTCCGTATTATGCTGAAACGCATCAATCAATTTTTCATCTTTCGCAATGTGGGCTAAAACACGCAGCTCAATTTGCGAATAATCAGCAGCAAACATGATCCAATCCTCTTTTATGGGTACAAAAGCTTGACGAATTTTTCTTCCTTCTTCTAAACGAATGGGAATGTTTTGCAGGTTAGGGTCAATTGAACTTAATCGTCCTGTTTGGGTTAGAGCTTGATTGAATCGTGTATGAATTTTATGGGAATCCTTATCGACAACTTTCAATAGTCCTTCCACATATGTTGATTGCAATTTACCCAATTGTCGATATAGCAACAGTTTAGGAATGATCTCATGCTCGTCCCTTAATTGTTCTAATACATCTGCAGCGGTCGAGTAGCCTGTTTTCGTCTTTTTAATTACGGGCAGTCCAAGCTTTTCAAATAGAATTGGTCCGAGCTGTTTAGGTGAATTTAAATTAAATGTTTCACCTGCAAGTTCATACACTTTGTTTTCGATGTCATGTAATCGTTGTTTTAATTCAATCCCCATATTTTCAAGACGTTTTACATCTACTAAAACACCAGTATGCTCCATTTCTCCAAGGATGATAGCAAGTGGCATTTCTAGTTCCCTAAACAATTCATATTGCTCATTTTGCTTCAACTGCTTTTCCATGTCCGCTTTGATCGCAAATAAAAGATTTGTTTTTCGAACAACATGGTCTGCGAGCTTTTCTTGCTCAGGTACTTTAAGTTTTGCACCTTTTCCATAGACCTCTTCATCAAATAAAATCGATTGATTCCCCATTCGATGCCCAATCGCTGGTATGTCATGATGATTCTCTGCTGGATTTAGTAAATAGGAAGCAAGCAACATATCAAATGTGATTCCCTTTATTTCCATATCAAGATTCAATAATGCTACTAATGTTTTTTTCGCATCAAATACATACTTTTTCTTTGCTGGATCTTCTGCCCATTCTTTGAATACTTTCGATTGTGCTGCTATTTCTGTTGGAACAAAATATGCTTGCTTATCATTAACGATTCCGATTCCTTCAACTGGCGCCTGATGGTAGTTGTCACTAAGCATTTCTACAACGATCGCTTCTTCACCTGTAAAACTATCCGGTGTTAATTCATCGACTACCGTATAATCAATAGCAGTCAATTCTACAGCTTGTTCGGTTACTTCATCTGCTTCCCCTGTCAGTCTATTTAATAAAGACTGAAATCCCAAATCCTTAAACATAGCACTGACTTTGTTCTGTTCGTAGCCATCATAAACAATGTCGTTAACTGTTACATCGATCGGTGAATCACGGTTAATCGTAACAAGCTCCTTACTCATAAAAGCTTCTTCTTGATGATTAGTTAAATTCTCTTTCAACTTTTTACCACTAATCTCGTCAATATGATTGTACACTTCTTCTAACGTCTTATATTGTTTCACTAGCTTTGTTGCTGTTTTTTGTCCAACACCTGGTACTCCTGGGATATTATCGGAATTATCCCCCATCAATGCCTTTAGATCAATAATCTGATCTGGTGTCACTTCCATTTTTTCCATCATAAATGTTGGTGTAAAGGATTCGACATCACTAATCCCTTTTTTCGTTAAATTTACGGTTACATTATCTGAAACGAGTTGCAATAAATCTTTATCACCCGAGATCACCGTGACGTCCCAATCTTCCTCATTGCCTTTTTTTGATAAAGTTCCGATAATATCATCTGCCTCATATTGGTCAAGTTCATAATGAGAAATATGGAAGACATCGAGTAGTTCTTTTAGGATTGGAAACTGTTCCGACAATTCTGGTGGTGTTTTCTGTCTCCCGCCTTTATACTCTTTATATGTTTTGTGGCGAAATGTCGTTTTCCCTGCATCAAATGCCACAAGCATGTGTGTAGGCTTTTCGTCTTCTAAAATTTTTAATAACATTGTTGTAAAACCATAAACCGCGTTCGTATAAACACCTTTATCGTTATTTAGTAATGGCAATGCAAAAAAAGCGCGATAAATAATACTGTTTCCATCAATTAGTACTAGTTTTTTTGACACACTACTGCCTCCTCTGTCCAGTTATATATTTGCAAATTTTATCTGCGTTTTTGTAATTCATTTACCTGGTTCTCCAATTTACGGATTCGTTTTTGTAAGTTATAAACAATCGGTAAATATGCAATGATGATGATAATTATTATTCCGATTCCATTTATCTCCATGTCCTGAGTGACTCCTCTCATGTAACATGCACTATTTATTTCATTATACCAGTTTCGCTAAGCTTTTTAATGTAAAAAGGCTAACTTTATTTCCGTAGTAAAGTTAGCCTTAAGTTATTTTTTAGGAATATAAACATCAAAGGTTGTACCCTTATTTAGCTCACTAGCTGCTTTTATCTCACCATTGTGAACTTCTACAATGTGCTTCACAATGGCTAGCCCTAACCCAGTTCCCCCAGTATTCCGACTTCGAGCTTTATCAACACGGTAAAAGCGTTCAAATATTCGTGGTATCGCGTCCTGTGGAATACCTATACCAGTATCTGCAACAGAAATTCGAATATGTTCTTCACCTTCACTTATCATAAAAGATATCTTCCCATGTTCTGATGTATAGCTGATCGCATTAGCCAAAAGATTAAGAATCACCTGCTTGATGCGATCTTCATCAGCCATAATTGCCAATCCTTCTGCTAGAGAAACGGTTAATTGGATTTGTTTTCTTTCCGCTTGTTGTTTAATCATTGGAAGAACCTTGTGAGCTAGTTCTTCCATATTTACTTCTGTAACATGTAAACGGAATTCATCTTTTTCCAACTTTGATAGTGTTAACAAATCCTCAATTAATACTTGCAGCCGCTTACTTTCCTCAAAGATAATACCTAAAAAGTTTTCACGCGTTGCAGCATCATTTGCCGCACCATCCAATAATGTTTCAGCAAATCCCTTGATCGAGGTAATCGGCGTTTTTAGTTCATGGGAGACATTTGCTACAAAATCTTTGCGCATGATCTCCAATTTTTTTAATTCTGTAATATCGTAAAAAACGAGTACAGATCCTTTTAACATCTTCTTTTCATTAAAGATAGGTGCACCAACTATTTCGATATACTTTTTGTCTAAGCCCTTTATTTGCGTAAATGACACTTTGACGGTTTCCTCATATAGATACGTTTGTTGAACAGTCTGATGAATCTTTTCATTCTCTAATACATCATAATATAAGTAACCAACGTAATCACGTGATGTTCCGCCAAACATTGATATAAATTTCCGATTCACAAGGTGTACATAGCCTTTTTCATCAATTAAAACTAAACCACTTTGCGTGTTATCAATAACAGTAAATAATTGTTTCTCTTGCATTTCTTCCTGAATAGAGAGTTCGCTAAGGTTTCGAGCTAAAATGTTTATTTTACTGCTCAGCTCACCAACACTGCCAACTGCCGGATGATGAATACGCGCACGGTAATTTCCTTTTACAAGTTCATCAACCGTTCTTGTAGCTTTCTTAATTGGCTTCATATATTTTTCGAAAACATGTAGTAATATAATAACTAAAACAATAAATTCAATGATTAAAACAGAGAATAAAATAATATATGCATTTGTTAATTGGCTAATTACTGCACCAGTGGCAATGACAAGCAATAAAATACCAATCATATATGTACGAAGTGGTTTACTAAATAGTGCACGCACGTTTAACTCGGCCCCTCCATTTTATAACCAAGTCCCCGAACTGTTTTCAGGTACATTGGACGTTTTGTATCTGGCTCAATTTTTTCCCGCAGATGGCTGACATGTACATCAACAATTCGTGTATCCCCTGCATAGTCGTAATTCCAGACGGCACTTAATAATTGGTCCCTTGATAATACTTTTCCTCTGTGATTGGCCAAATAATGCAAAAGCTCAAATTCTTTACGAGTAAAGGTTAACACCCGATCATGCATTTCAGCCTCATATCGCTCGGGAAAAATTGTAAGATCCCCAATCCGGATAAACCTATGATGGGCGGCTGGTCCTATTCTAGTCCTTCTCAATATCGCATTTATCCTGGCAATTACTTCTTTAGGGCTAAACGGTTTTGTTAAATAATCATCTGCACCTAACTCCAAGCCAGCTATTTTATCTGACTCGTCATCTTTGGCTGTCAACATTAAAATAGGTGTATCTATTTTATTTTGCCTTAAATACTCACAAACCTCCATCCCATCCATTTTGGGAAGCATCAGATCAAGCACAATCAGGTCAAAGGCTTGCTGTTTTACTTTTTCGATTGCAGCCAATCCATCGAAAGCAACCTCAGTTTGAAATCCCGCCTGTTCAATATTAAATTTTAATAACGTAACAATTGATTTTTCATCATCAACAATCAGAATAGTTTGCTTCATATCATTGCCCCCATTTTAATGAACAACCCGTGATATGTTTATCTTACATGGAAGTGTTGATTATGTGAATAGCTAAGATCGTAAAGAATTTTTTACAAAGGCATAAGCTATAAAAAATATCACATAGAAAAAGGCTGCTCCGAGTATAGGAAGCAGCCTCAAACAATTCATTATGATTTAGTCCATATTTTTAATTAATTCATTACCAAATTCAGAGCATTTGACTTCTTTTGCACCATCCATTAGACGAGCAAAGTCATACGTAACAACTTTAGATGCAATTGTTTTATCCATAGCTTTTGCGATTAAATCTGCTGCTTCTCTCCATTCTAAATGCTCTAGCATTAACACTGCAGAAAGAATAACAGATGATGGATTTACTTTGTCCATTCCAGCATATTTTGGTGCTGTACCATGTGTTGCTTCAAAAATGGCATGTCCAGTATCATAGTTAATATTTGCTCCTGGTGCAATGCCAATGCCACCAACTTGTGCTGCCAATGCGTCAGAAATATAATCACCGTTCAAGTTCATTGTTGCTACAACGTCAAATTCTTTTGGACGAGTTAAAATTTGTTGTAAGAAAATATCAGCAATCGCATCTTTTACGATGATCTTACCTGCAGAAACAGCCTCATCTTGTGCTTTATTAGCTGCATCTTTACCGTCTTTTTCAACAATGCGATCATACTCTGCCCATGTGAACACTTTGTCACTGAATTCCTGTTCAGCAACTTCATATCCCCACGCCTTAAAAGCACCTTCTGTAAATTTCATGATGTTACCTTTATGAACAAGTGTAACACTTTTGCGCCCTTCGTTTAGTGCATACTGAATACTAGCGCGCACTAGACGTTTTGTACCTTCTTCAGACACAGGCTTAACACCAATACCAGAAGTCTCTGGGAAGCGGATATTATGTACATCCATTTCATTTTCAAGGAAATCAATTACTTTTTTCACTTCAGGGGATCCTTTTTGCCATTCAATACCAGCATAAATGTCCTCTGTGTTTTCACGGAAAATAACCATGTCCACATCTTCAGGACGTTTAACCGGTGATGGTACACCGTCGAAATAGCGAACTGGACGCAAGCATGTAAATAAATCCAATTCTTGACGTAATGCAACGTTTAAAGAACGAATTCCTCCGCCAATTGGAGTTGTAAGTGGTCCCTTAATTGCAATTTTATACTCATCAATTGTTTTAAGTGTTTCGTTTGGCAACCATTCACCTGTTTTATCGAATGCTTTTTGACCTGCATATACTTCAGTCCATTCGATTGATTTTGTATCATTATATGCTTTTTTAACTGCAGCTTCGATAACTTTACGTGCAGCAGCCCAAATATCCGGACCAATTCCATCTCCTTCAATAAATGGGATAATCGGACGATCTGGAACGTTCATTTTTCCATTCTCAACTGTGATTTTTTCTCCTTGTGACATAACATTTACCTCCTAGTTCATCTTGTACAACTACATTCTATCATATTTCGTTCATACGTGATAATAGCCGGCAACACACCGGCTACTTTATGCCATAAAAAATACTTAAATAGACCTTTGCTGTTTAAAACGTCTTTATTCTGTTAAAAATGTTATTTACGATTTTCAATTGCTACATAGTCTTGTGTCTTTGGTCCAACATATTCAGCACGTGGACGGATCAAGCGGTTATTTGCATATTGTTCCAAAATATGTGCTAACCAGCCGGAAACACGGCTTGTGGCAAAAATTGGTGTGAATAGATCGTGGTCAATTCCTAAACTGTGATAAACAGATGCTGAATAGAAGTCAACGTTAGCAGGAAGACCTTTATTTTCTTTGATGTATTCTTCAATTTTAACCGACATGTTATACCATTTCGGTTGACCTGTTATCTTCGTTAGTTCTTCTGACATTTTCTTTAAATGTTTCGCACGTGGATCGCCACTGCGGTATACACGGTGACCCATACCCATGATTTTTTCCTTATTCGCAATTTTCTCTTTAATATATGGAATCGCATTTTCTTCTTCGCCAATTTCCGTTAACATTTTCATTACACGTTCATTGGCTCCACCATGAAGCGGGCCTTTAAGTGCTCCGATTGCTGCAGTAACACCAGAATAAACATCTGATAATGTTGCGACACAGACACGTGCAGTAAATGTTGATGCATTTAATTCATGATCAGCATGTAGCACAAGTGCCTTATTTACTGCCTCTACTTCAATGTCTTTTGCTTCTTCACCATTCATCATATAAAGAAAATTAGCAGCGTAACCTAATTCTTTTTTCGGTTTAACCGGATCTTTTCCTTGACGAATACGTGCAAAGGCTGCAACAATTGTAGCCATTTTTGCTTGCAGACGAACTGCTTTTCGTTTATTTGCAGCTTCTTCCATTACATCTGCTTCTTCGTCATACAACCCTAAAATGGATACAGCTGTTCTTAATGCTGCCATGGGATGAACAGTGGATAGATCATAAGAGCGTAAATGTTCAATAACTGCTTCTGGAAGCTCCATATTTTCAGCAAGATCTGCTTTAAATGCATTCAATTCCGTTTTAGTTGGTAGTTTTAAATTCCATAATAAATAAACCACTTCTTCAAAACTGGAATTCTCTGCTAGATCATCAATTCTATAACCAACATATGTAAGTTGATCATCAATAATAGAACTAATTGACGATTGAGTTGCTACAACCCCTTCAAGCCCTTTAGTTGTTGTCATAACAAACCCTCTCCTTTTCTATAATTTACTCATTCGCTTATGACAAATCGTTATAAAATATGTTTTACAATATTTCTTATAAAAATACAACATTGTCATCCCCATGAACAATTATAAAGTAATCTGAAAGCAATGTGAATCGAAAGCGATTAAATTCAGCAATATTTTTCACGAAACGTTCACTTTTTAACTAAATACCGGGTAAATATCCATTTGTTTACAACTGTTAATCAGATTCACTGACACATAACCTCTTTCATACGTCTAATTCCCGGTATTAATTCATAAGTAAATAAGTACAAGGTTTAAACGAATTGACGTTGTAATGAGGTGAAAGAATGTACAAGCAACTCACTTTTCAACTATTAAGATCCCTGTTTGTCTTAGCTATTATCCTATCTATCATTTTCTTTCTAAAATACACTTTTATGTATCTTTATCCAATTTTCCTTGCCACCCTATTTTCATTTATGATTAACCCTGCAGTCACATTTTTAGAAAGGAAATTAAAATTCCCGCGGACATTAGCTGCAGTAACCATTATCATATCCGTATTTGCTTTCGTTCTTGGTAGTATTATTTTATTAATTACGGAATTTATCCAAGGAACAACATATTTAGCGGAAGTTATCCCAACCCACTTCAAGGCGTTAGTTCATTATGGAGAGCAATTTATGGAATCAAAGATATTGCCGGTTTATCATAAAGTCATTTCATTTTTCCATACATTAGACCCATCTCAGCAGAAAACCATTCAGCTTAATTTAGAGCAAATCACTAATAAAATTGCCACATCCGGTACAGTGTTTTTAAACAATATTTTGTTAAAAATCCCTGTTGCTCTAAGTGTAATACCTAATTCTTTCGTTGTGTTAACGTTTATTATTTTGGCTACATTTTTCCTGACAAAGGATTGGTCAGCGCTACAAAAAACATGCACAAACCTTATTCCTACTTCTGCAAATGAATCAATCAAACACATTTGGAGACATTTAAAGAGAGCATTATTTGGCTTCGCTAAAGCACAAATAATACTCATAAGTTTAACTGCACTAATTATTTTTATTGGGTTACGGATACTTGATGTTGACCACGCACTAACGATTGCTTTAATCACTGCTGTTGTTGATTTATTTCCATATATTGGAACTGGGATCATTTTTATTCCATGGATTGTCTATAATTTTCTTGTTTCAAATTATATGATGACCATTAGCATATCAATTCTTTATATGATCATTATTATTGGGCGGCAAATTCTGGAGCCAAAATTATTATCAACATCCCTTGGGGTCAGTCCACTCTCCGTACTTATTGCCGTTTTCCTTGGCATGCAAATATGGGGATTTTTCGGATTATTACTAGCACCAATACTGTTAGTTTTGTTAAATGTGCTCTATCAATCCGGCGTTTTTAATCAGTTATGGTATTTTATCAAAGGTTAAATTACCATTTACGGTAAATAATCGTTCCTTTGTTCATTTTGTTCTTTATGAACCGTTGCAACCAACTTCTGAAAGGGATTCTTGTCCAGGGCAATACGAGCAGAAAGCCGATTGTATCTGTTATAAATCCAGGTGAAAACAAAAACACAGCACCAACAAAAATACATATACCGTCAATAATTTCTGCGGTTGGTGCATGCCCTTGGGTCATTAGCTGTCTAGCACGCATCCATGTCTCTGTTCCTTGTTGTTTAGCGATAGTCACACCAACAATACCTGTTAAAAGAATTAGAAAGACAACCCACCACGGTCCAATAATGCCACCTGCCCAAACGAACACACCAATTTCGAGTGCAGGGATAATTAATAGTGCAAGTAATAACCAGCGCATATTGCTCATCCTTTCATTTTTAAAAGAGGCTATTTCTAAAAGATTGGGACTGCGATTGCCCCATCGAAATCATTTGTTGTTTGTTACACATTAGATATAAAATGCGATATAGAATGCGACACAGTGAAAATTCCCTTTTGTAACATTGATGATGGAATGCCTGAATTCCGCTCCGGCAGAATACTTCGCTTTCCGCGGGCACGGCTTCAGCCTCCTCGGAAGAAAACCACTTCCTGCGGGGTCTTCAGACTCGTGCTGTTCCCGCAGGAGTCTACGTATTCTGCCTCCGCTGGTAGTGTGGTGCTCTGATATCGACAGGGGAAAAGCCATGGATTCTAACGTTACACGGACTTTTCCTCCCTTGAACAGAAATTCACTTAAGCAATAGCTGAATGTAATGAGTTTATTAAATCACGACACCAGTGGAGGAAATACACGTAGACTCCAGCGGGAGGAAAGGCCTAGGTGAGACCCCGCAGTGCGTTAGCACGAGGAGGCTCTCCAGCCGCCCGCGGAAAGCGAAGTGTATTTCCGGAACGGCGGGAGAGCAATTTCCTAGCTGTGTCGCATTTTCTATCACTACGAAATTAATAAGCAACAAACGTTACGAAAAAAACCTTAAAAAAGTTGGCTGCTAAACCTATAAGTTGATAGTACTATATTCTCTAGTGAAAAAAATGAAGGGATAATTCCCTTCATTTTTTTATTATACTTCATACTATAATGAAAAAGATCTTCGTTTATAATACACTCGCATGTCCTTTATAAATGTCACCTTTTGCAGAGTCCATTGTAATATCTTCTCCATCTTTTAGTAAATCAAAGACATTTTCCACACCAACAATTACAGGGATGCCCAGGCTTAATCCGACCACTGCAGCATGAGAAGTTAATCCACCTTCTTGTGTGATGATTCCACCAGCTTTCTCTATCGCTGGCATCATGTCTCGATCCGTTCCATATGTGACAATAATATTACCTTCATCAACGTTCGCTAAAGCTTCATTTGCATTTTTTGCGACCGTGACTTTTCCATATGCACTTCGTCGGCCAATTCCTTGTCCCTTGGCAGCTACATCACCAATCACATGGATTTTCATTAAGTTTGTTGTACCAGATTCGCCTACAGGTACACCTGCTGTAATAATTACTCTACTACCACGCTCAAATAATTTCGTTTGTAGCCCACGATCAATTGCAACATCAAGCATTTCATCAGTGGAGTTTGCCTTACCACCCATAATAGCATGCACGCCCCAAACTAATGCTAATTGCCTGTTAACGTGCTCGGAAAATGTGACTGCAACGATCGGCGCTTTTGGTCGGTATTTAGAGATCATCCGTGCTGTATGACCACTTTCTGTCGGTGTAATGATTGCACTAACCGATAAGTTCATTGCCGTATGTGTTACCGATTGACTGATCGCATCTGTTATCGTCATATCAACTGATTTAGATCGATTGGCTAAAATCACCTTATGATCTAATGCTGTTTCAGCCTTTCGGGCAATATTGTTCATGGTTGCTACGGATTCTACCGGATAATGACCTGCTGCTGTTTCTCCAGAAAGCATAATCGCATCCGTTCCATCAAAGATTGCATTGGCAACATCTGACGCCTCGGCACGTGTAGGACGCGGATTACGCTGCATCGAATCAAGCATTTGTGTCGCCGTGATAACAACTTTACCAGCAGTGTTACATTTATGAATCAATTCTTTTTGTACGAGTGGTACATCTTCAGCAGGAATTTCCACACCTAAATCACCACGGGCAACCATAATCCCATCACTAACTTCCAAGATATCATCAATATTATCGACGCCTTCTTGGTTCTCAATTTTAGGGATAATTTGAATGTGTGTTGCATTGTGTTTTTCCAGTAATTCTTTTATTTCAAATACATCAGAGGGACGGCGAACAAATGAAGCAGCAATGAAATCGATACCCTCTTGGATACCAAATTCAATATCTTTTGCATCCTTTTCTGTAATCCCAGGTAATTTGACCTGAACATTAGGTACATTGACACCTTTTTTGTTTTTTATAGTTCCAGAATTAAGTGCTTTTGTTTTAAGTTCATTTTTGGTCGTATCGATTTCCATCACTTCTAATTCAATTAGTCCATCATCTAATAGAATCGTTGATCCTTTATGGACATCGTTAATTAAACCCGGATACGTAATTGAAAAGCGATCAGCCGTACCTTCAACTTCTTCCATCGAAACATATACACTATTTCCTTGGACTATTTCGGCTTCACCGTTCACGAAATTTCCCGTTCTAATTTCCGGACCTTTTGTATCTAAAAGGATCGCAACAGTTTGTCCTGTTTTCTCCGCAGCTTCTCTAATGTTTTTAATCCGATTTCCATGTTCAGCAAAATCGCCATGGGAAAAATTCAACCGTGCAACATTCATTCCTGATTCGATCAATTTCTCCAGTGTTTCTACTGATTCTGATGCAGGTCCAATCGTACATACGATTTTTGTTTTTCTCATTTTACTTCCTCCATTATTCATTCGTTAAAAATTAAATCGATAATTCCTTTGATAATTGATACATATCAAAATTAATATGATGCGCACTTGACAATACTTCCTGAATATCGTGATCGACTAGTTGATTATTCTCTATTCCAACCATCCGTCCGGCCTTGCCAGCTAATAATATATCGACCGCCCGAGCTCCCAAACGACTTGCCAGCACACGGTCTGACGCAGTTGGTGACCCGCCACGTTGAATGTGGCCTAGGACGGTTACCCTTGTTTCAAGCTGAGTCGCTTCCTGGATTCGTTCTCCATAGGAAAAACCACTGCCGACTCCTTCCGCTAATACGATAATACTATGTTTTTTTCCACGTTCATGACCGCGCTTGAGTCGATCGATAACCTCTTGAAATTCATCTGATTTCTCTGGTATTAGGATACTTTCCGCTCCATCAGCTAACCCTGCCCATAAAGCAAGATCTCCGGCATCTCTTCCCATTACCTCGATAACATAAGTGCGTTCATGCGATGTTGCGGTATCCCGTATTTTATCAATTGCCTCAATAACGGTATTTAGTGCAGTATCAAAGCCAATGGTAAAGTCCGTACCAGAAATATCGTTATCAATGGTACCGGGTATACCAATGCATGGGTAACCCTTTTCTGTTAACTTTTGAGCACCATGAAAACTGCCATCTCCTCCAATAACGATTAATCCATCAATTCCATGTTTTTTTAATTGAACGATACCTTTTTCTTGTCCTTCATCGGTTTTAAATTCCTCACATCTAGCTGAACGTAATATGGTGCCACCCCGCTGAATAATATCGCCAACCGAACCTATTTCCATTTTTTCTATATGTCCATCAATCAAACCCTGATAACCATTTTTAATTCCGTAAACATCAACACCGTGGTAGATTGCCTTTCTGACGACTGCACGAATTGCAGCATTCATACCTGGTGCATCACCACCACTTGTTAAAACACCAATCTTCTTCATTCTCTCACCTCAAAACGTACAATATAATTACACTAGCTATCTTACTATATAAAGATAATCGTAACACATGAAGAAAGCAATTATTTTCCACTATTATAACGATCTTTAAAAAACAAGTAAGAGATTGACAAGTGTCAATCTCATAATTAACTTGGAAGAACATATCTTCCTATTCTGTCTCTTTATAATCACCAATTTGCTTATATTTTTCCCATCTTTTTTCCAGTAATTCATCAGTTGATAATGCAGTTAAAGTCGCTAATGATGTTTTAAGAACCTGATCAATATTTTGTGCTTGTTGCTCCACATCACGATGGGCACCGCCTTTAGGTTCTGGAATAATATTATCGACAACACCTAGTTCTTTCAAATTATACGATGTGATTTTCATTGTTTCTGCAGCCTTTTGTGCAAGATTTGAGTCCTTCCACAATAATGCTGCTGCACCTTCAGGAGAAATAACAGAGTAAGTAGAGTTCTCCAACATATGTATCTGATCACCGACACCTAAACCCAATGCACCGCCACTTCCACCTTCACCAATAACAATACAGACAATCGGTACAGTTAAACCGGCCATTTCCATTAAATTTCTAGCGATTGCTTCACTTTGTCCGCGTTCTTCAGCCGCTTTTCCTGGGTAAGCACCTTTTGTATCAATAAAACAGATAATAGGTCGATTAAACTTTTCAGCCTGTTTCATGTGACGTAGAGCCTTACGATAACCCTCCGGATGAGGCATTCCAAAATTTCTGCGAATGTTTTCCTTTGTATCTTTCCCCCGCTGATGACCAATTACTGTAACTGGTTTCCCCTCATGGTAGGCAATTCCAGCCACGATAGCCTCATCATCCCCATACAAACGGTCACCGTGAAATTCAATGAAATTTGTAAACAATTTATCAATATAGTCTAGTGTTGTGGGGCGCGCTTGGTGTCGAGCCATTTGAACACGATCCCATGGTTTTAAATTCGAATATATGTCGTTTTCCAACGTTTCTAATCGTTTCTCTAAAGTACTGATTTCTTCAGACAAATCTATCTCACTATCTTTCGTGAAATTTTTCAATTCTGCTATTTTTTCCTTTAGGTTTACGATCGGTTTTTCAAATTCCAGCACTTGTTTCACGCGTGCTCCCCACCTTTCTGATGCATCGCAAGCATTGTTGATAGCATTTGCTTGAGATCATTCCGATGAACAACCTGATCTAGTTGTCCATGTTTGAATAAGAATTCGGCAGTTTGGAAATCATTCGGTAATTTCTCACGGATGGTCTGTTCGATGATACGTCTACCAGCAAACCCGATCAAAGCGCCCGGCTCAGCAAGATTATAATCACCTAGTGAAGCAAAACTCGCTGATACACCACCAGTTGTTGGATGGGTCATAACAGAGATCATCAAACCACCCGCATCACTAAACCGTTCAATCGCAACAGATGTTTTGGCCATTTGCATGAGGCTTAATGCACCTTCTTGCATTCTAGCACCACCAGAAGCAGTAAAAATGACGAATGGTAATCCATCGTTTTTCGCATTTTCAATGGCCCGGGCAATTTTTTCCCCCATTACTGAGCCCATACTGCCCATTCTGAAACTTGAATCCATCACACTAAAAGCAGTTCTTTGGCCTTCGATCATACCCTCGCCTGTTACAACACCTTCATTTAATCCTGTTTTAACACGGTCCTTTTCCAGTTTTTCTTCGTATCCTGGAAAGCCCAGTGGATTGCCGGAAACAAGTTGCTTGTCCCATTCATGAAATGTGCCTTCATCAAACAAACTGGCAATTCTTTCCCATGCATTTAATGGATGATGGTACCCGCAATTCGGACAAACATAATTATTTTTTCTCATTTCTTTACGATAATAAATTTTATGACATCCATCACATTTTTTCATTAATCCCTCTGGAACGTCCAACTTTCCTTGTTCACTTGGAATGGATGCATATTTCTTTTTCTTGCCAAAAAAATCTTTAAGCAAGGTTATTCCTCCTTTTTCAAACCAAAAGCGATAACGTCCGGTTAGCGACGTATGGACTAGGCTGAGCCGTATGATATAACGATTCGGAAATAAAAAGATTGTAAAAAATCGTTAGGTTAGCAATGAAATGTTACCGTTCACTGGAATTGGATAACGGTAGAAATAATACTTCAATTGCTTCATATTGCTGCTCTTCATAAGCTTGAACAAGTTCAACATAAAACATTTTATCATAATGACGCTTTCCAAGCGTATACGAAAATTCCTCCATTAAGTACCAAATTTTGGCTAACAAAAGATTTTCGACCTTGTCAAATAAATACGTAAAAAATGTAAAATGTTGCGTATTATCATCCATACTGGTATCCTGTACTATTTTCCTTAGCTCATTTATATCAGCTGTTGTCACATGCTCATATGCAAGTTTTGCCGCTTCCTTTTCAATGATTTTTTTGGCCAGCTTCAATTCCGCTTTTGTTTTATTTTCCCGTAGTATAAAAGAAGATAAAAGTTCTACTGTTTGGTAAGGGCGATAGGTGCTTAGATAGGTACCTTCACCATGTCTTGTTTCGATTAAACCTATTAATTCCATAGCCCTTAATGCCTCTCTAACAGACGATCTTCCTGCTTGTAGCGTTTCGGCTAGTTCACGTTCGGACGGGAGCTTATCACCAGGCTCCAAATCATTAATATCTATAAACTTGCGAATCTCTTGTAATACACCTTGATAAACTTTTTGCTTTGGTGACATTGGCACAAGCCTATTTCACTCCTTTTACCCTCAATCAATCGTCAATCGCCGTTAATTGCCTCGTCTTGTCGGCGACATCTTCTGGATCAACTTGAATTCTCGCTACACCAGATTCCATTGCGGCTTTTGCGACACTTGATGCAACTAATGGTGCTACCCGAGAATCAAATGGAGCTGGAATAACATAATCTTCATTTAGTTCTTCTTCTGTAATAAGTGATGCAATTGCTTCTGCTGCAGCTACCTTCATTTTTTCATTAATCCGTGTTGCTCGTACATCAAGCGCACCACGGAAAATCCCAGGAAAGGCCAATACATTATTAACTTGATTCGGAAAGTCAGATCTTCCCGTACCGATTACTCCTGCACCAGCTTCTTTTGCATCCTCCGGCATTATTTCCGGTTCAGGGTTTGCCATTGCAAAAATAATTGGGTTATCATTCATTTTGCCAACCATATCTTTAGACAATAAACCACCAACGGAAACCCCAATAAATACGTCGGCACCTTCTAGTACCTCTTCTAAATTTCCTTCTCTTTTTTCTTTATTTGTCATTTTAGCAATGCGATCTTTCACGTCATTCATGCCATATGATCTTCCTTCAAAAATAGCACCCTTTGAGTCACACATGATCATTTCACGAACGCCAAAGTTATATAATAGCTTAATAATTGCAATTCCTGCAGCACCGGCTCCATTCGCAACAACTCTAATATCGGAAAATGATTTTCCAACTAGTTTTAATGCGTTAATTAATCCGGCGACTGTAACAATCGCAGTTCCATGCTGATCATCATGAAAAATTGGTATGTTCGTTTCCTTTTTCAATTTCTCTTCAATGATAAAACAATTTGGAGCCGCAATATCTTCTAAGTTGACACCACCAAATGTAGGTTCCATTAATTTTACTGTTTGGACAATTTCATCAATATCATGGCTGTCTAAACAGATTGGAAAAGAATCAACACCAGCAAAGTTTTTAAATAGTACAGCTTTCCCTTCCATAACAGGCAAAGCTGCTTCCGGGCCTATATTACCCAGACCTAATACAGCAGATCCGTCACTGACAACCGCAACCATATTACCCTTCATCGTATAATCATAAACCGATTCTTTACGATCATGGATTTCTTTACAGGGTTCTGCAACCCATGGTGAATACGCAAGGCTTAAATCTCTGGCATTACGTACCGAAACCTTGGATTCTGTAGATAATTTCCCTTTATTCTTTTTATGCATATGTAGTGCTTCTTCCCTTAAATTTGCCACAGATTATCCGCTCCTTTAAGCATTAAAGTATTGTGAAAGAATTTACAAATTGGTCTGACCACTTGATTATTTCATTATAACAGATGCCATAGCTGTGTAAAGTATTGTATATGGACGAACAACTTATTTTTGTTTATCCAGCGCTACATTTTCTTGACCAAAATAGTCTCGTAATTTATAAATACATTCATTAACCGGATTAATGTCGTACATACTTGCTAATTGATACGTTTTTTTCGTTTCCAGTGTATAAATAATTATCGGCGTACTTCCTGGGAATAAATTAGCAGTTTCTTTTACATTACGTAATGCTTCTTCACTATTTTGTTCACTGAGTTTAATGAATAGTCGTTCATGCTGTTCTTCTGTTATTTTCACCTCTTCGAATGGGTATGCTTCCTGAACAATCCATTGCACTCGATTATTTCTTGATTCTATTTTCCCCGTTATAAAAATAAGTTTTTCCTGCTCAAGCAACGCTCTAATTGATCGAAAGACATCAGGGAATACTACTGCTTCCATATCCCCTGTTTCATCACTAATTGTTAAAAATGCCATCGGATCGCCACGTTTTGTACGGATTGTCTTACTAGATTGAACAATGACCGCACTCTTGATCTTTCGCTTGCCAATCAACTGTTGTGCCCTACTCATTGGAACATAACCGTAGTAAACAAGTGCTTTGCGATAGGTTGCTAAGGGGTGACTGGAAACATAAACACCTAATAATTCTTTTTCATTAGCTAATTTCTCCATTATATCAAGGTCTTCCATTTTAATATAAGTTGCTTCAAGCTCGAGCTTATCTTGGAATAATGATGCTTCATCATTAAACTCCCGAAACAGATCGCCTTGCTCCATCGCTTGGTCGATTGATGCCAGCATGCTTGCTCTATTCTTATATATCTCGTCAAAGGCTCCTGATAGAATCAACACTTCCAATACTTGGCGGTTTACAATACTTAAAGAGACACGCATACAAAAGTCAAATAGATTTTTAAATGGTCCTTGTTTTCGAGCATGAGCTATTTCATTAACAACCTGATTTCCGATACCTTTTATCGATAATAGTCCCATGCGAATGTTTTTACCATCAACGGAAAACATTCCAAAGCTTTTGTTAATTGACGGTGGTAATACAGATAAATCAAATACTTTAGCTTCCTTCATATAAATGTGTACTTTTTCCTGTTGATTAACTACGGCATTCAAAATTTGTGTAAAAAAGCTAGCTGGATAATGTGCTTTTAAATATGCCAGCTGGTACGTAATCATACTATAGGCAACGGCATGACTCCGGTTGAATCCATAATTGGAAAATTTGACAATCCACGCAAAAATCTCTTCGGCAACCGTCTGATTATAACCATTCGCCAGGCATCCCTTAATAAACGTTGCCTTCTGTTCATCCATTACTCCCTGCTGCTTTTTACTGACAGCACGTCGTAAAATATCAGCCTCTCCCAATGAAAACCCAGCAATTTTGTGTGCGATTTGCATAATTTGTTCTTGGTAAACTAGAACGCCATATGTTTTTTCCAAGATTGATGCTAAGTCTGGATGCGGATAAATAATTTTCTCCTGTTTATGCTTACGGGCAATATAAGTTGAAATATATTCCATTGGCCCTGGGCGATACAGTGCATTAACAGCAACAATATCCTCGAATGCTGTTGGTCTTAATCTTGTCAGAACCTGTTTCATGCCTTGTGATTCTAATTGAAATATCCCATTTGTTTTTCCTTTTTGTAATAGAGAAAAAGTCTTTGCATCATTTTCTGGGAGCTGATTTAAATCAACTACTTTCTTTGTTCTATAATAAATGGTTTGAACTATTCGTTCCAATAGGGTTAAGTTGCGCAACCCTAAGAAGTCCATTTTTAATAAGCCAATTGTTTCCAAATGATTCATTGAAAACTGTGTTAAATAGATATCATTCGCTCCGACTGTTAGTGGCACATGTTCCTCAAACGGTTTCTCACTAATTACGACACCAGCTGCATGTGTGGAAATATGCCGTGGTAGACCTTCTAATATAGTTGCTATCTTAAATAACGCCTTTAATTTCTCTGATTGTTTAATATATTGCTTTAAGTCTTCTGATTCATGTACATATTCTACAAGTGTTTTTTTTGCCTGGACAGGAATTTCCCGTAAAATGAATTGTGCATCCTGTTTATCGATTCCAATTGTTTTAATCAATTCCCTTACTACGGAACGGGCTGCAAATGTGCCGAACGTAATAATTTGCGCTACATGATCAGCTCCATATTTATTTCGCACATATTCAATTACCTCATCCCGTCGATGATCGGAGAAATCAATATCAATATCCGGCATTGTAATTCGTTCTGGGTTCAGGAATCGCTCAAATAATAAATTATATTTAATTGGATCCACATCCGTTATTCCTAGAACATAGGCAACGAGCGAGCCCGCTGCAGATCCTCGCCCAGGCCCGACCATAATATGGTTCGCTTTTGCATAAGCAACAAAGTCCCAGACAATAAGAAAATAATCGCTAAACTGCATGGATTTTATAACAGCCAATTCATATTGCAAACGGTCGTAAATTTCACTTGTTACCGTATCATATCTCTGTTCCACCTTATTCCAACATACCTTTGCTAAATAGGTATGGGCATCCAACTGTTCAGGAATCGGAAACGAAGGAAGCATACGCGCTCCTAAATCAAATGTTACCGTACACTTTCCACAAATTTGTTCCGTCATATATACTACTTCCGGCCACGCTTGAAACAATGCCGTCATTTCTGATTCGGATCGTAAATGATGCTGCTTCATGGCAGGATTGGTCATCCTTAATGGCCATTCTTTCCCATTCTTCATTGCTTGTAAGCAGTCATAAGCAATATCATCAGTCTCATTCAGATAACGAACATCGTTAATGGCTACAACGGGAATTTGATAGGTAGCATGAAGTTTCTTAAGTGAAGTGAAGTCCACTTTTTCACTTACTAGCCCATGTTTCTCAACACCCAAGTAAAAATCATCACTATCAAAGGAAGCGCTCCATGTGTCAATGTATTCTTTCGTTTTTTCCAGTGTTTCCTGTTGTAATATTGACGATATCGAATTTTGTGATGTTGGTAAAATACCGATAACTCCTGTTGTAAAGTTAATCAAGTTTTCTTTCTCAATGGCATCATAGTGATTCGTTTGAAGATAAGTGGATAACGATACAAGCTTCTGATATCCTTGGTTATTTTTTGCCAATAGGATACAAGTGTCTATTGCCCCGTCTGCAGTTTTCACATTTACAATCATACCGATAATCGGTTTTATTCCCTGTTCTTTGCATGCTTGATAAAATGAGATAGCCCCGTACAAAACTTGCTCATCCGTCAAAGCAAGTGCTTGAAAACCCAAATCTTTAGCTTTTTCCACTAATTTGTCAATGGTTATGGTGCTATTCATTAAGCTGTATCCACTTCTCACCTGCAAATGGGTAAATGATGACATATAATATCCCGCCTTTTCTACTTCTTATTATAGCTAACATAAGAATGGGATGCATGTACGAACTATCATACTAGAAACATATCTTGTCCTTGTAGCGCATACAATGAAGGAAGTATGCCTAAGGGGAGAGCGTTAGGATGGAAGAACGGTTTGTTGCATCATTCATACATTGTTTTTTTATTGCCTTTGGTGTCATTATTGGTGGATCAATTATTGGAAGCATTGGTTCTTTTGCAACAGGTGATGCCCCGTTACCAGCTATGAGCAGAATTGCTAAGGGGTTACGTATCTGGGCCATCGTTGCAGCAATCGGAGGAACATTCGATGCAATTGCTAATTTCGAAAAAGGACTCTTAGATGGACAACCAATCGATGTTTTCAAGCAAATATTATTAATTTTATCGGCAATGGGCGGCGTAAAATCAGCAATTATCCTAATTGGCTGGCTTATTCAGGAGGATGTTACCTAATGCATATCCCACCATACCATAAAAGAGCAAGCTGGCAGCGTTTTTTCGTTGGTGCGATGATAGGGGCGGTTGTTGCTTATTGTATGTTTGCATATATGTACAATTCTATGTATGAACGGTTGCTTGAAAAAAACCTTGATCTACAGTCGGAAGTAACCGAATTAAAAAATTATAACGAAGCACTAAAGAAAGATAAACAGGATTTAAATGAGAAATCCAAAGAAAAATTAACGATAGATTCAATTGAAATAACCGTTACGAATCCAAAAGAACTAGATTTAGATCGATTGGTAACCCATCAATTAGAAGAAATGATCAAGGAAGAAATTGAAGATATAATTGGCCAGGATGTCAGTATTATCGCAGAAAGTGACAAACTTTTAACCGCTACCATTGAGAATAAAGAATTTCCAATTGACGATTTTACGTATTTTTTTGAAGTAAAAAAGTTAGCATTTGCGCAAACGGTTAAAATTGAAGTAGAGGGTAAAATTTCCAGCCAAACATGAACATTTTATGAAATTTTCTAAAAATCTGTGGTGGAATTAAATTATTTTCGTTAAACTTAATCTATAATAAGAGATTGTTCAAAAAGGCACCAAATGATAACGGTAAAACACTTCGTTGGCTTGCTTCTAATTTGGGACTTTTTAAACACACTATAAGATCAACTTTCATACACTATTTTTATCCCACATTCACGGGTTGTGTCGTTTCATTTCGTCATGACTTATACATCGAACATTCTGGAAGGGAGCGGTTTATATGTTAATCATGCCACAAAGGCAAATTAGAGATGAAAAGATCAAACAATTAAAATCTGGGCAAACGGCATACGCTGAGTCAGATGAACTTATCCGGTTAATAAAACGCGATATTATGAAACTTGATTTACACGTACATTGTGATCAAACAAACACTGGATGCTGGTTCATTCCACTTCACGAACAAATTAGCAGTTAAGTATACACATAGCAGAAAAGTGCTGATTTTTACATATATCAGCACTTCCGTTTTTTTATCCTATAGTGACAAGCCACAAAATCTGCTTGAACTGTTTTCACGTTACTTGTATGACTTACACACCTCATCAAGGTCTCGCACAACCTGTTCAGTATCTTCCCAGGTTAATACAGATGCTCCCGCTGCCATTGGATGTCCGCCACCATCGTATTTTGCTGCTATTGTGTTAATTACAGGGCCTTTAGATCTCAGTCTTACACGAATTTGATCATCTTCTTCAATAAAAATGACCCAAGCTTTAATTCCGTCAACATCACCTAACACCCCGACTAACTGCCCTGTCTCCATCGGTTCGATATTATATTTATTCAATAAACCTTTTGTTAGTTTAATTGTACTCATCCCTGATTCAGTAAGGGTAAAGTTTTGTAAAATATAGCCTCTTAACCTAGCGATATTATCGTTGATCTGATAGATACCATCGTATAGACTCGTACGATCAAAATTATATGTCACAAGTTCTGCCGCATATTGAAAGGTTTTTTTCGTTGTACTCGGAAATAAAAATCTGCCTGTATCTCCAACGATCCCACCATAAATTAGCCTTGCCGCCTCGTCGTTCATGTGAAACCCTTTTTCTTTTGCATATAAATATAAATCATAAATTATTTCACTCGTTGAGCTTGCTTGTGTATCCACCCACATCATGTCCCCATACATATCAACATTGGGATGGTGATCAATTTTAATCAGCATATCCCCCATGTCATAACGGTCATCATCGATACGGGCTGCATTAGCCGTATCACATACAATTACGAGAGCTCCATTATATACGCTGTCATCGATTGTATCCATGCGTGCTAGAAAATGTAAGGAAGGATCCTCTTCGCCAACCACATACACTTTTTTCATTGGAAATGTCTGTTTAATTAGTTCACTTAAACCCACCTGTGAGCCATATGCATCCGGATCTGGACGAACATGACGATGGATAATAATTGTTTCAAATTTATGAATTGCTTGGATAATTTTATCGAAGTTCATTTTATTTCTCCTAACTATCAAATAGTGGTTTCTTCTAGATTAATTGGTTAAAACAAGCTACAATAGGTAGTGAATCATTTTATTTTCACATGAATCTGTTACAGGAGAGAGTGTTTATGGTAATATTCCCGATTATAATTGTTCTGGCACTTGTTCTATATATTTACTATAAAGTATCTATATTGAGAAGCAAAGACAAATTAACACAAAGCTATTTTAACGCTAAATCACGAATATGTCTTGGTGTTTTTGTATTGTTTTTTGGCATTAACCAATATTTATATTATCAAACAAAACTATCATTATTTATTGGAATTGTCTTTGTGATTCTCGGCGGTATGCAGTTTAACCTGGGCTTTAAGGAAACAAAGCACTACCGAAAAGAGTGGAGACGTTTAAATCCGGCAGAGAAATAGCTGACTACCTTAGGATAGTCAGCTTTTCATTTGTTTTGACATATCCGCCTCCGACACTTAGAACATCTACGTTTTTATCGATCAATTAATTGTGCCATTAACAACCCTTTTCCAACTAATTTCCGTTCTTGAAAGACTTCTACATCGATTTTAGCGTAAATTCTTCCGATATCTAATAGTTTCGGTTTAATGATTAATTTACTATCAATCTGGACCGGTTTAATAAAGTATACTGTTATATTTTCTACAACGAGGTCACCTTTTTTAGCCTGTAATAGCAACCGGCTGCTTGCTTCAGTCACTAGTGATGTAAATACTCCATTTGATAATGTTCCCAGCTGATTGGTCATTTGCGGTGTTACTTCCGTTTGGAAAACAGTCTGATCTTCTTCAAGTGCATAAATATTTGACGAAACAATATCATCAATTGTTTCCCCCACTTGTGGCTGGCGTTGGATTTGTTGCAGTGCCTTTAACACATCTTGACGAGAAACAAGTCCTTGTAATTCATACGCTTGATCAACAATAGGAACAACCTCAATCCCTTCCCAGACCATCATATGCGCTACATAAGCTAATGACGTTTTAGCTTGAACGACTAAAGGGTTCTTTGTCATCACTTTTTCCATTGCCATTTTCTGATCCTTACCTATGATATCCCTCGAAGTTACCATCCCAACCACACGTTTTTTTTCATCAACTACCGGGAATCTTGTATGAGTGGATTTCTCATTCAATTGATACCATTTTTCTAGCGGATCTTTTTCATTCAGATAAAAAGCTTCATCATACGGTGTCGAAATATCATCAACAAAAATAATTTCTTTTTTAATCAGCTGATCATATATGGCCCTGTTAATCATTGCGGCAACTGTAAACGTATCATAACTTGTCGACATGATTGGAATTTGCTTTTCATCTGCCAAGTGTTTAATATGATCGGCCGTATCAAATCCGCCTGTTATTAACACGGATGCACCTTCATTTAAAGCTAATTCATGTGCTTTAACCCGATTTCCAACAATTAAAAGTGAATTTGCTTCTGTATAACGCATCATCGCCTCAAGTTGCATCGCACCTATAACAAATTTATTTAAGGTCTTGTGTAATCCTCCGCGACCACCCAAAACTTGTCCATCCACGATGTTAATAACCTCGGCAAATGTTAATCGTTCAAAGTTTTCCTTTTTCTTACGCTCAATCCTAATTGTGCCAACACGTTCAATCGTACTGACCAACCCTTGATTTTCGGCTTCTTTAATGGCGCGGTAAGCTGTACCCTCACTTACATTTAAATCTTTCGCAATCTGCCGTACCGAAATCTTATTCCCGATACCTAGTGATAAAATATGTTGTAATATCTGTTCGTGCTTTGTTGCCATCTTTGCTCACCGACTTTCAACTGTACTAGTCTTTATAATTAACTTTATTATACAGTTGATTCGATGTAACCTCAATGATTATGGGTTTGTCTAAGTCGTTCACGTTCCTGTTCCATAACTGGCGGTTTGGTCATGCGTAATAGTGTAGAAAGATTCGCACCAATTACAAGCAGAAACAGAATAAGCCAAGCTCCCCAAAAAACACCCTCTAATTGTGTGGTCGCTTGTGGTATGAGCGGCCAAGCAAAATAAAGAAAGAAACACGCTAATAGCAAACGTAAAAAAGCATAATGACGCATCATTAGCACCTCCATAATTTAATTTATGATCGGTGAAATTATTTCATGCGTATCGTTATCGGGATAAGCGTCTATTCTTCTACATAGTACGTTGTGAGCGTAACAATCAGATAAACCCCATTCGCGTTTTTATCTAAATTCAAGGTATTAATTGTAATCAATCGTTTACTACCTTTTATAGCAGTTAAAAATGCATTCATCTGATCTAGCTGATTACTTTCTGCCTCTAAAGAAAACGTGGTACTTCCCACACCACTCGGTAATTGGTTTCCCTCTTCATTCGAGGTATCTACCGTCTGGAGCAACTGAATGGTGACATTTGCTTCATCTGCCATTATTTGTACGTTTTTCAGCAGGTTATCCGGTTCTTTTTGAAAGGGTATTTTTAGTTCTTCTGTTGTTTGATTACCTTCAACAGTATCACCTGTCGGTTGGTCAGCTATTTTCTCATATTGCTTTTCAAACATCGCCACTTCTTTTTTTGCTGCCTCTAAATCAGCTTTCATTGGCCTAATAATATTTAAATACGTAATTCCATATATGATAAGGGCTGCACACACAAGTCCAATTAGAATAATCGTATGAAGCTTTGACCACTGTTTACTCATCGCTATCAAGCTCCTCTATTAAAAGTTCCTTATCGAATGTTGTAGTTAGCGTTGCTTGATAGGCAGATTCAACCTTTTGGACATTTGTCAATTGCGTATCTTGGATAAACGTCTGTTTCAAAAGTGTCGAAACATATGCCGCCGTATCATCAAGTGTCGCAAACTTTGCTTCGATAACAAGTTGGTTAGCCTTATTTTCATAATGAATAAACTGGTTTGAACTTGGTAAAAGTCCAAGAATATGACTATATAACGCAACATTTGGTGTCGATTCAGATTGTATAGTCGAACTATTTTGCTCCATTTCCTGCAGCTGTTGTTCGTCAGCTACTTGTTCATGATGTTTCTTTAATGCGGTTGCAAACTGATCACGTTTTGTTTGTTGGTTGTCGATTTTCTCAGCATATTGATCCTTTTGAAATAACAACACCGCAGCAATACATACCATTAAAACTACAAACACGATCACTAATACAAGTGGAGCAACATATTTCTTTGGCTGTTTGGTTAAAAAGTTAATCTCCGTATTCATCATTGCTCCCCTTTTTCACACATCTTGTTTTAGTGCTAGACCAAGAACATCGATATATTTTTTCGGCAATTCTTCATTTTGAAAGTAATGGATTGGTATAGTTACTGTATTCATTAGTGCCGTTTGAACAGCAGATAAAAACGGGAAGTCCCCAGATAAAAGCAACTTATTAATCCGTTCCTCCCCTTTCGTAATCGAATATTGGTAAAAATCAATAATACGATTGATTTCAGTTATATATTCATTAATAGTATCCATCGCTTTATCTTCACTTGGCGTTTCAACCATTTCTATTTTCATATGCCTTGTAAAAATGGCTTTATGTTGCTGGAAAACCGTTAATACAAGTGCATCGCGATCCCAGTGGATAAGTAGGATGTGCTCCTTTTCATCCGGCTGATGCAAATAATAATATCGGTAAACCGCTAGCGATGTAAGATCCGCAACTACTGGTTTCAGTCCAACTTCTTCAAAAATAGCTACAAAGGCCGTTATTTTCTCTTTGGGATACGCAAATAATAAAATCTCTCTATTTTCCCTATCATTGTCCAAAAATTCAATTGCTAAAGCAGGATTTGCAAATGGTAAATACAAGCTATTACCAATTTGTGTATTTACATATCCCATTGCTTCTTCTTTGGATAATGCTGCAGGAATCTGTAATTTCCGAACAACTACAGTATCGTCTGGAAGCGAAAAATACAGCTTTTTTCGCTTCCATTTTTGCTGATGTACAAGAAGATTTACCGCTTCTAAGAAAGCAGATTTGTTAGCAATTGTTCCGTCTTTTATTGTACCGTTTGGCAATTCTACTTCCCCATATGTAACTAAACCACTGCTGGAAGCATTTTTATGAAATGTATAACGTAACGAATGATTTGTGATAACCATATTTACTCTGCCATTATTCATCAAACCCATGTTGTCACCTGCTTATAAAAGATTTAAATACCAGTTTAATAGAGAGTCACCGTAAAAATAGGTTACAATTGCCGCCACAACTATATATGGCCCAAATGGAATAGGCTGTTTACGTTCAATCACCTTAAATAGGAGCAACAGCATGCCGATAAACGCACCAATCACACAAGCGAGGAAAAACGCTAGTAACACCTTTTGCATTCCCAACACAATTCCTAGAACTCCAAACAATTTCATATCCCCCGCTCCCATACCGCCACGGCTAACAAGGATTACAATCGCAATAACAGCAAAACCAATTAAGGCTCCAACAATTGCTGACCACCACGGATCAAGGGGTTCAACGTATCGCATCACGATAAAAAGTGGTAAAAAGAACAGTAATAGCTTATCGGGGATCAACATGTATGTAATATCAGAAACGAAAATAATGATCAACATCGACATCAATAATAATGCCATGATTAACTCCAAATGCAAACCAAATAAAACGTAACTACATGCAAACAGAAATCCAGTTGCTATCTCGATTATGGGATAAATCGGGGATATTTTTACCTGACAATGCCGACATTTCCCTAGCTGCAGTAGGAATGATAATACAGGGATAAGCTCATACCAGGAAAGCGTTTGTTTGCATTGTGGACAGATTGAGCGATCATTTGCAAAAGGCTGTTTCGTGGGTAAACGTAGACCAACGACGTTAAAAAATGAACCGAAGATTAAGCCCAATAGGAAGAATAAAAAAATTAGCGAAGTGTCCATTCACAGTTCTCCTTGCAATAATATAGTGAATAAAACGCCCTGTCACAGTCGGTGCAAGGCGTTAAAATATTATGATTACGATTCGTTAATTAGTGTTAATCTTCGGATGGCTTTCCAATATCACTTGTGTATTCGAATGTTCCATCTTCATTTTTCTTTACAGTACCCTCACCATATGTTTCTTCTTCTTCACCAGGAACTTCTGGAATTTCTTCTAAATAACCTTCATCTTTTAATTCAGAAACCTTCATATCATCACTAAACTCACCATTAACATCAGCCAACCTTGCAGCATTTAATATTAAATCAATATTGGCTTGTTTAGCATCGTTTTCTGATTTACTGATAACGTTCCCAACTGCTGGAATCGCAATCGCTAAAATAATTCCCAAAATAACGATGACTGCTAGTAACTCTACCAACGTAAATCCTTTTTCCTTTTTCAATATTTTCTTCATTCGTGCAAACACAAAAATCCCCACCTTTTTATAATGATAGAAAGCTATGAGAACTTAATTAGTCGGTTGCACTACTCACTCCTGACTATCCAAAGTGCCCAGATTAAAGATAGTCTATCATCGCGCCCTACTTTAGTCCTATTAAGATTATAATTGATTACTAGACAAAAATCTATATTATTCTATTGAATATTTCCAAACAGCGAAAACATCGGAATAACCACTGCCGCAATAATACTGCCGACAATTACGGTCAGGATAATAATCATAATTGGTTCGATTAATGTTTTGATTCGATTGGACAATTGTTCCACTTCTTCTTCGTAAAATTCTGCAGCCTTTGACAACATATGGTCTAAAGTCCCGGTTCTCTCCCCAATTTGAATCATTTGGATGACTAGTGCAGGAAAGGCCCAATGCTTTTTCATTGGTTTTGTAATCGATTCGCCTACTTCAAGGGATTTACGTGCCTTTTCAAGCACATCTTGCATGACACGGTTTCCAACAACCTTTTCAGTTATTTCAACAGATTGTAAGATGGGTACGGAACTATTAACCAACGTACTCAGTGTTTGTGTCATACGGACTAATGCCCCTTTATGCACGAGTACACCAAGAAAGGGGAGTTTCATTTTTATCACATCAATACGATAAATGAAAGCATTATATTGCATAAGATACTTATATACTAGTAAGCAAAGTACAACTAAAACGAACAATAACCACCAATAAGAACCTGCCCAATCACTTAAGGTCATAACGAATTGCGTGAAAGCTGGTATTTCCCCGCCAAAGGAATGAAACATACTAACAAATCGTGGTACGACAAATACTAATAAAAATAAACTAAGTAAAAGTGTTATAACACCAACAACACTTGGATACAATAGCGCAGAAATAACCTTTTGTTTGTTTCGGTACGCTTTCTCATAATAATCAGCCATTTGATTTAAAATTTCATCTAACTTTCCACTAGCTTCTCCTGCACGGATCATGTTAACAAGTAGTGTTGGGAAAACTTTTGGATGACGTTCTACAGCTTGGGAAAGGGCTTGTCCCTGCTCAAGCTGCTTGTTAATATCTGTAAGCGCGTTTTTTAATGAATAATTTTCCGTTTGCATCATCATCGTTTTGGTAGCGTCTGAAATAGAAATCCCTGCATGAATTAACGT
The DNA here is from genome assembly GCF_900258515.1 of Lentibacillus sp. Marseille-P4043. NCBI lineage: Bacteria > Bacillati > Bacillota > Bacilli > Caryophanales > Bacillaceae > Lentibacillus > Lentibacillus sp. Marseille-P4043. The sequence continues at coordinate 2,308,131 of NZ_LT984884.1, read as the reverse complement.
AGCATATTGCCGAAGAAAGATAACAAAATCCTTATTTTTGATCTTTTTATTTAAAATAATGTCTTTGTTCCATGGTTTGGTTTCATCGATAGCAAAAATGATCAACCCGTTTTTCTCCAGTTGAAACAGTGCAGCTTTTTTGGAATCCGCTTCAATTTTCCCTGTTATTTTTTGCCCCGAAATTCGTTTGCCAGTATATTGATAGTTCATCTAATACAAACCCCTCTCCTGCATAAAAGGAGCAGCTGTTTCATAAGCGATTTTATCTTCTTGAAGCAACCGTTTTAGATCCATCTCAAGTGTGTGCATTCCTAGTTCTCTCGACGTTTGCAACACATTTTGGACTTGAAACAGCTTTTCATTACGAATTAAATTTTTCACTGCTGACGTATTGATTAAAACTTCTGTAGCAACAATCCGTCTCATATTGTCTTTTTTCATTAAGAGCCGTTGCGAAATAACGGCTTTTAAGACCGTCGATAATTGAATTCGCACTTGAGTTTGCTGTTCCGCTGGGAAGACATCAATAATTCGTTCGATTGTTGATACAGCGTCTTGCGTGTGTAAAGTTCCTAATACTAAATGTCCAGTCTCTGCAGCTGTAATCGCTGTTGAAATTGTTTCTAAATCACGCATCTCCCCAACGAGAATAACGTCAGGGTCTTGACGCAAACACGCTACAAGTGCACCCTGAAAACTATTAGCATCAAAACCAATTTCACGTTGATCAATAATAGATTGATCATGTTCATGCATATATTCAATCGGGTCTTCAAGCGTAATAATATGCTTTTTTAATGTTTTGTTCATGTAATCGATCATCGAAGCTAGGGTTGTACTTTTCCCACTTCCTGTAGGACCGGTTACAAGTATTAACCCTTGTGGCTGATAAATTATTTCTTTCATAATCGACGGTAAATGCAATTCATCAATTGACGGAATTTCCGTCGGGACGATCCGGATAGCAAGTGACAATGCACCTCTTTGATAAAATGTATTGATTCGAAACCGTGATACATGACTAATTCCATAGGAGAAATCCAATTCACGCTGTTGCTCCAATTGAGACCATTGGTTATCAGGAATGATCGCTTTGACAATTTGTTCCGTGTCAGACGGTTCCAATTTTTTTGTAGCTTGCTCCGTCAACTGTCCATTTATTCGAAAAATAGGGGCCTTTCCAACCGTTAAATGCACATCAGATGCTTTTTTTTGACATGCATCAATTAACCATCTATCAAACTGCTCTTTCATTCTTTTACCCCCTTACACCCTAATCGAAACCTGCAAAATTTCTTCCATTGTTGTTAACCCTTGTTTAATCTTGTCTAACCCATCCTGAATTAAAAATGCCATCCCCTGTTCTTTTACATAGGATCGAATATCAGTGATTGATTTGTTATTCAACAACATACTTTTTATTGTTTCATCAACCACCAATACTTCTTGAACTGCTAATCTGCCCCGGTAACCACGCTGGTGACAGCTACTGCAGCCTTTTCCATAATAGACATGCTCTACATCCACACAATTTTTCGAAAAAATCTCTGCTTCCATTTTGGTTGGTTCCCGCTTTGTCGCACAGTCCCGACAGATTTTACGGACTAAACGCTGGGCTACGATACCAGTCAATGAGGAGACAACTAAATAGGGTTCAATTCCCATATCAATTAATCGTGGAACAGTATCAATGGCACTATTAGTATGCAATGTACTAAACACTAAGTGCCCTGTTAAAGACGCTCGAATTGCAATTTCGGCTGTTTCCTGGTCACGAATTTCCCCAACCATGATAATATTTGGGTCTTGTCGCAAAATAGAACGCAAACCACTAGCAAACGTAAGCCCGATTGCACTATTAACTTGGACTTGGTTAATTCCCTCTAACTGATATTCAACTGGATCTTCAACTGTAATAATATTAACGTTTTCTGTATTCAACTGGTTGATTGAAGCATATAATGTTGATGTTTTTCCTGATCCTGTTGGACCTGTTAATAATACAAGGCCGGACGGATTCGTTATTAATTGTTTGTACTTTTTACGATTTTCCTCTGAAAAGTTTAACTCATTTAAGTGCATTAAGGCATTGTTTAAATCTAAGATACGGACAACAACTTTTTCGCCATGAACCGTTGGCAGGCAGGATATCCGTAAGTCTACTGGTGTGACACCTACAGTAGTTTTAATTCGTCCATCTTGTGGAAGCCTTGTTTGGGTAATATTTAAATCTGCTAGAATCTTAATCCGGGCAACTAAAGAATTCTGCATTTGCTTTGGAATTATTTTTTCAGTCTGTAATTTACCGTCAATCCGGTAACGTACGTGAACGTTTGTTTCTTGTGGATCAATATGGATATCACTTGCCTTTAATTGAATTCCTGTATTTAGTAGCTGATCCAACAGACGAATAACTGGTGCTTCATCATTTTCATTTGTTTGATCAATTACCATTTCTGATTCATTTTTAAAGTAAAATTTATTGATCGCATACAAAATATCATCTTTTGCTGCAATTACTGGCGATATACTAAAACCTGTTCCCAATTCCAAGTCATCGATAATGTAATAATCCATGGGGTCTTTCATCGCAAGAAGTAGTGTATTATCTTGAATTTTTAATGGCATAATGTAATTTTTTTGAGCGACTTCTTTTGAGACAAGTCCTAAAACATGTTCATCAACTGGATAACGATATAACGAAACATGGGGAATCCCTAATTGGAATTCCAACACTTCGATTAGTTGTCGCTCTGTAATGTATCCACGCTCAAGCAATGCATCTCCTAACTTTTGATCGTTTCGTTTATTTTCTAGTGCTTCATTTAGTTGATCATTCGTTATTAGACCCGCATCTTGAAGTAAGTCTCCTAAACGTTTGCGTGTTTTCACGGCAATCACTCCTCTGCAAAATGAATGGTAATTTTATCATCAATCTGTTTTTCCTTATCAAAGGCTATACCGGTACTTCTAAAAGTAATTATCACCTTTGTATCAGATTTCTCTATCATTTTGTAAGCTGAAATTTGATACGCATGATTTGAATCAATTGTGGGGGGATTTGGCTCTGGAAGTGTTATTTTATTTGGATCTTTAATCTCCTCATCTTGTATATACTTGTCTACCAATTCACGATAGTAATCAACTCCCATTTCAGCAATAAGCTGTGCATCAAGCGTTTTCTCTACTATTGTTACCTGTTTTGTTGTGTTTGTAACTTGATGAAACTGAGTTAAAATAAACAAGAGAAATAGTGTAATGATCATTAATGTAATAACGAATGCTGCTCCACGCTGATTTTTAAAATTATTCATCTACATCACCTGAATGGCCCGAAATATACGTATATGATTCACTGACCTTTTTATTAGTAGCGGTATAAATCTGAATATTTGTCCGGTATAAGTCCACATCTTTTTCTTTACATATATGTAATTTTACGGAGTAGTCGTTATCATTCAACGTATAGGATGAAAGATTACCTAATGAACTCTTTTTAATTGACGAATACGTAGGACAAATAGAAATCGTTCCTGTCTTCTGATCAATGATGCTTGCATTTTTCACATCATAGGCCACTTGTCCTAGTAGATTACTAGCCACTAATTCATTATCCGTGTTAACTGTCCATTTCATAATTTGTGGGAAAATCGGCAAAAAAACTGCAATTACCATTCCCAAAATCGCAATTGATGCTATAATTTCAATAAGAGTAAACCCACTATTACTTTTTCTATCAATTTTTCTAGTCAAAAGAGCTCACTCCTTTCATTGTGGCTTTTTTCTTATTATATCATCTTATTGGATGTGAAGAACATGAATTTTCGACAATATAAAAACGAACACGGAATGACATTAGTAGAGTTGTTAGCTGCACTTAGTTTATTTATTATCGTTATTACACTATCATCAACTCTAGTCATGGAAATGTTCAATAACCAAAAAGAAGCAAGTGAAAATATTTCATTAAAACAGGACACAAACGTTTTAATTAATACAATGAGAGGAAAATATCTTTCCGGTGATGAACTTTGTTTTAATGGAAAAGATAATTTAACCATAACCCATTTAACTATATCTAACGGTGAGGAGCCGCTCAAGACGATTAATCACTGTGTCAAAAACCTTGATTATAATAAACCTTTATCGGTAAAAATAACAACAACTAATAATTCAGGAAATAATTTTTCTTTGGAAACTACTTGGAATCATAAAGATGATCACGACTTATATATTGATGCTGGTAAAGAAGAAAGTGAAAATGTCCCATGCAAATTTAGAGGATCTATTGTGCTGGATAAGCTAATCTTAAAAAAAGGAAATTGCAACAATTACTATGAGATAATAGGATCTCTAGTAGTAAGAAATAACACCATTGTAGAGGAGAATGTCAAACTTAAAATATCCGGTGCTGCACACTTTAACAAGAATATTAACCTATATAATAAAGCCAAGGTCATAACAAGCGGGAGCATCCAAGTTGACGGAAAAGCCCTTTGTGGCAATCAAGAAATTCGTGATCACAAAAAATCTACGTTACAGTGTAAGAAAAAGACGTGAGCAAATCTAAGTAGTACAGCATTTGTAAAGAAAACTGTACTTAACAATGCGAATAGAGTATAAAATGGTTTTAACACTTCTATTTTTAGAATATATGCTCGTGCGATGAAATGCTGCTGAAGCATCTTCATGGTAAGCGAGTATTTTTCCTTATCACTGGATTAGCCCTTACCTTATAAGGATTAGAGGAAGTCACAGTAAAGTAGGTAGCAGTTTCTATCAATAGCAACAAACTATGTGAGAAAAACGGTTCTTAGTTAGCATAAGATAGCAGTCCTTTTAGCATAGGTGTATTAGTTATTATGATGTTTTGTTGTTTAAATATATACATGCTGTTATACAAAAAAACAGCATACCAATTGATATGCTGTCTTTCGCGTTATTCCTTATATTTCTCCGCGTTATCTGACTATTCGAGCTAACTCAGCTCACGTTTTTCTTATAATTCCATCGCTTCTCCAATTTTTAATGCTTTTCCCTTTCCAGTCTTAACTTTCTGAGCAAAATCATCTGGATCCTGTTCAATCACCGGGAATGTATTATAATGTATTGGTACGACAGTGTCGGCTTGAATCCAGTCTGCCGCAATGAGGGCGTCTTCTGGTCCCATTGTAAAATTATCACCGATTGGCACGAATGCAACATCAATATCATTCATGTCACCGATTAATTTTAAATCACTAAATAACCCCGTATCTCCGACATGATAAATTGTCTTCCCTTCAACGGTTAACAATATTCCAGCAGGCATCCCAGTATATATAATAGTTCCATCTTCCTCGGTATAAGAAGATCCATGAAATGCTTGCGTAAACTTCACTTTACCAAAGTCGAATTCATGTGCACCACCAATATGCATTGGATGTGTGTTTAATCCTTTTCCACCTAAGTAATTAGCCAGTTCATTTGGCGCAACCACTAATGCATCATTTCGTTTGGCTATTTCAACGGTATCCCCAACATGATCATTGTGTCCATGTGTAAGCAAAATAACATCTGCTTTGATAGTGTCAGCATTCAAATCACACTTCTCATTCCCCGAAATAAACGGATCAAATAAAATCGTATGTTTATTTGTTTCCACTTTTACGACTGACTGTCCATGAAATGATACGTTCATTAAAATCGCTCCCTTTCCTAAAAATCTCCTACATTAATACATTCGATAAAACTTTCCTATTTCCTTTACCCGTTTAGTAGTTTTTCCATGCTTTTTCATATAGTTGAATCAAGTTTGGATCGATAAGTGTGTTTTGTTTTAAATCAATCGTGTCACCGTCCTCATTTTTAATTACCTTATCTTCATCTTTTCCAAATTTAGTTAAGTTAGACAGTACATCGGTTGTTAAAAACCTCGTGGGAACAGTGATATCAATCGTATCTAAATTAATTTCCTTTCTACTTGCCATTACAAAGCCCCAATTTCCAAAGCTGGGAACGTCGACATGAAGATTATTTACCTGTAATCCTGTTGACTCCACCGTTTTTGATATCGTCCAATATACTTTTGTAGCAAAAACAGGACTTGTTGATTGAATCATCGCTGCACCGTCTGGTGATAAGTGATTACGTACAAGTGAATAAAATTCTTTCGTATAAAGCTTGTTTAGGCTCTCGTTATTTGGGTCAGGAAGATCAATAATGATGACATCATACCACGCGTCACTATCCTCTAAAAATTGAAAAGCATCTTCGTTAAAAATGTCCAACTTTGCATTTTTCAGTGAACCCTCATTAAGCTCAAGCATTTGCGGATTTGTATTTGCTAATTCAATAACTGCCGGGTCAAGATCAACAAGTGTTATGTCCTCTACATCATCATATTTCAAAATTTCTTTAGCAGCGACGCCATCACCACCACCCAGAACCAAAATATGATCATGTGATGTAGCAGCACTCATTGTTGGATGAATGAGTACTTCATGATACCTGTATTCATCAGTTGAGCTAAGTTGCAGTGACCCATCCAAATACAATCTTGTATCTTCTTGGTCTTTGGTTAAAATGATCTTTTGATACTGACTTTCTTCCATATGAACAATTGGATCCTTATACAATTTTTGTTCAAACGTGAAGGCCATTTCTTCTCCAAAAAATAAACCTACAACTAATAAAACTCCGATACATAGTCCAATAACGACATGTACAAAAAAGTGCCGAATCTCTTTGCGAAACAACCACAAAACAATCATGGCTACAACAAGGTTTATGCAACCAACGAAGAACGCTGACTTCACCATACCCATTTGGGGTCGTAAAAAAAACGCAAATAATACTCCACCAACAAGTCCACCAGCATAGTCAGAGAATAACACACGTGCAGTACTTTTATTTAGTGTCACACCTATTTCATTTGCCTTCCGAATAAGGATTGGTAACTCAACCCCCGTTAAAGCACCAACGAGAAACGTAATCAAATATAAATAAAAAGCATCCGTTCCAGCTGGTGCAAAAGCGGTAATTCCAAACATCGTAAAACTGGAAAAACCGCCAATAATGGCCACACCGAACTCAATCCAAACAAAGGCAAGAATTAAATTTTTCATCACACGTTCACTGAGGCTTGCCCCAATACCCATACCAGTTAAAAACAAGGAAATGGTCAGTGTGTATTGTTTTACCCCGTCACCCAATATGTACGATCCTAATGCTCCGAATAACACTTCAAAAATAATCCCACAAATTGATACAATTCCTGATGCCCAGTAAATAAACTTACTTTTCCTGATTGCTTGCTCGTCCATCTATCCCACTCCATACCCATAAATAACGATGCGGTCAAGCACATATGGCTGACCGCTACTATTTCTGTTATTTCATTTTCTTTTTCTTTATGTAATGGATGCACCAATTACAAAACCAAGTCCAACCGAAACACTCATAGAGATTATCCCCACAGCAATATTATTTTTAAGCAATTGTTCCTCGACTGAAAATTTCCTTGTGAACAAGTCATATAATAAATATGCAATCATTTGTAATAGAACACCATATGCTCCCCATATAAGGGTTTCATAAATTACAGTGCTATGGTAAATCGCAAATGCTAAAATGATACAGATACCGATTATTTTTCCGGCGATTGATAATGCGACTGCATGGTTACCTTTGAGAACCTCATCCATATCTTTGTATTTTCTTGTCATAAATTCAAATATAGCTAAACCGATCATTACAATCACAATTGATAGTACAAAATAAACAAATGTTGCTACAAACGGTCCCATTCTCTCACACTCCTTTTATTTTCCTGCTCCTGGCCCGCCACCTCTGAATGACGTTCTTCCACGACGCTGTCCGTCCGGGTGGTATTCTTTTCCAGTATAGCCTCCATAACATCCTCCTGATTGACAAGTTTGTGCCCTTCTGCTGCTCCAATTGTTACCAAACATGCCATCCAAAAGCCTAAATGTAAAATATGTACCTAAAAAACTAGGTGAATAATTTCTGCGTACGAATTCATCCGCTGCAACTTCAATTAAAAGCACATCACGATCATCTTCACTTTCCTTTAAGGTAACAAAATGATTTGGATAAATGAATATCTGCTGATTATCTTTTACTTCACTTGTTTTATCCGGTTCCATTGCAGTAGTAAGTACGGATGCTAATTCGTCAAGTTCAAATCGATTAGTTGCAAAAACTTCAGCTTGTTGATTACCTTCACCTGATACTACATCCATTAGGGGGAAGTTGGCTTCAATAATGTCATCAACTTGATTGCTTGTATTCCCTTCAATTTTATCTATAAGTTCTTGCTTATCCGGCTCTTCTGGAATATCATCTGCTGTAATCGATACTTCATCTGACATGCCTCTTTCTGAGAATTGCTGGTAAGGGGATGAACAAGAGGCAGCTATTACCATTATGAATAATAAACCTATGAATACACTCCATTTTCTTAACAAACAGGATCCCCCTTTCTATTCAAGAATGAGGGACAGCCTTTTAACAAAGGTTCTGTCCCCTGTTTCATTCTATTCATGTATGTCCAAAGAAATTCATCACTTGAATCTATTTGAACAACCTTTATTCATCTTTACCCATTTTCTTTTTGAGTGCAGCTAGCTCATCATCAACACTATTTTTTTCTAACTCTTCAAATTCATCGTCTAATGTACGACTGGATTTTGATAGATCTTCACTTGTTTCTGCTTCTGCTTCAAATTGCATTACTTTTTCTTCCATACGCTCGAATCCCTGTTTTGATTCATCACCGCCAATAGATGACATCGTTCTATTCATTTTAGTACGTGTCTTAGCTGATTCAGCACGTGCTTTTAATGAATCTTTTTTCAATTTCATTTCCTGGTATTCTTTTTTCATTTCATCTAATTTTTCTCGTGATACATCAGCATCATTTTTTGCGCGTTCCCAAGATTCTTTTAACATTTGCGCTTGACTTTCATGGTCATTTTTATCCTGTAATGCACGACGAGCTAAATCTTCGTTCCCTGATTCAATTGCTTGCTCCGCCTGTTTTTGTCGTTTGTCGACCATTGCCTGTGCATCATCAGCCTTGCGTTTTAACATTTTTTCATTAGCAACTTGTTTGGCAACAGAAGATTCTACCTCACGAATATCTTCGGCCATGTCCCGCATGAATTGATCCAACATTTTTACCGGGTCTTCTGCCTTATCAAGCAAAGAATTCAATTCCGAACTTACCACCGTTGTTACTCGTTTAAAAAATTTAAACATTTAAATATTCCTCCTTTATTCTGATCCAGCTAAAATTTTTAATTCATATGATTCAATTGGATAGCCATAACTCACTTCAATTTCCGTACCCCATGATTCAAGACTTAAGAAATGTTCTTCATCCTCATCACTATAATCAGCATAGTCTGTTTCGGTACCGCGGAGATTTGCACTTCTTCCCTCACCAACTACTCTGGCAGTCCCGCGCTCCTCTAAATAATACCGTTTATTATCATATACTAATTCTTTTGGATATGGCTTTGAAACAGGCAACTGTATCTTTTTATACATCCCTACCTCTAATTCATCATCCATTTCGGCTGATAACCAAATTGTATCATGCCCTTCAAGTAATTGATAACCAAACCATTCGTAACCACCATCACGGTAAGTAATTTTACCAACAACCTCATAGTCCCTTAGATCATATGTTACGATATCACCAATCTGAATGGATAATACTGTTCGTTCTTTTGGTGCAGGTTTCGTTTGTTTTTTTGAAAATAGATTACCAAACAGCCCCACATAGTCACCTCTTGTCTCTTTAAAAATATAGTATTCTCTATGTAATACGACCTAATTAAATTTAGGTTTCACTTTTTTTCAATTTTATTTTAGTAGCATCATTCCTTTATGAAAAGAAATTAAACTTTGTTATACTGGAGATATTCTACATATGAGGTGAATTCAATGACAAATCGTATCGAAACACTTGCAGCAGAGATGAAGAGAAATAATTTAGATAGTATGTTTGTAACGTCAACAGCTAATTTTTATTATTTAAGTAACTATTATACAGACCCACATGAAAGGGTGATTGCTGTTTACTTAAGCCGTTTTCATGATCCATTGTTAATTGTGCCGGCGATGGAGGAAGAAGATGCGAAAAGGGCTGGTTGGAAATTTGAAATTCTCGGTTATAGTGACAATGAAAACCCGTGGCAATTATTTCAGTCATTTTTGAAAAAAACAAACAACATGCCACAGTCAATTGGAATCGAGTATGATCAAATCACACTGGAACGCTTCAATGAAATTAAACAAATTTTGCCGCAAGCATCCATTGTTAACGTCCAAGAGATACTTGCCAACTTACGTGTAATTAAAAGCAAGAAAGAGTATACATTATTGAAACAAGCAGCCCAATTAGCTGACTTCGGAGTGGAAACAGGGATAAAGGCAATCCAAGAGGGCGTAAGTGAATTAGAAGTGATTGCGACAATCGAATACGAATTGAAAAAACAAGGGATTCAAGGAATGTCATTTTCAACAATGGCTCTTTCCGGCACCCAAACTGCCTCCCCACACGGGACACCCGGAATGAAAAAGATTGAAAAAGGTGACCTTGTATTATTCGACCTTGGCGTTATTTTTGAAGGGTACTGTTCCGATACCACAAGAACGGTTGCTTATAAATCTATTACAGATGAGCAACGGACCATATACAACACGGTACTCGCAGCAGAACAAAAAGCAATTGAAGCATCACAATTAGGTACTGCTGTTGGAAAAATTGATTTAGCTGCACGGAATCATATCGATCAAGCCGGTTATGGAAAATATTTTACCCATCGGATTGGACATGGATTAGGAATCGAAACGCATGAATACCCATCCATGCATAGCAATAATGAATTAACCTTAAAAGAAGGTATGTGCTATACTATCGAACCAGGGATTTATGTTCCAAATACTGGCGGTGTCCGTATTGAAGATATGATTTACATGACAGCCAAAGGGCCAGAACAGCTAACCAAATCACCAAAAGAATTACAAATTATTGAATAAGAAAAGCGCAAGCGCCCTTACAGACTAAGAGCGTGAGCATAATAGCGCCACAAATTTTATATTTTAAGAAAATGAGGCTTTCCCTATTAGGGTTAGCCTCATTTTTTATAACAGCATTATTTTTCCAATAACGATTCTGTTGTATCATAATGCAAGCCATGTGATTCTGCGACAGCTTGATATGTCACATAACCATCTAATGTATTAATTCCCTTCCGTAATGCTTGATTATCTATGCATGCTTGTTTATAACCTTTGTTTGCCAATTGCAATGCATATGGGACGGTAACATTTGTTAATCCGATTGTCGATGTACGCGGAACAGCACCAGGCATATTTGCTACTGCATAGTGAAGAACACCATGCTTCGTATATGTCGGATCATCATGGGTTGTGACATGATCACTTGTTTCAACTATTCCACCTTGATCAATCGCTACGTCGACAATTACGGATCCATCACGCATCGTTTGTACCATTTCTTCTTTCACTAATTTGGGTGCTTTTGCTCCAGGAATTAATACCGCACCAATAACAAGATCAGATTCTGCAACTGCTTCACTAATATTCATTGGATTTGACATCACCGTATTAACAGATGATCCGAATAAATCATCTAGCTCCCTTAAACGTTGCGGGCTTAAATCGATAATCGTCACATCAGCACCTAGACCAACAGCTATTTTCGCTGCATTTGTACCAACAACACCACCGCCAATAACGGTAACTTTTCCGCGTTTCACACCAGGAATACCTGCAAGCAGAATCCCTTTGCCACCTTTGGATTTTTCTAGGAATTGTGCACCAATTTGCGCTGACATTCTTCCTGCTACTTCACTCATTGGCGTTAATAGTGGCAATGAGCGGTCCGGGAGTTGTACAGTTTCATAAGCGATCCCAACTACTTTTTTGTCAATCATTGCTTTTGTTAATTCTGGTTCATTTGCTAAATGTAAATATGTAAATAAGATAAGGCCTTCATAAAAATAATCATATTCCTCTGGTAATGGTTCCTTTACTTTCATAACCATTTCTTGTGACCAGGCTTCCTTTGCAGTCGGTGTGATAATTGCACCTGCATCTTTATACTGTTCATCCGTAAAGCTTGATCCCAATCCAGCACCGGTTTCCACATATACATCATGACCTGCGCTTTTTAGCGATAAAACTCCAGCTGGCGTCATTGCAACCCTGTTTTCGTTATTTTTTATTTCCTTTGGTACCCCTATTTTCATTTCAACTACCTCCCCTGGATTTCCTATTTTCTATCCCAAGTTATCGGGAACTTCACTACTGTCCTGAAAGCACTTTCATTGTAACAAAGTTTTTCTGAAATTGCATCAAAAGTTTCTTTATTAACGATACCGATTAATCACGTCCAGTCCACCAGTTATTTCAAAAATAGAACCTGTAATCATATCAGAATCCTTATCACATAAAAATAGGATAGTCCGTGCAATATCCTCCCCTGTTCCCGGTCTGCCTATTGGTGTTGAATCATCGTGTTGTTTTCGGCTTTCTGCAATACGTGATTCTTTCATTTCCCCAACAATATTACCTGGACACACCATGTTTGAAGTAATTTGATATTCCGCTTCCTCAAAAGCAATTGTCTTTGTTAACGAAACCAAACCACTTTTAGCTGCGGCAAAAGCAGAACGGTATAGCCAGCCAGAAGCACTATTTGCACCTTGAAATCCATAGTTGATAATACGTCCGAAATGTTGCTCGCGCATGAACGGAATCGTCAATTTTAATAAATAAAATACCGCATCCAGGTTCCCACCAATCATGTCATGCCATTCATCTTCCGTATAATCAAGTAATTTTTTCCGTTCAAATATAAACGGCCCTGCATTATTAATCAAATAATCGATCCCACCGTAATTTTTCACTGCCTCATTTACTAAATTTCCAATGTCATGTTTCTTCGTTACATCCGCTTGAACAATTGATAACGAATCACGATAGGCAGCCAATTCATTCTTTACCTCATTGGCTTTATCATAATTATTTCTATACGTGGTTGTGACGCTATGTCCTGCCCGCAAAAAAGCCTCGGTAACCATCCTTCCTAATCCAGATGTCCCTGCCGTTATTAGTGCATGTCCCATTTTGTTCCTCCTCTACAAAAAATCTAAGGAAGTGAACCACTTATCATGAATGGAATTATACCATAATATACTAAATTAAAGAAGGAAACAAAATATTAATCCACCCCATATTACTGGGATGGATTAGATGGGCCATTATTTTTTTTGATTATTAAATGTGTGAATACTTCTGTTATTAGATAAATTTTCTTTATCTTCTATAACACCACTTTGATAACTTTCTATTAATTGATTTTTTACCGATTCAACGCCTTTTTTGTCTTCAAAAGGAATGTTTTTCTTCGTCAAGCTATCACCTCCGTAAGACTTAGTATGTACACAAAACTGTAACAAAAAAGCGGTTTTTCTTTCCAGTTTTAACAAGTAGATTATAGTGTTGTAACAAAGGGTAAATAAATTAAAAAGGGGAGATGCAAAATGAACTTTGAATACAAAAATATTGTCGTTGCCGTTGATGGATCTAAAGCATCAGAAGCTGCGTTTAACAAATCATTAGATATTGCGAAACGAAATAAAGCAAGGCTGATTCTCACCCATATTGTTGATTCCAGGACATTTGCAACTGCCGAAGCATACGATCGTACATTAGCAGAACGCTCCGAAACTTATGCGAAGGAATTATTGGATGGATATATGAAAAAAGCAACGTTAGCAGGTATTGATGATATTGTCCGTTGTGTAGAGTACGGTTCTCCAAAAGTTAAAATTGCGAAGGATGTGGCAAATAGCTTTCAAGCAGATTTGATTATTTGTGGTGCGACTGGGATGAATGCTGTTGAGCGGTTTTTAATTGGTAGCGTATCGGAAAGTATAACTCGTTATGCTAATTGTGACGTGTTGGTAGTCAGGTAAGTACAAAAGCGCCTCCTTTTTATTGAAGGCGGCGCTTTTAGTGTTTATCCAAATCTTTTGTTATTTCCTGTACAACGTGTGACAGTTCAGGAAGAATTAACTTCTCCATAGCCAATTTAACAGCACCAGATGAACCTGGTGTTGCAAATATCGCAGTATGACTAATTACTCCAGCAATAGCACGGGAAAGAATCGCTGCTGATCCAATATCTTCTTGATAACTGAGCATCCGAAAAATTTCGCCAAAACCAGTCATTTCCTTATCAAGCATGCTTTTAACTGTTTCTATTGTTACATCACGAAAGGAAATCCCTGTACCACCATTTGTTAAAATTACATCAACAGCTGGATTCTCAGAACCAATTTTAATCATTTCTTGAATTGCCGCGCTTTCATCCGGAACAATTTCTGCTGCCTCAACATGATGTCCCGATTGCTCAAGGAATTCCATCATTAATCTTCCGCTTTTATCGGTATCCTTTGTTCTTGTGTCACTAATTGTGATTACCATACAATTTACGGAACGATGTGTAACATGATGTACCATAAACACACAGCTCCTCTCTTTTAGTTATGATGTTAGACGCACTGTATCACGGGCAATCATCACTTCTTCATTTGTTGGGATTACCATTACCTTTACAGGGGAATGTGGATAATTAATAAACATTTCCTTACCATGAACATTATTTAATGATTGATCCCAGTATACACCCATAAATTCTAACCCTGTTAACACTTTTTCCCGGATTGTTGCACTATTTTCTCCGACACCCGCGGTAAAAATAATCGCATCTACTCCTGACATTCTTGCTGCATAGGATCCTAAATATTTGTGAATGCGGGCTGCAAAGACTTCCAAAGCTAGTTCCGCGCGATCATTCACGTCTGCCTGTTCTTCAATATCCCGTAAATCGCTAGAAAAACCAGATAACGCTAGCATACCACTTTGCTTATTTAATACATTAATAACATCATCTGCAGATTGTCCTGTTTTCTCCATAATATACGGGATTAAAGCTGGGTCAATATTGCCGGATCGCGTTCCCATTGTCACTCCTGCAAGTGGTGTAAAACCCATTGACGTATCAATTGATTTCCCGTGTTCAATAGCTGCGATACTTGCACCATTTCCTAAATGACAAGAAATCAAGCGTAGTTGATCAAGTGGAATTTCCAGCATTTCCGCAGCCCGTTGTGATACGTATTTATGTGATGTACCGTGAAATCCATATTTTCGTATACCATATTCTTCATAATATTCATACGGCAGGCTGTACAAATACGATTTTTCTGGCATGGTTTGGTGAAACGCTGTATCAAAAACAGCAACCATTGGGACGTTTGGCAAAACTTCCTGAAATGCTTGAATACCTGTTAAGTTTGCTGGATTATGGAGTGGAGCCAATTCAGATACTTCTTCAATTTCGTGAATAACCTCATCCGTTAATTTAACAGAATCGGTAAAACGTTCCCCTCCATGGACAACACGGTGACCAACGGCACTAATTTCATCCAATGAGTGAATAACCCCTGAAGTTTTTAGCCGTTCTAATAACCTTTTGACCGCTGCTTCATGACTAGGTATATCTGCTTCCAGACTCTCCTTTTCTCCATTGACCGTAATGGTGAAAATAGGACTCTCTAGCCCAATTCGTTCAAATACGCCTTTTGCTAATACCTTCTCATCAGGCATTTGAATCAATTGAAATTTTAATGAGGAACTCCCTGCATTTATAGCTAAAATATTACGCATTTTGATTCAACCTCTCACACTAAATAATTTGCAAACCAACTGTTCATTTGATCTAAAATATCATTCATTGCCTTCGCATTTTTTAACGATGGTAGTTGTACTAGCAATGGTTGTTTCGGTGAACTTGTTTGGTTGCCCTTTTTTTGTAACACAAGAATACTTTTTGCACTCTTCTCTGATTTAAACGCACTTTCTGGTAGACGTAAAACCCCAATTATATGAGCATTTTTCTGTAGATAAGCATGAAGTTTATCCGCTTGATCACTATTGAATAGAAAATCTGGAATGACAAAAATTAAATATCCACCATCATTTGTATAATTCATACTTTGTTCAATAAACAAATGATGCGCATAAGAATGCCCTTCGTTCGCTGATAATTCATAATCATTTGCGCGTATATCATCCGGATAATATCCAACAGGCAAATCAGCGATGACTAAGTCAACCGGATCTAACAAAAACGGACTTAAGCTATCCTGATGAAAAAATTCAATATTTGCTTTTTGTAAATTAGCATTTAATAACGAAAGCTTAATTAGCGTTGGATCCACTTCACTACCAAAAGCTTCTGTTGGTTGCTTTAATTGTTTTACAATAGTTGTCAATAAGCTTCCTGTACCGCAAGCGGGATCAAATACGCGAAGTTTTTCGTGTCCTTTCGTTACTTTTTCAGCAAGATATCCGATTAATAATGCTACTGTTTCAGGTGTCATCAAATGTTGTTGCTGTGTCGAATCTTTCATCCCTTTTAAAATAGCCAGTTGGATTGCCTTACGAATCTCTTCCGTCTCAAAGGAATGAAACGACAAATTCTTTAACGCATGCTGGATTTTTTGCGCTACTATATCATCCACATCATCGGTTATATCCTGGTAAAAAAGACATTCCAGTGTGGTTGCTAAACTATCTAAGTATGGTTCATTTTTATTTTGCTGGATCATTAATGATGTCTGATCAATCCAGTCGAAAAGTTTTTCTACATTTGTTTTTTCCATCTGTCCATCCTCCGTTCCATCTAAGCTTTATCATTGTAACAAAAGATGGGTGCGTCTGTACAAATTAATGAACCTGGTAATTAGAGAAACTTATTTAGTGGAAATAAACAAAAAGCCTCCCTTACTATTTAAAAGCAAGAGAGACTTTAATTTAACTATTTAGCGCTTTTAGCTGCTTCAAGTGCTTTTTGATAATCTGGATGATTCGTTACTTCGTCTACATATTCAACATATGTAACCTTATCGTTTGAATCAACCACAAAAACGGCTCGGGCAAGCAGTCGTAATTCTTTAATTAAAACACCATACTTTTCACCAAAATCAGCGTCACGATGGTCTGACAACGTATCAAGGTTTTTAATACCGTTTGCTGCACACCAGCGTGTTTGCGCGAATGGTAAATCCATACTTATGGTTAACACCTGAACCCCAGGAATCTTCTCAGCTTCTTCATTAAAACGTCTTGTTTCTTCTGCACAAACGCCAGTATCTACAGAAGGTACAGCTGCAATTAATTTCACTTTACCTTGATATTTATCCAATGATACTTCATTAAGTTCATTTGATAATACCGTAAAGTTTGGTGCACTATCCCCTACTTTGATTTCTGTGCCAAGAAGTGTGACAGGATCTTGATTGAATGTAACATTTGCCATACGAATCATTCCTCCTATTTTTCTTTATCTTCACTTCTTATTATGAATAATCTGCCAGCAAGTGTCCATTATCATGCCCCTAAAAGTTGTAACAGTTTTGTGAACGGTCATAATTTTAAATGTAGTTCCGTTTTATATATCATAAATTGATTGTTGCTCTTTATCTTCGTCTTCTTTTTCTTTATTTTGCTTTTTTGGTTTCTTTGATTGTCCGGATTCTTTTAACATTTGCTGTATTTTTTCCACTACCTGAGGAGCAAAATCCAACATTTTTTCCACCAAATGGGTATTCCCATCAAGGTGCACCATTTTTATTCCTTTGGCACTTACAATTAAAAATGCAACCGGAGTTATGGATACACCACCACCACTACCTCCACCAAATGGCATCCCTTTTTGCTCGCTGCCACCTTGGTCAGACCCTTTCTTTTTTCCACTAAAATCACTTCCACCGGCAGCAAAACCAAAACCAACTTTTGAAACTGGAATGATCACACTTCCATCTGGTGATTCAACTGGATCACCAATAATAGTGTTTACTTCAATCATATCTTTCAAATTTTCCATTGCCGTCGTCATTAATCCTTGTATTGGATGTTCACTCATTTTGATTTTTGATCCTCCTTTAAATCAATGCTTCTTTTTTTCGAAACGATGATTTCCGTATCACTTTAATAAGTGCGTGTATAGCTTGTCCTATTCTAATCGATACCATACAATCAAATTTTGAATAAATAAATTTACCTTGAAAATAGGGAGTAACTTGCAAATCCGGTGTACATTTTATCTGACTTAAATTGTCTAGTAATCCAATCATAAATCCCTTTACTGTCCATATTCCACCAGCTGCTATCCCAGTTCCGCTTGCCTCCCCAGTACCAAAATCGGTATACCATTCTATGTTATGTACAGATAGACGATTTAAAAAAATCCGGGTCGCCATCACGACATCATTTACCATTTCAAAAAAGTTTTGGACAGCATGATAAATGTATTCGAGGCTTTCTTTAAAGTTTTTATCTTTAAATGTATCCTTCCACGAATTCGAGGTATCCAACTCTGACAGATCAATTCTTCTTTTAAATATTCGAATTCCGTACAGCTTTATATAGGCATGAAGTATTTGTTTATCCTCAAGATATTCAAGTGAAACTACTATATATACTCTTGACAGAATAAGTACAATGCAAATGATAATAAATAAAGAAATTATAATCCAAATCAAGACTATCAACTCCATAGAGGAACCCAGCATTGCCACTGTTTTAACGAATGCTGACTTTACCCTTTATACTTAAGCACTTTAAAAGAATTCCCTAAAATGTAAAAAAGTAAAACAATTCCTTCCTATTCTGTTACTTCTATGCTATTTTTAACCAAAAATCGCAACTAAACAGAAAAAATGATAAACTTATCATAGGAGTTTAAAATTATTTCAATAATGGAGGCAGCGTTGACAATGCCAAACCGTAAAAATATTTACTTTTATTACAAACAAGAAGCCGAATTAGAGAAGGAACTTGAACCTTTATTTGCTTTAGCCAAAAGGAATGGATTTACAATTGTTGATCACCCAGAAGATGCTAGTATTATTATAAGTGTTGGCGGTGATGGTGCATTTTTACAGGCAGTCCGAAAAACAGGATTTCGTCAGGATTGTTTATATTCAGGAATAACACGATCAAACGAAACTGGTTTATACTGCGACTTTAATATGGATACCTTTGATGAAATGCTGTACTCGATGGAGAATGAGGAAATGGAAGTTCGCAAGTTCCCTGTCATAAATGTTATGGTTAATAATGAAACATTGTCTTATTGCTTAAACGAAGTCAGTATCCGATCGACGATTATAAAAACAATTGCCATGGATGTATTAATAGATGAACAATATTTCGAGACGTTTCGTGGTGATGGACTAATTGTTGCAACCCCTACAGGAAGTACGGGCTATAACAAATCAACAAACGGGGCTGTGATCGATCCAAAAATCCCTTGCTTCCAAGTTTCAGAACTAGCTTCACTTAACAACAATCGGTACCGTACACTTGGTTCCTCGTTTGTATTGCATCATGATCGAAAATTAACATTGGAAATTATTCAAGATGGAAATGACCATCCTATCATTGGTTTGGATAATGAAGCATTTCCGATCAAGAATATTAAAACCATTAACGTAACACTCAGTGAAAAAGTAATTAAAACAGTAAAACTTAAAAATAATTCATACTGGGATCGTGTGAAAAGAACTTTTTTATAGAACAAGTGAAGGGCTGCCCCTATGTGTGGCAGCCCTTAGCCATTAATTTTTAATTTTGTTGTTATTATTGATATCCGCCGAATTGTTGTTCAGCCATTGTAACGAGTCGTTTCGTAATTTCTCCACCAACTGAACCGTTTGCTCGTGAAGTAGTATCCGCACCAAGTGAAACGCCAAACTCTTGAGCAATTTCAAACTTCATTTGATCCAATGCTTGCTGTACTCCAGGTACAACTAATTGGTTTGAATTATTGTTTGAAGCCATGTGTTCATCACCTCCTTGGTACTCATATAATGTGTAACATGGAGGGTAAACATACACTTTTTCTATTGGTAGTTCTTGTTAGTTACAGACGTTTTTTACAATAAACCCGCAAATTTTTGCACATTGTCACGGTTGTTTGTTAACTTTACAATTTCAATCCCTTCGACGGCTTCTTCCAGTAAATCCGTAAAATCCACTTGATTTTCAAAGTAATTCACTTTTTCTCGTCTTGGTCTTGTCTTCGGTGATTTCGGTACAAAAATCGTACAGCAATCTTCGTATGGCCTGATGGAAATATCATACGTATTAATGGTACGCGATACCTTAATAATATCGTTTTTATCCATAGCGACTAATGGTCTGATAATCGGAATTGTTGTTACTTCATTGATCGTGTTCATGCTCTCCATCGTTTGGCTAGCAACCTGTCCCAAGCTTTCACCGGTCGTAATCGATAAGATATTTTCCTTGTTACAAACCATCTCACTAATTCGAAACATCATCCGACGCATAATTGTCATTGCATATCCATCAGGCATTTCGCGAAATACTGTCTGTTGCAATTTCGTAAACGGCACAATATGCACTTTCACAGTATTTCCATATTCAGTTAAGCTTGTTGCTAGGTCCAGAACTTTTTGCTTCGCACGTTCGCTCGTAAAAGGTGGAGAATGAAAATGAATTGCTTCGATTTCCACACCGCGTTTCATTGCTAAAAATCCGGCTACAGGACTATCAATTCCACCAGAAAGCATAAGTAACGTTTTTCCCGAAGTTCCCACAGGCAACCCACCCAAACCAGGAACTTTACTGGAAGTTATATAAGTTGCTTCTGTACGAATTTCTATTTTAATTTCCAAATCTGGATGGTGTACATCCACTTTATACCCTGAAGTATTGCTTAACAGATATCCACCGATTACTTGATTCATCTCTTGTGACCGAATCGGAAAATCTTTATCGATTCGTTTGACAGACACCTTAAATGTACGAACAGTTCCGTTGTCCTGAAGTGCGTATAATGCTGCATCTTTTATCGCCTGTTCATCATTTTTTACTTTAACCGCTAGGCTAAGACTTTGAATACCAAATACTTCTTGACACTTTGCCATAACAGGTTCCGGTGCTTCACCGTTCAAGAGGACAAACATTCTTCCCTGTGTTCGTTTAACCGTTACATTCGGAAATTCTTTTAATTTTCGTCTTACATTGTTTTGTAACTGAACGATGAATTTTTTTCTGTTTTTTCCTTTCAAAGCCATTTCACCGTATCGGATTAATATATGATCAAATTCCATTTGTATCTACTCCATAACTTCTTTAAATTGATGAATTGCTTGTTTTAACGCATTTAAAAATATATTTATTTCTTCTTTCGTGGAATCATAAGATAAACTTACTCTAAGGGCCGAGGTGGTTCTTGCTTGATTAAATCCACAAGCTGCTAAAATTTTACTTTCATCTGTTTGTTTTGATGAACAAGCAGATTTGGTTGAAATATAAATATGCTGTTCACCCAATATATGAATCACTACCTCAGGTTTTATTCCAGGAACAGAAAAGTTGATAATATGTGACGCTGCAGCTTTTGGTGTATTTACTTCAACACCATCCATGTTAACTAACTCATTACAAAGATAGTTACTCAATTTCAACATTGCAGTCCCATCGTTTTTTTGCCTATCTGTAATTAATCGTAATGCTTTTGCCATCGCGACGGCGCCAGCTAAATTTTCCGTTCCAGACCGAATACCTTGTTCTTGATTACCACCATGAAGCAAAGAAAAAAGTTTAACCCGTTTATTTACATATAATATGCCCGTTCCCTTTAAACCATGGATTTTATGTCCTGACATCGTACATAAATCAATCCCACTTTCAGATAAATTCAATGGCAGTTTACCTAAACCTTGTACATTATCGACATGAAAGAACAGTTTTGGATGCTCTTTAGCAATTAAGCCAATTTCCTCAATTGGTTGAACAGATCCAAGTTCATTATTCACATGCATGATACTAATCAAAATTGTATCTTCGCGAATAGCATGAGTTAAATCCTTAACTGATACTACACCATTTTGGTTAACAGGTAAATAGGTTACCTCAAAACCTAATGTCTCTAAAGCTTGGCATGCTTCCATTACGGATGGATGTTCAATCGTTGTTGTAATAATATGTTTACCTCGAGTTTGATACTGCAAAGCAATTCCTTTAATTGCGGTATTATTGCCTTCTGTGCCACCAGAAGTAAATATAACCTCATTCGATTCTACCTGCAATATTTGTGCTACCTGTTCTTTTGCTGTTAATAACAGTTTTTCCGCCTCACCACCAAATTGATGGATGGATGAAGGATTAGCGAAATAAGTTTCAGATACTTGCTGAAAACTCTTTAATACTTCTGGATGTGGTTTTGTTGTAGCACTATTATCTAAATAAATCATTCATTTGACTCCTAACTTGTTATACTTACTAGGCTCTTTTCATAATGTTTGTTGCTTTTTAAATTTCGTAGTTGATATAAACTGCGACGTAATGAAGTTCTCTTTGGTGACACTTTCTTCCCGTTCCAATGGTATAAGAGTGCTTGGATTCGCTTCGTCAGAATACTCCGCTTTCCATGGGCACGGCCTCAGCCTCCTCGGAAGAAAACCACTTCCTGCGGGGTCTTCGGACACGTGCTGGGGCTGCGCTAACTCGCCCCACCGAAAACCATTGTTCCCGCAGGAGTCACCACCCTCCACTCACCCGGACTAGTGAAGTGGTAGGAATAATTATAGAACACTTACCGCTACTGGTAGTAAATGTAATACCAGTGGAGGAAATACGCGGAGACTCCTGCGGGAAGAGAGGCCTAGGTGAGACCCCGCAGTGCGTAGCACGAGGAGGCTCAGCAGCCGCCCGCGGAAAGCGAAGTGTATTTCCGGAACGGCAGTCCGTCATCTCAATCTATGTCGCAGTTTATATCTAATGTGTAACAAACAACAAATGTTTTCGATGAGGCGAGTGATCGCAGTCCCAATCTTTTGGAAAACAGCCATATACTAAAACTCGATCAATAAGCAAGGCTGACTTAAGGAAAGGATATTTGAATCCTACTCCGTAAGACAGCCTAAAAGTAGATCTTTTTTCTCTATGTTAGTTTAAAACCTCTTCTTCCTGGAATGCTTCAATTCGTTTTAATGCACCGGGCTCAATTTCTTCTAATGCCTTAGCCGCCTGTTCAAGTGATAATTCATATTCATATGATCGAAATAAACGTTCAGATTCAGCTAACTTAGCTGCTAGAAGAGGGTATTGACTACGATATCGGTTAGCATATTGAATTACTTGCTCCGTTAAATAGGCCTGGTCAAGCATCATATCTGTTTGTTCAACGACAGTATCAATTGCCTTCTCCGCTTCGGTTATTGCATGTTGCACTTCGGTAATATCCAGTGGTTTTTTTTCTAAAGTCTTCAAAACTTGGGCATTTTTTTCGTTTGCCGTTTCAGACAAATTCCAAATAAACGTTGGTACACCCGGGATATTACTCTTATTCAGTTTTCGCAACGTGTCATTAAGCTGGTTTTTCACTTCTGATAACTTCTCTTTAGCTTCCAATTCATCTTTTCGCAAAGCACGAATACGTTTTTTAAATGCTTCAAGTTCCGCTTGTAATGATTCTATTTGTTTAAAACCTGCTTCAATCATTTCACGCAATTCCATATGAGACGTATCTTCATTCTCGATTTCTATTGATAATTCATCAAATTGTTTTCTCAGTTGGGAAATCGCTTTGTCTAATGTTAAGTATTTTTCCATATCCCCATCTTCAAAATAATAGGCTTGTTTTAATTCCTCAACTTCAATTTTTGTCTCGTGAAAAGATGTACTTAACTCATCCAACAAATGACGATAACTCGGAATTTGTGTTTCAATATAGTTTTTAGCGATGGCTTCTTTTTCCAGCAGCACATACATTTCTTTTATTCTTTCTTCCAGTTCAGGAATAATTTGTCTCGCATCTTCTAAATCACCTTTATCTAAAGAAGTAACACAATCTGACAAACGTCGTTGGTAGTTATGTATTTCTTTTTCAAAACCAAGATGTTCAACACGATATCCATCATCTTTCATACCTTTAATTCCTGTAAGTAACTCATCTAGTTGTGCCGGTAAGTCGTGTTTACATGACTTATAAATAGTAGGAAAATCATTAATTTGCTGCCGAATCGTCGCAAACTCCACCTTTAATTCGTCAACAAGTTGTTGTGCTTCATGATAATCGCCCGATTGAGTAAATTCATGATATTGTTTCAACCGCTTTTCAAGTTCATCAATAGCATTATCAAAATGAGCATCAGCCTTGCCATATTGATAACGATGCTGGGAAAGCTTCTTTCTAAGTTCCTTCATTTCCGGTTGAATTTGCTCTATTTCTAATCGACTCGTTTCTTCTGACTCCAGCAGTTGATCTAATTCCTGCAATATGTTTTCAATATCACTTTCGATCGATTGTAATGTTTGATCAGCCTTACGTAAAATTTTCTTAGCTGTTGAGAAACGATATCTGTCTGCAGCTTCTTCCGCATCTAATAAGTACTCTTCAATGTCTGGCAATTCGCGGGTTATAATGTACTCCCAGCGTTCTTTCCAGGTTTCAAACTTAACTTGTGTCTCGCCTGATAAATTTAGATTTTTAATTCGTTGCAGTTCGGAAGCAATATTCCGGTTCATAATATCCATTTTCCAGCTTTCTTGCCGATCAACAACATCATATACCCGTTTTCGTAAAATAAGGCCAACAATAATTAATGCGATTATAACTAGTATAGTTCCAATGATATATGCCATAAAAAGCCCCCTAACTTATTCCTTCCTGTATAAGAGGATTAATTCCCCTTAGACTCTATTTTTAAAAACAGGTATCTATTCTATTTTAAAAAATGTCGACTCTATCATTATTATATTTATGATACCATGTATACAACAATTTTGGCTAAAAAAATTCAAATAAATTAACGATTTGACAAATTTTTTATCTGTTATTGCAAAAAAAAGAGAATGGCCCCAATATGCAAGCCAATTTCTCTCATCCCCCCCCTATGAAACGATAAAATCCAGCCATTTATGTATCGTTCTTACATACTTTTTCACAAACATATGATGTGATTGCTCACCGATCACTTGATTTTTCCATTCATTTTGCAAAACATATGGTGTAATTAACATTCCTTTTAATTGCATAAACAAAAATTCCCGATCCATATATTGCACTTGCTTTTCTTCCAATATCGAAAAAAATGCATTGCTCAAATAATAATTTTCTTTTGCTATATATGTAACTGCCATTTCCCGGACAAAAACGGAATCAAGGGAGAGTTCACGTAAAATAAAGCAAGAAAATTGGTGATTATTTTGTCTATATTGTATAATTGTCTCCACTACCTTCTTTAGTCTTTCAAGCTTTGAATCCGCCTTTGATAGTTGCAATGTTTCTTCAACCGTTTTAAGGTAGGTTTCATAATATTGCGTTACACCATGTTCTAAAAGGCCTTGCTTGCTTTTAAAATAATAGCTGATTAATGAAACGTTAACACATGCTTTATCAGCTATATCGCGCACTGATGTACCGTCAAACCCCTTTTGGTAAAACAGAGCGGATGCTGCGTCAATTACTTTTTGTTTTGAGGGATTATTTTTCACTATTTTCATCTCCTTACTTCATATTTACGACAAAGTGGACAATTATCCTGCAAGTTCTTCTCGACATTAACTGCATACAGTTGTCGAAATTCATCTACAGAAAGGAAAATGTACTATGTTTCATGTAAAAAATTATTCTGGAAACAAAGTGGATGATTACGAGTTGGTTTTAAAACAGTTAAAAGCACTACTAGATGGCGAACCAGATTCCATTGCTATATTATCTAACGCCTCAGCATTATTAAATCAATTCTTGGAAGATGTCAATTGGGTTGGGTTTTATATCTGGAAAGAAGATGAGTTAGTTCTCGGACCATTTCAAGGCCTACCTGCATGCATCCGAATCCCGTATGGTAAAGGAGTTTGCGGAACAGCCATAAGCGACCGAAAAACGCAGCGGGTAGCCGACGTCAATCAGTTCTCTGGACATATTGCTTGTGACAGTGCCAGCAGATCCGAAATTGTTGTACCACTGATTGTAAATGATGAAATATATGGTGTCCTTGATATTGATAGTCCAAGTACAAATCGCTTCGATGAAACAGACGAAGTTTACATTGAGAAGTACGCTCGAATTGTAGAAGACTTTTTGAGTTAATCTATTGTGCAAAAAACAGCAATCTTTCATAAACAGACATGCTTACTTATACAAACACAAATGTTGCGTTCTTTGTTAAAACGCAACATTTCGTGTCTTCTAATCTTTTATCAACACATTCTCATTAACAACACAATTTTTTCCTATGCTTTTCGCTTCGTACAGGGCCTTATCAGCCTGGATAAAAACAGCTTGAACAGAATCATTTGATTTATCGGACCACGTTGAAACACCACAAGATAACGTAATCATCGGGTCTGTATCATGTTCCGCCTGTTTTCTAATTTGACTAGCCATTTTAACGCCATCATCAATGCTTGCGTTTGGTAGATAAATTGCCAATTCCTCTCCGCCCCACCTGGCAGGGATATCATTTTTCCCTAAATGCATTTTGATAATTTTAGCAACTTGTTTAATTACCTCATCCCCTATATAATGCCCATACCGGTCGTTAACCTTTTTAAAATCATCAATATCAAATAAAATTAACGCACCTTTTTCACCTGTTGTAATATGTTCTTGAATCTTTTCATCCAAATAATTTCTAGAATACAGTTTTGTAAGATAATCAGTAATTACTGCACTCTCTAGCCTATCTTTCAAAATTGAATTTGCCAATGCTAAAGTAGAATGCTGAATCAATGATTGCATTAATTTAAAGTTATCAAACGAGAAAAAGTAGCCTTCTTCGTGCATAATAATAATAACACCATGTATCATGCCGGAATGGAGCATAGGAATTGCCATTACAGAACGAAATGGCAATTCTATTACCACATTTGTATAATCACCACTAAAAATGGGCTCTTTATTGGACTTCATTTTATCAAGAATGTGTTCTGTAAAATCGAAGCCTTCTTTAGAATAAAAAAAGTCTGTACTGCCGGATAACATATCAAAGTTATTTCCCTTTTCTTCTTGATAATAGGCAAAACCAACTTGTGATGCGCTACAAACATCCACAATTTTTTGCTTGACAATTGCAGTGATCTCGGAGCGCTTTAAATTAGAATTTAATTTATGTGTCACATCATTAATCATTTTCAAATCAGTAACCAAGTGTTTAGAATGCAAATAAAGCGTAACATTCTCGATTGCTTTCCCAGCAACGCTTGCGAATTGCATTATAAACGTAATCTCTTCTTCTGGAAAATTGACAATTTGTGGGGTGATAATTTGCAACACACCATAAACACCCTGATTCCCTTTCAACGGCGCATATAGGCAAGTGTTTTTCGTATGCATTCTATCTTCCAATTGTACTTCTCCAGTCATAAACGCTTGTGTACTAACACGTTTTGTCGCATCGTCACTGTATTCGATTGTTCTAACCGGTAAAGAACCTTCTACATCGTAGTCTTGTGACAGTAGCAAGTAAAAGGTAAAGTCTGGATAAAGTTTTTTTAACGCATTCGTAATTTCTGTCAAAATATCCTGTTTATTTGTTAAAGCATAAAAACGCGATGTCAAATCAAACAGGAATTTATCCTTTTTACTGTTTTCTTCATTCCTATTATGGTAATGAATAACGCGAAGAAATTGTTCGAGTTGTTTTTTCAATGAGTTGAGTAATTCAACTGAGACTAATTCACCATGTATCGGGATGGATACAAATATAATACTAGTGTGTTCATTATTTGGTCTTAATGGAATGACGAATGAATTTGATAAATCCGGTGTCTCCTGAAGTACCCGCTCCCCGTTCACCTGAATAATGGAATGATCATAGGTCTTAAATTCATCATCGTTAAAAAGAAGTGTTTTGAACACCCCCTCCGTGTGTCCACCTGTTAGCTCATATGATTTGTTCCAATTATTATAAACATAAATAGCGACATGTGAAAAATGAAATAGTTCCTGTAACTTCAACGTAAGAATGGAAAGCAGATTATCATAGGAATGATTCGGACTACTTAAAATGAGTTCATAAAATATGCCGCGTAACTTTTCTTGTTGCCTATCATTTGCTATCATATTATCACCTATCATAAGGATAATTTAGAACGTCCTTCTCTTTAATTTTTATTATATCGGATCTAGATACATTTTCCTATATAATAATCTTTATTTGTTCAAATTTTATAGTTTACGATGAAATTATTGACTTTCATTGTTAAAACTTATATACTAATCGTTGTGTAAAATAAAAGCGGCCTAAGTGAACTGCGTTTGAGATCATTTTGTTCCTCTTCATTATTTTTTATGAGGTGTATCGTGTAACTCTCTGCTGCTGGAGCGATGGTACATGAAAACAAAATGAACAAGCTGCTGGAACACGGTTTTTATTTTTATGCAAATAAAATATAAAGGAGGAAATGTCTTATGGCACGATATACTGGATCCGTATGGAAGAAATCCCGTCGTCTTGGCATTTCATTAACTGGAACTGGTAAGGAATTAGATAAACGTCCTTACGCTCCCGGGCAACATGGCCCAAACCAACGCAAGAAAATTTCTGAATATGGCTTGCAACAACAAGAAAAACAAAAACTTCGCTTCATGTACGGTTTAAACGAACGTCAATACAAAAACACGTTTAATGAAGCTGGTAAAATGAAAGGTATCCATGGTGAAAACTTCATGATTTTACTTGAATCACGTTTGGATAACCTTGTTTATCGTTTTGGTCTTGCTCGTACACGTCGACAAGCACGTCAGTTGGTAAACCATGGTCATGTGACTGTAGATGGTAAACGTGTGGACATCCCATCATATCGTCTAAAACCAGGTCAAGTTATCGGTCTACGTGAGCGTTCACGTAACCTAGATATCGTTAAAGAAGCTATTGAAGTGAATAATTTCGTACCTGAATATGTTTCATTTGATGCAGATAAATTAGAAGGTACTTATACTCGCTACCCTGAGCGTTCTGAGCTTCCAGCTGAAATTAACGAAGCACTTATCGTCGAGTTCTACTCTCGTTAAGCTGAATACCATCAAAAAGCCTCTAGAAATCTTTCTAGAGGCTTTTTGTATTAAGCTGTTTTCTAATAGATGGTGGTTTTTGACACAAAAGATATAAAATGCGATGTAGTGATAATTCTTTTTGTGACGCTTTCTCTCACTCTAATGTGGGTTGAGTGGCTGACTCTGATCTCTGGAAACATCAGCCCGAGCGCGGGAACATCAACCCGAATACGAGAACATCAGCCCGAGTGCGAGAACATCGACCGGAATCGCGGAAACATCAGCCCGAGCGTGGGAACATCGACCGGTGCGTGGAAACATCAACCCGATCAAGACTGCGGCGGGAGAGCAATTTCCTAATTACGTCGCTTTTTCTATCAACTACGAAATTTAAAAAGCAACAAACATTACGAAATGATAATAGTCAATTCACCTATCGTTTGATGTTAAAGTAAAATAAAACGGGTATCCCGTTACTCCGGATACCCGTTTTATTTTTATGCATAACGAATTAAAAAGTACTTCTTCTTCCCTCTTCGGATAACCGTAAATTTATCCTCAATTCGGTCATCAGAAGTGACAGTGTATTGTAAATCTTGATTACGTTCACCGTTGATGTAAATCGCACCGTTCTTGATATCTTCTCTTGCCTGCCGTTTAGATGAGGAAATGGAAGCATTCACCAGCAAGTCAATTAGTCCAATTTCCTCTTTTCCTATTTTATACGTTGGAACATCTTTGAATCCTTGCTCAATATCATCTGCAGACAGTTGCTTGACATCACCACTGAATAACGAAGCAGATATTTTTTGCGCCTGATCAAGTGCTTCTTGACTATGAACCATTCGAGTGACTTCCTCTGCCAATCGCTTTTGTGCCAGCCGTTTTTCCGGATGATTTTCTACTTCCTCTTGCAATTGCCCCAATACATCTTGTTCCAAAAACGTAAAGTAATGCAAAAACTTGATGACATCACGATCATCTGTATTGATCCAGAACTGGTAAAATTCATATGGGGTCGTTTTTTCTGGATCCAACCAAATAGCCCCGCCAGCAGTTTTGCCGAATTTCGTACCGTCTGCTTTGGTAATAAGTGGAACAGTTAATCCGTATACTTTAATTTCTTCATCCGGTTGTGCATTTGTCCGGCGAATCAGTTCCATTCCAGCAGTAATATTACCCCATTGATCACTACCACCGATTTGCAATGTACAATTTTCTTGTTCATACAGTTTGAGAAAATCAAGTGATTGTAAAATCATGTAACTGAATTCTGTAAAAGAGATACCTTGTTCGATTCGTGCTGAAACCGATTCTTTAGCAAGCATGTAATTAATCCCGAAATGCTTACCGGCATCACGTAAAAAGTCGATAATCGTCATACTTGCCAACCAATCATGATTATTGCGGGCAACCGCAGCATTCTCTCCATGATCAAAATCAAGTATATGCGCTAATTGCTGTTTAATTTTCTCGCTGAATCCTTTGACAACAGCAGCATCATTTAACGAACGTTCAGTTGATCGACCACTCGGATCACCAATCATTCCCGTTCCACCGCCAATCAAAGCGATTGGTTTATGACCGGCTTTTTGAAATCTTTTTAGCATTAATACAGGAACTAAATGGCCAATGTGCAAACTATCTGCCGTTGGATCAAAACCTGCATATAATGTAACCTGATTATTTTGTAAGTATTCTTCCAAACCATCATTATCAGTTGTTTGATGAACCAATCCACGATGTTTCAGATCCTGTAAAATATTCATTCACTTCACACTCCATTGTAGATAATTTGTTAGAAAAACTCGGCATTCGCCTCACCTATAGCCGCTTCCGAAATTTTTCCTTATAGCTTAATCCTATAAAATTTTATACTTTCTTAAAGTGCAAAATAAAAAACCTCATCCCTTAAGTTAAAAGGGACGAGATTTTATTCGCGGTACCACCCTTGTTGCATAAATATGCCACTCTGGGGTTGTTAACGATGATCACACCGTTTTCTTCGGAAGACAACAGTTAGAGTCCTAAACTTGTCTTGTCTATCATGAAAAAAGAAAAAGCTCCAGATTGTAATTCGTTTGCAAATATATACCAGCTTCCACCCGCCGCCAGCTCTCTTAAACAGGGAAATGCAAATCTACTTCGATCCTTCAAAGCCAATTTTATATAAGATTATTATTAATTGTTACCATACATTCAGATAAAATGCAACAGTAAAATCCTTTAGACTGCATAATGGCTTAAAAACTATACTATTTCCTATACTACAGAAATCGCACTTATGCTATAATATAGTATGGAATTTTAGGAGGTTTTTATTTTGAACATGAAACAAATGCTTCATAAATATTTCCAAAAGTTTAAAAAAATATGGGAAACTGGGAAGATCCAGCGTTCTTCTCGTGTTACCTACGATGTTTCCTGGAATATTATTTTATTTTTTATTATTGTTGGTGCAGTTGGTATCTTCTTTGCTTGTGGTGTGGGTGCGGGCTATTTTGCTTCCCTGGTAAAAGATGAACCAATCAGAAGTTACACCAGTATGGAAAAATCTATTTATAATTATGAAGAAACGTCGAAACTGTATTTTGCCGAGGATAAATACATAGGAAATATCCGATCTGATTTACATAGAGAAGAAGTTGCCCTAAAAAATGTATCTGATAATTTAATACATGCCGTTATTGCAACAGAGGACGAAAGTTTCAGAGAACATAAGGGGATTGTACCCAAAGCAATCGTTCGCGCCATTGTTCAAGAAGCAACAAACGCTGATGTGAAAACGGGTGGCAGTACATTAACACAGCAACTAATCAAAAACCAAATATTGACAAATGAAGTTTCCTTTGAGCGAAAAGCAAAAGAAATACTATTGTCATTGCGATTAGAACAATTCTTTGAGAAAGATCAAATTCTAGAAGCCTACTTAAATATTATTCCTTATGGGCGCGATGCATCTGGACAAAACATTGCCGGGATCCAGACCGCCGCTAGTGGGATATTTGATGTTGACGCGAAAGATCTAAATTTGTCACAAGCAGCATATTTAGCGGGGTTACCTCAAAGCCCTTCCTATTATACACCGTTTCTTAATAATGGCGGATTAAAAGATGAAGCCGATTTACAACCTGGAATAAATCGTATGAAGTCTGTCTTAGAACGAATGTATGATGAAGAATACATTACAAAAGAGGAATACACCAAAGCACTTGCATACGATATTATAGCAGATTTTAAAGAGGCTACCGATTCTTCACTCGAAAAATACCCATATTTAACTTTTGAGCTTGAAAAACGAGCAACAGAAATCCTTGCCAAACAATTAGCTAAGGATGATGGGTATACAGTAGATGATATAGAAAATGATCAGGACTTAAAAGAAGAATATAAAATTCTTGCAGATCGGGAATTACGACAAAATGGCTATGAAATACACTCAACTATTGATAAGAAAACGTATGATGCGTTCCAAAAAATAGCAAAAAACTATAAGGGTTATGGCCCTGACCGTCCCGAAACGATTGAAAATGAAAAAGGTGAAAAGGAAGAAATAATGGAACCTGTCCAAACAGGTGGTATTTTAATAGAAAATAAAACCGGAAAAATTCTTAGCTTTGTCGGTGGACGTGGTTACTCTGATAATAGTCAGCTAAACTATGCAACAGATGCGGAACGACCTAATGGTAGTACGATGAAGCCAATACTTGTATATGGACCCGCAATGGAGGCAGGTGCTGTTCAACCAGGATCACCTATTTTAGATTATAAAACTACTTTTGCTGGCGGCTATACACCGGGAAACTATGCAGGTGGATATCACGGCATTGTGTCTGCACGACAAGCATTGGCACAATCCTATAACATCCCTGCAGTTAACGTATATAGTAGAATTATCAATAATGACCCAGTATCACACTATTTGGAAAAAATGGGTATTACTACGTTGACAGAGGGGGATCATTACAACCGTTCTTTAGCACTTGGCCAACCAAAATATGGGTTGACTGTTGAGGAAAATGTGAATGCGTTTGCTACCATTGGTAATAATGGTAACTTTGTCGATGCTTATATGATCGATAAAATAGAGACAAGAGATGGCGATGTGATTTATGAACATAAAGCTGAACCAGTGGAAGTATTTACACCGCAAACAAATTATCTAACACTTGATATGATGCGCGACGTTATTCGTAGTGGTACAGGGGGATATCTCAATTCCCAATTACAGAATCCCAGTGTGGACTGGGCTGGTAAAACAGGAACATCCCAAGACTGGAAGGATACATGGTTTGTTGCCACAAATCCGAATGTAACATTTGGTACATGGATGGGCTATGATACCCCGAAAAGTCTCAGGTGTGGCGGATGTTCGTTGAGTTATAGTAATCGCAATATTAACTTATGGGCAAAACTTATTAACAAAGCTACTGAACTTAACCCTGATTTAATCGGACCAGGGAACAATTTCAAACGTCCAGATGGTATTGTTTCCCGCAGCTACTGTGCTATTTCTGGGATGCTGCCATCAGAATTGTGTCAAAAGGCAGGATTAATTAGATCAGATTTATTTAACGCAAAATATGTTCCTACCAAAACAGATGATAGTCTTATAGGTAGTGGAAGTTTAGTGCAAGTTAATGGGAAAACGGTAGCCGCCGGACCAAAAACACCAAAAGAGTTTACAAGTGGAAGTGGTCTCGCATTTAATCCAACATTTTTAAAACGTGAAGGTTATGACCAATATAGTGATTTATCTGTTTTATTCCCTCGCACAAATCGAGATCTATGGGAGAAAATAAGTACAACAAGCTCAGGCGTGAGTAGCAGCACGATTAACAATGATGGCAAACAACCTGGAGCGCCATCATCTGTTTCAAGCTCTGGAAACAAAATAACGTGGGCAAAATCAAGCAGTGCGGATGTTGTCGGTTATCGAGTCTATCAGGCAGCTAAATCCGGTGGAGCATTCTCACTTGTTGGGAGCACAACATCTACGGGGTATTCGGTGCCAAACAACGGTACAGTGTATGTTGTCAAAGCAGTTGATTATTTTGGATTAGAATCTGCTGCTTCAAATCAAGTTGAACTTGGAAATGTTTCTGATCCTGACAATGAAACTAGCAAAGATAAACAAAATAAAGAAGAGCCAAAAGAGAATGATGCAAGTACTGATGATACAGAAAACACAGATAATGGTGCTGATGAGGAAAACAATGAAGGCACTGCAGATAACCCAGAAGATACTGCTAATAATTCCGAAGAAGAAGATAGCTAAAAAAAGAAGGGATGGTTCCCTTCTTTTTTTGTTAAATTTTTGCCCAAAGTTTTCAGCCTTTCACTAAAAATCCAGACTACAATCCTGTATAATGAACTTGTATTGTATTGTTAATCAACTAATAGGTGGTGAATAAATGAACCATACGAAAACCTATCATACGATAACACGTGACACAATTCAAGGACCCGTTATCATTGAAGGTCCCCTATCATCAACTGAACTTAAAAACTATCATTTTCATGAGGATTTAACAGCTTTTCGTCCTGCCCCTAAGCAATTTGAGGCTATTTTAGGAATTGCTGACTTTCCGGAAGGTCGACTTATTGTTGCCAGGACAAACGATACCATTATCGGTTATGTCACATATTTACATCCGGATCCACTGGAGAGATGGTCCGAATTTAAGATGGACGACCTTATTGAATTAGGTGCTATCGAAGTTATCCCAAAATATCGAAGTGCAAAGATCGCCTCTGGTTTGTTACAGGTTTCCATGATGGATGACTATATGGAAAATTATATTGTGATATCGACTGAGTATTACTGGCATTGGGATTTAAATGGCACAAAACTAAGTGTCTGGGATTATCGTAAGGTGATGGAAAAAATGATGGCAGCCGGAGGACTATCCCCTGCCCCAACCGACGATCCCGAAATTATTTCTCATCCCGCCAACTGCCTAATGGTGCGAATTGGTAAGCATGTGCCTGACGATTCAATTAACCAATTTGATACATTACGATTTTTACAAAGGCACCATTATCGAAATATGAGGGAGGGATTGTAATGCTTGTAGAAAAAATAATGAAAACAGAAGTTCAGACGTTACCGCCAACTGCAACAATTGCTGAGGCATTGCAACTATTGCAAAAAAACCGCATCCGACATATCCCAATTATCGATGCAAAAGAACAAGTAATTGGGATTGTCTCTGATCGTGATGTTCGTGATGCTAGTCCATCCATTTTCAGTAAAAACTCGCAACCACATGAGTTAAAAAATGAAATTCAGACGATTATGAGTCAACCAGTTGTAACCATTCACCCACTTGATTTTGTTGAAGAAATAGCTAGTATTTTTTATGAGGAGGAGTTTGCTTGTCTTCCTGTTGTTAGTAACAATAAGCTAATTGGCATTGTTACGGAAAAAGATATGCTTCATACATTAATCCAATTAACCGGAACAAATGTACAAAGTTCACATATCGAAATTAAGGCACCACACAAACCTGGAATATTGCCTGAGGTGACCGCAATATTTGGAAAACGCAAAACAAACATTGTTTCTGTTCTTGTCTATCCCTATAAGGATGATCCAAACTATAAAATATTAGTTTTTCGTATTCAGACCATGAATCCTTTGCCAGTAATTCAAGATTTGCGCGAAGCTGGTTATGAACTGATATGGCCAAACGATCAATTGGGGACACAATCATGACATGCAAGTCCTCGTTTGTTTTTTCTGATGCCTATTTAGATTATCACTTTCATTCGGATCATCCTTTCAACCAAAAGCGAGTGGTATTGACAAAAGAATTACTAGAGGAAGCGAACACACTTGATCAAAACGATATAATCAAGCCACGAGAAGCAACAGATGATGAACTAGCATTGTTCCATGACAAAGCATTTATTCAGGCTGTAAAAAAGGCTAGTATTGGAAAACTAACCGAAGATGAAGGTCTGGAATTTGGGCTTGGCACCGAGGATACACCAATGTTTACCAATATGCATGAAGCATCCAGTTTCCTTGTTGGTGGCACGTTAAATGCTGTTGATGCCGTACTAGAGGGTAGATCCCTTCATGCACTTAACTTAGGTGGCGGGCTTCATCACGGATTTAAACGAAAAGCATCTGGATTCTGCATTTACAATGATGGTGCAGTTGCAATGAAGTACATTCAACAAAAATATGATGCAAAAATTTTATACGTTGATACAGATGCACATCACGGGGATGGGGTACAATGGGCATTTTACGAAGATCCAAACGTTTGCACATTCTCCATCCATGAAACAGGACGATATCTTTTCCCCGGCACAGGTAATGTTAATGAACGCGGCATAAAAGCAGGACATGGATATACCTTTAACATACCTATCGATGCCTTCACGGAGGATGAGTCATTTTTACAAGTCTATGAATCCGCTTTCAGGGAAATCTGCGACTATTTTAAGCCAGATGTGATCGTAACACAAAATGGTGCGGATGCCCATGTTTATGATCCATTGACACATCTTTGCGGGACAATGGCTATTTATGAAAAGATACCAATGTTGGCACATAAATTGGCCCACGAGTACTGTGGTGGAAAGTGGATTGCGTTAGGTGGTGGCGGCTATGATATTTGGCGTGTTGTCCCACGGGCATGGGCGCAGATTTGGAATATCATGAAAACAGGTAAGCCACAAATAGACTACATTCCAACTACATGGCTATCCAAATGGCAAGCGCAAGCACCTGTAACACTACCAAAAACTTGGCACGACAGCAAAAGTATTGTACCGGAAATACCGAGAAAAGCAGAAATCACGGAAAAAAATGCGAAGTTTCTGCTTAGTGCGATGAAATATACGAGAAATCAACAAAAGCATAGATAAATACAAACGGGAGATGACTAGTTCGGGTCATCTCCCGTTTATTCATCCTTCTGTTCCGCATCGTTTTCCAATATTACAATTTCAACGCGTCTATTTTTGCTCCAATTCTTTTCGGAATCATTTGGTACAATTGGTTTTGTATCACCATAACCAACAAAAGAAAACCGTGATTCATCAAAATTATTTTGTTTAATCAAGTATCGAATAACACTACTTGCCCTAGCACCAGATAATTCCCAATTTGATGGATAACGGAAATTAGAAATAGGCCGACTATCTGTATGACCTTCTACTTTAACATGGTTAGGAATCCTTTTTAAAAGCGTCCCAATTTTATTTAAAAAGGGTTTACCAGAATCAAGAATGGCTGCTTCACCGGAATCAAATAGAATACGCTCCTGTAGTACCAAAACAACACCACGTTCTGTTCTGCTTGCTGATATGACATTATTTAGCTTGTTTTTGTCTAAATATTCCTCAACATCTTTCATTAAGTTGCTCAACGAATCCTCTTTTTGAGAACCTTCGTCATCCCGATCATTTTTATTTTCTAACTGTGTCGGATTCTCAAATTCATTCGAATTCTTACCACTTTCCTGATCACTCGTGTTTTCAGTTGGATTATCCATCGGTACCGGTGATGGGTAAAAATCAAAAATCATCCGATTACGAAAGGATTCAGAAATAGCATCAAATTTAGCAGAATCAACCTGTGACATAGAGAATAGTAGAATAAAAAAGACAAGGATTAGGGTAACCATATCTGAATAAGTCACCATCCATTTCGGTGCACCATTATTCTTACTTTTCTTTATTTGTCTACGCTTCATGAACGCTCTCCTCCACGAACGCAGATTCATCTTCCTGCTCATCTATTTGTTTCGATTCGCTGGGAAGAAAAGCACTGAGCTTTTCTTCTAAGATTCTCGGATTTTGTCCGGATTGGACACCAATAATCCCCTCGATAATAATTTGTTTTATAAAAACCTCTTCTTCTGTTTTACCCTCTAATTTACTTGCCATTGGGATAAATACTAAATTGGCAAGTATTGTTCCGTAAAGCGTTGTAAGTAATGCTACAGCCATAGAAGGTCCTAATGTAGCCGGATCCTGCAAGTTATTCAGCATTAAAACTAACCCGACTAGTGTTCCGATCATTCCCCATGCAGGTGCATATTCACCCGCTTTTTCGATGATTGCTCGTCCTTTATAATGACGTTCTTCCATTGCTGTAATTTCTGCATTCATAATATCATTAATAACTTCTGGTTCAATCCCATCGACCGCAAGCAGTACACCTTTTTTAATGAACGGATTATCTACCTCATCCAACTCATTTTCCAACGCCAGTATACCTTCCCGTCTTGCCCGTTCCGATAATCGTACAAAGAGCTTGATTAATTCCGGAAGTTGTTGATTATTTTGACGAAATGCTTCTTTTAACACTTTTCTCGCTAATTTCATTTGTTCCATTTTAAAATTGATCATTAACGAGGCAATTAATCCACCAATCACAATGAAAATGGAAGAAACATCAAGAAATGTAATCGCTCCTTGACTCCCGCCTTTTGTCAAAATAGCGAGCATAATCATGATAAATCCTAACGTAATGCCAATTGGAGTTAATATATCTCTTTTTCTCATACTCTATCTCCCCAAATCCAGATGAATAAGTCAGTTCTATACTTACTCTTTATATCGGCATTATTTTTGTTTTGTTGAGTCTCTTTCGATAATTCGATGTGGTAAAACAACTTTTTTCTCGGTTACTTCTTCTTTGTTCATGTATTTTGTCAATAGTCGCATTGCAACGGCTCCAATATCATACATTGGTTGTACGATAGTTGATAGTGTTGGACGTACCATTGTTGCAAGTCTTGTATTATCAAATCCAAAAACTTCAAGATCCTCTGGTACATGATAACCTTTATCCTGTGCACCATGGATAACACCTAATGCCATTTCATCAGAGGCTACAAAGATAGCAGTTGGCTGTTCAGAAAGTGCCAAAAGCTGCTCTATAGCTTCTATCCCTGAATCATAGGAATAATCACCCTTTACCATATAGTTGTCGTTGAATTCGATTCCAGACTCCTTCAACGCTCTTCTGAAGCCTTCATATTTTTGCTGATTAATATTTGTTCCATCTTGACCGGAAACAAAAGCAGGATGTTTATGGCCTTGCTCGATTAAAAACTTTGTTGCTTCAAAAGCGGCAACTTCATAATCAATATTTACAGATGGTATTGTCTCCGTTTCGTCATATGTTGCTGCTAGGACGACCGGAACAGAAGACGTTTTAAATTGATTGACATGTTCTTCCGTAATATTACCACCCATAAACAAAATACCATCAACCTGTTTTTCAAGCATTGTATTGATCAGTTGCAATTCCTTATCTTTATTTTGGTCGGAATTGCTTAAAATGATGTTGTACTTATACATCGTTGCAATGTCTTCAATTCCCCTAGCTAATTCAGCGAAGAAAATACTTGATATATCTGGAATTATTGCTCCCACTGTCGTTGTTTTTTTGCTTGCCAATCCACGGGCAACAGCGTTCGGGCGATACCCTAACCGTTCAATTGTTGCCAATACTTTTTTTCGTGTTACTGGTTTTACATTTGGGTTTCCATTGACAACTCGTGATACAGTTGCCATGGAAACATTCGCTTCCCTTGCCACATCATATATTGTTATATTCATTTGTGCATTTCCTCCTAAAATTAAACGTGATACGTTCACATGATATATATATCATACTTTACCACAAAATGATGGTTTAAAAAATAAAAAGGCTGATCAAGGATATGATCAGCCTTAAACTTCTAAGAATGGGTAGAAGTTTTTATATGCTTTTCCAACTCATTCATAAACGTTTCGAACATTGGTATATCCATTTGCTGCGCTGAATCTGATAATGCTACAGCAGGATCTGGATGCACTTCAGCCATTACCCCGTCCGCTCCAATCGCTAAAGCGGCTTTTGCTGTTGGCAGTAACAGATCCCTGCGGCCTGTTGAGTGTGTCACATCAACCATAACAGGCAAGTGTGTTTCTTGTTTCAAAATTGGCACTGCCGAAATGTCAAGGGTATTCCGTGTAGCTTTCTCATATGTTCGTATGCCGCGTTCACAAAGGATAATATTTCCGTTTCCACGAGAAATAATATATTCTGCAGCATTGATAAATTCAGATATCGTTGCTGACATCCCCCGTTTCAGTAATACTGGTTTATCAACATCACCAGCCGCCTTCAGTAATTCAAAGTTTTGCATATTACGAGCGCCGATTTGAATAACATCAACATAATCAACAGCAGCTTCGATATGTGCAGGATTAACGATCTCACTTACAACTGCCAAATCGTATTCGTCCGCCACCCGTTTTAAAATCTTCAACCCTTCAACACCGAGCCCTTGGAAATCATATGGGGATGTTCTCGGTTTAAAAGCACCACCACGCAATAACTTAACTCCTCGTTTTTTCACCGCTTCTGCTACATGTGCAACTTGTTCGTAGCTTTCTACGGCACAGGGACCGAAAACAAAATGGGTTTGCCCATCACCAATCTTCTCCCCTTTAATGTCGATGACAGTATCATCCGGTTTCTTTTTCCTTGAAACAAGCAATGCCTTACGATGGTCATCTTCTTGTAATTCCAGACTTGCCTTAAAAATCTCCTTGAAAATATGCTCTACTGTAGAATTTTCAAATGGGCCTTCATTATGATCGACAAGATGATTCAGCATATCCCGCTCACGTACCGGATCAAATCGTATCATGCTCTGCTTATTCTTTATATCACCAATTTGCTGCACCAGCTCTGCACGCTGATTAATAAGTTCTAACAACTTAAGGTTTACGTTGTCCATTTGAATACGTAATTGTTCCATTTCATTCATATCTCCGTCGCCCCCTAAATTTAGTATGGTAGAGTATTGAAAATTTAATAATTAGAGACCATTATAGCTAAAAATTTTTTCTTTGTCATTAAAAAGTTTATAATAATAACTATATTCTTTCTAGAAAGGGATTTTTTATTATGGAAGAACGCATTTTTGCACTCGATATTGGCACGCGATCAGTAACTGGAATTATACTTGAAAAACAAAATGAAAGATTTACCCTTATTGATTATTATACCAAAGAACATAAGCATCGATCCATGCGTGATGGACAAATACATAATGTTGTTGCGGTAGCAGAAGTAATTAAAGACGTAAAAGAAGCGTTAGAGCGAACACATGGTAAATTAACATCAGTTTGTGTCGCTGCCGCCGGAAGAGCACTCAAAACAGTTCAGGCGACAGCAGAAATAGATTTAAATCAACAACCAATTGTTGAAATGGATACGATTAAACATTTGGAACTAAGCGCTGTGCAAGCCGCACAAATAAACTTAGCATCACATGAAGATAGCACTGATTCTATAAACTATTATTGTGTTGGCTATTCCGTGCTTCACTATATGCTTGATGGAGAAACAATTGGCTCACTGATTGATCAAAGTGGTCAGCAAGCGACAGTCGAAATTATTGCAACCTTTTTACCAAAAGTCGTGGTTGAATCACTTTTAGCCGCATTGGTTCGAGCAGATCTGGAAATGGAAGCTTTGACATTGGAACCTATTGCGGCAATTCATGTGCTTATACCAGAATCAATGCGCAGGCTTAATGTAGCATTAGTTGACATTGGTGCAGGTACAAGCGATATTGCCATAACTGACAAAAGTACAATTGTCGCCTACGGAATGGTTCCAATTGCCGGTGATGAAATAACAGAGGCAATTAGTGATACATATCTGTTAGACTTTACCAAGGCGGAACAGACGAAGCGTTTAATCGTAAATAATGGGGAAGATACGGTAGAAGATATATTAGGCTTTGACACGCAGATTACCTATGACACATTAGTAAGCGATATTGCCCCAGGGGTAGAAAAGCTGGCAAATGGAATTACGGAAAAAATTATTCAGTTAAACTCAAAGTCTCCAAAAGCTGTCATGCTTGTTGGTGGTGGAAGCCTAACCCCAGGTATAACACAAGCACTGGCAACTAAATTACAATTGCCGGCGAATCGTGTTGCTGTAAGAGGGATAGACGCAATCCCAAACATAACAAAAGCGGACAATCTACCTCTAGGGCCAGATTATGTAACACCCATTGGTATCGCAATTGCGGCTAAACAAAATCCGGTACATTACGTTAGTGTTGACGTTAACAACAAGACCATTCGTATGTTTGAAATGAAACAATTAACGGTTGGCGATTGTTTTATCCAAGCCGGTATTGAAATCAACAAATGGTATGGCAAGCCTGGTATCGCTTCTATTGTTACTGTAAATGGCAAGGCAATCACATTACCTGGGGAATATGGGAATGCCCCAATAATCCGGTTAAACAACAGACCGTCAAGTGTTGATAGCTTTGTTGCGAACGGTGATAAAATAACAATCGAAAAAGGTCAAGATGGAAAGAGTCCGCATGTTTCGTTAGCAGAACTAATGGGAGAAACCCCGACATTAATCATTTATTACAATGGTGTAGCATACCCATTAAAGACAACTTTTTACGTCAATAAAGAACGAAAAGGCAAGGACTATATCCTAAATGACAAAGATCAGATTGTAGTACATCAACTACGAACAGTTCAGGACTTTATTGACACGCTACGTTCTGAAGAGCGTCATGCCATTAGCTCCTTTTATGTATATGTAAACGATCAGAAAGTAACATTAAAAGGCAGTGAAGCACAACTACTTGTAAACGATAAACAGGCTAATTTAAATCAGGTTTTAAAAGATGACGATCAGCTAGTAATGCAGGCAACAAAAACACCAACTGTTGAAATTCTACTTAAGCAACTTGATTTGCCTTATAAAGATTCCATTAAAATAACATTTAATGATCAGCCAATCGTAATAGAGCAGCAACTCACACATATTTACAAAAATCAACAAGAGCTAACTAAAGATTCGTCTCTTGAGAAAGGTGACAAACTGAAAATCACACAACAAGACATTACGCCTTATATTTTCCAAGATGTTTTTCGATATGTTGATATTGATTTGTCACAGGCGGCAGGTGGTTTTAAACTTTATAAAAATCAGCAGTCAACAACATTCCATGAAACGATTAAACATGGGGATAATCTAACAATTAAGTGGGAAACGTCATA
Source organism: Lentibacillus sp. Marseille-P4043 (assembly GCF_900258515.1). Classification (NCBI taxonomy): domain Bacteria; kingdom Bacillati; phylum Bacillota; class Bacilli; order Caryophanales; family Bacillaceae; genus Lentibacillus; species Lentibacillus sp. Marseille-P4043. The sequence continues at coordinate 2,264,927 of NZ_LT984884.1, read as the reverse complement.
ACATCACGAAAAGGCTCAATCAAATGAATTATCATTGATTGAGCCTTTATCTTAGTAATGAAAAATTATTTCTTTTCTAACTCGTCAGCGGCTTCTTCAATTGCCTCAGCAACTTCTTCAACTGCTTCTAATGCTTCTTCCTCTTTCGTTCTTTTGTCTTGCAATTTGTTTTGAACAGTTTTCGTTAATCCTTGTGTCTTTTCAGATACATTTTTCGTTAATTGAGAAGCGGAATCTACGGCTTTATTTTTATACATTGACCCTTTTTCATAAGCAATTTCTTTCCAATCACTTGCCCGGTCTCTTAATTGAGAAGCACCTACATTGATTTCCCCTCGTAAATCTTTACCCGCTTTAGGTGCGTATAATAGTGCAACTGATGCACCAACAATACCGCCGATTAATGTTCCAATCATGAAATCTTTGCTGTTAATGCTTTGATCTTGTTGGTCTCCCATCTCAATTCCTCCTCCAAAATCATTATTTATTTTTTATTCTTTTTCCATAAATCCATCATAGCCGAACCCCACTTTACCGCCTGTGATGCCTTGTCCTGATTTTGTGAAGCAGAATGACTAATACTAGTTGAGACTTGTCTTAATGATTGATTAAAGTCTTTAACGGTTTCGCCTATTCCTTTTACACCGTCAAATAGTCCATTAAGCTTTGAAGATTTTTGATTTACATCCTCAGCTAACCTGTTCGTTTTATTTAATAACTCTGTTGTTTCTTTTGTAAGTCCTTGCATTTGTTTTTCCATGCCCTCCAACGTATCTGCAACGTTATTTAAAGTACGTCGGGCTGCCACCAAAGTAACTGCCACATATGCTACCAATACAGCAAAGGCTACAGCAGCAATAAACGCGGCAATGGCTAATAAGTATTCCATCTCCATACTCAGCTCCTTCTAAATATATGTATTTTATTATAAACAGTAATGTTGATTCGTAGTCATAAACTAATTTTTAAACTTCGCAACCAACATTTACTAAATACCCTAATTAACGTAAATGAAACGTTAAAAAGTGGGATCACTTCTACTATACAGGTTTGTCCTAATAAATTCGACAAATATGTATGTTTTTTCGTGTCCATTTTAAAAATTTTAATGTAATTACTACGCTTGTATACACATTGACTGAAAAAAGAGCCTTAAACTGCAGACTCTTCTACGTTACGCGTTTTTTAATTTTGTATTATTTTTATGTTTTGTTAATTGTTCTTCATAGGCTTGTTGGAATTTCTGAATGTCCCCAGCACCCATAAAGATTAGCACACTATCTGAATGAGTAAGCAACGTTTCTGTATGGGATAAATCTAATATAGTACTGTCGTCAACTAGCCTTTGCAAATCATGAATCGTAAGTTTTCCACTTTCTTCCCGTGCTGAACCAAAGATGTCACATAGATACACTTTATCAGCTAAGCTTAGACTGTCAGCAAATTCTTGCAGAAATGTCTTTGTGCGTGTAAATGTATGCGGCTGAAAAATAGCGACAATTGATTTATTAGGATATTTTTTCCTTGCTGAATCAATCGTTGCTGTAATTTCCTTTGGATGGTGTGCGTAATCGTCAATTAAAATTTGATTACCTACTTTTTTCTCGGTAAATCGACGCTTCACTCCTTGAAAAGTGCTAATGTTCTTTATATCTTCAGCACGCATGCCTTCATAATGACAGATGGCAATAACGGATAGAGCATTTAAAATATTATGATCTCCATAAACAGGTATCGTAAATGTATCGTAAAACGTATTCCTTACAAATACATCAAATTCAGTACCATTTTCCGTTTCATTAACATGTTGTGCTTGAAAATCATTCGTATCCGCAAACCCATAATATACAACTGGAACTTTCGCTTGGATTTGTTGTAATTTCTCATCATCACCGCAAGCAATAATTCCTTTTTTCACACGATCCGCCATTGATTGAAAGGCATCAAATACATCGTCAATGCTTGTAAAGTAATCTGGATGGTCAAAATCAATGTTTGTCATAATTGCATAATTAGGTTCATATTGCAGAAAATGCCTGCGATATTCACATGCTTCAAATACAAAATACTTACTTTCGACATGTCCTTTACCTGTACCATCCCCAATTAAATATGAAATTGGATACGTTTCATTTAATACATGGGCAAGTAATCCTGTTGTCGATGTTTTCCCGTGAGCACCAGTAACTGCGATACTCGTGTATTGCTTCAGCCATTCTCCTAAAAACTCATGATACCGGTAAAAAGTATTCCCGTTTTTCTTTGCAGCTTGAATTTCAATGTGATCATCGGAAAAAGCGTTCCCGGCAATAATCGTGTATTCATCTTTGATGTTATCTTCTGAGAAAGGGAGTATGGGAATGTTTTTTTGTTCCAATGCTTCTTGCGTAAAAAAGCGCTTTTCCACATCAGATCCCTGCACTTTTTCCCCTGAATCATAAAGTATATGGGCAAGTGCGCTCATTCCTGTTCCCTTAATACCAATAAAATGGTAAGTTGTCATAAAAAAGAACCTCCAAATATATGTGTAAAAAGGATTAGCCATCCATTTGTTTCTCAGGCAGCTATTACATAATTATAGCAAATCTCTGTTAGGTGTGAAATAATTAATTTTGCCGCGACCATTTTTACTCCACTTTATCCTACCCTAAATCTCTTGTTTACAATAATCTACTGGTTCAAGTCGTGGATTCGATCGATAACGTCTTCCTTCCTTTGCCTCTGGTGTACCATTAAGCAATACATTATCTCCAGTAAATCCGACCTTAATTCGCAATAAACTACCACCCACACCGTACATATCAACTGGCACTCCTAATTTTTCAAAATACTCGATCCGTTTTTCAGTGAATCCTCCACTGACAACGATATTCACATGGGAGTGTCCCTCGTCATCCAATGCCTTTCTTAATGCAAAAATAAGTTCTGGACTTACACCACGCGGATCAAAGGTACCCATTAAATGATGGTTCCTAAGAAAATATTTATCGACCAATGTACGTGATGTATCAACCCGAACACCTTTTAAATCCTTGCCAAATGCCCGTGCAACCTTAAGCGCGTCTGTAATAACATCATTGTTGTAATCGACTAGTGTAACAAGTTCATCTTCCGGATACATTTCATGATAGGCTCTTGATGCTGCGACTACATCACCTCGAAACATTTGAATCATTGCATGTGGCATCGTCCCCATACCTTCTTTTCCCCACCATTCGTTCATGGCATGAGTAGCTTGTGCTGTGGAACCGCCAATAAAGGCTGCGTATCCATCACCAGCTTGTTGTGTGAAGTGATCGTCACGGTCCCCCATGAAAATAATCGGCTTTTGCTTACCAGATGATCGTGCTGCTTTTACGACATTATATACATTTGTAGCTACTGATGTTCTTCTTGCCAAGATTCCATCTATAATACCTTCGAGGAAACCAAAGTTCTGGTATGGACCTGAAACGGTCAAAACTGTTTCATACGGACTGATCTTGTCTCCATCTTTTAATGAATTAATTTCTAGCTTATCTGGTTCTTCCGCAAACGTATGTAATAATGCAATTGCTTCGTCGGTTCCGCATAATACTGCATTTTCTTTTTGAAAGAATTGCATTGTTACGTGGTTGTTCGGGAGTTTTTGCTCAGCCATTTCTTTTGTTTTCAAAAAATATACGGCCGAAAACCAACCTTCTTTGATCCGTTCATCAAATTTGAACGTTTTATTTGTTAAACGCTTTATCTTTCCATTTAATTTTTGCGTGATTTCCTTCATCAATTCGTTTCCCCTTGTACGATAAAATTACCTTTATCCTTTTTATATGAAGCGTATATAACATAAGGTTGTTTTCGCATTGTTTGTTGCTTTTTTAATTTCGTAGTTGGTATAAAATGCGACGTAACTGCTGGGCTCTTTTCTATAAGTACGCGCATTTGCCGCCGTCCGGGATCGCTCCGGGTGGATGCTTTCCGCGGGCACGGCCTCAGCCTCCTTGCCCCGGCGAGGGGTATGTCGACGTTGTCCGCAAAGGACGGTTTTAGTCGACCCTCCTTTTCAAACCACTCTGCGGGGTCTTCGGACACGTGCTGGGGCTGCGCTAACTCGCCCCACCGAAAACCATTGTTCCCGCAGGAGTCACCACCCTCCACTCACCCGGACTAGTAAAGTGGTAGGATGCGACTTTATAGAACACATACACCTACAGTTACTGGTAGGAAATACACGTAGACTCCTGCGGGAAGAGAGGCCTAGGTGAGACCCCGCAGTGCGACGAGCGATGCTTCCACCGAATAAGCTTCGAGTTGCGAGGAGCGATACTTCATCGAAATTACTTGCAACTCAGGCGAGCACCCTAGCACGAGGAGGCTCAGCAGCCGCCCGCGGAAAGCGTAGTGTATTTCCGGAACGGTGGGACAGCAATTTCTTAGTTACTGCGCATTTTATATCTATTGTGTAAAAAACAACCATCTTATAAAAGACAGCCTAAAATATAAGAATTTCCCAGTTATATCTTATCATATAAAAAGTCATATAATTCTACAAGGATTATAGTAGAAATAATTATTCCTGGGCTTTTTCTAGTTGTGCATTGGAAATAAGCACTTCTCTTGGTTTACTACCATTTTGTTGTGCGATGATGCCCTTTAATTCCATTGTATCCATTAAGCGCGCGGCTCGATTATACCCGATTTTGAAATGACGTTGTAATAAAGACGTGCTTGCGCTATTTTGCTGTACAACAAATTGGATTGCTTGTTCAAGCAAATCATCTTCCTCATCATCGACCGCTATTTGTTCTAGCAATTGTTCCTGTTCAAACAAATAATTTGCTGGTGCAATCGATCTCGCATATTTTGTGACCCGCTCAATTTCGTCATCAGAAACAAATGCACCTTGTAAACGAACACTCTTGCCAGCACCATTTTCAACAAACAGCATATCACCTTTTCCTAATAATTTCTCAGCCCCGCTTGTATCAATAATCGTTCTCGAGTCCACCTGTGATGAAACACTAAACGCAATTCGTGTCGGAATATTAGCCTTGATCAACCCAGTGATTACATCTACTGACGGGCGTTGAGTGGCTAATAATAAATGGATTCCACATGCTCGGGCTTTCTGAGCAATACGACTGATGGCATCCTCAACATCCTGAGGTGAGACCATCATTAGATCAGCCAATTCATCGATGACAATTACGAGAAATGGCATTTTCTCATCCGTTTGATTTTGCTGTCTCATTTTTTGATTGTAACGCTCAATATCTCTGACACCCTCACGGACAAATTTTTCATACCGTTCCTCCATCTCATTAACAGCCCACTTCAATGCTTGTGTTGCAGCTTTTACATCTGTTATTACTGGGGCAACAAGATGTGGTATTGCATTAAATGGCGCAAGTTCTACCATTTTAGGATCGATCAACAAAAATTTAACGTCTTCATGACTTGCCTTATATAAAAGACTAACCAATATGGTATTAATGCAGACACTTTTACCTGATCCGGTTGCACCAGCAATCAAACCATGCGGCATTTTGTTAACGTTCGTAATTAGTGGTGAGCCTTCGATTGTCAAACCTAATGCTATAGTCAAGGGAGAACTACTATTTCTAAATTCATCCGTTGCAAAAATTTCTTGCAGACCAACCATTTGTGCAGTTTGATTTGGAATTTCGATGCCGATTGTGTTTTTCCCAGGTATCGGCGCTTCTATTCTGATATCCTTTGCTGCCATATTCAATTTCAAATCATCACTTAAATTTTTCACTTTACTAACTTTCACACCCATTTCAGGATGTACTTCAAACCTTGTTACAGATGGACCTTGTGTGGCATTAACAACTTTGGCATTCACATGAAAATGTTTCAGTGTTTGTTCCAGAAGCTCTTGTTGATTTAAAACCCACAATTCATCCTGCGTACTTTTTGGATCTGGATCGTTTAACAAATGATAAGGAATCGCACTGTTTGTTTGAACTGAACTACGATTATTTGCCCTTTGCCTTCGTTGCTTCCATTTTTGTTTGTCATTCGCACTCATCATGACATTAAACGGAACACTACCTTGTTTATTTTCATTTTTTTCTGTGCGTCTAGACTGTGAGCGTTTCGACTGTTTGTTCGTATTTCGCTTTAGGTTCAATTGATTTTCTACAGCCTTATCCTCGCCCGATTGTTTTAATATCGGATCTTCATTTGTTTCGTCATGGTTTGGCATTTCACTTTGATTTGGACTAGCTTTTGGTAAAACTTCTTTCTGCTGAACTGGTTCTGGGTTTGCGTCATTTTCTTCTATCAAAAAAGCAGGCTCTGAAAATTCTTCCCTAGTATCCTTGTCTTCTATTTCTGATAGATTATTTTCGTAAAACGTAATCGTACTTTCTTGATGAGCAGGAACAGCAATAGGATTATTTTTACTTTTGCCTTCATCTTGTATGGGAGTTGAATTCTCATTAACATCTATTTTACTTTCTTCTGTCACTTGCTTTCGCACAAAAGCAGGAACATTTTCCATCTCTTTTTCTTCTTCCTTCTCCTTTTTCCGCTTATGGTACCCATAAATTGGTGACGGGACTTCTGTTGGATGAAAAGGCTTTTTGTGCTCCGGTTTTATGACCGGTTTGTTTTCTATTTTATTATCTGCCTTTTCTTGAACGGGTTGCTTGTTTTCCATTCGTTTTCGTGCAAAGGCAGGCTTCTCTTCTTTGTTCTTGTTTGAATAATCAGGAATGACCGGAAAACGAAATGATTCTCTATTTGGATACTTATGCATCACCTTGGTATGTATTTCTTGTTCGGTACGTTGATTATGTTTTATTGGTATCCTGTTTTCTTCAGGCGTCTTATCAGGTTCATCAACTTCCTCCGTGAAAAATAGATCGAGTATTTTCTTTTTCCATTGTTTCCACATATATTTCACTCATTTCATCTTTAAAAATCTACTACCCTATTTTATCAGTTTTTCTTAGTAGTGTGTTAATGTATCATAAAAAAACAACCTATGTCCTAAGACGTAGGTTGCTTTGGGTAAGCTAAGTTTCCGGATTTTAAAAACGACCATTTCCGCTTTGTTTGTTGCTTTCTGTCCCTGCAGCCCGTAATATACTTCTCTTTACAGGAGGTCACGTATACAGACTGCTTGTGAAGAAATATATGCTTATCTCTTTCCTTCAAAACAACAATTTTCTAGAAAACAGCCTTAAAAATCAAACGCTTCTCCACTTTTGTAACTGTCCTCCAGCACGTAAATGCCTTTTTCTTTTGGAGCATTTGGCAAGCCTAATTCTTTTTGCGAACATATCATACCATTCGATGGAACTCCGCGTAATTTTGTCGGTTTAATTTTAAGTCCACTTGGCATTACCGCTCCAACTTTAGCTACCACTACTTTCTGACCTTCATCAACATTTGGTGCACCACATACAATTTGCAATGTTTCATCACCTACATCAACTTGACAAACGTTCAATTTATCTGCATTTTCATGCGGCGTTTTGCTGCTCACATAACCAACAACGAACTTTGGTCGTAAATCAAAGTCAAGCGAATCATTCAAACTATTTTTTGCGAAAAAAGATTTTAGTTTGTTAAGCAGATCTTCTGTTAGGGTGATTTTGCCTGTATCAGGTAACTCAAAGTGGGTTGATGCTTGAAAAATATTATAGCCGAGCACTGTTCCTTCCACATCGGTGATTTTTGTCACATCACCAAACTGTTCCTGTTTCACTGCATAGCGATCCCCATCCTCTAGTGGGATGATTAACACATCGCCAATTCCTGTTGGATTATAAAACACATCCACTTGCGTTCATCCTTTCTAATTCTTCTCTGGTCTGTTTTTAGCCAAAATAAAGATTGGCTCTAAGTGTTTATCTTCATATATGAATGACAACGATGTGATTGGAATTCTTCCTTCGGCGAAAAACTTCATTGTCATCTGTGCTAATATATCATACCCTGTTTTATTTTGAATGTCAGCAATTATCAAGACATCTTGGTGTGGGACTGCAATCGCTAGTTCACCTTTACTGTTTGCTTTCATTTCTTCTAAAAATGCTTCATTTAAAATTCTACTTGCATCATATCCATCCTGTTTCGCAACAAAATAAAAATCATTATCTGCTACAGTATCTTTTTTATAGTCTGTTGACAGTGAACGAATGTTAAATGTTGCGATTTCATCGATGCGATCCAATGTCCAGCCTTCTTTCTCCAACATCGGCTGATCAATTAATCGATAGGACTTACCTAAATCCAAGGCATAAAAAATTCTTGTTTCTGCAGTATGATCTTTGGTAATCAGGGTTGTCCCGGCCTTTGTTTCAGTGGGAAATGATGTTGCCCGAATAACTGGAAAGATGTTTTTTTCCATTCCATTCAATTGGTAATCCTCATGCATTATGCGAAGCGACTCCGAAATATGATCGACTAATTCATCAATCGCTTGGTCTCCACGCTCATTGTATTTAGCAACAACATTAGGTAGTGTGATTTTTACACCTTGCTTTGAATCTGCCCACTCAATTCGGAGTGTATCGTTATCCCTGTTATATGTGATGTTGTGTTGAGAATTGGCGAGTCGTTCTTCTAAAATCTTTTTCAGTTTTATACTAGTCATTTTCATCGATATTCCTCCTACTTGGAAGCATTGTACTAGTTTGGTAAATCGCTAATAAATGTCATGATTTCTTCCTTTGTTTTCCGATCTTTACTTACAAAACGACCAATTTCTTTCCCGTTCTTAAATGCAATAAAGCTTGGAATACCAAAGACATCATACTCTTGGCATAATTCAATAAACTGATCACGATCTATCATAACAAAAGTAAAGTCCGGATAGGCATTTTCAATCTCTGGTAAAATCGGTTCTATTACACGGCAATCAGGACACCAATCCGCACTAAAAAGAGTAATAACTGGGCCCTCTTGCAAAAACGCGTTCAATTGTTCTATCGATTCTAATGTTTTCATTCTCATCATCCTCCAATGTAATAGTATCTTTGTTTTCCTCGCAGTTCAAACAATAGCTGTCTTGTTTTATCACAGGTCGAATTTTCATCTATTTATTTTTCTTCTGGATCAGCTGGTATACCGATAGACCGTGCCATTTTCATTAATTCCAAGGCGTCGCTATCCATTTTATCTTTTGAAGTGTAGGTTGTTATTTTAACGCCTCCAATACCAACTTGCATTTCATAACCATCCCCCTCATCAGGCAAAACGTGAATATAGCCGAATTTGTCGTCGTCTTCAAATGATTCATTTAATAATGCATCATCACGTTGAACTGATTGAAAGTTTAATTGGCTTTTTAGAGTTTCTAAATCGTTGTAGAAAACGATGTATGTTTGATCACCGTCTTTTAAAATCACATTACTTTTGGATTCCTCATCTATTACTAAATGATCAGGCACATAGAGGGAAAAATTATTTAATTGCTGATTTGGTATTATTTCAATTTCTTCCGCCCTAAATGCTTGTTGGGCCGCTTCCTTTGCATCGTTTATCGCATCCTCTTCTGATTTTGTACTACAACCGCTTATGATTATAATAACGAGCAAAAAAACGATTGGTATTGGTTGTTTTATTTTTCTCACTGTTCTATTTCCCCCAAATTTCACTAGTTCTGACAACAAGCAACTAATCCGTATCGATCAATTATAAACGTAATGTCCTACTTGTTTGGCCGGACAAGTTTTTAGTTCTTTATACCCCTACTATCATACTATGATTACCTAATTTGACAAGGCTTGATTTTTCAATCCTACCGCAGAAAGATTGCATTGTTCAAAAAAGTCTTTAAAATAGAAGTGTAATCAGTATTTAGTTTTGGGAGGGGATTTATAATGGAATTAACCGTATATTTAGCTGGACAAATTCACGATGACTGGCGCGAGGATCTCAAGAAAAAAGCTGAAGCAAAAAAGCTGCCGTTAACATTTGTGGCTCCACAAACAAATCATGATCGTTCAGATAATATCGGTGAAGATGTGTTGGGCGTGCAGCCAGGCAATGTTTACAAAGATGACGCAGCTTCAAGTATTAATAATTTAAGAACACAGGTGTTAATACAAAAATCAGATGTTGTAATTGCGCTTTTCGGGGAAAAATATAAACAATGGAATACTGCAATGGATGCAAGTGCCGCGATAACAATGAATAAGCCAACAATTATTGTGCGACCAGCATCACTAATTCATCCATTAAAAGAACTAACAAACAAGGCAAACGTAACGGTTGAAACAGTTGACCAGGCTCTTGATTTACTAAACTATATTTACGAATAATTTGTTGTAGCAGCGGAATCTGTTCCGCTGCTTATTTAAAATCGGTTGTTAAACTCCCATTGACCACGTAGAAGCTTAACTACATGTGTAAACATTTCTTTTCTCGTAATCAATTCATTGGTAAAAATCCCGATTGCACCTTCATTTTTCCTAACTTCTTGTTTCATCGCAAATCCATCCATTACATCGCCCAGTTCATGACCTTTTGTTAATTGCGCATTAATTTCTTCAGGTAACGGAATTCTCGCGCCACTCGCAGTATAAATGTTTTTTTCCTGATCAACAAGTGCACCCCAATTACACAAGTATAGTTGATCATCAACGTACATGACGCCACCTTCAAGGCCAATTCCTATTGCATCCGGATTCTTTTTAACGCATTCCATCGCCCGATTAATCGCTCCTTCTTTTGTCTCCTCATCAGAAAATGGTTGAGCGGAAACACTTGAAGATGCGCTAATCGTAACAATAGAATCGGTTGGGAATACCTCTTCAACTGCATTCATTTTGGTAGGATTTTTAGAGCCTACTGAAATTTTCATATTCGTTCCTCACATTCAAGAATGCTGCCACCCTTCAAAAGGCAGCAGCATAATTCTATGTTATTTACTGCGAATTTGTTCGACAGTATTTTGATCTGTTGTTTTAACAAGTTTAACTAAAAGCTCTTTAGCTGCTTGATAATCATCTACATGAACAATCGATGCCGATGTATGGATATAACGTGAACAAATACCAACAACCGCTGATGGAACACCATCATTAGCAAGATGAACACGACCTGCATCCGTACCGCCCTGAGATACAAAATACTGATACGGAATATTGTTGGACTCGGCTGTATCTAAAATAAATTCCCGCATTCCTGTATGGGTGATCATCGAACGATCAAATATTCTTAGTAAAGCACCTTTCCCCAATTGGCCAAACTCTTTTTTCTCACCTGACATATCATTTGCAGGGGAGGCATCAAGTGCATAAAAGATATCAGGCTTGATCATGTTTGCGGCAACTTGTGCACCACGTAAACCTACTTCTTCTTGAACTGTTGCACCAGAAACCAATTGATTTGGTACGGTTTCATTTTGCAACTCTTTTAAAAGTTCAATTGAAAGTCCACAACCATAGCGATTGTCCCATGCTTTAGCTAAGATTTTTTTTGGATTAGCCATTGGTGTAAACGGACAAATTGGCACGATCGGCTGTCCTGGTTTAACACCAATTTTTAATGCATCATCTTTATCATCAGCACCAATATCAATCAACATATTTTTCATTTCCATTGGTTTTTTTCGTTGTTCTGGTGTCAAATTATGCGGTGGAATTGATCCGATAACGCCGATAACCGGTCCTGTTTCCGTCATGACTTGTACACGTTGTGCCAACATGACTTGATTCCACCAGCCACCTAACGTCTGAAACCGAAGCATACCATTTTCGGTAATTTGGGTAACCATAAAGCCGACTTCGTCCATATGACCCGCTACCATAACTTTGGGACCTTTACCGTTTTTGACGCCAAAAACGCCACCCAAATTATCCTGAATGATTTCATCTGCGTATTTTTCCAATTCCCCTTTCATGAACTTTCGGACGAGATGTTCATTTCCAGGTGCCCCTTGTAATTCGGTTAATGTTTTGAAAAGATCCAATGTATCTTGTTTCAAATTATTCTCCCCCATTACTTGTTTTTTGGTAACTCTTTTATGTACTAGCTACATTATAACGGAAACACCCATGCCGTTTCCACTTATCACTATACACTGGTTTTTATTTTCTATTTTTTATCATTTGCGGTATACTAACCAATGAAGTGCTATTTCTTCGGCTCTAAATTCATAGCTTGAGGTGATAAAATGGGAATGAAAAAAGCAGCATTAGCAGCAGGATTAGGTGTTGTCGTCGGTTATCTTGCCAAATATCAAGTTGATCAATTACAAAAATTAACACCAGAAAAAGCTTTAAAACAAGCTAAAGAAACATTTAAGAGACAAGGACCAATAAGTGGCTCATGGATTTACATGAAACCTGAAGAGGTTGAAAAAAATGGTCTATCATACAATGCATATCGCGGAGGCGTAACACGTAACATCGATGGTGAAAACAAACAATTTGAATTTCATGTTGATGTTGAAACAGGCGCCATAATTGATTCTATTCAAACAACATAAATGTTGGAGCTGCTCTTAATATAGGAGTAGCTTTTTTTATTGAAGGCTGTTTTCTAAGAGATTATTGTTCTTTGATCGAAATGGATATTGGACTTTGCTTTGATACGTTGGCTCGGGTTGATGTTCTCGCTCTCCGGTTGATGTTTCCGCTCTCGGGTCGATGTTCTCGTTCTCGGGTCGATGTTATATCAACCACGAAATTAAAAAGCACCAAACATTACGAAAAGAGCCTTGTTGAACAATGTACCAAAATCCATAAAAGGAGCTATCCACATGGGATAGCTCCTTTATTTTATTTGTACTCGTAACGCTCTCGTTTAACCTCGTCTACTTTTTCACCGACATCATTAAACTTAATCGCACGGTAATATGCATCATGATAAAACGTATACCAAGCATGCTTCTGATACCCGATATTCATCCACTTTTCTTTTTGATGAACGGATGTTACAGGATAATCATCATATGCTAAGGCCCACAATTTGTTTTGATGGGCATGTGTTGGCATAATATCAGCCATATGAATAAAGTTTTCCTCACCGTCATCAAAAACAAGAATACTGTGACCATCACTATGGCCCCCAGTGTGAATCATTTTGAGTCCTTCAACAATCGTGATTTCATTTTCAAACGGCTCGACTTGCTGCTGTATCGGTTTCCAATTCATTTCCCAATAAGTATTCACCGATCGAATATTCGGATTACGCATTTCATTCCATTCAACAGAGGAAACGTATATCGTAGCATTCTCAAACACCGGAACAAATGATTCACCGGCTATTTTTGTCAGCCCGCATGCATGATCAAAATGCAAGTGAGTCATTAACATTGCATCTATATCTCCAGTTGTTAACCCCAATTGTGACAATGATTTTTCAATTGATGATTCTTCAAGCACGCCAAAATTTCGTAACTGCTTGTCCGTTAATTTACCATGTCCCATCCCAGAATCGACGATGAAATTTTTCCCATCGATTTGAAGTAAAATTGGGTCTGTTCGTAATTCAATTTGGTTTTTCTCATTGTGTGGATACTTCTTTCCCCATAAAGCTTTCGGGACAACTCCAAACATGGCTCCCCCATCTAAAAAGTTAACGCCACCATTCAACCATGTTAATTTTGCTCGACCAATCTGTAATGTCTCCATTGTTCCTTCCTCCTTTTCCCTACTCCTAGTTTAGCTAAAGTATATAAATCGCGCAAACGCTGCCATTTATAACATAAAAAAGAACCCGATCAACGAGTTCCTAATAAATAAAAATATAATTATCCTATAAAACTGGCACGACAGCGATAAATCACATGTCCCTTTTCGGAAAACTTCTGTTCATATTCGGTCATGACATTGGTCGGATCCTGGAGTTGATGCAAGTCTAAACTAACATCTTCAAGTTTCATACCAAATGCCGAAAAACTGACTAATGAATATTCAAACAGGCCTCGATTATCTGTTTTCAAAACAACTTCCCCAGTTGAATTCAATATAGTGCGATACTTTTCTAAAAACGTATGAAAACTTAATCGCCTTTTTTCATGTCTATTTTTGGGCCATGGATCAGAAAAGTTCAAATAAATCGTACTAACCTCATCCCCGGCAAAAACGTCGCACAGTTTGTCCGCATCCATATTTACTAACAAAATGTTGTCTAACTCGGAATCAATAATTTTTTGTGCTGCTGTGACAATAACACTTTTGCTGAGCTCGATGCCAATAAAATTCACATCTGGATATTGTTCTGCCATCCCAACTAAAAACCGGCCTTTACCAGTACCAATTTCTAAATGAATCGGGTTTTCATTACCGAAGACAGCCTGCCAGTTAGCTTTATGGTTCATTGGGTTTGCTTTCACTAGCTGGTTATTTTTTGCTAAAAAGTCATCAGCCCATGGTTTATGACGTTGACGCATATTTCATACCTCTCTTTTCTAGAAATCACCAATTATTTTTTATCATGAATTTTACAAAGATGCCAACACTATCAGATATGAGGTGATTAATAATGACGTTAACCGTTCATGATCAATTAACGCTTTTGCACGATATATTAGGTGAACACACGGAAGACTGCAGTGGTGAAGTATCGGAATACCAGCAAATAAAACGATTGGTTCAAGCAATGATGGCAAAAAATAGTATTACCGATGATCAGCTTCTTCAATTACTACCTGAAATTTATAATTATGGCCGGCAAGGTGAAATAGCCCAAAACTCACCTGAACATATAACGGCAAATAAAAACAATATCGAAAATTGGATGAGTGCGATAACAAACACTAGTTTAGAATAGCTTCATATACATGTGTATTTAGGTCACGTAAATCACGTAGACGTTCTTGAACTTTTTCACTTTCGTTTCGTTCATTATGCCACAGCAAATAACTTAGTGAATCAGCTAGTAAATACCAATACATGCGTTCAATTAGCTTCTTATCATGTACGACGCCATATTGTTTTAGCCAGCTATTCCAGTCCTCCATTGGGATATACCATTTTAGCAACACCCCAAAGTCCATAACTGGATCAGCTATCATGGCATTATCCCAATCAATTAGATAAAGTTGTCCATCTTTAGTTAACAACAAATTATTATGGTTCAAGTCGCAATGGCATACAACTTGTTTCTGTTCTCTTGTAACAGGTAATAACTGCTCCAAGTAGTTTAAAGCATCCTGAACCTCGGCAAATTTTTGCACGAGGTTGTTTGCATGTATTTGTCTTTTAAGGTTTTTAAAATTTTCATCGGGTGTTATCGGTCTTTTCCCTAAACGCATAAGCATATGAAGTAATTCAGATGAGTGGTGAATTTTATGTAAAAGTTCAGCCACACGTGGATGTTGCATTTCTTCTGGCTTTAGCTCTCTTCCTTCAATCCATTCTTGCGCAGTAATAACGTCCCCATTTTCCATCCGTTTCGTCCAAATCAATTTGGGGACGATACCTTCAGCTGATAGTACCGCCAAAAACGGTGATGAATTTCGTTTAAGGAAAAGTCGTCTATTCTGATTTTCAGCAATATAAGCATCGCCTGTCAATCCGCCTGCTGGTGCAATATTCCATTCCTTACCTAATGCGTGGTTTAGCCAATTCACCGTTCATTCCTCAAATCTCTAGTTTCTTTTTATAGTCCAATTACTTATTTTATAACGATCTTAATAAAAATACAACAATGTTAGCAGATTAACGATAAACATTTTTAAAAAACGCTGTTTATCAGTTCAATTATGATAAATTTGTACATATACTATCGCTCATCATCCATAGAAAACGTCGTGGTAGTTTCCTCTTCCCATTCCGGGCGTTTTACTGATGTGGTCTGGCAATGCTTTAGCAAGGCATCTGCAGCTTTTAATTGGCGGCTTTTTAATGGCGATTTCAGCTTTCTTTTTTCCTCAAACCATTTCTCATACCCTTGCTTACCAATTATATTCGTATGGTACGATTCAGATTCCCCGATAATATGATTTGTGCGGGACAGAACTACCTTTTTTACTGGAAATTGAATATCATATTTACTCAAAATACTTTTTATAATTTGTTCCGTGCGCTTTAAAGCAAGTATCGGACTTAAAATTTTCGATTGCACATGGTTCATCTCCGCAATCCATGTCCTTTCGTCAGTCGCCATTATTAAGTCTGCTTTTGTTTCTTCTAATAAATAGATGATCTCTATCCCTATTGGACTAATAAAAATGACTTCTCCATCAATTGGGGCATTTTTTAGCCTAAAAGTTGGATAATACATTAACAAATACGTATCGGGAAAACGTTGCAAAAAATACTTTAGTGTCGCATCATAATAATAAGCTTTTGCCATAAACGATAGTTCCGTCACAGTTGAAGATGCCCATTTTAATTGAATTGGGTACAGTTTATCCAAAAAGTACTGTTTTAACTCATGCTTCGTTTTTGGCAAAACCTCTTCCTGTACAGGTTCTTCCTCAACAACCCCCCGCTTAAAAAACGCCTTCCATTTTGAAAAAGTAGAGGTATGATTGGTCGAATTGATATCCTGCCTATCTTCATCAAGTGTCTCGTATTGTTCATTTTGTTCATTCCACAAACCGTTCAGCTTATTCCAATTCTCCTGTTTCAATCGAATATATTGGCTTGGATAGCGGAACACGTTCCAACCGTATCGGGAAACATAATCTTCAAACTTGATCAGTTGTGCCATTGTTTTCACCTCTTAAATTATATCTGGTAACAATTTTATATTTCGGATCTTGTTTAGGGTAAATTTGATATAGTGCAACCTCTTTAACCGTTAACAAATAATTTTCTCTTTTAAAGCGATCCTTCAGCTCTATTATTTTCTGTTCATCAAGCGGACCATTCCATTTCTTAGCAAGTGTTATATGTGGACGGTAAGCACGTTGTTCAGGTTTAAATCCGAACTCCTCCATGGATGATTCAACTTTTTCATGCAACAAGGTTAACGATTTATTCTTCCTCACGCCTGCCCAAAGGATACGTGGTCCTTTTGGATTGCCAAATGTACCTATATCACCGACTTCAAGTACAAATTGTGGAAGACTTTCAATATTTCGTAGCGCTTTTTGTATCGATTGAATCGTAACTCTCTCCACTGAACCTAAAAATGTTAACGTAATGTGCAAATCATGTTTATTTGGCCACTGTTTGTATGGCAGCTGGGACCTAAGATCTTGTTGCCAACTGGAAAATGTATTTTCTAACTGTGAAGTGATTGGTATCCCAATGAAATAATGTGATGTAGTTGTCATCATGAATCTCTCCTACTTTTTTAATCGTACTAAATAATAAGAATATGTATGGTTTATTCACATTTTGTTGAATATTTCCCCTTTCGATCTGTTGAAAATAGGTGTAAACTAATAGTAACGTCAGAGATTCACTTTGCACCACAGGTTTAATGATTACATTAAGGAGTGGTTTTTTGAATCAACCAACATCTCGAATGCTAACCAGAGTAAAAGCTGTCTACCTTTACATTAGAGAGAATGGAACGGTAACTACAACTGAATTAGCCGATGAATTTGGAACGACAGATCGCACCATTCAACGAGACTTACACGTATTAGTTTACAATGGTCTCGTTAACAGCCCAACACGCGGCAGATGGAAAATAACAAATAAAAAAGTAAAAATATCCTAAGAATGATTAAAAACAAGGCTGACATATTTCATGTCAGCTCTTTTCTTTTTTAAGTGAAAGACAGTAAGATAGCTCTTCTTCCGTTAGTTCACGGTATTCTCCTTTAATAAGTGTTCCATCAAGTTGCAGTTCACCCATGCTTAAACGTTTTAGATAAGTCACTTTCTTCCCTACTGCTTCAAACATTCTTTTGACCTGGTGATATTTTCCTTCTGTAATGGTCAGTTCAATTTCAGAGATGTCTCCCGCTTGAAGAATGATAAGTTCTGCTGGTTTCGTTTTATATCCATCTTCAAGCACAATTCCTCGTTTGAATAAAACAATATCTTCATCTGTTACAAGGCCAGAAACCCTTGCAGCATATGTTTTTTTTATTTTCTTCTTTGGTGATGTTAACTGATGAGCAAGCTCTCCATCATTAGTCAATAGCAATAGACCTTCTGTATCTTTATCAAGTCGTCCAACAGGAAATGGGTTGAAGTGCTGGTGGCTCTCACTTAGTAGATCTACAACTGTTCTTTCCTTGTCATCAACCGTTGCGGAGATACATCCCTGTGGCTTATGTAACATGATATAAAGATACTTTTGATACTGAACACTTTTTCCATTCACTATAATGATATCCTTAGCCGGATCAACATGTACACTGCCATCTTTTTGAACTAGATCATTAACCGTTACCTGTTTCTTTTTAAGTAAACCCTTAACGTCCTTTCGACTACCAAACCCTGTATTTGCTAATAGTTTATCAAGTCGCATAAACAAATCTCCTTACTTAAAAATTCGGTCCAATACACGAACACGATCTCCAAGCGTTCGTGCCAACAGTGTTGATTTGTAAGCAAACCATAAATAAACCAGTCCACCAACACCAACACTGATTAATAACATTAGAACAGCTGCCCATCTACTTTCTTCATAAGGAAGAAACAATCCGCCTATTATCTTCATAATCCAGATAACTACAACCATGATCATCGTAAAAATCAAAATTAACAATGTGCGCTTATACACCTGTTTGAATGAAAACTGAACGGATTGATGAACACGCAATAAGTTTAAAATAACTGCTATGCCTACCGCTAGCCCTGTCCCAAATATGGCACCTTTTGCTCCAAACATATGGATCAACTGGATATTAAAAAGTACCTTAACTAATAAACCTGCTGACAAACTTACAACAGCAAATCGTTGTTGATTAATCCCCTGTAAAATCGAAGCAGACACTGTAAACAATGCAAACAGTAATGCTACAGGTGCATACCAGCCTAATAAAGGTCCAGTTAATCCAATGTTATTCAATCCATATAAAGAACCATAGGCAACATCAGACAATACAGATAACCCAACAGCAGCAGGAATAACTAATACAAGCACAATTTGCAATGCTTGATTGATCTGCTGATATAATAATGGACGATTATTTTGTGTGAATGTCTTAGTTAAA
This sequence comes from Lentibacillus sp. Marseille-P4043, assembly GCF_900258515.1. NCBI lineage: Bacteria > Bacillati > Bacillota > Bacilli > Caryophanales > Bacillaceae > Lentibacillus > Lentibacillus sp. Marseille-P4043. The sequence goes on along the minus strand of NZ_LT984884.1, from coordinate 2,245,897 downwards.
GCGGGAAGAATAGCTAATGATAGTCCTGTAGCAATCGTAACAGGAATAATGATTAACTTATGTCCGTAAAAACTAATCGCGGAAAATGCTGTCACTGCTATGTCACTCTGTCCAATTGCAACCATTGCCCGGTTAAATGTGAATTCATCAACCAATTGATACAACGGTGTCGCAATACCAACTAAGACAAATGGACCAGCATACCGGAATAACTCAATAAAGAGATCTTTCGTCGGAATTTCATGTGTAAAACGTTGCTGTTGTAATTGTATGTCGATATGTGGTTTTCGTTTACGCCAATAAATCCACAAGACAAAACAAGACGCCAGAGCACCGATAAATGCAGCAAATGTTGCAAATCCAACTGCTACAGGAATAGTTCCATCAAAAATATGCATTACAATAAAAACAGATACGAGCAAAAACACAATCCGAACAATTTGCTCAATCACTTGAGAAACAGCTGTAGGCCCCATTGATTCATACCCTTGAAAAAATCCTCTAACAATACTCATTGCCGGTATGAGCAATAAAGCAAAACTAACCATACGAATGACAGACGCAACATCCTCAACAGAGTTTGCTAAATCATCATCCGTTATAATCCACGGTGCCAGCAAATCAGCTCCAAAAAATAGTGCTAAGAAGGCAATAAATCCAGTAAAAGCCATGAGGGATATGCCTGCCCGAAACATGCGCATGCCTGTTTGATAATCATCTAATGAATTATATTTAGAAACAAATTTGGAAACGGCTAAAGGTACACCGACTGTAGAAATACTAATTAAAATATTATACGGGATATACGCATATTGGAACAACGCCCCGCCCTGATCTCCAACTATTTCATTAAAAGGAATAACATAAATCATTCCTAATAATTTTGATAAAAATGTCGCACCCGTAAGTAACATGGTGCCTCTGACGATATTGTTCGACATTATTTCACCTGCGTCTTCATATTATTTCTATCCTAAATTATTCTATCATAGATAAGCCCTGGTAGGATAAAGTTTCCTTATATATATTCGTTTATTTCTTTGCTAAACGCACGTCTCATAAAAAATAGGAATTTTAGTTAAAAAATGATAAGCTAATTCAGAAAGGAATGAGGATAGTTGTCATATGATGTAATTGTAATTGGTGGAGGTCCTTCTGGATTAATGGCTTCGATCGCTGCAGCCGAGAATGGGGCCAAAACGATGTTAATTGAAAAAGGAAAAAAATTAGGAAAAAAGCTCGCAATTTCTGGCGGTGGACGTTGTAATGTCACAAACAAACTTCCACAAGATGAAGTGATTAAGCACATCCCTGGAAACGGAAAATTTTTATATAGTCCATTTTCTGTTTTCAATAACTATGATATCATTGATTTTTTTGAAAATATGGGAGTAAAACTAAAAGAAGAGGATCATGGACGAATGTTTCCGGCCTCGAATTCAGCAAAAACGGTTGTTAATGCATTAATAAACAAACTTCATGATTTACAGGTTGAAATTAGGATGAATACAATTGTGAACGCTGTTCACTATGATGAAAAGAAACATACCATCATTTTATCAGATCACGATAAGGTCCAAACAACATCCGTCGTAATCGCTGTTGGTGGAAAAGCCGTCCCACATACCGGTTCAACTGGTGATGGATATGCATGGGCAAAAAAAGCTGGACACACGATCACCGATTTATACCCAACTGAAGTTGCATTAACATCAAACGAAAATTTCATCAAAAGTAAATCTTTACAAGGGCTTTCATTACGGGATGTCGCATTATCCGTGTTAAATAAAAAGCAAAAACCGATTATCACCCACCAAATGGATATGCTGTTTACCCATTTTGGTGTATCAGGTCCTGCCGTTTTGCGCTGTTCTCAATTCGTTGTCAAGGAGTTAAAAAAAGGCAGAGATCAGGTTCCAATGGTCTTAGATGTTTTACCAAACGAAAATGAACAACAATTGGTTAACAGAGTCTGGGAAGATATGGATAACCACCCGAAAAGAACAGTCAAAAATATGCTGAAAGGAATTATTCCAGAACGATTACTAATTTATATCCTTACTAAGAATAATGTACATGAAGAAGAAAAAACAGCCAACATTTCAAAAGATACAGTTCGTTCCATTATTTATGATATGAAGCATTTTTCCTTTCATGTTAATGGATCACTGCCACTTGAAAAAGCATTCGTCACTGGCGGTGGCGTATCCATTAAAGAAATCGTACCAAAAACGATGCAATCAAAGATGATGGATAGGTTATATTTTTGTGGAGAAATATTAGACATTCATGGATATACGGGCGGGTATAATATCACTTCAGCGCTAGTAACTGGTAGGCTTGCGGGAACAAATGCCGCAAATGAAGCAGCCTATTAGATATAATACCACTTTTGGTATGTCATTCCTTGTATTTTTTATGTTACAAATGCCAACCTAATAATGTCTGGGGACAAAAATCAAGGGGGATCTGGGACTATGCAAAAGAATGGAATGTGGATACCTTTAATCGCTTCTGTTGGAGTTGGAGCAGCAACTTATTATTCGATGACCAAAAACAATCAGGGATTAGGTCAAACGATGGAAAAAATGGTTCCATTTGTTTCACAGATGGGCGCCAGTGGAAATAATAATGGAAACACTAATGGCAGTCAGGGAAATAGTCAAAACAACAGCCAAAAGTTAGGTCCCTTTGGAATGAGTTAGACGTGCAAAGCGTGTCACAAAAATGACACGCTTTTTTCAAGCAATAAATTTCATTATATACATTATAAGTCCTACAATTATATAGTGGGATAAAAAGTTTAGGAGGGATTTTCCATGGAATCACGTTTAGATTATTACTCAATTGCCCCTGAGGCTGCAAAAATAATGGTGCAATTTGAGAAATATGTGAAATCAACAAATCTTGATTCAACGTTACTGGAACTTGTCAAAACACGTGCCTCACAAATAAATGGCTGTGCATTTTGTTTGGATATGCATACAAAAGATGCACGGGCTAATGGGGAAACGGAACAACGTCTATATGCATTAAATGCCTGGAGAGAAACAGACTTTTATACCGAAAAAGAACGTGCAGCATTAGCGTTAACTGAAGCAATCACACAAATTTCCACTAATCACGTGACAGATGAATTATACAAAGACGTACGAGAACATTTCGATGAAAAGGATTTCGTTGATTTAGTTTATGCGATCAACACAATTAACAGCTGGAATCGCCTAGCAATAACAACGCGAGCTGTACCAGGTAAATACCAACCTGCAAAAAAATAAATTCATTAAATAAAAGCTGTCCTGAATCTATTTTAGTGCGTGTTCAAAAAGGAGGATAAAAAGGACCAAGAAGTTCGAGGCAGCGTAGCTTTGATTACCGGAACGTATGGTGTTAATACGTGAGGAACGGAAAAGCAAGCTAACGAAGAAATTCGATGTGTCATTTTTACCAGACTTTTTGAACATCCTTTTTTAGGACGGCTTTTTATTTATCAATACAATCATTACCATCACAAAAACTTCACAACTAAAACCGGCAACTTGTGATTGTTATCACAGAACTTGCTTGCAAGAAGTCCTATCATAACAATTGAAAGATAAAACGTTTCTTAGGAGTGATTACTGTGGAAAAAACGGTAGAAACATTCGATGGATGGTATGCTTTACATGATTTTCGAACAATTAACTGGGAAAAATGGCAACAAGTAAGTGAAACAGAAAGAAAATCAGCATTAGATGAGTTTAATGCATTACTTAAAGACTGGCAGCAAATAGAAGATGATAAACAAGGAAGCCATGCAATTTATTCAATCGTTGGTCAAAAAGCTGACATTATGTTTATGTTGCTTCGTCCAACAATGAAAGATCTAAACAAATTAGAAAACCAGTTCAATAAAACCGCACTAGCACATTATACGATTCCAGCCTTTTCATATGTTTCCATTATTGAAAAAAGCACCTACACAAAACGGCAGACTGATCCATATGAAGATCCTGCAATGCGTGCAAAACTATATCCGACAATCCCAAAAACGGAATATATTTGTTTTTATCCAATGAGTAAACAACGTGGTGAATCAACAAACTGGTTTACACTTTCAAAAGAAGAACGCGGACGTATGATGTTCGAGCACATTGCAACCAGTAAACATTATACTGATGATGTAAAGCGGATTATCACTGGTTCCATAGGATTTGATGATCACGAGTGGGGCGTATCATTATTTTGTGATGATGTACTTAAATTCAAAAAGTTGATTTATGATACTAGATTTGATGAAGTTAGTGCTAAATACGCTATTTTTGGAACCTTTTTCATTGGTATTTATTTACCTAATGAAGAAATGGATTCTTATTTTCAAATTTAATTAAGTTTTTCAAAAAGCAAAGATTAGCTTATATATGGTCTTTGCTTTTTTTATTCGATTAGGTTCCCTTAAATACTATGTTCAACGCTTTGTTTAAGAATATGTAAAAAGGGCAAGAATTACGATTCATCGTATTTCTTGCCCTTTAATTGCCTGGCGGCGTCCTACTCTTGCAGGGGCAATGCCCCAACTACCATCGGCGCTGGAGAGCTTAACTGCTGTGTTCGGCATGGGAACAGGTGTGACCTCTCCGCTATTGCTACCAGACCTACATCTTGTAAGTCATTCTTGTTTAAAATTAAAGATAAAATATATTATATGCATTTTCCGACGAAAATACAAGTATATTTGTACCCTAAAAACTAAATAAGAGTTTTTCAAGCAACGAATCAAAAAGAAATATAGTTAAGTCCTCGATCTATTAGTATCCGTCAGCTCCACGTGTTACCACGCTTCCACCTCGGACCTATCAACCTCATCGTCTCTGAGGGATCTTACTCACTAGAAGTGATGGGAAGTCTCATCTTGAGGGGGGCTTCATGCTTAGATGCTTTCAGCACTTATCCTTGCCACACGTAGCTACCCAGCTATGCTCCTGGCGGAACAACTGGTACACCAGCGGTGTGTCCATCCCGGTCCTCTCGTACTAAGGACAGCTCCTCTCAGACTTCCAACGCCCACGACGGATAGGGACCGAACTGTCTCACGACGTTCTGAACCCAGCTCGCGTACCGCTTTAATGGGCGAACAGCCCAACCCTTGGGACCGACTACAGCCCCAGGATGCGATGAGCCGACATCGAGGTGCCAAACCTCCCCGTCGATGTGAACTCTTGGGGGAGATAAGCCTGTTATCCCCGGGGTAGCTTTTATCCGTTGAGCGATGGCCCTTCCATGCGGAACCACCGGATCACTAAGCCCGACTTTCGTCCCTGCTCGACTTGTAGGTCTCGCAGTCAAGCTCCCTTCTGCCTTTACACTCTGCGAATGATTTCCAACCATTCTGAGGGAACCTTTGGGCGCCTCCGTTACCTTTTAGGAGGCGACCGCCCCAGTCAAACTGCCCGCCTGACACTGTCTCCGAACCGGATCACGGTCCTGGGTTAGAATGTCCGTACAGCCAGGGTGGTATCCCACGGGTGCCTCCACCGAAGCTAGCGCTCCGGTTTCCAAGGCTCCCACCTATCCTGTACAAGCTGTACCAACATTCAATATCAGGCTACAGTAAAGCTCCACGGGGTCTTTCCGTCCTGTCGCGGGTAATGCGCATCTTCACGCATAGTATAATTTCACCGGGTCTCTCGTTGAGACAGTGCCCAAGTCGTTGCACCTTTCGTGCGGGTCGGAACTTACCCGACAAGGAATTTCGCTACCTTAGGACCGTTATAGTTACGGCCGCCGTTTACTGGGGCTTCGGTTCTACGCTTCGCGCCAATGGCGCTAACGCTTCCCCTTAACCTTCCAGCACCGGGCAGGTGTCAGCCCCTATACTTCGCCTTTCGGCTTCGCAGAGACCTGTGTTTTTGCTAAACAGTCGCTTGGGCCTATTCACTGCGGCTCCATGTAAATGAAGCACCCCTTCTCCCGAAGTTACGGGGTCATTTTGCCGAGTTCCTTAACGAGAGTTCTCCCGATCACCTTAGGATTCTCTCCTCGCCTACCTGTGTCGGTTTGCGGTACGGGCACCTGTGACCTTGCTAGAGGATTTTCTTGGCAGTGTGGAATCTGGAACTTCGGTACTCTAGTTCCCTCCCCATCACAGCTTGAAATTGTTGGACGGATTTGCCTATCCAACTTTCTAACTGCTTGGGCGCACACATCCATCGGTGCGCTTTCCATATCCTTCTGCGTCCCCCCATCGCTAATAGCGGTCATGAGGTGGTACAGGAATATCTACCTGTTGTCCATCGCCTACGCCTTTCGGCCTCGGCTTAGGTCCCGACTAACCCTGAGAGGACGAGCCTTCCTCAGGAAACCTTAGGCATTCGGTGAAAGAGATTCTCACTCTTTTTTCGCTACTCATACCGGCATTCTCACTTCTAAGCGCTCCACCAGTCCTCACGGTCTGACTTCACAGCGCTTAGAACGCTCTCCTACCATTGTTCAAAGAACAATCCGCAGCTTCGGTGATACGTTTAGCCCCGGTATATTTTCGGCGCAGAGTCACTCGACCAGTGAGCTATTACGCACTCTTTAAATGATGGCTGCTTCTAAGCCAACATCCTGGTTGTCTGGGCAACTCCACATCCTTTTCCACTTAACGTATACTTTGGGACCTTAGCTGGCGGTCTGGGCTGTTTCCCTTTCGACTATGAACCTTATCACCCATAGTCTGACTCCCAAGTCTAAGTAGCTGGCATTCGGAGTTTGACTGAATTCGGTAACCCGATGAGGGCCCCTAGTTCAATCAGTGCTCTACCTCCAGTACTCTTTGCTTGAGGCTAGCCCTAAAGCTATTTCGGAGAGAACCAGCTATCTCCGTGTTCGATTGGCATTTCACCCCTACCCACACCTCATCCCCGCATTTTTCAACATACGTGGGTTCGGGCCTCCTGTCAGTGTTACCTGACCTTCACCCTGGACATGGGTAGATCACACGGTTTCGGGTCTACGACCGCATACTATATTCGCCCTGTTCAGACTCGCTTTCGCTTCGGCTCCGTGTCTTCCACTTAACCTTGCATACGATCGTAACTCGCCGGTCCATTCTACAAAAGGTACGCCGTCACCCATTAACGGGCTTCGACTACTTGTAAGCGCACGGTTTCAGGTTCTCTTTCACTCCCCTTCCGGGGTGCTTTTCACCTTTCCCTCACGGTACTGGTTCACTATCGGTCACTAGGGAGTATTTAGCCTTGGGAGATGGTCCTCCCAGATTCCGACGGAATTCCTCGTGTTCCGCCGTACTCAGGATCCACTCCGGAGGAAATTCCTTTTCGATTACAGGGCTCTTACCCGCTATGGCTGATCGTTCCAGATCGATTCATCTAAAGAATTTCTTGGTAACTCCAAAGGAGTGTCCTACAACCCCAGAAAGCAAGCTTTCTGGTTTGGGCTGATTCCGTTTCGCTCGCCGCTACTTGGGAAATCGCGTTTGCTTTCTCTTCCTCCGGGTACTGAGATGTTTCAGTTCCCCGGGTCTGCCTCTTGTATCCTATGTATTCAGATACAAATACTGCTCCATTACGAACAGTGGGTTCCCCCATTCGGAAATCCTCGGATCGAAGTCTACTTACGACTCCCCGAGGCATATCGGTGTTAGTCCCGTCCTTCATCGGCTCCTAGTGCCAAGGCATCCACCGTGCGCCCTTATTCACTTAACTATTATATTAAGATTAAGAACTTAAATTTGATGTCGTTGAATGTCTTACTCTTATTTAGTTTTCAAGGTACAAAGCGAGAGATTCACTCTCTCAAAACTGAACCAAACAACCAAGTACGCCCTTACCGAGGAGATCATCTGAAATGACCTCACTCCGCGTTCCTTCTAATAATCCTTAGAAAGGAGGTGATCCAGCCGCACCTTCCGATACGGCTACCTTGTTACGACTTCACCCCAATCATTGGCCCCACCTTCGGCGGCTGGCTCCAAAAGGTTACCTCACCGACTTCGGGTGTTGCCAACTCTCGTGGTGTGACGGGCGGTGTGTACAAGGCCCGGGAACGTATTCACCGCGGCATGCTGATCCGCGATTACTAGCGATTCCGGCTTCATGCAGGCGAGTTGCAGCCTGCAATCCGAACTGAGAATGGTTTTATGGGATTTGCTTGACCTTGCGGCTTCGCTGCCCTTTGTTCCATCCATTGTAGCACGTGTGTAGCCCAGGTCATAAGGGGCATGATGATTTGACGTCATCCCCACCTTCCTCCGGTTTGTCACCGGCAGTCACCTTAGAGTGCCCAACTTAATGCTGGCAACTAAGATCAAGGGTTGCGCTCGTTGCGGGACTTAACCCAACATCTCACGACACGAGCTGACGACAACCATGCACCACCTGTCACTCTGTCCCCGAAGGGAACACTCTATCTCTAGAGTTTGCAGAGGATGTCAAGACCTGGTAAGGTTCTTCGCGTTGCTTCGAATTAAACCACATGCTCCACCGCTTGTGCGGGCCCCCGTCAATTCTTTTGAGTTTCAGCCTTGCGGCCGTACTCCCCAGGCGGAGTGCTTAATGCGTTAACTTCAGCACTAAGGGGCGGAAACCCCCTAACACCTAGCACTCATCGTTTACGGCGTGGACTACCAGGGTATCTAATCCTGTTCGCTACCCACGCTTTCGCGCCTCAGCGTCAGTTACAGACCAGAGAGTCGCCTTCGCCACTGGTGTTCCTCCACATCTCTACGCATTTCACCGCTACACGTGGAATTCCACTCTCCTCTTCTGCACTCAAGCCCTCCAGTTTCCAATGACCGCTCGTGGTTAAGCCACGAGATTTCACATCAGACTTAAAAGACCGCCTGCGCGCGCTTTACGCCCAATAATTCCGGACAACGCTTGCCCCCTACGTATTACCGCGGCTGCTGGCACGTAGTTAGCCGGGGCTTTCTGGTTAGGTACCGTCAAGGTACCGCCCTATTCGAACGATACTTGTTCTTCCCTAACAACAGAGTTTTACGATCCGAAAACCTTCATCACTCACGCGGCGTTGCTCCGTCAGACTTTCGTCCATTGCGGAAGATTCCCTACTGCTGCCTCCCGTAGGAGTCTGGGCCGTGTCTCAGTCCCAGTGTGGCCGATCACCCTCTCAGGTCGGCTACGCATCGTTGCCTTGGTAAGCCATTACCTTACCAACTAGCTAATGCGCCGCGGGCCCATCTGTAAGTGATAGCAGAAGCCATCTTTCAACTTCTCCTCATGCGAGAAAAAGTATCATCCGGTATTAGCCTCGGTTTCCCGAAGTTATCCCGATCTTACAGGCAGGTTGCCCACGTGTTACTCACCCGTCCGCCGCTCGATCCACAAGCATCCACCCGAAGGCTTCAGCAAGTTTCACGCGCTCGACTTGCATGTATTAGGCACGCCGCCAGCGTTCGTCCTGAGCCAAGATCAAACTCTCCAAAAAAGTTTGTATGTGATTAACACCGATCAATCACATCTCAATGTCTTAGCTTTTAGAAGTGTTACCTTCTAGTTTTTTAAAAGAAAAACGGTTTGTGTTTTTCTTGACATACTGGTTGTTTTGTTCAGTTTTCAAAGAGCAAATATTCAGCTGCTTATCTCGACAGCGTTATTAATTATAACACTCATGATAATGATTGTCAATAATACAAAGTTTATCATTTTAATTCATAATGTGTCGCTGTTTTTCAGCAGCAAAATATATAATACGCTCCTCAAAGATAAAAGTCAACACATATTTTCACTTTTTTTATCAAAAGCACCTAGCATAAAAATCATCAACTAAAAACTACTAGTTATTATAGAATAACTTCTCCATCCCACTCTAACATTCCACCAGCCATACTAGACACATTAAATCCATGTTCATCCATATATAAGGCGGCATTCATACTTCTTCCTCCAGATCTGCATACAAGAACATAATGTTTATTTTTATCTAAATCTTTAATCGCTTGCGGAATCTTATTTAGTGGAATGTGCTTTGCATGTTCAATCATTCCTTGAGCTACTTCTTCATCCTCCCGTACATCGATAATAACGGCATTTGTATCTTTCTCCATCACTTCTTCTACTTCATGTGGTGTTAGTTCATTGATATGATCCATTATTTCAATCCTTTCCAAACAATATTTTCACTATTCATCATACGTTCGTCATGAATAACATGCAAGCAGATAACACAAAATAACTTTACATTACCAATGAATGGAGACAAACAATGAAACGAATTACGCTACTCCTGTTATTTTTATCTCTTTATTTTTCATTACCCGTTTCTGCCGTTACAGAAACAAATAATCAAAAAACAATATTGATTGAATCTTATAAAGAGGATGTTACCGGTGATGGGCAAAAAGAAGAAATTCAATTAAGTGGTATCCTGTTTAGTACGGATAGTGGATATTTCCATAATATATGGGCAGATATTAAAGGGCCGCAAAAAAAGCAATGGAAAATTAACTACGAAGGTGGGTATAAACCATCACTTCAATTTAAAGATTTAAATCATGATGGTGTTCGTGATCTATTGTTTCAAAGTGATTCAGGGGGAAATAGTGATTTTCACTTTTATCAAATTAATACATTAAAAATGGAAAAACTTAAGAAGCTATCATTACCAAAATCAATTTCCATATCAGGGAGTTTTCAAAATGGGTTTAAAGCAACTTTAAAACTTGATCCGAATAAGAAACCGATAAAAATGGACCTTCAGAACCGAGCATCAGAATATATCCGTTCTGGAATTTATGATGAACAAGGAAAATTACTAAATGAAATGAAGCTTATGATTGAACCTATTTCATTCTTTGAACCAACGTTTATTAGTAAAAGTAAAGGATACGGATTAAAAAGTTATCAGCAAGTTAGTGGGACTTCTCATATAGATCAACTTGGCACAATTGAAATATTATGGTATTTCGAGGATAATAAATGGATTAAACTGAAACAAAAATGGCGATCTGAAAGCAACAATTGAATTAACAATCAGCTAACATATAAATAGATCAAGTCACGGTTTTCGTTTTGTTAAAATCGTGGCTTTTTATTTTCTTTCGATCGCATAATTTTACAATCAATCCAATTCTTTTCTAATATATTGATAGGCGTATTTCAACAAATATTAAATAAAGAAGGAATATGTATGGCAAAATTTATTATTATTGGTGCAGGCATATTGGGTGCTACTACTGCATATCAGCTTGCTCGAACAGGTGCCGAGGTCACGATAGTAGAACGTAACAATGATGGAAGGGCAACAGATGCAGCGGCAGGCATTGTGTGTCCATGGTTATCACAACGCCGAAATAAGGCATGGTATCATTTAGCAAAAGGTGGAGCTCGAATATATCCTCACCTTATCAAGCAACTTGCAGAGGACGGTGAAGAAGAAACTGGTTATGCCCGGGTTGGAGCGATTTCGATTCATACAAACGAAGATAAATTAATTGCTATGAAACAACGGGCATTAAAGCGTCGGGAAGAAGCGCCAGAAATTGGTGATATTACATTACTTGATTCCTATCAAACGAAAAAAACGTTCCCATTGCTTGCGGATGGGTATGGATCAATCCATGTAAGTGGCGCTGCACGTGTTAATGGACGCGCACTACGAAATGCCCTATTAAATGGTGCCAAAAAACATGGTGCAACGATTATCGATGGGGATGCCCAGTTGCTATATAAAGGGAGACAAGTTACTGGTGTTAACGTCAATGACAAACCACTATTTGCTGACACTGTTATTGCAACTAATGGCGTTTGGATGAATGAACTATTAAAGCCCTTAAATATTACATTTAATGTCACTTCACAAAAAGCACAAATCATGCATTTAAAAATGGCTGAATCTACCAATACTGCAAATTGGCCAGTTGTGATGCCGCCAAACGATCAATACCTTGTTACATTTGACGATAATCGAATTGTCGTTGGTGCAACACACGAAAATGATGTTGGCTTAGATTATCGTACTACTGTTGGTGGAATCAATGAAATTTTATCGAAAGCTTTAGATGTTTTTCCCGGTTTAGCAGAGAGTTCCGTGCTTGAAACTAGAGTTGGTTTTCGGCCGTTCACACCAGGGTTCCTTCCCGTAATAGGACCGCTACCCAATTATAATGGACTTATTCTCGCTAATGGTCTGGGTGCTTCTGGTCTAACGATGGGGCCATTTATTGGTACTGAATTAGCTAACTTAGCACTTGGAAATAAATTGACGATTGATATCAAAGATTACAATGTTGCTGGGGCTATAAAGTGATATTTCATTTACTTGATTAACAAAATTTAAATGAGGCACTTATAATAACTGCCCAAATTAAAAAGGATCTCTACCGTTACTGATAGAGATCCTTACTTCATTTAATTTGCTACAATATTTACAAGTTTTCCCGGAACAACAATTACCTTTCGTACTGTTTTTCCTTCAAGCCATTCCTGTATCTTCTCATTTTCAAGTGCCTGCTTTTCCAAGTCATCCTTGGTAATATCTTTAGCAACACTCATTTTTGAACGAACTTTACCCATTACCTGCAAAACAATTTCAATTTCATCTTCGGTTAGTTTTGCTTCATCAAAAATTGGCCATCCTTCATAACTAATTGTTTCCGTATGACCTAATTTGCTCCACAATTCTTCACTGACATGTGGTGCTACAGGAGAAAGTAATTTTACAAACCCTTCCACATACGCTTTTGGAAGCTTATCTGCTTTGTAACCTTCATTCACAAATACCATCATTTGAGAAATACCCGTGTTAAAATGTAAGTTTTCAAAGTCCTCGGTAACCTTTTTAATCGTTTCATGGTATACCTTATCTAACGAAGAATCACTTCCATCAGTTGTAATTTTTTCCGAAAGTGCTCCATCTTCATTGACGATCAAGCGCCAAACACGGTCAAGGAATCGGCGTGCACCATCCAATCCATTTGTTGACCATGCAACTGCTGCATCAAGTGGACCCATGAACATTTCATACAACCTTAGTGTATCTGCACCGTGAGATCCTATAATTTCATCCGGGTTGACCACATTCCCTTTTGATTTACTCATTTTTTCATTGCCTTCCCCAAGTATCATTCCCTGGTTAAACAATTTCATAAATGGTTCTTTCGTTGGTACTACCCCAATATCGTATAAAAATTTATGCCAAAAACGGGCGTAAAGCAAGTGTAATACCGCATGCTCCGCCCCACCAATATATACATCAACAGGCAACCATTCTTTTAGCGCTTCAGGATCGGCAAGTTTTTCCGGGTTGTCTGGATCAACAAAACGCAAGAAATACCAGCAGCTTCCTGCCCATTGTGGCATTGTATTTGTTTCGCGGCGGCCTTTCATTCCTGTTTTAGGATCTACAACATTAACCCATTCCTCACTATTTGCTAACGGCGATTCACCGGTACCGGATGGTTTTATTGCTGTCATTTGTGGTAATTCAAGTGGCAACTCCTCTTCCGGCACTGCACTCATAGTACCGTCTTCCCAATGGATGATCGGGATTGGTTCTCCCCAATAACGCTGTCTAGAGAAAAGCCAATCGCGCAAACGATACGTTACTTTCTTTATACCATGATCATTTGTCTCAAGCCATTCGATCATTTTTGCAATAGCAGCTTCTTTATTTAATCCATTAAGGAAATCAGAGTTAACATGATCACCATCACCTGTGTATGGTTCTTCAGAAATATTGCCACCTGCAACTACTTCCACAATTGGCAGTTCAAATTTTGTTGCAAATTCATAGTCACGTTCATCGTGCGCTGGAACTGCCATAATTGACCCAGTACCATATGTTATCAATACATAATCGGCAACCCAAATTGGCATTTTTTCTTTGGTTGCCGGATTGATTGCATATGCCCCTGTAAATACACCTGTTTTATCTTTTGCTAAGTCAGTTCTTTCCAAATCAGATTTTGTTTGCACCTCATCAAGGTAAGCTTCTACAGCATCGTTTTGCTCGTCAGTTACGATTTTTTTCACCAATGGATGTTCTGGTGCTAAAACTGCATAAGTTGCACCGAAAAGTGTATCCGGTCTAGTAGTGAAAACTGTTATTTCCTCATCATGGCCATCTATAGCAAACGTTACTTCGGCTCCCTCTGAACGACCGATCCAGTTGCGTTGCATATCCTTAATGCTTTCTGACCAGTCCAGTTCTTCCAAATCCTCAAGCAATCTATCAGCATAAGCAGTGATTTTAAGCATCCATTGTTTCATTGGTTTACGTACAACTGGATGGCCCCCACGTTCACTTTTACCATCGATTACTTCCTCGTTAGCAAGGACTGTCCCAAGTGCTGGACACCAGTTCACTGCTACTTCATCCATATAAGCTAGCCCTTTTTCATAAAGCTTCGTAAAAATCCACTGGGTCCATTTGTAATAATGTGGATCAGTTGTATTAACTTCCCGATCCCAATCATAAGAAAATCCTAGTTCTTGAATTTGCCTGCGAAATGTATCGATGTTCTTTTTGGTAAATTCAGCAGGACTGTTTCCTGTATCAAGCGCATATTGTTCAGCTGGCAAGCCAAATGCATCCCAGCCCATTGGATGCAATACTTCATAACCTTGCATTCGCTTCATTCGTGAAAAAATATCTGTTGCTGTATAACCTTCCGGATGCCCTACATGTAATCCGGCTCCTGATGGATAAGGAAACATGTCTAATGCATAAACCTTATCTTTGTTTGAATACGTATTTGTCTTAAATGTTTTGTTTTCTTTCCAGTACGCTTGCCATTTCTTCTCAATTTCCCGATGATTAAAACTCATCTGTTTTTCCTCCTTGTCGCGAAGTATGCCCTATATAGAAAAAGCTCCTCATCCCTAAATAGGGACGAGAAGCTATATCTCCCGTGGTACCACCCAAATTAACGTAAAAACATACGTTCACTTTGTTTCCTTAACGCGGATTCACGGTAAGAACTACTTCCATTTCGCTCTTACAACTTAAAGGCGAGTTCATAAACTTATCAAGAACAGTTTGCACCAACCACTGTCTCGCTAAACTTGAATAAATTTATTACTACTCCTTCGCATCGCTATTTTCATTATTATATCGAATTTTAATTAATTAAAACTGCTTTGTCAAGGAAACAAGCAAAATTAACTTCATTTACCCTAACATATGGCTCATTACGCGTAACTGCCACTTTCTGTATCAAATAAATTGTTGCAATTCCGGCTAAGCACACTGACAAAACTTTATGCTAAAATTAACGTTCATACTAATGTAAAAGGAATGACAGATTATGATTAAAAATATTATTGCCTTTTCACATCAATTGTTGCTTGAGTCAGTGCAAGAAGGGGATATTGTAATAGATGCAACAGCTGGGAACGGACATGACACGCTTTTTCTCAGTCAGCTAGTCGGAGAAAATGGTTCTGTACTGGCGTTTGATATTCAAGCTGAGGCAATTGCTGCGGTAAAGCTTAAGGTGGCGGAACAACAGATCAGGAATACGCGTATTATTCATGAAAGTCATGAACATGCAGTAGCATATTTAAACGAAACAGAGCAAATTGGTGGCGTCATTTTCAATTTAGGTTACTTACCCGGAAGTGATAAATCAATTATTACCCATGGTGAGTCAACCATCAAGGCCCTAACCGGCATGTTACAATTTTTGAAAAAAGGCGGGGTAATCGTCTTAGTAGTTTATCACGGCCATGAAGGCGGAGTTCAAGAAAAAGACGCCATTCTTAACTATGCTTCCAAGTTACGTCAACAAGAATTTAACGTATTACAATATGGATTTATCAACCAAAGGAATACCCCGCCATTTATTATTGCCATTGAGAAAAAATAACGTCCGCGCGAAGGGACCCTAACCCAATAACCTAGAACAGAATTTTATCCAATTAATGACGATTCAATGCGCAAACTATGCCTTGAATCGTTTTTAATCAAATAAACGGTGATACATTTTCGTGTTCCAATGAAAAAACCTTGCCTTTCGCCCGCTTGCCTGTAATAAAGCGTTTGTCATCTCTTTTCCGCCATCAAGTTTTTTTACCTTAGGGTCTGCTAAATATAATCCCACTAATCCACGATGGACAAGTTGGTGAAATTCACGATCCACTAAAGATTGAACTTGTTTTTCCGTTTGTTCCATAAAATAAACAAAACGCTCGATCATTTTTTCCCGAGTCGGATAATAGCTGCAAAAATTCAGATCCCCTTCCCGCTCGTCTTCTAACTGATCAATATAATAATCCAACAAAATATGTAATGCCTGCATATTGGGAAAATAGCTGTAATAAATCTGATGGGTCAATTTTGACGTTATTTCCCCTCCTAGCGTGTAGGAAACAAGACAGAAAATGCCCAACGTTGAACCGGCAGCTGCTGCGAATTCGTACCAACTTAAGGATTCACGATTATTCGTATTATACCAATTAACTAGGCGCGGAATCCGTTCATCAAGGCGGACATGCTTGTGAACCTGAAGATCACCATACATCCGTTCCAGCATAAGCACCTTATCTTGAATAATCGAATAACCATCCAACTTGCTTACAATTTGTTGACATGTTTGAACAAGTTCAGCCAAATACCCTTCATCTTCCTGATCTTCCCGTAATTCATAATAATTTTTAAGCGAATTCCCCGGTGTCAACGCATCAATCATAGACTGATGTAACAAGCGAAAGTCAGCCGGGTCCATCGATGTACTGCGGTCACACAAATTATCCAGGTAATCACTAATCGTTTGGTATGCTACGATAAAACGAATTGCTTGCTTCCATTTATCCCCTGCCAACAAAGCATAAACAGCTCCTCCCTGACAATGAAATCGTTTGGAGGCTATACTAGCAAGCGCTTGTGTACGCAGTTCCTCATTTGGTATTTGTTCAGCACGTTTTGTCCAATAAACTAATTCCTGTTTCACCGCCGGGAATATTTTACGATATACTGCCGTCATTAATGTTACTGCGGTATGTGGTACATGTTTTCCCAAACCTTTTTCCTCCGTTCCGAAAAGACCAGACACCATTCATTTAGAAAAATTTGTTATACTACCTATATCATCATATTTTTTACATAGGTTCAACTTTGGAGGTTTTTAACATGATTAGCCACTATAAAGATAGTAAACCAAAAATCGACAAATCTGTTTTTCTCGCAAAAGACGCTTCTATCATCGGTGATGTCACGATTGGCGAACAATCAAGCATTTGGTTCAATACCGTTATTCGGGGGGATGTTGCTCCGACACAGATTGGCAAACGAGTAAGTATTCAAGATCTATCCATGGTCCACCAAAGTCCAGGTAACCCCGCCATTGTTGAAGATGACGTAACAGTTGGTCATCAGGTTACATTACATGGCGCGACCATTCGAAAAAACGCCCTAATTGGTATGGGTTCGATTATATTGGATGGCGCAGAAGTTGGAGAAAATGCTTTTATTGGAGCTGGAAGTCTGGTCCCCCCAGGCAAAAAAATTCCGCCACATTCCTTAGCGTTAGGCAGACCAGCCAAAGTAGTCCGCAGCCTGACGGAAGAGGATTATACAGAAATGGATCGAGTCCGCAAATCTTATGTAGAAAAAGGCCAATACTATAAACAGCATACAGATTTAGGTATTGATTTTTAGGTTTCATATTCGTAAAAAAGTGCCGATATAAATGGTATGACAGTTAAATACTATAGGAGTGTACAAAATGCACATTACACTATTCTTCATCTCCTGTTTAATTGCAATCTATTTTATATTTTTAGGTGAAAAAGTTTCAAAAAAATGGGTCAGTCGTTCATTTAAATTATATGCAGTTCTTTTTACAATTTCCGCGATCTTAATCGGTTCTACCTATATAAGTGAGCACAAAACGGCGTTTATTGCTGCAGCAAAAGAACTTTTACCAATTTCTAATGAACCAAAACTAGTTGAGCCTGCAGAAGCAATGGTCTCGCAGCGCACGATAAAAGAATCTGTTCGGTTACAAGCACCATTAATTGGCCAACTACCTGAGTTACCACGTGGCTGTGAAGTAACAAGCCTTGCCATGCTTCTTAACTATCACGATATTGATATGGGAAAAATGGAACTAGCAAAACAAGTAAAACAGGATCCAACACCATATAAGAAAACGGATAAAGGCGTTTATTTTGGTAATCCAAATAACGGTTTTGTTGGTGATATGTATTCCTTCACAACACCTGGGTTTGGGGTATATCACAAACCGATTATGGAACTGGCTGGACAGTATGCAGGTGAACGCGTTCTTGATTTTACGGGACAAGACTTCGGTGAAATTATCAACCAATTGAATCAGGAGCGTCCGGTTTGGGTAATTATAAATGCTACATATGACAAGCTTCCTGAAAAACAGTTTACGACATGGCAAACCCCAGACGGTCCAATTAACATTACAATGAAAGAGCATTCTGTGTTAATAACGGGCTATGATCAGGACTATATTTACTTTAACGATCCATTAAAACGAGATAAAAAAGCACCTATTGAGGAATTTAAAGCTGCATGGGTCCAAATGGGAAAACAGGCAATAACGATATTATAACCGTCATTGCCTGTTTTTTATAATGATATTTGGTTTAATATGAATCACATTTAACCGTTTATTTCGCTGAAACTGGGTCAACTGCAAAATCTGGTTTACTCAATTCAGCAATATCAAATTTATTTTCCACAAAAATTTGATGCCAAAGCATGAACATTAACACGGTCCAAATCTTCCGGCTGTAGTCACCTTTTCCTTGACAATGCGCTTCAAGCAGTTCAAGAATAAATGATTTATGCAGCAAGTGATCTGTCTGGCTTTCATGGATTAACTGTTTTGCCCAGCCATTCAACTCATTCTTTAGCCAATGACGAATAGGCACAGGAAAGCCGAGTTTTTTACGGTCAAGCACGTGATCTGGAATGATTCCACGTGATGCTTCACGTAAAATACTCTTTGTTGTCCCATTCGCAATTTTTAAGTTGACCGGTATTTCACTGGCGACACGGAATACCTCTTTATCCAAAAACGGCACACGCAACTCAAGTGAATTCGCCATTGTTGTCCGGTCCGCTTTTAGCAGAATATCCCCGCGCATCCAGGTATGAATATCAACGTACTGCATTTGATTAACCAATGGATAATCGGCAACATTATCAAATAACTTGCCAGTGATCTCGCGATAAGACAAATTTGCATTATAACGCTTTAATATTTGCTGTTTTTCTTCATCCTCAAACATTTTTGCATTGCCAATATAACGTTCGCGAAGTGGTGTTGTGCCGCGCTCTAGAAAACTTTTTCCTTTTACACCTTCAGGAAGCACGTCCGCAACCTTTGCTAATAGATTCTTGGCAGGTTTTGGAATGGAATGAAACATTTTTAATGACTCTGGTTCACGATAAATGTTATAACCGCCGAACAATTCATCCGATCCTTCACCAGATAATACAACCGTTACATGTTTCCGAGCTTCCCTAGCAACAAAATACAATGGAACACAAGCTGGGTCTGCCAGTGGATCATCCATATGCCACATAATTTTCGGCAGTTTTTCCACGTACTCCTCAGGTGAAATAATATACGAGATGTTTTCTACATTTAGTTTATCAGCCGTTTCTTTGGCAACATCAACTTCAGAAAAACCCTCCCGTTCAAAGCCTACAGAAAATGTTTTAATGTTCGGATTGAACTCCCTTGCCATCGCAACGATTAACGTAGAGTCAATACCACCTGATAAAAATGATCCAACTGGTACATCGCTTCGCATATGAACATTTACCGAATCATACATTACGTCCTGAATACGCTTGATCCAATCTTGTTTGTCCATTAAAACAGGATTAAATGTCGCATGCCAATAACGGGTAAAGGAGATTGCTTGACCAGGCTTTTTCACAAAATAATGACCTGGCTCCACTTTCTTAATTCCCGTTGTCATCGTCAATGGCTCCGGCACGAATTGGAAGCTTAAATAATGCTGCAATGCCTCATCACTAACTTCTTCATTTTCCATCATTAGTGTAATACTTTTTTTCTCTGAAGCAAAAATAGTACCCTCTTCTGTTTCCCGGTAAAATAATGGCTTAATACCGAATGGATCACGCGCGCCATAAAATGTTTCATTTTCCTTATCCCATACTAAGATGGAAAACATCCCACGTAGATAACTGAATGCCTGTTCTTTATGTTTGGCAAATAACGCTGCAATTACTTCGGTATCCGATTCTGTTGCGAACTGATATCCATCTTTGACTAAATCCTCACGTAATTCCACATAATTATAAATTTCGCCATTAAAAATAAGCCATATTTTTTCATCATTGTAGCTTAATGGCTGTTGGCCGCTTTCTATATCAATAATACTTAAACGTCTAAATCCAAATGATACATATTCATCATGAAAATAACCTTCATCATCTGGCCCTCTGTGGGTGATGATATTGTTTTGTTGTTCAAATAAATGGATTGCTTCTTCATTTGGCATACTCGGATGATTGCGGATCATCCCAATAAATCCACACATGGCTCTAGCCTCACTCTCAAGATTCGTAATTATACCTTTTAGAGTATATCATAAATGGTTTTTTATTTCGATATGGAAAGGAGCTGATTCACTATCAAGTAATTCCAACTCTTCAATCCAATCGATAGCATATTTTTCAGTATGTTCAACTTTTAAATATGTACAAGCAACTCACGTATACTGTACGAAAAACACAAATCACGCCCCCCATTTTTAGGAAGACGTGATTTTCATTTTAAAAACGATCTATTTTATTTCTCCGCTAATGCCTTCAATTCCGCTACCTTATCTGTTTTCTCCCATGGGAATAAGACATCTGTTCTGCCAAAATGTCCGTATGCGGCAGTGTTTTTAAAGATTGGCCGTTGCAAATCAAGCATACGGATAATGCCTGCCGGACGTAAATCAAATAATTCTCGAACTGCTGCAACGAGTTTTTCTTCCGTAACTGTTCCAGTACCGAATGTGTCAATCGCAATGGATACGGGTTCCGCAACGCCAATCGCATAGGCAAGCTGCACTTCACACGTTTTAGCAAGGCCTGCAGCAACAATATTTTTTGCTACATAACGAGCGGCATATGCTGCTGAGCGGTCCACCTTAGTCGAATCTTTTCCACTGAATGCTCCTCCGCCATGACGGGCATAACCACCATACGTATCAACAATTATCTTTCTTCCTGTTAGTCCAGCATCCCCTTGTGGTCCACCAATAACGAAGCGGCCGGTTGGATTGATGAAATATTTTGTTGTTTCATCTAGTAAATTTGCTGGTACAATCGGATGAATAACATGCTCAATTAAATCCTTTTCAATTTGTTCGGTTGAAATGTCCTGGTGATGTTGTGTAGAAATGACAATTGTATCTACTTTAACAGGATTGTCATTTTCATCATACTCTACCGTTACCTGTGTTTTTCCATCCGGACGTAAATAAGGTAGAATTTCATCTTTTCTTGCGTCAGCTAATCGTTTTGCCAATTTATGCGCGAGTGAAATCGGCAATGGCATCAATTCTTCTGTTTCATCACAAGCAAAGCCAAACATTAACCCCTGATCACCTGCACCGATCGCAGCGATTTCCTCATCAGACATCTTTCCTTGACGTGCTTCCAATGCAGTGTCCACTCCACCAGCAATATCTGCTGATTGTTCATCAATTGCTGTCAGTACTGCACATGTTTCAGCATCGAAACCAAACTTAGCTCTTGTGTAACCAATATCCTTTATTGTCTGTCTTACAATTGCTGGAATATCTACATACGTACTTGTTGAAATTTCCCCTGATACTAATACTAAACCAGTTGTCACCGTTGTCTCACAAGCTACTCGTGCATTCGGATCTTTTGATAAGATTTCATCCAAAATAGCATCTGAAATCTGGTCACAAATTTTATCCGGATGTCCCTCTGTTACCGATTCAGATGTAAATAAACGACGATTTGCAGCCATTGGCTTAAATCTCTCCCTTTATATCGTGGTACGGAACTCCTCTGTATTTATCAATTATATAAACTCCCTTTAAAACAAAAAAAGCCTTTCCTACTTGTATGAGGAAAGGAGTTGTGGCCTTTCGCTCTTATTGTTCAAGGAAATATCCTTGCATCAGATTAGCACCTTTTCACAAATGTGATGGTTGCTGGGGTTCATCGGGTCTGTCCCTCCACCAACTCTGAATAAGAGAGTGTCCGTTCACGTTTTATCGTACCGAAATCGTTGTGATGTGTCAACTTTTTCAAAGGACAGCACAACATTTTAAATAAAATAATATATTAGTATGGACTAATTAAATAAATGTGTTATACTAATAAACAGATTTAAAAGAAAACCGTTTCATGGCTCTATAAAAAAATCCATCAAAAAGGAAGGTATCATATATGAAATCGATGGAACGATCAACCGTATCGGATGAACTTTTAGCGCAAGGGAATATCCAGCACAATTTATCGGTACCTCAGCTAGTTGAAAAAATCTTAGCAAGGAACGAAGGAGTATTGACAGCAACAGGTGCAATTCAAGCAACAACAGGAAAATATACCGGACGTTCACCTAAAGATAAGTTTATCGTGAAAGATGACATTTGTGAACAGTTTATTGATTGGGGTCTTGTAAACCAAGCAATCGATGAAGATAAATTTAACCAGCTATACGAGAAAGTCATAGCTTATTTAAAAGATAAAAATGAATTGTATTCCTTTAAAGGATTTGCCGGTGCAGATAAAAAGCATCGTTTGCCAATTCAGGTAATTAACGAATATGCATGGCATAACTTATTTGCTAGACAATTATTCATTACACCAACTGAAGAAGAGTTAAAATCGCATCATGCTGAATTTACGGTGGTTTCTGCACCAACATATAAAGCAGACCCAGCAATTGACGGAACAAATTCAGAGACGTTTATTCTCGTTTCCTTCAAGCGACGGATTATTTTAATCGGCGGAACAGAATATGCGGGAGAAATTAAAAAATCAATTTTCTCTGTAATGAACTATTTACTACCACAAAAAAATGTACTTTCGATGCATTGTTCCGCGAACGTTGGTCAAGAAGGAGATGTTGCCTTGTTCTTTGGTTTATCCGGAACAGGTAAAACGACATTATCAGCTGACCCTTATCGCCGTCTGATTGGTGATGATGAGCATGGCTGGAGTCCTAATGGTGTGTTCAATATTGAGGGCGGTTGCTATGCAAAATGCATCAATTTGTCCAAGGAAAAAGAACCACAAATTTTCAACGCAATACGTTTTGGCTCTGTCCTGGAAAATGTCATCATTGACAAGGAATCTAGATTGCCGGATTATGACAACACTGTACTGACGGAAAATACCCGGGCAGCATACTCACTGGAAAACATTGATAATATTGTAACACCTAGTGTCGCTGGTCACCCAAACACGATTATCTTTTTAACTGCTGATGCTTCCGGTACATTACCACCAATCAGCAAGTTAACAAAAGAACAAGCGATGTACCATTTCTTAAGTGGATACACAAGTAAACTTGCCGGGACAGAACGTGGGGTTACAGAGCCACAAGCGACATTTTCGGCGTGCTTTGGTTCACCATTTCTACCGTTAGCACCGTCCACTTATGCTGAAATGCTTGGTGAAAAGATTGATCAGTTCCATTCTAATGTTTTCTTAGTAAATACAGGCTGGACTGGTGGTTCATACGGTGTTGGGAATCGCATGAAACTTTCGTATACAAGGGCAATGATACATTCTGCCTTGGAAGGTGAATTAAATACCGTTGAAACAGTAAAAGATGACATTTTCGGATTAGAAATGCCAATGCATGTTCCTGGTGTACCTGATGAAGTACTAATACCGAAAAACACCTGGGCTGACAAAACAGCCTATGATGAAGCAGCTAAAGTACTCGCAACTAAATTTCATGAAAACTTCAACAAATTCACGCAAGCAAGTGAAGATATTATGCAAGCAGGCCCTATTTACAAGCCTGAATAATAATTGTTTACTCATCCTTTATGGATATTTAATAGTTTCAAGAACAAGCAATGGCTTTGGTTAGTTGTCAGCTTGTTGTAAAACTGAAAAGCGAACTAGTCAGCATCATTCTGACAACCGGTCTCCATATGGAGGTCGGTTTTTTTATTTGGTAGCTTTTCTATGGATTGTTACTACTACTCTCCTTTCCACGGGTGACTAGTAAACCCAGCGTCAATGTTGGTGCATTTTAATTTCCTTTTCCCTAGGCGTTCACACATTTTCTACAAAAACATACACTATGTTGAAACACCCATTTGAAACGGAAAGGAACGATTTGCATGAGAAAATTAACGTATTTTATGCTCTTTTCCAGTATAATGCTCATTTTCCTAGCAGCTTGCGGCTCTAATCAAAAAGCCGAAAACACATCTATTAAACTTGCTGAAGTAACCCGTTCATTATTTTATGCACCACAATATGTTGCCATCGAAAAAGGGTTTTTTGAAGAAGAGGGATTAGATGTGGAACTCCAAACAACCTGGGGTGGTGATAAAACGATGACAGCTCTGTTATCAGATGGTGTAGATGTGGCTCTTGTTGGTTCTGAAACATCAATGTATGTTTACGGCCAGGATTCAAAAGACTATGCTGTTAATTTTGCCCAATTAACACAAACAGATGGTACATTTTTAGTTGCGAAAGACCCACACCCTGATTTCACGTGGGATGAACTAAAAGATAGTACATTTTTAGGCCAGCGCAAAGGTGGGATGCCACAAATGGTTGGTGAATTCGTACTTAAGCAACATGATATTGACCCACATGCAGACTTAAACTTATTACAAAATATTGAATTTGCCAATATCCCAGGTTCCTTTGTGTCTGGTGACGCAGAATATGTTCAACTATTCGAACCAACTGCAAGTATTTTTGAAAAAGAGGGAAAAGGCCATATCATTGCATCTTTTGGTGAAGAATCCGGCCAAGTGCCATATACCGTATTTATGGCAAAAAATAGTTATATTAGCGAGAACGAAAACGACATCAAGAATTTTACAAAAGCGGTATACAAAGCACAACAATGGGTTCAAGACAACGATGCTGAAGCGATTGCAAAGGTAATTCAGCCATATTTTGAGGATACAGATATTGAGATGCTAGCTTCATCGATTGAACGGTATAAAAATCAGGGATCTTTTGCTACTGATCCTATTTTAGATCAGGAAGAATGGAACAATCTAAAGGCGATTATGGAAGAAGCCGGGGAACTGCCAGAAGAAGTATCCTATGAAGATCTGGTAAATACAAAAATTGCTGAGGAAGTTATAGGTAAGTAGGAGGGAATTGTTCATGTCATTTCTTACCTTAGAACATGTATCGCACCATTATTTTTCAAAAAAAAGCTATACAAAAGCATTGGATGATATTTCTTTTTCAGTCCGTGATGGTGAATTTGTTGCCTTGCTTGGTCCAAGTGGTTGTGGCAAGTCAACGATTCTTTCTATTATTGCTGGCATTATGGAGCAAACTACCGGTGATGTTTTACTAGAGGGAAAATCCTTACGTGAATCGAAACTAGCAATTGGCTATATGCTGCAACAAGATTATTTGTTTCCGTGGAAAACCATTATCGATAATGTCCTAATCGGGCCGAAAATCGGACGTAAAAAAATAAATGATTCTAAAGAGGAAGCCTTACAACTGCTAAAAGAAGTTGATTTGCCAGCAGTTGCGAATGCTTATCCAGATTCATTATCAGGAGGGATGCGTCAACGTGTTGCCTTAGTGCGTACATTGATCACAAATCCAAAGATCTTGTTGTTGGATGAACCATTTTCGGCACTTGATTATCAAACGAAGCTTAAACTGGAAGACTTAGTTTCCAAACTTTTACGATCCTATCATAAAACAGCAATTTTGGTAACGCACGATATTGGCGAAGCTATTTCTATGAGCGATCGAATTCTTTTAATGGATGCTAATCCTGGTTCAATTGCTAAAGTGTTTGAGGTTCCAATTGAATTACGTAATGAAACACCGTTTTTAGTCCGCAGACACCCAAAGTATCAGTTGTTATTTGATAGGATTTGGGATGCGCTGAATGATAATGATTCAACTTCTAATAAAAAGGTGGTGCCTAATACTGATGCAACAGAAACCTGATCACCACCTTTTTGAAAACTATAAAAATAAATTAAAGCGTGAAAAAAAGATTGTTTTTTCATGGCAAATTATTATTTTAATTGGTTTCTTTGCGCTATGGGAAATTGCCAGCAGATTATATTGGATTGATCCATTATTGTTTAGTTCACCATCAAAAATTGTGAACCAATTAATTGATAAATTTTCTGATGGTTCGATAATCCCCCATGTGCAAGTAACATTGATTGAAACAGTGCTCGGATTTATTATCGGAACTATACTTGGTATCTTGATAGCTACCATTTTATGGACTTCACGCAGACTATCTAAAATTATGGATCCTTATTTGGTAATCGGAAATGCAATGCCTAAGGTTGCACTTGGACCAATCATTATTGTTGCACTCGGTCCTGGTTATATTTCGATCATTGCGATGGGTGCAATAATCTCCGTCGTCATTACGACACTTGTTGTTTACTCCGGATTTAGGGAAGTTGATCCGAACTATGAGAAAGTGTTAAAAAGCTTTGGAGCCACTCGTTGGCAATGTTTTAAAGAAGCAATATTTCCAGCTACACTCCCGACCATGATTTCCACCTTAAAAGTTAACGTTGGGCTTTCTTGGGTCGGTGTTATTGTAGGTGAGTTTCTCGTTTCGAAGGAAGGACTAGGTTATTTAATTGTCTATGGGTTCCAAGTTTTTGATTTCACATTAGTTATGTCCAGTTTGATTTTAATAGCAATCGTAGCAGGTATCATGTACAAAATTGTAGAAAAAATGGAAAGCTGGCTGATCAAGCATACAGGTTAACGACAAAACGCCTGCACTTCATGCAGGCGTTTCGTTTGTTAGAAAAAAGCACTAGCGTTTTTCTTTATGTGCCCCATACAATGTGTTAGCACACCATCTTTCATGATAAAGCTAAACAGATCATTATGCTTCACATCTTTTGGAATAGCATTCAATAATACAGGACCATCCGTTTCATAATAAGTATTCTGCAATGTTAGTTCGTCAATCTTTGCAAAATACACATTTTTAATGATATTCCCACCTTTTCCA
Organism: Lentibacillus sp. Marseille-P4043; assembly: GCF_900258515.1. Taxonomy (NCBI): domain Bacteria; kingdom Bacillati; phylum Bacillota; class Bacilli; order Caryophanales; family Bacillaceae; genus Lentibacillus; species Lentibacillus sp. Marseille-P4043. Next base: position 2,218,752 of record NZ_LT984884.1, on the reverse strand, counting down.
GCAACAAAGTATTGACCAATATAACGAATAGATTTCACTATTCCACCAGTTTCTTCCATAACTTCACGTATTGCTGCTTGATCCGCCGATTCATCATTTTCTACTTTACCACCTGGAAATTCTAATCCCCTGTCTTTGTGCTTTGTTAATAACCAATCATCATTAAATTTACAAATCACCCAAACATGCTTAGGGTCATTTGAAAATGGATGATTAGCAAAAGAAAGTTTAACCTCGTTATTGTAATAATCTCTAAATGTATTCATTCGTTCAACTGCCTTCATTTCATCAAAAGTTAGTAAGAATAATCAATATTCGTGATCTTCCAGTCATCTTTACTATACGTGAATATCAATTCAATTGTGTAGTTACCATGTAAATCGGAACTGTTATGTTGTATTACCTTTGCTTGATTCTGTTTTAATTGTATCATACGAAAGTCATTTTTTTCATTAAACCAGGCTGGTGTTTCTGTTGGAACAATATATAATCCGTCGGGCTGTTCATTATAAAAAGCGTCAATGTATTTTTTTGCTACCTTTTCAGAAGCAACCTTTTTAAACGCCTTACTTAATTCCTCCTTGGTTTGATAATTCCTTACTTTGTAATAATCATCCGTTTTTTGAACTAGTAATGTCATGAATTTGTTCGTCTTAGCGATAACTTTTTTAGATAACGATTTATAAGCGGTTTCTGTTTGTTTGTTTCGTTTTATCGGATTTACCTTTGAGACTGATGTAACTGATACCGTATGATTCTCAGCACTATTATATTTAATTGCAGAAGCAGTTTGTATGCCAGATGTCTGGACAATAAATAATAAAGTTAATATGATAACAGTTGTACTAATCTTCCTTATAAGTTTCATACATGCTCCCCCTCCAAGTTGTATGTATATGTTACTTACAATACGTTATTCCTTTTTTTAGAGAGGGATAAACATTTATTTCCATCTACAGTGCAAGAAGTAGGGAACTTGATACATTTAAATCAAATTCCCTGGTACACTACAATTGTCTGTCCGATAACACTCCCATGTTATCAATATGTGTTCGGGTTTCATCATCACCAAGTTCATAAATCATTTGAAACGCCTCAGTCATACCATTATCATAATCATCATTCGATTCATCATTGTGGTATGGCATAATCGGTACATGGGCACGAAAAAAAGCACGAAAATCCGCGTCATCCATATCATTCATTTTATGCCGTAATGCACTTGCTTCGTCTTCTGTTGCATAGATAACCAGTTCTTCATTATTGTGATATTTCATTTGGGATATTTCCCTGCTTCCCATATTAATATAAAATTTCTTCTTTTCTTTTTCCATATCCACACCTCCTGTTCTTAATGTGGCTAAAAAAATAAGAATCATGTATGGAAACAGAAGCAGTAGATTTCGTTTTCAGCGGTTAAATTTACACAAACAAAAAATCAAATTAGGACCAAAAAGCCCATCAATACCTGTCATTGATGGGCGGATAAAATTTATTGAATTGCGGAAGATGGTTGTGTTCGATTAGCAAAAATACAACGACCTTTTCCATGGGGAATACACATTGGTGTTCCAAACATCGGGTCAAAGGTTACGTCACATTTCATTTGAAACACTTCATGTACTAAGTTGCAAGTGACAATTTCTTCTGGCTTTCCTTGAGCAAAAACCTTTTTGTCTTTAATTGCAACAATATGATGTGCATAGCGACAAGCAAGGTTTAAATCATGTAACACCATAACAACAGTACGCCCATCTCTTTCGTTTAGTTCGAATAAAAGGTCAAGTACATCAATTTGATGTGTCATATCTAAATAAGTTGTCGGTTCATCGAGTAGAATGGTGTCTGTTTGTTGTGCCAACGTCATTGCAATCCAAGCTCGCTGGCGCTGTCCACCAGACAATGAATCAACGGAACGGTCTTTTAATTCAAGCATGTTTGTAGCTTCAAGCGCATGATTAACAGCATTTTCGTCGTCCTTTGACCAGGATTTCAAAAAGCCTCGATATGGGTGTCTGCCTTGTTTAACGAGCTCCATTACCGTCAGTCCCTCTGGTGTAACAGGACTTTGTGGTAGGATTGCCAGTTTTTTCGCTACTTCTTTTGTACCCATTTTAGCAATATCCGAGCCATCAAGCACGACATCTCCACCTTTTGGCTTGAGTAACCTGGCCAATGACCGAAGCAATGTTGATTTTCCGCAACCATTTCCACCAATAAATACGGTAATTTCACCTTTAGGTATTGTTATATTTAAATCATCAATAATAATATCTTCACCATATCCGAGTGTTAAATCATTCGCTGTTAACGTTTGCATCGGAATCTCTCCCCACATCCTACATGAAAAAAACCTACACATTTATGTATGGTCTCTTTTCAATAAGTATTGTATCTCTAGTTTATTTGCTTTTGAATGATTAGTCAATGATTTTGAGAATCTTTATCAATTAGTTTCTGAAACTTCTGTGACAGAAACATCAGAACAATAACGATTTTTGTCAAGATTGTTTTCTAAGAAATTGTTGTTTTGTCACAACAGATATAAAATGCGCAGTAAGTATTATGTTGGTTTCACATTGTTTGTTGCTTTATGCCCCGCAGCCCGTATACACTTCGCTTTCCGGGGGCGGCTGGAGAGCCTCCTCGTGCTAACGCACTGCGGGGTCTCACCTATGCCTCTCATCCCCCAGGAGTCTACGTGTATACGGGCTGCTTGTGAGGACATATATGCTTTAATATTTCCCTTTAATCAAGCATTAATAATGGTAATAATACGAGAAAGCCAACACTAGCGCAGGAAATACACGTAGACTCCTTGAAAATAAAAATCCATTTTCTGCGTGCGATGTTACGCTGTCGAAGCATTCCTTGTCCTGCGGGAAAGCGAAGACGATGAGACACCAAAGTGAGCGGTTTTCTCACGAGGAGGCTCATCGCGAGCCCGCGGAAAGCGTAGTGTATTTCCGGAACGGTGGGACAGCAATTTCTTAGTTACGTCGTATTTTCTAGCTACTACGAAATTTTGAAAAGCAACAAACAATGCGGAAACAGCCTTTGCCAATTAACTGCTTAACCACTTTGCCAATTCGGTTCGTACCAATTTATTGGAGGCGTTTCTTGGAAGATGATCAACAAAATGGATTTGCTTTGGTAATTTATATTTGGCTAGTCGTTTTTTTGCATAGGTAATGATTTCTTCCTTTGTCACTTTTTCATCTTGGGCAACGATAAACGCAACGGGTACTTGTCCCCATGTATCATCATCACTGCCAACAACACCAACCTCACTGATTTGAGTCATACCGGAAAGAACGCTCTCCACTTCGGTTGGATAAATATTTTCGCCACCAGAAATAATTAAATCTTTTCGTCGATCAACGACATATAAAAAACCTTCCTCATCTACATATCCTAAGTCACCTGTAGCCAACCAGCCGTCATGAATAGATTTTAAAGTTGCCTCTGTTTTGTTAAAGTAGCCGTTCGTTACCATTGGACCTTTGACAAAAATTTCACCGACGGGACTTTCTTCTGTCTTGGCGATTCTTAGTTGTGCTGGGACTAGTGGTTTACCAGACGAACCAATTTTATCCAATGCGTCTTTAGGACTTAGTGTAACAATTTGGGACGATGTTTCGGTCATACCATACGATTGAAAAACGGGAATATGGCTGGCCTTTGCCTTTTCCAATAATGGTCTTGGAGCAGGACCACCACCTAGCAACATACAGCGAAATGTCTCTGGATAATGCTCCTCTCCAATTAAGTTAACTAACCGCTGCAGCATTACTGTAACAACAGAGACAATTGTCACTCCCCGTTGCAAAATAGCATCATGCACAATTATTTCATCAAATTTTTCTAGTATATAGACAGGCATCCCATAAATAACACTTTTGATAAAAATAGATAAGCCACCAATATGAAAAATTGGCAATGTGGCGAGCCACTTATCATTGGCACTTAATCCCAGATTTAATGCTGATCCAATTGCACTCCACCAATGGTTACCGTACGTATGGATAACTCCTTTTGGGAAACCTGTTGTTCCAGAAGTATAGATAATTGTAAACGTATCATCCAAATTTATCTCTGTAAGAAGCGCTACATCCATTTCCAATAGATTGTCTATTTCTGAAAAGGTCTTTACTGACACAGGTAAATCCATTGCATCTTCTTCAAGACTGTCAGATGTTAATACAAGCGAAATTGCTGCATCATCGATCTGATATGTCAATTCTTCCTTTGTTAAACGCGTATTCAACATGACCGACACAGCACCAATATAGCTTAATGCATGGATTGCAATTACCATGGATGTATTGTTGTCCGATAATATTCCAATATGCGCTCCTTTTTTCACCCCACTACTCGCTAGCTTTTTGGCAAAGGCTTGGCTTCTTTCTTTTAATTTCAAAAAGGTAATTATCTCTCCATTCACATGCTCTATTGCTGGTTGATCTGGAGAGAGATAAGCTTGTTTGGTTAACCAGTGCGGGATAACCTCCGACATGATTCAACACCTCTATTTATCATTGAAAAACCTTTGCCAATTAGCAAAGGTTTTCCGAGAGTTAATTTATCCATAAATCAAGGGAAACGCGGGAACTGATCCCAGTCAGGTTTCCTTTTCTCCTTAAATGCATCGCGTCCTTCTTTCGCTTCATCAGTTGTATAGTAAAGAAGGGTTGCATCCCCGCCCATTTGCTGCAAGCCTGCAAGACCATCTGTAGCAGCATTAAAGGACGCCTTTAAGAAACGTAGAGCAGTTGGTGATTTTTCAAGAATTTCTTTACACCATTGCAATGTTTCTTCTTCCAATTTCTCTAGTGGTACGACCTTGTTGACCATGCCCATTTCATATGCTTCATCAGCGTTATATTGACGACATAGATACCAAATTTCACGTGCACGCTTTTGTCCAACCATTTCAGCAAGCAGGCCTGCACCATAACCAGCATCAAAGCTACCCACTTTAGGTCCTGTTTGTCCAAAAATAGCATTATCTGCAGCAATTGTTAAGTCACAGCAAATGTGTAGAACATGTCCTCCACCAATTGCATAACCTGAAACCATTGCAATAACCGGCTTCGGAATCGTCCGCATTAACCGCTGTAAATCGAGTACGTTCAAACGCGGAATTTGGTCTTCTCCAACATATCCGCCATTACCGCGAACCGTTTGATCACCGCCAGAGCAAAATGCTTTATCCCCTGCTCCTGCCAAAATGATCACGCCAATTGACGAGTCATCACGAGCATCGGCAAACGCATCAATCATTTCGTTTACTGTTAAAGGTGTAAACGCATTATGAACGCGCGGACGATTCATGGTAACTTTAGCGATACCATTGTATTTTTCATAAACAATTTCCTTATATTTTCTTGCTTGTTCCCATTGTACAGTCATAGTTTTCCTCCTTCAGAATATGTTGCTATGTAATTGGCAACGAGTGTTGGAAAATAAACTCCAATACTATTTTACCAAAAAAATTGGATTGTTCCACGTGAATTGCATGACCAGTATTTTCAACAACTGCTAAACGGCTATTTGGCAGGCTTTCGCGCATCTTTTTATTTAATTGTAGAAATTTTTCATCTAAGCTGCCAACGACAAGTAAAACAGGCACATCTAATTGTTCAAGAGATCCCCACCAAGAGGGTTGTACACCGGTCCCCATATACCGAAGTGATTGTGAAAGGCCTGCCTCTGATTGCGCAAGTCTTTCCACACGAACTTCCTGTTTTAGATTAGTTGGTAAGTTCAGCTGTGTTTGAAAGAGTGGAATATTCTCCCAAAAGTCGACAAATGCTGTAATACCCTCTTTTTCAATTTTTGTTGCCAGTTCTGTATCATGTATTACCCGTTTTTCTCGTTCTAAAACATCCTCTAACCCAGGCGATGAGCTTTCTAAGGTTAAGGATTGGACATGAGATGGGAACATCATAGCAAATGTTAATGCTGTGCGGCCCCCCATCGAATAGCCTACTAGATGAATACTTGTTAACTGTAAATGGTTCAGTAATTTTTTTACATCTTGGCAACACTTTTCCATCGTACGTGGAGTCTCTGTATTCGTTTTCCCATGTCCAGGTAAGTCAATCGTAATTACTTCAAACGTATCCTGCCATGCCGCAACCAATTTTTTCCACGTTTGGCTGCTGCCAGTAAACCCATGCAGCATGACAACAGGCGGCCCTTCACCAGTTCGCTCAAACCAGTAGGATGCATCATCTATTGAGAAATACACATGATCAATCCTCCTGTTCTTAATTTGTGTTCAAAAAGTGCATGTGAAGTTTAAGAAGAACACGGGATTTGTGAACCCCGCATCCTACCTTTTCAAGATTTCAGTTTCAATGGCTTGCCAACGATCACGATGCCACACAGCGTTTGCTTCGCGGTCTGTTTTTACTTCAATTACAGACAACCCTTTATTGTTATAACTTGAATCTAGTGCGTTTTTTAACTCAGATTCATTCGTCGCATTGCGATACGTCCCGCCATACATCGTAATAGCTTGTTGAAAATCAATATCAATTGGCGTTCCAAATAATGCTTCGAAATGTTTTTTATCATTTACTTGTGGTAAAAAGGAAAAAATCCCTCCACCATTGTTATTGATCAAAAGAATTGTAACCGCTAGATTGTAATGTTTGGCAGCCAAAAGACCGTTAAGATCATGGAAAAATGACAAGTCGCCAAGCAATAATGTTATATGTTTCCCATTAGCAGCTGCGCCCAATCCGCTTGAAACCATGCCATCGATCCCATTCGCCCCTCGATTAGCAAGCACCCTAACATTCTTGTCTGTTGTCATAAAAAAGGTATCTAAATCCCTAATCGCCATACTGTTTCCAACATACAAATTGCTGTTATCAGGCAGGACATCTAGCAGACAACTTACAGCATCGCCTTCTGTCAATGCGTTCCCCCTAGAATCAGCCGTTAACTGTTTTTTAGCAATTTGATTCATATCCTGCCATTCATGTAACCAGGAAGAATCAAAACTTACACCCTTTGCAATTCGAACTAAATCTTCACAAAACAGCTTTGCATCAGCATAAATGAATTCAGTAGCATTACCAGCTGGTTCACGGTATCCGGCATTTTCCTCGACAACGAATTGTTCAGCATCTTTATGTTCTTCTACATAAAATCGATACGTTTTAGCTACAGGCATGGCACCAAATCGAATTATAAAATCAGGTTTAAGTTGTTCTCGGATTTTTTTATGACGTAGGAAAGCATCATATCCTTCAATAATATGATCTTTTTGGTGCTGACCAGATCTTACCCCTGACAATGGATCCGCTAAAATTGGCAGTTGTAACACGGATCCTAGCCGAGTTACAGCTTCTGGAAAATCATCGTTTGTTTGTGGTCCGCAAACAATCAACCCTTTCTGTTTCCGCTGCAGTTTTTCAAGCAATTCATGTACCTGTTCCGGATGTATCCGCTTTGCTCCATCAAGAGTAGGATAATAGTTTTGCTCTATTTGTTTCCCCCATAAACCTTCCAATGAGAAATCTGGGATGAGTGGCTCCCGTAATGGAAAATTCAAATGAACTGGTCCGCTGTTACCTTCCTTTGCCATGTGAACTGCACGTGCAGCTTTGCTCCGTACATAATCAAGCATTTTCGGATTGCCTTCTGGTAAAGCCATTTCGTTAAACCACTTCACATAGTCACCATACAACTTAATTTGTTCAATCGCTTGCGGTGCACCGACATCACGCAGTTCATGTGGCCGATCAGCTGTTAAAATGACTAAAGGCACTCTACTATAGTGAGCTTCAACAATAGCTGGAAAATAATTCGCGGCAGCCGTTCCAGATGTACACAGGAGAGCTACTGGGCGTTTATTTTGTTTTGCCATTCCTAAAGCAAAAAAGGCTGCAGATCGTTCATCAATAATGATCCACTGGTTCATTTTAGGATGTTCCGCCATTGTCATTGCAAGCGGCGTTGATCGTGAGCCAGGCGAAATAACAACTTCCGTAAGTCCACTCTTAACAAGTTCATCAACAAAATTTGCAATATATCGTGTTAGTGTTTCAGTATGTTCCATTTTTTTATCCCCCTAAAACGGAAAGCATTGGTGTCAATTTAATCATCGTTTCTTCATATTCCGCCTCTGGATTGGAGTCTTTTACAACTCCGCAACCCGCGAACAACGAGGCTTCATCCCCTTGGATTAACCCCGAGCGAATTGCTACAGCAAATTCACCATTTTGGTTACTATCCAGCCAACCAACAGGTGCCCCATACCAACCTCTATCCAACTGTTCATTTTCCCTAATGAAAGATAAAGATTTTTCGCGAGGAACACCACCTAATGCTGGAGTTGGATGTAACTTCTTAATTATATCAAAAATACTATAACCATCTTTAAGTGTTGCCCTAACTGGCGTGTATAGATGTTGCAAGTTCTTTAAAGGATAGACAACAGGTTCATCTGGCAGTTGAATATTTGTACAATAGTCTTTGATCGCATGCCTAATCATTTTTACAACAAAATCATGTTCGTCCCTATTTTTGGAATCAAGGAGCAATGTTTGGCTGATTTCCCTATCTTCATCAGCTGTTTTACCTCTTGGTGCTGTTCCAGCTAAACACGTGGAAAGTAATTGCTGATTTTCTAATTTCACAAGTCGTTCTGGGGTTGCTCCAATAAAACAATCATCATCATGTTCAAAAGCAAACACATAACTATTCGTTTGAGTAGTGATTAGTTTATTTAGAACGGGTGTGATTTCTGCCTCTTTCGTTAGCTTTAACCGCATTTCACGAGCAAGCACTATTTTTTTGGCTTCATTTTGTTTAATTTCATCTGTTGCCGCTTTGACAACTTGTTTCCATTGATCCGGAGCGATTTCTTGCTTTGATTCGAGTTTGGCCTCATTTGGGAATTCTCTTGTTTCATGAAGCAACCCTGCTTCCATTCGTTTTAACTCGCTTGCAAGCTGTACAGGATGATCATCTTTTGTTGCTTGTGTATTAATCGTTATAAAATAATTAGTCCTATTTTTGGTTAATGTAAATTGTGGAATTTGAAATTCGCTATTCTTAAATTTTTTCCATAATGCTGATTTTGCCTTTTTAGGGTCAAATGCCATACCGCCTAGGGCAATTAATCCCGTACCTGGTGTTTGATATGGATTGTGAATGGTCGCATTTTCCACCTGTTTCCTCCATTGTCTTTCCGTTTCCTGAAACCGATTATCGTTTGCTACAATAGGACAAACGTTGCCAATTCCGACTAAATAAAAACCATCGGCAGTACTTGACCAAAAGGTACGATCCATATTCGAGTCTTTTGCCGCTTCAAAAAATTGGAGCGGATCGATTTCTTTATTAATTTTTTTTGTAAAACTGACTAGTTGCGTTCCATTTGTCGCTTTGGCCTGAACAATTGCCTGATCCAATAACGATTCCAACAACACTTCTTTCGTTTCAATCATCTATCTAAACCTCCGTTGCACGTACAAGTCATAAACTTCCTTCTCTATTTTATTCTCTTTTACACGGTTTCTCAAGGAATGGACCATTACTTAACCAAAAAGCAGAGAACAATGATTGAGCAGGTACCAGTTTCATTTTCCTGTTTGTTCATGACGATTTTGTGACATTTAGTAATTGACACCCCCTATCGAATTGCCTAAACTTAATATGATATTGATGAAAATTCAGGGGGAGCGCATTTATGCATTCGACGACAATTAAACAAGCCTTAAATGAAAAAGAAGGCTTTCAAATTTGGTGGCGCTTGTTACGACCACATACATTAACTGCATCATTTGTTCCTGTATTTGTTGGGACTATGCTTGCATACATTGATGGATCCATAAACATCATTTTATTTTTAGCAATGTTAATCGCATCTATGCTTATTCAAGCGGCAACAAATATGTTCAATGAATACTATGACTTTGTTCGAGGCTTGGATAATGAGGAATCTGTCGGTATAGGTGGAACAATCGTACGTGATGGAATATCAGCTAAGACAGTTTTACGGTTAGCGTTCATTTTCTTTGGGATTGCAATTATGTTAGGAATTTATATTTGTATGGTTTCAAGTTGGTGGATAGCGGTCATTGGTATAGTATGTATGCTGTTTGGCTATTTATATACAGGTGGTCCTCTACCAATTGCTTATACACCTCTTGGCGAATTATTCTCCGGATTTTTAATGGGTACTGTCATAATCGGTATTAGCTATTTTATCCAAACATTGACAATAACGGGGACTGTTATTCTAGTATCCGTTCCTGTTGCAATTTTTATTGGAAGTATAATGATGTCCAATAATATTCGGGATTTAGACGGTGATAAAGAAAACGGACGAAAAACAATTGCTATCTTACTTGGCAGAAAAAATGCCATCCGTTTTTTGAGTGGCCTATTTGTTATTGCTTTTGGATTAACAGCATTTTATATTATTGATGGGATGTTACCAGTCTGGTCGATTATCGCCTTTTTAAGTGTCATAAAAGCCATTGAAGTTATTAAAAAATTTCAAGGGAAGACAAAACCCCTCGAAATGTTACCGGCAATGGTAGCTACGGGTAAGACAAATACAATTTATGGATTTTTATTAGGAATCTCATTGCTATTAAGTAAGTTATTCTAATTTTTACAGGGGGAATAATTTTATGGAATTAAAAAATACGTTAATGAATTCACTCGGAATCGAAGTCCAAACACTTGATAAGGATCTAGTCATCATGACAATGCCTGTTGATCACCGAACACATCAGCCGGCAGGTTTTTTGCACGGTGGAGCAAATGTTGCACTTGCAGAAACTGCAGCAAGTGTTGGTGCATATAACCATGTAGATCCGGAGCAGTTTAGTGTGTTTGGTATGGAAATTAACGCCAACCACATAAAAAGCAAGCGTGATGGTGTCGTAACCGCAAAAGCAGTTCCACGGCATATTGGAAAAACAACAATGGTTTGGGAAATCAACATTGTTGACGAACAGGAAGAACTTATTTGTATGTCACGTTGCACGATAGGGGTTGTACCGAAAAGGACTACTGGTAATTCCACAAAAAAATAAACAGCAAATTACTTTTCAAACTGATAAAATCATTGTATAATTAACCTTACAATTATATATCGATTCCATCTTCGGGGCAGGGTGCAATTCCCGACCGACGGTAATGAACTTTATTTGTTCTAAGTCCGTGACCCGCTTGAGCCAAGTCTCGGCGGCTGATCTGGTGTAAATCCAGAACCGACAGTTACAGTCTGGATGGGAGAAGATGTCGAGCCGTTTTCTGGTGCATTTTGTTATGCGCTATTTATTCCTGTATATGAAAATATACCCTAAAGCCCCGATTAGGCACGCTTTAGGGTTTTTAGTTTGCACAGAAAAAGGGCCTATCCTTCATCACGAGATGTGGATCGATAACAGATGAAGGAGGAATTCGATGATGCAATCTGCAAACACGCAATCATCAAAATTACTTAAACTTATTATTCTAGCATTATTAGGAACCATATCACTCTTACTATTTTTCCTAAACTTCCCGGTATTACCAGGTTTTGGTTACTTAAAAATTGATTTTAGTGATGTGCCAGCATTAATTGCTGCTTTAATCTTTTCACCGCTTGCCGGGGTAATTGTAGAGGCAATTAAAAATGTCCTTTATATGGCAATTGGCGGTGGTGAGCCTGTGGGAATAGTCGCGAATTTCTTAGCCGGTGTCATGTTTGTCGTTCCTGCAGCTGTTTTATATCACAAATTCAAAGGTGTCAAAAGTATTGTATCTGGTTTAATCGCTGGCACAATAATAATGGCAATTGGAATGAGTATTTTAAATTACCTCGTTATTTTACCAATCTATGCATTATTTATGGGCATGGAAGAGATGAATATCGAAAGTGTTAAATGGTATACCGTAACGGCAGGAATTCTACCGTTTAATATAATAAAAGGAATCATCGTTGGAATATTATTCGTTCCCCTCTTTGTTAAAATGCGTAGCTGGATTGAACAAAAGCAAGCTAACACCATATAAAGTTTTTAAAGCTGGCCAAATTTAGGCTGGCTTTATTTATTTTTGCATTATTTGCTGCTAGTGAGTGCTTTAATATTAAGATTCTTTTCATAATGTTTGTTGCTTTTTAATTGCGTAGTTGATATATAATGCGACGTAACTTGGTGTGACTTCCTATCGTCCTGTCTAAGATGAGTGCTAATCCAGCGCTGCGGGAAAATACTCGCTTTCCATGGGGAACGCTTCAGCCTCCGAGGAGGCTGAAGCCGTGCCCGCGGAAAGCGAAGTATTCTGCCGGAGCGGAATCCAGACACACAATTATCATTAGAACGAGAGAAAATGTCATGAAAGAGACTTTTCACTGTGTCACATTTTATATCTATTGCGTCAAAAACAACAAATGTTTTCGATGGGGAGAGTAATCGCAGTCCTAATCTTTTAGAAAACTGATTAATTTTAAACTAACTTCAAATCAATAATTGTAGGGCATAAAGAAATGCAGAAGGAATATTTCATCCTTCTGCATTGTGGTTTACAACTGATTATTATTCATCAATATTGATAGATAAGTTACCATCTGCCGTTTGACGTGTTTCGTTGCCGTAGTCATCGACAACTTTTACTTCAATGACGGCACCATCTGCTTTTACATTATTGGTTGCTGTCCAGTATCCAACATAATGTCCATCAGAAGTTTCACGCATTGGCAATTCTGTTGCATTGTTCCCTTGTGTATTTGTTAATGGCATATGGATAAAGAATGTTGCATCCAATCCTGGCTCACTATCAAATTCAATTTTCACGCTTTCACCGGCTTGAAGGTTTACATCATCTGTCGGTGTCACGTTTTCGATTACTGGTGCATTGTATTTTACATCAAGCGTAACTTTCTGCTTCGCCTTGTTTCCTGCTTGGTCTTTGGCGACTACTTTAATCACGTTTTCACCATTATCAAGCAAGATACGTTTTGCATACTTTCCGTCGGTAACTTTGGCCTTTTTACCGTTCACTTTAACCCAGTCAACGTTAGCATCAGCAACAATTCCTTCAACAGTAACTGTTTCACGATTTGTTTTACTTCCATCTTTAGGGTTATCAATTGTCAACTCTGGTTTTTCTGTATCCAATGTTACGGTAACAGGATCCGATTCACCTGTTTCTTCACCATTTACCATGGATATTGCGGTAAATTGATTTTCCCCTTCTGTAAGTTCAGCTGGAATCGCAAATTTACCATCATCCCCAACTTCAACTGTATCAACTTCTTCTCCGTTATTATTCAATTGTATAGTTGTTGTAGGAGATGCAGTTCCTTCAACAGTTATATCAGTTTCATTTGTTATAAAGTTTTCCGTTGGCGAAGTAATAGCAGGTGCACTTACTTCATAACTTACCAGAGCACGTATCATATAGTTACCCTCCGCAGCAGGTGATGGTGACCATGTACCACCTACCAATTGATAGCTTCGTTCCGCATTGGTTCCATCTTCATCCGTTGCAAGACCTGGTGTATTCGGATTAGGATGAGTTTGAATGTAAACCATATAGAAATCGCCATCAACGACAATGTTATGCTCGCTTAAATCAACAACTGTCCACTCTCCATTACGCAATGCCTCAGCATCGATTGGACCAGCAATTTTTTCACCTGGTTGACCGTCTTCACCAGATGCATCCCAAACTTCTACTGCGAATTCTGTACCACCAGGAACTGGAAATTCTGTGTCCCAGAAGCGGAACACGCCATCCGTAACGACAGCAGATTCTTTGCCCTCTGGTAAGGACATTTTTACTGCCCAACCATTTCCAGCGTCATAAAATGCCCGTGCGTTTTCGGCTGACCCATCGTCATAACCGATTTCTCCACCTGGATACGTGTAGAATGGATCAAGTTCAACATCTACATCAAGATCCTCATCTTCAACTGTAATTTCAATTTCTTTACTGTGGTAATCACGTGCCAACACTTTAAGTGTGTAGGTACCTTCATATGCTGTTATTGAGTAATTACCTTTCCCATCCGTTTTTACTGGTGTAACATTGGCATCTTCAACAAGGAGGATTGTAGCACCTTCAATAGGCTCACCTGTTTTCTCATCCGTAATTGTACCGCCAACTGTTCCCTGCGGAATTTCTTCCAATGTGAAATCAGCTTCGGCAACACCGTCATCCTCTATAGTTACAGATTGTTGTTTTGAACTAAAACCATAGGCCTCTGCTTGCACTGTGAATTTCCCCGCAGGATGTGTTAACGAATACGATCCATCATCAGGATCTGTATTAACGGAACGCCCACTTTCCAAAACACTTACTTGTGCACCGATTGGCAATAGTGTAGGATTAATTACATCCTCTTCCACAGGAGGATTCTCTTTTTTAGGTATTTCCGGCTTAATTTTAGCTGGATTTACCTTTTCTTTTAATGCTGCTTTATCATTGCTTTTAATAACACCAAGGCCATTATTTGTCTTGTGCTTTTTACCGTGATGAATACCAAGCCCTAGTCCGTTCCCTCTATTTAAACCAAGTCCAAGACTTAAGCCGTTTCCTTTATTAAGTCCTAACCCTAGGCCATTTCCTTTACCATGATTCTTTCCTATTGATACGTTACTACTTTGAGATGTATCAGATAAAGCGATATCGTCAATATACCATCCTTCTCTTGTAACACTACCATCTGAAGTTACATTGAAACCGATATAGATTCGTTGACCGCTATAATCTGATAAATCAACTTCTGCACTCTCCCAGTCATCTGTTGTTCCTTGTACACGTGTTAATTGTGTCCATTCCTCTTGGTCTGTTGAAACAAACACATGACCGAAATCATAAGCTCTTCCTGAAGAGTACATTTCCAAATCATGCCATTGGTTAAACTGTAGATACGTATTGCCTTCTGGTAAATCAATTGGTGGCATGACAAGTGTTGCATTCATACTGCTGTCATAATCACCAGCCAAGTTCGTTGCGTAGACATTGTCACCGGATGCTGCATTTTCCGGTCCAGATGTTGGTTCGCCACGTTCCCAGCTGTTGTTTTCACCGAATGTTGTCCAGCCAGTAGCTTCAGCTTCAAAATTTTCCTCATATCCAACTGTAATACCTGAATTAACAGTTACCGTATATGCATCACTTTCAACTTCATTATTTCCAAAATCATTGATAAACCATTTATAGGTAAGTGAGTCTTCCTTAACCTGATCTCCAGGAATAGTAGCCGCATATTCACCTGACTTAAAATCACCAGATGTACGTGCAGCTTTAACTGTTTTCCACTCACCATTCGTATCTTGGTACTGTAATTCCACGGATCCAACACTGATATTATCTGTAGCCTTTACAGATAAATTTAAATCCATTCCAGCATATGTTTCTGCAGGTGCAGTATGCTCGAATGCCGGTGCCTCTGTATCTTCACCTTGCTTCGTTACTTGCCCCTTTAATGTTCCAATTCCACTGTCAAGGGAGGAAACAGCATTATATACATTGACTAACCCATAGCCATATCCATTATTTGGTGTTTCCGGATATTCATCGTCTGTCAAAGGAGTTGCCGTATTTAGTAAAACTTCTTCCATTTCATCAATGGTAATGCTCGCATCAACTTGACGCAGTAATGCTGCTACACCTGATACAGCAGGACCTGCCATTGATGTACCACTCTTTCCGCCATATTCGCTTCCTGGTACGGATGAACGAATTCCAACTCCTGGAGCAGATATATCTGGCTTAATTTCATCGTATGGAGAAGGTCCTCGTAAAGAAAATCCTGCAAGTGCATCATTGCTATCTGTCGCCCCAGTTGCAAATGACTCTGGATAATTTGCAGGTGTTGCAACAGATCCTGGTCCACCTGGATTAAATAAATCTGTATTTCCCGCTGAAAACTCTGGGAAAATTCCGGCGGATCGCCAATTAATGACAACATCGCGGTACCATTCATCAAGACCTGGTCCTCCACCCCAAGAATTATTAACAACATCTGGAGCCATATCGACTCTAGCATTTCCTTCTGTGTCTGTAGGAGCTAAAATCCATTCGGCAGCAGCCAATAGATCAACATCCGATCCGCCATCTTCGGTAAAAGCTTTAACGGCAATAAACTCTGCACCAGGAGCAACCCCAATTTGGTTTGATCCATCCGGTTCACTGCCAACCATTGTGCCGGTTACGTGTGTTCCATGACCAATATCATCATATGGTTCTGCCTCATTAACAGTTGCATCGAACCAGTTAAAATCATGATCAACTTCACCAGTTGCTGCATCAAAACCACGATATTTTTCCTTAAGTGCTGGATGGTCCCACTGAACACCTGTATCAATGCTAGCTACAACTGTTCCTGTACCATCAATTCCCATTTCCCAAACTTGTGGGGCACCAACACGTTCAACGCTCCATTCCACATCTGACTCAGAAGGTTTAGTGTCTTTTGCTATTGATGTTTTCGCTTCTTTCGTTGCGGTAGTGAACAATTGACGTGTTTCGTTCGGTAATATTTTCTCAACCTCATTGTAAGTTGCTATTTTTTGTGCTACTTCTTTTGTTGCTGTAACTGCCATTCCATTGACAATGTAATACGACTTTATCTTCTCAACTTTTCCGTTATCAGCTGCTTTTTCAAGGTAATCAGTAACTTTTCGCTGCGACTCTAACGACGTTGATTTTAATTCTGATACAACGGCAGAACGTTGAATAAGTTCCGTTTTTTTAGCTGTGATGTTTGCCTTACTTGCATCCTTTTTCGCTTGTTCAGCGACTTTCTTCGTATCTGCCTTTTCCTTGAATTTTACTAAAAACGTTACTTTGTCATCCTTTTTAAATTCATCTAGCAAGCGATCGCTTACTTTTACTTTTGCAACAGTTTGGGAATCATTTAATGACTGGTGTACCTTGCCATTTGTCTCAGCACTTGCCATTCCGGGTGCAAACAATGAAAATGTCATGAGTAATGACGCGGCAATACTACTTGCACGTCTTTGCCGTTTTTTCTTTTTCAAATCCTTTTCCTCCTCCCGATTTTTGAAACTGTGCTTCTTTACGGTTTGTCGTCGTTGCTCTATTAACAAAACAAAATCTAGCAATGACGACATGAAAAAGACATCCTTCCCCCCTTTCTCTAGTGGTAAATCGTGAGAGTTCTGTGATGTCTGAAGTGCATTTTATGTGATTCTAGCTGTTAAGGAAACTATAATTGATAATCTGCGAAAAAGGTGTCGAATTGTGTCGCTTTAAATCAGAATTTTCAAAATTGATAGATAAGTACTGTCCCTCATATTTAAGGTGCAGACAATATGCCTAGTTGCTGCATATCGATATCTTTGTTAACGATCGTCGCAAAGCCATTTTATTAAGCATGTGACTATAAAACTACTTATCGCTTTTTTTCTTTAACTATAAAAAATGCGCTGATACACCTAGAAAATAATTCCTTATTTGTTCAATAAATAAAAAAATAGATAGTAACTAGTTCCTTTTCACCTGATTCGCGTGGAAATTTGTCTTTTAAAAGATGATTTAGTCACATTACCAATGATATAATGGAAGCCAAATGACCTACTGCTTCATTTCGAGAAATAAAAAAAGCCTTAATTCTTATAAAAAGAACTAAGACTTGATGTTGCTAACATTTTATTTAATCTTCCAGTGGGTTTAAACTTTCTTCTCCTGTTAGAGAGGCTATCATTGTAACTAGTAATTCAATTTCCTCATCAATATCTTTTAAACTTGATGTTTCAACTGGTGAATGCATATAACGCAATGGCAGTGATACAAGGGATACCGGTACTCCGCGACCAGTTAACCGCATTTTATCTGCATCTGTTCCAGTCATTCTGGGTGTTAATTCATATTGCACATGCATGTTTAATTTTCTAGCAGTTTTTTCTAGCAGTTTATTGATTTTAATGTTTATTGGGGCACCTTTTGCAAGTACCGGCCCTTTTTCTAAACGGACATCCCCATGTTTATTTTTATTTACACCAGGATAGTCTGTAGCAAACGTTACATCGCAGGCAATTGCCATTGTTGGCTGAAGACCGGCTGCTGCAAAGTACGCGCCCCCCATGTTTGTTTCCTCATTAACCGTACTTGCGGCATAAACACCAACCTGGCATCCTTTTTCAGACAAACGGCGAAGAACCTCGGCAACAATAAATGAACCAGTGCGATTATCTAAACCACGACCAGATATGTAGCGATCCATTAATATTTCTGGTTCGGTTTTATAAACAGCAAGATCACCAATTTGCACGTATTTTTCAGCTTCTTCTTTTGTTTTCCAACCACAGTCAATAAATAAATCCTCGAGGCCAAAGTCATCTTTAAGTCCCCCATGGTGCTGTGCATTAACCCCGATCACACCGGTTATTGTCTTGCTAAGCCCCAAAACAGTAGTCTTCATGCCGACCGCCGCTTTCGGGTTAATTCCTCCCATTTTGTCAAAATGCAAAAAGCCGTCTTCATCAATTCGATTAATCACAAGTGCAATTTCATCACAATGTCCAGCAAGTAACACTTTAAATGGTGCATCAGGATTCAGTACACCAATTGCATTACCAGCATTATCGGTTTTAATTTCATCTGCAAAATCCTCGACGTAATCAATCCATTTTTTCTGAATCTCCATCTCATTACTTGATGGTGAAGGTGTATGTAATAATTCTAATAAAAAATCCCTATTTGCTTGTTCCATATCGTTTCCTCCTCGATTTAAAAGTTAATTTTTTCTATAACAATCATAGCAAAATTTTAATATAGAAGCACTTTTGTTTACGAATTCTTACTTATTGGGTAGACTTTTAGCAGACAGTGAATGGAAGGGAGCACATTACAAATGAATTTGAACCAATGGTATGAAAAAGGAATGTCACCGGATACATATATCGAGTCAATGGAAAAACATAAAAATACCCTTTTACATATTTATGATCACTTTACACCACCTGAGGATAATGGGTCGACACGATCAATAAAAGATAAAAACCTACGCGTAATTGTTTTAACAGAGGATTGGTGCGGCGATGCAATGTTAAACATACCAATTCTGCTACGTCTAGCCGAGCAAACAAACATGCCTGTTCGGATGTTACTGCGCGATCAAAATTTAGACTTAATGGATCAGTACTTAACAAATGGAAAATCGCGCTCAATCCCAATTTTTATCTTTATTGATGAAGAAGGAAATGAAGTAGCTAAATGGGGACCGCGTGCCGAAAACATTCAACACTTTGTGGAGGATTCTCAAAGCAATTTACCTGCTAAAGATGCAACAGATTACAAGGAAAAATTTCAGGAAATGTTATTATTTATGACAAAATCATTCCGGGATAATACAGACTTTTGGGATGACGTTTATCAAAGCTTAAAAACGACATTAAAAAATAGTTAAATCCAAACTCACTCTACTCGAGTGAGTTTTTTCATTTTCGCGCAGTATAACTTAATAGGACCTTTGTCTATACTAATCAAGAAATACTGTTTTCTAAAAGATTGGGACTGCGATTACTCGCCCCATCGAAAACATTTGTTGTTCTTTACACAATAGATATAAAATGTGACGTAAATTTGCGTGACTTCCTTCCATCCTGTATAAGATGAGTGCTAATCCAGCGCTGCGGAAAAATACTCGCTTTCCATGGGGAACGCTTCAGCCTCCTCGCTCGCAAAGAACGCTCGCTGTGGGGTCTTCAGACTGTTCCTTTTCCCATAGGACTCTGAATAAACATCTTTGAATCTTCACCGCACGAAGAAAATGTGTATTTCATTTTCGAGGAGTCTCGCATTTTTCCGCAGCTTAGAATAGCTTTCTGTTCAAGGGAGTGAAAATCTGTGTAACGCAAAATTGCATGGCTTTCCTCTTTCGATAATCAGAACACTACTACCAGCGTAGGCGGAATACGCAGACTCCTGCGGGAATAGCACGTGTCCGAAGACCCCACAGGAAGCGCTCTTTGCTTCCGAGGAGGCTGAGGCCGTGCCCGCGGAAAGCGAAGTATTCTGCCGTAGCGGGGTCTAGCATTCATCCTACTTTAGAGTGAGAGAAAGCGTCACAAAAAAGAATTTTCACAGTGTCGCATTTTATATCAACTACGAAATTTAAAAAGCAATAAACATTACGAAAAGTGCCTTAGGAGAACCGTAATACTAGCTATAAATGAAAATTTTGTTACTTATCTCTTAAAAATATGGATTTCTTTAGACATAAGGTGAAAAACATGAACATTGAAGTAATTAAACATATTTATTTTCGACTACCGGTTATTGTTCGGTTGTTAATAACTATTTTTGTTGTCATGATTTTTTTCGGTATCATTATTCATTTTGTTGAACCAGCACAATTTCCTTCTGTTTTCGATGGTGTATGGTGGGCATTTGTAACCGGGGCAACAGTTGGTTACGGTGATTATGTTCCACTAACATTTTTCGGAAAAATCATCGGCATTTTGTTAATTTTATCTGGTGGTGGCCTGTTAACCTTTTATATCACACATATCTCTTCAGCAACTATTCAACATGAGCAGGAACTTTCAAGAGGAAACGTTGCTTTTAAAGCGCGTGATCACGTGATTTTTATCGGATGGAATGAACGAACAAGGCAATTAGTCAAGTTAACATCAGACCATGACCCCAGTATTGAAATCGTCCTAATCGACCGTACACTGAATCATTTGCCATATAAACAATTTCCAGTCCATTTTATTCATGGTGATGCAAGTGAAGATGCAACACTGCAACAAGCAAATATTGAGATGGCCGCACATATTGTTATTGCTGCGGATCATACAAAAAAAGAACGGCGGGCTGATCATAACACGATTTTGACAACAGTGGCAGTAAGAGGAAATAACAAGGAAGTACCAATCATTGCTGAAATCCTGTCTAAGAGTCAAATTGAAAATGCGGCACGTGCAGGAGCATCCACGATTATTCGATCGAACGATTTTATGAGTGTTTTACTTTACCATGAGCTATTCAATAAAAAAGAATCCGAACCATATGAAACCATTTTGCAGCTTTTATCCAGCCAGCATTTTGTACAAATAACATTGCCAAAAGAACTAGATGGAAAAGCCTTTCAAACAGGCGTTGTGTATTTTTCCGAAAAACAACACATACTACTTGGACTAATCCGCAAGCAAAAGTGGGAAATTAATCCACCTGCTGACTTCAAGCTGAAAGAGGATGACACCTTAATAGCAATGTCATCCCATCAATAGTCACTAATTATTTTTGCTTGATATCGTAATTTATGTTAAAATGTCTTATTGTGTAAAAGGAATCGAATAAGATATAGGAGTTGTTCAGCATGACAGACAAGTTTGAAACTGGTCAGGTTTTACAAGGAAAAGTTACAGGAATTCAACCATATGGTGCTTTCGTTGCCTTAAATGAGGAAACACAGGGCTTAGTTCATATCTCTGAAGTAACACACGGTTATGTAAAAGATATTCACGATCATTTAAAGGTTGGAGATGAAGTAAACGTTAAAGTGTTAAATGTTGATGAGGAGAATAATAAAGTATCATTATCAATCCGCGCAACAGAAGAAGCACCAAAGAAAAATACAAAAGCACCAAAAACTCAGACTGCAAAACCACAACAACAAGACAGTGGATCAAACGGATTCAATACATTAAAAGACAAATTAGAAGAATGGATTGAACAATCTAAAGAACGTGAAGGAACATTCAAGAAATAAGGTGTAAAAAGAGGCAGACTCAAGTTTATATTGACATTTTGTTGTCAATTTCACTCGAGCCTGCCTCTTTTTCACTCTTTATAGACGTACATTCTTGATTTAACAGCTTTCATTCGGTAAATTTAAAGTGAATGCTTTTTTAGGAGGATAAAAATGACACATATAACATTTTCATATGAAAAAGTACTTTCGTTTATGGATAAATCTGAAATTGAGAACCTAGATCAATTCGTTTTGTCTGCACACAACGCTATCCATAACAAAACAGGTGCAGGTAATGACTTTTTAGGCTGGGTTGATTTGCCCGAGTCCTATGATAAAGAAGAATTTTCGCGAATTACGTCAAGTGCAAAAAAAATTCGCCAAGATTCAGATGTGCTACTTGTCATCGGAATTGGTGGATCCTATCTAGGGGCGCGTGCAGCAATTGAAATGTTAAATCACTCTTTCCAAAATTTGCTGTCTGATAATGAGCGAAACAGCCCGCAAGTAATCTTCGTTGGTCATCATATGAGTTCCACTTACATGAACGATTTGTTTGATGTCTTGGAAGATAAAAATGTATCCATTAATGTTATCTCAAAAAGCGGTACAACAACTGAACCAGCGATTGCCTTTCGGATATTCAGAAAATACTTAGAAGATAAATATGGAAAAGAAGAAGCAAAAAAACGTATTTATGCAACTACCGATAAGGAAAAAGGTGCATTAAAAACATTAGCAGATAAAGAAGGCTATGAGTCGTTCGTGATTCCGGATGATGTCGGTGGCCGCTATTCCGTTTTAACTGCTGTGGGACTCTTGCCAATTGCTGTAAGTGGTGTGTCAATCAACGAGATGATGCAAGGTGCCAATGACGCAAGAAAAGATTTGGCTGACCCTACCTTAGAAAATAACCCAGCATATCAATACGCAGCAGTCCGAAACATTTTATATAATAAAGGAAAGACAATTGAGATGCTCATTAACTATGAACCACAATTGCAATATTTTGCCGAATGGTGGAAACAATTATTTGGTGAAAGTGAAGGAAAAGATCAAAAAGGCATTTTTCCGTCATCTGCTAACTTCACAACTGACCTTCATTCATTGGGACAATATATCCAAGAAGGTCGACGTGATTTATTTGAAACGGTTCTTTACGTTAGCAAGGCAAAACATGAATTAACTCTAGAAGAAGACGAGCAAAACTTGGACGGACTTAACTATTTGGCTGGCAGAACAATTAGCGATATTAATCAAAAGGCATACCAAGGCACACAATTAGCTCATACAGATGGAAATGTCCCTAACTTAACCATCGAAGTGCCTGAACTAAATGCATACACGTTTGGCTATTTAGTTTACTTTTTTGAAAAAGCATGTGCCATAAGTGGATATTTATTAGGAGTCAATCCATTTAACCAACCAGGTGTTGAAGCTTATAAGAAAAATATGTTTGCCTTATTAGGTAAAAAAGGCTTTGAAGAAGAAAAAGAAGCTTTAGAAAAAAGGCTTTAAAGTTTGATCAATGTTTTATATCAAAAAAAGTTGCAAAGAGTTCGCTATTCGGATGATGAACAACAACAAAAAAATAAAAAGTTTTTACCAAAAAAGGGTTTATCTTTTTTGAGACCGGGTAATACTATTATTGTAAGACTTTCTCGTATTCCCCCTGTAAGCAAAGCGTATAAGCGCTTTGCTTTTTTTTATTCATTTTTACGATATAATAGTATTAAAAATGGGATTATTTGGAGGGCTATTAATGGGTAATTTTGATTTGATACACAATCGTAAAAACACACGGTCCGTAAAATGGGACTTGCTAGATTCCATATTCCAATCGTCTGACGTATTGCCGATGTGGGTCGCTGATATGGATTTTAAAGCACCACAGGAAGTAGTCGATGCAATCGTTAAGCGGGCAGAACATGGCATCTTTGGCTACACAGTTATTGATCAGGATGTAAAACAGGCAATTGTAAACTGGGTAGGTAAACGACATAATTGGCCTATCAAACAAGA
Source organism: Lentibacillus sp. Marseille-P4043 (assembly GCF_900258515.1). Classification (NCBI taxonomy): domain Bacteria; kingdom Bacillati; phylum Bacillota; class Bacilli; order Caryophanales; family Bacillaceae; genus Lentibacillus; species Lentibacillus sp. Marseille-P4043. The sequence goes on along the minus strand of NZ_LT984884.1, from coordinate 2,195,039 downwards.
CTTCCTTACGTTCAGCCCTGGTGTCGTAACAAGTTTACATATGGCTGTTCAAACATTTACCGAACCAAATGACAACATTTTAATTCAAACACCTGTCTATACGCCATTTTATCATGTTATTGAACAACATGGTCGTAATGTAATTAAGAATCCGCTTGCACTGCAGGATAATCATTATCAGATTGATTTTGTGGACTTTGAAGAAAAATTAAAATCTGGTGTAAAGGCATTTATTCTCTGTTCCCCACACAATCCAGTTGGACGTGTTTGGCGTGAAGAGGAGTTGCAAGAAATGGCTCGGCTTTGCTTGAAATATGACGTCACCATTATTTCTGATGAAATCCATGCTGATCTTACTTATCCGGATTACCGCCATATTCCAATTGCCTCTCTATCAGCAGAGATTTCCGAGCAAACCATTACATGCATGTCACCATCTAAAACATTCAATTTAGCAGGATTACAAGCATCCTATATTATTACGGAAAGCAAAGAGAAACGCGAGAAATTGACTAACCAGCTTAGTATTCAAGGTCATGGTATGCTAAATACATTAGGTAACACTGCATTAGAGGCTGCCTATACTTACGGTGAAGCTTGGCTCGATGAATTAAAACAAGTGCTTCAGGAAAATCACGATTATGTTGTAGACATGTTTAACAAACATACAAGTTTAAAAGTGATTCAAACGGAAGGGACATACTTACTTTGGATCGATTGTAGTTCATTACAATTGGATGCCGATGGGCTGAAACAGTTTATGATTCAGCAAGCAAAAGTAGGGCTAAATGAAGGGGTTTCCTATGGTGAAGAAGGAAAAATTTTCATGCGCATGAATATTGCCTGTCCCAAAGCTATTTTAGAAGACGGGGTTAAACGAATCATTGATGCGGTTAACAACTAGTAAAACTTTTCGTGAAATATGTTATTTCACCGATAAACAAACAGCTGCTTGCTCTTTATATTGAGCAAGCAGCTGTTTATTTATCTTTTTGTTTTTCATTGAATTCTGTTGGATCTGTCGGTGTTTTTTCCTTACCTGCTTTTGGATTTGCCTTTATTTCACCACATGCGACTCTTGGCCCTGAATCCCCACTCGGCTGACTCACACCATCATCTTGCTGCTTATGGATAACAATTGACGTTCCATCCTCTTTTAACAGCGACTTTTTACCATCTAAAAGTGTTGCACCAGCAATCATCAGCTCCGCATCGGCAAGGCCATCTGCATCAGCCTCAATATTTGGCATATCGCCTAAGTGTGCCCCCTCAGGAGACATTAATCCATGCTCTTTCCCTTCTGGATCATAATGATTTCCAGCACTTTTAAAATCGGGACCTTTGCAGCTTGGGAACTCATGGACATGAATCCCATGCAATCCTGGTGTTAACCCTTCCAACTTTAATTTCACTTTAACACCATCAGGTTGCTCTGTTAAAGCAGCCGTTCCAATCAAATCACCTGACTTATTATACATATCAACAGATCGTGCTGTCTCTGCATCATCACCTTGACATGATGAAACAAATAAGATGAGAAGTATAACAATAAAACGCATGTAAGTTGCTCCTTTTGTATCCACTTTTTACTAAGTATCAACAAAAAGAACCCCTTCTATTCAATACGAAAGGGATTCGTTACTTTCATTTATCATCATTTGTATGATTTGTATAATTTGTATGATTTGTTTGATTATACTGTTGGTCTACTTTACGAGCTTCTTTCTTGGAATGTTTGTAAAAAAAGTACATTACGACACAAGCTACTATCATAAATACTAGAAACTCAATAATAGCTGGAATGTATTCTGATTTATCATCTGGAAAATAAAGAAATTCCATCATTGTCACTCACGTCCTTCTACTAGATTATAGCAAACTTTAATCATTCACTAAAGGTAAAACACCAATTATTAGCCAAGCAATTCATTTTTTGGCACAATGAATGTATAAGAGAGTCAAAAAGGAGGATAAAAAGGACCGAGAAGTTCGAGGCGGCGTAGTTTCGAGCAGCGGAATGTATGCATTTAAATACATGAGCAGCGGAGAAACAAGCCAACGAGCTTCCACAGGAAGTGGTGACTTCGACGTTCGACACAGGACGTGTCGGAACTTAGTTGAAGTTCCCCTTAACGATGTGTCATTTTTACCGGACTTTTTGAACAACCTCTATGAAGGAGATGGTAAATATGACAGTTCATGTTGGGGATATTGTTCGAGCCCATTATAATTCTGGAGTCTACATAGGAGAAGTACAGGAAGACAGAGGAGAACGATTTTTGGTTATGGTGTTAGCCGTGATGAAACACCCAATGCAAGGTGATTTGCACCATCCGGGAGTTATCGATGATAGTGTTTTCTTTCACGAACGAAAAGCTTTAGCACATTACGAAAAAATGAACGTCGATAAAGCAGTCGTTTACCCGTACGACGATGAAATTCCTGATTATCATACATCACTGAAAACTGCATTAGCAACAATGAAAGAAAAACTAATAAAGAAAGATAACAACTTTAGCCAGGAAGCACTCAAGAAATTACAAGATATAGAAGAAAAATACTATCACAAAAGCTACTACAAATAAAAATTAGGACGGCCTATAGCAGGTCGCCCTTTTGTTATTAAGTTGGAACTTTTAGGTTTCTTTTTTTCTTTTCAGGTTTTCCGTAAATCTTTGTTGTAATTTTTGGTGCATAATTAAATAACATCATCCCAATAAATGCTGATGCTACGATATAAATACCACCAAAAACTTTTATCGACCCAACCGCTACACCTGCAATAACAACGGAAAATTCACCACGTGCGCACAAGGACAGACCAGCCCTTAACGACACACGCTTGGAGAGTCCATATAATTTTCCACCTATTGTACCTACCAGAACTTTAGCGATTACTGACCATACAATAAGGACTATAAGTAATATCGGTAGCGGGATACCATTTCCTAGATTGATGGTTGTCCCAAAATAGACAAAAAAGGTTGGAAGCATAAGGTTTTTGATTGGTGTAACAGTTCCCTCTATCCGCTCAATTTTACCAATCTCAGCTAACATGACACCTGCTAAAAACGCCCCAAGTACTTCGGATAGTCCTAGAAACACTGCTAAACCACCATAGGTAACAGCAATTCCAACTAGTAATACAATTTTAAAGTCCTCATCTTCAATTTTAAGCAAAAATTCCTCAAATCGTTTAAATAATGTTTTACTTAATAAAACAGCCACCAATGCAAGCCCAACTATTTTTCCTAATAGAATCATTAAGTCTGACCCAGAAAAAGTATCTCCTGAGCTTAACGCAATCAAAATAGCTACAATAATTGGTGCTATTAAGTCTTCAAAAATCAGAATTCCTAACACGTATTCCGTTTCGACGTTAGCCATTCTTCCCTTGTCATCTAGAAGTTTAGCTGTTATGGATGAACTTGTTGCATAGGCCAGACCGCCAATCAAAAAGGAAGAAAACCAATCCATGCCAAATCCGAAAGCAATGATCATCGTTACACCTAGACTAAGCCCAACGTCTAATAAACCAGAACTCCAGATCTTTTTGGCAATGCCGCCTAAGCGTTTTGTATTAAATTCCAATCCCAGCAGGAAGAACAGTAACACAATCGCAATTTCACTTGCAAAGTGCAATATCCCATGATTGTCAAAAAAGCCTGCTAATGCGATCCCAAATAAAATATACAAAATAACATTTGGGAAGTTTGTTCTTAATCCAATAAAACCAAGTAAGAAAATTCCTAATAAGATCATTCCTGCATCTAATAAAGCCGGAAGTTCACTAAACAAACTGCATCATTCCCCACCCTTACAAAGCTCTGTTAACGATGCTATCTGATCATCTTTTCCAACTGACATAAGTACGTCTCCTGGTTTTAATGTTGTGTCAGCCTCTGGGATGGCGATAACATCCTCTCCATGTACAATACCAATTATCGTTGCACCGGTTTTATTTCGAATATCTGACTCCTCAATGGTTTTAAATACAAGGGAAGATTTTTCTTTCAACGTGATATAGTCAACGATAATCTGACTTTTAAACATGCGCATTTTTTCAACGTCAACAGGTTGATAGGTTGCCCCTAATAATTGTGCGGCCAGTTCCCTCGTCTCATCCGGGGTTAAATCCATCGCAAAATCTGCTTCTTCCCCATCCGCATCCTCGAAGAAATAAAGTTCCCGTTTTCCAGTATGATGAACAATAATAACAAGCAAATTATCCTCAGATGTTTTAAATGAGATTTTCTGACCTATTCCAGGCAATTGTGATACAGATACATTCATATTGTCACCTCATATTCCATTACTAATCTATTCTAGTATAGACTTTAACCGTTAATTAATGATTTGTAAATGCGATATTTTAATCGGAAAAATAAAAAGCTAGAGGAATTGAATTTCTCTAGCTTAAACTTCACTATTCACCTAAATGTTCTTTTATAACCGCTTCGACACCTTCAAGTGCGTCAGCTTCGTCATTACCAGTTGCGATAACCTTAATTTCGGCATCTTTTGGAATACCTAAAGACATAACACCCATGATTGATTTAAGGTTAACTGTTTTACCATTATATGCAACCTCAACCTCTGATTCATACTGTCCAGCTTTATTCACCAACAATGTTGCAGGTCGAGCATGTACACCTGTATCTGCAGTGATTGTGAATGTTTTTTCTTGCATTGTATCTCATCCTTCCAATTGTAATAAATATACGTATGTACTTCATTAACATACATTTTTGCTCGTCATTAACTCAAATCATTTTATAAAAAACGTGAATGAATGAACTATCTTTATTATATACAATTCCTCACATTTATGAAACAAAAAAACCCTACTATAAGAAAGAAATTTGTCTTTAAATTGGTGTTGTGATAACGTTATTTTGTAAGAAAAGCAAAAAATGTAGGAGGTTCAATGGATGAGTGTACATATTGGTGCTAAAAAAGGCGAAATTGCCGATAAAATCTTGTTACCGGGGGATCCACTACGGGCAAAATTTATTGCAGAAACATTTTTAAAGGATGTAACGCAATACAATAATGTTCGAGGTATGTATGGTTTTACCGGGACGTATAAAGGTGAAAAAATATCTGTCCAAGGAACGGGCATGGGAGTTCCTTCAATTTCAATTTATGTTAATGAACTTATTCAAAGTTATGATGTTCAAAAATTAATTCGTGTTGGGACATGCGGTGCGATCCAGAAAGATGTTCAAGTTCGCGATGTTATTTTAGCACAGGGATCAACAACTGATTCACAAATCAATCGCATGGTGTTTAATGGAATTGATTATGCGCCATTGGCAGATTTCAACTTATTAAAAGATGCATATGATGTAGGTATAGAAAAAGGACTAAATCTACGGGTAGGAAATGTCTTTACAAGCGACACTTTTTATCGCGATAATGCAAAAGAGCTTAATGAGTTATTAGCCAAATATAAAGTTTTAGCAATTGAAATGGAGACATCCGCTTTGTATACCCTAGCAGCAAAATTTGATCGTCAGGCTTTATCAGTTTTAACAGTTTCAGATCACATCCTAACTGGCGAAGAGACGACAGCAGAAGAACGCCAAACTACCTTTAATGACATGATGGAAATTGCTTTGGATGCAGCAATTAAATAAAAGTCTGTCCCCACCGTGCTAGCGTGTTAGCTGGTAGGGACAGTGTTTCCTAATTGTAAACCATATCAAAATTAAGTTGACAATGTGACACCTTCTCCCTTATGATTACCTTACAAGGAAGGGAGAGAATACATATGAATGGTTTACGTCCATTAGATCTAACATTTGGTGCTGTATTCGTCTGTTTAATGGCAATTGGTGCTAATATAGCAGTATGGTTTCCTATATTAGCTGTCCCAATTGGCGGGGCATCTGTACCGTTATCATTACAAACTTTTTTCGCAATTTTAGCAGGGTTAATGCTTGGTAAAAAACTCGGAACCATTTCAATGATCACGTATATACTTGTTGGGGTTGCTGGTGTCCCAGTTTTTGCAGGGATGTCTGCTGGACCAATGGCATTAGTCAGTCCTACAGGTGGATTTATTATTTCTTTTATTTTTGTAGCATTTTTTGTCGGGTTGATCACCGATTTTAGTAAAAAACCATCCATTCCATTATACACAGCCGCAGCGGTTATTGGATTGGCAGCAAATTATGGAATTGGTGTTACCTACATGTACATTGCGATGAATACCTGGTTGGAATTAGATATTTCTTATATAGTTGCATGGACAAGCATGATCCCATTTTTAATAAAGGATGCCGCCTTAGCTTGCCTTTCCGGTGTGTTCATGGTTAATTTAGCCAAACGAATTCCAGCCAGATGGTTGACTGCTAAAATTTAAATAAATAATAAGTACAAGGATATTTCCACGGGAAGTATCCTTGTTCTTTTTTATAAACAGGGGTTTACTGCTAGTTATTGTGCGACAAAATTACTTTTCCTCCATTCGCTCGCCTGTATGCTTTTCATTATTCTGTATGATACTATAATCAGCGATTTTTTTTAAACGCCCCTTGCAGTTTTCCCATAGATGAACAGCAAGCACAGGCCTAAACTAGAAAGGAGGTTTCATCTATTCATGAGCCTTTTCACAAATTTCCCCTTATGGGCTGCATTGATCGCAATTGCCTTTGCACAAATAATAAAAATACCGATTCATCTCATTGCAACAAAAGAATTTAAGCCAAGTTTGGCCTTTAGTACTGGTGGTATGCCAAGTAGTCATTCCGCCGCTGTTGCTGCTTTAACAACCGGCATCGGGATCATGGAAAACGTAACCTCTACAGTTTTCGCTGTTTCATGTGTTTTTAGTATTATTACGATGTTTGATGCGACAGGTGTACGCAGACAAGCTGGAGAACATGCTATTGTATTAAATCAAATGCGCAAAGATTTTCTCTATTTTGTTGAAGGCGCAAAAGATTGGAAGAAAAAAGCAGAGTATGAGAAACGCAAGGATTTAAAAGAACTTCTTGGTCATCAGCCAATCGAAGTATTTTTTGGTGGATTAACTGGAATATGCATCGCATTTATCCTTTACCTTTTATAAAAAACAGGCATACATCATTGTATGCCTGTTTTTGGGTTAACTTTTTGTGATTTGCTCGCGAAATACCTGTAATGCCTCGTTTTCATTCCATTCAATAAGCTGTTCTTCGCTTAGGTTGCCATCACCCATTTCAACGATGTACACCTCTACTTCTTTTTTACCCCATTTTTCATATACGTCTTCAACCGTAGGGTAATATAGATCGATTTCATTGCCGTTGATTGCGCCACCTTTATCCGCAACAACCCCATATCCGTAATCAGGAATAAACATAACGGTTCCAACCGGATAAACACTTAAATCAGCTGCGATGGTAGAGTACAAATCACGTTTAACCTGTACACCGGAATACGTAATCCCATATTCAGGGTGACCAGGTGATTTACCCGTCGATTCAACTCCTGCTGTGTAACCTGTTGCAACAACAGTGGTACTTGGATACTGTTTAGCATTAATCGCTTCTTCCAATGTTTTTGGCCCTTCGATCTGTTCACTGGAAATATATCTTTTTGGCTCTTTTTTATAGTTTAATGTTTTTTCTTGAAGTGTAACCTGTTTCCCAGTGAGAGATCCCTCTGGAGCAACGGATGCATATGGTACATCTTTTTCAACCAATGCATGGACATCTGTTAAAGTGACGTTTGAAATACTAGAAATCGTCGTATAAAATGCAGCTAAAAACAGTAGAAACATTCCTGTTCTTCGGAAAAATTTAATTTTTTTCAATGATAACACCTCTCTGGATGTCATCATTTCCAATCTAGCAACATTTTATTCAAACATATTTAATTAAAACATTTGATAGCCACTTTTACGAAGAAATTTAATAACAAATCCCGAGACAATTGTTCCAACAAAACCAGCAACTAAAATTGTTATATCAACCGGTGTTAAATTTACTACCCTTGTGAGTAATTGTGAGAACGAATCACCTGGATCTTTAAAATATTGCGTCGTTGCAATATTATCGACAATCATGATGACAATTATCGGATAAATATAGGACATTAACCATGTACGTCTTAACAACATATTTAGGATAAATGCAATCCCAAAAAATATGACGAAAAATAATAATATAGAAACAACAAACTGAATCAACGCTGTGTCCCCCTCATTCGCGATCTATTTACACAAACTCCATTCTATAATAAAAAGGAATAAAAGCAAAGGCAGCAAGATTGCCTTTGCTTTTTTAAAGATAAGATAGTATATAAATAAAGACCTTATTTATATTAACAACAGTGTAAGTCGCGTCCAGCTCTAGTGCCTTAACTTAATAAAAAATATTGAATTTGCCTTTTCTCATTAATAGACTTAAACCGCCTAGCTTTAATAAATAACGATTATCGATCATTTTCTTCATGACCGTTGCTTTAAAGCCAAACAACTTTCGTTCATTCAAAATAACACCTATTGCATCGTTATGTCCAAGTGATGCGACCGTGCCAAGAATTTTTGGTTCAAAATGTTTTAGTTCCTGCGTCCCTTGTACAAGCTTCTTTACGTTTTGTGCTACTGTTTGGGACTCTTGAATCGCGATTTGTGCCGTTGGTGGGTATGGATGTCCGCTTTCTGGATTCGTAATTAATGCACAATCACCAAGCACAAACACATCATTGTAACCTGGTGCGCGCATATCCTTTTGTACTTCAACTTTACCTCGATTTGTCACAAAACCAGATTTTTCCACAACTGTATTAGCACGGACTCCAGCCGCCCAAACGGTTGTTAATGTTGGGACCTCTACTTGTTTGCCATCTTTTTCGTAAACGATGCTCTCTGGTTTACATTCTTTTAACATTGCACCAGTTACAAATTCAACACCACGTGATTCTAGTGAGTTCATCGCATATTCAACAAGCTGTGGGTCAAACCCAGGTAATACAGTTGGTGAACTTTCCACATTAATAATCCGTACCAAATTCTTATCAATATCATATTCTTTACACAATTCCGGAATCCGGTTAGCCAGTTCACCAATAAACTCAACCCCGGTAAATCCGCCACCGCCAACAACAATGTTTAAGCGTGCTTGATTTTTTTCCTGTTCGTTATGGTACATTGCGAAATTATACTCAATGTGTTCCCTGATTACCCTTGCATTATTAATATTGCCTATTGTGAAAGCATTTTCGATTAATCCTGGGATACCAAACGTAGCTGCTTCAAAACCAAGAGCCACAACCAAAATATCATATGTCAGTTCCCCATGCTGCAATTTAACTTTTTTTTCATCGGTTTTTACTTTAACTACTGTATCTCGAACAAAATTAATTTTATTCGTATTAACAACTTCTTTTATTGGAATGCGTGTACGGTCATGATGCAATGTACCGGCCGCATTTTCATGTAACCAAGTCGTTTGGTAATGATAGTTATTTTTATTAACAAGTGTAATGGTTGCCTCGTTGATTCCTAATGATTTTTGCAGCTTTACAGTAGTCATCATCCCACCATAACCTGCACCTAGAATCACTATATTCGGCTTTCTCATTCATTCATCACTTCCGTCTGTAAAATTTTCCGTATTCCCTATGTGACATAATTCACGTAAAATAACATAAGAAAAACTTAACATCCGCCAAGTATGTAATCTTTGAAATGTTTTTGTCACACAATCGTAATATACTAGATCCAAACAATATCTTAGCCTTTTTCCTGGTACTTTTCAACCCTATTCATTCATTTATAAAATTAAAAATTGAAGCTGTTACAGAAAATTGACCATCATGCTCAGTAAAACACATAGCATATCTCTTTATGATAAAATTAATATGTCGTAGTATAGTAACTATGGAATGGAGGAGCTTATTAATGTCAGAAAAAATATATGATGTAACAATTATTGGTGCAGGTCCGACTGGCTTATTTACTGCCTTTTACGGTGGCATGCGCGATGCAAGAGTAAAAATAATTGAAAGCTTGCCTCATACTGGTGGGCAATTGACGGCCTTGTATCCTGAGAAAGATATTTATGATGTTGCAGGATTTCCCAAAATTCGTGCCCAGGAACTGGTCGATAACTTAGAGGAGCAAGCTAATCTGTTTGATCCGACCATTGTATTGGGACAAGCGGTCGAAAAGGTAGAACGTCTGGAAGATCAGACACTTAAACTAACAACAAACAAAGAAACACATTATACAAAAACCATGATCATCACAGCCGGAAATGGTGCATTTCAGCCGCGGAGATTGAATGTTGGTGATTTTGAAAAGTTTGAAGGGGTTAATTTACACTACCATGTTAAGGATATGGATCAGTATAAAGACAAGCATGTTATGTTGCTTGGTGGTGGTGACTCTGCAGTTGACTGGGCTTTAATGCTTGAGACAATTGCTAAAAAGGTAACACTCGTACATCGACGTGATAAATTTAGGGCTCATGAACATAGTGTTGAAAAATTAATGGCATCGACGGTTGATGTTTTGACGCCTTTTACACCAAGAAGTATTACAGGCAATGACACAATTGAAAAGGTAACATTAGAAGAAGTAAAAGGTGATCGTGAAATTGAGTTGGATGTTGATTCCGTGTTATGTAATTACGGTTTCGTTTCTACTTTGGGTCCAATAAAAGATTGGGGCTTAGAAATAGAGAAAAATAGTATTGTTGTGAACACGAAAATGGAAACAAATATCCCAGGTATCTATGCTGCAGGAGATATTGTTACATACCCTGGAAAGATCAATCTTATTGCCACTGGATTTGGGGAAGGGCCAACAGCAATTAATAATGCCAAACAATATATTGATCCGAAAGCTAGGGTACAACCGAAGCACTCAACAAGCATGTTTTAATTATAAGCGGGACAGTCCCTATTGCTTTAGTACATTCGTAAAGCAATAGGGACTGTCCCAATTATAAGTTTGCTTATATGGGAACAAAAGATTTATCAGTTATGTATGTAATCTAAACAAATTCAACTAGTAGGCAATCATCAAAAATATGCCAAAATAAAAGCCAGAACGCCTACATAAGCGCCCTGACCTCTCATTAACATTTCTCTGGAGTACCTGCTCGATCCTTCGCTTTAAATGAAGACCCACATCCACAAGAAACGATAGCATTCGGATTATCGATTGAAAATCCTCCACCCATCATATTTTGTTTGAAATCGATTGTTGTTCCTTCAATAATCGGGATATCCTGTTTAAAGATAGTAACAGGGATACCGTTTATTTCATCAACCATATCCAATTCTTCATTTATATCATAATCAAACCCTAGAGCATAAGATAATCCGCTACAGCCGCCACCTTTTATTCCAAATCTAAGGCGAACATTTTCTTCTTCGTCTTTCATCATTTCTTGCACCTGTTCAATTGCTTTATCAGTAAACGTAATAACCATTCCATGTCCTCCTTCTCTAATTTAAGATGATCTTTACTTACTAGTATACAAACAGTTTCGGCATGATTCAAATTATTCATTTCATGTAAAATACACCAGTTGCTATCGTTTCTGCTCCACCAGTCATCCAAACTGACCCATCTGAATCCCATCGAACAACTAAATTACCACCACTTAAATGTACACAAATCTTTTCATCTTTTTTCATATAACCATTTAAAATTGCTGCTACAACTGCTGCACATGCTCCAGACCCGCAGGCTTGCGTTACACCAGACCCCCGTTCCCAGACACGAAAATTCATTTCATGTTCTGACAACACTTCTACAAACTCCACGTTAACACCCTCTGGAAAGCACTTATCTTTTTCAATAACGGGACCTAGATCATATAATGGTGCCTTATCAATTTCATCAACGAAAAACACGGCATGCGGGTTGCCCATGGAGACTGCTGTAACTTCCAGTTGCTGACCGTCAATTAAAAACGGCTCTGCCACAACGAACGGTTCATTTTCCCCAGCCATAGGAATCGCAGCACGGTTTAGTGTTGGCTTACCCATGTTAATCGTAACATCCTTTATATCATCATTTTCATCAAGGCCAACGATCACATCAACAACATTTGCTTTCGTCTCAATCCGAAAATTTCGAAATGGAACAATTTCATTCTCACAAACGTATTTTGCAACACAGCGCAACCCGTTGCCACACGTTTTTCCTTCCGATCCATCTTTATTAAAAATACGCATTTTAACTTCAGCCACATTACTTGGTTCAATCAAGATCAGTCCGTCAGAACCAATGCCGGTATGCACATCAGCCACCTGCATTGCAAGTGGCACTACTTTATCCTCTGCGATACTAAATCGAAATAAATCAAGATAAATATAATTATTGCCTAATCCATGCATCTTTGTAAAAGGTATTTTCATTACGTTTTCCTCATTTTTTTATGCTAAAAGTTCAACTCCATTAGTATCCAGCGCATGATAAATCGTCTTTAGTCTAGGAATTCCTTCCGCAACCATTTCGTCATTAACAAACACGATTGGAAAAAACAAATCCTCTGTAAGTACACGTTGGGCAAATTGTTTATGCTTTTCTATTTCTGGTGGTTCATTTATATCTACATACTCATATTCCACAGTATTGGTATCATATTTCCGAGCAACTGCTGCTTGAAGCCATTCGTACGTATCCTTTGAGCCTGGAGCACCGACACAGCTTGCGCAAATTTGTTCAGCCCCATAAATTGTTATCGTTACTTTCTTCATCCCCATTTATAAAACCTCCACCAACATAGTTACTTTTATTTTACAAAAACTTTTATAAAAGATAAAATGAAAGTATCTGTTATACTAAAAGTAGCTGTCCAAAAAACATAATTTCTAATAGATTTTTTTCATAATGCAGCTTATAATATAATTAGAAAGGAGAAGATGGATAATGCAAGAACAAGTTCGCGAAGTGTTAGAAAAATTACGTCCATTCCTACTGCGTGATGGTGGAGATGTGGAATTAATTGATGTTGATGATAATGGCATTGTACTTCTTCGTCTTATGGGAGCATGTGGAAATTGCCCAAGTTCAACCATCACTTTAAAAGCTGGAATCGAACGTGCATTAATGGCTGAAGTTCCAGGTGTTACGGAGATTGAACAAGTATTTTAAAACATAAAAGTGGCAGACACCTCCATGAAGGTGTCTGTTTTTTTATTAGGCTGTTTTAAAAGATTGTTGTTTTTGTAGAAATATCTATGCATATATTTCTTCAAAAGTAGCCCGTATACACTTATTCCACTGGTGTTACTGGATCCTCGCCATTAAGCACGTGATGGATATTTTCCAAACAAAGCTTCATCATATCGATCCGTGTATCGACACTTGCTGAACCAATATGTGGCAGACAAATAACATTCTCCAAATTTAATAATGGATGATCCACCCCAATCGGTTCATTCGCAAAAACATCTAAACCGGCTGCAGCAATTTCTTTTGTACGCAATGCTTCATACAATGCCTGTTCATCAACCACTTTACCACGGGAAACATTTATAAAAATTGCTGTATCCTTCATTTTATGGAACGTTTCCTGATGAAATAGCTTTTCCGTTTGCTCTGTTAATGGTACTAACGATACAACAAAATCTGATTCCTCTAATAGTTTATCCATGTCTGCATATGTTGCATGCAATTCATGCTCAGCACGTTTATGGCGTGATCGATTATGATACAAAATCTCCATTCCAAATCCACTTGCACGTCTTGCTACTGCCTGCCCAATACGTCCCATTCCGACAATTCCTATTGTTTTATTATGAATATCTGCTCCCGCAAGCATGAATGGTGACCAATGCTTCCACTTACCTGCTCTTATATAATCACTTGCTTCTACCACTCTTCTTGCTGTCGCCATTACTAATGTGAAAGCTAAATCAGCTGTCGTTTCCGTTAATACATCAGGTGTGTTGGTAACGATAATGCCTTGATCCTTTGCCGACGTTACATCAATATTATCATAGCCCACTGCCATGTTCGCTATGACTTTCAACTTAGATGCGTTTTCTAAACACTGCTGATCAACTTGCTCTGTCAATAAGCAGAACAACCCATCCACATGTTTAATCTCTTCTAACAAAATATCTCTTGGCACCGGTTCAGTTGCTTTTTCCCACATTCGAATATCAATAAATTGCTTATATGGTTTTATTACTTCATCTGGAATTTTCCTTGTAATATAAATTCGGGGTTTTTCCATGTATGCTCACCTCTATTCTACACTCTATAGCCAGTGTAACACAGGAATCTGTAATGCTTCAGGATCAACCGCAACTTCCGTGAAAAAGTCGCGTAAACGCTCTTCATATACTGTTTGCTGTGCCATCAATTTGGTCAAATCCGTGTAGACCTGATCATATTCTTGAGAGTCAAATCCACGCTTCAAACAATCATAAATATGGATAGGAAAAATTAATCTGGCATACAATAATCTCCAGCTGAATACAGATAAAGGACGAATCAATTGATAATCATGAAGAAACGACAATACTCTTTCTGTACTGTTCTTATCATTTTGCAGGAAATAAAAACGAATATTTTCCGCCAAATCCCTTGCTGGATGATCATATACTAATTCATCCGTCCAAAATACCGGTTTTGACATGCTATTCGCAAAACGCTGAAACGAAATTGTTCCTTGATCAACTTCATCAAACCGATATTCCTGTTCCGTTTCCTGCACATATTGAATGGCATTTTCACTAATACCGACAATATACGGCAAAATATCCATGACAAACCGATAATAGTCAGATGGATGTTTCTCTGCTTCTTGCATTAGTTTATTTTCATATATCGTCAATTTGTTTATCCATAACTGTTTCCATTGGCCGTAACTGGATATCTCGTGTGGTTCGTAACGATACATTGCGCCAACATGATGAAACGCTGCCAGTTGTTTTCCCTGAGATAAACCGTTCTGATCCTTCAGTTGATTGACCTGTAAAACAAGATAATTTTCCCCCTGATAGTGAAGAATCCATTCACCATGTATAGTTGGTATCGGTATGGCCATTTCTGTATAGTTATTTTCCGCCAAGTAATATGCTAGTGCTGCCTGCTCCATATGGATAACTTCCTTGTTGTCAGCTGAAATGATAAAATAGGTATGATCAGCACTTTTGTACCCTTTCCGTTGATCCAGTATGATTTCCGCTTCAATTTGGACATCATAATATGTAGCAAGTAAGTGCTTCAAAAAGATCCCCCCAGTAAATATCTATTTGTTTTAGTCTATGTGAATGAATAGAACTTTTTAACTTATAAACGAGAAAATTACTTAGAAAGGTGATTGTTATGGATACAAAACAGAGTGAATTGGAAGTAAAAGCAAGGGAATGGTTGAAAGAGCGAGGCGTTACAATAGATGACATTGCAGAACTTGTCTATTATTTACAAGCGAAATACCACGACGATTTAAGTATGGAAGAATGCGTTTATAATGTTGATCGCGTGCTAACGAAAAGAGAAGTTCAAAATGCCATCTTAACTGGAATCCAACTTGATAAACTTGCCGAGGAAAAGAAATTGGATCACCCACTTCAGGAAACAATTGAAGTTGATGAAAGCTTATATGGAGTAGATGAAATTATTGCCTTATCAATTGTTAATGTGTACGGTTCCATTGGGTTCACGAATTATGGTTACATTGACAAACAAAAGCCTGGAATACTTGAGCATTTAAACGATAAATCAACCGGTGAATGCCATACATTTTTAGATGACATTGTAGGGGCAATCGCTGCGGCAGCATCCAGCAGACTTGCACACGGAACAGCTGATGGTAAAAAATTAGACGATTAAAACAAAAGCTCCAGTGCCCGTATCTCACTCGGCGTTGGAGCCGGACGTGTCTTATCCTAACCGAGAACAAATTAGAGCCCAATTTTATACTTTCCTTACTTTATAAAAGGGAGTGCATTGGAACTGCACTCCCTTTTATATTTTCTCTATCCATTCCCCTAAATGCTGTACATGATAAGTTGGCTTCTTGTCCAGTTTTGGAAAGTCTTCATATGGAGTTACACCAGTAAAGACCATTAGCGTATCAACTTCCGCATGAATGCCAGCAAGGATATCCGTGTAATAATTATCTCCAACCATTAATGTCTGATCCTTTGAACTCCCTAGCGAAGTTAGTGCCTCATCCATAATAATTTTTTCGGGCTTGCCAATAAAAATCGGTTCCTTGCCAGTACTTACTGTTATAACAGAAGTAATGGCACCATTTCCCGGAATTAGACCACGCTCAGTAGGAATTGCTACATCACTATTCGTTGAAATAAACTGTGCCCCATTACGGACTGCTAAACACGCTTTTGCCAGCCTTTCGTAATTAACGGTCCGATCAATTCCTACGACAACAAAATCAACCGCTTCATCTGTGATCGTCATGTTTTCTTTTTCTAATGCATCACATAGACCTTCTTCACCAATAACAAAACAGCGTGCAGCCTTTTTTTGTCGTTTGATGTACCTTGCCGTTGCCATACTGGAGGTGAAAACGCACTCCGGAACCGCCTTAATCCCCAAATTCTGTAACTTTTCTGCAACCTGCACTTGCGTTTTAGCTGAATTGTTGGTTAAGAATAAATGAGGTATTTCCTTTTGATACAAGGCCTCAATAAATTCAGCTGCTGCTTCTATCCGTTCGTCTCCGCGATACATTGTCCCGTCTAAATCGATTAAATAAGCATTATAATTTCTCACGTGCGTGCCTCACTTCTACGCGCTGTATTACTCATTGGAAAATGCATTTGCCACACCTAATTCATTGTTAAGGTAATGTCTTACATGTGGACCAAATTGTTCTAAAACAGGTACATTATCCAAAATAGTGTTACTTAATTGTTCGTGATCAATCGTTGTATATTCTTTCACGACCATTTTCCGTAGTTGAATCATTTCCTTATATGAAGCTTCATCTTCTTTAGGTATTACTTTTTCATCAATTAAAATATCAATGATATCATCAAAACTTCCTGGATCGCGCATAATAAAACCATCTATCATCATATTCCCAACATCAAGCATTGACTCAATGATCATATGAGCAATGCGTTCCAAACCAAGCTTTTCCATAAAAGATGCAAAAGAATGGTGTTTTACTTCTTCCAATAGACTTTCCATATATGTAAGTGTTTGCTCAATTTTACTACGATCAACAAAATACATTTTCTTTAACCTCCATTTGTCCATGTAAGAATACTATATCATATTTCAAATGAACGATTAAACAAAACGTGGTATAGTGAAACAAATGTTTAAAAACGTTATTTGTATTAAATTGGAGGATGAATATTATTGAGTACAAATTTTGATTATTTAAGAGATGAGACAATTGAAAAACAAGTCAGATATGTTAGTTTTATGGGAAAGTTTCACCGCTACGATTTTGCCTTTATTGATGACAAAGATGACCCAAAGAAAAAAATTGTCATCGACTTACGCAAAAATCATTTCTCTATCTTAAGCAGACAAGATATTGAGAAGCCTGGTGAAATGGAACACGTTTTTCACGTTACTGAAATGGAGGCAGATGAACTGCGAATCTTTTTAATGGAGATATTTCAATCGCAGAATTAGGTGATACTTTTTTCAAGGAAAAAAAGATACCAACAATTGGCATGATGAACCTTTCTATTTTAGCAAAGGCTATAATCAGAAGGGGTGAATGTTAATGGGAGAAAAAGATAAAAAGAAATATTCGAATTTCTCAAATGTAAACAATATAAAAAACCATTTAATTCCTGAAGAGTTTCCTGAAGGTCCAGTAGGTTCGCCTATTAATGAAGAGAAGCCCGTAACTACAAGTAAATCAACACCGTGGACGGAACACCAACGCCGCCAAAGTGCATTTGTATATCCTTACAAGGAATTGCATGAGGACTTGCCACGGCAAACACCTGGTTCTCACCCCATCCACGACGAACCAGACGATGTCAATCCGCAACAGGAGGAACAGTAATTTTATAATTGGTGGAAATCGGCATAATGGCCGATTTCTTCTTTGTTTGATTATAGTATAACAAAATTCGGCACCCGCAATAAACAAGGCAAATGCCGAACTTTTTTGCGAAGAAAGCTTTATTTATCAACCTTTTTCATTACAAAATAAGCACAGCCAAAATTGCAGTATTCATAAAGATAATCATCTAATGCACTAATCTTTGTATCAAAAGAAGCTTTGTTGTTTTGATCGTCATAAAACCCCTTTAATCGTAGCTGATCATATCCCCAATCCCCTACAATAAAATCGTATTTCGCTAAAATTTCTGAATAACGATCGTTCAGTGCAGACTCTTGAAAGGCATTTTTTATGTTTTCGATGATTTCATAATTTTTTCCTTGTATCTCTATCACAGATTTCACCCCACTTACACAATTTATAGTTTATCACATTCAACCAAGTCATAACCAGAAATTTCAAAGTCAACTCTTCATATTATCTGTATGATTTTTTCATGACACCACAAACTAATAGGTAAGGGGAGAAATCATTTTGCTTGAGGAGGATAATCATGAGATGGAAAGTTTTACTACCATCCGCTTTAACATTGGGCATTATAACTGGATGTAATGGGACAGATGATGCTGCCAGTGAACAACAGCAAATTGTGAATGAATTGGATCCAGCAAAAGAGCAAGCACCAACAAACGAAGAAATGGATAATAAACTTGGCTATGTTCGCTACAACAAAGATCAACTTAATAATGATACAGAACAAAATCATTCTGTTCGTCTGGACCGTACACAAATGGCAAATACGATTACGCGAATGATTTTGAGGAACGATGGCTTTGATGAAGTTGCAACACTTGTAACCGATGAAGAAGTGCTAATCGCTTATCAAAAAGAAGATCAACTTGATGAACAAACTGCTGCTGATATCGCAAGTAAAACAGCCAAATCAACAATGCCTGGTTTCTTTGATGTATATGTATCAGATAATAAAACACTAATGAATGATATCCATAGCCTGCATAACTCAAGTACACGAAATAAAAATTATGATAACACAATTGACAAGATTATAGATGAAATGAAAAAATCCCCGCAAGGAACCCGCGACAATACGGCACAGCAATAAAGAGGGGTCCCTAAAATGGGACACCTCTTTTATAATTTTTTAAATAAGAAAAACTTCGGACCTGCTATAGACGGAATGAATGACAAGTTTTTCTAAGAATATTCACATGTGGATTTTGAGGTGACAAGGATTGTTTACAAAACGTACTTATTTTCTACCTGTTTTTTGTTTATTATTCCTGATATTGCCCATTGATCATGTACATGCTACGGAATCGATCTATAAAAAAAGAATGGCCTTATATGAGAAAACAGAGGCATTAACACAAATTCCTTGGTATTATATCGCCGCCATTGATCAGTATGAACGCAATATGGAAGATGACTCAGCGTCAGAAAATCTGGTTTCCATTTCCTTTCCAACTGAATTGTGGTATGGGTTAGGAAATAGTGCCATGATAAAAGATGAATCCATTATTGAATTTTTTAGTGGGATTGGTAAAGATGGAAATGGAGATAGTAAAGCTAACCCAAACAACCCAGAGGACGCTTTATTTACAATGGCCAATTGGCTTTTGCGCTATGGCCCGACAAAAGATGATATAAAAATTGGACTGTGGCATTATTACAAACGTGATTTAACGGTGCAAACCATCATGAGTACAGCAAAGGTATTTAAAACATATGGTAAGCTTGAATTGAAAACACGCGATTTTCCGGTATCCATTAAGTACAATTATAGTTATCGCAGCACTTGGGGAGACAGACGAGGGTTCGGTGGTGTACGTATCCACGAAGGTACAGATATTTTTGCTGGATATGGTACACCTGTTAAATCAACAACATATGGTGTAATCGAAATGAAAGGCTGGAATTTATATGGTGGCTGGCGTCTTGGAATAAGGGATATCAATAATATTTACCATTATTACGGCCATTTAAGTGGGTATGAGGATGATATTCAAGTTGGCCAAGTTGTTAAACCAGGAGATTTACTTGGAAGTGTTGGTTCTACTGGTTATGGACCACCAGGGACATCAGGAAAATTCCCACCCCATTTACACTACGGAATGTATAAAGACAATGGTTATAGTGAATGGTCATTTGATCCATATCCTTATTTAAGAAAATGGGAGCAAATGGCTAAATAATAAAGTTAGAGCCTTTGCTGAATAGCAAAGGCTCCTTTTATAAGAATTAATTTGATTTAGATGCTCTAGACTTTTTCACAGCATTTGTAATACTTGCTGCAAGGCCGCCCCAAATAATTACCATACCAAGGATCATAACAAAGATAGCTCCACCACTCATTTTATTTTGCCTCCTTAGATTCAGTTTCCATTCCATTTTCCGATGATGCTCGCCATTTACTTAATGACATTAAGATTCCGATAATTAATGCTGCTGCTGCAACAAACCAGCCACTATAGAGGATAAAGAAATCAGGATAACCTTCATAGTTCCCGTTCGCTGTATCAAACTCTTTTAGTAAATTATCTTTAAACAATCCGAACATCATATACCCTAATACAATTGGTGTAATTACACCTAAACTAATCGTCCACCATGAGCCTAAGCGAATATCGGAGATTTCATTCGCATGTGTCTTAAATTCATTAAGTTTACGTAAGCCCCACGCGACAAAGATGACTTCCACTAGTCCTAGGAACGCTACACCGAATTGATTGATAAAGTAATCGGTAGCATCTAAGAAATTCAATCCGCCCCTTGTTGCAAATAACATGGAAATGATTGCCGCTATTCCGCCACCAAACAATACAGCTTTCCCTCTGGAGATTTTAAATTTATCAACTAATCCTGCAACATAAGTTTCGGTGATCGACATCAGGGAAGTTAACCCTGCTAGAACAAGTGAAGCAAAGAATAAGAACCCAAACAATTCATTAAGCGCTGGAAACTGATTAATAATCTGCGGAAATACAACAAAAGCTAATCCTACACCGCCAGCTACCACTTCATCAATCGGTACACCTTGTTGCGTAGCCATAAATCCAAGTACCGAAAATACCCCAATACCAGCTAATAATTCGAAGCTAGAGTTTCCAAACCCAGTAATAAATGCGTTGTTCGTAATATCAGATTTTTTCGGCAAATAACTAGAATACGTAATCATAATCGCAAATGCTATTGACATACTAAAGAATATCTGTCCGTATGCTGCAACCCACACACTCGGTTCTAAAATTTTATCAAAATCAGGTGCAAAGAATGCTTCTAGTCCTTCTAATGCACCAGGTAATGTAACTGCCCGAATAACGATAATAAGGAATATAATTACCAATGCCGGAATAAAAATTCGGTTTGCCATTTCAATACCTTTTTTAACACCCTTAAACAATATACCTAAAACCAGGATCCAAACGATGATTAGTGGAATAAATACCCCTGGAACTAAACCGCCAATTTGCCCTGGATCAGTTAATTCTAAATAATCGCCAAACAAAAATCCCTCTGTGTCTTCTCCCCAGTTTAAATTAAATGAGAAGATGGAATATGATATTGCCCAGGCAATAATTACGGAATAATATGTTGAAATAACAAAGGCAACTAATACAGCCCACCAGCCGACCCATTCCGACTTTTTATTCATTCTCTTGTACGTTAATGGGGCTGAGCCGCGGTACTTGTGCCCCATTGTAAATTCCATGATAAGAATGGGAATACCTGCTGTTAATAATGCGAATAGATAAGGAATGAAAAATGCGCCTCCACCATTTTCATACGCTACTGACGGAAACCGCCAAATATTGCCTAGTCCAACTGCAGACCCTACAGCTGCCATAATAAAACCGGCTCTTGTTCCCCACTGTGATCGAGTTTCCACTTTAAAGACCTCCCCTTTTATTTTCCTTCTGCTTGTATTCTATGCAAGGAAGGAAATTAAAATCTTTACTATTTTCTGATATTTATACTTGTATTATAACGGTACTTTTTGACTATGTCAAAGAAATATTTTATTTTTCAGTATTGTAACTATTTTCCATAAAATAACCCCTTCATCCTTTATAGAATGAAGGGGTTATTCCTTAATTGTTAGCTTTGGTTTTGGCCATAAATTGAAAAAGTAATCCAATAGCAATGATGACAATTATGGTAGCTAATAATGCTAACAAAATTTGATTCGTCCATCCAACAAGTAAATAGCCTATACTAGCAGCTATAGCAACAACCAGTGCATATGGCAATTGCGTTAACACGTGGTCAATATGATTCACACCCGCTCCTGTTGAAGATAAAATCGTTGTATCCGAAATAGGTGAACAATGATCACCAAACACAGATCCAGCTAGAACGGCTGCTAAGGCTGGAAGTAACATATTTGCATCAGTCAATACAGCCACCTCTGCAGCAATCGGTAACATAATGCCAAATGTCCCCCAGGAAGTACCTGTTGCTAAAGCCATAAACCCAGAAATAATAAAGAATAAAAACGGAAGTAATGTTGGACTGATGGAAGCATCATTTACAAGCTGTGCCAAATAATCACCTGTTTCCAATGTTCCAATTACGGAACCGATCATCCAAGCCATTATTAAGATATAAATAGCTGGAAGCATTGTTTTTATTCCTTCCAAAATAACGCTAACCAAATTTGCTCGCGGTTCACTTTGCTGCATATGGAAGATTAAAGCAGTTGCAACTGCTAATAGTCCACCAACAAACAGGGACAAGTTAACGTTTGTATTAGCAAAAATAGTCAATATTGTAGCATTATCACTGGCCTGTATTCCAGTAATTATCATCATCCCAACAGTTGCCACAACCAAAACAAGGATAGGGACAAGCAAATGATATATTCTTCCGTTTTTATGTGGCTCAAATGTTTCCTTCAAATCTCCAGGCACTTTTACGTCTGGATTAACAACCTCTCCTGTATCAAGTGCACGTTTTTCATGTTTACGCATTGGGCCAAAATCGATTCTCATATATGCTGTCAAAAATACAAAAAGTAGTGCTGCTAATGCATAAAAATTATACGGAATCATTTTCACAAAGGCTTCTAACGGTTGTATATCTGTTATTTCATTTGCTGCCAACAAACTTCCTAGTAAACCGATGATATAAGCGCCCCAACTGGAGATTGGAGAAATAACGGTTACAGGAGCAGATGTTGAATCGATAAAATAAGCCAATTTAGCTCGTGATACTTTGTGTCTATCTGTTAACGGCCGAGCAATTTGCCCGACAGCTAATGCATTAAAATAATCATCAATAAAAACAATAATTCCAAAGATAGCGGTCATAACTTGAGCGCCAGTTCTTGTTTTCACACGCTTAATCATCCATTCACCAAAAGCCCGACTGCCGCCAGACGCTGTTAAAAAAGCGGTCATAATTCCTAAAAATAACAAGAAACATAATAACAATATATTCCCGGCATTTAACGAACCATCTACAACAAAAATCGCATAAAACGTTTGCCAAATTTCTTCAATCGAAGCAATAATATTAAAATCATGAATAAATAATGCTCCAACAACAATTCCTACACCCAATGATAGTAGAACTTTTCTTGTAAGTAGGACTAAAACGAGCATAAGTAGTGCTGGAATTAATGAGTAAATTGTTCCTTCCATAATTGCTACCTCCATTTATAATAACTCGTACATAGAGATACGCCACAAAATAAGAGGAACTTAGCTTCATGTCCTATTTGGCAAACAATCCTTGCCAAAAAACACAAAAAAGCAACGATAGAAAATAACCTACCATTGCTAAAAAAAGTATACGTTATCCTCCATTTCGATCAGTAGTTCTCCATGCATTCCGATAAGCATGACAGTATATCCTTTGTTCAAAGATACACCAGCAATAATAAGTCTGACCCTTATTACACTTCGGCAAACAATCCTTTTGTCAATCATCATCGTTGTCATTCTCCGATTGATTACTAATCTCATTTGCACCTCTACCTCACCGATCTGATAAGGTTAAATTATTTAATTATTAACCTAACTATACTAAACTATTTATCATCTTGCAAGTCTTTTTCAAAGTCATCTTTCGGGATTGATATGGATGGATTATTATTTCCTCCCTCACCATAAAAATCTGGAACACCTAAATTAATTACTCCTGAAGTTGCATATACATCTGTACTTACTTCTTTTACTCCAGTTGAAAACGGTATAACAATTTGGACCTCTGCCTCTACATGAATATATACTTTAATTAGCGCACTATTAATCCCAAATCCCTCTATATCATGAACAACGTCGGTCTTTACATTACCAACGAGTTCTAAATTAACAGGGATTTTTGGTCCTAAGTTGGCAAAAATGGTATTACCTGTTGCCTGACCTAAAGGGATTTCTACTACAGTTGGATCCTCGTTACTTTTTTCTTCAGCTGTATCACCATAGTCTAGATTTAAATTTTCTTGCTCCTCCGGTGGTATTTCACCACTGTTCATTCGTTTAAAGAATTCCTCCACTCGATCCGTTGCATAACGATTAATTTCATTGACTGCAGCAGAATTAAATTTCCAGGAAGTGATATCACCATTTTCATTCTGCGTAACATCCGTTACATCTTGAAATTCATAGGTCTCGGCAAATTTAACAGCTGCATTTATCGCCCTTGTGGCGAATTCAGTTGTTTTTGTTTCTGCAACATCCATTAATGTTGGTTTAATTCCTTTATCAACTATTACAAAACTTAACCAAATCATTAACACAAATAAAATCATGGTGATAACAAAAATGTTTTTTACTGGAGGTGGTGATCGTCTCTTTCCAAAAGCTAGTCGTTTTCTCAATATGAAAACCCCCCTAAAACAACTTATGCTTGTTTTAGAGGGGTTAGAATTCCCGATTTTATATTATTTCTGACAAGCTGAAATCGTAACATTAACAATGGAAGCTAAATCGATTTCATACGGAGTTACAAGTTGGGTATTTTTTTCTTCAACAATTCGAACGATTGGGCGATCACATAGACTTTTATTTTGTCTGGCAACAACACCCTTTCGACCATCACTTAATTGAACAGACAATCCATTTGGATAAACCGCGACACTCTTTTTAAACGCTTCAACCATTTCTTTATCAAATAAGCAAGTTGCACCTGCATAAAGAATTTCTAGTCCTTCATGTGGTAGCATTGCATCACGGTAAACACGATTACTTGTAACAGCATCAAAAACATCGGCAATACCGATTAATTTTGCATATTTATGAATGGCGTCACCAACAAGTTCTCGCGGATAACCAGTACCATCTAACCGTTCATGGTGTTGATACGCACAATGGGCAATAACAGAAGGAAGATCCATTTGTTTCCGTAAAAAATCAAAACCTAATTTAGTATGTTGTTTAATCATTTCAAATTCTTCATCGGTTAGTTTACCAGGTTTCTGCAAAATATCCTGATCTAGAAAAATTTTACCTATATCATGTAGCATCGCACCAGTACCTATTTCAGATAATTCCTTTTTGGTGAGATTAAGTTCCGTACCGATAGCCAATGAGTAAATTGTAACATTTAAGGAATGCTGGAAAATATAGTCATCTGTAATAAAAATATTTGCCAGTAATGATAATGTTTCTTTACGATTTAGGATTTCGTTCATGATTTTCTCAACAATTGATGTTAATTGTGTTCCCTGTTTTTCAAAAATAAATGAGCGATTCTTAATTCCATCCTGCTTAACCTCAGCAAATATTGATTTGATTGTGTCCGAGGCTTCTTTTCGAAGACTTTCCGAAATAACTGGTTTAACTTGTACATCGGCAGTTACATCATCTTCTATATAAATATAGGTGATTCCTTGGTTTAAAAGACGGCTGATCATTCTTTCGGTTAAAGCTAACCCTTTTTGAATCAATACTTGTCCATTATCATTATAAATTGTTTGTCCAAGTATTGTTCCAGGTTTAGTCGATTTTGTACTAGTAAGTCTCATCATGATCTCCTAACTTCTGACTTTCGGCAAATTCCGCCTCAATTCGACATATGTATATAAAAATAATAACAAATTTTTGGTAATATTTCTAGAAGACACTCCCCGTAATGGATTTTTCGTAGTTGTATAAAATGCGACGTAAATTTGCGTGACTTCCTTCCATCCTGTATAAGATGAGTGCTAATTCGGCGCTGCGGAAAAATACTCGCTTTCCATAGGGAACGCTTCAGCCTCCCACCACTTCCTTTGGTGTCTTCAGACTGTTCCTTTTCCCATCGGAGTCTCGCATTTTTCCGCACCTTAGAATAGCCTTCTTTCAAGTAATAAGAATTCTTCTGACATTGATTTCATGGGTAATAACCACAAATAATCAGGAATTCTCTATCAGCGGAGGCAGAATACGTAGACTCCTGTGGGAACAGCACGTGTCCGAAGACCCCGCAGGAAGCGCTTTTTGCTTCCGAGGAGGCTGAGGCCGTGCCCACGGAAAGCGAAGTATTCTGACGTAGCGGGGTCAAGCACTCATGCCATATTAGAGTGAGAGAAAGCGTTACAAAAAAAATTGTCACTACGTCGCATTTTATTTCTATTGTGCAAAAACAACAAATGTGTTCAATGGGGCGAGTAATCGCAGTCCCAATCTTTCAGAAAAACTTTTCGAAAGTCGTTAGCTATACTACAATCAAAAACATGCCTCCCATTCTGGAAGACATGTTTGTTTATGATATTTTCATCAGTGCATCTCTTCCAATCATGCCAGATTTCCAGCCATAAGCTTTTGATGCATTCGTTATTTTCTCGAGTGGTGCATGTAGTAAATCATCAATTGTTTTGACACCTACAGCCCGTGCTGCGATTACTTTCCGTTCTGCCAATACATCATTTAATACATCCACGTCGAGCGCTCCACACATAATGTAGCCAATCTCATTTGAAATCATTAACAAATTCGTCTTTGGTAGTTCCACTGTAATTGCTGTAAAAAACATACCATCAATCTCTAATGGATTAACCGTAATCATTCACCCATGCCTCCTTCTTGCCTCACACTACATCGTATTCATGGGGCTCGGGCAATGTCACTTAATTACATGGACGTTCCATCAGTCAAAAAAATTGGTTCAGCCATTATTGGTTAGCAAAGTCATGGCGCAATGTATAAGCAAGCAAATCACGTAAAAACTCCGGCAAGAAATATTTTTTCGTTTCCGATTTTGCCACTTCCGGCAACAATCGGCCAAACGTAAATGTATCGGCAACAGCTACTGAATAGATTCGATCTGGATCAAGCTGTTCATGATTAAAAGTAACTTCTTTAACGGATTCGTGACCATCTTTGTGCATGGTTGTATCAATTTCCAATCCTGAAAAAATCATCCTGCCAATAACTTCACCACGGAAGCCAAAACCTTTTAATTTTAGCTCCATTAATTCTTTTGTAAAAGAAGCGCGAACCACTTCTCTAAGTTCGTCACCATTTAATTCTACAACACAAGGATTAATTGGGTGTGGACATATACGATGGATGTCTTGATACGTAATGTCCCCTTTTTCAAAGCGATCAAGTAAAACACCTGCATTTAACATGGCACAATCTGCGTCTGTCCAGTTTTTCATTGTATCCGTTAGTTTCTGCATCATTTCTGTTTCCTGAAACCACTTAACCTCAATTGTTTCGTTCAACGATATAACTGTCTGATCTAAGAGAACGTCCGCTCTCTCGGATAGCTCAAGCAACATTGTTTCAGTTGAATGATCCTTCGACAAATGCGTAACATCCGTCGTGTAAGCCTCCTTTGCAATCAGCTTATTGTTTGTGTGGTCCCAGGTTAAAATTACTTCACCAACAAAAGCGCAATGCTTTCCCGCAGCAGTAATAATTGTGTTATTAATCGTCTCACCTGTACGTAATAAGTGATGCGTATGTCCACCGATAATAACGTCAATATCATCGAAGCGCCTTGCTATCTCTTGGTCTTCACTAATTCCTAGGTGAGATAACAAAACAATAACATCTGCTGATTGTTTTACTGATTGAATATATGCATCCAACGTTTCATACGGATCCGAAACATGCCATTGCAGCAATTCATAATAAGCATTAAACGGGGCAGTAAGTCCAATTACCCCAATCCTCACACCATTTATCGATTGAAAGTGAACAACAGGCTTTAGCCATTCTGGTTCTTTCTCCAACTCCATTGTGTTATGTAAATTAGCACAAACCACTTGAAAATCGGCTTCATCATAAAGTTCAGATAAGTCGTCATGTGCTAAAGTGATTCCTTCGTTATTCCCAATCGTTGCACAATCATAACCCACTTCATTCATTAATGCTACATTCGCCTTTCCCATAAACGCCTCGGCAATCGGATGAACACGGTCCACATGATCACCAATATCAAACAGCCAACAAGATTCATGATTCGCTGTTTTAGATGCTTTAGCTCCTTTTAGAAAACCGGCTACTCTTGACCATTGTTCAAAGTTACTATGTAAATCATTTGTATAGTAAAAATAGATTTTTTCCTCCATGTTTCATACCCCTTAAGATAAACCTTCTAATATCAAGCGAATTCCAATGATAACAAGTAATATACGTAATATCCACTCCAGTATATTTCCTTTTAATCGCTGATTTGCCCAAGCCCCGATCATTCCGCCAATCCATGCACCTGGAATGAAGAAGAAAACATGCTCCCAGGAAACATGTCCTAACACGATATGGGTGCTTGCACTAATGATACTAATAAATACAATCATAAACATTGATGTAGCAGTTGCGATATGCATTGGTATACCGTACAAAATGATCATGGCTGGTACCATAATGGATCCGCCACCAATACCAAATAAACCGGATAGCATTCCAACGATCAATGAAAGTATAAACGCAGACCAAAATGAAACGGTATACTGATATGTTTCTCCATCTACCTTGAATGTTCGCTTATTTTTATTATTCCCATTTGTAGTTGATTTTGGCTTTCGTTTTATTAAAAATAATAAAGACAAAGCTACCATTAAAATACCGAAATAAACCGAAAAATGTTCTGCATTAATATACTGATTTAACCAAGAACCAAGAACACCTCCGGGAATACTGCCCGCTAAAAATAACAGACCTGTTTTATAGTCAACACGACCTTTTTTAAAATAAGAAATGGATGAGGATAAAGCTGTAACAACCATCACAATTAAAGATATTCCAACAATTATTTGTGGTGTTGCCCAGGCAAACATGTCTGAATAATGATATAAAAATAATAAACTTGGGATTAATATAATGCCACCACCGAGGCCAATTAAACTTCCTACAAAAGCTGTGATCACACCGATCAATATACAAATAATGTAAACCAATAATAAAACCTCATCTCTAAAACACTAGCTATAATCGAAGCAAAAACTCCCTTACACAATACTAGCATTGATTTACAACGAATCCCAACCTTATACTCACGACTTGGTTATTCTAATTAACCATCCGTGTAGAATAGCTGTATATATGTTATGATTAGAATGAAACAAGGAGGTAAAATAATGACAACAAACCAATTTTCAATACGACTAAACAAGAAAAATCTGGACTTAACTCCATGTAAAATGACAATGTATCGTCAAGCAAAAATTATCGAAGCATGTGATAACCAGCAAAACTTTTACTATTTGTTCTTCTATAAAAATAACTTTCTTACTGGGGCAAAAGCCAACAACATAAACGATGATTCTTTCATCCATCGTGCCTTTTCAAAGGGAATTGTTTTTGATGGATTACACCCGATTACGACGATACTAATTAAAAAGCAAAAAGCAATTACATTTGTTAGCTTTAAACAACTGTATAATAAAGTCCAACAAAAGTACTCTCCAATTGAAACTGTCCATATCTTCACGTTCTTTGATTCCTTTCTACCACACGAAACCATTCAAGAATTACTAAAACAAGTCTATAATCACCATCGCCGAGATGGAAAGATAGTTGCCGCATATCAATTGCTAACCATGTACCAGCACTATGATGATACATATAATTTTGCCAATGACATGTTAAACAATATCGCACAGTTTCATTCACATCAGCAACACACGGATTATGTCAAGGATCCAATCAATGCTGAAACATACTATTTCGACCACCTCTCTCAGACTGATGTATCACCAATACTGATTCAATTGTATAAAGACCAAAATCGTTGGATTGATGAACTCATTATTCGAATCCACTTGCTAACCAATCAATTTACCTCAGAGAATTTCACGTACATCCAAGAGCTTTTAGAGAAATTTAATAAAGAAGATCAACTTTACATTTTAAAATCGCTGGATAGTGAAAATAATAAACACACAAATTTACAGGAGGTTCTATTCGCGAGCTTAGTTGACGCAAAAAATGCAAACGAAATTGTTCGATTTGTCATCACCCATGATTACAGACCACATCCTGATCAACTATCAAAAATCGGAACCAGTATGGAAAAAGCTGATAACGCGATCTTTCCTGACTTGTTTCATCAGTCGAATAGCAGCTTAATTCAATTATTTGCAACTGACCATAAAATGTTAGAGAATGCCTGCACAAGATTCGTATCAACTTTTTTAACGCATTACTCACTGGAACAAATCCAAAACTGGTTTATCCCATTCCATGAGGCGAGTATTCACCTTCCAATCGAACAAAAGGTAACAAAACTCAAGACATTAGAAAATGACCCCGATCAGCAGCTTCCATTAGGGAAAATATATTTAGAATTCAACCAGGTAGAAAAGGCGATTGATTGTTTTAAATGGGAGATGGAACTAACTCCGGAAAATCCAGAACCGGTTAAATTGTTGGCGAATGTCTATAAACAGATTGGGAATGAAGAGGAAGCCTATATTTATCAACAATTATTGATTCAATTGAAAAAGGATAATGTGGGTTAATTAATAGAAAAAAAGGGTGGTCCCGAATTGAGGGACCACCCTTTTTCTTATATTATTATCCAATTGAACCTTCCATTTCGAACTTGATAAGTCGGTTCATTTCAACTGCATATTCCATTGGCAGCTCTTTCGTAAATGGCTCGATGAAGCCCATTACGATCATTTCTGTTGCTTCTTCTTCGGTAAGACCTCTGCTCATCAAATAGAATAATTGTTCTTCAGAGACTTTCGATACCTTTGCCTCATGTTCCAATGAAATATTATTATTATACACTTCATTGTAAGGGATTGTATCTGAAGTTGACTCATTATCCATAATTAATGTATCACACTCAACATTTGATCGAGCGTTTTCCGCTTTACGTCCAAAATGAACTAGTCCACGATAGTTTACTTTACCACCATGCTTAGAGATGGATTTGGAAACAATTGTCGATGACGTGTTTGGTGCAAGATGATGCATTTTTGATCCAGCATCTTGAACTTGCCCACGACCAGCAATTGCAATGGATAGTGTGTTCCCGCGAGCACCCTCACCTTTCAAGAGAACAGCAGGATATTTCATCGTTAATTTAGATCCAATGTTACCATCGATCCATTCCATTGTTGCGTTTGCATCACATGTAGCACGTTTCGTAACCAGATTATAAACGTTATTTGCCCAGTTCTGAATTGTTGTATAACGGCAATACGCATCTTTATGAACAAAGATTTCAACAACCGCACTGTGTAAACTGTTCGTTGTATATGTTGGTGCTGTACAACCTTCTACATAATGGACAGATGCGCCTTCATCAACAATAATTAGTGTACGTTCAAATTGCCCCATATTTTCTGAGTTAATCCGGAAATATGCTTGTAATGGTGTTGTAGTTTCCACACCTTTCGGAACATAGATGAATGATCCGCCAGACCATACTGCTGAATTCAGTGCAGCAAACTTATTATCTGTTGCAGGGATAACTTTTCCGAAATACTCTTTGAAAAGTTCTTCGTTTTCCTGTAATGCTCTGTCTGTATCTTTAAAAATAATCCCAAGTTCAGCAAGATCTTCTTTCAAACTTTGGTAAACAACTTCTGACTCATATTGCGCAGAAACACCAGCTAGATATTTTTGTTCTGCTTCTGGAATACCCAATTTATCAAAAGTCTGTTTTATTTCATCTGGTACTTCATCCCAAGACTTTCCTTGTCGTTCAGATGGTTTAACGTAGTAAACTATTTCATCAAAATTCAATTCAGAAAGATCCCCGCCCCATTGTGGCATTGGTCGCTTGTAGAAATGATCCAATGCTTTTAGGCGGTAGTCCAACATCCATTGTGGTTCATTTTTCATCTTTGAAATTTCTTTAACTACGGCAGGTGTCAAACCACGTTCTGTACGGAAAATAGAGACGTCTTTATCATGAAATCCATATTGATATTCTTCCATTTCTGGTACTTCTTTAGCCATGTTAAAAACCTCCTTATAGTATTATCCCATCATCCTTTGGTAACATACAGCACTACTAACTTATCAACAGTGCATATAAACGTTATTACCAATTATTCTTCATGAACACCTTTTTCCATTGCCTTCCATGCAAGGGTTGCACATTTAATCCGGGCAGGAAACTGTGAAACACCTTGCAATGCTTCTATATCGCCAAAATCCGCTTCTTCGGTATCAACGTCCTCACCAAGCATCATGTTAGAAAATGTTTTTGACATGTTTAATGCATCATGGATATTCTTTCCTTTAATTGCTTGTGTCATCATGGACGCAGATGCCATACTGATTGAGCAACCCTCTCCATCAAATTTCGCATCTTTGACGACCCCATCTTCAACTTGCAATTGAAGCTGAATCCGGTCACCACAAGTCGGATTATTCATATCGACTGTTAATGCGTCACCCTCTACAGCACCCTTATTACGCGGGTTTTTATAATGATCCATAATTACTTTTCTGTATAGTGTATCAAGGTTACTAAAAGACATCACCAAAATACTCCTTCGTTTTCAAAAGTCCATCTACCAAATGATCAATATCTTCTTTAGTGTTGTATAAATAAAAACTTGCTCTTGCCGTGGCAGATACATGTAACCATTTCATCAATGGTTGGGCACAATGATGACCAGCGCGCACTGCAATTCCTTCAGCATCAAGTGCAGTAGATGCATCATGCGGGTGTACATCATCCAGGTTAAACGTTACAAGTGCTGCACGTCTTTCTGGGCCATAAATTGAGATACCATCGATTGTCCGAAGTCTTTCCAGCGCATAATCAGCCAATTCGTGTTCGTGGGCTGTTATATTTTCCATGCCGATTTCATTCAAAAAGTCTATTGCCGCACCAAGTCCGATAGCACCAGCAATAATTGGTGTACCACCTTCAAATTTCCATGGGAGTTCTTTCCAAGTCGAATCGTAAAGGTTAACAAAATCAATCATTTCGCCACCGAATTCAACTGGTTCCATGTTTTCAAGAAGTTCACGTTTCCCATACAATACGCCAATACCTGTTGGCCCACACATTTTATGACCAGAAAATGCATAAAAGTCACAGTCCATATCCTGTACATCTACTTTCATATGTGGAGCGCCCTGTGCACCATCAACAAGTATAATGCCACCATGTTGATGGGCAATTTGCGCAATATCTTTTACAGGATTTATCGTTCCTAGTACATTCGATACATGTGCAACAGCAACTATTTTTGTGTTGTCTGTTACTGCTTCCCGAACATCAGCTAAATCAATCGTACCATCTTCTTGTAATGGCAAATACTTCAGTGTTGCACCAGTTGCTTTTGCCGCTTGTTGCCACGGGATAATATTACTATGGTGTTCCATTGGTGTGATCAATATTTCATCCCCAGCACTTAAATTACTGCGAGCATAGCTATAGGCAACCGTATTAATTGATGTTGTTGTTCCACGAGTAAAGATCACTTCAGCTGTACTTGACGCATTAATAAAACGACGGACTTTTTCCCGGGCCCCTTCATATTTTTCTGTTGCCCTTGTACCAAGTGTATGAACACCACGGTGAACATTGGAATTATCCTGTTTGTAATATGCTTCAAGCGATTCAATAACGGATACTGGCTTTTGTGAAGTTGCTGATGAATCTAGGTAGACTAATGGATGTCCATTCACTTCCTGATTTAAAATAGGAAACTGCTGCCTTATGGCTTTTACATCCATTAGTAAACCTTCCTTTCAATTACTCGTGTAAGCTGCTCTTTTACTGAAGTAATCGGCAATTGATTTACAACCGGAGCCAAGAAGCCATGTATAATCAAGCGCTCAGCCTCAGTTTTTGAGATACCGCGACTCATCAAATAGTACATTTGTAAAGGATCAACACGGCCGACTGATGCAGCGTGACCAGCCATTACATCATCTTCCTCAATTAATAAAATCGGGTTTGCATCTCCACGTGCCTTTTCACTTAACATTAACACGCGTGATTCCTGTTCAGCATTTGATTTTGATGCACCATGTTCAATTTTCCCAATACCATTAAAAATAGTTGTTGCACTTTCTTTCATAACACCATGTTGTAAAATATAACCTTCTGATTGTTTACCAAAATGAACGATTTTAGATGTGAAATTCTGTGTTTGCTTACCGCGTCCAACTGTCACAGCTTTCGCGTTAGCATTTGAATTGTCGCCAACCAAATGGGTAACATTCTCCGAAACAGTATTTCCTTCATTCATTTGTCCTAAAGCCCAATCAATTGTAGCATCTCGATATGCAACACCACGACGATTCACGTATGTTGTCGTTCCTTCGGCAAAGTTATCCACTGCTCCAAATGATACTTTTGCATTATTGTGAGCAACAACTTCTGTAACAATGTTTGCTACTGTCTGTTCCGCTTGGTTATGCGATACGTAATTTTCCACGTATGTTAATGAACTATTATCATCAGCTACAACCAACACATGGTTAAATATTGCAGCTTCCGGATCTTCCTGCCAAAAAATAGCATGTAAAGGAACATCTAATTGAACATTTTTCGGTACATATACGAAAGTCCCGCCGTTCATTAGTGCTGCATGTAATGCTGTTAAACGATGTTCATCTATCGATACTGCATCTTTCATATAATAACGTTTCACTAAATCTTCATGATCGTTTAAAGCAGTAAAGATATCTGTGAAAATAACACCCTTTTTCTTTAGTTCATCACTTAATGCTGCATATGCTACAGTGTGATTTCGTTGTATTAATAGGTTTTCTGATTTACTTTCACTGTCGAGAAAATCTTGAATTTCCGTTGGTAGTTCATCCAATGATGCGATTTTTTCACCTTGCGCATTATGTTTAAACTGACTAAAATTCCATTTACCTATCCTTGTTTTGTCAGGTTTAGGCATTTCAATTGTATCAGCTTGCTCTAAAGCTTGAAGGCGTAAATTCCGCATCCATTCTGGTTCATTTCTGTCTTGTGAAAACTGATTGATATATGCTTGATCGTATGGCAGCTTTGTTTCAACAGTCATTTTACCCCTCCTAACTTTTACGCGTTTTGCTCTGCAGGTTCGTCTTCAATACCTAATTCTTCTTTAATCCAGTCGTAACCTTCTGCTTCTAATCGTTGTGCAAGCTCAGGTCCACCAGATTTAACGACACGGCCTTGCATCATAACATGAACAACATCTGGTGTAATATAATTTAATAAGCGTTGATAGTGTGTAATGATTAGGCAACCAAAGTTCTCATCACGTAATTTATTAATGCCTTTTGAAACTACTTTCAATGCATCAATATCCAAGCCTGAATCAATTTCATCTAAAATAGCAATTTCCGGTTTAATCATCATTAATTGAAGAATTTCATTACGCTTTTTCTCACCGCCAGAAAATCCTTCATTTAAGTAACGTTGTGCCATGTTCTTATCGATTTCCAAATAATCGAGTGCGTTATCCATTTCTTTGATGAACTTCATCAATGGGATTTCATCGCCTTCTTCACGACGAGCATTAATAGAAGAACGTAAGAAGTCAGAAGTTGTTACACCGCTAATTTCACTTGGGTATTGCATGCCTAGGAATAATCCGGCACGAGCACGTTCATCAACTTCCATTTCTAGAACATCTTCCCCATCTAGAAGGACAGATCCTTCTGTTACTTCATATTTCGGGTGGCCCATAATTGCAGAAGCAAGCGTTGATTTACCTGTTCCGTTTGGTCCCATAACCGCGTGGAATTCGCCACCTTTTATCGTAAGGTTTACACCTTTTAATATCTCTTTTCCTTCAATAGATACATGAAGATTTTTTATTTCTAGTGTTGATCCTGCCATATCGATACCTCCAAATACTATTATGTGTTTATTTATCAAATGGATTTACATCCATTCTCAATTTATTCTCATTACAATCTTATATCATTTCAAATGTATATTCAACTCTTAAAGATTGATAAATATCACGTTTTTCATGATATATTTCTAGTTTAACACAAAATTCAAGATTGGGTTTCATTCAGCATATACGAAAGAGTTATTTTTTCCAAATAAAGGTCAAAAACACCTACCACTAATCACAATGTCAAGCATATATCATATACTAAACAAAAATGCCGGTAACACCCAAGAGGTGCTACCAGCTTTCAATTATTATATCATTTATGCAATTGACTATCGATTTCGGCAATTTTATGTTTACATTCTTCGTATTCCTGTTGTCTTCTCTTTTCAACAACGATACGATTGTCTAACTTCCTCCCGTATTCTGCATAGCCCATTCCGTGCGACTGTTGCATTGCTTTCTCCATTTCGGGAGTGTGATTGATCCTTATTCCACTATGGATAGTGAATCATCCTTTCAATTTATTTAACAATTTTAATGCTACCATAAGGACGATTCCCATTACAAAACGGATATAAACGTAGGTTGGCGCAATGAATTGGATATTCTCCAATAAACAAAACATAGCCA
The DNA here is from genome assembly GCF_900258515.1 of Lentibacillus sp. Marseille-P4043. Classification (NCBI taxonomy): domain Bacteria; kingdom Bacillati; phylum Bacillota; class Bacilli; order Caryophanales; family Bacillaceae; genus Lentibacillus; species Lentibacillus sp. Marseille-P4043. The sequence continues at coordinate 2,158,232 of NZ_LT984884.1, read as the reverse complement.
TCTTTCTTCATCATATTTATCTTTTTGCAACGAATTACTACTATTTACTCAAGATTTACAAAAAAAGTTATTCTTCCCCATTTACTGGGACAACTGCACCTTCATATTTTTCTAAAATAAAGTCCTGAATTTTTTTCGAATGCAATACATCAACTAATGTATTCAATGCCTTATTATCTTTATCCTCTGTACGAACAGCGACAACATTCACATAAGGGGATTCATCACCCTCTAATATAATGGCATCGTCCAATGGGTTCAATCCCGCCTCAATTGCATAGTTTGTATTAATCGCCACTAATGCATTTTCCTCCGAATTGTATAGTTCAGGTAATAGCGCCGCATCCACATCTGCAGAGAATTTTAAGTTTTTGGGATTATCCACGATATCATCAACCGTTGCATCGACTGTATCCACACTATCATCAAGCTCGATCAAGCCTTCTCGTTCAAACAATGCCAATATACGTCCATGGTCAGCGACTGAACGACTTAAAATAACTTCTGTACCATCTTTTATCTCATCGACACCGGATATTGTTTTCGAATAAACTCCCATTGGTTCAATATGAATGCCACCTATTTGCGTGAAATCATAACCTATTTCAGCGATTTGTGTTTCTAAATAAGGAATATGTTGAAAATAGTTGGCATCTAACTCGCCACTTTCCAAATCATCGTTAGGCAAGACATAATCTTGGTATTCTTCTATTTCAAGTGTAATGCCTTTTTCTTTAAGAAGTGGTTTTGCTTCTTCTAAAATTTCTGCGTGCGGTACACTAGAAGCGCCAACTTTTATTGTCTTATTGCCTGAATCACCTTCGTCCGAATCTCCACCACATGCTGCTAAAATGAGAACAGTTAATACTGAAACAATAGCTAAAATCTTTTTCATGATAAATTCTCTCCTTTTTTTATCTTTTATCTAATTTATTGGAAACAAAGTCGCCAATGAATTGAAAAATAAATACAATGATAACGATTAATATGGTACAAACGAACACAACGTCAAAGTCACGTCGTTGAAACCCGTAAAAGTATGCGTAATCACCTAAGCCACCAGCTCCGATAACACCAGCCATTGCTGTGTAACCAATTAAGGCAATCGCGGTAACCGTGATTCCTGAAATTAGCGCTGGCATCGATTCTGGTAACAACACCCGGAAAATAACCGTGCGTGTTTTAGCTCCCATTGCTTTAGCTGCTTCTAAAACACCTTTATCTACTTCTTTTAGAGCAATTTCAACAAGTCGTCCATAAAATGGCGCTGAACCGATAATGAGTGCTGGTAATGCAGCGTTTGGACCACGGATCGTACCTATAAGAAAATCAGTAAACGGGAATAACAATAAAATTAAAATAATAAAAGGAATGGCGCGAAATACATTCACAATCGCTGCGACTATAAAATGAAGAAACTTGTTCTGCCAAATACCATCTTTCGCTGTCAGGTACAAAAGTAATCCAAGTAGAATCCCTAATATAAATGTTCCAACTAACGAAAGTAACGTCATATAAAACGTTTCGTATGTTGCTGTCCAAAAATCCTGCACATCGAGATTTGGAAATAAATTAGTTAGCATCACGAACAACCTCCACTTCTACTGAGGTTTGAGTGATAAAATCAATCGCCTTATCCATTTCCTCTGTTTTCCCTTCCATTTGTACAAACAAGGTTCCATAGGCTCCTGCCTGCGTTTGTGTGATCTTCCCTTGTAAAATATTAATATCAATCGCAAATTTTTTAGCTACTTGGCTGATTAATGCTTGGTTGGTTGTTTCACCGATAAAATGAAGTCGAACTATTTTTCCGTGTTCATAGGTATTTACCAATTCATTGACGCCTTCATTTTCGTCTTGGGTCCCCATTACCTGCTCTACAAATTTTTTCGTCACTTGTTGCTTTGGTCGTAAAAATACATCTAGCACATCACCTTGTTCCACAATTCTACCGTTTTCCATGACAGCAACTTGCTTGCAAATTTTACGAATGACGTGCATTTCGTGGGTTATTAAAATAATCGTTAACCCAAGCTTTTTATTAATATCCACTAATAAATCTAAAATAGCATTTGTCGTTTCCGGATCAAGTGCGGATGTTGCCTCATCACAAAGCAGAACTTTCGGATTGTTGGCGAGTGCTCTAGCAATTCCGACACGTTGCTTCTGTCCACCACTCAATTGCGATGGATAAGCATTTTCACGTTCAGAAAGTCCAACTAACTGGATTAACTCGTTAACCCGCCTCTCCCGCTCAGTCTTTGGTACACCGGCAATCTCCAAAGGAAATGCAATATTATCCTTAACTGTGCGTGACCATAGTAAATTAAAATGTTGAAAAATCATTCCAATTTCCTGCCGAGCTAAGCGCAGTTGATTTGAATTTAGTTTGGTAATATCTTGCCCATCAATGGTCACCTGCCCATGTGTAGGATCCTCCAAACGATTTAGTAATCTAACAAAGGTACTTTTTCCAGCACCACTGTAGCCAATAACACCGAATATACCTCCTTCTTTTATATCAAGTGTTAAATCGTCAACAGCCGTGATTTGCTTTTTATTAGATGTAAAAACTTTGCTTAAATTCTCTATCGAAATCACAAGTATTCCTCCTAGTTGTTCATAAAAAAAACGTCTTTCTGTAAGAGAACAGAAAGACGTATTATATGTCTTTGCGTCCCCTCATCTGTCAAAGTATTACTTTGCAGGAATTGGCACCTTTCAAACATTTAAGTTTGAAGGTTGCCGCGGTTTCACAGGGCCAGTCCCTCCACCGCTCAAGATAAGAGATTTTAAATTCATTTAAATTGATAAATTCGATAATAGCACGCTTATTTCTTTGTGTCAATATAAATTTTCTTTCGTTAAGTCGGAACCGTCAATTCCCAACGAACAGCTCTGGTTTATACTTCATTAAATAGCTATAAATATTGGCAATCGAATGAAAAGCATACACTTTTTCTTGCACTTCATTGTCAGTTTTGATCAGCAGACATGGTACACTTTCAATCTGATTGTCCTGCATAAAATCAGGATAAAATGACGCATTCATATGATAAAAAATAGACTCCTGATGGACAGATTCAATTTTATCCAGCATTGTTCTCGCTAATGCACAAGTCCCACAAAAAGGAGTATGAATAAATAATAAATAATGATCTTGCTGTAACACTTCCGTTGTTATTTCTTGCAAAGGAATCACCCTAAATCAAAAATATCGGATTAACCGCAATAGATTTACTTACTAGGACAGTTGCGAGTATTTGTTCAGGCGTTGTCGCAACTTCACGATATTCACTGCTAACATAAATATGTTCAGCATGTGGCAGCTCGCGCGCTAATTGTTTGCGTAATTTAATCCCTGAATTGTCTTCATCAACTAAGATAAAAACATCTTTATTGTCTAAATCGTACGTGTATAAAAGTTCATCAAATCGTTCCACACCGAGTGTACCATTTGTACAAATGATCTCCACATCGTCCGTGATTACTTTTTTGATTTGCTTTTTGTCCGTAAGACCTTCGACAATAATAACCTTTTCCGATTCGTGTGTCATCATCACATAGCACTCCTTATGGAATCAAGCAATATGATTCGTAAGTATGTGTTCAAAAAGTAACAAATCACAAGTAAGGTTGCAGCAGCATAGACTTATGGATCCGAAAGATTTAATGACTTATCCAAATTGCAACCGATCTAATAGACAATCTCTTTTATGTTTTTCGAAGGATACTTATTATTGTACCTTTTGAACAGCCCTATATAACAATACTATGATGCGAATAAGGCTGACTTTACATCCTTTTTCAAAGATGCAAGCCAGCCTAAAATTATTGTATGATTTTGTGATTAGTCTTCTTGAATAACTTCTTCATATTTTTCAGCTGATAATAGTTCGTCAAGCTCTGATTGATTTGATGGCTCAACAACGATCATCCATGCTTTTTCGTATGGAGATTCGTTAACAAATTCTGGACTATCATCTAGCTCTTCATTCACTTCAACCACTTTTCCACTGATTGGAGCGTACAATTCCGAAACAGTTTTAACAGATTCGACGCTTCCGAAAGGCTCATCGGCTTCGATATCGTCGCCTACTTCTGGTAGCTCAACAAACACAATATCGCCAAGTTCATCTTGTGCAAAATCTGTAATTCCGATACGTACTTTGTCATCTTCTTTTTTTACCCATTCGTGTTCTTCTGAATATAATAAGTCTTTTGGTAAGCTCATTGAAATCCCTCCGTTAATTAATTGCACTATTACTATACAAGGTAATAGCTTTTATTTCTAGTATTTCAGCTTATTTTCTACAGCCAAATTTCAGCAAACGTTTCTTCCTTAAATCCAACCGTTACGTTTTGTCCATCCGTAACAATTGGTCGTTTTATTAACATACCATCAGATGCGAGTATTGTCGCCATTTCTTCAGTTGTCGCATCTTTAATTTTATCCTTGATGTTTAACTCACGATACTTTTTCCCGCTCGTATTGAAAAACTTTTTAGCTGGTAATCCACTTTTCTCAATAAAATCCAACAGTTCTTCCTTTGTCGGTGGATTGTCCACAATATGTATGCTAGAATACGTTTTTTCGTGATCGTCTAGCCATTTCTTCGCTTTCTTACACGTACCACAGTTTGGATACCAGTAGAATGATAGTGCCATATACGTCCCTCCTAACCTTTTTACTATTTACATTTATTATAGCAAAATTCTATTGCAGTGGTCGAAGGAATTGCTAACGATTATTTTTTATGTTGACATTTTACATAAAATCCTTTAAATTGATCAACGTGACTATAAGGTTACCAATTATGACCGAGTGGTTACAAGGAGGTATTTTGTGAGTAAAAGAAACGAATTAATGACCCATGCCATCCGGTTATTTTCAGAAAAGGGATTTCATCAAACATCTGTCCAAGAGGTTGCTCAGGCTGTTGGTATTTCTAAAGGTGCATTCTATAAATACTTCGATTCCAAAGAAAGTATCTTTATCGAAATCCTGAAGCAAAATCATGAACGGATCATTACGGAGGCAAACTTATTAAATGTATCAAATAACTTGACAGGAAAAGAAGCCTTCACCCAAAAAATCCAAATAGAATTAAGCCACTGGATGGAGAACCGTCCATTTTTCACGGTTATGTTTAACGAATTTCCACCAACTGAGAATGAACGAATCGCTGACATTATGAAGACGTTAAGAACATCCATGATTGAATTGCATAAGAACAGTTTACTAGACGCATACGGGGAAAAAATTAAACCGTTTATGTCTGACCTTGTTATTATGTTTGAAGGAATGCTAAAGGAGTATATTTTCACAGTAATCATTGAAAATAAAAATGTTGTTGTATATAAATTAGCTACACTCATTGCTTCAAGTATCGATTCCATTGTTCAATCTCTGGATCAATTGGAACCTGCTCTTGACGAAAAGTTATTTGAATTAAGCCATGATGATTTGTTGGAAGAAATGAGGAAACGATTAAAGGTGCTGGAACAAAAAATAAGTAATTCTCCCAGCCAGCAGTATAAAAAAGAAAAACTATTATCTTCTGTTCAACTATTGAATGAAGAGATTACAAATAAGAATCCACAAAAATTTCTTATTGAAGCATTAGTTGGGTACTTAAAACAAGAAAAAACGTTAGAAGAAGATATCCTTCTGCTCAAAAGTTTATTAGAAAAATTTATTGGAGAGGTTTGATTCACATGTCATCTGAAATTAATCTAGATCAAATAAAAAAGGGACCTATGATTGCCGTAATGCTTCTCGGCGCATTCTTTGCATTACTGAATGAAACATTGCTGGCAACTGCACTACCTACGATAATCAATGATTTCGGAATCACGGAGAATAAAGCGCAATGGCTGACAACCGCATTTTTGCTTACAAATGGAGTCATGATCCCGATTTCCGCATTTTTAATTGAACGATTCACAACAAGACAAATCTTTTTAACAGCGATCAGTGTATTTACTGCTGGGACATTGGTTGCTGGAATTTCGCATACATTTCCATTATTGCTAACTGCAAGAGTCATTCAAGCTGCAGGGTCCGGCATTATGTTGCCATTAATGATGACGGTTGTGTTAACCATCATCCCTGTCGAAAAAAGAGGGGGAGCTATGGGGGCAGCTGGACTTGTGATTGCATTTGCCCCGGCAATTGGGCCAACGTTATCCGGTTGGTTATTAGAACATTTCTCTTGGCGTTCTTTGTTTTTAGTTGTTTTGCCAATCAGCATTTTAACATTAATCATCGCTTATTTTGCGGTTAAAAACGTAACAAAACAAACGAATCCAAAAATAGATATTTTATCCATCTTGCTATCTTCCTTTGGTTTTGGCGGCCTGTTATTCGGCTTTAGCACTGCTGGAGAAGACGGGTGGACAGATACCAAGGTGCTTACTTGCATAATTGGGGGAGCTATTATTTTAGCATTGTTTATCTGGCGTCAGCTTCGTCTGAAGACGCCGATACTAGAGTTCCGAGTTTTCAAATTCAAGATTTTCTCTATATCCTTAATTATCACAATGGTTGTCCTGATGTCGTTGATTGGTGCCGAAACATTGCTTCCATTATATATGCAAACAGCAAGAGGATTTTCTCCACTGGAATCTGGACTGATGCTATTACCAGGTGCCATTGTTATGGGAATTATGTCGCCGATTACGGGGGTTCTTTTTGATAAGGTTGGAGCAAGAGTATTAGCTATCCCTGGATTACTGATTGTCAGTGTTACAACGTTCCTATTTACAAACCTTTCAATGGATACATCGTTTACTTATTTGGCAATCATTTATGCCATTCGCATGTTCGGTTTATCGTTAGCAATGATGCCAGTGATGACAAGTGGATTAAATCAGCTACCACAAAAATGGAATGCTCACGGCTCAGCAATGGCCAACACGTTGCAGCAAGTATCCGCATCCATTGGTACTGCTATTCTCGTAACAACGATGACCACAGCAGCAAAAAATTACGAACCAGACATGACCGATTTCCAAGGCTTATCTCAAGCCGAAGCACAACAGCAAATAATGAATGCCGCTACCATAAACGGATATAACACGGCATTCCTAGTCGCCTCTTTCTTATCCGTTGCAGGCATGGTACTTGCACTATTCCTAAAGAAGGGCAAAGGGACAGAAGAGGCGTCCCACGTAGAACAAGAATAAACTGGGCGCTTTTTGCCCAGTTTTTTTGTTTAAATGGTTTATTACAAGTTGTATGAGAACGGACGAAGAAATTGAAACTTTAGCAATAAACTCCTTTTAAATTAAATAATGAATTACGATTAAGTAAAATATGGGGTGATAAAACTTATTCAACTTTCGCAGCGTGAAATGGACAAATAAGCTTTGATAGAATGAGAGAAGCTGGAGATTCACAGCTCAAGTTGACTTTGGATTAATCACATTTAATATAAAATGCGACGTAATAGCATTCAAAATTGCCGCTCCGGAAATACACTTCGCTTTCCGCGGGCAATGCTTCAGCTTCCTCGGAAGAAAAGCACTTCCTTGAAAAAAGGAAAACCGCTTTTTCTGCGTGCGATGTAACGCTGCCGAAGCTTTCCTTGTCCTGCGGGATCTTCAGCTGTTGCTTTTCCCGCAGGAGTCTACGTGTATTTCCTACGCTAGTGTTGGCTTTCTCGTATTATTACAATTATTAATGCTTGATTACAGGGAAATATTAGAGCATATACTTCCTCGCAAGCAGCCCGTATACATGCCCCTTCATAGGAGTATGCCGACGTTGGGCGCAAAGCCCGCTTTTAGTCGGCCTTCCTTCTGACGGGGATGAGAGGCCTAGGTGAGACCCCGCAGAGCGCCAGCTCGAGGAGGCTCAGCAGCCGCCCGCGGAAAGCGAAGTGTATTTCCGGAACGGCGGGAGAGGAATTTCCTAGTTACGTCGCATTTTATATCTTTTGTATATTGAAAAATTATATACTAGATCCTTTTAATCTTATGTGTGCGTATTGAATATTGTTATTGAGTTGAGCAGGTTATATCATTTTTTTTTTTGATCCGCCTATCGAGATAAATAATCATAAAATTCATTCAAAACGTCATCTTTTATAGTAGATAATCGAGAACAATGTTATACTACTTATTAAACCTTTAAAAGTAGGTGTTTGGATTGGGAGAGAAATATTTCAATAAAGGGAACAAATGTAAAGACGTCATCAAAGAAAGTAACCTCACATATGAAGATTATGCTTCGATCGATGATGAGAATCGATACGAACTGGTAAACGGACAATTAGAATTAATAAGTCCTGCCCCAACAGTTACACATCAATTAATTAGTTATCAAATGCAAAAATCAATTGCTCGTAGCTGCGAGTCGGATTATATTATTTTATATGCACCTGTTGATGTCATTCTCTCTCCTGAAGAAGTTCGTCAACCAGATCTTATACTTTTACACAGAAATCGTGTCGATATTTTACGCAATCGGGGGATTGAAGGGGCACCAGATCTTGTTGTCGAAATTTTATCACCATCAACATTAAAGCGTGATAAAATTGATAAATTGGAAACCTACGCACGCTACAAAATCCCGGAATATTGGATCGTGGAACCTACAAGCGGCATGTTCGAACAATATGCCCTTCAAAACGAACAATACACCATAATAAATGTTTTTCAACATGATGATATTGTAACATCGCCAAACATTCCATGTATCTCATTCACTATGGAAGAAATTATGAATAACATTCCGGATATAAAAAATTAACAAAAGTCCTTGTTACTATTCAAAACAAGGACTTTTGTATTTATTAAACGTAATATTTTTCTTCCTCAATAATACCTGCTGCAATTTCGCGTTTCTTTGCAATAACATTTGTTGGCGTATGGCGTGTTAATTTACGTAATGATGAAAGCATCATGCGTAATGTGTCACCAGACTCAACAGCAATCAACGTTTCTTTTGCATCGGCTTCGATTTGGTTGAAAGCTTCTTGGACATATACTTGTGTGTAAAGTAGTTTTTGTTTGTTCTTCTCTTCACCAGATTTATTAATCGCTTTTTCCGTACGAAGAATAGCCGCTTCCATGTTGTACACTTCATTTGTCATATCAGCAAGGTTCACTAGAATTTCTTGTTCATTTTCTAGCTTCTGCATATATTTCTGTGCTGCAAGCCCTGCACCAAGCAAGACCATTTTCTTCGCATTTCTTAATAGATATTTCTCTTGTTCCAACGTTTCATCGCTTACTTCTTCTGGCATCATCATCATAAGCTCTTCTTGCAAGCTTTGTGCTTTTTGCAGTAATGGTAATTCACCTTTCATTGCCTTTTTCAGCAATGTTCCTGGTACAATCAAGCGGTTTATTTCGTTTGTTCCTTCAAAAATGCGATTGATACGTGAGTCACGGTATGCTCTTGCTACTTCATACTCTTCCATGAATCCGTAGCCACCATGCATTTGTAATGCCTCATCGGAAACATAATCAAGACATTCAGAAGCAGAGAATTTATTGAGTGAACACTCGATTTGGTATTCTGCAATCGCTTTTGCCACTTCACGACCATCTTTTAATTGTTCATCGGATAATGCTCCCATCCGTTGTTCAAACAATCCAACTGTACGGTAAACAGCACTTTCATTTGCATATGTTCTTGCAGCCATTGTAGCTAGCTTCTCTTGCGTCAACGAAAAGCTGGAAATTGGTGTATTGAACTGCTTACGTTCATTCACATATTTTGTCGCTACTTCAATTCCACGTTTTGAACTACCGACACCACCGATTGCTAATTTATAACGGCCCACGTTCAAAATATTAAAGGCAATTTTATGTCCTTTGCCTTTTTCACCTAATAAGTTCTCAACAGGTACTTCTGCATCTTCTAAAATCAATGTACGAGTTGAGGAACTCTTGATTCCCATTTTATCTTCTTCATTACCAGTGGAAACCCCTGGAAATTCACGTTCCACAATAAAGGCGGAGAAATGTTCGCCATCAATCTTTGCATAGACAACGAAAACATCAGCAAAAGCGGAGTTTGTAATCCATTGTTTTTCACCATTTAGAATATAATGGGTACCAGCTTCATTTAATTTAGCAGTTGTTTTTGCGCCTAATGCGTCAGATCCTGAAGAAGGCTCTGTCAGTGCATATGCAGCCAATAGCTCACCTGTTGCTAGTTTTGGCAAATATTTTTCCTTTTGCTCATCATCCCCAAAAAATACAATTGGCAGAGAACCAATACCTACGTGCGCTCCATGTGAAATAGCGAACCCGCCTGCGCGAGCAAATTTTTCGGTGATTAACGATGAACTAATTTTATCTAATGCTAGACCACCGTATTCTTCCGGAACATCCGCCCCTAATAGTCCAAGCTCTCCAGCCTTTTTAAGCAAATCTACCGAATAGCCAAATTCATGATTTTCCAATTTGTCCATTACAGGTAAAACTTCACCTGAGACGAAATCATCTGTTGTTTTAGCAATCATTTTGTGTTCATCAGTAAAATCTTCTGGAGTAATAACGTCTTTTGCAGTTAAATCCTCTACTAAAAAAGCTCCACCTTTAAATAATTTTTCTTTTGTATCGCTCATCATTAACGTCCCTTTCTATCATAAAGTAGTTTGTTCTGCCAGCATCAAGATTTATTCCTGATACTGACAGATAAATAGATTAGATTAAATTAATTCAAATACACCAGCAGCACCCATTCCGCCACCGATACACATCGTAACAACACCATATTGTACGTTACGACGTTTCATTTCATGAATGAGACTTAACGTTAATTTTGTACCTGTCATACCAAGTGGATGGCCAAGTGCTATGGCTCCACCATTTACATTGACGATATTCGGGTCCAGATCCAAAGCCTGAATGACCCGTACGGATTGTGATGCGAATGCTTCATTCAGTTCAAAAAGTCCAATATCTGAAAGGTCTAATCCGGCAATTTTTAGTGCTTTCGGTACTGCTTCAATCGGACCCACGCCCATGATTTCCGGCTCTACACCAGCGACTGCAAAGGAACGGAATTTAACAAGTGGTGTTAGTCCTTCTGCTTCTGCTTTTTCTCTGTCCATTAATAGAACAGATGCAGCGCCATCACTCATTTGCGAGGAGTTACCCGCTGTAACAGACCCTTTCACATTAAATGCTGGTCGAAGTTTTGCAAGCACCTCCATTGTTGTGCCTGGGCGGACACCTTCATCCATTTCAAATAGGGATGACTTTTCTTCTATTTTGTTGTTTTTGCCGACAACACGTTCCGCTACTTCTACTGGAACAATTTCATCTTTAAATTTCCCCTCCTGAATGGCTTTTGCCGCTCGTTCATGACTTTGGACAGCAAAAGCATCTTGTTCTTCGCGGGAAATACCAAATCGATTGGCTACCTCTTCTGCCGTGTGTCCCATGCCCATATAATATCCTGGTGCATCTTGAACAAGCTTGGAATTCGGTTTGATAACATGACCACCCATCGGAATCAAACTCATCGATTCTGTTCCGCCGGCAATCATCGTGTCACTTGCTCCAACCATTATTCGTTCTGCAGCAAATGCGATACTTTGCAATCCTGAAGAACAGTAGCGATTTATCGTAACTCCTGGTACAGTATTCCGCAAACCGGCGAGTCCTGCGATATTTCGTGCCACGTTCATTCCCTGCTCTGCTTCTGGCATTGCCGTTCCGATAATGACATCATCAATATTTCCATCATAATTTCCTGCACGTTTTAACGTTTCTTTAATCGTTAATGCTGCTAGATCATCTGGTCTTGAATTAGCTAACGATCCTTTATTTGCTCTTCCTACAGGGGTTCTTGCACCTGCAACAATTACTGCTTCCTTCACCTTTCATCCCCCTCTTCTTTAATTACGTAAAGGCTTTCCTTTTACTAGCATGTGCTGCATCCTAGCTTGCGTTTTTGGTTCACCAATTAAGCTTAAGAAGGCTTCACGTTCCAAATCAAGCATAACTTGTTCATCAATCAATGTACCTTCTTTAATTCGTCCACCTGATAGTACATAAGCCAGTTTCTCAGCAATTTTCAGGTCATGGTCTGATGCATAGCCGCTTAATTGCAGTGATTTTGCACCAAGCAGCATTGCAGCATATCCTGGGTCACCAACGACTGGTACCTTCTCCTGTTTAGGTGCCTGATAACCAGCATTTGCCAATGCAAGTACTCGTTGTTTCGCATCGTGCAATAAATGATCTGGGTTTACACTAATTGCATCGTTTTTATTTAAGAATCCATTTTCACGTGCTTCAGCCGCTGACGTTGACACTTTAGCTGTAGCAACTTTTTCAAATACGTCATTCGCTATTTTTGATAAGTCAAATGTAACGCCTTTTGGCAAATTACGAAGTTCCTTCAGGTAAAGCTCCTTCGTTCCGCCTCCACCTGGGATAAGACCTACACCAAATTCAACAAGTCCCATATATGTTTCCGGTGATGCTTGGATTGCAGCTGCCGGTAATGAAACCTCCGCACCTCCGCCAAGTGTCATATTAAATGGCGCAGTAACGACCGGTTTATCGGAATACTTAATATTTAGCCCCATGTTCTGGAATTGGCGGACAACCATATCCAGTTCAAAAAAGTTATCATCTTGTGCTTCCATTAGCATCATGCCAAGGTTTGCGCCGACACAGAAGTTTTTACCTTGGTTTCCAATCACAAGCCCTTCATAGTTTTTGCTAACTTCTTCTAATGCAAAATTAACCATTTGAATGATATCAAGCCCAATTGCATTGCTTTGTGAGTGGAATTCAAGTCCTGCAACCCCATCACCTAAATCTATTAAACTAGCACCCGTATTCTTTTTAATGACCCCATTAACATCTTTTAATCGTTTTAAGTTAATCTCTTTTTTATTGAATTGCTGTTGTTTATATTCGCCATTGTCATAGTAATAAACATTACCATTTTCTGTTTTGTAGAATGTTTCATTACCATTTTCAAGTAGCTTAAGTACCCATCCTGGTACCGTTTCACCTTCTTTTTGCATCCGTTCTACTGATTTACGAACACCAATCGCATCCCACGATTCAAATGGGCCAAGTTCCCAACCGAATCCCCATTTCATTGCTTGATCAATGGATACGATATCATCAGCGATTTCACCAACAAGTTCAGCTGAATATAACAATGCCGGCTTCATCACGGACCAAACGAGATCTCCAGCTTTGTCGCCTTTAGCTGATACAAGCGCTTTCAATTTGCGGCGAGAACCTTTTTCTTGTTTGACCATTTCAGTTGCAGCCGTTTTCAATTTTTTGCGATCCTCGTATTCTAGTGTTTCTGGATTTAACTCATAGATCGTACTGCCGTTTTTATCTTTCTTCTTCAAGAAAAATCCTTGACCGCCTTTCGCACCGATCCACCCTTTTTCTTGCATTTGCAAAATAAAGTCAGGTACGTCAAATACTTCTTTTTCTGCTCCTTCAACTTGATCATAGACGTTTTTGGCTACATGAATAAATGTATCCAACCCTACGACATCCAATGTGCGGAATGTTGCACTCTTTGGACGACCAATCATTGGTCCGGTAACAGAATCTACTTCACCGACACTATAGCCACCCTCAAGCATCTTTTGCACCGTTACTAAGAGGCCATATGTACCAATCCTGTTAGCAATAAAGTTTGGTGTATCCTTTGCTTCAACTACACCTTTACCGAGCACATTTTCCCCAAATGTTTTCATAAATGCCAATACGTCCGGAGCTGTGTCTTTTGTTGGTGTAATCTCAAGTAATTTCAAATAACGTGGCGGGTTGAAAAAATGTGTTCCAAGAAAATGTTTACGGAAATCCTCTGAGCAATCTGCCGCCATTGCCTCAACTGAAATTCCAGATGTATTGGAGCTGACAATTGTTCCTGGTTTACGGTATTTATCTACATTCGCGAAAACCTGTTTCTTAATATCCAATCGTTCTACAACAACTTCAATGATCCAATCCACATCAGCAAGTTTTTGCATATCATCATCCATATTGCCAACTTCAATTAAATCAAGACTTTCTTTCGTTGAAATTGGGGAAGGTTTTTGCTTTAACAATGCCTTTTTGCTTTGTGCGGCTATACGGTTTCGCACCACACGATCTTCTAATGTCAAGCCTTTTTTCTCTTCATCTTTTGTCAATTCTCTTGGTACAACATCGAGCATAATTGTTGGTATTCCAACATTAGCCAGGTGAGCAGCAATCCCAGATCCCATAACGCCAGATCCTAATACTGCAGCACGCTTGATCGTTGTAGTCATGATTTGTCCCCCTATCTTATTTTGAATGAATACTCATTCATTTTATTGCGAAAAAGAAAACTTGGTGACTGCCAAGTGTAAGCGTAATCGATTCATCGTCGTGCGCTAATACCTGGTTCCTAAAAATAACAGCTACAGTCGGAATCCTTTCCTAGCCGAAATTTTAACTTCTCCAAGTGTCCATAAAAGATAGTTCCCTATCCGTCTGTTTAACATTATAATTTAAATTCTGACATTTCGCAATAAAAATGAATAAAAAATTTATATATCTTGTATTTGTTTATTAATAGTTATTCAACTTTCGCACCGATAAAATAAGGTCAAACAGTTAGCTGTAGCAAACTTTGAATACCTCTAATAATTGCATTTACAACTCCGATAAACCTAAAGACTGTTAAGATTGAGGCTGCGATTACTCGCCCTATTGAAAACATTTGTTGATTTATATACAAAATGCGTAATAACTAAAAATTGCTCTTTCACCGTTCCGGAAATACACTACGCTTTCCGGGGGCGGCTGCTGAGCCTCCTCGTGCTAACGCACTGCGGGGTCTCACCTAGGCCTTTCCTCCCCCAGGAGTCTCCGCGTATTTCCTCCACTGGTTTTGCATTTACTACCNCCGTTCCGGAAATACACTACGCTTTCCGGGGGCGGCTGCTGAGCCTCCTCGTGCTAACGCACTGCGGGGTCTCACCTAGGCCTTTCCTCCCCCAGGAGTCTCCGCGTATTTCCTCCACTGGTTTTGCATTTACTACCATTAACTGTAGTAGTATGTGTTCTACCGAGCAACATTCTTCCGCTTTACTAGTCTGGGTGAGTGGAGGGTGGTGACTCCTGCGGGAACAATGGTTTTCGGTGGGGCGAGTTAGCGCAGCCCCAGCACGTGTCCGAAGACCCCGCAGGAAGTGGTTTTCTTCCGAGGAGGCTGAGGCCGTGCCCGCGGAAAGCGTCCACCCGGAGCGATCCCAGACGGTGGGAAATGCTGTACTTATAGAAAAGAGTCCAGCAGTCACAACTTGTTTAAATGTGATTAATCCAAGTCAACTTGAGTAATGAATATACATACTCCCACATTTTACCAAGGCTTATTTGTCTATTTCACGCTGCGAAAGTTGAGTTATACTTAACAAGATGCTCACTTTGTTAGCGTGCTGTATAGCCTAATCAGGAGAATCGGAATCATTACTATTTACAAATCGGAATCATTACGGTAAGATATTTCTTGCATTAAAATTCAGGAGGACACAACGTTGAAACGATATACAATTATCATTTCCTTTATACTACTTTTTTCCCTAATCATCTCCGGTTGTAAATCTTCCAAGGAAAATAGTAATGAAGGTTTAACGATATACACATCCATTTATCCAATACAATACGCCGTTGAGAGAATCGGCGGCGAAACTGTTAAAGCAAAATCTGTTTACCCTCCCGGTGTCGATGCGCATACGTATGAACCCACTACAAAAGTGATGACGTCCATCGCTTCAAGTGATGCCTTCATTTATTTAGGTGCTGGCATGGAAGGTTTTGCAGAAAGCGCTGCAGATGCTTTGGAACCTGAGGATGTTCAATTAGTTGAACTTGGAAAACACAAGGAACTTTTCCATATGTCAGAAGACGGTAATAAGAAGGAACATCATACAGACGATGGACATCACCATGGTGACCATAATCCGCACATATGGCTTGATCCATTAAGAATGTTGGATATGGCAAATTTAATAAAAAAGGAATTAATCCATTTAGATCCGAACAAAGCAGAACAATATACAAAAAATTTTAACAAGCTAAAAAGGGATTTGTTGGCATTAGATAACAGTTTCAAAAAAACATTGCAGGATAAAGAAAATAAAAAAATACTTGTATCCCATGCTGCCTATGGCTATTGGGAAGAACGATATGGCATCGAACAACTAGCTATAAAAGGATTAACATCAAATGATGAACCATCACAAAGAGATTTAATCACCATTATCGATCAGGCGGAGAGATACAATCTTAACTATATTCTGTTTGAACAAAACACATCAGATCAGGTCGCGGAAATCATACAGAAACAACTTGGCGCCACCGTACTCTATATTCATAATTTATCGGTCTTAACTGAAAATGATATCGAAAATAACGAGGATTATTTATCCCTGATGAAACACAATTTAAGTGTACTTGATCAAGCTACAAACTAAAGAAGGTGAAATATATGTCAAAATCAGTCATCATAATGAAAAATATTCATTACACATATGACAAAAAAGAAGCATTGGACCATATTAACTTTGAATTACCACAAGGCGCATTTATGGGATTAGTTGGTCCAAACGGTGGTGGTAAATCGACGTTAATTAAATTAATTCTTGGATTAATAAAACCTGCTACTGGTACAATCTCGCTTTTTGGTAAACCAATCGAAAAATTTCATGATTGGGATCGAATTGGCTTCGTTTCTCAAAAATCCAACTCATTCAATAAAGGTTTTCCTGCTACTGTATTTGAAGTTGTATCAATGGGACTTACAGCCAAAATTGGTTACTTAAAGTTTTTCAAAAAACAGCACAAAGAAAAAATTGTACAAGCGATAAATCAAGTTGGCATGGGAGATTATGTCCATCAAAATATTGGCGACTTATCTGGTGGACAACAGCAACGCGTGTTTATTGCCAGATCGCTGGTAAATGATCCAGAGCTTCTTATCTTGGACGAGCCTACGGTTGGGGTTGATGCGGAAAATGTAAAGCGGTTTTATGAGATTCTTCATCAGTTAAACCAAGAACAAGGGATCGCATTACTATTAGTTACACATGACACGGGAATAATGACAGAGTATGCAACAGACATTGTTTGCCTAAACAAAACATTGCATTTTCATGGAAATCCGAAAGAATACGCATCTTTATCAGAACGAGATTTGTCACAATTTTACGGGTACCCAATAAATATTGTTACACACGATCATTCATAATGGAGGAAAGAATATGTTAGCAGATATTTTAGAATACGATTTTCTTAGAAACACCTTTTTAACTGGCCTCCTGATTGGTGTAATTGCTCCATTACTTGGTACATTTATTGTTGTCAGACGCCTGTCCATGATTGCCGATGCCTTGTCACATGTTACACTTGCCGGAATAGCTTTTGGCTTGTTAATGGAAAAAACATTTACCACAACCCTTATCTCTCCGCTTTATGGAGGTATGGCATTTTCCGTGTTTGGCTCTATTTTAGTTGAAAAACTTCGTGGTGTTTACAAAGCATATCAAGAACTGGCAATACCGATTATTTTATCTGGTGGGGTAGGATTAAGCGTGATTTTCATTTCGCTTGCAAATGGTTTTAATACAGAGCTATTTAACTATTTATTTGGTTCCGTCTCGGCAGTTAGTCAAACGGACTTTTATACAATATTGGGAATATCCATTTTTGTATTAATCATCATCTTTTTATTTTATAAAGAATTATTTACATTGTCATTTGATGAAGAACACGCAAAAGTATCCGGAATTCACGCAAAAAGTATTCATTTGCTTTTTATCATCCTAACGGCACTTGTTATCGCAGCTTCCATCCGGATTGTCGGTGTATTACTTGTTTCCGCATTAATGACGCTACCAGTAGCGGCTAGCATACGGATTGCGAAGGGGTTTAAACAAACGATGATTTTATCAATTGTTTTTGGCGAACTAAGTGTTGTTCTAGGATTAATAACCGGTTATTACTTTAGCATTCCACCTGGTGGTACAATCGTTCTTGTTTCTATTTTCATTTTGCTCATTTCTATCGGTATGAAAAAATTTCGCTTTAAGGGAAGAGGGTATTCAAATGAAACGTGAAGAAGCTATCCAGAAATTAAAAGAGCACAACTACAAAACAACAAAAAAACGTGAAGATATCATTACATTCTTCACCAAGGCTGACGGTTATCGTACGGCGAAGGAATTAATTGCTTACATGGAACCAACATATCCAGGGATCAGTTTTGATACGGTGTACCGAAATCTTCATTTATTTAATGATGTTGGTATTTTAGAAACAACTGAATTGAATGGTGAAAAACTATTTCGCATTAGCTGCACACATTATCATCATCACCATTTTATTTGTAAATATTGCGGCAAGACAAAGGAAATTGATGTTTGCCCAATGGAAGAGGTCACAAATTCATTAAAAAACTATCGGATTGAGGGGCATAAATTTGAAATTTACGGCCAATGTCCGGAGTGTAGAACAGCGTGAAGACAAATACTTTTCGACTTTATCTAGCTGTTGGTATTGGTGGTATGTTTGGAGCAATTGGCAGGTACGGTATATCGCTGTTATTTCCTACTAATGGTGGATTCCCTTATGCTACATTAATTGCCAATTTGATCGGATGCTATTTGTTGAGCTTTTTACTAAACCAGCGAACAATAAAGCAGAAGTTATCACCCGAACTCTTCACAGCACTTGGCACTGGTATAATTGGGGCATTCACCACTTTTTCTACCTTTGCAGTGGAAACTATTGAGTTATGGCAATCAAATCAATTTCAATCATTCATTTATATTTTTGTCAGTATATTTGGCGGGTTAGGTTATTGTTATCTTGGCTTTATGTCAGCTAGGGAAAGAGAGGTTTAATCATGAGTTTTCTTTTCGTAGCGTTAGGTGGTTTTTTTGGCAGTATGCTTCGCTTTTACATTTCGGTAAAAGCTAATAAGCATTTGATTGGTACGTGGGTTGCAAACATTTCCGGGTCAATCTTGCTAGCTACTATAGTCTATTTCCAAATGAATGGTTCACTCACTGAATGGATGTGGGCTCTTCTCGGTACTGGGTTTTGTGGGGCCTACACAACATTTTCCACATTTGGCAATGAAACATTACAACTGATTCTTGATAAAAAATATTGGTCAGCTACCAGGTATATTACCGGCTCACTAGCGGTATCGTTTTTGTTTGTTTATTTGATTATAGTATGATCTAGAACTTTTCTGAAACTTTTTCTGTTTTCATTCGTACATATAAGTAAAGGAAAATATTCTTACGATAGGAGGGGTCTCCTTGAGTGCCGGTATTTTTATCTTAATAATGTTCGGTGGACTAATTGTATTCGCAGTAATTGTTGATTTAATTGCAAAACGGAGAGGGAAAAAACTAGACTTCGAAAACCGAGACGACAGTAACATCAGTCAATCGGAAAGAATTTATGCAGAAAGCTTTAAAGATCAGGTAAAACAAAATATGGATCAGGGTTTTTTCTAGGATAATCATTGCAGAGGAACTAAAGCTGAATTTAGTTCCTCTTTTATTGAAACGGATTTTCATCACTACAAAAGTAATTTTCAAAAAGGGTTTACAAATTAAACATTACATATTATCATTTAATTGTTCGTTATAAGAAACAAAGTCTATTATTTATGTTTTAAAACGCACGAAGGAACAATTGTGATTAATTTAGACTTCTCAAGTTCTTAGCAATTTTATCCAACATAGACCTCATACACGATTTACGGTTTATTTCAACATGCAACATAGGGGGGATTGAATTGAAAAAAGTACGGAAAGCGATTATTCCAGCAGCAGGATTAGGTACCCGTTTCTTACCAGCAACAAAAGCGATGCCCAAAGAAATGCTGCCTATTGTAGATAAGCCAACCATTCAGTACATTGTGGAAGAAGCCGTTGAAGCAGGAATTGAAGATATCATTATTGTAACCGGAAAAGGTAAACGTGCAATTGAAGACCACTTTGACCACAGTTTTGAATTAGAAGAAAATCTGATTCAAAAAGAAAAGTTCGATTTACTACAAAAGGTTCGTGATTCAGCTAGTGTTGATATTCATTACATTCGGCAAAAAGAACCAAAAGGACTCGGGCATGCTGTCTGGTGTGCCAGAAAATTTATTGGGGAAGAACCATTTGCAGTCCTTTTAGGTGACGATATTGTCCAAGCAGATACACCTTGCATAAAGCAAATCATCGCTCAATATGAAACAACTGGATCATCTGTGATTGGTGTTCAAGAAGTTCCTGAAAATGAAACCCACCGTTATGGTATCATTGACCCAAACGGATGTGAAGGGCGATTGTACCAAGTCAATTGCTTTGTTGAAAAACCAAAAGACAATGCTCCTTCCAATTTAGCTATTCTGGGCCGTTATGTGTTAACACCCGAGATCTTCCAATTTTTGGACCGACATGAAATTGGCGCCGGAGGAGAAATTCAACTTACCGATGCTATACAAATGCTGAATAAACGTCACGGTGTCCTTGCATATAATTTCGAGGGGAATCGTTATGATGTTGGAGAAAAGCTTGGATTTGTCTTGACAACACTTGAAATGGCTATTCGCAACCCGGTTATTAAAGAAGATGTTATCAAAGGAATCAATAGAATATTAGATAATGAGAAAAGCATTTTGAAATAAGAAGAACAAAGAGGATGTAAAAGCCAATTTGGCTTTTACATCCTCTTTACCTTAACCAAACACATCCTCCAGCACTTTGGATTCTTCTTGTTCTAGCAAATTTTTTTGAATCACTTGATCAACAGACTTGTTCATTTGTGCCTTTATTTCCCAGGAGGCATCCGATCCGCCAACAATGTAAATTTCTTCCCATCCATTATCCTTGGCACGCTTGTCCAATTTAGGTGCAATACTTTTATACCATCTTTGCTTATTAGCTTCATACCGATCCTGGAAATCTTCTTGTTTCAAGCTTTTACCACCTTTCCCCATTGATGCATCTGCTTTATGAGGACCAGTAAATTGTCGCCAATGATCCGTTTCGATATCTAGTTCATAGTAAGCAGTATCAGTAATTTCACCAATCTCAGCTTCGATGACTTTCACTTGATCCTGTTGTACAAGAATAAGCCCCGATTTCGGAAAAGATTGGTATAACCGGTTAAACTGATCTAAAACTGGAATACTCCCCCAGAAGAATTCCGTTTTCAAGCGCATTTGTACACGTTCGGCAAACCATACCTCTTCATCGGCAGTCGCAAAGAGAATAATCCCTTTACGAAAGTTTTGTTCATTGCCGCGTACAAATCTTTCTACTTTTTGCCTAATCTGCTGAAAGTTTTTTAACTCCTCTTTATTTTCATCTTCCTCGAGATAGTGTTCAAAATTTTGCAATCCGTTTTTAAAATGTATTTTCCATTCCCCACCTTGTTGCTCTGGATCAGATGGATCTGTATTCAAATACATTGTGAATACTTTATTCGTATTATCTTTTCTTACTTTCTCCAACTTTTCCATTTCTTCAATTAGTTCCATATGATATCGGCACTCCTTTTAACAGTTGGTTAGTTATGTGTAACCGAAATCACTTTATCATAAACATATATTAAGAGATTAGCTTCAAGCCTACAGCTGCGGAAAGAATCATACCAATAAATAGAATCCTGCGCCAATCTTTCGACTCCCCGTAAACAAACATGCCAACGAGTGCACTGCCAATTGTCCCCATCCCTGTCCAAACAGCATAGGCTGTGCTCATCGGTAATGACTCCATAGCAATGGATAAGAAAATAAAACTCATGATAAATCCGCCAAACAGCGTTACAAAAGCATTCAGATTTTTTTCTTTGTTTACCTTATTTATTCCTGTTACACCAATAACTTCACCAGCACCAGCAATTATCAAATAAAACCACGCCATCATTCATGTTCACCTTCATTCTCCGGTTCTTCGGTAATCATTTTAAGGCCAATTACGCCGCACAATAATAATAGAATTAAAAATACTTTCATACTATTAAATGGTTCTCCAAATACAGTTAAATCAAAAATAACGGTTCCAGCAGTCCCCATTCCAGTGAATACTGCATAGGTCGTTCCTACTGGTAATTTTTTAGAAGCGACAATTAAAAAGTGCATACTTGCATATATCGCAATTGCCGTTAATACCCATGTTCCAAGATTGTAAGCATGTTTTAAACCAACAACCCAACCAATTTCAAACAAACCAGCAATAAACACCAAATTCCAATCCCGTTTCATTCTTACATACCCCCTGTTTAAGAAAAGCTGTTTGTTTGTTGCTTTTCAATTTCATAGTCGATATAAAATGCGAAGTAACTGCTGGGCTCTTTTCTATAAGTACGTTCATTTCCCGCCGTCCGGGATCGTTTCGGGTGGATGCTTTCCGCGGGCACGGCCTCAGCCTCCTTGCCCCGGCGAGGGGTATGTCGACGTTGTCCGCAAAGGACGGTTTTAGTCGACCTTCCTTTTCCAACTGCGGGGTCTTCGGACACGTGCTGTTCCCGCAGGACAAGGAAGGCTACGTCAGCACTACATCGCACGAAGAAAAAGTGCCTTACTTTTTCGAGGAGTCACCACCCTCCACTCACCCGGACTAGTAAAGTTGTAGGATGAGACTTGATAGAACACATACACCTACAGTTACTGGTAGTAAATACAATATAAGTGGAGGAAATACACGGAGACTCCTGCGGGAAGAGAGGCCTAGGTGAGACCCCGCAGTGCGACGAGCGAAACTTCCACCGAGTAAGCTTCGAGTTGCGAGGAGCGCTACTTCACCGAAATTGCTTGCAACGCGACGAGCACCCAGCACGAGGAGGCTCAACAGCCGCCCGCGGAAAGCGTAGTGTATTTCCGGAACGGTGGGACAGCAATATCCTAGTTACGTCGCAGTTTATAGCTATTGTGTCAAAAACAACAATTGCTTAGAAAACAACCTTAAGAAAATAAAATAAACCCGGGATGATATCCATCTAATAGATATCCTCCCGGGCTTTTGTCCCTCCGTGTACACGTTCGTGCGTTTTCTCTTGGACCAGACCAAATAAGTTTGCGGAACCCTAGAAAACCTCATATGAGTGAAGTATAACCTGCATCCAATTGAAAGTCAATCAGTGCTGGAAAAATTTGCTTCTATCGCTTTCAGTTGATCTTTTAATTCGGCAATATCGTTTTCAGTGACACGTTTCTCACCATAGCGGACCCTTTGATAGACAGCAAGATCGGCATGTATTCCAACCCGTTTAAACCAATCTTCCACTGTCTCCGAGGTGTTGCGACCATACCCATGTTTGACGGCATTCTTCTCAAATTGATATACCATTTTTCGAATGGGATGGTGAGGTTTATTAAAATAATTTCCAAACAGCTTATTCATGAACGATTTTCCTTTTTGCCGATTATCATCAAGATCACTATACTTAACCGCTTCTGGTACTCCTGTTTGATGTTGCACCAAAAACTGCTTTTTCAAGTGACGAACGATTAGCAAAATCACAAATGCCGCAATTATAAGCGCAATCCCCCAATAGATAAACGGTAACACCTTTTCTAAGTAGGATGCATCTCCCTGCTCCATTTGATTCAACTGTTCTTGCTGTTGCCCCATTGGTGATGAATCATCTGGCAATTCCACTTTATTAAAATCCAAAAACTGGAATAGAAACGCAGACTTACTTGCCACTATCGCCGCAACATAACTGAGTCCTTCACCGATTTTTATAAAAACAAAGCGACCTGTATCAAATAAAGAGAATATAATCACTGTTCCAGCTGCAAACACACCGAGAACGAGCAGCCACAATTTTTTATCAAACCGATTTCTTTCTTCTTTCGTAATAACAGTCAAATGACTACTAATATACCCAACTACCATCATTAAAAACTGCAAGAAAGTATACACGATAATTTGATAATCATTTAGTAATAGCATAAATCCAGTACCTAGCACTAAGGTAATTCTAATATATGTATTTTCTCGCTCTAAAATCGTTTCACCACGTATATTAATGTAACTCCAAGTTAAAACAGCAGGCAAAACAATGCTTAAGCCGATTGGAAACCCGCATATAATAAAGATTGCGATTAGACCAGGTGCAGTGACGATATACGGCAAATAACTATTCATAAACCGTGTATAAACAGAAAAGAGTATACAACTCCCGAGAACCAAAGCTAAATAAAGCCCATATGGGACCCACTGATAATAATAATTCATAATAGGTAGGCATATAAAAAATAAGATGATGGCTTCGCTCATAAAATGATACGCATATGCTATAATAGGGTGTTTATTTTGCATGATCAAGCCCATCCTTTGCCCATCGATTCATAAAAGCGCCATCTTTAGTTGATTCCACATGAAAGATATGCTTTTGCTTCCATTTATCGATAATCTGATTAGCTTCAACTGGAAGTTCACCAATGATAATAATTGTTTTTGGTTTGGAAAAATTCTGTCCAACCCGAAATAACATTTGCGTAAACGGGACAACCATTGCCTGTGGATGAATGTGTGCTAACATCTCCAGTGCCTGAACATAATGTGTCTTTCCTTCCCCTTCTGGCATGACTACATATGGCGTTTTACCAGGCTTTCGTGCATTAATCGCAATTTGATACGGAATTCCTTTTTCGGTCGCATATTGACATAGATATGCCGTATATGCGAGTAATTTTTCCAAATCTTTATTAAGCTGTCCTGTATTACTATGTCCTTGCTTAATCCCAAGATTAACGATAAATACATAGGACATATCAACCACCCTATCATAAACATTCGTTTGTAACTCCTGCGTTTTCGCACTTGCCTTCCAATTTATCCTGTGGAATGGGTCACTATAGCTATACGCTCTTGTTCCACGTGGGCTTTGCACATCTTCAAACGGGGAGAAGTTCATCTGTTGTGAGCCAGGTGTCACGTAAGATAATAATTCTAGTCCATTTACTGGAAGTGGTTTTGGAAAAACAACATATTCCATATAAAAGAACGGATTATACTTTAATGTCACTGTATCAAAGTTGAATAAATGGGGAAATCTATATTGGATATTTTTCACTCTTGATGTTCCCCGTTTCTCCGCTTGAATCGGCAGTGTAATCGTTACCTTTCCTTTACCAATCACAGATAATGGCATGTGGAATTGATTCCAATACTTACTTGTTGATTCAACATATTTAGTTGCCTGAATAGCTGGTTCTGTTTGAAACTGAAATTCCCCATTGACGATTGGGAAAATGGAACGGTTTTGAAATTCAAAGGTCATCTTCGTTTCATCACCAGGAAATAGACGTATCACTTGACGGTTATTTTTTAACTCCAGTTTTTCACCGATTTTTTTACCATACCATTTGTTTAACACGAGAAAAGCGGTAAATAAGCCAACTAGCAGAAACAGTACTGGCTTTTTAAAGAAGAAACTAATCGCAATCAACACAACTATTGCTGCTAGCAAATAGTCATTATTTTTACTATTTGTCGAACCGAATTCTTTTTGCCACATCATGCTTGCTCGACTCCAACTTCAACGGGAACTTCTACATCTGCTATGATCTCCTCCACAACTTGTAGGGATGTCTTTTTAATTGAGCCTTCCATCGATAAAATGAGACGATGTTCAAACACATACGGGATTAATACTTTTACATCGTCTGGAGTGACATAATCTCTAGAATGTATTAATGCCCGAGCCTGTGCCGCCCGCATGAAAGCAAGCGTTCCCCGCGGACTTATTCCCAGTTCAACATCAGCATGGTCACGTGAATGCTGTACTAATGCCAGCAAATAATCAGCTACCACCTCTGAAACAGTTACGTGTTTTATTTCTTCTTGCAATGAGCCGATCTCCTCTAATGACAAGGATGCTTCCAGTTTTTCAAAAGGATCATCTTCCCGATATGTATGTAGAATACGTTTTTCCTCTTCATTTGTTGGGTAGCCTAAATCAATTTTAAATAAGAAACGGTCCAGTTGTGCTTCGGGTAATGGAAATGTACCATAATTGCTCTCTACCGGATTTTGCGTCGCAATAACTAGAAATGGTGTATTTACTTGTACCGTTTCCCCGTCAATCGTCGTTTGATATTCTTCCATTACTTCCAATAGACTTGATTGTGTTTTGGGAGTTGCACGATTAATTTCATCTGCCAGTAAAATATTTGTTACAACTGGTCCGACACGAAGTTCAAATTCCTGTGTTTTTGGATTAAAGAAACGAATTCCTGTGACATCACTTGGTAAAACATCCGGAGTAAATTGCACCCGGCTAAATTTCCCATCTATCACCTTTGCAAAACTTTTCGCCAGTTTAGTTTTACCCGTACCAGGTACACTCTCGAGCAGAACATGCCCCTGTGAAAGCAAGGCAATAACTAATAAATCAATAACCTCTTCTTTACCAAAAATTACACCATTTAAATTTTCTTTCGCTTGATTTAATTTGTCCATTCAGCTGTCAACCTTTCAAAATTTAGATAATTACTACTATTATTACATATTTTTCATTAGATAAAAAGGTTTTATGGGACAAAGATCTGTCATCGTGTTCAAGTAGACATCACACAGATAGTTTGTTACTGTCATATTAGCAATTTCGAATGGATATGCAACAACTTAGTTTATGATAATTGTTTGAACAAAATATCATTGAGTCAACTTTTGTCAGTTTTAATGATAAAATAAACGTTACATACGAATAATGAGAGGTGTTTCGATGAATAGTAAAAAATCGCCATTTAAATTTATTGTAATTATAACGTTAATTGTTATTGCAATAATTGTCGCTTTAATTGTCATCAGCAACAAAAGTTCTGACTCTGATTCAGAGGAAGGAAAAACGTTTGATAACCAGCCGTCAACTGAGGGACAGCCTACATATGGAGACACAGATGCTCCCGTATCAATTGTTGAATTTGGAGATTTTATGTGCCCTGCTTGTAAGATTTGGGGAGAAAACTTTTTCCCACAACTAGTAAGTGATTATGTTGATTCAGGAGAGGCAAATATTTCATTTGTAAATGTGTTATTTCACGGTGCACAATCAGAGTTAGGTTCATTGGCTGCTGAATCTGTTTATAAACAAAATCCGGATGCATATTGGGATTTCCATCAAGCACTTTTTAACGAACAACCGAGTGAAGGCCATGATAATGAATGGTTAACACGAGAGAAAATAATGGAGGTGGCTGAGGGTGTTCCAAAGATCGATACAGAACAATTAAAAGAGGATCTCGATAATGAAACAGCAATGGATGAGGTTAACAAAGACACCAAGTTAGTAAATAAATTTGATGTTAAACTTACACCTACAATCATGGTCAATGGAACAACCATTGAAGATCCGTTTGATTATGATGAAATTAAAAATGCAATTGAAGATGCGTTAGAAGAAGGTAAATAGGATATGAACAAAGTTGATTTTAAACAGTATTCCCTTTATTTTGCTTGGATCGTTTCCATTGTTGCAACACTTGGAAGCCTTTATTTCAGTGAAATCCGCGGTTTTGTACCTTGCGAACTTTGTTGGTATCAGCGAATTCTTATGTATCCATTAGCATTGATACTAGGAATCGGTACATTTCAAAATGATCATTCTGTCAAAAAATATGTGCTGCCACTCGCGAGTATTGGCTGGTTTATTTCACTCTTTCACTATTTGGAGCAAAAGGTACCAGGCTTTGCAAAAATCAAACCCTGTGCAAATGGGGTTCCATGCAGTTCTGAGTACATTAATTGGCTTGGATTTATGACGATACCATTCTTGGCATTTATAGCATTTACGTTGATCATTGTACTAATGCTGTTCATAAAGTCACCAAAAAAGAACAAGTAATAACGAAGGTGCATTTCATAAATTGAAATGCACCTTTTTCACCTGTTATTATTGACGATCCTCACTTTTTTAATCTGATACCCTTCGATTTCATCAACGATAAACTGATATCCTCCATATTCAATTACTGTACCTTGTTTTGCATCCAAATTGTTCGTAATAATCCAACCACCAATTGTATCCACTTCATCATCTTTTAAATCAGTACCGAATAAATCATTAATTTCATCTAACAAAACTTTTCCAGCAACGATCGTCTCCGTATCACTCAGTTTCTCAATCATTGGTTTTTCATTAAAATCAAATTCATCACGAATCTCACCAACAATTTCCTCTAATATATCCTCAACTGTTACTAATCCGGCCGTGCCACCATATTCATCAATGACAATTGCCATATGAATACGTTCCTTTTGCATTTTAATAAGAACCTGTTTAATCGGGGTTGTTTCGGACACATGAATAATCGGTCTAATTAAAGGTATAATTGATTCTTGTTCATTGTTAAGATGATTTGTAAAAAGCTCCTTGATGTTTACCAAACCTACTACATGATCTTTGTCCCCTTCAACAACAGGATATCTTGTAAATTGCCCTTCTTGAACTACAGTAATATTTTCTTTCACGTCACTATCCTTGAAAAAACAAATCATTTCTGTCCTGGGCACCATAATCTCTTTCGCCACCCGATCATCAAATTCAAATACGTTATTGACATACATCATCTCAGCTTGATTAATTTCGCCACTCTTGTAACTTTCCGATAGTATGAGCCGTAATTCTTCTTCAGAAAGAGCTACTTCATTTTCATTTACAGGTCGAAAACCAAACATACGAATAAATAAACGAGACGAACTATTAAGTAACCAAATAAATGGAAACAACACTTTATAAAACAATATCAATGGTTTAGCGAGCATTAGCGTAACAGTTTCTGCACGTTGTATTGCAATAGATTTTGGCGCCAATTCACCAACAACAACGTTTAGAAATGTGATGATAAAAAAAGCGATGGCAAACGATAGGAAGGACGAAACAGCTGCATTCAGTTCCAATTTTTCAAAGACTGGTTTTATCAAAGTTTGAACTGTCGGCTCGCCTAACCAACCTAGCCCTAGTGCTGTAACCGTTATCCCTAATTGTGTAGCAGATAAATAAGCATCCAAATTGTCAATGATCTTTTTAGCGTGCTCCGCATTTTTATTCCCTTCTGTAATTAATTGATCTATCCTTGTTGCCCTAACTTTGACAATAGAAAATTCAGTCGCCACAAAAAAAGCGGTTAAGATAATTAAAATAATAATTAGAAGTACATTAATTATTTCCAATATGTTTCCCTGCCATCTATTTGCAGGGTATTCACCTCCTCATAAAACAAGACGGATAATTCACCTTTTTAAAACATATCTTTTAGTAAGAAGCAATTGGACAAGTATAAGTAGGTGATTATTCCGTATGATTCAAAAAATAATTTCCATCATTACTGGCAGCATTTTTGTAGCAATTGGTATCAATTATTTCCTCATCCCTAACCATTTATTAGATGGAGGCATTATTGGCCTAGGGTTGATCTCCAAGTATGCTTTAGGCTTAAAACCAGGATTAACGATCATCGTCTTGAGCCTCCCTTTATATCTAATTGCTTGGTTTCGTTATCGGACTTATTTTTACAATGGGCTGCATGGATTATTAGTCTCATCATTTTTTATTGATTATTTTCACCCATTATCGCAATTGCATACAGCACCAATTTTAATTAGTTCATTATTTGGAGGTTTGATGATCGGAACGGGAATTGGGATCATGATGCTTACGAAAACAAGCACTGGTGGAACAGATTTATTAGCCTTAATGCTGGCCAAATTAACATCACTTAACGTTGGTATTTTTATTCTTCTAATGGATAGTTTCGTTATTTTGTTTGGATGGATTGTGATTCAGAAGGCAACGATTACATATTCGGCAATCCTCGTCTTAATGGTCGGGCTGACCACTTATGTTATTACAAGTTGTTTTACTCTTGAAGAGGAAAGCAGCTAACTGAGTTAGCTGCTTTTTATTATTTATCATCTTTTTTACCAGTCGGTTCTTTTTTAAGCATTCGAATGAAGGCTACTACAATTAGCAGCAGTATCACTGTAAATGGCAGGGCTGAGATGAGTGATGCTGTTTGTAAAGCATCCAGTCCACCAGCAAGCAGTAACACAACGGCAATCGCTGTAATAAGTACTCCCCAAATGATCTTAACGAATAAAGCTGGATTTAAACTTCCTTTTGATGTCATACTGCCTAAAATATATGTTGCTGAATCTGCAGATGTAACTAAAAATGTAAAGATCAAAAATAAGGATAAAATAGACAGCACATTTGTGAATGGCATATTACCAAATGTTTGGAATAACGCAACAGCCATATCTTTATCCACCGCTTCAGCAATATGAGTTCCATTATTTAAATCACTGAAAATCGCTGTTCCGCCAAATGCAGCGATCCAGAGACATGCGATCACTGGCGGGACAACTAACACACCAAACACAAATTCACGAATCGTTCTTCCTTTTGATACACGTGCAACAAATGCACCTACAAATGGTGACCAAGCAATGGCCCAGGCCCAGTAAAAAATTGTCCAATCACGTACCCATGTCCCACCTTGATAAGGCGTCAAACGTAAACTGTACTGGACAAAGTTGGTTAGATAATCACCTAATCCCAACACAAATGTATTCAGGATAAATACAGTTGGACCGGCGAAAAAAACGAATACAAGCAGCAAAAGGCATAACCCTAAATTTAAGTTACTGAGCCATTTTATTCCTTTGTTTAAACCTGTACTTGAAGATAGTAAATAGGTGATTAACATGATACCGGCAATCACCATTTGAATCCAGATCGAATTTGGCACATCAAACACGGTGTGGAGACCGCCATTCATTTGCAAAATGCCTAGCCCTAATGATGTCGCAACCCCCATTACCGTTGCGATAACCGCTAGAGAGTCAACAGTATTACTTATCCCTCTATTCTTCCCAACGATTGGTTTAATCGAAGTCGAGATTAATCCCTTTTTCTCCTTCTTAAATTGCAAGAAAGCAATAATTAAACCAACAATCGCGAACACAGACCACTGACTGACACCCCAGTGAAAAAAAGCATACCCCATTGCGACCCTTGCCGCTTCTTCTGTTTGAGCTTCTAAGCCAGGAAATGGTGTTTTAAAAAAGTGACTCATTGGTTCGGCAACGCCCCAGAAAACGAGGCCTGCACCAAATCCAGCCGAAAACAGCATGCCTATCCAAGTAAAAAAGGGATATTCCGGCCGAGAACTCTGTGGACCCAAGCGGACCTTTCCATATTTACTGACAGAGATCCCTACCAAAAATAGAACAAAAATAAATACTGCTAAAAGATAAAACCAACCAAAATTTATCGTTGTAAAATTAAAGAGTTTTTCTGCTACTGCCCCAAATTTTTTCGGAACTACAGCCCCAATAATAACCAAGAGCAGAACAATGATTGCTGATACAAAAAATACAGGATTTTTATACGTGTGTTTTTTCATTGCAAGTCCTTTCTAGTGCTGTTTTTTTCTTATGTATGGGAGGTCAAAGAATAGTTACAGTTTAACATATAAAATGTACCCGTTTTCAAGTCAGATAAACCATATTTTATGGAAATAATTGAATTTTATGCGGTATATTGCCGATAAACACACCTGCGATTCCGTAAAAAAGACTGTTTTCTGTACAATAGATATAAAATGCGACATAACTATAGAATTGCTCTCCGCCGGACTCTTGATCGGGATGATGTTTTCGCACTCGCGCCGATATTTTCGCGTTTCGGGTCGATGTTTCGCGTTTCGGGTTGATATTCTCTCGTTTCGGGTCGATGTTCTCGTTCTTGGGTCGATGTTTCGCGTTTCGCGCCGATGTTTCACGTTTCGGGTCGATGTTTTGCGTTTCGGGTCGATGTTTTGCGTTTCGGGTTGATGTTCTCGTTCTTCTTGGGTCGATGTTTTGCGTTTCGGGATGATGTTGCCTCGCTTGGGTTCAAGCACTCATGCCGCATTAGAATGAGAGAAAGCCGTCATAAAAAGAATTGTCACTGTGTCACATTTTTCTATCAACTACGAAATTTAAAAAGCAACAAACTTTACAAAAAGGGTCTAAATAAACAAAAGATGACTTCCAAATTAGAAGTCATCTCTTGTTTATTCTCCTTGAAATGTACCTTCAAACATAAATTCCTCAACTTCATTACGATTTGAAGGTTTTTCACGTTCTTGAAATTGTTCAAGTAATAATTCCTTTTCTCCTTTATATCCTAAAGCAACAATCGCATGAACGACATAGTTTTCAGGGATATTTAATACTTCTTTCGCCTTTTCACGATCAAATCCGCCCATGGCATGTGTTGCCAAACCTTTTCTTGCTGCTTCCAATGCCAAGTAACCCCAAGCAGCTCCTGTGTCAAATGCGTGGGTAGGATTGTCTCCCCCAGTAAATTCGGAATCCATTTTTGATACTACAGCTACTAATACGGGTGCTTTGTCACACCATGCAACATTTCCTTCATATATAAATGAAAGGAACTTTTCCCGATCTTCTTGGGAACGTGCTGTAATAAACCGCCATGGTTGAATATTTGCTGCAGATGGCGCCCACCGTGCTGCTTCAAAGACACTATGAAGTACATCGCAAGGTACCTCCTTGTTTAAAAAGGATCTTGGCGACCAACGCTTTATAAAAATTGGATCGATATCGTGTGATGCTTTACGAAACTCTTTCACCTCGTACATGATGACTGCCTCCTAATTTCTCTATTGTTATAAGGAATAAGTTCCGTAGCAATTATACATGGTTTGGTTACTTTTTAAAACCCTTTTACTTTCTACAACTGACGTATTAAGCATATTAATCCTTATTTGCATCAAAAAGCGCATGATTTCTGTAAAAAAATCATGCGCTTTTGAAAAACTATTAACGTGAAAACTGTTCTTCTTCCGTCGATCCTTTTAATGATCCGGTTGACGATGTTCCCCCTGATATCACTTGTGCAACTTCATCAAAATAACCTGTTCCAACCTCACGTTGGTGGCGTGTTGCACTGTAACCATATTGTTCGCTTGCAAACTCTGCTTGTTGTAATTTCGAATAGGCAGCCATCCCATTATCCTTATAATCTCTAGCCAACTCAAACATGCTATGATTCAGTGCATGGAATCCCGCTAACGTAACGAACTGAAATTTGTAGCTCATTTTTCCAAGTTCCTGCTGAAACGAGGCAATTTCATCATCCGACAGTTTTCGCTTCCAATTAAAAGATGGTGAACAATTATATGCTAACAATTTTGTTGGATATTTTTCATGAATAGCATCCGCAAATTTTTGTGCTTCTTGTAAATTTGGTTCTGACGTCTCACACCACACAAGATCAGCATAAGGTGCATAAGCAATTCCGCGATTGATTGCTTGATCAATTCCAGCGTTTGTTTTATAAAATCCTTCAGAAGTGCGTTCACCTGTCATAAAGGTTGTGTCGTATGGATCAACATCACTGGTTATCAGATTAGCAGCATTGGCATCGGTTCTTGCCACAATTAATGTTGGGGTTCCCATTACGTCAGCTGCAAATCGAGCAGCAATTAAATTTCGTACAGCCGTTTGTGTAGGAAGTAAAACTTTACCACCTAAATGACCGCATTTTTTCTCTGATGAAAGCTGATCTTCAAAGTGAACGGCAGATGCACCAGCTTCGATCATCGCCTTCATTAATTCAAAAACATTCAATTGACCACCGAATCCCGCTTCCGCATCTGCAACAATTGGGGCGAACCAATCAATTTCTTCATTTCCTTCCGCATAATGAATCTGATCCGCACGTTGCAATGCTTGGTTAATCCGTTTAACAACATTCGGGACACTATTTACTGGATATAGGCTCTGATCAGGATACATTTGTCCTGCCATATTCGCATCAGCCGCTACTTGCCACCCACTCAAATAAATAGCCTTTAATCCTGCTTTTACTTGTTGTACCGCTTGATTCCCTGTCAAAGCTCCCAATGCATTTACAAATTCCTCCTCATTCACTAATTTCCACAGCTTTTCTGCCCCATTTTTCGCTAATGTATACTCCATATCAATTGATCCTCGTAGACGAATAACATCTTCTGCAGAATACGGGCGTTCAACACCAACCCAACGCATTTCATTTTCCCAATTACTTTTCAGCTGATCAATTCTAGTTTGTTTCATGAATTATTTCCCCCTCTAATTAAATTTTCATATGCAGGTATGGTTAAAAACTCTGCGAAATTCTCATGTCGTATTAAATCATCAAACAATTCAGCTGCTTGATTCACACTCTTTACATCTTCTTCTCCTGTATCTTGGCGGATTTTAGCTAATTCTTCTTTCATCACTTGTTCAACAAGATCATACGTTATATCCCGTCCATCTGCCAAAATACCTTTAGGATGTCGCAGCCATTGCCAGATTTGAGCACGAGAAATTTCTGCTGTTGCTGCATCTTCCATTAAATTATTTAGTGGAACAGCTCCCCTACCTTGTAACCATGCAGCAATATACTGGATAGCTACATTAATATTTGTCCGCAACCCTTTCTCGGTAATCTTTCCTTCAGGGATCTCCAGCAAATCCTCTTGCGTAACTTTTACATCCTCCCGTTTCTTACATATTTGATTGGATGTTGCCATTTCCTGATCAAAAATCTTTCTTACCAAGTCAACCATTCCCGGATGTGCAACCCATGTTCCATCATGGCCATCTTTTGCCTCACGTTCCTTATCTGCTTGAACCTTTTGAAAGGCTTCCTGATTGGCCTCGTCATCATTCTTTACCGGAATTTGTGCAGCCATCCCGCCAATTGCTGCGGCATTTCGTTTATGACACGTTTGAATTGCCAGTAAAGAATATGCCCGCATAAAAGGGGTTTCCATGGTAACAACCGACCGATCAGGCAAAATTACTTCAGGGTGCTGCTGAAACTTCTTTATATAACTAAAAATATAGTCCCAACGCCCACAATTTAATCCAGCAGCATGATCTTGCAACTCATACAAGATTTCATCCATTTCAAAAGCTGCTGTTATAGTTTCAATTAATACAGTAGCTTTAATTGTTCCTTGAGAAATTCCAAGTTCATTCTGAGCAAAAACAAAGACATCATTCCATAGACGTGCTTCCAGATGGTTCTCTATTTTTGGCAAATAAAAGTATGGTCCTGTTTCACGTTCCAACAGCTCTTTTGCATTATGAAAAAAATAAAGGCCAAAATCTACTAAGCTAGCCGATACCGAATTACCATCAATTGTGATGTTTTTTTCTTCAAGATGCCACCCTCTAGGACGAACGATGATAACTGCCGTTTGATCATTTAATGAATACTGTTTACCGTTAGCACCTTGAAAATCAATCTGTCGGCGAATCGCGTCTTTTAAATTGATTTGTCCGTTTATCACATTCGTCCATGTTGGTGATGTGGCATCCTCAAAGTCAGCCATATAGGTTTTTGCTCCCGAATTAAGCGCATTAATAATCATTTTTCGATCAACTGGTCCAGTGATCTCTACTCGTCGATCCTGTAAATCTTTTGGAATTGGTGCAACTGACCAATCAGCATTCCGAATGTTTTCTGTTTCCGTTAAGAAATTTAGCCGCTTACCCTTATTTAAATTTTCCTGTATTTGCTCCCTTATCGCTAATAAGCTTCTTCGTCGTTCATCAAAATGGTGATGCAACTTTTCAAGAAAAGTCAGTGCTTCATTCGTTAAAATTTCATCATACCTTGTTTGTAATTCATCTTTAATTTTAATTTCCCCGTTCTTTATTAACATAAAATTTACATCCTCCCTTGTTATAAAACAAAATTCATTTAATTATTGTGTTATATAACATGATGTGTAAAAAAATTAATCCTCTTCCTTTTTTGATAAGCAATAATCACACTCAAGCAAATAATTTTTAGCATTAACTGGTTTTCCACATTCCTGACACTTAACATAAGAAGAAGTTTTATTCAATATTATCACCCACCTTTTTATATAACAGATTTGTTAACTTTTATTTTGTTATAATACAGTCTATTCTGTTTTTTAGAAAATTGCAACCCTTATTTTGAAAAAACTTAAATATTAAAAAAACGAATACTTAAGATAATACTGTAGCATCAATCAAGTTGAAAAACATTTTGAAAAAAATAAGCGGTACATATCAATGTACCGCTTATAAAAAGTATATATTCTATTTATCAATCATTGACTTTGGACTTTCCTAATTCTTTTAAATCATCAATTAGATTGTCCTGTACTTGCTCATCCAAAGCAAATTGAATCCCATAATTGTATTCATCAAGATGTGCTTTACTCCAAATTATTTCTCCTTGCACCAAATATTCATTGTCATTTAACATAAACCGGATTAATACCTTAATATCGTTTCTGTTGGACATTTCTAACGTTGTAGCTAATTTCATGCCATTTAAGCTAAGATCGATAATGCTTGCCTCTCCTTCAGATGATTCAACACTATTTCCGTTGACTTCTTCAATTGTGAAAAATGCCTCTAAGGGAGTTCCAAATTCATAGCGGAATGCTTCATCTCGTTTGTATCGCACTAGATATAACCACCTTCAAAAATGATAGATTAATCATATTGAAAAAATTCTTTCTTGGCAATATAAAAATTCAAGCGGATGATTTCCGGTGAAACCATCCGCTTGAATTACAATTATTTAACACGTCTTACATGTCCGGAGAAGTGACTACTCCAATAAGGATTTGACATGCTTACAACATCCACGCCAGTAGAACTTTGTGACCCAATAAATTTACCGCCACCAACATAAATCCCAACATGTCCATTTGTTTTATACGTATTAAAGAATACTAAATCGCCTGGTTGAATGTTGCTGTATGATACCTTTGTTCCCGTACCAGATAATGCTGAAGTAGTTGCAGGGATTGATTTTCCTGCTTGGGAATATGCCCATGAAACAAATCCAGAACAATCAAATCTACCATTTCGAATATCGCTCGCAGTACGTCCAGCGCCAAATACATAAACAGAGTTTCCAATGTATTTATATCCAGCATTTATAGCTGCGCCAACATTTCCGCTTGGTGCCGGTGCTGCCTTACTTGAGTTTGAATTTGTTACAGCTGCAGTTACATTACTACTGGATCCTACTACAGTTCCATTGTTATTAGATTCCATGCTTTGGCGAATATCCGCTTCTAATGCTGCAAGATTACTATCCTTGCTTTGTAAATGTGACTTCATTTCTTTTAGTTCTGCTTCTTTATCTTTTAATTCTTGTTTTGCTGCTTCATTCTGTTCTTTTTGTTCTAAAATTGTATCCTGGATAGCTTCTTGTTCCGATTTCATATCGGTTAATTCAGCTAGCTTTTCCTTAACAGAATCTTGTTTTTCCTCTACTGCCTTTTTATCTTCTTCCTGTTGTTCCATTAAGTCAGCATCAGCTTCGGATATTGTAGAAACTGCTGAGGCACGCGTAATGAAATCACCAAAACTTTTGGACCCGAAAAGAACTTCCAAATATTTAATGTCTCCGCCGTTTTTTTGGTAAGCTACAATCCGATCTTTCATAATTTCATAACGTTCGGCAATTTTATCTTCTAGTTTTTCTATTTCAACTTCTAGTTTATTTACTTCTTTTTTCGTACTTTTAATTTTGTCCTCTGTTTTTT
Organism: Lentibacillus sp. Marseille-P4043; assembly: GCF_900258515.1. Classification (NCBI taxonomy): domain Bacteria; kingdom Bacillati; phylum Bacillota; class Bacilli; order Caryophanales; family Bacillaceae; genus Lentibacillus; species Lentibacillus sp. Marseille-P4043. The sequence continues at coordinate 2,120,659 of NZ_LT984884.1, read as the reverse complement.
CCATTTGTTTTTTATTTTCAACTAACGCATCGTCAACTCTAGCAATTTTTGCATTCAAATCTTCCAACTCTACTAGAACATCGGCGATTTTAGATTCTGCATCAGATAGATTTGCTTTAATATCTGACCGTTCATCCTGAATTTGTTGTACTGACTTTTCAGCGTGTGCCGTATTACTAAAAAATGCACTTGTCAAACCAACCACTGCAACAGTGGTCATCGTCGCTATCTTTTTTTTCAACTTCTTTTCCCCGCTTCCCTATCACTACCGCAATTTCTATGTATAAAATTTATTCCCGTGCAGTAATGTGATTTTTTTATATGTAATCTATGTAATTTATTATCTTAACTAATTCGTAGTATATCATCTTAAAATGACAATCATGTAATATGAATATTACATTTATGTTTCAATTTTGACGATAACCCCTTTTTTTCGTTACATTTTTCACTTTTTACAACAAAAAAGCCTACCAACGTATGAGTGGTAGACGATAAACAATTAAACACATGGGGAATTTTTCCTAAGTAATAAGCAGTTATTTTACAAGATCATGTTTAAACGCATAAATAACTGCTTGTGTTCTATCTTGGACTTCCAATTTTCCTAAGATATTGCTTACGTGCACTTTCACCGTTTTCAAAGCAATAAATAGTTGATCGGCAATTTCCTGATTGGTTTTCCCATCTGCAATCAGCAAAAGGATTTCCATTTCGCGATCGGTTAATTGGCTATGCGGTTCATCAGCAGGTTTTTCGCGCATTCGTGTCATTATTTTCCCGGTAACTTCTGGTTCCAAAATGGATTGCCCTTGGTATGTTGAGCGAATCGCTTTGGCAATTTCATTCGCCTTTGATGTTTTTAACATATAACTTGTCGCTCCAGCTTCCAGCGCAGGATACACTTTCTCATCATCAAGAAAACTGGTAACAATAATAATCTTAGCTTCAGGCCAATTGTCGATAATCTGTTTAGTCGCCTCGATACCATCCATTTCCTTCATCACAAGGTCCATTAAAATAATATCAGGTTTTAACTCCAGTGCCTTTTGAACTGCAGCACCTCCATCATCAGCCTCTGCCACAACTTCGATATCAGGTTGTGCAGAAAGATAAGCGGATACACCGATTCGAACCATTTCATGATCATCAGCAAACAATACGTTAATCATCATTCTCATCCTCTTTCTTTAATCGCGGTACTTTGACTTCCAACCGTGTCCCTTGATCTGGCAGGCTGATGACTTTTAATGTTCCACCAACCTCATATGCCCGCTCACTCATATTTTGCAGGCCATAAGAACTAGCTCGAGCTTTTTCCACATCAAATCCAATACCATCATCGACGATTCGTAAAATAATCGTGTCATCCCGTTCAATTAACATTACACTTAGTGTAGTAGCTTTTGCATGCCTCAATGTGTTAGATACAGACTCTTGAAGAATCCGAAACAACTGATCTTCAATACCTTTGGCAACATTGAATTTTTCTACCTTCCAATCAATCTCCATTGGAACCTTTTGTGTAAGTTCAACTAATAGTTCTCCGACACCTTCTTGCAATGTTTTTCCTTTTAATGCAGCTGGTCTTAGGTGGAGAAGCAAGGCGCGCATTTCTAGCTGGGACTGATGGATCATTTTTTCGACCATTTGCAGTTGTTGTTTAAGTGTGTCATCTTTTGGCGGGTTCGATTCATTGATCGCAGACATCATCATGGATACAGCGAACAATTGCTGACTGACGGAATCATGTAATTCACGAGCCAGTCGATTTCTCTCTTGAATGACAACTTCCTGCAAGCTTTTTTCTCGCTCGTTTGCACGCTCTGTTGCCAAGCTTTGCTTTAGTTCTGCTTGCTCATGAAACTTCTGCTGTAATTGTCCCAACTGATTTTGAATTGCGGAAAATTCTTGGTGTGGCTCCTCAACGATCGTAATTTTTTGTTCCTTCACCAATTCAGCTAACTGTCGTTCAAGATCGTGCAGTCTTTGTCGTAAACTCCAACCATTTACTACACCGATGATTGCACCAGTAATAACAGGGACAATCGCAACTAGAAATAAAAACGGAATATCAACTATAGTTCGTTCTAGCAAACCTGACCAATCATCTAGCGGAAAGGCAACAAAAAAGATAACTGCTACCATAACAGTAATAAATAAACACAACATAACTGCTCTTGCGGCATGCTTTATTATCATCTTCATATCCGTTTCACCTCAATATCACCGGATAATAAAGTGGTAATAATTTTGACACGCGGATATGTGGTATCATAGCCTTCCGTTTTGTAGGATAGGGTCTGGTTCATTAAATGCCAATGATGCTCACCAAGAATATGTGCTCGACCAAAGATGGAACTGTGATGAACACTAACTTCTACTTCATATGGTATATAAATTTCAATATTTCCGACGAGATGGCGAATGGAGATTACTGCCGTATCATCAGGTAACACGGTATTGCTTAAATCAATGACCCGATCACCAAATGCGCCATGGATGTTTATATCATTCCAGTAGTACGCATGTTCAGCAGTCTTTTGATCACCAAAAGCATGGTGGTCAAATAATGGTTCCAATTGAATTAAGGCCTCCGTAGTTGACTCATGTTGACCAGAAATGGAAGGTGTAATTCGTTCGGATTCTTTTTTTGACTTCGAATAGTCACGAATAAACAGTATAATACCAGCTATAAGCAAGAACCGGACAGCCAACATGTTCAATACAGAAAATATTAGGCCTATCACGCCAATCCAAAAAAAACATTTACCCCATAACCGAAAAAAATTTTTCCAACCAATATAAATGAGGAGAGCTGAAAACAGGGCAGAAAAGATCATACCGCCATGAAAAAAGGCAATTTCAACAATAAAGAGGATCACCCCGACAATCATGATCCAGTTCAGTGTGTCCGTTGATAATCTGTGAAACATACAGGTGACCCCCTTTTCTATGTAATAAACAGACGCAAGTTGTCTCGCGTCTGCTTTAGTATATCATGTTTTTATCCCAATCTGGAACATGGGATATTTTGAACTAATTCGCCTTTTCTTGATCTTGCATTTCTTTTTCAAGACGGGCAATTTTACTATCGAATGTGCTGCGGTAATAAGAGCTGTTCACCTTATACTCCAGACTTTCGATATAGTTTTCTAACTCAGCAAAACGAGAATATGGTTTGTCAGCTGTTTCTTCCATCACTTTGTTCATTTGATGGTTAGCATGAGCAACATTTTCACGCCCCATTAGTTCCATACGACGCAAGTGCATGTCTTTTAATTTATGTTTCATTTCTTCATATTTTTGTTCTAATTCCTCAAGTTGATTTACAGCTTCCTGTCTTAGTGTTTTCATTCGATCTGCACGTGCTTGATATTCTTCTTGTTCTTTCATTGCAAATTGATGCATTTGTTCCTCGCCCGCTTTATCAGCAATAGCAGCTTGTTTCAATCGTTTATCAGCAAGATCCTGAGCTTTGTGATATTCTCTAGTGAATTCGTCTTTAAGTTTATGCTGCCTTTCAATCAGCCTTCTTACCTTTTCTTTCTCTTGCTCACTTTGGCGCAAGTATTGATTTAATGCAGCAACTGGGTTCTTCTGTTCCTTTTCATCTAATAGATTGTGAAGATCTGCCGAAATTGAATCTTTAATCCGTGTAAATAAATTTGCCATGTAAATCGCTCCTTTTCGTATTGATATCACGCATGGTTCTGTTAATTATTCATTTCTGTCCATTGTCTTTCAAAATTTGTAAATGGATCATCATCTACTACTGTCTGTCCTTTTGAATTATGATCATCTTTTCGCAAGTTCCGGAAAATCTGATACAAAATATATGCTGCCGCAACACCGATCACTGCATAGATATTGGACAAGCCAATGCCCAGTATAATGAGTCCTGCAACAACCCAGGCAATTTTTCCAACTGTTGAGTCACTTTTCATAAACTGTTTAAAGATCACATATAGCAACCAAATGCTGACACCTAGCAGAATCATCGGACCTAATGTTGCCAGTAATACTAACAATGCAGCTAATCCGCCTAGAAACAATAAAAATTTATTCATTCATTTCTGCCTCCTTTCATTATCTTGTCTCTATCATACCTAGCAAATGAAAAAACGATAATGAGCCTAAGCTATATTTTGCAGTAGGTCTCTAGTCTTATTTTGGTCTAGTGCTAGAGAATAAAAAAATGACGAGCCCATCAAAAGACGAGTTCGCCATTTTAAAATTAGTTTAAGGTCCCACGTGTTAAACGATGAGACAGGTTACGAAAATTTCAATAGTTAATACACACTTAACAACAAATATATTACGTTTTATCCTTCATTATTTCCTCGGCAATCAGTTTATATGACATTTTTCTTGCCTCATGGTCGTGTGTGATCGTAACAATCATAAATTCGTCTACCTGATATGCCTGCTGCAGGTTCTCAAGTTGTTGTTTCACTTCTGTTGGGTTCCCGATAATCATTTTTTCTTTGGCTTTACTAAGCCTTTCTGCCTCTTCCTCTGAAAACGAATAGTTTAGTGCATTTAGAGCAGAAGGTACCCCATCGTTTCCTTCCCCTTTAGCACGAAGAACATTCCACAATAAGCTGCTCATTGCAATTTCTTCAGCTTCCTTGGTTGTCTCTGCACAAATAACTGTTATCGTCACAATAACCTTTGGCGTTAATGCCGGATGTTTTTGCTTGAATAGTTCCTTATAGTTGGTAACAATTGCTGGGCCATCTTGATCACTCATGAAGTGGCCAAATGTATAAGCCATTCCTTTCTCAGCTGCTAAAATAGCACTTTTCCCACTTGTTCCGAGCATCCATGGTTCTGGTGATTTTTTTGGAACTGGTGTTGGTTTGATTTTCGCATACATATGATCTTTCGGAAAATCATGATGTAAAAAACGCAATAAATCATCAAGTTTTTCTGGAACTTTTCGTACTTGTTCTAAAAAATTATCGGACAGTGCCATTGTAACTTCGGCGGATCCACCCGGTGCTCGCCCAATCCCCAAATCAATACGGTCAGGAAATAAAGTTGCTAGCAAATTATAGGTCTCTGCTACCCTAAACGGTTTATAGTGCGGCAATAATACTGCACCTGCGCCAGTCCTGATTTTTTCTGTTTTTGAGGCAATAATCCCAATCATCACATCGGGGTTGGGGCATGCTAAACCGGACATATCATGATGTTCCGCAATCCAGTAGCGCGTATAGCCTAATCGGTCTCCAAGTTGTGCAAGTTTTATTGAATCCTCAAGCGTTTCTTGGGCTGTTTTTCCCGATGCAATTGGTGCTTGATCTAAAATGCTAAGTTTCATCAATATACCTACTTCCCACTTCAAATATCTGTTAGGCCTAATTATAATCTTCTATCTACAGAACGCAAAATGACTTACCCAAAATGGCAAGTCATCTCGTCCTCACGTTCTATTTATCATATCCACTGTCTTAATAAAAAAATCCCCAGGCCAAAAACAAAAACAGCAGCTGCCATTTTACAGATCCAAAATGGTACTTTTAATTGGCCTAGCTTAATATATACATGATTAAATCGATATTTGACCGATCGAAAGAATGCAACTAAACCACTAAAAATCAATAAAATCGCCAACGTATAAAAGAAAAAAACCACAGGAACCCTCCTATTTCGTATCCATGTGAATCCTATTATGTATACGCTCCATCCAGTTACACAACAGCTGATAATATTGTGGAAGCATTCCCGAAATTTCAATTGATAAATCCTCATTATATGTATGCACGGTTAAATTACGGTGATCGACCATCCGTAAACCAAGAACAGTTTCCTCTTCACTAAAGACACCAACTTCCCGAAAAGAACGAATAACGCCCTTTGGCGAACCAATGTCCAGGCCCTCAACATTATACAAATATTGTTTACCTGCTTTCCAACATGCTTCAAAACTAAATTCGAAGCGCTGAATTGCTGCATCGCGTTCAATAGCGGAAGGGCTTTCAATTTTAACCACCTCATTAAATGTCCTTAAGGCTTTGTTTGCGACTTGAACTCGTTCGAGTAACCTTTCCATTGTATCCCCTCCTTTTTAATTCTATTAATAAGATCCTGATCTGCCTTTGACAAATCGACTAAATCAACACGATATGGAAGGGGTGATTCTTCTATTCTTTCACGGAGTTCAACCCACTTTATTATCGGAATTTCTTCCGGTGATTGAAGTGCAACATCAATATCAGAAGTTCTTTTCTCTTCCTTCCGAGCCCATGAGCCAAAAAGATACACATCAGCCGGGATATCCTTTAATGTTGTATCAATTATATTTTTTAGATGCAGCAATATCTGATCCCTACTTTGCTGATAAAAGCTCATGGTAATCACCATCCAGTATTTTTTTACTATTGTATCATATTCGATCTGTTAATTAACGTTCGGACCCGCGAAATATAACTGGAATTTACTCAATGCTTCCGTGAAATGTTTCAAAACTTCTTTTTCACTGAAAATAATGTTCCCAAATTGAAACATCTTCAAAGTGGTCAACCGAACAACTTCTATATTTTAATATTTCTTTCTTATGAATATCAAAAAATCCCCATTCTATTCAAGAAAAATAGACTTAAATGGATAAACAAAAAGACGAGTCCACTCCAAACGAGTAGGTTCGCCTTTTTCAAAATTATTTCCTTAATATTTTACCATTCCAGAAAGAACATAATGATACAGCAATTGTTCCGTATAGTCTAAAGATGTTTCATGTGTTCTTTCATATGCATGGGATGAGTCAATACCTGGTCCGATAAGTCCATGAACAATATCATGACCAGCTCTGATCGCTGCCGATGCGTCTGATCCATAATACGGATAAATATCCAATTGATAGCCGATGTCATTCGATTCCGCCAACTCTACAAGATGTTTACGCAACCCAAAATGGTACGGTCCACTTGCATCCTTCACACAAATGGAAGCGGTGTATTCATCGGTTGATTGGCCATCTCCCATGGCACCCATATCAACTGCTAAATATTCAACCGTTTCAGGTGTGATATTAGAATTTCCACCATAGCCAATTTCCTCATTATTTGAAATTAGAAAATGTGTCGTATATGGAAGTGTCACATTTTCTTCTTTCAGTCGCTTAATCAGCTGCAACAAAATCCCAACACTTGCTTTGTCATCTAAATGACGGGATTTAATGAATCCGTTATCGGCAAGCTGAACTCGTGGATCGAATGACACAAAATCCCCAACCTCAATACCAAGTTCACGAATTTCCTTAGCGTTTTCCACCTTGGCATCAATCCGAACTTCCATATTTTCTTGATTACGTTTCGCATCCCCAGCATTCTTGTAAACATGAACAGATGTTTGATGCATTAAGATGGTTCCGGTAAAAACCTTACCACTAGATGTATGTATCTCACAGTACTCACCCTCTATTGCGTTATACTTGAATCCGCCAATAAGGTCCAGACGAAGCCGGCCATTATCCTTTACTTCCTTCACCATCGCCCCTAATGTATCGACATGTGCAGTTAGCATTCTATGTTCTTTATCATTTTCTCCAGGCAATGTTGCAATTAATCCACCTTTATGATTACGTCTAGTTTCCACCTGTAAATCCTGTAAAAAACGATCGACATACTGAATTACGTTTTCCGTGTAACCTGAAGGACTTGGGATCGACACTAACTGTTTAATAATCTCTTTTGTTTCGTTAACGTTTGGGTATGTACTCATTATAATTACTCCTCTCAAAATATCTTCAATACTGCTATTTTACCGCTTATGTCTCCGAAAAAAAAGAATTTACAGTGATTTATTTGATCTCTTTTAATTCACTGTTATATAACGAACTACCCCTTTGAGGAATTTGTATGCTTTGCTGTTTTCGAATAAACCTCCTAACGTCATCCTGTGTAAGTCCAATCTGTTTTGCCATCAGGATTAAGGCAACCCAGTCATCATCAACCGATTCCGTTTTTGCTTCCCCTAGCACTTCCATTATTTAATCAGCTCCCTTTATATTTTTACAACGACAAGGAACGCCCAACTGAATGAAGCTGTTCAAAGACCTAGAAGAAGAGAGAAATTCTTTGATCAATTTTTTTGCACCATGCCGTCCGCGTGATACATACCTATTGATAATGCAGTCCGTACACCAAAAGGTTGACAATTTCATTTGCAAGCATTTCCGGGGTTTTTAATCCACTTAGTAATTTGGTAACGGTAAGCCGTTCGATAATCCCCATAATACTATCAGCTACTATCCCCATATCGATGTCTGTGCGAAAATAACCATCTTGTTGTTCGGCGATAAGGTTCATCTCTATTTGATCAGATAATTGTTGCTTTATTTTTTCTGCTTCGAGTGCGAAAAATAATCCGATCTGCGTTAAATTTGGATTTCCTTTAAAAAACTGAAATATAGCTGTTAGTTTTCCCTTTATATTATCAGGAAAGGAAGTCAAACTAATTCCGGGTTCAAGCCGGCTTTGTTTTATAAGATTGGATAGTTCGGCTCGAAACAAATTGACTAATTCCTGAAATATTTCCTCTTTTCCTTTGAAATATAAATAAAAAGTTGGTTGGGTTAACTCAGCCCGTTTTACAATAGTGCTAATCTTTGTTTCATAATATCCATTATGTGCAAACTCTTCCGCTGCAATATCCAGTAATTGCTTCCGGCTTTGTTCTCCATTTGCACCTTTTTTTCTTCCGCGTTTCCCCATTTTAGTGACAACTCCAGCTAAGATGTTAATTATATTACTCATGAGTATTATCTGATACTTTTGAACCTTAGTCAAGGAAAATTATGTATAAGTTTTTGAAAAGTTTAAAAAGACCTCCATGAATTGGAGGCCTTTTTTTACATTATAAGTATTCATTTTTGAACCATGCTTATTCTCCATAACTTTTTATCATATTTGCCATGTGTGCATACGATCCGCCAGCTAGTAGAGCGGACGCAACCAATACTGCTTCTGAAAGCTCTTCATCTGTAGCACCGGCTTTATCGGCATTTTTGGTATGAACATCAATACAATATGGACATAACGTGGCATGTCCAACAGCTACTGCAATGATTTCTTTAAATTTGGCGCTTAGCTTTCCTTCTTTCATGGCTGCAGCATTAAAGTTTGAATACCCTTTAAAAGCGTCAGGAGCACTTTTTCCTAATTGACCAAGCTTTTTCAAATTAGATCTTACATAAAGTGTATCATCTGCTTCCGGGTCTTTCGCATTATGCATATTCGTACTATGGGTTACTGCCCCACCAGCTTCTACTCCGGAAACGACAAATACAGCTTCCACCAATTCCTCAAGCGAAGCACCTGCTTTTTTTGCACTACGTGTATGCGAATCAATACAGTACGGGCATTGTGTTACATGTGCTATCGCTACAGCAATAATTTCTTTGTCCTTTTTCGTCAAAGCTCCATCTTTAAAAACGCCATCATTATACTCGGAAAAGGCTTTCATCTGTTCGGGAGCCAAATCTTTTAACTGATTTAAATTTTTCATGTATTCTTTTTGATATAGAATAGTCGACATTGCTACCACCCTTTCTCTATATATCACTATTCCCTACCAATTTAAAAGCAAACATCCATATATTAATTTATCGCAGTTTTTATTTGGATGATGCAAAGGCTTTTTCCAGACTTCGCGCCCCATCTTCAAGGGCATCTTTAGCTTCTGGAACAAATCCGGCAAAGTTAGCAAATCCATGGATCAAATCTTCATAGTTTTTATATACAACGTTTACCCCATTTACTTCCAGTTGTTCTGCATAAGCCTTACCCACATCGCGCAACGGATCATACTGAGCAGTCAAAATAGTAGCGGACGGTAAGCCACTTAAATCATGATAAAGAATCGGCGAAGCATATGGATGAAGCATGTCGTCATCACTATTAAAATAATGCTTTCTAAACCATTCCATGGATTCTGCAGTTAAAAAATACCCTTCTGCATTTTCTTTTAATGAAGGCGGCTCCTCTTTAAAACCTGTTGACGGATACAAAAGCAACTGATGACATATTTCTGGTGCTTTCCGCTCTTTCGCAATGATACAGGCAACTGCTGCAAGATTCCCACCAGCGCTATCACCTCCAACAGCAATCCGACTTCGATCAATTGCAAACTCCTCTTCGTGTTCCACAATCCATTCCAATGAATCATAAGCATCATCTACTGCAGCGGGAAATTTTGATTCTGGAGCTAAACGATAGTCTACCGAAATAACGACACACGATGCTGTATTTGCAAGAAATCGGCAAACAGCATCATGACTTTCTAAATCCCCCAATACCCATCCACCTCCGTGGTAATAAACTAAACCAGGATGTGGGGCTGTCCCTTTATTCGGGGTGTAAACACGGACAGGGATATCCCTTCCCTTTAATTTTAAAACCCGATCCTCAACCTTTTTAACCGGTTCTTCCAATTGCGGAAGATTTTTTATTGACTCTGTTTCCATTGCTCGATAAGCTTCCGGTGTTATTTCATCCAACGGTGTTTTAGGAAGCGCATTCAATTTGTCCAAGAAAAACTGAATTTTAGGATTCACAGGCATGATCATTCCTCCAATTTAATTTCCTTTTATGCTATACAACTATATATTCATTTGCAATAATTTTTAGTAAATATTTTTTCTATTTCCACAAGGTTATTTCCCACACGGAAGAAAGCATGTAGCTTTGCGTAAATTTTATTGTGTTACGTACAGCATAAAGTTCCTAAAATAAAATAAAGCATAAAAACTTCCAAACGGAAATTTTATGCTTTACATTATAAAAAATAAAAAACCACCAACTTATGTATTGGTGGAGACGGTGGGAATCGAACCCACGTCCAGAGATATCGCCACTCAGGCTTCTACACGCATAGTTGGTATATTATCCTTCGCTACATCTTCAGCCTACCAACAGGCTTCCGAGTAGCTAGTCTGATTAGTTTCAACTATCATCCTCAGACGGCGAATGACAGTATAGCCCGCTTCATTTGAGACCCTTCAATCTGCATCACGGGCGAATGCAGGAAGGATCGCTTTAGAACTACTTACGCAGCTGCTAAAGCTGGTTGATTGTTAGTTTTGCCAGTTATATTTAGGCGAATAACGTTTTACGAGCCGTAACCTCGACGTGCAACCTGAGCTCAATCTACCCCTGTCGAATCCGTAACGTCCCCATAAAAGAGAAACGCTCGGGGTTTAAATCGAGCAATTATTAAGTTTTATGTCTTTTGATGACAATTCTTATTATAACATGAATCGTTATAATATCAAGGGCTGGAAGGATTTACATATGATCACGATCTTTTATCGCCCTAGCAATATCACGTTTCATTTGTTTCCGCTTCAGATCTTCCCGTTTATCATATTTCTTTTTCCCTCTGCCAAGTCCAATAAGGATTTTTGCCACACCGTTCTTAATATAAACCTTTAATGGAACGAGGGCATAACCCTGTTGCTGTGTTAAACCAATCAACTTATCAATTTCTTTGCGATGAAGCAGCAATTTACGTGTTCGTGTTGGATCATGGTTAAACCGATTTCCCTGCTCATACGTTGCTATATGCATGTTAATAAGTTTTACCTCGCCACGATCGATTCGTGCATGTGAATCCTTTAAATTGATTCGGCCTGCACGGATTGATTTGATTTCCGTACCTTGCAGTACAATACCCGCTTCATACGTATCTTCAATAAAGTAATCATGGGATGCTTTTTTATTTTGGGCAATTGTTTTTCCTGTTCCTTTTGGCATATCGGCTTCCTCCTACTACTTACGTGAACTTTATTCTACCAAAAATTAGCGTAATTAGCCACCATCTAAAACAGTGCTGCCCGTATTTTTAACAAATTACTCCATCAAACCTTTTGTAATCATATCGACATTCCATTCCATCATCTTTATATACGTATCCCCTTCTTCTCCCGCTTCTCCTAATGAATCCGTAAATATTTTTCCTACAATCGGTGCCCCTGTCTCATTGGACACTGTTTCCATACTACGAGGATCAACACTAGTTTCTATAAACAACCCCGGAATTTCTTTTTCCTTAATAGTATCAACAACTGACTTTATTTGATCAGGTGTACCTTGATTTTCTGCATTGATTTCCCAAATGTATGCCGCATGAAAGCCGTATGCTGCCGAGAAATACTTAAACGCACCTTCACTTGTTACTAAAACTCGTTTTTCTTCAGGGATTTTATTGACTTTTTGTTTTATTTCATTATCCATTGCCTCTAATTCTTTAATATAATCCGCAGCATTCTGTTCATATATTTCTTTATTATCCGGATCTGCCTTCATTAATGCATCCCTTGCATTTTCCGCATAAACGATTCCATTTTTTGCATCCAGCCACGCATGTGGATCGGGTTCTCCTTTATGTCCGCCTGATTTTAACAATTGTGGATCGATCCCTTCCGTAATGCGAAAAACTGTCTCGTCTTCTTCTGACTTTCCGGCTGTCTCAACCATCTTATGAAACCAAGAATTACCCGCCTCTAAATTGAAACCGTTATAAAATACAATATCTGCATCAGACGTTAACTGCACATCCTCTGGCAATGGTTCATATGAATGCGGGTCCGTTCCAATTGGTACTAAGCTGTGGACCTCTGCAAGGTCACCAGCAACATTTTGCACAATATCGTATAAAATCGAGTACGTCGTGACAACCTGAAGCTTTTCTCCGTTTTGTTTCGCATCAGCAGCTCCTTCTTCATTTCCCGAACATCCAGCAAATATAAAAACTACCGTAAACATCACTATGAAAACTAAGCCTTTTTTCACTTTCAAAATCCTCCCTTTTTATGAATACGATGCGCGTTGCTTACGGGACCGTATCGTTCGCCATAGAACACCATGCTTTGGTGAAATAATAAATGTTATGAAAAACAAAATGGTTGCAACCAGTACTATCGTTGCACCTGAAGCTAGATTTGCTTTATAACTGATATAGAGGCAGATTACAGCCGCAATAACACCAAATCCTGATGAGAGAAATATCATGGTCGATAGCCGATTGGTTAACAAATATGCTGTAGCTGCAGGCGTAATTAACATAGCAACTACCAAGATAATCCCAACAGTTTGCAATGATGCAACAGTTACCATCGTCAATAATGTCATCAAAAAGTAGTGAATTAACTTATTTGGTAAGCCATATGCTTGCGCCATTGTCGGATCAAAGGAAGTCACCAGTAATTCCTTGTAAAAAACATACACACTTACGAGTACAATCAGCCCGATTACTAAAGTCATCCACATATCCGAAGGTCTGACAGCCAACACATTTCCAAACAGGATATGATATAAATCAGTGCTGCTTTTCATTAGCGTAATTAAAATAATCCCGAGCGCAAAGGCAGAAGTGAACACTATTCCGATTGATGAATCGTTTTTAATTCGGCTGTTTTGACTAATATAGCCAATTCCAATTGCTGTGAGTACCCCTGTAAAAACTGCTCCAAAGAAAAAGTTGATTCCTAAAAAATAGGAAACCGCTACACCTGGTAAAACCGCATGTGAAATGGCATCTCCCATTAAAGCCATTCCACGCAGGACAATAAAACAACCAATTACCCCACAGATAATTCCAACCATAATGGATGTTAGCAATGCTTTTTGCAAAAACTCATAATGCATAATCGCTTCGATAAAGTTCATGATTTCACCTCCAATTCTTTAAGAAAGGAAAGTTGGCCTTGATATGCACGAGCAATTGTTTCCGGGCGCATTACATCCTCTACATCACCAAATTCAACCAACTCCTGATTCAGTAAGAGTATTTGTTGAAAATAATCTTTCGCTTTACTTAGATCATGGTGGACAACTAAGATCGTCTTCCCTTGATCTTTAAGCTCCTTTAATATTCGAATGATCGTCTCTTCACTACTGATATCGATCCCAACAAATGGCTCATCAAGAAAAAACAATTCAGCTTGCTGAGCTAGTGCGCGTGCTATAAATACACGCTGTTGTTGCCCACCAGACAATTCGCCAATTTGTCGATTTTTAAATTCCAACATATCTACTTTTTCAAGGCATTTTAGTGCCAGGGCTCTATCTTGTTTTTTGGGCCTTTTAAACATTCCTAGCTGCGGATATGTTCCAATCAAAACGGTATCAATCACCGAAATTGGGAAATCCCAGTCAATATTATTTCGTTGCGGCACATAGGCAATTTCTTTTCTAACCGCTTTCCTATCTTTATTTAATATGGTAATTTCACCACGGTCTTTAGGAATTAAACCTAGAACTGATTTTAGCAACGTGGATTTTCCAGCCCCGTTAGGTCCGATTATTCCGACCATCTTTCCAGGGGTAATGGAAAATGAAACATCCTTTATAGCCTCCTTGCCATAGTAAGATACATGTAAATGATCAACAGCAATAGATCTGCTCATTTTTAACCCTTCTTTCCTTTATTTTCCTAATCCGTCATTTGCTCTTAACCTAATTAATTGTATTTATGATAATTAATTATATATTAACAATAAAGTTTCCTATGTGCAACTTATATAATTAAATCGTATGCTAGTTATATAAATTGATGACAATAAAATTAGTTTTTTTGGTAAAAGGCACAAAAAAATGCTGACCCGCTTTTCGAATCAGCATTTTTCATTATGATTTTTTCTTTGATTTATTTTTTGGTTTACGACGCCCTGGTTCTTTTTCACGTTTTTTTGGCTTTTTAGTCCCAGCTAATTCAAAATCAACAGCATATTCATCCAAATTCACGCTTTCAACCCGAACGTCAACTTCGTCCCCAATCCGATGAACCGTACCTGTACGTTCCCCAATCAAGGCATGGCTGCTTTCATCATAATGATAATAATCATCAGTCAAGGTGCTCACGTGAACAAGGCCCTCTACTGTATTTTCCAGCTCGACAAACATGCCAAAATTGGTAACTGAACTAATCACACCCGTGTATTCCTCACCAATTCTATCTTTCATATATTCCGCCTTTTTCAGATCATCCGTGTCACGTTCTGCATCCACTGCAGCTCGCTCCATTTCGGATGTATGTCTAGCAATTTCCGGTAACCGTTCTTTCCACTGTGTGATTGTCTGTTTGTCCATCTGTTTCTCAATTAAATAAGTCCGAATTAAGCGATGCACAATCAAATCAGGATACCGCCGTATAGGTGAGGTAAAATGCGTGTAAAATTCCGTTGCTAAACCAAAATGACCAATACTTTGAGGATCATATCTTGCTTGTTTCATCGAACGCAGCATAAGTTTGGAAACGATCATTTCTTCAGGCTTTCCTTGAACCTCATCAATTACCTTTTGCAATGCTTGTGGGTGTACTTCATTCGCAGTACCTTTAACAACATAACCGAGACCACCTAAAAACTCAAAAAAGCTCTGCAATTTTCCTTGATCCGGTTCCTCATGAATCCGATGAATAAATGGCACATCCATCCAGTGAAAATGTTCGGCAACTGTCTCGTTGGCTGCTAGCATAAATTCCTCAATTAACCGTTCAGCAACCGATCGCTCACGTAGTACAACGTCTTCTGCTTTACCGTTCTCATCAACTAATACTTGTGCTTCTTTAAAGTCAAAGTCAATTGCTCCGCGTCCCATTCGCTTTCCACGCAAAATAGCCGCTAGCTTTTCCATCTTCTCAAACATCGGCACAAGCGCTTCGTATTTGCTACGAACTTCCTCATCTTTATCAACTAAAATTTTATTTACATCGCTGTATGTCATTCGTTCCGTTGTCTTAATCACACTCTGAAAAATTTCGTGATTGACAACTTCACCTTTCGTATTAATTTCCATCTGACAGCCAAGTGTTAATCGATCTACTTGTGGATTTAACGAACAAATTCCGTTAGACAAACGATGGGGAATCATCGGAATCACGCGGTCAACTAGATAAACACTCGTTCCCCGTTCGAATGCTTCCTTATCCATTGGTGTGCCTTCTTTTACGTAATAGCTGACATCCGCAATGTAAACACCAAGCTGATAATTCCCATTGTCGAGCTCTTTTACTGATACTGCATCATCTAGGTCTTTCGCATCCGCTCCATCAATCGTTACGATAACCTCATCGCGTAAATCACGTCTTAGTGTCAGTTCTTCGTCCCTAATTTGTTCTGGAGCTTTTGCCGCTTGAGCCAATACTTCGTCAGGAAAGTCTATCTTAATCCCATGCTTGTAAATGATCGAAATAATATCAATTCCTGGATCATTTTTATGCCCAAGAATTTGAATAACTTCCCCTTCCGCACTCTTTCTTCCTTCTGGATATTTTGTAATATAAACAATAACCTTATGGCCACTCACTGCACCATGTGTCATACTTTTGGGGATAAAAATATCATTTGGAATTCGCTTATCATCCGCAATGACAAAGCCAAATGAACGATTATTCTCAAATGTTCCGACAACCGTATGAACTGCCCGTTCCAGTATGCGGATAACCGTCCCCTCAGGCCGATTGCCACCCTCACTTTTCTTCTCCAAACGAACTAACACTTTATCATTATTCATAGCCGATGCCATGTCGGAATGATGGATATAAATGTCCCGTTGTTCCTCATCATCCGGAATCAAAAATGCAAATCCTTTAGCATGCATTTGAATTCTTCCACGGATAAGATTCATTTTTTCCGGCAAGCCAAAGCGATTTTTCCGAGTGCGAACGAGTTCTCCTGCTTCTTCTAGTTCATTTAGGGATTTTATGAGCTCTTTAAATTCCTCTGCATATTCCAGGTCTAAGACTCCCTCTAATTCATCAACAGACAAGGGCCTTGTACCATTTTCATTAAAAAAAGTAAGTATTTTTTCTTTCAATTCGTCCATAAGCTCACCTTCTTTCTACTCTATTGTTTACCTGTTAGTATTGTTTTATAATCGAAAAATCATTCTATTCCTGCCAGTCAAGCGATTCTAGAAAATCATAAATATCTTGATATAGCTGTTGCTTTTCGTCATCCAATGTAATGACATGTCCAGATTCCTCATACCATTTTATATCTTTATGATCTGCTTCAACATTGTCATAGATATATGTGGCACTAGCTGTATTTATCATTTGGTCTTTTCTTGCTTGTACTACAAATGTCGGTGTGTATATAGTATCGACATTATTTTTCACTTCTGTAATCAGTGAGCCTAACTCCTCAAACATTTGGTTAGAGTTTTTCACCAGATCAGCAACTTCTTGTTCGATGACAGTGGCTTCTTTTTCTTCTAATTGCTTATACTCTTTAGCAAATGTCTTGAGTCCTTGCGTTAGCTGTGTCTCGTTATCAAAAAACATCGGTGCACACATTGGGATAACAGCTTTTAATTTTTCCGAGTATGCTAATTTCAGTCCTAGAACACCACCAAGTGATAAGCCGGCAACAGCTATTTCTTGATAACCGAGATCACGTAAATGTTTTAACGCGTTCTGAACATCTTCCCACCACTGATCTGGATTTGCTTTAATCAATTCCTCTGGTGGAAGTCCATGTCCACGGTAAATCGGCGCGTGAGTTGTATACCCCTGTTTTTCTAAATAGCGACCAAGCATTCTTACATCTGCTGAATGGCCTGTAAACCCATGTAATAATAATACCGCACGTTGACCTGCTTCAAACGTAAAAGGTTCTGGTTGTTTTATTTTCATTATGCTCAAACTCCTTCAAAAATCCTTAGCATCGTTATTATTTATCTATTGTACATGATACGACAAAAAATAACCCTTATCACGCAATTTGTGATAAGGGTTATTGTCTATTGTAGTACATATGCACTTAAGAAAGCGAGAACAAAGAAGAGAACACCGGTTATAATTGTACTGCGATGTAAGATCAGATCGGCACCTCTTGCTTTTTGTTTCCCAAATAATTGCTCCGCTCCACCTGAAATAGCGCCAGATAGACCTTCACTTTTGCCCGATTGTAATAGTACTAAAATAATCATAATTACTGCGTCTATAACTAATAATACGTGTACTGCCCCTACCATTTCGGCACCTCCTGTAACGTACAAATACCTATTAGTACTTTAGCATAAGTTTGTTTTATATAGCAAGTGAATCTTTAGAAAATACCAGAACTCTACTTAACTTTGGACGAGTTACAAATTAAATTTTATCATATAAGCAAGACTACGTATAGAAACAGGTGAAAAAATGGAAAAAGAATATTGGTTAACAATGAAGGATAACGTGGATGTATATGTCAAAAAGTGGTATGAGGAAAACAAACAACCAAAAGCTATCATCCAGCTTGCCCATGGTATGGTTGAACATATCAATCGCTACAATGATTTTGCCAATTTTCTAGTGAAGAAAAATATTTTTGTTTATGGAAATGATCATCGTGGTCATGGAAAAACTGGTGAACGACAGGGCTCTTTTGGCTATCTAGCTGATGAAAATGGGTTTACAAAAACAATGGAAGATCTATTCACCATTACAAGAACCATTAAGCAGGAGTTTCCTGACACACCCATTTTCTTGTTTGGACATAGTATGGGGTCCTTTTTAGCACGATATTATATTCAAACACACAGTAGTGAACTTGATGGTGTTCTATTATCTGGAACCGGTTTTTACCCGAAAATCACCTCCTATACCGGACGGAAAATCGCCTCTTTACTTGCACCTAAAAAGCCAAGCAAGCTGATGAATTTCATTGCTTTTAATGCTTACAACAGACGCATTGAACAGCAGAAAACAACGTTCGATTGGTTAACTCGCGATGATCAAATTGTCCAAGCTTATATGGATGATCCCTATTGTGGCCATGTTCCAACAGCACGATTCTTTGTTGATTTAATGACAGGACTTTCCATTATTCATCAACAAAAACGAAATTTGCGCATACGAGATGATTTACCGATGCTCCTAATGAGTGGAGATGCGGATCCTGTTGGCGACTATGCAAAAGGTATTTGGAAAACAGCACATTTATATGAAAAAGCTGGCCTTGAAAACGTCACAGTAAAACTTTTCCACGATGGCCGTCACGAACTTTTAAACGAAATTAATAAAGAAGAAGTTCATCAAAGCGTTCTGGAATGGGTCGAGAAAAATCTTCATTCAACCAGTATTAGCGGTTAATTTGCAGTTAATGGAAAAAGATAGCGTTTCCATTCAAAATGATTGTCCAAAACCGCTTCATAACTTGAAACCGCCGAGCTAAAGAGGTTAAAATAAGAAGTAGGATTTACATATTTTTTATTAGGAAAGGCTGGTCGTAAAATAATGGCAACGATTGACGGAATTGCTGCATCAAATGGAATTGCAATCGCCAAAGCTTATCAACTTGTTACACCTGATTTGTCATTTGATAAGAAGACGATTGATAATCCCAATGCAGAAATCGAACGTTTAGATAAAGCACTGGAAATATCAAAGCAGGAATTAGAAAAGATCAAAGCACATGCCAAGCAGGAGATTGGCGATGAGCATGCGGAAATTTTCTCAGCACATTTACTTGTTTTAAGTGACCCAGAATTGATTAATCCTATCAAGGACAAAATTAAATCTGAAAATGTTATCGCTGAAAGTGCACTAGATGAAACAGCAAACATGTTTATCGACATGTTTAAAAATATGGATAATGAATACATGCGTGAACGTGCAGCTGATATTCAAGACGTGACAAAACGAGTGATGGCACATTTGTTAGGCGTTACATTTCCCGATCCTGCATTAATTGACGAAGAGGTAATTGTAATTGCGCGTGATTTAACCCCATCAGATACCGCACAGTTAAATCGCCAATTTGTAAAAGGTTTTGCTACTGATGTAGGTGGTCGTACATCCCATTCGGCAATTATGGCAAGATCATTAGAAATCCCGGCTGTAGTTGGATCTAAAGAAATCACCAATGTCGTTTCCCAAGGTGACATGGTTATTGTGGATGGGATAGAAGGAACTGTTAAGATCAATCCATCTGATGAGGAACTATCCAAGTACAAGGAAAAACAAGCGAATTTTGCCAAGCAGAAAGAAGAATGGGCAAAACTAAAAGATGAACCAACCATCACATCTGACGGCGAACAAGTAGAATTAGTAGCTAATATTGGTACCCCCGAAGACATAACAGGCGTTTTAGCCAATGGCGGAGAAGGTGTTGGACTTTACCGAACAGAATTTTTATATATGGGCAAAACTGAATTACCGACTGAAGACGAACAATATGATGCCTATAAATCAGTATTGGAACAAGTAGGTAATAAGCCGGTTGTTGTCAGAACGTTAGATATTGGCGGTGACAAAGAATTAAGCTATTTAGACTTGCCAAAAGAACTTAATCCATTTTTAGGTTTTCGCGCTATTCGTTTTTGCTTAGAAAATGAATCCGTATTTAGAACCCAATTACGTGCCTTGTTACGAGCAAGCGTGCACGGAAATTTAAAAATTATGTTCCCAATGATTGCAACACTAGATGAATTCCGTCAAGCTAAAGCAATTTTGTTAGATGAGAAAGACAATTTAACTTCTGAAGGCGTAGATGTTTCGGATGATATTGAAGTTGGAATTATGGTTGAAATCCCATCTACGGCAGTAATCGCCAAACAATTCGCTAAAGAAGTAGACTTTTTCAGTATCGGTACAAATGATCTGATTCAATATACGATGGCCGCAGACCGTATGAACGAACGCGTTACTTACCTTTATCAACCATACCATCCAGCAATATTGAATTTAGTCAACAATGTACTCGAGGCAGCGCACGGTGAAGACAAATGGGTTGGCATGTGCGGTGAAATGGCTGGCGATCCAATTGCTATACCAATTCTCTTATCCCTTGGCCTTGATGAATTCAGTATGAGTGCAACATCAATTTTACCAGCACGGACTCAGATTCGTGACTTATCACAAGAAAAATTAGTTTCCTATAAGGACAAGCTTTTAGGAATGGGAACTGCAGAAGAAGTTGTGGAATTTGTGAAAGAGAAGACGGAATAAATTATGAAGTGAAACCCCACTCGGATATGGATATCCAAGTGGGGTTTTAATCTCCTTGTTGATGTTTCTGCTCTCCCGCCGATGTTTTCACTCTCCGGCCGATGTTTCTCCTCTCGAGCCGATGTTTCTCCTCTCACGCCGATGTTTCTGCTCTCCGGCCGATGTTTCTGCTTTCGCGCTGATGTTTCTCCTCTCGCGCCGATGTTTTCATTCTCCGGCCGATGTTTCTGCTCTCGAGCCGATGTTTTCATTCTCGCGCCGATGTTTCTGCTCTCCGGCCGATGTTTTTACTCTCGAGCCAATGTTTCTGCTTTCGCGCCGATGTCTCCATACTTCGCCCAATCTACTTGTCGATTCCGATCGCCCACACTCAACAACAGTCATTCCGAAATAATCTCAAGCTTCTCTTCAATCGAAGTCCTTCCTTTATTTCGTGAAGTCTGTTTCGGATAGCCAATTTGCATAACAGCAGCTATCTTCACTTTTTCACTATCCAGCCCGATATCGTGTGCAAAACCTGGATCGTGCATGTAGGGTGTAATCGTCCAAAGCATTCCTACCCCATATGACCATGCTGCCAGTTGCGAATTTTGAATAAAGGCACAAACAGATGAATACTCCTCTTCATACCGGATCAGATCTTGATTCTTTTCAAAAAATATTAACGCATGGTGTGGAATTTCTAACAAAAACTGTTTCATCGAGTCGATCATCTTTACTGTCTTTGGATCATCATCGCCTTTAAGCATGCCGATTCGCTGGTAACTTGCAATAATCGCATCAACAAAGGACTTTTTTCCTTCTCCCTGATAGAGTTTAATATTCCAGGATTCTTTCATATAATGGGTAGGCGCCCATGATCCGTATGTAAAAATCTCTTTTAACATTTGCAAATCGACTTCCTCTGGACTAAAACTGAAGGTGCTTCTTCTTTCCTTGATTGCCTGTAAAATATCGATGGTTCTCACCTCATTAATCTATTTCCTAAAAATAGATTAGCATATTGTGCCACCATAACAGAACCATTTAGAATGATTCTCCTGTCATCACCGACATAAATTCCTTATAAAACTTTGGATAATCCAGTTTAAAAGCAATTCGATGTTCTTTTCCTTTTTCATTTTTGGGATTTAAATACGGTCGGATATCAGCAATACTCTGCCCTTTCGAAATTCCTTCGCTCTTTTGAACAATATGGACAGGTAACTTTTTGAAGATAAACATCTCCTCATGAATGGTAGCAATTAAGGTTAAGGCGTCGTGGACTGGGCTTCCCTGAACATTGGGATTCCGTTTTTTATAAAAATTATAATAATAATCCAACATAGGTTTTATAATTTTTGTTTTACCGATGTAATCAATATAATCAACCATCTGCGGTGTAACGATTGCCTGTTCTGTTACATTTAATGGGATTATTGTTACATTATGTGCATACATTAATACTGTTTTTGCAGCGATAGGATCCTCATAAAAATTGGCTTCTGAAACAGCTGTAATATTTCCAGGAACCCAGAATGCTCCTCCCATAATATAAAAAGACTTAACCTTTTTCATTAATTTCCGATATAAAATAAACATCGTAGCTAGAGAGGTAAGTCTACCAATGTTGACAACAATTAATTCATCCTGATATTGTTTAATAATGTTAATGATTTCAAAAAAGTTTTCAAACACACCATCATGCATATTTTCTGGTGGTATGATCGGCCCAAGTCCATATTCCCCATGAATTTCCGGAAAGAATGCTGGTTTTTCTCCATTCAACGGTATATTAGCACCACCAATAATCTTAACTTCCTTCTTTGTAATATCGAGTAAATTAGATACGTATTGAACATTTTTTACTGCCCGGTCCTTCGACACATTTCCATAATCTGCTACAACCCCAACAATATCAACCTCTTCTTTAAAATAGCCATATATGAGTGCAATTGTGTCATCAATACCAATATCACCGAAGACCAAAACCTTTACAGTCATAAAAAGCCTCCCTATTCTTGTTAGGAAAATTTCTGCATCCCCCACACTATTGCGGATGCAAAAGCTTATCAAAGTGTAAAATAATTCCTCTTTACATTTTATTGCCTCTTAGTATTGTCCTAGACTATAACTTTTAACCCAATTTAAAAATGCTATCTATTCATGTTAATCATAAATAGATAGCATTTATTTTGTATCCTGTTAACTCCATTAAACCAGCATATTTCTCTACATCATTTATTTTTTCAAATTATAAAATGAATCTAAACCGCCATATTCACCCATGCCTGCTAATTCGTCTTCAATGCGAAGTAGTTGGTTATATTTTGCTACACGATCGGTTCTGGACGGTGCACCTGTTTTGATTTGGCCAGCGTTTGTAGCAACTGCGATATCAGCAATCGTTGCGTCTTCCGTTTCACCTGAACGGTGGGAAATAATAGCAGTATAACCTGCACGTTTAGCCATTTCGATTGCTTCAAATGTTTCGGTTAATGTGCCAATTTGGTTCACTTTAACTAAAATAGAATTTCCAACACCTTGTTCGATTCCTTGTCCAAGTCGCTTCGTGTTTGTGACGAATAAATCATCACCAACTAATTGTACACGGTCACCTAAACGATCGGTTAATTTTTTATGACCTTCCCAATCATTTTCATCCAAGCCGTCTTCAATTGAAATAATCGGATATTTATTTACTAATGATTCATACCAGTCGATCATTTCATCAGATGTATGAACAACGCCCTCACCTTTTAAGTTGTATTTACCATCCTCATAAATTTCCGATGAAGCAACGTCCATGGCTAATTTTACTTCTTCACCTGGTTTATATCCAGCAGCTTCAATTGCTTCAACAATCGTTTGCAGTGCTTCCTCATTTGAACCTAGGTTAGGTGCGAATCCACCTTCATCACCTACGCCTGTGTTATAGCCTTTAGATTTTAATACACTTTTTAGGGAATGGAAAATTTCTGCACCCATCCGTAGCGCTTCTTTAAAAGTTGGTGCACCTACAGGCATTACCATAAATTCCTGGATGTCTACGTTATTGTCGGCATGTTCCCCGCCATTTAGAATATTCATCATCGGTGTTGGAAGTGTTTTTGCATTAAATCCACCTAAATAGTTGTATAATGGTACTTCCAAATAACTTGATGCAGCATGTGCGACAGCCATGGAAACACCAAGAATAGCGTTGGCACCTAGTTTTCCCTTGTTTTCAGTACCATCTAATTCGATCATTAGACTATCAATGATATTTTGACGGGTAACATCTAATCCAAGTAATTCTGGTGCAATAACTTCGTTTACGTTTTGAACCGCTTTTTGAACACCCTTTCCAAGGTAACGTTCTTTATCGCCGTCACGTAATTCAACTGCTTCGTGCTCACCAGTTGAAGCACCACTTGGAACCAATGCAGAACCAAATGCTCCTGATTCTGTAAAAACTTCTACTTCCACTGTTGGATTACCGCGTGAATCTAATACTTCACGTGCGTATACGTCTGTAATATATGGCATTAAAATCTCTCCTTCATTATTTGTTGGATACTAAAACTATTTGATTAACGATTCGCCAGTCATTTCTTTTGGTTTTTCAACATCTAATAAATCAAGCATGGTTGGCGCTAAATCAGCTAAAATACCACCATCTCTTAGTTCAGCATTATCTTTCGTAACAATAACTGGAACAGGATTTGTTGTATGTGCTGTCATTGGCTTTCCTTCAATTGTTACAACTTCATCTGAATTCCCGTGATCCGCAAAGATAATGGCATGTCCACCAAGTCCAGTAATTTTATCAACTACTTTACCTAAACATTCATCAACCGCTTCAATTGCTTTAATCGTCGGTTCAAGTTTACCAGAATGCCCGACCATATCAGGATTGGCAAAGTTCAAGATAATAGCATTTTGTTCACCAGTATCAAGTTCGTCCAATAATGCATCCGTCACTTCGTAAACACTCATTTCCGGCTTCAGATCGTATGTGGCTACTTTTGGTGAATCGATCAGTATTCGTTTTTCACCAGGAAATTCCTGCTCGCGACCACCACTCATGAAGAATGTTACGTGTGGGTATTTTTCCGTTTCGGCAATACGCAATTGGTTCATGTCGTTTTGCGAAAGTACTTCTCCAATTGTATTGTCTAAATTCACTGGTTCATACGCTACATAACCGTCGACAGATTCACTAAAATTCGTCAACATGACAAAGTCAAGATTTTTTGGAACCCCATCACCACGGTCAAAATCATGAAAATCCTCATTAGCAAATGTTCGGGAAATCTGGATAGCACGATCAGGCCGGAAATTGTAGAAAATAATAGAATCTTCATCTTCAATGGTAGCATTTGGCTTTCCATTTTCATCTGTGATAACAGAAGGTATTACAAACTCGTCATAAATGCCATTTTCATAGGAGTCATCAACTAGTTCGTATGGATCTTGATAGGCTGGTCCTTTTCCATAAACCATCGCATCATACGCTTTTTTTACGCGGTCCCAGCGTTTATCACGGTCCATCGAATAATAACGACCAGAAATCGTGGCAAATTTTCCAACACCATACTCGCTCATTTTGTCTTCTGTTTGTTTGATAAATTCTTTTGCAGTTTGCGGACCTACATCACGCCCATCTAAAAACGCGTGCACATAAACATTTTCGAGTTCTTGTTCTTTTGCCAACTTTAAAAGTGCGAACAGATGGCTAATGTGACTATGGACTCCACCGTCAGACAGTAAGCCAAATATGTGTAATGCCTTATTGTGCTCTTTCGCATGTTGCATTGATTTAACAAAGGCACCCTTTTCGAAAAAGTCTCCTTCTTTAATGGATAGGTTTACCCTTGTTAAGCTTTGGTAAACAATTCGTCCTGCACCAATATTTAGATGACCAACTTCCGAATTACCCATTTGACCTTCAGGTAATCCTACTGCTTCACCGCTTGCCTCTAATTGATTGTGCGGATATTTTTTCCAAAGTCGATCAAAATTTGGTTTATTGGCTTGTTTTACTGCATTCCCTTTTTCTTCCCCACGAATACCAAATCCGTCTAAAATAATAAATGCAGCTAATTTATCTTGACTCATTTTGTACCTGCCTCCACGAGCTGAAGAAATGAATCAGCTTCAAGACTTGCGCCACCAACTAATGCACCATCAATATCTGACTGCGCTAATAGTTCGTCAACATTGGCTGGTTTAACGCTTCCGCCATATTGGATAACCACTTTTTCAGCAATTTCATCTGAAGTAATTCCTTTAACAACATTACGTATATGGGTGCACACTTCATTTGCTTCTTCACTTGTTGCAGTTTTTCCAGTTCCGATTGCCCAAATAGGTTCATAAGCAATAATCGTTTGAGTAACTTGTTCATTGGTCAAACCTTTGAGTGCTTCCGTAACTTGATTTTCCACATGGTTCATTGTCTCATTTGCCTCACGCTGTTCAAGTGTTTCACCAACACAGATAATTGGAACTAGATCATGATTAAATGCTGCATGGGTCTTTTTATTTACCGTTTCATTCGTTTCCGCAAAATATTCCCGACGTTCTGAGTGGCCCAGCACAACATGTGTAACACCTAAATCGTTTAGCATAACTGGGCTAACTTCACCAGTAAATGCCCCATTATTTTCAAAATGCATATTTTGTGCAGAAATTTTCACACTAGATCCTTTTGCTTTTTCGACTAACGAAGGTAAAAAAGGAAAAGGCGCACAAACTATCGTTTCTACACGATCACTTTCTGGAGCCTTTTTCGCAACATCCTCAACGAATTGATTTGCCTCTGACAATACCTTGTTCATCTTCCAATTTCCTGCGATAACATTCTTCCGCATCGTCTCACCCCATCTAAAAGTTATTTTTCATCTAGTGCTTGTACACCTGGAAGTTCTTTTCCTTCCATAAATTCTAATGATGCTCCACCACCAGTTGAAACATGGTCCATTTTTTCTGCTAGATCAAATTTTTCAACAGCAGCAGCTGAATCACCACCACCAATTACGGTATAGCCTCCTGTGTTCGCTAATGCTTCAGCAACTGCCATTGTACCGCCGGCGAAGGCATTCAATTCAAAAACGCCCATTGGACCATTCCAAATGATAAGCTTTGAATCTCCAACAATTTCGCTGTACAATTCCCGTGTTTCAGGTCCAATATCCAATGCTTCCCAGTCAGCTGGAATTTGGTCAATTGCAACGATTTTAGTATTAGCATCTTCTGAAAAGTCATCAGCAACAACAACGTCGACTGGTAACACGAAACGAACACCCTTGTCTTCAGCTTTTTTCATAAATTGCTTAGCTAAATCAATTTTATCTTCTTCTAATAATGATTTACCAATTTCGTGCCCTTGCGCTTTAATAAACGTATAAGCAAGTCCACCGCCAATAATTAAATTATCTACTTTATCTAAAAGATTGTCGATGACATTGATTTTATCTTTTACTTTTGCTCCACCAATAATAGCAGTAAACGGGCGCTCAGGCTCCGCTAGCGCCTTCCCAAGTACATTGATTTCTTTCTCCATAAGAAAACCAGCTGCTGCAGGTAATTTTTCCGCAACACCGGTTGTCGAAGCATGTGCTCGATGTGCAGCCCCAAACGCATCATTTACATACATATCTGCCATAGCTGAAAATTCATCCACTAATGCCGGATCGTTTTTTTCTTCTCCTGGATCAAAACGTACATTTTCAATTAGCAGGATATCCCCATCGCTTAGTTGAGAAATTGCTTCATTTACTTCTGCACCATAGACTGCATCTGTTTTAACAACATCTTTTTCCGTAAGATCGCTTAGTCGGTCTGCAACTGGATCTAAGCGTAATTCTTCAACTACTTCACCTTTAGGTCGCCCAAGGTGGCTTGCTAAAATAACGATTGCGCCATGTTCCGTTAAATAATTAATTGTCGGTAATGCTGCTTTTATACGTGTATCATCCGTTACTTTGCCATCTTTCATTGGCACATTGAAATCCACGCGACAAAAGACCTTTTTTCCTTGTAACTCAAGGTCTTGCAGTGTTTTTTTATTCATAACTGAAAGCCTCCCTTGAATAATAATATGTATCGACTTTGTTTTTCCCTTAGAAAGCCTTTTTTAACCGTAAGAACAAAGGCTTAGACAACGTCATAACAAAAAAACTCATTTTTTTATTTTAATCTTGAAAAAGGAGGAGGAAAAACATATCCTCCTCCATTATAGCTTAAATGTTTCTTATAGTCCTTGTTTGCTTAAAAATGCAGCCATATCTACACAACGTGTTGAGTAGCCCATTTCATTATCATACCATGAAACAACTTTAACCATATTGTCTTCAAGAATCATGGTAGATTGGCTATCAAAAATGGAAGAATGTGTGTTGCCGACAATATCAGATGATACAAGTGGATCTTCTGTATATTCTAAAACACCTTTCAAATCACCATTAGCAGCTTCTTCAAATGCTTTGTTTACTTCTTCGATCGTTACATTTTTATCAAGTTCTGCGACTAGGTCAATTAATGAACCATCTGGAGTTGGTACACGAACTGCCATACCATTTAGTTTGCCATTTAGTTCAGGTAATACTTTTCCAACAACTTTTGCTGCACCAGTTGTTGTTGGGATAATATTTTGTGCTGCTGCACGAGCACGACGATAGTCTTTATGTGGTAAGTCAAGAATTTGCTGATCATTTGTATAAGAGTGAACAGTTGTCATTAAGCCACGTTTTAAGCCGAATTTTTCATGTAGTACTTTAGCAAGTGGAGCAATTCCATTTGTTGTACATGATGCATTGGATAATACATGGTGTTTACTTGGGTCATAATCTTGTTCGTTTACACCCATAACCATTGTTAAATCTTCTTCTTTTGCAGGTGCTGAAATAATTACTTTCTTCGCTCCAGCATCGATATGTTTTTGTGCATCGTTGCGTTGTGTGAAACGTCCAGTTGATTCAATCACGATTTCCACACCTAGATCTCCCCAGCCAAGGTTAGCAGGATCACGTTCAGAAAGCACTTTGATTTCTTTACCGCCAACAACAATGTTTGATCCGTTTACGGTTACTTCCTGATCCAACTGTCCGTGAACAGAATCATATTTAAGTAGATGTGCTAGCATGTTAGCATCTGTTAAATCATTTACAGCAACTACCTCTACCTCGTCATTTTTCAATGCTTGACGAAATACATTACGTCCAATACGTCCAAAACCATTAATTCCTACTTTTACTGCCATTTTATATTCCTCCTAAAGTATTATTTCAATTTTTATTACAATATATTTAAAGGGATTCATCCCCTAATATCTGCTCTGCTGCCGCTTCGTCAGTAATAAATAAATCACTCTTACCTTGTTCGAAATAGGAAGCGATTGCTTGTGCCTTGGAACTTCCACCAGCGACGGTGATCACACATTTAGCTGAATCGAGATCTTCTAGTTGGATGCCGATTGTTCGTACTTTGTAGACGACATCACCTGCCTTATTGAAGTAATAACCAAAAGCTTCACCTACTGCATGCTTATCAGCCAATTGCCGCATGATCTCATTTCCAGTTTTGCGGCGCTTCGCCATTGTTAATGCGTCACCAATCCCATGTAAAACAACATCTGATTTGCGAATCAACTCTAAAATTTCATTGATTGATGGCTCACGAAGCATTGTATGGTAGGATGTTTCACTTAACGGATCAGGTACATAAAGCATTCGATAATCACCATTTGTTTTTCGAGCCATTTCCGCAACGATCGTGTTCGCTTGATTTTCTACCTTCTCTCCGATACCACCTCGCGCAGGGACAAATAGACACGGACCCGAAATATCACTAGGGGTCATTGCTTGTGCCACTGCAGCCATCGTTGTACCACCAGTGACTGCAATTGTTTGATCAGCAGCAACAGTTGAATTAAAAAACGATACACACGCTTTTCCCATTTCTTGTTTTACCCAAGATTCGTTGTCGCTATTACCCGGAACAACCATCACTTGCTCTACATGTAATTTATCCTTTAATTGCTCTTCTAAAACACTCAGACCCATTACTTCTTTCATAAAGACAGCAAGTTGATCCACTACTACTTTTCCCTCTTCCGTGATAAGCATTCCTTTTGTTGTTATATTGAGCAAACCTTGGTTATGTAAAAAATCAACCTCTGCCCGAACAATACGTTCCGAAAGAGCTACATGTTCCGCAAGCCCTCTCCTCCCTATTGGTTGAAAAAGACTAACACTGTTTAGAATGGAATAACGCTGTTGCATAACATGAAGCAGGTCTGGGTATAATTTCTTTTGTAAATCTATTAAAGCTCTCATCAATAAAGCTCCTTTATTGGATCAATAATGTCCCGGATGGTCATATTATGTCCCGCACAGAGCAAAAAAAATACACAAACAATTATTTTGTATATTTTTATATTATCATAATGCAAAATTAATTCAACTATTATGCTTACCGTTCGCCTCTTTTAATACACGTTCAAGTGAGTCATAATTTATTTGTTCACAATTCAATTCGGTTGTGTTTATTTTTACATAAGGTATTAACAATTGATATTTTTCTAACCACTCATCGTTGGTATAGATATCCCGTTCTTCAATTGTAAACGAATAATCATGTTGAAGTAAATTGAGAAGTGAGTGTGCATCCTCACATAATGAACAATTTTCTTTTGTATAAAAGATAACATTAAACATGTGCTTACCCCCATTGTTTTCGTTTCGTTGATGCCTGTATTTTTATCTGTTCCCGATATTTCATAACATTTTCCATTGCAAAGTTTGTGATCGGTCCACTCCCTAAAAAAACAGCTTCAGCTTTATTTTGCCATAAAACGCGATAAAACTATAGTCGTAAACTCAACCCCAACCAACTTGAACTCATATTGAATATATTGTGAACACGATATTTTCGTGATATATATCACACAACACCAACACACACAGGATTATAATGGACTTAAACACCAAAGAAAAAGGTGATTTTCCATGTTTTGGTTTATTCATCAACTTCTATTAGGATTACACATTCTTCTGGCTATCGTTTGGGTTGGCGGTATTTTCTTTGTAGGTTGGGGTGTCTATCCAACAGTTAAAAAAATGTCTATATCTGAACAACGACGATTCTTATCATCACTTATGCAATGGACACATTGGTTGTTTACCGCTGCGGGAATTGGCGTTATTACTACGGGGATTTTACTAGGTACTGTTGTTGGACCAATCCACAACTGGCAGAATGTTTGGAATACAACTTATGGAAATATATGGTTCACAGCCCTTGTCATCGCTCTCTTCACTCTAGCTTGGGGAGTATTTGTTGGATATAAGCAATCGATGAAAGTGTTTGCAGATGATGTGATTTGGAACAAGGCAGAATCAGGCGATATGAAACCACTGAATAAATCAATGACAATGACCACTGTCGCTGAATCGGTGGAAGTGATTGGATTTATTGCATTAATCATCTGTATGGTTTTATTAGGCTAATAGAATTGTCATTTTAATGAGGAGTGATAAAAACATGACTACTATAAAGAAAACAACCATCAGCACAACATATAGAAGAAATGATTTATATCACTACCGCTTTTCTTGGATAAAACTAGCACGACCAATGACTTTTACTGGTACCATTTGTCCAATGTTAGTTGGAACTGGATTAGCCGCTGAAAAAGGCCATATCCAATTTGATATTTTTATTACACTACTAATTGCTACCTTATTTATTCAAGCAGCAACAAATATGTTAAATGATTATTTCGATTTTAAACATGGTCAGGACAAGGAAAAATGGGTTTTAGCTGAAGGGCAATCGTCTCTACATAGACCTGCACACCATTTGATCCCGTTTGTTGCCAGCACGTTGATTACTATCGCAATTATACTTGGCATATGGTTGTCTGCCCAAACTAGTTTTTGGATTATTTTAGTTGGAACACTTGGAATCCTGTTCGGCTACTTTTATTCCGCAGGGCCACGTCCATTGTGTTCGGTCGGTTTAGGTGAACTTGTGGCAGCTTGTTTTCTTGGTCTTGCGACGACAATTTTGGCATATGTTGTTCAAGGTAACCTAGTCAACAGCCAGATTCTTACTGTTTCTATCACATTTGCACTACTTATAGCGTCCATGATTTTAACTAACAATATACGTGACATCGAAAAGGACCGATCATTTAGACATACACTTGGAATCCTGTTAGGGCGCAAGAAAGCTGTTATTCTGTTAAAATCTTTACTTATTCTTTCCTACCTTTGGGTGTTTGGGGCGATTCTTAGTGGCATTGTTTCATGGACATCTAGCGTGGTCCTATTTGCATTTCCATTAGCCATGAAATTACGTTGGTCTTTTCGCCT
This sequence comes from Lentibacillus sp. Marseille-P4043, assembly GCF_900258515.1. Classification (NCBI taxonomy): domain Bacteria; kingdom Bacillati; phylum Bacillota; class Bacilli; order Caryophanales; family Bacillaceae; genus Lentibacillus; species Lentibacillus sp. Marseille-P4043. The sequence continues at coordinate 2,088,380 of NZ_LT984884.1, read as the reverse complement.
AGGAGCTAAACGTAATGAGGAACGTGAAGGTATGAAATGGGCTGCATGGCATCATTGGGCCTTTGGATTATTATTTGCTTGCGGCATATGGTTGATGGTTTAAATAAAGTTTCTGATTAAGTATGTGTGCTACGGACAACTTTCCCGCTCTTTCGCTTTTCTTCATACACTCATATCTAACAAAATAAAAAAGGAAAGGATCCCTGAATGAGGGATCCTTTCCTTTTTATTTATTCCTAAGCGCGCCCGGAGGGATTCGAACCCCCGACAGACTTGGTACCGGAAACCAACGCTCTATCCAACTGAGCTACGGGCGCATACAAGAAGTAAAATAACGCGACAAAATTTATTATAACTCTATAGCGAATCAGATACAAGCCCTTTTTCCTAATTTATGAACGATAGCCATTACAAAATAATTATTATTTCTTTGAGAAAAAAGAGAAAAAACCTAAAATTGGATTTTTATATGTATAATATATGTTAATTCAAAAAAATCAAATTAGTCCAAAAGTCACTAAGAAGGAGGATACCATGCAAACCGAATCACCGCTCCTAAACGTTCGTAATTTACATACACATTTCTTTACCAAATCTGGCGTGGTAAAAGCTGTTGACGGTGTTGATTTTGATATTAAACCTGGTGAAACATTGGGGATTGTTGGTGAATCAGGATCAGGTAAAAGTATAACCGCAATGTCCATTCTGGGCTTAGTACCTTCCCCACCTGGAAAAATTGTTGATGGTGAAATCCATTTCAAAGGAGAAAACCTTCTCCATAAAACGGAAAAACAAATGCGTAAAATACGCGGCAAAGAAATAGCAATGGTCTTCCAGGATCCAATGACCTCACTAAATCCTGTTTTCACCGTGGAAAAACAAATGGTCGAAACTATTTTAGCGCATGAGAATTTTTCCAAGAAGCAAGCAAGGGAACGAGCTATTGAATTATTAGATTTGGTCGGCATTCCTGATCCGAAGAAACGATTAAAAAATTACCCACACGAGTTTAGTGGTGGTATGCGACAGCGCGTTATGATAGCGATAGCATTATCATGTAATCCTTCCCTGCTTATTGCTGATGAACCGACGACTGCTTTAGACGTTACCATCCAGGCCCAAATCCTGGAGCTTTTCAAAAAAATGCAGCAGGAACTTGATATGGCAATTATTATGATTACACATGACCTAGGTGTTGTTGCTGAAGTATGTGATCGAGTAATGGTTATGTATGCAGGTAAACCAGTTGAATTCACCGAAACTAAAAAACTATTTGACTATGGAAAGCATCCGTACACACTAGGCCTTATGAATTCAATCCCAAAAATAACTACGGAAAAACAGAAACTTGAAGCAATCGATGGGCTGCCACCCGATTTACGTGCACTGCCTAAAGGATGTAGTTTCGCACCGAGATGTAAACATGTTATGGAAAGCTGTTTATCAACTGACCCTGACTTAAAATCAGTTGACGATGATCATTTCGTTCGTTGTTTATTATACGAAGATGCAAAGAAGGCGGTGTCAACATCAACATGAGTACATTATTAGAAGTTAACAATTTAAAAAAGCATTTCCCATTAAAGGGACAAAAATTATTTTCCAAGGATAAACCTGTTCTTAAGGCTGTAGATGGCGTATCTCTGTCTATCCAATCCGGGGAAACATTAGGTCTTGTTGGTGAAAGTGGGTGCGGAAAATCTACAGCCGGTCGTACAATTCTAAAATTACTGGAACCAACAGAGGGCGAAATCCTTTTTAAAGGAGAAGATATCACATCTTTTCGTGGAGAAGAACTCCGCAAACTAAGAAAAGACATGCAAATCATTTTCCAGGATCCATATGCTTCATTAAATCCAAGAAAAACGATTGAACAAACAATTACCGAACCAATGAAAATATTTAACGTCCCAAAGGAAGAGCGCAGCAAGAGGCTGTCTCGCTTACTCGATGTTGTTGGGCTAAGTTCCTACCATAAAAATAGATACCCACACGAATTCAGTGGTGGTCAACGTCAACGAATCGGGATTGCTCGGTCGCTTGCGTTAGACCCTGAACTTGTCATTTGTGATGAGCCTGTATCAGCGTTGGATGTTTCAATTCAGGCGCAGGTTATTAATTTAATGGAGGACCTTCAGGAGGAATTTAACCTTACATACATTTTTATTGCCCATGATTTAAGTGTTGTACACCATATTAGTGACCGCGTTGCTGTTATGTACCTGGGGGAACTTGTTGAAACCGGGGAAGTTCAAGAGCTTTATCAAAATCCAAAACATCCGTACACACAAGCATTATTATCTGCTGTACCAGAAGCAAATCCACACCTAGAAAAACAACGCATTATTTTGACCGGTGATCTACCTTCGCCGGCAAGTCCACCACAAGGCTGCAAGTTTCATACAAGATGTCCATTTGCAGAAGAAATATGCCGCACCCAAGAACCAAAACTCAAGAAAGTTTCAGCAACTGGACAAATGGCAGCGTGTCATTTTGTTGAGGAGGTGGTTGAATAGAAAAAGCCTCTACAATCCATTTATGTTGAACTAGTAAATCTGGTAAATCTCAGGAGGGGGAACAATTATGAAAAAGCGTAATTTACTATCACTATTTGCTTTACTTTTATTCATTGCGTTAGTCGTTAGTGCTTGTAGTAGCGATACAAGTACAAAGGATACGGATACGTCCGATGATAGTGGAGATGATGCTGCAAAAGCCGAGGAAACAGATGGGGAAAAAACCCTTATATTCGGACGTGGTGCCGATTCCATTCAATTGGATCCATCAAAAGTAACAGATGGTGAATCTATTTATGTAACCAATCAAATCTATGATACGTTAGTACGTTATGAAGAAGAAAGCACTGAAGTACGACCAGCCTTAGCATCGGAATGGAATGTATCTGATGACGGTTTAACTTGGACTTTCCAGCTACGTGATGACGTGAAATTCCATGATGGCAATGACTTTTCTGCAGAGGATGTTGTATTTAACTTTGAGCGTTGGGCAACATCAGCTGAATTTATTTACTATGGTTATATGTTTGGTGCTTCTGAAGACGATCTTGGTGGAATTATCGAAAAAGTAGAAGCTACCGGTGACTACGAGGTTACAATCACACTATCAGAACCAAACGCTCCATTCCTGCAAACGTTAGCGATGCCTCCATTTGGTATTGCAAGTCCCGAAGCAGTTGATGAGTATGGTGAAGACTATTTTAAAAATCCAGTTGGAACAGGACCATTTGTCTTTGATGAGTGGGTTCCGGATGACAGTATAACCATTACGAAAAATGATGATTACTTTGGTGAAGTTGCCAACGTTGATAAAGTTATCTTCCGTACCATCCCAGATAATGGTGCTAGATTTATGGAGTTACAATCCGGATCAATCGATATGATGACGGGATTAAACCCACAGGATATTCAAACAACAGAAGATGATGAAAATTTGCAAATTATTCGCAGACCTTCTATGAATGTGAGTTATATGGCAATGAACACAGAAAAAGAAGGTCCAATGACAGAAAAATTAGTACGTCAGGCAATTAATTTAGCGATCGATAAAGAAAAGCTTATTACATTGTATGAGGGAATTGGAAAAGCAGCTAAAAACCCACTTCCACCATCTTTATGGGGATTCAATGATGATGTTGAAGATTATGGTTTTGATGTAGAAGAAGCAAAAGCATTACTTGCTGAAGCAGGATACGCGGATGGATTTGACATAAAGCTGTATACATTCGCTAATCCAAGGCCATACATGCCACAACCGAAAGTAACTGCTCAAGCGATTCAGGAAATGTTAAAAGAAGTAAATATTAACGTTGAAATAGTTGAAAATGACTGGGATACCCATTTAGCAGCAACAGAAAATGGTGAACATGATATGGCATTCTTAGGCTGGACTGGTGATAATGGTGACCCTGACAACTTCTTATACGTTTTACTGGATAAAGACAATGCCAAAATGGGTTCAGCAGGAAACATTGCTTTTTATAAGAGTGATGAGATACACGATTTATTAAAACAAGCACAAACAGAAATGGATCAAGATAAACGTACAGAGCTTTATTTAGAAGCACAAGAGATCATTCATGAGGATGCACCATGGTTCCCAATCGCTCATACAACACCACCAATTGCGGCAAATAATAGTGTTGTTGATTATGTACCACACGCAACCGGCAGTGAACCATTTAACTTTTTAGATATTAAATAGCAGTTTTTTTAACCTAATGAAAGATAAATAATTATTTTCCTAATGGAGGGAAGTTCTAGGGACCTGTAGTTAGATACGGGTCTCTAGACAAAACTCCAACTAAACGGAGGAATCGAACCATGCTAAAATTCATTATTCGAAGACTATTCATGCTTATCCCCGTGCTGATCGGTGTCTCCATTCTCACCTTTTCTCTTATCCATTTAATACCAGGCGATCCTGCCAGGAGCATGCTTGGCGAAAAGGCGACAGAAGCCCAGCTTGAATCATTACGTGCCGAACTTGGACTAAATGACCCATATATCGTTCAGTATGGTCGGTTTTTAGGGGATATTTTGCAAGGTAATTTAGGCGAATCTGTCCAATCAAAAGAAAATATTGCATTTGAACTATTACATAAATTGCCTGCAACAATTGAGTTAACAATTTTTGCGATGATTCTTGCCATTGTAATCGGTATATTAGCTGGTGTTATTGCTGCTGTTAAACAATACTCCTGGTTTGACAATATTAGCATGACTGGTGCTTTATTCGGCGTATCATTACCCATTTTCTGGCTAGGATTAATGATGATTTGGCTATTCTCGGTAAAACTGAATATTTTGCCACCATCAGGAAGATTAACAGCAGGCATTGAACTTAATACCATCACAAACTTTTATTTATTAGATAGTATTTTAACTGGTAATTGGCTCGCCTTTAAAGATGCTTTTTTACATTTATTAATGCCAGGTCTCGCACTTGGAACCATTCCAATGGCAATTATAGCCAGGATGACTCGCTCAAGTATGTTAGAAGTTATGCGCCAGGATTTTATTCGAACAGCAAGTGCAAAGGGACTTAGGAAGCATCTGGTTGTCTTTCAACACGCATTAAAAAACGCATTTCTACCAGTATTAACGGTAATCGGCTTACAATTTGGTCTATTGCTTGGTGGTGCTGTACTAACGGAAACCATTTTCTCATGGCCTGGTGTAGGACGTTATGTCTATCTTGCCGTGCTCGGCCGTGATTATCCTGTCGTACAAAGCACTATATTAATTATTGCAACCATATTCGTTTTAGTAAATTTACTAACGGACATTCTTTATAAATACGTGGATCCAAGGATACGATTTGATTAATGTTATTTCCTTCTAACTGCTGAAAACAGAACTCTTATTAAGAAAGGATGTGCAACACATGTCACTTCAACCAAATCCTATACCAGATCCGGACTCCATTGACACAAACGAATCTGAACAAACGAAATCAAGTCGATTATGGGTAGACTCATTAACGCGAATTGTTAAAAGTAAAACTTCCTTCATTGGATTGTGTATCATTTTAATACTCATTTTAACCGCCATATTCGCACCAGTTATTGCGACTCATAGCCCAACAGATCAAAATATTATAGATCGATACATGGCTCCATCATCCGATCATTTACTTGGAACTGATGAGCTTGGACGTGATATATTCAGTCGGATTGTCCATGGATCGCGCATTTCCATACAAATTGGTGTAATTGCTGTTGGAATCGCGATGATTGTCGGTGTTCTATTAGGTGGTATCGCTGGCTATTTTGGACGATGGATCGACCAAGTAATCATGCGAATTATTGATATCATGATGGCTTTTCCTAGTATCCTTTTAGCAATTGCTCTTGTAGCTGTGCTTGGTCCCAGTTTACGTAACGCAATGATAGCTGTCGGAATTGTTGGTGTACCACAGTTTGCCAGAATTGTTCGCTCGGCCGTTTTATCTGTCAAAGAAACGGAATATGTTGAGGCAGCAAAAGCTATTGGAGCTAAACATGGAAGAGTTTTAATGCAGCATGTCCTGCCAAATTGTGTAGCCCCAATAATTGTACAAGCCACACTAAGTGTTGGTACAGCAATCTTAGATGCAGCTGGGTTGAGCTTCTTAGGTCTTGGGGCACAACCACCAACACCTGAATGGGGTGCAATGCTAAGCGACGGACGTGCGGCACTACAGAATGCACCATGGGTAGTAGCATTTCCAGGAATTGCCATCTTCTTCGTCGTCCTTGGATTTAACCTATTTGGTGATGGATTGCGTGACGCATTAGATCCAAGGTTAAAACAATAGTGACATTTCAGATAATAATATTGTATGATTAAAGGTAAAGCAATCGCTTTACCTTTTTCTTTTTTAAGGCGGTGCAAAAAGCGAGGTGTAAATCAGATGACAAAATATATTCCTGTTTTGATTTGTGTTTTTTTCACATTTATCCTGTTTTTCATTTCTTTCAATGGTTCTGTGGACAAGCATATAAACACCTACCCCAACCTTCCAGCACCGATTGGTGAAGAAAAAATTTTAATCACATCTGCTGGTCAAGCAGCTGAGGGAACAATTTTGCTCACAATCGCTGAAAACCTAAACCTTGAAGCCGATTACCGTCCGCGGGCTTTGGCGACCGATTTATATGATTATCAAAGTGTTGTCATTCTCCTTGGCTATAGTGCGAGCGGATTGGCGCAAACCCCAAGATCCTTTACAGATGAATTATCACGAACAGAACAGATTGTAAAGGAATCAAAACGAATGGATTTGCCGATCATTCTTGTTAATCTTTCTGGAGGACATCGTGAAGATAAAGAAACAATAAAACTTTTTAACGAGACAGCTCCCTATGCCGATTACTACATCGGATTAAAAAATTTAAGGCATTCAGATCAATTAATATCCACACTGAAAACACATCACGTGCCAACAACTTTGGTTAAACAATTAGACGATATATCTACCCCATTCAACTCGGCATTTCGGTAATGGTAATGTTGAACAAAAGCGCAAGCGCCCGTTTAGCGACGTACGGACTGGACTGAGCCGTAGGAGATAAAGGAAACACGGCGAGCGGATGCGAACCGATGTTGACTTATCGTACGGAGGTGAGGGAAGTCTCGCTAGTCGCTGGGCGCTGGAGCTGGACGTGGCCCATCACGCTGAAAGCAAACTAGAGCCAAATTATATAATTTCTTACCTTTTTAGAAGGGCCTGATAGTATGAGTAAAAAAGAAAAAAGTTATTCCCTAATTGGTTTTCTAGGGCTTTTATTCCTTACATATGGTGAATTGTTCCCAACCTTTATTTCGAACTGGTCCCTATTTATAAGTGACAATATTAATGAAAGTATCGTGATGCATGATAGCGGACAACTTTTGGTGACTGCTTTTGCTTTCATAGCAAAATATGTATTAATTTACTTTTTCATTTATTTTGGTTCTATGTTGTTAGCCCACGCTATTACAAGACAGCTAGAATCTATTCGTTTTTCCTTATTATTTATTAGCATAACAATGGTAGCAATTACTTTGTTTAACCAATTTTATCATGAACACTTTTCCTATCTTGGCCATATGGTAACGATCGGAACCGTTATCCTTCTAAACCTATACATACCAAAACAGAAGCATTTTTATTTTATATTTTCAATTGTTCTTTTTCTCATTTTAATGGCTAGTGAATGGCTGCAACTGATTCCTGCACTGTCCCAATTTGGATTTGGAACCAATGATATGGCAGTTAGTATCAAAATTGCTGATAGTTATTTTACTGAAAATAGATTGTATAACACTCTGGCAACGATCTTTTTTGTTGCTTTTTTGACTATTGCTGTCATTTTAAGTTTCCTCATTCATCTGGTAAACAAACAATTTTATACTTTAAAAAAATATCAACAGCAAGAAGAAGAATTAAAGGAGACACGCATTGCACTCATCGAATCATCTGTTTATCAGGAAATAAATACTTTAGTACATGATTTAAAAACACCTTTGGTAACGGTGGAAGGATTAACCTCACTGATAAATTTAAAAATGCAGCCAACAACCGACACATATGTACAAGAGTATTTCGACCGCATGGACAAGTCATTAGAAAAAATGAAGGATATGATATCGGAAATTCTCTACGAAAATATCAAACAGCAAATTCCTGTTCAAGAATTACTAGAATATGTTACAAGTCATCTTGATTTGAATGAACAACAAGTTGATTTGGTAATGAAAGTGGAGGAAGATGTACCACCAATCTATATTAATAAAATACGATTTTCCCGCGCTATCTCGAATATTTTAGAAAATGCGATTACATCATTTTCCGGAAAAGCAGGATATATTCACATCCATGTCAAAAGAGTAGATAGTGGTATTTTACTTCGCATACAAGATAATGGACCTGGCATTCAGTCATCCCATTTAAAAAATATTTGGCAAGACGGCTTCAGTACAAAAAAATCATCTGGAATTGGACTTTCTTTTGTCAAAAAGGTAGTAGAAAATCATTGCGGGAGTATTACAGTCAACAGCATTCCTGGAAGCCATACACAAATGAATATTTTACTTCCAATCCATAAAGAGGGTGAACAAATAAATGGGTACAACCATTCTAATAGTCGATGATAATGAAGATATACGTTTCACATTAAAAGAGATATGTCATTATGCAAACTGGAGCGTATTAGAAGCAGCGACAGGTAAACAAGCGATTGATTTGTATTCAAAAATGAACCCTGACCTTGTTCTATTGGACTATCACATGCCAGATTGGGACGGGGTAAAAACGACAAAAGCAATACGCAACGTAAGTCAAACGGTGCCAATTATTGTGTTAACTGTTGACGAACGGCAGGAAATAGCAGATACCTTTCTCAACGCTGGAGCAACCGATTTTGCTTTAAAGCCAATTAAAGCCCCCGACCTGCTCTCACGGATTCGAATTAACTTAAAAATTGGTAAACTGACGGAAAATCAAAATAGCGTATTTGTTGATAAAGGAATCAATCAAGCCACATTAATGTCGATCAAAAATTATTTGATTCAGCAAGATGATCCATCAACCATTAATGATATTCAAAAAGCGTTACCAGTTGCTTATCAAACCGTACATCGTTACTTAAATTACCTTGAGGGAAAAGGCGAAGTGGAGGTGATTTCTCAATACGGCAAAAAGGGACGGCCAAAAAACACCTACAAATTTATTTAACTTCCTACATGACGGTTTATATTCCTTCTAAACGGGAATGATGGAAGGTGTATTTTATTATTGAGCAAATTTATCGATCGTTTTTGTTTGACCTTTTTTGACCTATTAGTTATGATAAAACTATCCAATCCAAATGGATCAATTTGAAGAATTAGGAGGATTTACACATGAATTTAATACCTACAGTTATTGAACAAACAAACCGTGGAGAACGTGCATACGATATCTACTCACGTTTACTTAAAGACCGTATCATTATGTTAGGAAGTGCAATTGACGATAACGTAGCAAATTCGATTGTTGCGCAACTACTTTTCTTAGAAGCAGAGGATCCTGAAAAGGACATTTCCATTTACATTAACTCACCAGGCGGCTCGATTACAGCTGGTATGGCGATATATGATACGATGCAGTTCATAAAACCAGATGTATCAACAATCTGTACTGGTATGGCAGCATCAATGGGAGCATTCCTATTAACCGCCGGCGAAATCGGAAAACGTTATGCACTACCAAATAGTGAAGTAATGATTCACCAACCACTAGGCGGTACACAAGGGCAAGCAACTGATATTGAAATTCACACAAGACGTATTTTAGAAATGCGTGAAAAACTAAATCAAATCATTGCCGAACGTAGTGGTCAACCATTAGAAGTGATTCAACGTGATACAGAACGTGACAACTTCATGACTGCAGCAAGAGCAAAAGAATACGGCTTGATCGATAAAGTTTTAGAACGCAAAGACGATAAATAATAACTAATCCCCTGACTGCTATTCCGGTCAGGGGATTTTCTTGTTTAATTATTAACGCCGTTTTCTCAAAGATTGTTGTTTTTACACAATATCCATAAAATGCGAAGTAATTTTTAGTGTGTTTTCTTGACGTCCTTTATAAGGTAAGTGCTAACCCGGCGGCTTGGGAAAAATACTCGCTTTCCATGGGGAACGCTTCAGCCTCCTCGCTCGCAAAGAACGCTCGCTGTGGGGTCTTCAGACTGTTCCTTTTCCCATAGGAGTCTCGCATTTTTCCCAAGCCTTAGTGTAAATTTCTATATAAGTATAAGTGAGAAGAACTTCATGAAATGTTGAATTTATAGGTCACACACTACTCTCCAATCAAAGATCTATATCAGCGTAGTCAGAATACGTAGACTCCTGCGGGAACAGCACGTGTCCGAAGACCCCGGAGGAAGCGTTCTTTGCTTCCGAGGAGGCTGAGGCCGTGCCCGCGGAAAGCGAAGTATTCTGACGGAGCGAATCCGGCCACTTACTCATTAGAGGAAGAAAAAGCGTATTATAAGTGATTATTCACTACGTCGCATTTTGTATCAACTACGAAATTTAAAACATCTAACATTAAGAAAAGAGCCTAATTTAAGGAAAAGCAATTGATATTTTTGGATTCGTTCACGGATAGATCAAATCCTCTTTTCTGTAACAAATGAAACCAAATGTGTAATCGCATCATCTTCATCAATACCATCACCAATTAACGTAATCGTTTCCCCGGTTCCGATCGCTAAACTCATTAGTCCCATAATACTTTTTGCATTAATTCGCTTGCCATCCTTTTCTAAAAATAAATGTGATCCGTAACGATTTGCTTCCTGTACAAACCTTGCTGCAGGTCTTGCCTGTAACCCTGTTTCAAGTTCAACTGTCACTGATCGCTCAACCACTCTGATCATCCTCTCCAATGTTGTAAACGCTGTCATTATATCTCTTGAAAAGCGAAACAATTAAGTAAAACACCATCAGTTCATACTGATATTGTAAATCAAGATGTTCATGTCCGTTGTTTTCTACTTTTTAAAAATGTAGAACATTACGGACTTGAACACCATGCAAGAAGAACTCATTCATTTGAAAATACTGCTTATTAGGGCGGGATAAATTATCAACAATTATACCATGAAAACGAATTAAAACGAATACTTATTCAGTTTTCGATTAAATCACCGCTCCTAATTTTCTCAGCGTACTCATCAATCTTTTTCAACCGGTGATTGACACCAGATTTTGATATCTTTCCACTTGATACCAGTTCCCCAAGTTCTTTTAACGAAACATCCTGATGTTGAACACGCAAAACTGCTATTTCCCGTAGCTTTTCTGGTAAAACTTCCAAACCAACCGCTTTCTCGATCAGATTAATATTTTCAATCTGCCGAAATGCTGCTCCAATTGTTTTATTTAAGTTAGCTGTTTCACAGTTTACTAAGCGGTTGACCGAATTCCGCATATCGCGAACAATTCGTACATCCTCAAATTTAAATAATGCGTTATGTGCACCAATTATATTAAGAAATTCTGTAATCTTTTCAGCCTCTTTGATATACGCAATATAGCCTTTTTTGCGTTCCAACTTACGCGCTTTTAGATCAAAACTATTCAGCAATTCACATAATGCATCATTATGCTCTTGATAAAAATTATAAATCTCTAAATGATAGGATGATGTTTCCGGATTATTAATCGACCCACCTGCTAAAAAAGCCCCACGTAAATAAGATTTCTTACAGCAAGACTTTTCAAGAAACTGGTTTGAGATCGTGCGAACAAATGTATATGGCTCCCTTAGGATATCAAGATCCGATAATAGTTCCTGAACATCTTCTTTCATCCTGACGATATAGATATTGTTTTTTTTCAACTTCATTTTTTTCCGAACAAGTAATTCAACAGGAAACGAATAAGATGATTTGATCAGCGTATAGATACGACGTGCAATAGCTGCATTTTCTGTTTGTACGTCAAGTGTATAATCTTGTTTAGATAACGAGATGGCACCGTTCATGCGGATTAAGGCAGCTAGTTCAGCAGTCGTACAGCAGTCATCTACTTCCATTGCTGTTAATTCTTTTTTTATTTCAGATGCAAACGACAAATTAATTCACCTCCTGCCTACCAATTATTGAAACCTATTGATCGATGATTGAGTATAGTAAGGCAGCAATTTTATTTGTATCATGACGAAGTGTTGCTTGGGAATGATCAATAATATCCCCCTCAATAATCTGCAAATTCATAGCAAGTAACTGATCCGTATCATAAACGACGGGATCAGCATTTTCTTCTGCATAGATCTCACGGACAGTTTCGCTAATCGGCTCATTGTGTACAACAATCGAATCCACACAGCTCTCACCAATATGATCATGTATTGCTCGCACATGGTCACTTGCAGTATATCCTGTTGTTTCCCCTGCTTGTGTCATGACATTGCAAACGTAGACTACATTTCCTTTTGCCTTACGAAGCGCAACATCTATTTGTGGGATAATAAGGTTTGGCATGATACTTGTATACAAACTCCCCGGTGAAATGACGACCAAATCAGCCTGTTCAATGGCCTTGACAGCATTAGGCAATGGTTTAACTGGCTGTGGTTCTAAAAATACGTGTTTAATTTTTTTATGTGCTAATGGAATAGATGATTCACCAGATACAATTGACCCATCATCCATTTCGGCATGCAACGACATACTTTCATTTGATATTGGGTAAATATTTCCTTTCACATTAAGTACACGGCAAATTTCTTTAATTCCGGTATAAAAATCCCCGGTAAGAGAAGTCATAGCCGCTAGTAACAAATTGCCCATTGAATGACCAGATAAACCATTACCATTAGCAAAACGGTGCTGAAATAAATCAAGTAGCATTGGCTCTGCATCAGATAAAGCGGCAATCACATTTCGAATATCTCCCGGGGCTGGAATTGCCATTTCCGAACGCAACCTGCCCGTACTACCACCGTCATCTGCAACTGTAACTAGTGCAGTCAAATTTATTGGCAGATCCTTTAGACCTCGCAAAAGGACCGGCATCCCTGTTCCACCACCGATAACGACTACATTGGGTTGTTTTCTGTTACTCATAAGTGATGACCCTTTCCTTTATCAATATCTCGATGGGTAATATGAGTAATATAGCCAGAAGATAATCTCTTCGCAAAGTATTCGGTGATAGCAACAGATCGATGCTGGCCACCTGTACAACCAATTGCAACAACAAGCTGTGACTTGCCCTCTTTCTTGTATTGCGGCAGCATAAATTGGAGTAAATCGAGTACTTTTTCATTGAATTTTTGTGTGTCTGACCATTTAAATACATATGATGAAACTTCCTGATTCAGTCCTGTTAATGGCTGTAAATGCGAAACATAATGCGGATTTGGTAAAAATCGCACATCAAAGACTAAATCAGCATCAATTGGCACCCCGTACTTAAACCCAAACGAAACCATATGAACAGAAAAAATCTCTTGTTTTTCCTCTGAATAGGCATGGAGAATTTTTTCGCGTAATTCCCGTGGTTTTAAATTTGTTGTATCGACCACGCGTTGTGCTCTTCCTTTTAATTCGTCTAATATTTTCCGTTCCTGTTTAATACCATTTAGTGGTAATCCACCGACTGCTAACGGATGTGAACGACGCGTTTCCTTATACCGAGTAACTAATGACTCATCTTTCGCATCAAGGAAGAGAATATGTTCCTGGAGCCAATCCTCGTCACCTAAAATATCCAATGCTTCAACTAATGAATCAAAGAATTCACGACCACGTAAATCCATCACTAATGCAACACGTTGAATACTGTTTGTTGCATCCTTCATTAACTCTAAAAACTTTGGCAGCAATGCTGGAGGCAAGTTATCAACACAATAATAACCAAGATCCTCAAAGCTTTGCACAGCCACCGTTTTACCGGCACCAGACATACCGGTAATAATAACTAATCTTGTTTCCTTATCTATATTGTTCACTCGAGTCTCCTCCTTATGGTGTGGCTGGATCAAGGCGTAAATCAAGCAGCTCGTAATCTTTTGTATACGCAAACGACCCATATAACGTTTCGCTTGATGCTAAGACATGGTTGAAAATATGATGATCCCCTTCAGCCATTGGTAATTCATTCACACGATCAAGAGAAACCCATTCCAATTCTCCCTCTTTACAATGTTTCGTTAACTCACCATTAAAATAACGGGAAACAAAGGTGAACATCATCCACTCCTCTGTAATAGCCTTGTTTTCAAAAACACTAAAGGTAAAGACACCAGCTAAATTCGGATTGATCAACGTTAAAGCTGTTTCTTCGTAAAATTCTCTTGTTGCTGATTCCTTGATGGATTCACCTTGTTCCATTTTCCCGCCAGGAATCGCATACCATCCACGTCGAGGTTTTTTTATTACTAATACTTTTTTGTTATTGATTAATATGCAGTTTGTCACGCGTTGCATATGCATTGCACCTCATTAATTTATTAAAAAACATTATCTCCATTATACAATGAATTTTTCCTTAGCAACAAGGATATGATTGGAAGGAGTAATTTCGCCTCGACAGAATTGGACAAACATAAAAAAAGACAGAGACGACTAGCGCCTCTGTAAAAAACTAATTTATCTATTAAAAGGGGGTCAATTAGTTAATTATATTATACCCCAAAATTGTTTCGAGCATGTTACAACAGCGTTAAAATGCAATTACTTGTTTGTTTTATGATTTTGCTGCTTTTAGTTCTTCCAACAAATCTTCAATATAACTTTGTGCTGACTGTGCTGCAATACTCCCGTCACCAGTTGCTGTTACAATTTGTCGAAGTTCTTTTTCCCGAATATCTCCCGCTGCAAAAACACCTGGTACACTTGTTTCCATGTTTTCATTTGTTGGAATGTACCCTTCATCATTGGTGATTCCTAATGATTTAAATGATTCACTAAGTGGTACCATCCCTATATAAATAAATACACCATTTGCATCAAATTCACGTTTTTCACCGGATTTTTTATTATTTAGTGAAACACTGCTTACTTTTCCTTCAGGACCATTGATTGTATCAACAACCGTATCCCAAATAAACTCGATTTTTTCATTATCAAATGCTCGCTGTTGGATAATTTTTTGTGCTCGTAATTCATCACGGCGATGAACAATAGTTACCTTATTAGCAAAGCGAGTTAAATAAATTCCTTCTTCAACGGCGGAATCTCCACCACCGATAACAACAAGGTCTTTTCCTTTAAAAAACGCCCCATCGCAAACGGCACAATAAGATACACCACGACCGCCTAATTCTTCCTCTCCTGGAATACCTAACTTTTTATATTGAGCACCAGTTGTAATAATAAGTGCACGTGTTTTATATTCATGCTTTCCTGCTTTTACTAATTTGTAATCGCCATGATCCTCAACATCTTTAATATCACCATAGGCATATTCGGCACCAAACTTTTTAGCATGCTCGAACATTTTATTTGATAAATCTGGCCCTAAAATATGCTCATATCCAGGGTAGTTCTCTACATCTTCTGTGTTAGCCATCTGACCACCTGGAATACCTCTTTCAATCATTAATGTGTCTAAATCCGCCCGTGAGGCATAAACAGCCGCCGTCATTCCAGCAGGCCCTGCTCCGGCAATGATAACATCATACATACGTTCTTCGGACATTGAATTTCAGCCCCTTTTTCTCTATTATAGTTCAGCCAACTTAATCGTATAAGAATCAGTTCGTTTCGTCTATTTTTCTGCTCAAATCTTTATAACCACGGTTCTTTTTCATTGGAAAGCACCGAATGTTGTCGACAGCCTTCTCTCCATAATGACATTGCTTTTGCCTGTTCTCCTTCATAGTAATTGGCAATGCTGAACCACCGATAATAAGAAGGATGATTTTTTACTACACGCTTAGCAAGTGCGCGAAATCGTGGGACTGCTTCATGATACATTCCTGTTCTAGCAAGTGTAACCGCTATTCGTAATTTTTGCTGTTCTTGAATTGGATATACATTTTGCAATGACTGAATATGTTTTTCATATTCTGCCTTTTGATCAAACTCATAATAAAAAACTGCCAAATTCGCATGACTAACTAATGAATCGGGTTCGTCTTGCAATATGTCAAGTTCCACTTGAATTGCTTTTTCCGGAAAACCGGTATAAAACAATGCCTGTGCATAATCATGGGTTGCCTGTTTGTGTTCAGGAAATAACGTAAGCATCTCCTCGATGATTGGCATTGCTTTGTCCCATTCTTTATTTTCCATATGATAAAAAACCGTTTCTTGATAAATTAGAAGTTCATCCTCTTCTTCCAGATCCCAGTCATCTTCATCGTCTTCATCTATATCAATTAAATGTAGCAAACTTTTAGCTTCTTCACTAAAATCGCCTTCAGGTTCATTAGTAAGATATGATTCCGCGTATTTTTTTGCATCATTCAGTAATCCTAAATGTGCATAATTATTTGCTAATAAATAGTAACAATCCATATACTGGTCATCAGTTGATTGCAATACTTTGGTTAACAATTGATTTGCGGCATGATAAGCACCAATTTCCGTATAAATAATAGACATTTGACATTGGTACAACGGATCATTTGGCTTTTGTTCAATTGCTTTTCTTAACCACTTCAAAGCAATATCAAATTTTCTTTTGCGGAAGGCTTCCACACCTTTTGTAAAATAAAAATCACCTTCAGGAATAAAAGGGAGAACATTATTTTGTTTACTCTTTACGATATTATTCTCTAAATGTTGCACACTTATCCCCCTGCTTCTTCTTACATACATAATACAAACAAGCACTAAAGCTGACATAACTGAATCCATTGAACAGTAACGTCAGCAGGCCTAATTGCGTATTTAAACTAGAACAAAGTATATCATATTTACTAATGGAAAGGGGGTGCTTTTTTAGAACAAAATGAAAAACTTCTACCTTTTATATAAGATAGAAGTTTTACTAACATCATTTAACTGGGGTCACTGCTTCATGAAGTAATTCATCTAACTGATTTTGATAGGTTTTTGTTTGTTTTTCACTCCACTGTAATGCTTTCGCCATGTAGGCAATGACATTATCCTTATGGGTACGAACCCAATTAATGTCAAAGAAAAGTGCACCTGTACGACGAATAAAGAAGTCAACTGGTTTATAGGTTAATTCGTACTCTAATGCATAAATAAGCTGAGCAAAAACTATTGGATCGATAGCTGCTTTCTTCGCTTCTTCTTGTTTTGCCTGATAGAGTTCAAAAATAGTATCGATGTTTGACCCGTATTTCTTAACTAGCATTTGCGCTGTTTCTTCATCCATTCCTAAAGCAACAGCCTCTTTAACCTTGCGATCCTTGAAACGTTTGTATCCCGTTGATCCACCAACTTCGCCACCCGAAATAGGTAAATTAAGGGTCTCTGATTTAGAATATAAAATTCCTTCTTCGTCTTTTAATTGGTTAACGACTGTATTCACTGCCTGTTCAGCCATTTTACGGTACCCTGTTAATTTACCGCCAGCCATCGAAATCAAGCCAGAGTCGGAAATGAAAATTTCATCCTTACGGGAGATTTCATCAGGATTTTTTCCATCCTCAGCAATTAACGGGCGTAATCCTGCCCAACTCGATTCAATATCTTCTGCTTTCATTTCAAGGGAAGGAAACATATAATTAATCGCATCAATTAAATAATCTCGATCTGCTTCTGTCAATGTCGGATGTGCAATATTACCTTCATAGCTCGTATCGGTTGTTCCTACATATGTCTTATTATCTCGTGGGATAGCAAAAATCATCCGGCCATCAGGGGCATCGAAATAGATCGCTTGTTGTAATGGGAATCGTTTTTTAGGAAATACCAAATGCACACCTTTCGTTAGATGCAACGATTTTCCTTGTTTAGAACCATCGATTTCGCGTAGATCATCAACCCAAGGACCACAAGCATTAACGATTTTCTTCGCATACACGTTATACGTTTCACCTGTAAGCTGATCACTAACTACTACACCAACTATTTTTCCGGACTCGCCATAAATAAAATCAGTGGCTTTTGCATAGTTAACTGCATGAGCACCTTTTTGAACTGCTTTTTTCATTACTTCAATAGTTAATCTGGCATCATCTGTTTTATACTCTACATAATAGCCAGCACCTTTTAATTCCTCTTTTTTAATAAGTGGTTCTTTTTGCAATGCTTCTTCGGGACTTAACATTTTTCGGCGTTCCCCTTTTTTAACGCCAGCAAGGAAATCATATACCCGTAAGCCGATATTCGTCGTAAATGGACCAAACGAACCACCTTTATGAAATGGTAACATCATCCATTCTGGTGTTGTTACATGTGGACCATTTTCATAAACAATTGCTCGCTCTTTTCCGACTTCAGCAACCATTTTCACTTCAAATTGTTGTAAATAGCGTAATCCACCATGAACAAGTTTTGTTGAGCGGCTGGAAGTACCTGCTGCAAAGTCTTGCATTTCAATAACACCTGTTGATAAGCCACGTGTTACAGCATCTAATGCTATTCCAGAACCGGTTATGCCACCACCAATTACAAATACATCTAGTGGCTCTTCGGTTAATTTTTTAAAAATATCATTACGTTTAAAACTAGAAAAATTCGTCATTTTCCATCACTCCCCTAAAATTCCACTCTCAAGATATCATTACCCGCTTATTAGGAAATTCATGTATTCTAACTGGAATTTCTTTTAAATTGTATGTTAAAATTTGCCATATTTAGGTCCGGATCGCACACAAAAAAACCACAAAATACACAAATGTTTTTTCACCATTTGTGATTTGTGGTTTCTCCATTTCTCCGTCCCATGTATTAACTTATTTGTATCATATCACATCTTTTGATTTTCGCAAAGGATTTTACTTAAAAGCTTGTGCCGCTTTAACTGCTTTTTTCCATCCATCATACAATTGTTCACGTTGGTCTTCAGCAATTTTATCTTCAAATATATGATCCATTTTCCATTGTTTCGTTATTTCTTCCTTGCTTTCCCAATATCCTACTGCTAACCCTGCCAAGTATGCGGCACCAAGTGCAGTTGTCTCATTAATAACCGGACGTTCAACCGATACGCCAAGCATATCGCTTAGGAACTGCATAAGGAAGTCATTTTCAACTGCTCCCCCATCAGCCCGGAGCGTTTTTAAATCAATCCCGGAATCGGTAATCATTGCATCTACCACATCCCGCGTTTGGTAGGCAAGCGACTCTAATGTAGCTCTGACAAAGTGTTCTTTCGTTGTACCACGCGTAAGGCCAAAGACTGCACCACGTACATCACTATCCCAATATGGAGTACCCAGACCAACAAATGCAGGCACAACATAAACGCCATCTGTAGAATCTACTGCCTTTGCCAATGGTTCACTCTCCGGAGAATCATCAATTATTTGCAAGCCATCACGCAACCATTGTATAGCCGAACCTGCTACAAAAATACTCCCTTCTAATGCATATTCTACTTTTCCATCTACACCCCATGCTAGTGTCGTTAATAAACCGTTGTCTGATTTTACGCCTTCATTACCCGTATTCATCAGCATAAATCCGCCAGTTCCATATGTGTTTTTTGCCATCCCTTTTTCAAAGCATGCCTGACCAAATAGTGCTGCTTGCTGATCACCAGCAATCCCAGCAATTGGTACTTCATGTCCGAAAAAGTGATAATCGACCGTCTCACCATATACTTCTGATGATTGTTTCACTTCTGGTAGCATTGATTTCGGTACGCCAAGAATATCTAGTAATTCATCATCCCATTGCAGATCATAAATATTGTACATTAACGTCCTGGAAGCATTCGAGTAATCCGTAATGTGTTTCTGCCCTCCAGTCAATTTGTATACCAACCATGAGTCGATTGTTCCAAATAGTAAGTCACCATTATCCGCTTTTTTCCGTGCACCGTCCACATTGTCTAAAATCCATTTTACCTTTGTACCTGCAAAATATGGATCGATTAGTAATCCAGTTTTATCACGAAATAGATCACTGTAGCCTTGTTCTCTTAGTTCTTTACAAATATCCGTTGTTTGCTTAGATTGCCAAACAATCGCTTTATAAATTGGTTTTCCAGTATTTTTATCCCATACAACGGTTGTTTCACGCTGATTCGTAATCCCAATCCCGGCTATTTGTTGTGGGTCAATATCAGATTTTCGCAACACATCCGTAATACACGCCAAAATCGATGTCCAAATTTCGTTTGCATTGTGTTCAACCCAACCAGGCTTTTTAAAAAACTGTTCAAATTCCTTCTGGCCAGTTTCGACTATCTCCCCATTATGATTAAATAAAATAGCACGTGAACTCGTTGTGCCTTGATCTAGTGCTAAGATGTACGTCTCCATTGAAATTCCTCCCCATTTAATTGTTTTTATCCCGATCATTTCTTAATGTCCGTTTCATTTCCTGCTTATTACCTGTATTATAACGCAGAAAATTCTATTCCAATGTTAGTATGACATTGGAATAGAATTTTATCATTTATAATAATACGATCACGCGTCAGCATCTCCCTGCATCCGCTTTTCCATTTCTTCCTTCGTATAAATCAAACGCATTGGATTCCCGCCAACGAATGCTCCAGCTGGTACATCTTTATGGACAAGTGTTCCAGCAGAGACAATTGCCCGATCACCAATCGTAACACCTGGTAGAATTGTTGAGTTTGCTCCAATCATAACCTCATCGCCAATTACGACCTTACCAATTCGATATTCCTTAATCAAATATTCGTGTGCTAATATCGTTGTATTATAGCCAATAATACTGTTGCTTCCAACCGTTATTTTTTCAGGAAACATCACGTCTGGCATAACCATTAAGGCAAAAGCGGTTTGTCCGCCAACTCCCATGCGTAAAAACGTCCGATACAGCCAATTTTTCATTGCCAAGAAAGGGGTGTATCGTGCAAGTTGAATCACAATGAAGTTTTTCATTACCTTCCAGAAAGAAACAGTCTGGTAAATCTGCCACAATGAATTGGCTTTGTTCACCTGATATCGGTTCGTGTTACGCATTGGTCACACCCCTAAAATCGAAAATAGATCCCTAATATCGTTCAACATGTAGGTTGGGTGATATGCTTCTAACATCTCTTTTCCCTTTAATGACCAAGCAACACCAGCTGTTTGAACCCCAGCGTTCTGTCCTGCTTCAATATCATGTGAATTATCTCCGACCATTAACGTTGATTCTGCTTTTGCATTCAGATCATGCATTGCTTTGATAATTGGCTCTGGATGAGGTTTGGCATGTGTGACATCATCAAGTGTTATAACCGTCTCAAAAAAGGGATCCATACCAGTCAACTTCAATCCTTTATCAACTGTATCCCACATTTTTGTCGTCACAACACCAAGTTGAATGCCTTGCTCCCTTAAATGTTCCAGTGTTTCGATAACAAAAGGGAAAGCAGTGACATATTCATCATGATGCTCTAAATTGTGCTGACGATATGTTTCCACCATTGTATCGGCTTGTGATGGATCAACGGTTTCGAACGATTCTTTTAACGGCGGTCCAATAAATTCAATCGCTTTTTCCCGTGTGAAGTTTTTTCCATAATGATCAAACGTATGCTTAAAAGAAGCAATTATTAATTCATTCGTATCAATCAATGTTCCATCAAGATCAAAAAGTATTGTATGAATGCTCATGTGATGTTCCCTTCCTTTGGTAAAATTCTGGTCGTTTCCATAAAAAAGCAATCGTGATTGTTAGTAGTATTGCTGTTATTAGTCGAATTACAAGCAATGGCCAAACTGGTATCCCCAGTGGAATAAATATGACGGTGTCTTCCACAACAGCATGACAAGATACTAAAAAAATCAAAGCCAAGTACATATCTCTTTTCGAAACACCGTCTTCTTTCACCGCTTGGATCATTAACCCTGCGCCATAGGCTAATCCAATTGTTAAACCTGCTACAAGTGTCATGGACGTGTTTTTTTCCATACCAAGCAATTTAGTGAATGGAGCCAAGCCATTCGATAATTTGGTTAAAAAGCCTTTTTCTCGCAAAAACTGCATAACGATCATGAGTGGTATAACAATTAATGCTAATTGTGCTACTGCAACAATTGCTGTCTGGACACCTTGACTAATGATTTCAAACCAGCCATCTAGAACTTGTTCAGATGGTGAAATAAAGCCATATTGCGCAGGTTCAGCACCGCCAGACCATAGTAAATTTATAATAACTGCAGCAATTAAGGCGAGAACAATTCGAATACCGGATATCAGCCAGCCACTGACCCCCACTTTAGCAGCAACTGTCGATTCAATAAATAAATTATGTGAAAACGACAGCATAACTGCTAAGATAAATACTTCTTTGATAGAGAAATCGAATGATACAATTGCCGCAATTCCCGCATATAAATTCAGTGAGTTTCCCAGCACTAATGGTACTGCTGCTTCACCAGGAAGGCCGATAAAACCCATAACAGGACTTAGCTGCTTAATAATCCATGGTAGTATCGATGTATATTGTAGAATTGTTACAATCAAGGTAATTGGAAAGATGACTTTTCCCAATGTAAAGGTAACATGTGCCCCTTGACGAAGACCCCGATAAAAAATGCCAGCCAATGCATCATTCCCCCTTTATTAGAAAATTGTTCACTTCTTCGGTTTCACTTTTGTACCATCGTAACGGTACTTAGCCATCCCAGACTTCCGGCGATAGATAATTAGTGCAATACCAACTACAATGATGACAATAGAAATCACTTGTGCGGCGCGAAGTCCTCCAGATACTAAGCTATCGGTACGCATTCCTTCGATAAAGAAACGACCAACAGAGTACGTCATCGCGTAACTTAAGAACACTTCACCACGAACTGGATTGAATCTGCGTAAAAACAACAAGAAGATAAACACAAGAATATCCCAAAATGATTCATATAAAAATGTTGGGTGATACATGATTCCATCAATACACATCTGATTCATAATAAAATCAGGTAAATATTGGTGGAAACTATTATATGTAGCTTCTGAAATTGCACCACCATGTGCCTCCTGGTTCATAAAATTACCCCAGCGACCAATTGCCTGCCCTAGAATAATACTCGGTGCGATAACATCCGCCAACTGCCAAAACGAAACTTTCCTCACTCGGGTGAATACGATCGCGGTTAACACCGCACCAATTAAAGCACCATGAATAGCGATACCGCCATTCCAAATGGCAAAAACATCCCACCATGTTCCACCTTCATATTGTTCCCATTCAAAAATCACATAATAGATGCGGGCACATATAATCGCAATAGGGATCGCAAATACAACTAGATCCACGACTAAATCTTTTTTTAGCCCAAGTCGATCTGACTCCCTAGTTGCTAAATATAATCCTAAAAAGGCACCAAATGCAATAATAACCCCATACCAGTAAATGGTTAATGGACCTATTTCTAAAAAT
Organism: Lentibacillus sp. Marseille-P4043; assembly: GCF_900258515.1. Lineage (NCBI taxonomy): Bacteria > Bacillati > Bacillota > Bacilli > Caryophanales > Bacillaceae > Lentibacillus > Lentibacillus sp. Marseille-P4043. Next base: position 2,064,912 of record NZ_LT984884.1, on the reverse strand, counting down.
ACACGATCCAGTGTAGGTGCACTACAAGTCACTAAAATCACTCCTATTCCATGCCATCTTTTTCCTGATCAATCATGGTTGTTAACCTCTCGGAAAACTCTTCTGCTGCATTAACACCCATTCGTTTTAAGCGAAAGTTCATTGCTGCAACTTCAATAATAACAGCAAGATTTCTTCCTGGACGAACAGGAACAGTCGCTTTTGGAAGTTTCACATCCATGATTTTCATTGTTTCCTCGTCCAACCCAAGCCGATCATATTGTTTTTTTTCATCCCATAATTCTAAATTAATGATTAATGAGATTTTTTTGTAACTGCGTACTGCACCTGCGCCAAATAGTGTCATAACATTAATGATTCCCAAACCACGAATTTCCAGCAAATGTTCAATTAAGTCTGGTGCATTGCCAATCAAACTATCATAATCTTCTTGGCGAATTTCTACACTATCGTCCGCTACCAGGCGATGACCGCGTTTTACCAGTTCAAGTGCAGTTTCACTTTTACCAACACCACTTTGCCCTGTTATCAGTACCCCTACACCATAAATATCTACAAGCACACCATGAATAGCTGTAAATGGAGCGAATTTTGCTTCAAGATAGTTGGTTAACCTGCTAATCACGCGTGTAGTTTTTCGTGGTGAATGTAAAATAGGTACACCAGATTCATTGGCTGCATCAATTAATACTTCCGGGATATCCATCCCCCTGCTTACGACAATTCCTGGTGTAATGTCTGTACACAGCTTTTCAACCCGATCTCTCTTCTGTTCATCTGTCAAATCTAAAAAATAAGCCATCTCTGTTTTTCCAATAAGTTGTAAGCGTTCTTTTGGATAATACTTAAAATACCCCGTCATTTCAATTCCTGGACGGGAGATATCACTTGTCGTAATTTCTCTATGTATCCCATCTTCCCCCGCAACAAGTGTCAAATTAAAATTTGCCAGTAAATCTTTTGTACGTACTTTTTCCATATAATGGTACCTCCAGTCAGACACACAATAACTGCTTTTCATTGTAGCACATTTTTATGGTATGAAGTATAGAGAAACACTACGATGAATTCTTGGATAAACAAAAGGTCTTTTTCCTAAATGACTGTTGCCTTTTACACAATAGATATAAAATGCGACGTAAGTAAGAAGTTGCTCACCCGCCGGAATCTTGATCGGGTTGATGTTCTCGTTTCCTGGTCGATGTTTTCGCGTTTCGGGTTGATGCTCTGCGTTTCGGGTTGATGTTCTCGTTCCTGGGTCGATGTTTCCTCGTTTCGGGTTGATGTTCTCGTTCTTGGGTCGATGTTTCCTCGTTTCGGGTTGATGTTCTCGTTCTTGGGTCGATGTTTCCTCGTTTCGGGTTGATGTTCTAGCGCTCGGGTTCAACCACTCAACCCACGTCAGAGTGAGAGGAAGCATCACAAAAATTAATTGTCACTGTGTCGCAGTTTCTATCAACTACGAAATTAAATAAACAAACATTACGTAAAGACTAGTAAAAATATACATGCCATTTGTAAATGAAACTTTTTGCAACAGGTAATCGTATATTTAATTAGGATGTTTATCAGCTATAAGAAAAAGGAAAGTCCTAATAAAAGGAGGCGAAATATATGCCTAAACGATTAACCAGATCAATTATGGATCGTAAAATTGCGGGAGTATTAGGAGGAATTGCCGAATACTTTAATATAGATGCTACGATTGTAAGACTTGTATTCATTATCGCTTTAATCTCAAGTGTATTTACGTTGTCATTAATTTACCTTGTAGCAACAATTATTATTCCAAATGAGGGTGAGGTGCATTAATGTTCCTACGCTGGTTTTTGTCCGTATTCCTAAATGCGGTTGCATTGATTGCGGTAGCACAGTTGTTTGATTCCTTTCATTTAGAGGAATTTGGTGCAGCCTTGCTGGCCAGTTTCATCTTGTCCATCTTGAATGTCATTGTTAAGCCAATTTTAATTATTTTTACATTACCAATTACAGTTATATCACTTGGTTTATTTTTATTTGTGATTAATGCGATTACACTAATGATCACACAAGGAGTGATGGGCTCATCCTTTGTTATTAACGGTTTTGGAACTGCCATTATTGCGGCGGTAGTAATATCGATTTTAAATCTATTACTAAACCAACTCGTTAAAGATGCAACGCGGTAGCTAACTACTGATATGAAACCGGGGAAATTTCACTGAGACCCATCTTATGCTTCGCAGGTATAATGCCTGCGATTTTTTGTTGACTTTTTTGCAATGCTTGTTGTTTTTACTGTCGTAGTTGATAGAAAATGCGTCGTAACTGCTGGGCTCTTTTCTATAAGCACGCGTATTTGCCGCCGTCCGGGATCGCTCCGGGTGGATGCTTTCCGCGGGCACGGCCTCAGCCTCCTTGCCCCGGCGAGGGGTATGTCGACGTTGTCCGCAAAGGACGGTTTTAGTCGACCCTCCTTTTCAAACCACTCTGCGGGGTCTTCAGCTCGTGCTGGGGCTGCGCTAACTCGCCCCACCGAAAACCATTGTTCCCGCAGGAGTCACCACCCTCCACTCACCCGGACTAGTAAAGTGGTAGGATGTGACTTGATAGAACACATACACCTACAGTTACTGGTAGTAAATACAATATAAGTGGAGGAAATACACGGAGACTCCTGCGGGAAGAGAGGCCTAGGTGAGACCCCGCAGTGCGACGAGCAATACTCCCACCGAATAAGCCTCGAGTTGCGAGGAGCGCTACTTCACCGAAATTGCTTGCAACTCGGGCGAGCACCTAGCACGAGGAGGCTCAGCAGCCGCCCGCGGAAAGCGTAGTGTATTTCCGGAACGGTGGGAAAGCAATTTTTTAGTTACGTCGCATTATATATCTATTGTGATAAAACAACATTCTTTTAGAAACAGCCTATAAAAAGTATAATAGGTTACCATAATCGGCAACCTATTATCTTCCGGGATCTGATCCTAGAATTTCCATATATAAAATTGTTCTTTACCAAGTACCTTTTTTGCGCCTTCACTAACTGCCGCGTCATCTTCCTGACTTTCTTTAAACTGGTCCATAATGCCGAAAGCCTGTGATTTATGCGCAGATATAGCTGCTAGCTTTTTATCAAAAGCACCCATAACATCATTTTTTACATCAGGCTTACCTAATTCTTCAGCGGAATTATTTGAAATTGCTTGTGCCCATACAGTTGGACGCTTATTCTCATCCATCTGCCACACCGCTTCAATAGCAGCTGCACCTAAAGCATTATGATCGGGGTGTACTGCATATCCAGGATAATGGGTGATTACAAGACTTGGTTCAATTTCTTCTAAAATACCTTTTAAATGTTCAGCAACTTCCTGACGATCTTCAAATTCGATTGTTTTATCACGATAGCCAAGCATTTTTAATTCTACATCAAGTGCTTTACATGCGTTTATTAACTCTTCTTTGCGAATTTCCGGTAATGTTTCGCGATTGGCAAATGTGGGTTTTCCCATATTGCGCCCCATTTCACCTAATGTTCCACATAGGTATGTAACAGGCACACCCTGTTCACGAAATTCCGCAATTGTTCCTGCTGCACCAAATGATTCATCATCTGGATGCGGATATATAACAACAACGTGTTTTTCCATTTTATCACCTATCCCCTCTAAAATGTGCTCTTAATAACGAAATGGTGTTTCACTAACTTCTAGTGAAACCATTAAACGTCCTTCACGATCATGTCCAGCTAGTAGTAACTGATTATCTCCCTGTATTGTCCAATCCGTTAATCCCTCGGCATATATCCAACCAAATTCCATTTTTAGTCCAGCACGATATGCTTTTCCATCGCCAACAATCTTCGCTTGGGAAAATTTCACTTTCGCATTACGAATATAGGCTCCAACATTATATGCTTTATCATCAAAATGACTTGCGTAGGCACCATTGGTTGTTTCTAAATGAACATAGACGTCTTTATTAATAAAACGTTTAAACGATTCTTGTACTTTTTCAATTTCAATCGGTTTCATTGCTTTGCTCCTCTCCAGAAACTTCTCTTTTTACATTACCTAAACATAAGTAATGCGTCAAAAAATTTGTCCGCTTTACCGATGATATGAAATCCGTTGAGCAAACAATAAAAAGACAGTAAACCCATAAAGGACTTACTGCCTGCAACGTCACTTCGAACCAACTTTTTCTTTCTTCTCAAGCACTTCTTCCATCCGCTTTCGATCGCGTTCCAAGATTGGCTTCAAATACCATCCTGTATACGATGCTTCGGTTTCCGCAATTTGTTCAGGTGTTCCCGTTGCGATAATTTGCCCACCACGGTCGCCACCTTCAGGACCGAGATCCATAATATGATCGGCGGTCTTAATGACATCAAGATTGTGTTCAATAATTAACACCGTGTCGCCATTGTCAACCAACCGCTGCAGTACACTTAACAACCGTTTAATATCATCCACATGTAATCCTGTTGTTGGTTCATCTAAAATATAAAATGATTTGCCATTGGATCTTCGGTGTAATTCACTAGCTAATTTCACCCGTTGTGCTTCCCCACCTGATAATGTTGTGGCGGGCTGGCCTAATTTGACGTAGCCTAGTCCAACATCATAAACGGTTTGCAGCTTTCGTTTTATCTTAGGGATATTGGCAAAAAAGTCCAGCGCTTCTTCGACGGTCATCTCCAACACATCAGCAATATTTTTGCCTTTGTATTTCACTTCTAATGTTTCCCGGTTATAGCGTTTGCCATGACAAACTTCACACGGAACATACACATCCGGCAGAAAGTGCATTTCAATTTTTATAATGCCATCACCTCGGCACGCTTCACAACGTCCACCTTTTACATTAAAGCTGAAACGTCCCTTTTTGTAACCGCGAATTTTGGCCTCATTCGTTTGTGCGAACACATCACGGATATTATCAAACATACCCGTATATGTTGCCGGATTCGAACGTGGTGTCCGCCCGATTGGGGATTGATCAATATCAATTACTTTTTCGATGTTATTTATTCCATTAACTTTTTTATGTTTTCCGGGCTTGTGTTTTCCACGATAAAGCTCTTTCGCTAATGATTTATATAAAATCTCATTCACCAATGTACTTTTACCCGAACCAGAAACACCGGTTACAACTGTCATTAATCCAAGTGGGAACTCAGCTGTTATATTCTTTAAATTGTTTTCTTCAGCACCGACTACTTCAATTTGCTTTTTCGTTGGTTTTCTGCGTTCGACTGGAAGGGGAACAAATTCTTTCCCAGCCAAATATTTACCAGTTAAGGATTTCTTATTTTTCATTACTTTCTCAGGTGTCCCACTTGCTACAATTGCACCACCATGTTCACCTGCACCTGGTCCAATATCAATTAGCCAATCAGCTGCAAGCATTGTATCTTCATCATGCTCAACAACAATCAATGTGTTATCCAAATCACGCATCTGCTTCAACGTATTAATTAGACGATCGTTATCACGCTGATGTAAGCCAATCGATGGTTCATCCAACACGTATAATACTCCAGTTAACGCGGAGCCAATTTGCGTTGCTAAGCGGATTCGTTGGGCTTCCCCACCGGAAAGTGTCCCAGCAGCACGCGATAATGTTAAGTAATCAAGCCCTACATTATTTAAGAATTCAAGGCGATTACCAATTTCCTTCAAAATCATTTGGGCAATTTTTTCTTCCTTTTCAGTTAGATCCAAGCTGTTGAAAAAATCCTTCGCTTCAGTAATGGAAAAGTCTGTAACCTGACTAATGTGCAGATTATTTATCAATACAGCAAGTGCTTCTTCTTTTAATCGGTATCCATTACACGTAGGACAATCTTTATGGGCCATATATTTTTCCAGGGTCTCCCGAATGAAGTCTGACGATGTTTCGCGAAATCGTCTTGCAATGTTATTCAAGACCCCTTCAAACATAATTTCATTGTCACGAATCTTCCCAAAATCATTTACATAATGGAAATGAATTTTTTCCTTGCCACTCCCATTTAAAATAATATCTAGCTGTTTTTTTGAAAGTTTCTTAACCGGTGTATCCATATCAATTCCATAATGGGTACAAACGCTCTTTAATAATTGTGGATAATACTGCGAACTAATTGGCTCCCAAGCAGCAATAGCGTGTTCATTTAACGTTTTATCCCAATCCGGAATAACCAAATCAAGATCAACCTCCAAGTTGGTTCCTAAACCATCACAAGTTGGACACGCTCCAAACGGGCTATTAAACGAAAATAAGCGAGGTTCCAATTCACTGATCGAAAACCCACAAATCGGACATGCGTGGTTTTCACTAAATTTTAATTCCTCTTCACCAATCACATCGACGATTAGGTTGCCCTCCCCAAGAGCTAAGGCTGTTTCAATTGAATCACTTAGTCTACCGGCAATCCCATCTTTTACAACAATCCTGTCTACAACAACCTCAATGGAATGTTTTTTATTTTTCTCCAGTTTGATTTCATCCGTTACTTCACGCATCTCTTTATCAACGCGAATCCGGACATATCCTTCTTGTTTTAACTTCTCAAATGTTTGGACATGTTCCCCTTTACGCCCGGAAACAACTGGTGCAAGAATTTGCAATTTGGTGCGCTCTGGATATTCCAAAATACGATCAACCATTTGTTGTACAGTTTGTGAGCTAATTTCAATACCATGTTTCGGACATGTCGGGTGCCCTACTCGAGCGAAGAGCAGGCGTAAGTAATCATAGATTTCTGTTACTGTCCCGACTGTTGAACGTGGATTTCTACTTGTTGTTTTTTGGTCTATCGATATTGCTGGCGACAGTCCTTCAATTGCATCCACATCAGGCTTATCCATCTGTCCTAAAAACTGGCGTGCATATGCGGAAAGGGACTCGACATAACGGCGCTGGCCTTCCGCATAAATTGTGTCAAATGCAAGTGATGACTTACCCGATCCTGATAAACCAGTTAAGACAACAAGCTTGTTTTTCGGGATGTTTATATCAACGTTTTTTAAATTGTGTGCTCTGGCACCTTTTATTTGTATAGCTTTACTAGGCATAAGACGGTCACCCTTCCGCTTTTAGTTCAAGAACAATATCACGTAATTCCGCAGCTTTTTCGAAATCAAGCGCCTTGGCTGCATCTTTCATTTCTTTTTCCATATTCTCGATAAGTTTTTTCTTTTCCTTCTTCGGTAACTTCGATATATCTTTCGTCTTTTCATCGTATGTTTCCTGATCTTCGGCTGCAACGGTAGCTTGAATAACATCGCGTACATCTTTCTTAATTGTTGTTGGGGTAATATGATGTGCTTCATTATAGGCCATTTGCTTTTCACGACGCCGATTCGTTTCATCGATCGCAACCTGCATAGATTTTGTTATTTTATCGGCATACATAATAACTTCACCATGTTCATTTCTTGCTGCGCGCCCCATCGTTTGGATTAACGAACGGTCGGAACGTAAAAAACCTTCCTTGTCTGCATCTAAAATAGCCACGAGTGAAACTTCCGGTATATCAAGCCCTTCTCGTAATAAGTTAATCCCCACAAGTACATCATATTTTCCTGTTCGCAAATCTCGAATAACTTCGATCCGCTCCAATGTTTTAATTTCCGAATGTAAGTAAGCAACTTTTATACCAAGCTCTTTTAAATAATCCGTTAAATCTTCCGCCATCTTCTTCGTCAATGTCGTAACGAGCACTCGCTCATTGTGTTCTGTTCGCTTATTAATCTCACCAATTAAATCATCAATTTGTCCCTTAATTGGGCGAACGTCTATTTCGGGATCTAATAAACCGGTTGGACGAATAATTTGTTCGGTCATTTCTGGTGAGTGTTCCATTTCATATGGTCCAGGTGTTGCCGAAACGTAGATGAGCTGATTGGTTTGCTTCTCAAATTCACCAAATTTCAATGGTCGATTATCCAATGCTGACGGAAGCCGAAACCCGTGATCAACTAATACTTGTTTTCTAGCCCTGTCACCATTATACATCCCTCTAATTTGTGGTAGTGTAGCGTGTGATTCATCGATAACCACCAAGAAGTCGTCTGGGAAATAATCAAACAAGGTATAAGGAGTTGCACCTTCCTCACGCAACGTTAAATGCCTTGAATAGTTTTCAATTCCTGAACAAAAACCCATTTCTTGCATCATTTCGATGTCATAATTTGTCCGTTGTTCTAGTCGCTGTGCTTCTAGCAGTTTGTTCTGATCGCGTAATTCCTTTAATCGTTCTTCCAACTCTTTTTCAATGTTTTCGATCGCTTTTTTCAGCCTTTCCTCCCGCGTAACAAAGTGGGAAGCAGGGAAAATCGTTACATGCTCACGGTCACCAATAATTTCTCCTGTAAGTGCATCAACTTCACGAATTCGATCTATTTCATCACCAAAAAATTCAATCCGCAAACAATGTTCTTCTCGAGAAGCAGGAATTACTTCAACAGAGTCCCCCCGCACACGGAACGTACCACGTTGAAAATCAATATCATTTCTCGCATATTGGATATCTACCAAGTCTCGTAACAATTGATCACGTTCTTTTTCCATTCCCATTCTTAATGAAAGCATGTGACTACCGTATTCTTCTGGTGAACCTAGTCCATAAATACAAGAGACACTAGCAACTACTAAAACATCACGACGTTCAAAAAGTGATGACGTTGCTGAGTGGCGTAATTTATCGATCTCATCATTGATACTAGCATCTTTCTCAATAAATGTATCTGATGATGGTACATATGCTTCTGGTTGATAGTAATCGTAAAAACTTACAAAGTATTCCACAGCATTATTCGGAAAATATTCTTTAAACTCACTGTAAAGCTGACCTGCTAATGTTTTATTATGTGCTATAACAAGTGTTGGTCGGTTGATCTCCTGGACAACGTTTGAGACGGTAAATGTTTTCCCTGTACCCGTTGCCCCAAGTAGCGTTTGATGACGTTGACCTGCCAACACTTTGTCAACTATTTCTTTTATTGCTTTCGGTTGATCTCCCTGAGGCTCATATTTAGCCACTAGTTCAAACTGTTCTTCCACAAGGCAACCTCCGTTCATCTTCGTAATCATCTTATCATTATTTATCTAGTTTAACATAAACGCGAACAAATATTCTAACACTTTGCTTATCTATTGTCCATTGTACCCGAAATCTAACCTATAAAATCATCTCTAGCCAAACACAAAAACACCAGCCAGTCGCTGATGTTTTTCTAATTAGTATGGGCAGCTATTAATTTGTCAACAATTTCGTATATTGATTCCTCCACGAGATTTTTGTGATACGCCTTCATTTTTTGCTGGTACATTTCCCTTTGGTTGCTGTTCGAGAAAAAGCTAATAATTTGATGTTCCAAATCGTTTAGTGTTGATCGTATTATTAATCCTTGCTGTTGCAATTGATCCGCATTAATTTCCTCTTGACCCGGCAATGGATTAAAAACAAAAATCGGTTTCTTTTTTTGTAAACTTTCACTGATTGTGACACCTCCTGGTTTTGTCACGACAGCATCAACTTGTTCGTATAAATCATTCATTTCATCCCTGCATGTTATGTAAGAATGAGGGATAACATTCGGATTACTTCTCCGTTTAATCTCTTCGTACAACTTTTTATTTTTACCACATAAGATATGAAAACGAAGACAATCTTCGCATATTTTATCCAGTAAACGTGCGATTGCCCCAACCCCAAGACTTCCACCAGTAACAAGCAGTGTAATTGTTCTTGTCATCTGCCGCTCCTTTCCCTGTCTGAAAAATGCAGAATGGACAGGAATGCCAGTAATAAAAATACGATCTGCTTGGATTCCTTGATCTACTAAGTAATCTTTGACCATAGCAGTTGGGACAAAATGATAATCAATACCATGTAACCCCCATATACGATTGATAAAATAATCCGTATACACATTAATAATTATCGCATCAAGCTGTTTTTTCTCCTTTAATCTACTGGCAATCATGGATGGAAGCGCATGTGTACAAAAAATTATTCGAGGCTTTTTCTCCTGAATCAATCGCTTAAAAAAATATGTAAATAATAATTCATAAAGAACATGACGACTGGAGTGAATGGTTCGGTTATATGCTGCATGCTGGTAGAGCCAATTATAAACATTTGGGAATAGTTTGATCCACGTCAAATAAGTGGATGACACTGCTTTCTCAATCCCCCCATAACTATAGGACAAGATATCCACTTTTTCACAACTTATTTTTTGCTCACATTTTTTCAAATCATGTATTATGGCATCTGCAACATGATGATGCCCTGTTTGAATTTGCATAAATGGCAAAAACAAAGCTGCTATCCGTTGGTTCATTGCGATCATCTCCAAATAAGTTGTGTTCAAAGAGAAGGATAAAAATTTTCACCGGACTTTTTTGTACTCTATTAGCTAATCCCATCAATTACCTCTCAATCAGCTTAACGACGCATGGTATAATTTTAAGTGGAGAGGAGATTTCTTCTATGAAAATTATACTTACGCTTATTTTGATCATTATCATTATTCTTATCTATAAAGCATATAAAAACACAAAAGACGTTACAATTAATAAAATCACAGTCGCAAATCAGCCAAACAATCTGAAGCAGTCGTTATCCATCCTGCATCTTTCCGATATACATGTAGAACATATCTCGATAACACCAGAACAATTAGCAACTAAACTAAAAAACGAATCGTTTGATATCATTGCTCTAACAGGTGATTTCTTAGATCGCAAACGAAGTATTCCAAAACTAGCACCTTATTTGGACGTTCTCCAGCATTTACATCCGAAGTACGGGATTTATGCTGTCTTTGGCAATCATGATTACGTTCTTCATGACACAGACCTTCATGAACTTAAAATGCTGTTAGAAACTTACGGTTGCCATGTTTTACAAAATGCTAGTGAAACAATCACAATAAACGAAAGCAAGGTAAATATTATCGGCATTGATGACTATAGTACGAATCGAAGTAATATCCCATTAGCTTTTCAACATGTTAAAAATGGGACAAACATTATTCTGACTCATGACCCAACAGTAGTTCTGGACATGGACAGTTATAAATTCGACTATTTGATGGCAGGTCATTTTCACGGCGGACAAATATGTTACCCAAAAGCATACCATCTAGCTAAAATGGGAAAACTTGCCCGTCAACATATTATTAAAGGGCTGCATAAGCAAAACGACATGCCATACTACATTAGTGAAGGGTTAGGTCAAACAGGATTAAATATCCGCATTGGCAGCCGCCCAGAAATTACGTTCCATCGTATTACAACGCAATCAGAATCCTCGCTTTAGTAATTGCTCTTTCGACATAAACAAATAAACTGGCTGTTGGAGGTATGGTGTGTTTGCCAAAAAGTTAATCGGCAGGAAAGTCAACTTTTTATAAAGAGTATAATAAAAATTACCGATTGGACAGATATCAAATCCAAGTCGGTCTGCACCACGATACAAGGTTGTTATCCCAATAATACCTTTAATTTCATTTGTTTTCTGATGCATCCGGACAAATTTAGCGAGTCGAGGCAACGAGCGTTTCACCATATGATAGACATACACTCCACGCTTCATCTCACTATTTATTTGGTTCAGTTCGCGAAGCATCTTCACATTATGCAAATGAATTTTTATAAGTAAATCATTTTTGTTTATTACTGTACCATCGTTTAGCACTACCGACTTTCCTTTATATCGGGTAAGCCTAACGCGAAATAATGTATTTTGTTTTTCATGATCCGTTACATAGTGTAAACGGGTCATACGAAAGTAAATAGGGTCGAGTGCATTCCACACACTTAGTAAATAGCTTTTCATTTCGCTTTCCTCTCAAATTCATTCCGTCATCAATAGTTTGTTATAAAAGAGGGAAAATATAAAAGGAATTTTTAGGAACATAAAAAAGAAGGTCTCGCGTTTGGAGATAACGGGTTCTCTTTAAGGTTGCCAAACAACAAATAACAATATAAATGGGGTGCAAAATCACATACAGTATCGCACCCTTATTTTTGTAGTTATATCAATGCATTTGGCCATTTGTTGGTTAAAATAGCATGATAAATAGCAATAACTTTAGCAGAGTGGGAATAGATATTCTCACTCTGCTATTTTATTTGATAAACTACCAGTTATTTTACAAGTGGAAATCAAATAGGGTCGGTTCCGATTGTGNTAACGGGTTCTCTTTAAGGTTGCAAAACAACAAATAACAATATAAATGGGGTGCAAAATCACATACAGTATCGCACCCTTATTTTTGTAGTTATATCAATGCATTTGGCCATTTGTTGGTTAAAATAGCATGATAAATAGCAATAACTTTAGCAGAGTGGGAATAGATATTCTCACTCTGCTATTTTATTTGATAAACTACCAGTTATTTTACAAGTGGAAATCAAATAGGGTCGGTTCCGATTGTGGACGACATAAATTTTATATTATTGACTCTCACATCCTCGCTTAATTTAGTGCTGGAAAACCGCTTCGGCAGAATACTTCGCTTTCCGCGGGCACGGCCTCAGCCTCCTTGCCCCGGCGAGGGGTATGTCGACGTTGTCCGCAAAGGACGGTTTTAGTCGACCTTCCTTTTCAAATCACTCTGCGGGGTCTTCGGACACGTGCTGTTCCCGCAGGAGTCTACGTATTCTGCCTACGCTAGTTGAGATTATCTAACTTAAAATTGTTGTCCCTGATTGCTATCCAGCGGAAGAAAAACACGGAGACTCCTGTGGGAGAAGAGGCCTAGGTGAGACCCCGCAGTGCGACAGCACGAGGAGGCTCATCAGCCGCCCACGGAAAGCGCAGTGTTTTTCTGGAGCGGCCATTTGTAGCAGAACCAGAAATCTCCCAATAAATTTTCTATCACCAACAAATATTAGAAGTTAATACTACTGTGAATTGCCCTGATGTTTTTGTTGTAAATTTTTCTGTGATTTGAGATGTTTTTCTCTTGTTTGCACCTCTAAAGAGAACCCGTTACGTTTGGAGACCTTCATTTTTTATTCCAAGTTTTGTTGATGTTCACGTGAATATAGACGATATTCCGGTTGATAATCCCGCGATTTCGAGTAATAACACCTGCCCATTTAATTTACTTGCTGACGTTGTTCACTGCCGCGATACTTTTCTTTAGCAAATAGAATACCTAATTCATGGTGGTCCCCTTGATAAAAAGCACTTTGTACGAAGCGAACTTCACCAGAGTCATCCACAATATCCAGTTTAAAAAATGCGCCATTAGCTTGTAATGCCCGATAAAAACCCGCTACATTATGTACTTTCTGTCCATTAACTTTGTAAATCGTTTCCCCTGTAAGAATTCCTAATCGATCTGCCGGTGTATCTGGTATAATTGCCAAAACCTTTAATCCGTTTGCTGAAATATTAAAATAAGGTACTTTTGCTTTATCACGAATTCGATGCTTATAGCTGATAAATTCTCTTCCTAAAATTGCTACTAATACAGCTGTTAAAGACACCCATGAGGCAAATATACTTATTGAAGCTAATAACAATACGAACACACCAAGTATACCGATCGATGTTGCCAATTTTCGTTGAGCTACCTGTGGAATATTTCCTTTTATAACATGATCAAACCCAATTAAAAATGGAACTAATAAAATACTGTATGTGTCCCCACCTAATGAAAAATATGGCCAAAAAGGGATGAAGGACGTAATGTAGCCTGAAGGCACTAGTATAAAAAATGGAATCATGCTCATTTTCTTCACATGGTGCTGTCCCACCCATTTTCCGCGATTGCCCAAAACTAAATCAGGAAATGACGCATTCCGTTTCACTCGCTTTAAATGAATTGCCTCTACAAGAAGTAACAACCCAAGTAATAAAACCAACCCCGAAAAGTTTGAGTCGGTGAATAAATTACTGTCCATTTCAGCAAATGATTGCTGTTTTAAAAAATATGGAATAAACAATAATAATAGATATGTAAGTCCAATTGTATAGCTTGGAGAAAGAAGCGTAAACCTCATTGATAAACTTAATACAATACTAACCACACTTAACATTAGGATAGTTTCATAGGAAAAAACAATACCAATCCCTAAGGCAAGTAATGATATAACAAACCCTGAAATAATAGAAATAGACCATGTATTTTTCCATTCCGTAAATACATCAAAAATTTTTGTACCAAAATTATTTCGTTCCCTTTTTATTCGGCTGATTCCACTTAAAACAACCAAAATAACAGCCCAATATATCAACGGATTTAGAAATAGTCTTCCAATTCCCTTCAGTAATTCCATTAACCATGTTTCTACCAATATGATCACCTTCCAGCACTGAGCTATGTCTCCCTTTTCCTATATTCGATATCCGGTGAATAGACTCCTGCTTATATTAAGCCTATTTTACCATGATAAGGTGCCTCGTGTATCACATTTTCTACTAAAAAATCCGCGAGAGATTCTCGCGGATTTAGGTTACTTGTATAATTCATTTAATGCTTTTTCCATTTGTTGATCGTCATCACCTTCGCGAATATGATCAACGATTTGTGCCTCGATTAAGCCAGCTGTTTTTTTATCAATTTCACCTGTCACTTTTACATCATTGTCTTGTTGGAACTCTTTTACCGCTTCCACTGTTTGTTTATTAAAGTAGCCATCAATTCTTCCAGGATCATAGCCTAGTCCATCCAACATTATTTGAATATTTTTCACCTTTTCACCTGTATGGTTATATGTCAGTGGATTTTCTAATTGGACAGGATTGGAATAGAAATAATCTGGTTGTTTAACTTTAATTGTTGGTTTTATCCCTTTTTCATGAATCCACGTTCCTTTTGGTGAAAGCCATTTATAAAACGTTAATTTAATCGTACTTCCATCACCCATCGGAACTGCTTGTTGTACGGTTCCTTTTCCAAAACTTTTTGTTCCAACAACATCATATCCTGCTTCTTTCATTGCAACAGCAAGAATTTCTGAAGCGGATGCACTACCTTCATCAATTACGACACTAATTGGGTAATCTTTTTTTGTATCAAGTTCTGAATAATAAGGTGATTTTCCCCCATCTTGATCTTCAATCTGAACATAAGGCATATCTTTCGGAATAAATAGTTTCAAAATGTCTTCTACGGCGTTAAAAAGACCACCAGGATTGCCACGGACATCAATAACTAATCCTTCAATTCCATCTTCCTCAAGTTTTGTCAACTGTTCTTTAAATTCTGTAGCCGTATTCTCAGAAAATGTAGTGATTTCCAGGACACCAGTTTTTTTGCCATCTATTTTCTTTACATTGGAATGGACCGTTTCAACTGGAATATCATCGCGTTCAATCGTAACATTAAACGGATCTGAAACTCCTGCTCGCTGAACCTTTATAACGACTTCAGACCCTTTTTCACCACGAATCTTTTCAACTGCTTCAGCTAGTTCAAGTCCTTCTACACTTTCTTCATCAACGGTTAAAATTTGATCATTTGGTCTTAATCCGGCTTCTTCAGCTGGTGAATCCTTGATTGGCGCAATGATCGTTACTTTCCCATCAACCATGCTTACCTCCGCACCAATGCCTTCAAAGGATGATTCAATTGTTTCATTAAAGTTCTTCATCGTTTCAGCATCCATGTAGGTGCTATAAGGATCATCCAACGAACCAAGCATTCCTTTGATCGCACCTTCAACTAATTGCTGATCATCAACGTCCATTAAATAATGCTTCTTAATTAACCCAAATGCTTGGACAACTTTATCCATGTTTTCTGGTTGTTCTACCTCTTCATCACCTTTAATTAAGGGGACCTCAGCTTTTTCTTCTTTGACTTGCTTGTCCGGTTGTGCCAGTTTCACACCAAAATACGCCCCGGCGAAACCTAGAACCAAAGCCGCAATTAAAATAAAGACGATGTGCTGCTTTTTAAACGTCATTTTTTCACCCCAATTGTTATTTTCTGATTGGTGGTTCCATATGTAAGGAAAGCAAAAACCGCTCGCCTATTTTCCAAATTGTTGGAGAGGGAAAGCTTAATAAATATGTTTCTTAGCACCATACTCCAACGTTTTTTTATGCTAAAAGGCATCACACCGTAAATGTGCGATGCCTTTAATATTATAGTTTATGCATACATGCGTCAAATAATGTAATGCAAATCATTTGAGGTATGGCATTGGATTTACTCCACTGTGGTATTTCCATTGTCCTTTGTGAACTTCAAAATGACAATGACTTCCAAATGAATTACCGGTATTCCCCATGTTTCCGATTTGTTGACCTACACTTACTTGTTGCCCATAACTTACAGAAAGACTGGACATATGCGCATATACAGTTGTTAAATTTAAATGTGGATGATAGATATATACTACATTTCCATAACTGTTTGAGTATTCTGCTCTTGTAACCGTACCAGATTCTGCTGCATGGATTGGTGTGCCAACTGAATTAGCAATGTCAATTCCATAGTGATATCCTAAGCTTCTGGATCCATAGCCCGAAGAAAATCTACCATTTGCAGGCCAAATTAAAGTGCCACTTCCACCAGTACTGATATTCCCTGAATTACTAGAACCACCAGAATGATTTGAACTACTTGATTGTGCTTTTGCTCTTCTTTCCTTAGCTTGTCTCTCTAGTTCCGCCTTCTGATTCATAGCGGACTTCTTTGCTTTATCAATCGCTGCAGCCTGTTGTTCCATCACTCGTTGCTGCTCTTCAAGAGACATCTTGTAATCCTCTAATTGTTCGTGTTCCTCTTCTAGTTGAGCCATCAATTTTTCCTTTTCCGCCGCTTGTTCATCTAATTGGGTTTTCAATGACTCTAATTCATTCTTTTGATCTTCTAAAGCGTTTTTCTTCTGTTCTACATCTTTTTTACTTTCTTGGATTTCAATTTTCTTTTTCTCTAATGCCTTCTTATCTGCTGCAAGGGATTCCATTATGTTTTTATCGGAATCCATAATTGTGTTTACAGCTGATGATCTACTGATAAAGTCACTAAAGCTTTGGGAACCAAGAATAACTTCCATATATTTCATGCTTCCACCGTTTTTTTGGATTGTACGTAAACGTTCTTTTAGCAAAGCTTCCCGTTCCTTGATGCTATCTTGTAATTCTTTAATTTCTACTTTTAAATTTTTAATTTTTGTTTTAAGTTGTTCCAATTTTTCATTCGTTGATTTAATCTCGTCTTGTTTCGCTTTGATTTTGGTTTTTGTATTTGATAGCTTCTTATCTATTGTTTTAATATCACTTTCAACTGTATCTTGTTTTGATAAATTCTTGTCAATCTTTTGATCGGTTTTATCCTGTTTATTGGTTATATCACCTTGTTTATCTTTTAATGCTTCTTTTTCTTTTTGTAGCTCGTTAATTTTATTATCCACTTCATCCATTGACTTCGCCTGAACATGTGTCCAACTGCTGAAGTTTGCTCCAAGTAATAGAATACCTATAAGTATATACGAAACTATTTTTTTCATCTCGCATCTCCTTTCCCCTGTAAAAACATACTTCGATCTTGTCCATCTTTACACTTTTAAGAACTTACGGACACTCATCACACTTCCCCAAATACCAATTAGCGCACCGATTAATAGAATAATAAGCGATAGTTGCCATGCAAATGGATTGTATGGTAGTAAATCAACAAAACTATACGAGAACTTCTCGCTAAGATTATTTTCTATATAATAATAGCCACCCAGGATGGCTGCGATTGGAATGATAGAACCAAGTATACCGAGCAGCATACCTTCTATGAAAAATGGCCATCTGATAAAGCCGTTCGCTGCACCAACTAGTTTCATAATCCCTATTTCTTTACTCCGTGCCATGATTGTAAGTTTTATTGTGTTTGAGATAAGGAATATCGCTGTAAACAGTAGACCAACAATCAATACCAAACCAATGTTACGTGCGTATTTATTAAATTCGAATAGGCGCTGTACAACATCTTTTCCATAATTGACTTCTTGAACATTATCAAAACCATCAATCTTATTTGCTACATCTAATGTGTCTAGTGGATCTTTTGTTTTAACTACATAAACGTGATTAAGCGGATTATCCTGCTCAAATAACTGCCAGGAATCTCCCTCTTTACCCATGCTTTCAATCAATTCTTCCAATTGCTCGTCCTTTGAAGAAAACACAACTGAATCAACATCACCGATTTGTTGTATTTTGTCGCCTAATTGTTTAATTTGATCCTCGTTCGCAGTAAGATCAATTAACACATTGATTTCTACATCATCTTCAATGTTGTCAGCCATCTGGTTTAAGTTAAGCATTAAAGCAAGGAAAGCACCTACTAAAATCAATGTTGTTGTAACCGCACCAACAGAGGCAACAGTCATCCAACCATTACGAAAAATATTTTTAACACCTTCACGAAAATGACGCTTCATAGTTCTAAATCTCATAGCCGTATTCACCTCGATGTTCGTCCCTTACAATCAAGCCATCCTCTACTGCAATGACACGCTTCTTAATTGTGTTAACAATCTCTTTGTTATGTGTGGCCATGATAATTGTTGTTCCTTTATCGTTAATTTCTTCAAAAATCCGCATGATTCCCCAAGATGTATCGGGATCTAAATTTCCGGTAGGCTCATCTGCAATAACAACTTTCGGATTATTCACAATCGCACGTGCAATCGAAACACGCTGTTGTTCACCGCCTGATAACTCGTCTGGGATAAATCTGGCTTTGTTTTTCAAGCCGACAAGGTCGAGTACTTCCATGACACGTTTTCGTATATTTCGCGGAGATTCCTCGATAACCTCTAATGCAAATGCGATATTTTCATAGACTGTCAGTTTTTGCAAAAGCTTAAAATCTTGGAAAATAACACCTATATCACGTCTTAGATATGGAACATTTCGCTCACGAAGCTCACTCAAGTCTTTTTCATTAATTACAATAGATCCTTCTGTTGGTTTAACCTCTCGATACATCAACTTAATAAACGTTGATTTACCCGCACCACTTGGTCCTACTATGTAAACAAATTCGCCCTGGTCAATCGATATATTAATACCATTAAGCGCTGTCACACCGTTTGGATATGTTTTATAGACGTCTTTCATTTTTATCATATTTCAATCACCTTTTAATTTATTGTTGTTTATTCTAGGATGTCGAAACTTCATATAAATAAAATCCAAATTACGCTTCATTAAATGAAATCTTATTTATACTTATTCAGTATAACATTTTTCGCCAGTATTTTTAGACAAAAAAATATTACATTTTCATTTCAAATGCTGTATTATTTTAACTGTTATGAAAGTTATGGGAATTCATAATTATTCGAGAGAGAATTACGGGGAAAAACAGAAAGCTTGGCCATAATAGACGGTCCAAGCTTTTGTGTGTTTGATTCTACAATTTCATTATTTCTTTTGTGCTAACCATGAAGCTAGTAGGTCTACATCGTCACCAGTAGCCATTCCAGCTGGCATTTGCCCTTGATCGCCTTCTTTACCGTTTTTAATGATATCAGCGATTTCATCAGCGGAATATTTAGACCCTACTTTTTGCAAATTAGGCCCCGCTCCACCAGATAGGTCTGCACCATGGCAAGATGCACAGTTGCTCTTAAATACTTCTTCGGCAGCTGATGCGTCTACAGTACCACCGCTATCTTCGCCATTATCAGCAGATTCCTCTGAGGCAGTATCTCCGTTATCTGCAGGTTCATCGCTTGCATCGTCATCCCCACCGCCACAAGCGCCTAGCACCAAAGCTGTACCAAAAAGAACGGTAAATAACCATTTCTTCATGCTTAAATCCCCCTAACAAAATTTAGTATTGAACTTCAGTGTTTATTATAACCCTTTTATAGAGTTTTAAAACCCTAACCTAGTCCATAATTTTGTCACTATCTCACTAAAATGCAAGGGAGTCAATGCTCTTGGCAAATTGTGTCAAATTCATGACATAATTTAGTTGATTTGTGATCGCAAATAAGCATCAATAAATGGATCAAGATCTCCGTCCATTACACCTTGTGTGTTACCAACTTCAACATTTGTCCGGTGATCCTTTACCATAGAGTATGGGTGGAAAACATAGGAGCGAATTTGACTACCCCAACCGATTTCCTTTTGTTCTCCGCGAATGTCATCAAGTTCTTGTTGCTGCCGTTCAATTTCCAATTGATACAGCTTAGACTTCAACATTTTCATGGCTTGTTCACGGTTTTGAATTTGCGACCGTTCCGATTGACAGGTAACAACGACATTTGTCGGTATGTGTGTGATCCTCACTGCTGAATCAGTTGTGTTAACATGTTGACCACCAGCACCGCTTGCTCGATACGTATCAATTTTAATGTCTTCCGTTCTAATATCAACCTCAACATCATCATCAAATTCCGGCATCACGTCACAGGAAACGAATGATGTGTGGCGTCGACCAGATGAATCAAATGGTGAGATACGTACCAACCGATGAACACCCTTTTCAGCTTTTAAATAGCCATATGCATTGTGTCCTTTTATGAGCAATGTAACACTTTTTACACCTGCTTCATCACCAGGCAAATAATCAACCGTTTGTACATGGAAACCTTTATCATCAGCCCAACGTTGGTACATTCGCAGCAGCATACTTGCCCAATCCTGTGATTCTGTTCCACCAGCACCCGGATGCAGTTCCAAAATCGCATTATTAGCATCATATGGTTCACTTAACAGCATTTGTAATTCAAACGCATTTGCGCGCTCACGTAACTCTGCCATCCCTTGTTCTAAATCTGAAAATAACTCTGGATCATTTTCCTCTTTTACTAATTCATAGCTTACCTGTAAATCAGTCAATCTTTCTTCAAGATCTGTAAAGCCCTCGACATATTCCTTTAGACCGTTTGATTCATTAATAACCTTTTGTGCAGTCGTTTGGTCGTTCCAAAAATCAGGATCGGTCATTTCCATTTCCAATTCTTTAATCCTATCTTGTTTATTTTCTAGGTCAAAGAGACCCCCTAAAATCGGCAATACGTCCGGCTATTTTTTCTAATTCGTGGTTAATCTCTACTAGTTCCATTATTTTCACCTCAGCAAATTTCTTCGGTTTTTTCTATTATTCCCATACAGTTTCTTTTCGTAAGGGAATAATTATTGTTATTTTCCATGACAGTTTTTATATTTTTTCCCACTACCACAAGGACAAGGATCATTTCGGCCAATGTTTTCCTTCTTCACATATGGCTTACGGGTTTTCTTTTTATTTTCTTCCCCACCAGAGACAGCTTGGGTATCTTTCACAACTTCCTCACGCTGTAGATTTTCACGAATTTGTGCTTTCATTACATATTTGGATACTTCCTCTTCAATTGCTACGACCATTTCCTCAAACATATGGAATCCTTCTGCTTGATATTCTTGTAATGGATCGTTTTGGCCATACGCCCGCAAATGAATACCTTGACGCAATTGTTCCATCTGATCGATATGATCCATCCATTTCGTATCGACCGTTCTCAATAAAATGACCTTCTCAAATTCGCGCATTTGTTCAGGTGTTAATTCTGCCTCTTTTTCATCATATTTTGTATTAACTTTGTCCATAATCCATTCGATCATTTCTTCAGGTTCTTTCCCCAGTAAATCATCAGTAGAAATGTCTTCAGGATCTAATAAATTCCCATGAACATACTCCACAATTGCGTTTAATTCCCAATTATCATCAAGATCATCGGCTGTATGAGACTGTACAATCCGCTCTACAGTTGACTTAATCATCCCTTCAATAATTTCGCGCAGGTTTTCTGAATCAATTACATCAAACCGTTGTTTATAAATAATTTCACGTTGTTGACGTAAGACATCATCATAAGACAATACTGTTTTACGTGCATCAAAGTTATTTCCTTCAACACGTTTTTGTGCCGATTCTACAGCTCTTGAAACCATCTTACTCTCGATTGGCTGTGTATCATCCATACCTAATTTTTCCATCATTGAGCGCAGGTTATCAGAGCCAAATCGACGCATTAATTCATCTTCCATGGATAAATAAAATTGGGATAACCCTGGATCACCTTGACGTCCTGACCGTCCACGCAACTGGTTATCAATCCGACGCGATTCATGTCGTTCTGTTCCGATTACCGCAAGTCCGCCTAGATCAATGACACCTTCTCCAAGTTTAATGTCGGTACCACGTCCAGCCATATTTGTTGCAATTGTTACGGCACCTTTTTGTCCAGCATTTTCGATAATCTCTGCTTCTCTGTAGTGATTTTTAGCATTCAAAACATTATGCTTCACACCCATTTTTTTCAACATTTTCGAAATCAGTTCAGACGTCTCAACCGCAACCGTACCAACTAATACTGGTTGTCCTATCTCATAACGCTCTTTAATATTGTCAGCTACAGCACGAAACTTGCCTTCCATTGATTTATAAATCATGTCTGCACGGTCATCGCGAATTATTGGTTTGTTTGTTGGGATCGCGATAACATCCATGTTGTAAATATTACGAAATTCTTCTTCTTCCGTTTTTGCCGTACCAGTCATACCAGAAAGCTTTTGATACATACGGAAAAAGTTTTGGAAAGTAATCGATGCAAGTGTCATGCTCTCATTTTGAATTTGCAAGCCTTCTTTTGCTTCAATCGCTTGATGGAGCCCGTCACTATAGCGTCGTCCTTTCATCAATCTCCCGGTAAACTGGTCAACAATAACAACTTCGCCTTCCTGCACAACATAGTCTGTATCACGATGCATGGAAGCATGAGCTTTCAATGCTTGGTTAATATGATGTGTCAACGTAACATGATTTAAATCAAATAGATTTTCAATCGAGAAATAACGCTCTGCCTTATTGATTCCTTCTTCTGTTAATTGTACACCTTTCGTTTTTTCATCATACGTATAATCTGTTTCATGTTTTAGCATGCTTACAAACGAGTCTGCTTGCTGATACATGGCTGCAGATTTTTGTGCTGACCCGGAAATAATTAATGGTGTTCTAGCTTCATCAATTAAAATAGAGTCTACTTCATCAATGATGGCAAAATTAAGTGGACGCTGGACCATTTGCTCTTTATAAAGAACCATATTGTCCCGTAAATAGTCAAAACCGTACTCATTATTTGTACCATACGTAATATCACGATAGTACGCATCCCGTTTCTCTTCTTTCGATAATCCATTACCATTTAAACCAACCGTTAAACCGAGAAAACCATATAATTCTCCCATTTCTTCTGCATCACGACTAGCTAAATATTCGTTTACTGTGATAATATGGACACCCTTTCCTGAAAGGGCATTTAAATAGGCAGGTAAAGTGGAAGCAAGTGTTTTTCCTTCCCCTGTTTTCATTTCGGCAATATTTCCTTCATGAAGGGCAATAGCACCCATTAACTGGACTGGAAATGGACGCATTCCAAGTACTCGCTTAGAAGCCTCTCGGACTGTTGCGTAGGCTTCAAT
The DNA here is from genome assembly GCF_900258515.1 of Lentibacillus sp. Marseille-P4043. NCBI lineage: Bacteria > Bacillati > Bacillota > Bacilli > Caryophanales > Bacillaceae > Lentibacillus > Lentibacillus sp. Marseille-P4043. Next base: position 2,041,493 of record NZ_LT984884.1, on the reverse strand, counting down.
CATCATATCATCAAGACTTTCACCATTTTGATAACGTTCTTTAAATGCTTCAGTTTTTCCTTTTAACGCTTCATCTGTTAATTTTTCATATTCCGGTTCTAATGCATCTATCTTGTCTACTATTTTTTGATATCGATTGAGTTGTTTTTGGTTTCCATCACCAAAAATCTTTTTCAATAATCCAGGCATATAAAACGCTCCTCAAGTTAAAAATCACTACATACAAAAAATTATAATCCACACTTAATAATAACACTATCTAAACAAGTATGACAACTGCTTGTGATTTGACCAATGTGTAGCAAAGGAGTGCTCTTTAAGCCTTTTGAAAAAATGTAAAGAGCAATCCCGGGCGGAACTGCTCTTTACGTTGAGGAAAGTCTGCGGAAACTAGGCGAAAAGCCCGGGGTTGCAATTCGGGGAGATCCATTCATGAGAGCGAATAGTTTTTATCTGTATTATGTTGGTTTCGCGATAGTTCAGTTAATTTCCGGTTCGTTGCAGCAACTATTTCCATTAATTGTGTTATCGTTTCCTCATGTTGTTGCACCTTTATCACGAGCGCATCAAACGCGATATAATCCTGTTCATTCATATGTAAATCCTCCTTTCTCTCTTGCATCTTATTTATACCATGGATACGATATTTTAGACCAATTGCCATTTTTCGATTTTGGGTTTCAATTCGACATGTTTTTCAAGCAAAACGCCAGAATCCGACAGTGAATTTTGCCTATTTACCGAAAATATGGTAAAACGATTGATCCAAAATCCAAATTTGGTAATCTCTTCGACAAATTTAGACAAGACTATTATAATCCACGATAATTAGGTAAAAAAGAGAGCTGACATGTGCGCCAGCTCTCTCATTTATATCAATTAACTATTTGGTTCGATCAATCCGTATCTCCCGTCTTTGCGACGATAAACAACATTTGTATCACCTGACACAGCATTTGTAAAAACGTAAAATGCGTGTCCTAACATATCCATTTGCAATACAGCTTCTTCTGAATCCATTGGTTTTAAATTAAATCGTTTCGTTCTTACAATATCTACTTCATCATCTGCTTCTTCTAATTGAACTGCAGCCGATTCCTTTTCAAGTTCGGCAAATACATGTTTAGGAGAACCATTTTGCCGAAATTTACGATTAACTTTTGTTTTATATTTTCGTATTTGTCTTTCTAGTTTGTCTACTACAAGGTCGATGGCAGCGTATAAGTCAATGTGCTGTACCTCTGCACGAAGTAATAAATTGGTCATCGGTATAGTAACCTCAATTTTCTGCTCATCATTATAGACACTTAAATTCACATGTACATCTGAGGTTGGCGGTGTATCAAAGTATTTTTCCAGCTTACTAATTTTCTTTTGCACATAATCACGTATGGCTCCAGTCACCTCAATATTCTCACCACGAATGTTATATTTCATAAAAGTGTCCTCCTTTCATCCTTATGTATTTACTATTCAACAATACCCCGTCCAATTCCTGCTTAAACCAATAAATAATTAAAAAAAGTTGAAGATTTTTGTCGAAAAGTTTAGGAAGGCTTTCTACAAGGCTCTTTTCGTATTGTTTGTTGCTTTTTAAATTTTGTAGTTGATACAAAAATGTGCACTAATTATCGCTACGGAAATAACTTCGCTTTCCGGGGGCAACGCTTCAGCTTCCACGGAAGAAAAGCACTTCCTGCTGTTGTGTATAAAACAACGAGCTTTTAGAAAACATCCTTCTGTGAAAGGGGGACAAATAACATGTTTTGTTTCATAAAAAAAGTAGAAAACCTCTTTTTTGAAAAGAAGTTTCCTACTCTTTTTTATCCATAAACATTCCGTCAATCGTTTGGACATTTTTATATGGATTTGTGTATGTCTTATTTGACCTTTTTTGTTTTTTAACTTGTTTCATTTCCTGTTTTAAATCAGCAAAAAGAGAAGTCATATTTTCCTGTATGGTGTTGTTCATCGTAACAAGCTTTTCGCCGATTTGATTTTCTTCATCTGTGAATGGAGGTGTAAGTTCTTGTAGAAGATCCCCTCTTTTTTCTATTAACCGATTGACATCAACAATAATTGCTTCACGATTCTTAGCCGAGATATCTCGACTAAGTATTTCCTCCAACTCTAACGTAACTTGAAATAGTGGCTTCAGGCGATTCATCAAACACTTGCCCCTTGCGTAAATTGTTTTTGACGGGTTTTCAAAATGACTTCTTTCCAAGTGTCTCGAAATTCAGTTACAAAACCGAGAACTTCTTCAAGCAGTGCCACATTATTCTTTATATTTCCCTCTTTAAGTTGAAACTGCATGTACTCATATAATGGTAGAAGCTGATTGGAAATTTCAACTTTTGGATCTAGTGTTATCATTAATTCCTGAATAATATTTTGCGCCTTCTGTATGTTCGTATTTTTAGATTCATAATTTTTTCCGTCCATATCTTTCATCGCTTGTTTGATGAATTTGATACAACCGTTATAAAGCATTAAGGTTAACTCACCACTAGATGCCGTGTTAACCGAATTATTTTGGTAGGCTTGATATTGTTTGTTTGCTGCCATTTGCAACACCCCTTATTAAATCTTCTCGTCCACTAACAATCCCATAAATTCAGCCATTGCCGCATACATATCCAGCATTTTTTTCGGTGGGATTTCTTTAATTACTTCGTCTGTTTTTGGATTTACAATCGTGACATAATACTCGTCCAGTTTTTCATGGTATTCAAACTTTAAATTCGTTCGAAGTGGTTCCATAAAATCGTTTAACTTTGAAAGAACGCTTTTTACGTCTTCCTCATTTGTTTTTTCTTTGCTATTATGCAAGGTATTTCCCTGCTCCTGTGCAGATTCCATTAATTCACTAATAGATCGATCCTTTGCAGTTGTCATTTGCTCGTTGTTATTTCTATAATGCAAGGGGTGGGATCCGTTCTGTACATTTTCTAACCTCATTGCCCATGCAACTCCTCATTTTCTTTTTATATCGGCTATAAAAGAGAAATGTTTAAGTGTAAGTTCACAACTATTTATGAAATATTATGTATTGTCTTCATCCGTTAACAGATGCAGCAAATCAAACGGTACATTAGCTGCTTCACCATTTTGTTTTTGAATATCTAAATAGACTTCTTTCCGATGGATTTCCACAGACTTTGGAGCGGCAATCCCTAACTTAATTTGGTCACCATCAATTTCCAACACATTAATTTCAATGTCATCCCCAATTTGAATAGCTTCATTTCGTTTCCTGGTTAATACGAGCATGATGATTCTCCTTTCGCTTAAAGGATTCAGATGGGAAAATTGGTGCTTTTGATGGGTACTCATCTGTCGTTATAATATATTGTTTCCCAAGTTGCTTTGTTGGGTTAATAATTACAGGTGCCTTTAAATTTAATGTGCTCGTGTTAAATGGATTTTTCAAGGTGACAATCGATAGAACAGCGACATCTTGTTCCGTATCAATGTGCAAATTTTCCAGGATTGTATCATCTAAATCAAATGCGTATTCTTGATAAAAGTGGTACGGATTTGTGACGATAAAAGCGAGACTTTCAGTTGTCACAGATTGTAAAAACTGAAAAACTGGGTTTCCAGGAAAATCTAATAAAACAAATTCTGTTTGCTCATCGAACCCAGGTAACCCCATTCGAAAGGTGATTCTTCTACTGTCCTCGACGTTTATTTGTCCAAGGTATTTTGTATTTAATTTCATCGATAAAACCATCCTTTTTTATAAACTCCCTACGACTCTGGAAATAGATGCACAAAATCAATATCTAAGTTTTGATACTGTTTCATGTTAATATTCACTGATCCACGTTCATATTGGTGGGTCGGTTTATTTATCTTAGCATCAATAATCGGCTTATTCGGTTTTACATCAATATCCACTTCTGCAGGCTGATAATCCAAGTGAACCGAAAACTGGGAAGGAATAAATTTTATACCAAGCGTTTTCATCCCATCAAATGCATTGGCAATTGCCTGCTGTGGAATCGGGTTCCCTTTATTTTCAATTTTCATCAATTGTGCACCTTGTTCAGCGCGTCTCCCAATTCCCTCAAGCAAAGCCTGTTGGCCCTCATTCGCAAACTTTTTAATCAGTTTTGAAACATGCATGCGATTCATGTCTTCCCAGGCCTGTGTCTGGTCGATGTTAAGCTTAGCAGGTTTCGTTTTCATCGTTAAGTCTGCTTTGGGCTGCTCAATCGATAGGTCTGCTTTAGGTTGCCGAATCTCCTGTCTTGCCGGAGTTTGCTGAATCTGTATTTTTGCCATTTGGGATTGAAGTCGTATTTGTGGTAACTGCATGTACCTGCCTCCTAACCTAATTAAAAGCTGCATTTCGAATAATTTTTTGTAAGTAAAAGCCCTGAACACTGTATCTAGGCGTGATCAGGGCTGAATTGATTAGCGGAGAAAATCTACTAATGACGGCTGAATAATTTTGGACCCAGTTGATAGTGCTGCACGATGAACGCTTTGTTGCGTAATTAATTGGGTGATAACTTTTTCATAATCGATATCCTCGTTTTCCGACATCATGCGTTTTGCCGAAATTTCTTGATCACCCAAACGGTTTTCTACTAAATCTAATCGATTCATACGTGCGCCTAAATCGGCTCGAGAATTGATGACATTATCAATGTTTTCATCGATGGTGCCAAGGCTTTGTTCGATAGCAGCCTGGTCGTCATCCTCAAGTGCATTAATGAATGTGTCAATATCATCAAATATATCACCTGCAGTATTAGAATCACCTGCAAAAACACTGCCCACATCAACATTTGCCTGCAGTTTTGTCCCTTTGGCAACTTCAATCATGACGGGATCTGTATTTTGGCCTCCGATAATTTCCCCGTCTTCATCAAAAGGCGCTGTATTTGTATTTGTCCCATTAAAAATATACTTCCCGTTCACATTCGTGTTTGCAATATCAATAAGATGCTCTTTCAGCTGTTCAACTTCTTCTTTAATATTTTCACGTTGTTTTTCATCATACGTATCATTACTAGCCTTAACCCCTAGCTCACGCATTCTTTGTAATGCTTTTGTTGCTTTATCAAGAGCGGCATCGGAATTGTCCATCCACGTGTGAACTTCATTCGTATTGCGTAAATATTGTTCAACTTCCGTCACTTGTGAACGATAATTAATGCCTTTCATCGCAATTACTGGATCATCTGATGGTTTGGTAATCTTTTTACCGGTGTTAAGCTGATTAAAATATGTATTCAAACTATCATAGCTTTTCGTTAAATTATTCAGCATATTGTTTGATAGCATACCTTGTGTTATCCGCATATTAAATTACCTACCTTCCTACTAAGCCCATATTATTAATAATCCGATCAATCATCTCATCAACTGCTGTCATGCTTCTTGCTGCCGCACTATATGCATGTTGGAATTTGATCATATTGGACATTTCTTCATCAAGCGATACCGAGGTCACCGACATTCGCTGGTTTTCCACTTGGGAACGGAGAATACCCGTATTATTCGTCATACGGTTTGCCTCCTGTGCCCGAACACCTAAGTCACCGATGAGTGATTCGTAAAAACTATTTACAGATGTGTTGTCCCCTAGATCGACCGCTTCGGCATCGTCAAAAATATCGGCTAATGCTAAGGCGTTATCACCATCGCCAGAGAAGTCTTCCGCACCTGCTGCAATCAAATCAGGATTATCCAAGATATCTTGATTTACAGTAATCGACCCGGCAGCACCTGTTCCAGAATAATCTTCAAAGAAAGATTCTACATCTCCTCCTGTATTACCATTTAGGTCATACCCATTTTTATGTTGGGCATTAAATGCGGATGCAAATTGTTCGGCCATTTTATCCAGGTCGGAAAGCATGTCAGTATATTCGCCTTTTGTAATTGAATTGCCACTTGCATCCTTAGCATCAAATCCATAGGACTCTATAAAACCTTTCAGCGACCCATTCGATGGAAAGGCCGATAGTGAAAGAACGTGCTTTGAAACAAAAGGCTGATCATCAATTTGTTCGCCAATTCTTATATTCTTCATAACATCAAAATTTTGATTATCATCACCAAATTCTACTAAAAATTGTTGATATGTTTCTCCTGTCGCATCAGGATCTCCATTCACTAATTTAATTGGATCATCAAACGATTTCCCCTCATTATCTACCACTTCAATCGTCGCCAATCCATCAGCAATATCTAATGAACTATCACTACTCTTTTCATAGCTTACTTTAATATTAACGATCCCTGACAATTCATCGATCAAGCGATCACGCTCATCATATAAGTCATTTGGTAAATAGCCATTAGTTTCAATATTTTTAATTTGCTTATTAAGTCCGTCTACTTGCTTGATTAACGAGTTTGCATCCTTAACCGTTACATCAATTTGATTTTTTAGATCGGACCGGATTGAATTCAGTGAATCAGATAAATAGTTAAATGTTTCTGCCACTGCAAGTCCCCGTTGAGCAACTACTGATCGTGCACCAGAGTTCTCCGGATTCACAGAAAGGTCTTGCAATGATTGCCAAAACTGATCCATTGTTTTTGATAGGCCACTCTCAGATGGCTCGTTCATTAGTTCTTCCATTCGGCTAAGTGCATCTGCTTTTGTATCCCAATAGCCTGCTTTACTATTTTCCGAGCGAAATTGGTAATCTAAATACTGATTGCGGATTCGTTGTACTGTTCCCGCTTCCACACCAGTACCTAATTGACCAGCAATTTGCGGACGATTTCTTGATGCACTTGGGTATGGTGTCAATGTTTCAAAATTCACACGTTGTCTTGAATAGCCTTCCGTGTTTGCATTCGAGATATTATGACCAGTTGTGTATAATGCTGATTGTTGTGCAAATAGTGCCTGTTTGGCCATTTCTAAACCATGGAACGTACTCATTTACAGGTTTCTCCTCTCTCTTCCTCTTCCCAAAAACATTTATGCCTTTGAGTCAAATACCGATCGTTTAGCCGCTTCTGTATTTTGGCTTTGATCTTTGCCGTAATTCAAATTCTTCAATGATGGACTCATCATATCTAAAGATAATTCAACGAACTTCATTGACTGTTGAATTAATGCATGATTTAGTTGTTCTTGCCTTTTTAAACTTGTCATTGTTTCCGTTAAAACGGTTGTTGTTTGAACTAACCGTGCACTGATGTCCTGATCTTCAATGTGTTCAAGCATGTTCGTTATTGTTACCGTTTCATCAGCTAATTGGTTATCTTTAAACCAACTTTCGACTAGCTGTTGACGAACTTTTTCAAGTTGTTCCAATGCTTGTACATGCTGACGCTCTTTAATCAGCAACGGCTGCAATTCGTCAATGGAACCTTGTTTAATAACATCCGTCTTCTCCTGAGAAATTGCTAGGAGTGATTGATGAAGTTTCGTTAATTTATCAAGCGTTTCTATAATTTGTTGAACGGACAAAGTGACGTCCTCCTTATCGGTGCTTCGACCAAAATGCAATCATTTTTTGGGCAGCTTTTTCAGGATTCACCTGGTATTCGCCAGATTCAACTGCCTTCTTTATGTCTTGAACATACTTGGAACGTTCAGCACTTGGTTGACTATTTTCCTGAAGTTTTTTTGCTTGATTTGAGATTTCCAATTGATCCAATTTATTGGAGTCCTTTTTATATTCTTGTTGCTTTTGTATATGATTTTTGTACGGATTAAAATTCGTTTGATTCGGACCGTGGATTTTCATTTTTAAAAACCACCCTACCTTTCGTTACATGTTCCGTCCATTGCCATCATTTCCTGTCTTTATTATCGGCATATTTTCGTAAAAGTAAAGGTATGTTTTATTGATTTTTATTTCGACTGTCTATGCTGTAATAAATATTTTTCTTCGCTTCTGCTTCTTCTCTGGCCAATTGCCGTTGTTCCAGTTTTTCCTGCTCTTCCAAGTCTTGCAAAATTTCCTGTGAACAGGACTCACACAATTTGCCTGTCACAATATTTTTTCCGCATCGTTCACACGGGTAGGCAAGTTTTGGAAATTGGGATGTTCGTAATCGCTTTTCCTTAATAAATTTGATTATTAATTTCTCTTCAATCCCTGTTGCATCAACAATTTCCGTCAATGTTGCTTCCCTATTTTCTCTTTTACGTAAAAAACTATATACCACATTAAATGCTTTTTCTTCCTCTTTGTAACACTCTTGACATATGTCACGAATATTTTTAACGAAAACTGCACCACAACGTGAGCAATTTGCTAATTCAGCCATCATGAATCCCCCAAGTTTTTTTACTCTATTATAACATATAGCCACTTTAAATCCGCTATCCACGAATCAATGTGTACGCATAAATGTTAGGACAGCCTCCCTCTTTTAACAGTTCAGCTGCATGCCTCAAAGTTGTACCTGTTGTATATATATCATCGACCAAAATGATTGGTTTGTTAATGTTTTTGGTGAGTGTAAATGGATTTTTTGAAAATATCCGCTCTTTCCTCGTCTTCTTCGATTGTTTTTCTCCATCAATGCGTGTAATGATTTCTTGACATGGAAGAGGTAAAAAGTCGGCTAACATCTTTGCTTGATTAAAGCCGCGATCCTTCAACCTTTCCGCGCTTAATGGTATTGGGACCGTCACTGTTTCCTTAGGCAAAAAATTAAAATGCTGTTTAAAGGCTTGATAAAAATTCACCTTAAAAATATCGCCTAAACAATAGTCACCACGATATTTCCATCTTGTGATGACTTCCTGAATCGCTTCATTATAAACAAAAACAGAATAATTATTAACCAAAGGGTCGTAACCTAATTTATATTGTTCCCAACGCAAACAATCGGAACAGACAGGCTTCTCACTAATCCTGCTACACTTATTGCATCGCTCCCCCTCAAGCAACTCAAGTTTACACTCACAAGTCTCACAAAGATACGTTTGCTTGGACAAAAAAAGAATCGTTCTCCAGCTCATTTCTGGGATCAGTTGCTGATCACACCATAAACAATGCATCTTAACGAAAACCTCCCCGCTTGTTCATGTTACGAATTGATCTTACCGCTTGTACCATCGCTTCTGTTTTTCCATCATGTAAAAACAGTATTTCACCTGTAGGATCATCAGGACTTCTACCAGCACGTCCTGCAATTTGAACTAATGCTGCCTCGTCGAACACGACATGTCCAGCATCAAAAACAACAACATCAACGGAAGGAAACGTAACCCCTCGCTCTAAAATGGTTGTTGTTACAAGTACAAAAATTTGTTTTTCTCTAAATAACTGCACTTTCTTCTCACGGTCTGGATCTGATGCGTGGACAAAAGTAATATCTGTAGCCTTTTTCAGCACTTTCGTCGCAAGTAATCGTCTCGTTAGGTCAGTTTTTAATCTTTCAGCTAATTTTATCGTTGGGACAAATACTAATAATTGACGTTTTGGATTGATTCGATTTTTCATCCATTTTAGGAACGTCTTAGGCGGGGTAGTGTTGGCTAAATTCTTTTTCAGGTTAAGACACATTTTCAGTGTAGGGATAGGTAATGGATGACCATGAAATCGGATTGGTACAAAAACATGTGGAAGTTTTTTACGTTCGATTTGCATTCGCTGGATTTTTCGTGGTGTTGCCGTTAAATAAATCATCGTACCTTTTGTTCTTTTTGCTCGACTGGCTGCAAAAGGAAGTGATGCATCAGCATGAAATGGAAAAGCATCAATCTCATCTATAATCAGAACATCAAAAGCATGCTTAAACCGAAGTAACTGATGGGTTGTGGCAAGGATAAACTGTGCATTGGCAACTTTTTCTTCACTCCCGCCATACAACCCCTGGATTGACACGTGCGGGAAGGCTTGCTTAATACGAGGAAGGAGTTCACGGACAACATCTGCCCTTGGGGTTGCTAAACAAATACGCTGACCTAGTTGAAGTGATTTCGTAATTCCCTGAAAAAGCATTTCGGTTTTACCTGCTCCACAAACGGCCCAAACAAGTAATTCCGACTCCTTATTTCCAATCGCCGTCACAATTCGATCTGCCGCAGATTGTTGATGATCAGTAAGCTCTCCGTCCCAAAAACAAGGGTCTTTGTGTGTCGACCAATCCGGATGTGGTCCTGTCCATTGATAAAGGTACTCACATTCCATCACACGGCCCATCTCAATGCATTTCCGACAATACAGATGGACTTTATGACAAGACTGACAGGGAATCTTAGCAAATAATGAAGCTTGTTTGTTTCCACAGCGATTGCATTGTTGTTGATAAAATGTTTTGGTAATTGAAGAAAATGGAGTAAAATGTCCTGTAATAACAAGTTGTTGAAAGGCTTCATCTTCCAGCGGTATTTCGCTTCGTAATAATAGTTTCCCGGAAAAATGTTTCGAGTAATCTTGAAGCGCTTCTGTACTATTCAATTGAATCACACTCCTGAGGGTATAATGGGGAAAACATTACTACCAGCCGAGGCCATGGCTGGCAGTTCTATTCATATTCTCTATTTCGCATACCAAGCAACACCTAATGCTCCTTCACCTAAATGTGTACCGATTACTGGTCCAAAATAGCTTATCGAACTATCTAGGGTTGGCGATTTCTCATCGATTTCTTTCTGTAATTCAATCGCCGCATGCTCACAATTCGCATGGATAACAACTACCCTGAGATCTTTCCCCTTGTTGATATCGTCTTCTACCAATCCAATAATTCGATTTAATGCTTTTTTGCGTGTACGAATTTTTTCAAATGGAACAATTACTTTATCAACAAAATGAAGAATCGGCTTCACTTGCAACAAACTTCCAACAATAGCTTGTGCACTATTTAGGCGGCCGCCGCGCTGTAAATTCTTTAAGTCATCTACCATAAAATAGGCGCGCATGCTTTGCTTCATTTCATTAAACCGATCAATGATGGCTTCTGGTGTGTGACCAGCCTTAACCATCTCGACTGCTTCTAATACATAAAATCCTTGTGCCATACAACTTAACTCTGAATCATAAGGGTAAACTTTTATTCCATCAACCATTTCTCCAGCACTAGCGACTGCTTGAAGTGTACCACTAATACCACTTGATAAATGAATAGAAATAACGGCATCATAATCAGCAGCAAGCTCGTTCAATTTAGATGTAATGTATCCAATTGATGGTTGCGAGGTTTTTGGTAATTCCTCTGCTTGTCTTACTTTTTGATAAAATTCTTCTGTCGTTATGTCGACTTCTTCCTGATAGGATGTATCACCGAATACAACACTAAGCGGGACCATATGAATACCAAGTTTTTCTCTTGTTTCAACAGGTATATATGCCGTGCTATCTGTCATTACAGCAATCTTCATTTACGAACCTTCTCCTCTGCAAGTTTTTCCGAAATACAAAATAAATTAATCCAGCCTACATGATTAATTATTATTTTACATGATGCAAATAGAAATTGCATCAATTAAATAACACAATATTATAGCTATCGTCAAGCATGCACGTCAGAAAAAAATACCCTGCTACCATATGGCAGCAGGGTACAGTTGTAACAAAGCTATGGAAATAACAAAAGCGTAGGCACTGGGCGTCGAAGCTAGACATGGCTCACAAATACGCTATATAACTTCTACCCATCCCTTGCGGATAGCAGAAACAACGGCTTGGGTACGATCGTTTACATTCATCTTTTGTAAAATATTACTTACGTGGTTTTTCACCGTCTTTTCACTGATATACAAGGATTCAGAAACAGCACGGTTACTCTTACCTTCTGCAAGTAATTGTAGTACTTCACATTCACGTTTGGTAAGTAAATGAAGTGGTTTACGATATTCCACACCATATTCTGAGAAACCGAGCACATTGTCCTGTGCCAAACGACGATATTCTTGAACCAAATTGTGTGTTACTTTAGGATGCAAATAAGATCCACCATCACTAACGACCTTAATTGCCTCAATCAATGCGTCTGAATCCATTTCTTTTAATAAATAGCCCTGTGCACCAGTTTTTAATGCATGTGTGACATAACTTTCATCATCATGAATAGATAAAATAATCACATGTGTGTTTGGAAAATTTTTAACCAAATCTGAAGTAGCCTGTACACCATTCATATTCGGCATATTAATGTCCATTAAAACAACATCAGGGTGATGCTCTTTCACAATTTCCTCAGCAACAATCCCATCATCACCTTCTGCAACAACATCAAATGATGGTTCAAATTCCAAAATACGTTTGACACCCTCGCGAAATAGCTTATGGTCGTCGATTAACACAATCTTTGTTAGTTTGGTTTTATTCATAGCTTTTGTTCCTCCTACATCATCTAATTCCAAGTTTATCTATTACCCTATTACATATTTAAGTGTAAAGTTATCGCTTCTCTTTATATCGGTATATGGATAGTGACTTTATATATGTCTTTCGTCACGAATTTTCGGGCTGATTGTATAGTCTATTTGTCACTCTATCGTGTATGGAACACTTATCAATATAGTTGTCCCGTTGCCAATGACCGAATCAATCGTCAACGTACCTTCTAGCATTTCTACTCGTTCACGCATGCCGATCAAACCAAATGATTTGTCTCGTTTCATAGACGTATCAAAACCTTTACCATTATCTTTTATGACGACAATCACATGTTTTTTATTCATTTCAACCTTTACTTTTATTAATGTTGCTTCAGCATGTTTTGTGGCGTTTTGAACAGCTTCTTGTACTAAGCGAAAAATAGCAATTTCATACTTTTGATTTAATCGTTTTTCACTACCCATGGATATAAATTCTATTTTAGTAGAATGATAGTCTTCAATTGTTGATAGATATTTTTTCAGAGTTGGTACAAGGCCTAAATCATCCAATGCCATCGGGCGGAGATCATAAATGATTCTGCGTACTTCATACAATGATGAGCGAATCATTTCACGCACACTTTTAATTTCCTTTAAGGCATTTTCAACGGTTCCTTCACGAAAAGTCCGATCAACTAATTCTGATCGCAATAATATATTTGCTAACATTTGCGCGGGCCCATCGTGAATTTCCCTTGATATCTTTCTGCGTTCTTCTTCCTGCGCTTCGATAATTTTTAGGCCAAATTCTTGTTTCTCTTTTGCTTCTTCAATCATTTCATTAACTTGTTTAAAATCATCATTTAGATAGGTGAGGATGACGGTTATTTTTCCTGCGAGCCCTTCAGCACGCTCAATTGTCTGGTCCAAGGAAATTAATCTTCTTTGTAGATCATCACGCTTTTCTCGTAGTAACTTTTCTTCCTGACGCAGCATCGCCAATTCGGTTTGCATTTTATGGGTGCGTTCATAAACTTCTCGTATTTCATCTTCTGAATACCGATCGAAATATTTACTAACTTCAGATAAACGCTGTCTAGAAAATCGCACCTTTTGTTGAAGCTTATCTCCATCACCGATATGTTTTAGTACTTTTTCCTTGGTTTCCGTTAGTTCCTTTTGTAGTGCTTCATAATCACTACGGGCCGCTTCACTTATATTAAAAATTTCATCCTTGCTATTTTCAACAACATCGATCATTTCGTCTATTACAGTATCTAGCGCTTTTTCTGAAGTTTTACGTACCATCGTTCTAACCACCAACCTATGCTATAATAATTCGCAAGTTATTCTTTTTTTAATAGGGTCTTTTTGGAAAGTTTATCCCTTTTTGTATTCCATCATTCCTACAGACTTATACCGTTATTTGCCTAGGAGGTTAATTGTAACATGTTATCTAACTATTATACCGTAAAAAACGAAGGATCAGACCAGATTATCATTCAAAAATCGCGCTTTATTGGCCATGTGAAACGTACGGAAACCGAAGAAGCGGCACTTGACTTTATCCAAACGATTAAGAAAAAACATCATGACGCCACCCACAATTGTTCAGCTTATCTCATCGGTGAACATGATCAAATTCAAAAAGCTAATGACGATGGCGAACCAAGTGGCACGGCAGGTGTACCAATATTAGAAGTTTTAAAAAAGCAAAACCTGAAAGATACGACCATTGTTGTTACCCGTTACTTTGGCGGTATTAAACTTGGTGCAGGGGGCTTAATCCGCGCTTATGGCAGCACAACATCACAAGCCATTCACACAACTGGTATTGTTAGACGTCAATTAATGCAAGGAATTTCTATTACTATTGATTATACCATGTTAGGCAAGCTTGAGAATGAAATACGCAATTCCCAGCATCTTTTATCAACCATTCATTATTTGGAAAAGGTAGAACTAATTGTTTATGTGAAAAAGGGTGAAGAACAATCGTTTAAGGAATGGATTGTTGAATTAACAAGTGATCAAGCAACAATTACTGATACAGACTTGAAATATGTTGAAATAGATGTAGAAAAAAGCGGAGAATAATCCATGTGCTATATTCCAAGATTGGAATATAGCACAGTCATTTATCATCGTTGTGTATTACACATTTCCAAGTGCAGCCTCATCAGCAATCAAAACAACATTCCCATGTTGTTTTAGAATCGATGCTGGAAAACTTTCCGAAATCTCACCATTTACTAGTCGAGCCACAGCATCTTTCTTTTTCTCTCCAGATACAAGCAGGACAATTTGCTTGCTATTCATAATTGAGTTAATCCCCATTGTAATTGCTTTCGTTGGCACATCGTTAATCGAATTAAAGAAGCGTGCATTTGCTTCCCGAGTTGATTCATCTAGATCAACAATGTGCGTTCTGCTGGAGAATGGAGTCCCTGGCTCATTAAAACCGATATGACCATTTAGCCCGATTCCTAACACTTGAATATCAACATTGCCTGCTTGGCTTATTTTTTGCTCGTAATCCTGACATACTTTTTCTAAATCGTTACCTACCCCACTTGGCAAATTTGCTTGATCAGTTGGAATATCAATATGTTTAAACAGTTTCTCATACATGTAATAATAATAGCTATTTGGATCGTTTTTTTCCAGACCAACATATTCATCAAGATTAAAAGTCGTTGTATTTTTAAATGATAGCTCCCCATTGCTGTACTGTTCGATTAACTGTTGGTACAATCCTTCAGGTGTAGATCCTGTTGCCAAACCAAGAACAGGATTCTTTTTCGTTTTGATTACATCCGTTAACAGGGCACATGCTTTTTCACTCATCTTCTGGTAATTGTTTACTCTAATAATTTCCAATGGTTATTCCCCCTTATATGCCACTATTCCACGGCAAATTGTTTGTTGAATCGATAATGCATCATCGACAATTAACATGTCGGCGTCTTTTCCCACAGTAATACTACCTTTTTGATCAAATACATTTAATTGCTTGGCAGGGTTTGCAGATGTCATTTCAATCACATTTTCCATTGTTACATCATTTAATTGCAACATATTTTGAGCACCTTGATGCATTTTTAAAATACTACCGGCTAATGTTCCATCTTCTAACACAGCGCGATCTTCTGTTACAATTACAGGCTGACCACCAAGTTCATAGTTTCCTGCCTGCAAACATTTTGCCCGCATCGCATCTGTAATTAAAATTAATCGTTCACTTCCCATATTATCATATATTAATTGCAACATTTCTAGTGAAACATGAATACCATCTGCAATTAATTCCGCTCGTAATTCCTCCAACTGTAGTGTAGCTCCAACGACACCAATATCACGATGATGAATCCCTGTCATGGCATTGCACAAATGAGTTACTTGTCTAACTCCGTGGGAAATTGCTTTTTTTATACCCTCGAGGCCAGTGCCGGTATGTCCAGCAGAAACGTTTACACCAGATTTATACAAATAGGAAATAAAGGATCCATCCGTATCATGTTCAGGTGCTAATGTAATTGTCTTTATCCTATCACCAGAAAGTTTCTGCCATTTTTGAAACTGCTCAATGTTTGGTTCCATAATATATTCGAGTGGCTGTGCACCCGCTTTACTTTTTTCTATAAATGGACCTTCCAGATGAACCCCGATCACATCTGCCTGTCCAGATTTACTTTGATAGTTTGCGACGTTTATTAATGCATTATCAATGTTTTCCGGAGCTTGAGTAATGGTAGTCGCCAAGAAACTTGTTGTCCCCTCCTTTGGCAATGCTTTCGCCATTGTGTCAAGTGCCTCTTCTGTAGCGTCCATTACATCAGCACTATCTGCACCGTGAATATGCCCATCAATAAATCCTGGGATCACATTTCGATTTAGTGCATCGATTATTTCCACTTCTTCAGCCATTTGTGCAGGCTGTTGATTATTTGAATAAATCTCCTTTATTTTACCGTTCTCTATCAATAATGATCCATTAGATAACACCTGTGTTTCAGTAAAAATTCGCGCATTTTTAATGTATAGTGACTTCTGGTTAGCCATATTCGTTCCATCCTCCAATTTCAAGCTAATAACCCCATTATAACATATATATAGTTGTCTATACATTTATAGAGGTGTATACAGGACTTTTTTTATTTGCTAAAATTACAAGTAAAATCGTTAGAAGGGGATTCATATGATCAACAAAAACTCTCCATTACCAATCTACTATCAATTAGAAGAAGAGATAAAAAGATTAATTCATACAGAACAACTACTCCCAGGTGAATTGTTACCTTCTGAACGGGAATATGCCGAAAAATATGATATTAGCAGAATGACAGTAAGACAGGCAATTAATAACCTTGCTGCTGAAGGACTATTATATCGTCGCAAAGGGAAAGGTACATTTATTGCTGAGAAAAAGTTTGAACAGGATTTACAAGGCTTAACAAGCTTTAGTGAGGATATGCGTTCGCGTGGGTTGACCCCTGCTAATAAATTAATCAGCTTTCAATTAGTAAAGGCAACAGAGGAAGTTGCTTCATTACTGAATTTGGAAATAAAGGATCCCGTTTACGAGGTGAAGCGAATACGCCTCGCAAACAACGAACCAATGGCTTTAGAAACGATTTACACACCTAAAAAGATCGTTGGAGATTTACAGGAAAGTAATTTTGCATCATCATTTTACCAATTCATCGAAGAAAAACTAAAGTTCACCATTAAACATGGAGATCAAATAATTGAGTCAGTTATTGCTAATGATTTCGAAATTGAACACTTAAACTTAAAGAATGGCGACCCAATCCTGCTTATGCAACGGATAACCTATTTGAATGATGACAAGAATTCCCCGCTCGAATATGTAAAATCCGCCTACCGCGCTGATAAATATAAATTCAAATTACAGATGAAACGGTAAGGAATGAGAAACCATACAAAAAAGCTAGTGCCCGTATTCGTTGGCACTAGCTTTTGTTATATTACTCTATTTCAATTACATTTTTTATTCCAGCGTTAATCATACCTTGCTGGGTAATTTTAATAGTGTCATTTTCTCCCATGTTTGTAAACACGATTGGTGAAATAACGGATGGTGCATTTGCTTTAATGTAAGCTAAATCTGCTTTTACTAAAATATCACCTTTTTTCACCGTGTCTCCCTCTTTCACATAAACATCAAAGCCTTTTCCTTCAAGTTTCACAGTATCCAAACCAATATGAACTAATATTTCATGTCCTTGTTCAGAGCGAATTCCTACTGCATGTTTCGTTGGGAATACATTTAAAATTTCACCATCAACAGGTGAGACGAACGTTCCATCTTCCGGGTCGATTGCAATTCCGTCTCCCATCATTTTTTGTGAAAATACTTGATCTGGAACTTCAGTGATTGGCATGATGGTACCTTTAACAGGCATCACAAAATCATCGCCAGATAGTTTTGCTGTAGTTGTTTCCTCCGTATGCGCTTCTGCTGGTCCATCAGCTTCAACTGGAGGTTGCATATTGTTATTGTCCATACGCTTACGCATCGCAGTTGCTAGAAATTCTACTGTTGTACCAACCACAACTTGCAAATTCTTCTTATTGATTTTCATTACACCATGAGCACCTTGATATTTTAATGCCTTTTCATCAATTTTACTCATATCATTAATTTGTAAACGCAAACGTGTTGCACAGTAATCCAGTGTATCAATATTGTCTGGTCCGCCTAATGCAGTTAAATAATAGTAAGCTTTTCCTTCATAATCTTTTGTACCTTTGCCTTTCTTCGGTAAACCAACTTGTTCGTTTTCTTCTACATGGTCTTCATCCTCATCCTCACGACCTGGTGTTTTCAAATCAAGCTTCTTAATGAGGAAGACAAAGACAACGAAGTAAATCGCACCGAAAACAATACCTTGCAATAAGAGCAAGAATGGTTTTGTCGCTATACCTAAGTTAATTAAATAATCAATTAAACCGGCTGAGAAACCAAAGCCATCTTTTATGCCAAACCAAAAAGCTATCATCATCGATAATCCGGTTAAGACAGCATGTACAGCATATAATAATGGTGATAAGAACATGAAAGAATACTCAATTGGTTCTGTTATACCAGTTAAAAACGCTGTAAGAGCAATACTACCTAAAAACCCACCAACTGCTGCTTTACGATGTTTTTTTGCTGTCACATACATCGCAAGACATGCACCTGGTAAGCCGAACATCATGATTGGGAAGAACCCAGCCATAAAGAATCCTGCAGATGGGTCACCGTTTAGGAAACGATTAATTTCCCCATGCCAAACTTGTCCAGCTGCATCTGTAAATGATCCAAAGTCAAACCAAATAAATGTATTAATCACATGGTGGAGTCCAATTGGGATTAATAAACGGTTAAAGAAACCGTAAGCACCGACACCAACTGCACCAGAACTAATAAACCAATTACCTAATGCATCAATTCCGCTTTGTACTGGTCCCCATAGGAATCCAACCACGCCGGAAATGATAACCATCAACACTGATGTGACAATCGGAACAAATCGCTTTCCGCCAAAAAAGGCCAAAAACTCTGGTAACTGAATGTCATGAAACTTATTGTATAAATGTCCAGCGACAATACCGGCAATAATACCGGCAAATACGCCCAAATCAAGATCGCTATTTATCGCTTTATAGCCACCTTCTAAAACAAGGTATCCAACAGCACCCGACAATGCCGCTGCACCGCTTCCATCTCGCGAAAATCCAATCGCAATACCGATTGCAAAAATGAGTCCTAAATTCTCTATTATTCCATTACCAGCTGCGGTGATAAATGGTATATCCAATAAATCATCCGCACCAAACCGCACAAGCAGTGCCGCAGCTGGTAACATGGCAATTGGAAGCATTAACGATTTTCCTAGCCTTTGTAAATAACCTAACAAGTTAAACACTCCTTTCGTTTTTAAAACGCTTACATAACTAACGTTTTCTATATGAAATTATATCACCTAGATATATAGTTGTCTATACAAGATAACCTAAAAAACAACATTTTCTCATCTAGACGAAAATGTTGTTTTTGTTCTTATTTTACGATACTGTTTTCCGAAACGATAGTACTTCTTGTTAGTTCTTTAACCAATGCCTGAATCAACTCTTCGGATGATTGAATTTTGAAATTCTCGGTTTGATCAATCATCTTTTTTAGCATCATTTTATATTGCTCTTGCTCTCCCACAATATATTCCCGCCTTTTAGAAAGTCTCGGTATTTACCACGTCATCATAGTAAGGCCGATATTTTTTTGATACTTTATTCTTATATTAATTCTGTTTATAACAATAAATCAAATCATGCGACAAAACAACAGCATAAGTTATTATCAAAAATTGTTGCAGATTGTTAACTGTTAATACAATTCGTTATCATCCACTCGTTTTTGATCGTCTCATTTAATTTAAGTTGAACAGATATGCGAACGCCTTCAAACCTTTAGAAAGACATCCACCATGTAGAGGTGCACCATCCACAGTGAAAAGTGTGAAATTTCATCTACTCCAGCATATGCAACTGTGAAGCCAAGTGATTAAGATAACTGGACTCTTTTCGATTATCGTTTTTAATATTGAATAATTTTCTATACTTGAACCTTTGAAAATTCATATCTTCCCTGAGTGTAAAAAACATCCTCAGGTAACGTTATGATTAAAAACCTCTATTCTCCGTGTTTATTTCTCCACTTATTAAATTCGAGATACTCTTTAAACTGTTCTTTGGATACTCCAGATTCCATTGCTTCTTGTACAATTTTTAACCACTCATCATCTAGTTGGTCCTCTGCTAAACCCTGATCATCACGAATCAAATCATTTGCAGATACACCTAATACCGCACCAATCTTCTCAACAAATTGGATGGATGGATTTGTTTGAAGGTTACGTTCAATTGAACTTAAATAGGATTTGGCTACACCTGCTTTTTCTGCTAGTTCGGAAATAGACATCTTTTTATCCTGGCGTAATTGTTTTATTTTTTCACCGATCAAGCCCACACACCCTCTTTCTGTGATGATTATACCACAAGAAAGATATTGGTTCTATATAAAGCACGATTTCCTTAAAAAAAATTTCCTATTTGTGCGTGTTCAAAAAGGGATAAAAAGACCGCGTCGGCTAAATCCGCTGGTGTCCTGCCAGAAACGCTGACACTAGCACGTCCTGTGCGTCGAAAGTTCAAGGTGGTGTAGCTTTGAGTACCAGAACGGGCTTCCACGGGATTGTCGGTACTTAGTTGAAGATCCCCCTATCGATGTGTCAATGTTACCGGAATTTCTGAACAATCTCTATTTATTATTTTTGATTATCCTTTAAAAATAATCGAACTTCATCAACAGTAAGGCCAATTGTTTTCGCTTCTTTAATTAGGTTAACCCACTCTTTATCAAGGCCAGTCTTGTTACCTGTTTTTATCATTTTCTCGTCCCCCATTTAGTTTCCGTGCGTAACCCAAATATCAGACGTTTCAATCCAACATCTGTACCTTCCTATTAATCACTCCACCCTGGTAGGTTATATAAGACTACTATACTACAATTGGCAGTTTTTTTGGTTGTCTTGTTTTGTCATAATGATACTAGTTTTGTAAGAATTAGAACTAATTACCCATGAATCGAAATTAGATTAACCAAATCGTTTTTTAACTATATGTCTAAAGTACGGGACATATGCTAATAATACAAAACTTTTATTACGCGCTTTATCTATATCCGGTTCCGCCTATTGCATGACGTATTTGTTGTTAAAACAGCGGACGTTAAATAGCATTACTTGTTCTTCATAAAGAACTAACAACATAAGTATAGGACAAATTACTAACTTTTGGAACCTTGAAAAACAACTAAAATCCGTAATTATTATCTACTTTTCGTGAATTATCGCAAAATATCTTTCTATTTCTTGATTTATCTTGCTTTATAAAGAACGATTAATGTTTTATAATGAACATATAGTAAATAATACTCACCAAAAGGAAGGCATACATATGAACTACATAGACTGATTTCAGATAATTCGTTATAATTTAACCAGGATTATTACTTTTGACCAAGAGGAGAATACTTATGGAATCAAGACTAGAAAAGAAAAAAATGAAGAAAAAAAGAAAATGGCCGTTTTGGGTTGGTGGCATACTTATTGCTTTGATTGTACTAATTGGTGGATATCTTTTTTATTTGTTTGACAAAGTTGGAGATACGGTAGCCGTTATGCATGACCCACTCTCTCGTGATGAAGATCCGGATCGACAGAGAGAATTAGAATCCATTTTCAGCAAGACCAAATCCGTTAATATTCTACTACTTGGAGTAGATGAGCGAAAAAATGACAAAGGACGTTCGGACACGATGATTCTTCTGTCACTAAACCCGAAGACCGATTCGTTATTAATGCTTAGTATACCGCGTGACACTTACGTTAACATCCCTGGATATGGAATGGATAAAATAAATCATGCATATGCATTTGGCGATGTGGGATTATCGATTAAGACAGTCGAAGAGGCTTTTGATGTCCCAGTTCATTATTACACAAAAGTGAATATGGAAGGATTTAAACAAGGAATTGACGCTTTAGATGGGGTAACTGTTATGAATAATCAAGCTTTTTCCCAAGGAGGCGCAACTTTTTCTACTGGCGATATTCATCTGAACGGTGAAGCAGCATTAAAATATATACGAATGCGTAAAGACGACCCCCGTGGTGATTTGGGACGTAATGAGCGACAACGCAGTGTTATTACAGCGGCGATGAATGAAGCAGCCAGTTTTTCCAGCATTACCAAAATTGGTGACATTCTGGAAATTCTTGGAGACAATGTAAAAACTAACCTCAACATGGATCAGCTGCAGGCACTATTTCGTGATTACCGCGGAACCCGTAAGGATATGAAAACAATTGAAATGAATGGAACAGGTAAAAGACTTGATAAATGGTATTATATGGTGTCCGAAGAGGAATTTAATCGCATCACAACAGAAATTCAGAGTCACACGGATGCAAAGTGATAATAACAAGTCGTCATGTAAAAATTTCTAGACTGACTTTTCCATTCTTTATCCATGTTCGTAGGCGAAGAAAATGTTATGATAGAAGTAGAAGTTGTTTGATTGAGGGGGTTTCACATGAAAAAAATAATTACACTTTTGACCATATTGTTATTCCTCATTCTCGCTGCATGTTCGGATGATGAAGCAACACCACAAGATCGTTTCGATACATATGTGAAGCATTGGAATGATCAAAAATTCAGCGAAATGTATGACATGGTTTCCAACAAATCAGCCGAGAAATATCCAACTGAAAAATTTGTTGATCGATATAAAAAGATTTATAAGGACCTTGGAATTTCAGATTTAAAGGTAACCTATAAGAAATTAAATGAAGAAAAATTGGAAAGTGCAATGGATAAAGGAAAAGCAACATTTCCAATAACCGTAAAGATGCAATCAATTGCTGGTCCTATTTCTTTTGACTACAAAGCAACACTTGTAAAAGAAGGTGAAGATGATAAAGAAAATTGGTATGTCCAGTGGAATCCAGGTTTCATTTTTCCAGCGATTAAAAATGGTGGGAAAATTGGTATTGACACAGTAGCACCTAAGCGTGGAGAAATATTGGACCGTAACAAAATGCCATTAGCCATCAATGATATCGCTTATGAGATCGGGGTTATTCCTGAAAAGTTAGGCGAGAATTCCGATGCAATGAAAAAGAAAATTGCCGGTTTATTAGGAATGTCCGTTGATGAAATGGATAAAGATTTAAATGCGGACTGGGTTGAACCAGACTTATTTGTACCACTAAAAAAAGTGCCGAAATCTAAAGAAGATGTCCTAAGTCAATTGTGGGGACTAGATCCAGTTATGGGACGCGAAGTAACAGGGCGTGTATATCCCTCCGGTGAAGCAGCAGCACATTTAGTCGGCTACATCGGAAAGATAACGGCCGAGGAATTAGAAGAACAAGAGCCTGGTGAGTATAGCACAAACGACATGATCGGAAAACGTGGCCTGGAACAACTTTATGAAGCGAAATTAAAAGGAGAACAAGGCGTAACCATCACCGTTTCCAAAGAAGGTGAGGATGATATTATCCTAGCAGAAAAGGAAGTTCAAGACGGTGAAAATGTGCAAACAACCATTGATGTTGATCTACAGGAGAAAATTTATGCATCCTATGATGGAGAAGCTGGAACAACAGCTTCAGTCGACCCTAAAACAGGCGAAACATTAGCACTTGTCAGCAGTCCAGCATTCGATCCAAACGAGTTACTTTTCGGCGTTAATCAAACCACCTGGAATAAAATGCAAGATGATCCGCAGCAACCATTGATCAATCGTTTTTCCGCAACATTTGCCCCAGGATCTGTGATGAAGCCAATTACAGCAGCAGTTGGCCTAAACGATGGCAGTATTGTTCCTGGTGAAGGAATTGAAATCAATGGACTTGATTGGAGTAATGGAGAAGGCTGGGGCGACTATAAAGTTCATCGTGTATCAAGCTCAAATGGGCCAGTTGACGTTACAGATGCACTAATCCGCTCCGATAATATTTATTTTGCCATGAAAGCAGTTGACATGGGTGCCGAGGCATATGCGAAAGGCCTGAAACAATATGGTTTTGGTGAAGCTATACCGTTTGACTACCCACTTGAAAAATCTACTATTTCATCAAGCGGGAAATTTGATAATGAAGTTCAATTAGCTGATTCAAGCTATGGCCAAGGACAAATACAAGTCAGCCCACTCCACCTTGCCATGGCATATACATCATTCCTAAACGATGGAAACATGTTGAAACCTGTATTACTTGCAGATAAGGAAACCGGTCAAGTATGGCAAAAAGACCTTATCACAAGTGAGCAGGCAGATGTCATTCAAGATGCTTTACGAAAAGTTGTTGAATCACCAAAAGGTACAGCCAAAGGGGCGAGAAATGCCGACTTTGCCATATCCGGTAAAACAGGAACAGCTGAACTGAAAAAAACTGCCGATGAAAAATCTGGCCAAGAAAATGGCTGGTTCGTCGGTTATCCAACTGATGAACAGGATATCCTAATTGCTATGATGATTGAGCATACAGAGGACAAAGGTGGAAGCAGTTTTGCAGTTGAAAAAGCAACAGATATCATGAAAGATTTTCGTAAATAGTTTTTGGAAAATTGCTCTCAAGACAGTTGATCGTCTTGGGAGCTTTTTTATTGGGGCTAGGGTGACTGCTTCTCGCGCCGATGTTTTGCTTCTCGCGCCGATGTTTTGCTTTTCGGGCTGATGTTTTGCTTTTCGGGTTGATGTTTTGCTTTTCGGGTTGATGTTTTGCTTTTCGGGTTGATGTTTTGGGTTTCGGGTTGATGTTTTGCTTTTCGGGTTGATGTTTTGCTTTTCGGGTTGATGTTTTGCTTTTCGGGTTGATGTTTTGCTTTTCGGGTTGATGTTTTGCTTTTCGGGTTGATGTTTTGCTTTTCGGGTTTTGGGTTTCGGGTTGATGTTTTGGGTTTCGGGTTGATGTTTTGGGTTTCGGGTTGATGTTTTGGGTTTCGGGTTGATGTTTTGGGTTTCGGGTTGATGTTTTGGGTTTCGGGTTGATGTTTTGGGTTTCGGGTTGATGTTTTGGGAACAATCCTCTGGTATCGGATTGTTCCCATTGCGACATGCACCATCCGCTCATAACTTTCATCCTTCTTTTAGTGTCAACACATTGATTTGCGGCGGGTTAAATAAGCGGAATTTTAAAAAGGAAATGGCATCACTACTCCCTAGGCCAGTACTAACATATTGCTTCACTCCCTCATATTCCCACAACCCCTTTACTCGATCGCCCGGTGGGAAAAGACCACTGTTTTCATCCCAAGCTTCTGGAACAAATAGCGCACCAAAAAAAGGAAGTCTGATTTGCCCTCCATGATAATGACCTGCTATTAACAGATCATAATCTCGCAATGCCAAATCAGACATATTCATAATATGGTCAATTCGAGTATCAACAACAGGGTAATGATCGAGCGCAATCACAACATTTGGATTCTGCAAATCACCCAATGTGGTCATTTCCTTCAGCAATTGTTTTTGATGGGTAAGAAATTGTTCATCTGTTGCATAATTTGGTGCTGGTATCCCTGTATTGACGCCTGTTTTCCCATCCATAATTGATAGTTCAAAATTAACAAAATGAACGTTTGCTCCATCTACTTGAATGGTATCGATAGACTCTAAAAACGTTACTCCCCGCTTTTCCATTCCTTTAACGAACTCACTTTTTTCAAAAACCGGATCTGTCTGATAGCTCTCTGGATCAGCATTTCCAGGTACATAAAACATATTTTCTTTATTATTTATGCCTTCCACTATGGAATAGAAAGGTTTATAGTTTGTACTTTCGCTTCCATCCAGCATATCACCGGTAAAAACAAGTGCATCATACTGAATCGAATTAATAGCCTCTATCAGTCTTTTTTGATTTTCTCCAAATTCCTTTTCATGCAGATCAGTAATTTGCACTACGGAAAACCCTGCCAATTGTTCTGGAAGATCCTCTATGACTATTTCTTGTTTTTCTATCGTTATGCGATTATTATCCCAGACTACGTAAACAGTCAGAACAGTAAGCACAATTAGAATACCGATCAAAATCTTAACTATTTTTTTCACTACGGATCGCCCCAAGAAAATAAAGTGATGCAGATACCATACAAAATTATCGAATTACCTCCATTTGATTGCTTAACAGGTGGCTAAACATGCTTCTTTTTTCCTTAGCAAGCTGCATAAAACCCCCTTTTTGAATGACCTCCCCCTGGTCCAAAACAATAACTTGATCGGCATTTTGGATCGTTGATAGACGGTGAGCAATAACAATTACAGTCATCTTCCCTTTTAATCCCTCAAGTGCCTCTTGTATTTTTGCTTCATTTTCGGTATCAAGAGCACTTGTTGCCTCATCCAATACAAGGATAGATGGATTTCGTAAAATAGCCCGTGCTAATACAAGTCGTTGCCGCTCCCCTCCAGACAACTTAATTCCGCGATCGCCAATCAGTGTGTCTAAACCATTGGGAAGGTTACCTACAAACGCTGCCGCCGATGAGAATGCCAATGCTTCCCATAATTGCTCATCACTAGCAGTCGGTTGAACCATCATTAAGTTATCTCGAATACTTTCATTAAAGAGAAACGGGTCTTGGGAAACGTAGCTTATCGCATTCCGCAATGATAATAAGTTTTCACTGGCCAACGGGATCCCATCAAGCAAAACTTTCCCTTTTTCAGGTTGATTGAGACCCATTATTAAATCGATTAACGTACTCTTTCCAGCACCAGATTTCCCGACAAACGCAGTCATTTGCTTAGCTGGTATTGTTACATTAATATCAGTTAACGCATAATCCGATTCATTTTGGTTGTAACGAAAAGAGACATTGCGGCATTCAATTTCCTTCATAAGACAGAAAGGCTCAACATGTTGATTCTTCCCACACCCAATTTCGATTGCTTGTTTACATTCATGCTGCAATTCTTTTACTGCTTGAAAAGATGGTAATGTTGTGGCTATTTTTTCCATAGATGCTTGGATATCCGCAACTCGCGGCCACAGTCTCGAAAAAATAACAATGACTAACATTAGTTGGCCACCTTGGGCATTAAACATATTCACCGCGATAAATATGAAAGCTGCAATTAAGATAGCAGATGCAGCTTTATAATATAATTGAGATGTTGTTTTCAATTTCGTGTAATTCACTTGTTCATCCTGCATATTCTTTGTGATATTATGAAACCAATCCATTCTTGTTTCTTCTAATGTATTGCTTTTTATTTCCTTAATCCCATTTATTTGATCAATTATACCTGCTAAATAACTTTTTCCCAATTCATAATTTTTCCCGCCTAATGCCAATGACCTTTTCAAGAATTTGCGATTAAAAAAGATCAACACTAAACCACATACTAATACGAAGATGGTTATATTAGGGGAAAGGAAAAATGCTAGACCAATTTGTACGCATGTAAAAATGAGCGATGTCATAAATAGCAGTAGTGAATTTGTTCCAGAACTAGACCGAGCAATTTCCGATTTTAATAGATTGATAAGATCTGACTTTCGCTTTTTTATAAAAAAATCCCAATTTGAATGAAGCACAGCACTATATGTTTCGACACGTAAATGTCTTAAAAATCCTTGCTGAATGGTTGCATTACGAATAGCTATTTGTCGTTGCAGCAAGTTTTGACCAATAACAATTGCAACATAAATACCTAGGATAAGTGGCAACCCCAAACCAATCGGAATGTCTTGAAAAATACTAAAAATACGTAATAACGGTGTTTCCCCTGCGTCTAATTCGACAATTCCACTCATGCTAATCATTGGAATTAGCAATAGAATCCCAACACCTTCCAACAAACTCATCAGCATCATTCCGATAAGGTTAAAGTAAAGCTTTTTCCCAGCATAAGCATGTATTTGTTTCAAAAAATAAATAACATTTTTCACATCTGTATCCCCCTAGGGTAATGCATGTTTCTTCCGTTTCCTTATCGCCCATAAAATCGGCCGTAACGGAAAATATAGAAAGTGAAGTTTTTTCGGTAATGGCAATGTTTCAGCATCTTCTGGATACGGATATAAAAAGCTTAAAATGAAAAGAAACTTTTGCTGAATAGGCATTAAGGAAAACAAATGCCGTTTATGATAACGTGATATTTTTTCGGGGACAGGATTCGTATGTAGATTCACCATATTCTCCAGATAAAATACTGCCTCTTGCGCCAATCGTTTTGCACGTTTCGTTAACAATGGTTCTATTTTATTTAAAGCCACAGAATTAAAGAGCTCCGATGCTAAAATATATCCCTGTCCCCCAACATGAAGTTGATGATTCTTCTTTAATAACGTATACGCTTTTTTCCAATCTATATCTCGCTTTATTAGCTGATTAATATCCAGTAACCAGCGTAGTCGTGACCATCCATGACGAGCCCCGTGTGAAACTAGAAATAGAAACAGATCTTCTGTACCAAGCAGATAAACAGGAGTTGTTGTAAGTGCACAGCTATTCCTTCGTTTCCAAAGCTCATCAAATTTCGGTTCTTTACAAGGCCCGGGATGTAGCCGCCAATGAATTTCCAATTTGATATTTTTCTGCGGGTTAAAATAGGTGACGTGATGATGGCGCCATTTCCAGTCATATAGCACGGTTTGAATATAATCATCTTTCTCATAGCCGATCCCTTTTAGTAATTTATCGGCAAGTTGTAACTGATTAATCGGAATAAGAATATCTAAATCACTGGATGTGCGTTGAGAAATATCACCATATAAGTTTTGAGCAAGTATAGGCCCTTTCAAAAAAAGAAGCCTAATTTGCTCTTCAAATAATTTACTTACACACTCCATTTCCGCAGCTAGGTTAAGCATTTGAAATGTATTTCTTTTGTATTGATTGCTTAAAAATTTCCGGACATGAACCGGTACAAATCGCTCATCTAGTAATCTAACTTTTGAATCGAGTAATGGATAAACACGATGATGCTTTACTTGTTTTATAAAAAGATCCCAATCGATGTCCTTGCATAATTTTTCCTGATGTTCTTGTACATACGTTTCATTTCCCTCTTTCAACAATTCAACAATTAATTTTAACTCTCTAGGGATGTTGGTCAGATATAGCGTGTTATCCATAGTTTTCACCTTCTACATTGTTGAGTTTAGCCGTCTTTGCGAATTTAGCAATTACCGTAAAACGCTCCATACCTTCAGAGCCTGAAACATAAAATGAACCACTGCGTAACCAGGCATGTGCAATAAAATCACCATTCTCATCTTTCGCAGTTCCTAGGTATAATGTGGATTCAATTTTGCGTCTGTGTAACATTTTCTGCCCGGCAATTGCTTTTACCAAACATTGACTTTCCCAAAAAGTGTGGCGACTCATAATATGTACGGCCTCGGATACACGTTTCAATATCCTTGCGTTCGCTGAGTTAGTAACTAAAGTCGTCTCTTCCATTTTTTCACCTAATGTAGGTGAGACTAGTGAAAACGGCATTAGTTTAAGTATTCGCGCCCACCCCAAGTAAAAAAGAGCTTCCGTTAATAACTTCTTCGTTTTCCAATTAAGTGAGAATAAAATCCTTATTTTTTTCATAAGGTTCATTATTCCTTTCTAAAAATTATGATGCAGATTCCTCAACCTGGATTAAATCTTCTTCAAACAATCGATTCAAGAAGGCTAGAACCTGCTCCTTACACGTGCTTTGTTCGACCTCATAATCAATTGTTAATGTATGTATTAATTCCTTGATAGAAATTGGACTCTTAATCCGTTCCCAGATCTCACCACCTATTTCTCCTAAATTATAGTACTTACTGTTGGGAATACTTAACATAACCTTCTCTCCACCCATATCACTTACAATGCTATCGCTCCCTTGTTTAACCAATTGATTCAACATAAGATTTTGGCTTTTTCTCATTACCTTTTCCTCCCTTAAACAGTTTTGTTTCGATTAAATCAGCTAAATCATAGGCAGTAAACCGGGATGCCGGTCTTCGCAAATGAAAGAGATCGATTTTATTAGCCATTTTTGTAACGGTTCTAAAGTGCCATTCAAGTAAGCCGGAACGAGCAAGGATCGATTTGCGAAATGTGTGCCTAAACAACGTATGCAAGCGGTCTAGTTTTTGAATTGGATACATCTCAATTTCATCATCCATCGTTTTAGTGAGTTCAAATACACCAGCAAGTGGGAAACGGCCTGCTGCAAACTGATCTACGACTGGAATAGCAAATTTAGTTGCTCGATCAATAAGGGGACGATAATGTTCTACATCCATTCCATATTGATTCAAGCTTGCCTGCCATAGTTTTTGTTGCGGATATGCCGATGTCACAAAGGGAATACCATCTTCATTAAACGTGATTGGAATCAGATCATCACTAATAAGTTGATAACCTTTCTTTAAAAAAGCGGAAGCAAGCGTCGATTTCCCAGCACCAGAAGATCCCATTATCGCAAATGCCTTTCCCTCCATGAACAACGCAGTTCCATGTAATGGAAGAACCTTTCTTTGCATTAATAACGCTCCCATACTAGTCCCTAGAATGAATAGCCGTATTTGGTCTTCATTAGCACCTTCCAATGGGGACACGATGATCTTATTTCCTCCTTGAATAAAGTAAATAGCCACCCTATCAACCTTAAACATACATATATCATCTTTTATCGCAAACCGTTCATTTTCCTCCGACAGCTCAGCCCACATGGATGTCAAATCTGCTCTTTCTATCACAACATCTTTCACGTCTTCAAATTGCTTTGATTGAGGTACCTCTGGCAGCAAAATTTCACTTTTAATTGTCAGTCCAAATGCTTTATAGACGTAATGCCCTGCACTATTCGTCATCTATTCTGTTCTCCCATCATTGATTTTTTAACCAACCTATTTTTATAAAAATAGGTTGGTTATGTAGGTAAACTAGAATGATAAGTTAACTACCTAATACGTCATCGCCTGAGTCTTCACCCGAGTCAACCCAACCGTGACCATGACCATTGCCTTTCATCGTCATGTTCACACTTAAGTCTTCCAATACTGGCTTTTTCCATTCATTTTTCATTATCTCACCCCCTTTCAAGAATCATTTAGTTCATTATAAAGAACTTATCTATTAAAAAATTGGACGATCAACTCTATATAGTTCCCAATTAAGAACCGAAGTGTAAAATTATCATCTTTTCACTTTTCTGTCAATACATGAAAGATACTCAAATATTACAGGAATTATATTTACAGAACGCTTCCAATTTTATTTACAACTGGTTTTAATCTTTCCTTAGGATAACGGGAATATTCGAACAACTCCTTTTCTAAATCACTTACGTTTGCCTGCCGAATAGCCTCTCCCATCATATAATGTTCCACCACACCTTGAGATTCATGATAAGCTAGCATCCTCTTTTTCAAAGATCTCTCCTCATTGGATATGTTGATAATTGTTTCCTTCGAATTAGTTGTTCGTGAGTATTTAAAGTTAATTTCCTTTGTGCCTATTACCTGCCTTTTATTATATTCCGCCCATTCAAATACATTGTGAAATCCTAATTTACTGCAGACAGATTTAACAATAAAACTTGTCATATCATGATCACCATGACCGCCTTCAATACAATGAACATATATTTTTTGTGGATTTAATTTTTCAATTAACATATGAACATCTGTTGCAATATCCTTTATATAACGATGCATCCCTAAATCTGGATAACCAAGGCAAAATACGTTTTTTCTCGGGATATTAATCAGTGATAATGCCTGTACCCCTTCTTTATATCTGATCGCTGCAATATTCTTTGTTACCTCAGTTTTAAACTTCCAGGTCGAGCCTTTCCCCCCGGCTCCATTCGTTACGTATGTAACTGCAACGTTATCGCCATTTTTTCTATGCCTATGTAATGTTGTTCCGACACCTAAAACTTCATCATCAGGATGTGCAGCAATGACAAGAATATCAGCATTATCCTCTAGATCTTGAGATAAATTTCTCCCTATCATGTTGTTTGGATATCTGTACAATCCTCTACCATACTCAATTAGTTTAATTAGATTATCTAATCCAATATTTCGATTGACTAATTTAGCAATAGAACTTTTAACAATAGACAAATAAAGCACTCCCTTTTTCTTATAATTTAATACTGTGAAATTTTATGATTTCTTAAAGTGAAATAATAAACCTGGAGCATTGATCCCCAGGTTACTTAACTAACAATTTCTGAATTCCCTAAACTTCTCGATGATATATTACTTTCCACATCTTTTAATAATTTAATATGACCATAATAATAACTTAGCCCTTCCTGAACTTGATCCTTATCGTTATATATATTGATATTGAATTCAAACGCTAGTGAAACATACTCTAAATAAAATAGCCTTCTATAAAAATCGTTTTCATGTATAGTAAATTGGTTACCTAGTTCACTATTTTCACCTTGAGATCGTATAGCTATTTTAGCAAAGCATGCATCCAACTTGTCTGCAAACTCATGATAGCTAATCGTACTATCCTTAAACAAATTGTAAAAAAGCATATAAAAAAAATCATGAAATATCGATCTTTCCTTAATCGTATTACAATCAATCATTAATCCGTCTTTTTTGCTTAATAAAATATTCTTGTAGTGCATATCTCCATGCGTCAAACTTAAATTAATAGTATTTATACTTTTTTTCGCCAACAATCCTGCTGAAAGCTCTTTCGTATAATTCCGTATATAGTCTACTATTTCCTGGCTATGCCCTTTTTCTTTATACTGATTTATACTCTTCAAGATGAAAGATTCCTGATTTAATATATATGTTTTAACATCAATTTTTCTTTTTGGAAACCGTTCTTTATTTCGTTCCCATATAGGTAAAATTCGTTCATTAAAATACGTTGAGAAGGGATAAAAGTTATTTGCTTTGTAAAGATTTAAGTACTCTTCATATATACATCTACGTTGATAATCAATAGATTTTAATGTTGATGAAACATCATATTTTGAAATTTCCTTCAATTTTTTAGCAATCCCATCAAATATTTCTCCTTGATGTTCTTTGTTATATTGGGTCGCAACTAATCTTCTTTTAAGGTCAAATACCTTATATCCTTCCGAGGTTTCCAAAACCACATGCCCATCGAATGGAACATTGATAAAATTATTATTCGTTTTTCTATAAACATTTTTCAAAAGAAAGAGTCTGAATACTAAATTAGTAACTCTGAAGATTTTGATGAACTTTCCCGGAATTTTTCTTAAATAGGATCTACGAGCAGGCACATGTAGATTAAATGGCCTAGTCCTGAATAATAGTAACCATCCCAATATCAAGCAATTCTTTTCTGTTGAAACAAATAAATCGTATATATCATAGTATTTTACCATTCTATTTACTCTCAATTTAGTCTCCCCCTATTCATTTACTTAATGTAAGCATCCCCCCATGTTTACATAATTGATTCAGCTAATTTGTTGGTTGCCGATATAAGTCTACCTTTATTGATCTTAAACACGATGTCACAGTTTTCAATGGTACTAAGTCTATGTGCAATAATAATTAACGTTTTATTTCCCTTCAACCCATCGAACGCCTTCATTATCTCTTTTTCTGTCTCATTATCAAGCGATGATGTTGCTTCATCCATGAATAATATTTCCGGATTATGGTATAAAGCCCTTGCGATGCCAATTCGTTGACGTTGACCACCTGATAATCTGATTCCATTTTCCCCCACAAACGTATCTAATTTTTTTGGAAGCCCATTAACGAAATCCTTTAGTTGTGCTTGTTCTAATGCACTCCAAACCGCTTGATCGTCAATCATATCACCGTCTAGACCGAAAGCAACATTACCTCGAATAGTATCGTCAGACAGGTATATAGATTGTGGAATGTATCCTATTTTATTTTGCCATAATGCTTTTTGTTCCGATAATTTTTTACCATCTACCAATACGTTTCCTTTCTCTGGACGGAACAATCCCAATATTATATCAACAAGTGTTGTTTTCCCAGCACCGGACTCTCCAATAAAAGCAACTGACTGACCAATCGGAATTGTTAATGAGACATCCTTAACTGAGTATTCTTCTTGATCCGGATAGTGAAATGAAACATCATTCAATTGTATACAATCACGGAACACTCGCTTATCTTTTTCAATATTCATTACCTCTTTGTCATCGTCATCTTGAAACTGCTCCTTCGTCAGAATCAAATCCTCATAGACAACATGCAATGCAGGTTGGCTATAGCGTATAGTAGTGACCAACCCCATCACACGATTAATTGAAGGCATAAGTCGAAATGCAGCCATCGCAAATAGAGCCATCGTAGAAACTAGTTGTGTTGTATTTATATCTTGAAAAACAATAATTAGTAACGTTATTAGAACAATAGCAACCAGTAATGTTTCCAAAAATATCCGTGGAACTATTTCAAGCATGCTCATATACCTGTTATTGATAGCTTTTGCCCTACTTTGTTCTGTATAAGCATTAATAAAAAAGTTTTCCTTTCCTGACACTTTCACCTCTTTCGTAGCCCCTAGTCCTTGATTGACCCACTTAATCATCGTTCCTTTAAGTTTTTGTTCTTCCTCACCTAACTGTTTAATTTTTTGCCGAAAGATCTTGAAGAATAAAAAAATGCTTCCACTTAATAAAATAGAAGCAATGATAGTAGCAAATGGGGCTGTTACTAAAAGCAGAATAGATATACATGTGATAACAAGTATTTCTGTAAATAATTGAAAAGATGATATGATAATTCCTTGAAAGACTGTAGGAATTTCATCGTTAATATTTCTTAATAGTTCTGACGTATTCCGTTGTAGATGAAAGGAATAATTTTTAGTTAAATATTCTTTAAATAACTTATACGACAATTTAACTTGTTGATTTAATACAACTCTAATCTGTGCATAGTTAAATAAAAATAAATAAAGGTTTTTAAAGACAAAAACAAAAAGCAATATAATTACCGAGAAAATAATAAATGAATGTAAAGATGGAAATTTAAAAAATTCATATATAGCTGATAGTACTGCTTGTTCTTTAACAATATTTGGATTTGTTACAATTCCTACAAATGGCACAATCAATCCTATTCCAAGTGTCTCTAACATTGCTGCTACAATCATCATACCCAATAGGATTAATAATTTTTTCTTTTCTCTTTTGTCAAAAAGAACTAGTAATTTTTTGATTACTTCTTTCAATGTCTTCACACCTTTATATAATTAATTAACTTATCTACCTCTGAAGTTGTGTCAATTTCAGTTTTTGATAAATTCTCTATAAGTTTAGCTTGTTGATTTGGGTGATCGATGAGAAATTTTATTTTCTTATACAATGCATCTTGTGATGTACTTACGATCCAACCATTCTCTCCGTTTATAATTTGTTCATATGCTCCAATAAAATTTGTAGCAACAATTGGCTTATTTAAACATTTAGCTTCAGCCAATGCTATACAATACCCATCATGTCGTGATGGCTGCACATAAATATCAGACTGTGCTATATATGGATATGGATTTAATTTAGATCCTAATAAAATGAATTCACTGTTTAAATTAAACTCATTAATTACATCTTTATATTTCCCCCTATGCTCTCCATCACCGATACAATACCACTTTACGTCATATCCATCTTTACGGAGCCTCGATAAGGTCTTTATAGCAATGTCTTGCCCTTTTTCCATCGCAAGTCTTCCTACCGTTACAATGCGAATACCCTGGTAGCTTTCATCAAATTCAACAGTCTCATTTGCCATCTTAGTTATGAACCTTTTAGAAACAATATTCATTAATACCTCAGTTTTTCCTTCTAATTCGGGAATTTTTGCTATCAATTGTTTTCTGGCTTCATTTGAAACAACAAATATTTTATCAAAACTTTTGTATAACCGTTCATACAGATTCTTGTCAATATAGTGCTCCGATACATCAAAATGAATCCAGGAAATTTTCTGCTTTGCATCTACTTTATACGCAATATAATAATCGATCATGTCTGTCGGGCCTTGAAATGCAATTGCAATATCATATTTAGTTGGGTTCTTAGGTACACGCTTAAAGATATGTTTATAATATAGATATCTATTATTCAATTCTCTTGATAGAAAATAGGTGAATCCAAAGGAAAACGCTTTGATATAGTTTTTTCCATCGAGATAATTTCGAAGGATCTGTGGTGGCGGCGTTATAATGTTGGCCCATACATTTTCATACCAGTTAACTTCCTCTACCTTTACCCAGTCTGGGATGGCCTGTAATAAATCCCCTTGTTTATCCAGGAACAAAACCGTTACGTCATACTTTGCTTTCGGCAATACAGAGAGCAAGGAAAGCAAGGACTTCTCTACTCCACCAACATCCATCGTTGTTACCATAAACAATATTTTTTTCTTCATTTACGATCCCCCACCGTTTCAGCAATCAAATCTATATGTAAATCCTGCATGAATCGTTTAATCGCATCGTACATATCCTCTTTATTAAAGTTCACGACTAACCCTGTTTCACCATGTGTAATGTGCTCATAAACGCCTGTAAATTCTGTGCTTACGATTGGCTTATGGAAGCATTTAACTTCTGAAAGGGTTATGCAATATCCTTCATGTCGTGACGGTTGAACATATATATTGCACTGTTTCATGAAAGGATATGGGTTTGTTTTAGCGCCTAATAGCAAAAAGTCATTTTCGAGACCATATTCTTTAATAAGTTGTTCATATTCTTCTCTAGCATTTCCATCACCAATACAATACCATCTGACATCATACCCCTGCTCTTTTAACATAGCTAGCACAGGTATAGCTAAATCCTGACCTTTTTCTTTGCTAAGCCGACCAACCGTAAGGATTCTTATCCCCTTAAAGTTGTCTACAAATCCCGGCCCTTCTTCCGCCCTCCTTACTACCAGGTCTGGAGAATATCGATTAGAAAAAACATCTATTTTCCCACTTAATTCCGGTAATACTTGAACACATTTGGCCTTCCCTTCTTTCGATACAACATATATATTGTCAAACTTTTGATAGAGTCTTTTAGCGTATGCCTTATTAAATCCTATTTTAGTAATATCAAAATGAATCCATTGAATCTTCTTTCTAGCCTTGATTTTGTTAATAACAAAATAGCTTATGAAGTCCATCGGGCCCGCATAAGCTACAGCAATATCATAGTGATCATTAATAGGAGGTTCCTTTTTCAATATATATTTAAAGAAAATACTCCTGTTATTCGCCATTTTTGACAGAAAATAAACCAGGAATATTTTCATCGCCTTTACCGCTTTACCTTCTTTAAAAAGCTTTATTATCATGGTTTTGGTTGGTTTATTTAAAAGGTCTTTTATTTTAGGATATTCCTGAGCAAACACCACATTTACTCTACTTGGGACTTCATGCAAAAATCCTCCATATTCCTCTAACATTAAAACGGTTATATCAAACTTGGTTTCTGGCATTTCCGCGATCATATTCAGCAATGCTTTTTCTGTTCCACCTACATTCATATTAATAACCATGAATACTACCTTTTTCTTCATTGGTTTGCTCCTATTAATCGATAAATTTTGTCTAATTCTTCTAGATTTCCCTTCTTTTCCGTTTGTAAATAATGAACAATACGTTGGTTTAATTGACTATCATTTATTAGCCTTAAAACACTGTCTTTAACAGATTCTGCATTCATCTCAACAACAAGCCCGTTTTTCTCATGTTTCATTTGATTCGCTGCTGCACCAAAATTCGTACAAACTACAGGGATATTTAGCATGCGTGCCTCAGCAATAGCAAGGCCAAATCCTTCAAACCTAGATGTCTGTACATAGATATCCGCATCTTTGATAAACGGATATGGGTTTGCTTCAACACCTAACAAAATAAAATGATCCAATAAATCATGTCTTCGTATTAACCCGTTAATTTCCTTTTTTAAAGGACCTTTTCCTAGTACATACCATCTAAAATTCAAGCCTGTTTCTTTTAATTTTTTGCAGGCTTCCAAAGCGATATCATATCCTTTGCCTTCATCCAATCTACCAATAGTTAGAATTCTAATTCCATCAAACTCATCTTCATAACTATTTTCTGATCGTGCTCTCTCTACAATAAAGTCAGGGTTATTTATATCGTAAATAACCTCCACTTTATCTGAATAAAAAGGATATGTTTCTAAAAAGATTGCTTTTGCTGAATGTGAAACGGTTATTATATTTGTGAACTGATCATAAAAAGGCTTCTGAAACTCTCTCTCTTTCATTTCTAAATTATAACTAGTATTCACCCAGGCAATTTTCTTTATCGCTTTAACTTTATCTGCTACATAAAACGTTGGAACACCTTGAGCATAACTGATTGCAATATCATATACTTTAGAATTATCTTCTATTACTCCTGAAACATTTTCCCAATATAATCTAGCTTCTTGCGGTATCGTTCTCTTTTTCGTTCTTATTTTGTACGAATACTTCATTCTTGACTTTAACATTTTAAATTCAGTGGTCTTTAGGGCTTGTATGACAGATTCAGAAAACCTCAAATTTGAAAATCTAGTATACGCTAGAGGACTTAAAATATTTACTTCTTTTGGAACTAATGATTCAAATTCTCCTCCATGAGCAAACAATAATACGTCTACTGAATACTGTTGATAATCCAATAAACCTAAAAGTGTTGTTAAGCTTTTTTCCGCTCCTGCACAATGTAAAGAATCAATCACAAAAAGGATACTTTTTTTCACTGCAGCCTCTCCACCTATCTATATTGCGAAATCAAACATATTGTACAATTTTTCTAATTCATTGTTATTGTGATAGTCTAGCTTTTTACAGCTATTTGCCAACTGTTTCCTCTGATCGATGTTCTTGTATAACCTTTCAATTCCATCCGCTATTCCTTCAACAGACAAGTCGCAAATTGAGCCATCAAACTTATCCCTTACCTGACTTTGCGCAGTCGGGTAATTTGTTATCAGCACCGGCTTTGCGAGGATTTGCGCCTCACCAACCGTAACCGCCTTCCCCTCATATCTCGAAGGTTGCACATAAAGATCTGCTGCCTTCATAAACGGATAGGGATTCGATTTTTTACCCAATAAAATAAAATTGTCTGTAAGGTCGTTTTCCCTGATCAACTTCCTCAGCATTCCTTCATCGCCACCATACCCAATTACATACCAAACGATATTCTCATATTCTTTGTTTCTTAATAATTTTAATGCCTTCACTGCTTGATCGATCCCTTTTGCATGGGATAGCCGGGCAACGGTAACCACTTTAAACCGATCATCATCAACCATTGGGTTATCCACTTTTTCATCTGCCAATTTTTTTATCAGTTCAGGGGAGGCAATATTTTCAATTACCTTTACTTTTTCCTCCAGTTCAGGATATTTTCGCAAAAATGATTCGCCACATGCCTCTGAAACAGCAATGATATGATCAAATTTTTTCCACACCTTCAAGTCCATGCTGACGTCTGTAGTCACGGTGGAATAATCTGTATGTATCCATGCAATTTTCTTTTTCGCCTGAACCTTTTCAGCGATAAAATAATGTGGCCACAAATAGCTGATTGCTACATCATATGGATGAT
The DNA here is from genome assembly GCF_900258515.1 of Lentibacillus sp. Marseille-P4043. Lineage (NCBI taxonomy): Bacteria > Bacillati > Bacillota > Bacilli > Caryophanales > Bacillaceae > Lentibacillus > Lentibacillus sp. Marseille-P4043. The sequence goes on along the minus strand of NZ_LT984884.1, from coordinate 2,002,040 downwards.
TTATTTTTGGCAGATAAGATAATGCATATTTCCACATCAGTTGCATTTGATAATATCCGGACTCATTATCTGAATTCATTTTGCCTTTTACATAAGCACTTAACTTAGACAAAATTCTAGTCATACCAATCCTAAAATGTCGTTCTTTGATGATGTCACTGATTGACTTTCTGAACGTTGCATATTGTGGTATTTCTTTTAATAAATTTACTTCCGTTGTAAGCAAGTTCATAAAATCCCCTTGATGTCTATATAACATCAAATCAACCTTGTAATTGTCATAATCGAAATGATCGAGCATACTAATCAGGCTTCTTTCCACACCTCCTATTTCCAGATCAAAGGAGGCGATCAAAATATTTTTCATACTAACCACCTATTCGAGATACTGCTTTTCTAATTCTATAAATGTTTTCCCCGCCGATAATTCTAGATATGAATACTTTTAAATTTCCTTTCAACCTTTCTTTAGGAGATAACCAGCTTTTATAAAAATGATGTATCGTATAAGTCTTTTCTGTGATGAATTTTCTACAATTAATATAATCATAAGGTGAAAAATACGTTTGGGGATAAAAAGTTCCTAATCCAACAAGTTTCTGATAGCTTCCATCCAGTTTGACACCCATTTGTTTCATAATAGTGGTTACAATCGCTACATTCGTTAATTGATCAAGACATCCATCCCCTTTGTTAAAAGTTTTATCTTGATACGAATCCAAAAAAATCTTTATTAGTTCATTTCCTTTTTCTGCCCCTATAGTACTTGTCGCAATATAGTTTTCCTGTTCAAACCCCCAAAACGAATGGTGATGTAAAAGGTCATCAAACGACTGGAACACTTCAACATCCGTATCTAAATAAATTCCACCCTCATTATATAAAGCGTGAACCCTAACATAATCACTAACAAAGGCAAACTTTTTTGACTCATAAGCTTCTTTAACATACAGATTACAATTTACGTTAAAGTTCTTTTCATTCCACTCGATAATCTCGTAATCAACTAAATGTTTTCTCCAGCTTTTCAGACACTTGTTCACTACTGCTGGTTTTTCCTTTTCTCCAAACCAGCAGTAGTGAATACGTTTGGGAATTCGACTTACCTCAAGCATCTTTAACTCTCCTCTTATTAACAGATGATTTTTTATTCTTATTCTTTTTCTGATTGCCTTTTCTGCCATTTCGCAAATTCAATCACCTTTTTATACTCCTGTAGTTGATCTTTCCTAATTCCTGATTTCTTCAAGTCATTTACAAATTCCAACCATTCATTTTCTAGGAAAAGTTGAGCTTCAAGTCCTGATCCAATTAATGTTCGTAATTCAACTCCCAAAGCTGTTGCAATTTTTTCGATGATGTGGATGGACGGATTATGATTTAAATTCCGTTCGATATTACTTAAGTACGACTTGGATATTTTTGCACGTTCTGCACACTCAGATAAAGTGAGCCCTTTCTTTTTGCGGATACGCTGAATATTTTTTCCAATCATTGTTTTATACCCCGTATTTTCTTGAAATCAAAAGACTTTTAGTTAGAATTGGTCTGCTAAACTCTTCTTTTATACAAGTAATAACGCGTTGTTGCTCATCAGCTGTTAGGTTTGATCCAGATGGAAGACATAAGCCTGTTGCAAATAGATGTTCAGCTACATGTGTATTTTCATTGTGTGGAAAGTATCTGACCCCCTGGAAAAGGGGCTGCATATGAAGTGGTTTCCATACTGGTCGCGCTTCAATATTTTCTTTGTGAAATGCCTCTAACAGTTGATTCACAGTTACTCCCGCTTCCTGTTCATCAATGGTTAATGTTGTTAGCCAGCGATTTGTTTTTGTCCCCTTGAGTTCCGGCATAAAAGTAACTCCTGGTAAACTTGTTAATGTATTTTTATAACGTGCAAATATCCTCCTTCTTGCATTTACTCGATTCCCTAATACATTCAATTGTGCCCTGCCGACCCCTGCTAAAAGATTGCTCATTCGATAATTAAAGCCGATCACACTATGCTGATAATGTGGTGCAGGATCGCGTGCCTGACTAGCTAAAAAACGTGATCGTTGGATGGCTTCTACATCATTTGATACGAGCATTCCACCACCAGAAGTTGTGATAATTTTATTGCCATTGAATGAATAAATGCCGAAGTGACCAAATGTGCCACTCGCTTTTCCCTGATACGTCGTTCCCAGTGATTCAGCAGCATCTTCAATTATAGGTACACCATACGTATTACAAATTAGTAGTAGCTCTTCCATTTTTGCACTTTGACCATATAGATTGACAACAATAACTGCTTTTGGCAGCTTCCCTTTTAGCGATGCATGGTAAAATGCTCGTTTTAATGCCTGTGGTGACATATTCCATGACTCCGGTTCTGAATCAATAAAAACTGGTTCGGCGCCCTGATACAAAATTGGATTTGCGCTTGCCACAAACGTAAGCGTAGAACAAAATACGGTATCACCTTTTGTTATTCCTAATAAAGAAAGAGCCAAATGAATTGCAGCAGTTCCCGAATTCACTGCCGCTGCTCCTTTCGTTCCAACAAGTGTTGCCATCTCTTTTTCAAATGCATCTACATTCGGTCCGAGTGGTGCTATCCAATTAGAGTCAAACGCTTGCTTCACATAGGATTGCTCATCTCCACTAAGATGTGGTGGGGATAAATAAACTTTTGGTTTTGTCAATAATACCACCGCCTTTTCCCAAAGGTACTTACTTTTCAACTTATTTCATTACTATTCTGTCAATAATTTGTGTTGGACAGCCTACCGCTTTACTGTATGCTGGAATATGCTCAATAACAGTTGATCCAGCCCCGATAATTGACCAACTACCAAGATGCTTCCCTGGTATAACTGTGGCAGATGATCCGACATGGACACCTTCTCCAGCTGATACATTTCCTGTTAATGTGGCATTTGGCGAAACATGGGTGTAATCGCCAATTGTATTATCATGCTCAACAATCGCACCAGTGTTCACAATACAATGCATCCCCACCTCAGCATTGGCATTAATAACAGCATTAGGCATTATCACTGTTCCACATCCGATTGCAGCCGATGAACTAATAACTGCTGTGGGGTGAATAACCGATAAGTAATGTTTAGGTAACAGTTTCAAGTGTTGAACGATCTTTTTCCTCGCCTTATTGTCACCAATAGCAACAACCACCTTCATATTTGGTCGTAATAGTTTTACTAGGAATGAAGTGGGGGCATAAATAATTTCCTTTTGTTGAAATCCTTGTTCATATTTATCATCCAAAATGGCTGCAATCTCATAATTTCTATCTGCAAAAATCATTTCCTGTATGACCCGACTATGTCCACCATCCCCTAGAATGATGATTTGCATTTAAAGTACTTCTTTCGTGCCAGCAAATTTTTCCATCGTCATCGTACCTTGATGATTGATCCCCTCTTTTTTCAGTACTTTTAAAAGGGTAAGCAGCAAAATCTTGCAATCTATCAACATGGTCCGATTTTTTACGTACCAAATATCGTATTTGAATTTTTCTTCCCACGTAATTGCATTCCGGCCATTTACTTGAGCCCATCCTGTTATCCCAGGCTTTATCGTATGGCGCAGCAATTGTTCTTCGTTATAAAGTGGTAAATACTCCACTAATAACGGCCTTGGTCCTACCAAACTCATTTCTCCCTTGAGCACATTGAGCAGTTGTGGAAATTCATCCAAACTGTATTTTCTAAGGAATTTTCCAAACGGTGTTAATCGGGATTCATCGGGTAGCACCTCACCATTTTTCTCCATTTGATTCGTCATCGTCCTAAATTTATAAAGGTAAAATAGTTGGTTATGTAAACCTGGTCTTTGTTGTTTGAACAATACAGGTGCCCCCATTCCAATCCTTACAGATAGAGCAACGAAAACAATTATCGGAGAAAATATCGTGATTAAAACAAAAGAAATAACAACATCCATGATTCGTTTCACGCATTTCACTCCTTTTTATGGCATTAAAAAACCCGTTGCTTGATGCAGCGGGGTTTTACCTACGATTTGTTTATCAAATGTTTCCTTATATCCGACTGGATTATAATATTGCCATCGCCACGTATCTTCACACATGACATCAATTCCTCTGTTTGCTTGCCAATTAAGCTGGTTTCTTGCCTTCTCAGGATTGGCAAAGCATACGGCTGCATCACCTGGACGTCGTCGTTCAATCGTATAAGGAATTGATTTCATGGAGGCTTTTTCAAAAGCTCGCACCATTTCAAGTACACTATAACCTCTGCCGGTACCCAGATTGAATGCATCGATACCTTGTGTGGATTGAACTTTTTCTAAGGCATGTAGGTGTCCTATTGCCAAATCAACTACATGAATATAATCTCTTACTCCCGTTCCATCCTTTGTAGCGTAATCGTCACCAAATATGGACAGCCGCTGTCTACTCCCGGCGGCAACTTGTGAAATATACGGTAGTAAATTATTCGGTATCCCATTTGGGTCTTCGCCAATTAAACCACTTGGGTGTGCCCCGATCGGATTAAAATAGCGTAACATTGCGATACTCCAAGCTTGATCCGAACGAAATAAATCACCCAATATTTCTTCAATCATTTGTTTGGTGCGACCATAGGGGTTAATCGCCCCAAGGGTAGTTTCTTCATCAATTGGAACCTTATCTGTTGCACCATACACTGTAGCAGATGAACTAAACACAAGTTTCTTAACACCGTACCAACTCATTACCTCACAAAGATTTACAGTACCTGTCATATTATTTTGATAATACTGGAGTGGAATGGCTACCGATTCACCAACTGACTTAAGGCCTGCAAAATGAATGACTGCATTAATTTCATTTTCGGAAAATACTTGAATTATCGTTTGTTTATCCAATAGGTCGGCATTGTATGTCTTGAAGTCTTTGCCTGTAATTGCCGTAACCCGCTTTAAAGCTTCTGGATTACTATTGGAAAAGTTATCAAGGATGATGACCTCATATCCTTTTTGCAGAAGCTCTACACAAGTATGGCTGCCAATATAGCCAGCACCACCCGTAACAAGAATAGCCATTACATTAAGCATCCCCCTTCTTTCTACCCGAAGATTTTTCACCATAATAAGTAGTCACTACGATAAACAATATCCAAACTGATGACATGCTCATAATAATAGTAAGCTAGATAACAAACGATGATCGCGAAATAGATAATTTTCTGATCCTTTTTCCTAAATAACTTTGGTAGCCAGGAAATAAGAATTAGTTGATAGAGCTGAAAATAAATCGATATTCGAGCAAAAATCCATTGTTCTGTAGCAATTACCATAAAAACAAATCCAAGCAACGTTAAATTCACAATATAATCACTTTGAGGAAAGATTTGCTTTAATTTTTCCCTTCCAATATAAGCAACAATGAGTGGAACTGCACCAACAGCTACTCGAATAATATTCGCTCCACCCTCATTGAACGTATTATAATCACTGTACTGTGTGTCCTCTAACATGGTGAATAATAATGAAGAAAAATAATCATAGCCAATAATAATGATGACGGAAAATAGGACCAGCGCAACCATTACTTTAGACCATGCCCTAAACCGTACTAAAAAATAAATGGGTAGTAATATTAATGCACTTTGATGAAAGAAGGACGATAGAACAATAATGAATGCATACCTTACGAAGCTTCTTTCCATTAAAAATTTGAGTGCTGTAAAAGCAATCGCTGCCGCTAGCACTTGCCTAATCCCATTCATCGATATTAAAAATAAGCCACCTGTTATATACACATAAATACTTAATTCAATTATTCGCGAATAGTTATTTAAAACTAGAATAATTAGTAGATTTGTGATTAGTGCTGATGTAAAAATCATAATTTGTGGATCCTGTGATACATAATTTTTCAAGAACATTTGTAAAATCCCAAATCCGATATCTTTTTGCGACAGTATATAGTCCCATGTAAACGTATTTTCCTCATACATGTCGATATAATTGAATGTATCGCCAATATTGGACCGCAAACCAGAAACGATTACGATTGTTGCAATGGCAAAGAAGAGTAATAGCTTGTTCGGCTTTACCGAGATAAGTGAACCTGTTGTTGTGAGGACAGAAATGGAAAAATATCTAGCAAACAACGAAAAACTAAATGCAAAAGCAAGGCTTAGCCAAAGTAAAGTCATTTAAACGAACCCTTTCAATGAAGAAAATTACGGCACATGAGCATCTATTGCTTTTACTAAAGAAAGCATAAAATTTAGCTCTAATTTGTTTTTAGACATAGTGAGCTATGTCTAGCTCCAGCGCTAAATGGGCGCTTCCGCTTTTGTTCTTGATTTAATATATCGAAATAACATGTATCCAATTGGCAGGGCCAGAATCGTCAACATTTTACTCGGTGTTTCCTTTAAAAAGCTCCCGTTATTGCTTAATAAACTACTGGAAACATAATGGATTGCTTGACGGAACTTAAATGAAATACTGGCAAACGGTAATTTCATCAACTCTTTACGATAAAAGGAAAACCCCTTTGGATTCTTTCGATACTGCTTGAGCATATTTCGTGACGATCCATCGGGAAGGTACTCCACACAACATAAGATTTCATTCATCAAGATCATTTCATAATCCTGATCAAGCATGTAATACTTATACGCCAACCCCACATATTTTTCTCTAGCGAAAATAGGGTATGGATATTCTTTTGTTAAATCCGAACGATAGACGAGTTTTTTATCCCCTGTTACATGACGTTTGTAATACAAATCGAACAAGGTTGATTGTTTCCTATCCTCTGGTAACTTGGTTCCAATAATTTGCTTATGATGATCTGCATCGAGACCAATGATGCCGCTTACTTTATTACTGCCATATTTGTTCCAGCATGTAAGTATTTTCTCAATCGCATCATCTGGCATATAATCATCCGAATCGATACAAACATTTAATTCTGTCTGTATTTGTTCATATGCTGTATTGTGTGCGCCGTGCATTCCCTGGTTTTGTTGCCATTGATAGCTTATTTCAATGTGATTTTCCATTATCCACGTATCAACGAGCTCTTTTGTATGATCGGTAGAACCATCATCAATAATCAGCCAAATAAAGTCGTTGCACGTTTGCCGCTTCAGGCTCTCATAACAATGATGCAAGCAATATGCACGATTATAGGTTGGAGTAAATACCGTTATCTGCTTCATGTAACTTGTGCTCCCAAGGATAAATAGGATGCTTCTGTTTGCTTTGCAGTTTTTCTAATATCATAGCCCTTCAATGCCAGCGCTTCTTGCTTGATTGTTCTAGATCGTTTTTCATTTGCTAGATGAATAATTTGCTTCAACCAAATCGCTTTATCTGCCAAGGGAAGATGCTGCACTAAATGAATCCCTAGATCGACCTCGTTTGTAATCGTATCCGCAATCACACACGGTAGCCCAGCACCTTGAGCTTCAATTAACGTTACTGGTAAGCCTTCATGTAACGAAGGAAATAGAAACAGATCAAAAGCTTGTAACAGTTGATCAATATCTTCCCTAATCCCAACAAGCTTGACGTTATCCGTTAGCTTTAATTTCTCTATTCTTTCAATAATCTTTGGTTTTAGTGGACCATCACCAACTAGTAATAAAATGGAATTCGGTACTTCTTTATTTAACGAAACAAATATATCCAATAAAAAGTGATGATTTTTTTGCTGTGTAAACCTTCCTACATGTCCCAAAACGAAACAATCATCGTTAATCTTCAGCTCTCTTCTCATTTTTTCCCTAATGTTTTGTGAATACTGGAATTTATCAGCTTCAATACCGTTTTTTAAAATAAATGCTTGTTTGGATTTTTCACCAAACAGCCAATTTGCTGCCGCATGTGAGCAAGCATATAAATGCGTTGCCGATGATGTGACATAGCCACCCGCAAAGCACTTATATGCCTTCTGGGCTAACCTTCCCTCACTTTCCGTATTATGGCTATGGGCGATTCGAATTGGTATATTTACTTTCTTTGCTGCCTGAAGAACGAACCCACTCATTTTATCCATGTGGGAATGAATGATTTTATATTCTCTATTTGCCGTTAGAAATTGCTTCAATGCACGAATATAGCCGCTGTGCCCAACATCGGTAACATATGGAATTCGATACACATTTCCACCCAATTGTCTAATTTCTGAATCAAAAACACCTGCTTTGCATGTCAGAAAATCAAATTGAACTTTTGTACGGTCGATGTTGCGATACAAATTCATGATAAGCGTTTCCGCACCACCCCGGTTCATATTGACAACCACATGTAATACTCTTATTGGACCGCCCACATTGGTTCCTCCTGTTCCGTCATGAATGGTTGATAAATAGCTATTTTTTCGTCCATTACGTTGCTGATACTGTATGTCGTCTCGATAGTATTCCGACCATTTAGACCAAATTCATGTCTCATATCTGCATGTAAAGCAAGTGATTTGAGCTGCTTAGAAAATGCGATTGTGTCCCAGTCGTCAAGTAGCAGCCCATTTTTATTTGTTTGAATAAGTTCCCGGTGTCCACGATTATCCACTGCTACAACAGGCAATCCGCATGCCATTGCTTCCATTATGTTAACGGGTAGCCCTTCCCTTATACTTGAACCTACCGCCACATCGCACATTGGTAATAGAAGATCAATGTCTTTGCGAAAACCTAGGAAGTCGACCATATGTTGAACACCAAGCTTTCCTGCTAACTCCTGACAGCTATCTAATAAAGGGCCTTCTCCCGCAAGTATCAGCTTAGTTCTTGGAACATCCTTCTTTAAGTTAGCCAACATTTTAATAAGAAACTGCTGATTTTTATTCGCGTTAAACTCCGCCGCATAAAATAATAAAAAGTCATCAGCTTGATAGCCAAATGACCTTTTCAATTTCTTTTTTTTCGATTCTTCAACTGGTTTAAATTTCTCTGTATCTACTCCTACGCCATGTATTTTTTCGATCTTATTCGCTTTAAATTGATGTTTATTTGCCAATTGATAATCTTCTTTGTTAATTGTAATTAAGCTATCTGTATGGTGCGCTAAGTATCTTTCAATTGGATAATACATAAGCCAGTTTTGCAATGGCGCACCTTTACAGAAGTGAAAGCCGTGCGCTGTATACACAACTTTTGTTCCCTTTTTTCTTGCCTGTCTTGCTGCTAAACGTGCCAGCACACCTCCTAATGGTGTGTGACAATGGATGATGGAATAATCATTTTGCTCAATAATTGTTTTTAGTTGTATATATGCTTTCCTATTTGAACGATGAAAGGGGGATCTTTGGATTGGAATCGTATATTTATTATCTGTGTATGGTAACTTGATATTTCCTGATGCTACAACGTCAACATTCCATCCTTGCTGCTTAAACCATTTCATATAAGGTAAATGAAAGGCTTTAAAATGGTAATCAACTGTTGCACAAAATAATATGTTATTGGTCATGTGAATCCCCCTTTTAACTTGAAACAGACATAACCTGCTTCGAATGCATTATATTATTGTTACGGTTTGCTAGATTTAACAGTTTTTCTTTTAATGTATCCCTATCTAAATCGGCGAAAGTTGCGATAATTTCCTCTATCTCAGGCAAATAAAGTGTCGCTGTTTTCCCAATATAAATTTTCGGATAAATCTGCCTGTCATGTACCTCCTCAGCTTTTAACAATTCTTCAAAAAGCTTCTCTCCCGGTCTCACTCCAGTAAATTCCAAGCCGATTTCTTCAAGCGTATTTCCCGATAATTTGATTAAGTTTTTTGCAAGATCTACTATTCTTACCGGATCCCCCATATCCAAGACAAAGACTTCGCCACCATTTGCCAATGCACCTGCTTGCATAACTAGTCTGGATGCCTCGGGGATGGTCATAAAGTAGCGCACCATATCTGGATGTGTTATCGTAACTGGACCACCTTTTTCAATTTGCTTTTTGAATAAAGGGATAACACTTCCCCGGCTCCCTAACACATTGCCAAATCGAACTGCTACAAATTTGGTCTTGCTGCTTTTATCCATCCCCTGAATAATCATTTCGGCAAGTTTTTTCGATGCCCCCATTACACTTGTTGGATTGACCGCTTTATCCGTCGAAACCATGACAAAGGTTTTTACACTATTCCACTCAGCTGCCCTGGCGATATTCATCGTTCCAATGATATTATTTTTAACCGCTTCTTCCGGATTTCGTTCCATTAGTGGTACGTGTTTATGTGCGGCAGCGTGATAAATGACGTCTGGTTTATATTTTTTGGTTAGCACCATCATCTTCTGCGCGTCTTGAACATCGGCAATCTCCGTAACGAAATCAACTGGATTATTTTTAAAGCTCTCTTTCAATTCCAATTCAATCGCGTAAATACTGTTTTCACCGTGACCAAGTAAAATTATCTGGCTGGGACTGAATTGTGCAACCTGTCTAGATATTTCAGAACCGATCGAACCTCCTGCACCAGTTACTAGCACTACTTTATTGGCAACACAATCGGTGATACTTTCCATATTCATGTCAACAGGATCTCTTCCCAGGAGATCTTCCACCCGGACATCACGAAATTGACTAACCGATACTTTACCCGTCACTAAATCTTCCAACATAGGCAGTATTTTTGTATTCGCCTTCGTTTTTGCACATTCCTGAAAAATAATATTCAATTCTTTTCGGCTAAGTGAGGGAATGGAAATAATTATATTTTCAATCTTAAGTTCCTTTACGATATGCTCAATTTGTTTTACACCACCAATGACAGGTATACCTAAAATATCAAGTTGATGTTTTTTTGCGTTATCATCAATAAACGCAACAGGTAGAAGATCACTTGTTTTATTTTTCAACAATTGTCTTGCTACCATCGTTCCTGCTGAACCAGCACCGATTATTAATGTTTTTTTCTTGTCCGTTGGCTTAAGAAGAATAGAATCGCGATACAGGCGCCAGACAAATCGTGAACCGCCGATTAACATCATTTCAAGCAACCATGTGACAGCAAGTAACCTTGCGTAGATATCCTGAACAAAGATTTGTTGCAGCAATAATGCGGGTAAAATCGATAGTGATACAACTTTAAAAATAATTACTAATTCCCCTATACTGGCATATTCCCATGCCTTCTTATACAGTTTAAGCTTCATCGAAGAGAGAAAATAGCCTAATAAAATTGCCAGGGAACTCAATATTGTTGGCATTGAAAATAGCATTATATCTGCACGAACTAGAAATTCACTTATCACAAGTGCTGTTAAAACAATACATGAATCAAGAATGATAAAAAAAGATAACCGCTGCCAATATGACATTTACTCCCTCCTCTCTCACTTATCGGTTCTCTATTTCGTGTTACGATAAAGCTGTTATGTATACGTTTTTTTAAAAGGCTCTTTTCGTATATTTTGTTGTTATTCATTTTTACAGTTGAAATAGAATATGACATAGATTGGATGGTGGTTTGATTATCGTTCTGGAAATACACTACGCTTTCCGCAGACTCGCATGACAAAGAGTGCTCCGGAGCGTAACATCGCACGCAGAAAATGGATCTGTATTTTCAAGGAATCTACGTGTATTTCCTTCACTGGCGTTGTGCTTTATCATCTTATTAAAATTTTATTGATGCTTGAATACAGGCAAATATTAATGCATATATTTCCTCACAAGCAGCCCGTATATACGCAGACTCCTGCGGGAGGAAAGGCCTAGGTGAGACCCTGCAGTGCGATAGCACGAGGAGGCTCAACAGCCGCCCGCGGAAAGCGAAGTATATACGGGCTGCGGTGATAGAAAGTCTCGTTAAATATTAATCTATGGGTCTTAGTTTTTTTGGCTTATATCGCATTCAATGAATTTTTTGTCAAAACATCAATCTTATAGAAAACAGCCTTTCTAAAAAACAGCATACATAACAGCTTTATTAAAAGTATGGGCATCTAACCCACCCTCACACCACACTACTGACAACGCGCGTGTCTAAGGTTTTTTACAACCCACAGCATGACCGAGTACCTCCATTGCTAATGGTAAGGAGACATCACCAAACACATTATCCTTTAACGTACATATTATTCTTAATAAAGAACAGTTAAAGTAAAAAAATATGCAGTACTATTTTTCATTCATAATTGCCCCCACTATTTTTGCACGGGCTAGCTCTAAGACACGCCTAGATTCCACTGTGTTTTCCAATGCTGTTTTTCCGCGATTCAAAACCATTACTACTCCATCACAATGGTTGGCCAAAACCCTTGTTTCTGTTGATGTTAATACAGGCGGAGAGTCGATTAGCACCTTGTCATATGTATTTGCCGTCGTATTTAACAAATCTGCTATTCGTGTATTACCTAGTACTTCAGCGGGATTGGTCAATGTCGTCCCGCTCGTTAATAATTCCAGATTACTAATCCATGTTCGCTGGATTGCACTTTCCATTGAAGCATTACCAGACAGGATATTTGTTAAGCCAACATTATTCGGTATTTTAAAAATATCATGCATTGTCGGCTCTCTTAAATTAGCATCAATCAATAGTATTCTCTCATTTTGTTGGGCCATCGAAACTGCTAGATTCGCTGTTACCGTTGATTTCCCTTCTCCTTTATCTGGTGAAGTTATAATGAATAATCGATTCTTTTTAGTTTCAGTTAAAAAATTTATATTTGCCCGGATTTCCCGAAACTGATCCGAAATCAAAGAATCTGGATTGGCATATGTAACAAGATTTTTTTTAATAGTAGCCCTCCGCCTTCTTTTCCTTAATATCAATTGCTTCACCACCTGGCTCTAATACTTGCCTTCTTCTTTTTACTTTTTTACTCACTACCTTTTTCCTAGTCATATTCGAAATAGTACCTAATACTGGTACTCCGAGTATGTCTTCTACCTCACTATCTCGCTGGATTGCTCCATCAAGGGAGTCTAGTAAAAACACCAATCCAACCCCGACAATCATACCAAAGATGAATGCTATGATAATTGTTCGATTTTGCGATCCATTGATTGGATTCGGATTCATCTTAGCCTCGGATAATAATTGAACATCTTTAAAATCCAGAATTTTGACAATTTCCCGTTTAAATATCTCTGCAGTTGCATTGGCAATCTTTACTGCCATTTCAGGACTACCATCCGTAACAGAAATTTTAACTACCTGCGATTCATCGATTCTTTCTACCATAATTTGTTCTGCTATTTGTTCAGATGATCGATCCGTTTTTAATTCATTCCTTACATTCTCCATAATAATTGGATCTTTAATCATAACCATGAGTGTCTTCATATACTCACTGTCTGAACCAATAATAATTCTTGTCGATGTTTGGTAAACAGGAGTATTATTCATGTTGCTATAATAATATCCTGCTAAAGTTGTCAATATGGTAATGACGATAATAATCCAAATGCGCTTTTTTATTACTAAATAATATTCTTTTAAATTGATGTCCTTCGCTTTTGCATACTTGGTGAGGTTATCTTGTTTAACTTTAATCATTTGAATCACCTATTTTCATATGGAAATGGGCAAAATCTAATTCTTTATAACGAACACTTCACTAAAAAAATATAGCAAGAAACATACGCATAAATAATTCTTCACAAATAATAATCTTTTAGCGAACAGTCATCTTCTAAATATCTACACCAGCCCTCTCGATATTAGCTTCCATTAGGCATATTAACATTCACACTAAAAGGTTGATGATATCTCGTTACTGGTTATTTTAGTTCATTATAACGAACGTGTCAACTTTTTTTATGTATTTTTTTAAGATTTTTGTGGGGGAGTTACTAATCTATAAAGCAGCTTTTGTTCCTGCTTTTTCTTCTCAGCTAAAGAATGGCACTGCTTTTTTCATGCAAAATACGCGGTGTTTTTTTACCAAACCGTTCTCTTTTGACTCCTCCATTTTGTATGACCATCTTGACATCAACAACCACTGGAATCAAAATCGTTTTCGGTCCGATAAGTGCTTCTCCTCTTTGTTCGACTGCTGATCCAAGTGCGAGGCGGAGCATTCGATAAAATTTCTTTTCAATTAATGCCAAATAATATTTCGGAATGTGTTCATTTATATGATCCGCAAAAATATCCATAAAATATGGAAATTGACCTTGCCGTTGATAATTTTCATGAATACAAAGCTTATCAATTTCCCATGTTTGTTTTTGGTGAAGCATAATTTGATTGTACTGTGAGAAGTTTGCTTTTTTCGGACCTTCCACTGTACTATTAGGGTTTTTTGGATCATACGGGATAAACTCAATTGTGCCTATTACTTTTTTCTTTACGAATTGCCGCACGAATAAATTATATCTAATTCCGTTTTTTGCATAAGGGTCATTGTACCACTTATATTTTTCGCAAAAAAATTCCCACGTTCGCTCAAAGGCTTTTTGCTGTTTAAATGTTTTGACCAATTCATACATACGATTACCACCTTATAATATGGCAAATAAATAATTCTTGCCCCTATACCTTATTGTATAAGGGCATTAACATCGGGCCTCATCGATAGCGGGTATTGGTGTTTTTTCTTATACCTTAACCCTATAAAACTTTTTTAAAGTAAAACAAACATTTAGCTATCTAAACCGCCTGGATCACCACCAGAGTCTTCGCCATTACCTGGATCCTCTGGTTTATCATCATGATTTTTCATCGTCAAGTTGACATCAAGCACGTCAATGACCGGCTTTTCCCATACCTTTTTATTCATCTGTTCACCACCATTCATTTATTAATAAACTCACTTTTGTGCTTAATAAAGAACATGACTATGACTATATACTAATGTCCCTTATTAGAATTGTCAATATTCTTTTTATGACACATCCACTTGGAGTATGATAACCTGAACACTGTTGAGGTTCAGTGAGGCTTTTCGCGCTCGGGTTGTTGTTTTCGTTGTTGATGTTTTGCTTCTCGCGCCGATGTTTTGCTTCTCGCGCCGATGTTTTGCTTCTCGCGCCGATGTTTTGCTTCTCGCGCCGATGTTTTGCTTCTCGCGCCGATGTTTTGCTTCTCGCGCCGATGTTTCGCTTCTCGCGCCGATGTTTCGAACGCCAATCCTCTGAAATCGGATTGGCGCCCGCACCACAAGTGTCTTCATAAAAAGATTGCGCCATACACGAGTGTGATACCAATTACAAATGCCGGATGTACTTTCATTCGCTCAATCAGTAAGTAACTCGATGCAGTAATTAACAGCACTTGCCACAAGCCTATCCCTTCGTATGATGTTTGGAAAAATCGCCATGCCATCACACCGAGTAAAATAGCAATTACCGGGCGAACGTACAGTGTTAGGCGTTTTACTTTTGGCGAATCTTTGTATTTATATAAGACACCTAGCAATAAAATCATAATGATAAGTGACGGTGCAACAGCGGCGAATACCCCAATAACTGATCCTAGAATTCCCCCTTCTGCATAACCAATGTATCCAGCAAGTTTCGTAGCAATCGGTCCGGGAAGTGAATTAGCAAGCGCCAACATTTCACTAAATTCTTGAACCGTCATCCACCCATAACGGCGAACAACTTCATTTTCAACAAGCGGAATCGAGGCAGGGCCACCACCATAACCAAGAATGCCAGGAATAAAAAATGCCAAAAATATGTGCCAATACTTCATGATGGACTCCCTTCTTTATTTGCAGAAGTTTTATCCTTTTTGAATAAGGCAATAAGCAGTAGAGCTCCAATTAAAATACCTGGGTGTACATGGACAACATAATACAGTATAAACAAAACCGCCGTCATGATCAGGGTTTTTGTCCAGCCCATACCTTTTCTTGCTTTATCGAAAAATTGCCAGGTAAGTACAGCCAGCATCATCGCGACTACTGGAATAACCGCTGCCGTCATCCCCTCAACCCATGAGACATCTTTAATACTCGACAAGGAGGAAAGCAACACAATCATCAGAACAATTGTCGGTAAAATTGAGGCAATAACACCATTAAGCATACCCCAAAAACCCGCAACCCGATGTCCAATATAACCTGCTAATTTTGTTGCGATCGGACCGGGAAGCGTATTCGCCAATGCCAATAAATCACCAAATTCCTCGCCGCTCATCCACTTATATTTATCAACTACTTCTTTATGTATTAACGGAATGGATCCCGGCCCCCCACCATAACCGAGCATACCCACCCGGAAAAAAGCTATAAATAAGTTCCACTGTTGTTGCAAGAGGAATACCCCTTTCTAATTCATATTGCGATATTTACATGCGGGACACAGGGACAGGTCATCCGTCCCACACGTATCCCCGTATCCCGCCTAATAACGCCACTGGGACAACAAACCTGTCCCCATGTCCCACTCTAAAATACAGCAATACTTCCGTCTGTCCTGCTTTCTGTTCCGCCCATTAACACACCAGTTTCTGGGTTTCGCCAAATAATCTGACCTCGGCCAAAGCCGCCATTATCGCTAGCGTACTTTACGACATGGCCTTTTCTTTCCAAAGCTTGGGCAATATGCAAGGGGAATCCAGGTTCGAGCATAATAGTTTTGTCATTCATCCATTGCCATCTTGGTGCATCCAGTGCCGTCTGAGGATTTAAGCCAAAATCAACTGTATTCATTACGACCTGTAGATGCCCCTGTGGTTGCATGTATCCACCCATTACACCAAATGGACCCACTGCTTCGTTAGCCCTTGTTAAAAACCCAGGAATAATTGTGTTAAATGCTTTTTTTCCACCCGCCAATTTGTTCACGTGGTTGGGATCCATGGAAAAATTCTTCCCTCGATTTTGCAAGGCAATACCTGTTCCTGGTACAACAAGTCCAGAACCAAATCCCATATAGTTACTCTGAATGAATGATACCATATTTCCATCGCCATCTGCTGTAGCTAAATAAACAGTTCCACCACGAGGGGGTTCCTCTGCTTCTGGTTGTAATGCCTTTTCGCCAATAAGCTTACGTCTTGCATCAGCATAGGCTTCATTTAATAGATCTTCAGTAGCGACATGCATGCTTTTCTCTTCTGTAATATGTTTAAAACCATCAGCAAATGCTAATTTCATTGCCTCAATTTGTTTATGATATGTATCGACTGTTTCTTTTTCGGTAAAATCAAATCCTTTAGCAATATTTAACGCCATTAGTGCTGCAATTCCTTGCCCATTTGGTGGAATTTCCCAGACATCATAACCACGATAATGAACGGCTACAGGATCCACCCATTCTACCTGAAAGCTCGCTAAGTCTTCTGCTGTTAAAAAACCATTATATTTTTTAGAAAATGCTACAATTTCTTCAGCTAAAGCACCATGGTAAAAAGACTTTGCATTCGTATCACCAATTTCCTCAAGTGTATGGGCATGATCCTCTGATTTCCAAACATTACCTATTTGCGGTGCTCCGTTTTTAGCAAATGTTTCAAACCAGTATACATATTCTTCACTAGTTAAGCGCTCACTAAAAATGTCATACGCCCTTTTCCAGTACCTCCCTAAAACCGGTGTAATTGCAAACCCATTCCGTGCATATTCAATTGCCGGTTGTAGCACTTCCCTTAATGATAATTTTCCAAAGCGATCGGATAGTGCCGCCCATGTTGCAGGCACACCGGGAACTGTAACAGGTACAAACCCATATGTTGGGATTTCCTCATATCCAAGATCTTTTACAGCATCAATTGAAATGGATTTCGGCGATGGTCCGCTTCCGTTTATCCCGTATAATTTATCCTTCATCCAAACAATTGCAAATGCGTCACCGCCAATTCCATTTGACGTTGGCTCTACAACGGTTAAACACGCTGCTGTCGCAATTGCCGCATCTACTGCATTTCCGCCCTGTTTCAATATATCACGACCAGCCTCTGCAGCAAGTGGCTGTGACGTTGCTACCATCCCATTCTTGCTATACGTTGTCATGCGCTGGGATGGATACGGATTGTATAGGCTGTCTACCTTCATGATGATTTCCCCCTATTTTGAAAAGTAATAATAAGGAAAATTATATCATATCTGACTATTCATGAATATTTTAAACCATCAAAAAAGCCATCTCTACTTATAAGAGATGACTTTTCATTTTTCCTATTCACCTGTTCGTTTACTTACTATATAGTACAGATACAAGGTAACGGCCGCCATTGCGATAATCGAAGCAATTGGTCCAAAGATCGTATCATTCGGCAATGTTACACCTGCAGTCACAACCAGTGCGACAATGACTCCCATCAGTGCCTCACCAGCAATGTATCCTGATGCAAGTAGGATCCCACGTTCGCTTTTCTCTTTTAAAGCTTCTTTGTTTTTCGTACGGCGTGTAATGATGCCGCGGATAACTCCACCAAGCATAATCGGTGTTGTCAAATGAATTGGAAGGTAAAGACCAACTGCAAATGGCAGGGAGCCAATCCCAAATAATTCAACTACAGCCGCAATCGCCATACCAATAAAAATTAAGTTCCAAGGTAAGTCCCCATGCATAATTCCTTCAACGATCATCGACATCAAGACCGCCTGTGGTGCTGGCAACTCAGAAGAACCAAATCCATACGCATTATCTAGCAAAACCAGAATAAATCCGATTACGATACTTGTGACGAGCACCCCATAAAGTTGAGCAATTTGCTGCCACTTTGGCGTTGAACCCACGATGTAGCCGGTTTTTAAATCCTGTGATGTATCCCCAGCAATTGCTGCGGCAATACAAACGACAGCACCTATGATAATTGCTGTGACCATACCAGCTTGTCCACTTTGTCCAACAACACCCAAAATGAGGGAAATAAAAATAAGTGCCCCAATCGTTAGTCCGGAGACAGGATTTGATGAGCTACCAACAATTCCAACAATTCGCGATGAAACTGTTACGAAGAAAAATCCAAAAATAAGTAACAAGATCGCTCCGATTATACCAATTTCAATATGTGGGAAGAAAATTAAAATCCCGATAAACACAATTGTTAAAATAACGATGGCGGACATTGGAATGTCTTTATCCGTTCGTAAATCTTCCGTATCATTGGCGTCTTTATAACCTTTTACAGCACCAGTAAATGATGCAACGACCGTCGGCAATGTTTTAACAAGACCAACAATTCCACCAAATGCTACTGCACCAGCACCAATATAGCGCAAGTAATTTCCCCAAATGTCATGGAAATTCATTTCACTGATTGGTACTTCAGCAGGATATATAGCAGTATTGGCAAAATCACCGATATAACTGATTAATGGAATAATTCCCAACCAGCCAAGTACACCACCTGCAAGCATAAATGCAGCAATACGCGGACCAATGATAAATCCAACCCCTAACAATGAAGGAAGTATATCCATCCCAATCGCTGCATTTTTGAATTTATAAATTTCCCATTCAATCTCAGACGGAAAAGCTTTGACTGCATCTGTTAGAAATTTAAATAGTGCACCTATACCAAGTCCGCCAAAAATTAATTTTGCCCCTTTTCCACCTTCTTCACCAGCAACAAGCACCTCAGCACATGCCGTACCTTCTGGATATGGGAGTGTATCATGCTCATTAACAATTAATGCCCGGCGCAATGGAATCATCAATACAACACCTAAAATCCCACCTGCTAAGGCAATAATTGCAATTGTAGTCAAACTAGGCTGAAGCTGCCATATAAATAAAGCCGGCAATGTAAAAATAACCCCAGCAGCTAGTGATTCACCAGTTGAAGTGATGGTTTGTACAATATTGTTTTCTAGAATAGATGTCCGCTTCATGATAACCCGTAAAATTGCCATCGAAATAACTGCCGCTGGAATCGATGCGGAAACAGTCATCCCTACGATCAGACCTAAATACGCGTTGGCTGCACCAAAAACAATTGCCAAGACAGCACCGATAATCATTGCTGTAACCGTAAATTCAGGCCGTTTTTCTGAAGCAGGAACATATGGTTTGAAGCCTGAATTATTTGTTTCCTTTTTTGCCATTGTAACACCTTCCTTATGCGTTTCTAGTTGGATAAAATAAAGTGCTCTTAAATTATTACAAGTTTTCGACAATTAACAGTAGTAAAGTCTACAAGCATGCACCCTATTTCAAGTGTTTTCAATACTATCACAAATTATTTTTATTAGGAAGAATATTATCGAAATCAGAAAAGGAACTAACGTCACAGCCACATACACTTATTAGTTTAAACAGATCTTTGATTTTTACAAAGCAAATCGGATATTTTTACTATTAAGATATTACTCCCCACAAAAAAAACAAACCCGTAATGGATTTGCTTTAATTTAGAGTAATTTAACTAATGAATAAAATGCATCCTCATCGTTCTCATCTAACGCTTTATCAATCAACCTTTTTATATTTTGTTGTTCTAATTCATCCATAATTGCTTGATTATCCATGTTTGTGTCTATTGCCGTTTTATTTTCGTCCCCTATATAATACGGACCAGCAATGGTGTGTAGCTGAATCAAAAATTCCGGAAGATATATTAGATCAGCCATTGTGAATTGGATAATGCTTTTCCCTTTTTGAAAGGCAAATGTATCCCCCATATTTTTGATTCGTTTTGTTTTGCGATCAACTTTAATCTCCTTGGCCTTAACTGGAACGAATTCATATACTTCCTCGTCAACACATACCGCAAAATAGTTATATGCTAAAATCACATGGACATAATCTT
Source organism: Lentibacillus sp. Marseille-P4043 (assembly GCF_900258515.1). NCBI lineage: Bacteria > Bacillati > Bacillota > Bacilli > Caryophanales > Bacillaceae > Lentibacillus > Lentibacillus sp. Marseille-P4043. The sequence continues at coordinate 1,981,412 of NZ_LT984884.1, read as the reverse complement.
TATCCACTTTAATATGGTACGGTTTCAATTCCTTTACAGTTACCATATAATTAACCCAACTCCTTTTTGAAATGTGCGAAAAATATTACTATTACAATACCCTGAGTTAAAAGAAATAAACCTCAATTTTTGAAAAAAATAGAGACACTCGTTAGAATGTCTCTGCCCAGTTGATTATAACCATTTTGTCAGCGAATAAAATGCCTGTTGATTTCGTTCATCGAGAGCCTTGTCAATTAATCGCATTATATTATTCTGTTCCAATTCATCAATAATGATAGCGATTTCATTTTTGTGTGTGTTTTTACTTTTTAATTCTTTATGATAATACGGTTGTGCAATTTTACGAATCTGAATCAAGAAATCAGGAAGGGATATTAGTTCAGTCATAGCAATGTGGATGATGTCCTTGCCTTTTTGGAATGCAAATTTATCCTCAATATTATCTACTTTTTGTGTTCGGCGGTTAATCCGAATTTCTTTTGCCTCAACTGGAACAAAATGATACAGTTGATCATGAATAACAATTGCGAAATACTGATACGCTAAAATCACACGTACATAATCATCATCTGCTTTTATATAGTAAGGCTTTAACATTTTAACAGTGACCATCCAACCACCTCCTAATTTTAATTATACTCATAATTTTCAGTTAACTAATTTTACAAGATTTTTAAATGGATTGCAAGGGTAAAATTTGGGAACGTTTCATTTTAATGATTTTTCCCGTCTGGTTTTAGCAAATGCCAGCTACTTAAAAATAGCTGGCATTGATGTATTAATAAAGCCCCATAACAACACTTTCTACAATTTTATGCAACTCTTTTTCATCTGGTTGCGTATATGCTGACTCAATTTGCTTCCGGTAACTTCCCGCCTTCTTTAAATTTTCAATTCCCTGTTTCATGTACGATTTATAGGTGCTGTTCGTTTTGTTAATTTCTTCCGCATACTTTTCATCCGTTCCAGGTGCAACCAGCTTCTCGTACAAGTCAATAATTTGATCGCCGTCGCGTTGTGGAAAAAATTCATGTGGATCAGTGCTATCAAATATACAAAAATCAAGTTCCCGAACAAGTACCATGTCAATACTATTTGGATCAAAACTGCAGTGGTACAATTCAATATCCAAGCCGAGATCTGTGCATGCTTTTGCTATTTTCTTCATAAAAATTGACTTCCCTGTTCCTGCACGACCTTTGATAAAATATACATTGGCAATAGTTTCAACAATCTCTGGGACAACATTTACTACACCATCAGATGTATTTGTACCAAAAAGGCGGCGATAGATGTATCCTCCCTTTTCTCGTTTCGGCTGAGACTTTAGGAGATCATCAATAAATTCAAGCGCAAGTTGATCGGCACGGTTAAAATCCATTTGGTTGATGTAAATTTCCTCTAGATTGTCATGGACTTTTAAACCGGTAGCGAAGTTTTTATAGGCTGCTTCGATGGCTGACTTTTCTTTATCTAAAAGACGATCATCAATGTTTTTCACTTCATAGTATTTTTTTAAATCAACATGTGCTACGTTATCAATGTTTGGATTGGGTTCTGCAATTACTGCAACAGACTCATCGCGCACAATCACACCATCTAAGTAGTCCTCCCCATGAACACTTTTTATAATTTCCAGGTTTGCCTGATTTTCATGGCGATTAATAAATTGTTTCATTACTGCAGTCTTAACTTTCAGCGATGGATGGTTTAAAGCAAAAACATGCTTTATGTTGGTTACGTTAGACGGCAAAAAATCTTGTAACCCTGACGCTGTATGACCATAAACATAATAATACGCTTTTTGCGACAAAGAAAAACACATCCTTCTTATTTAATTACTTCCTCTTGATTAATTTATGCATAAATGGGCAATTGTGAACCTCGATTTGTTATGGTTCTATAAATCTATTAATAATAATCCACTTCCAATAATACCCTAATTAAAAGACAATGTTCCACCATTTACAGACAAAAGCCATGCAGAGTACTTTCTCTCCACATGGCTCATCTACATTTTACGTTAATTCCGCTCGCTCTTCGTCTGAAAAAACTCGTGATCGTGTTAAAAATCGCTTCCCTTCAGGACCTTCTAGTGAAAACATGCCACCACGTCCATCTACTGCATCAATAATTAATTGGGTATGTTTCCAGTATTCGTATTGATCCTTGGACATATAAAATGGTGTATCACCAATCTCACCTAGTAAAATATCGGATTCACCAACCCTAAACTCATCGCGCGGATAACACATTGGCGAACTTCCATCACAACAACCTCCAGATTGATGAAACATTAACGGTCCGTGTATGTCTTTTAGTGTATTAATTAATGTCAGTGCCTCATCAGTAACCGTCACACGTTCAACCATTTTTTCACCTCCATTAACAATGGTGAGAAAACTCGGTATTTGCCTCGTCTATAACGGGTACCGAAGTTTTTCTTATACGTTGATCCTATTTTTAAAGGTGGATGAACCAATTTGTCACCCACCTACCCCCTGTAATACAAAGCGTCACCTATTAGAAAAGCCCTGCTGGACCTTCACTATAGCTTATTAGTAAGTTTTTCGTTTGTTGATAGTGGTCAAGCATCATCAAATGATTTTCTCGACCGATTCCTGATTTTTTATAGCCGCCAAATGCTGCGTGTGCTGGATATTGATGGTAACAATTTGTCCAGACCCGACCAGCTTCAATGCCGCGGCCAAAGCGATATGCGGTATTAATATTCCGCGTCCACACGCCAGCACCCAAACCGTACAATGTGTCATTGGCGATTTCCATTGCCTCTTCTTTGTCCTTAAACGTTGCAACGGATAGAACCGGTCCAAAAATTTCTTCTTGGAAAATCCGCATTTTATTATCACCTTTGAAAATGGTCGGCTCAATATAGTAACCATCAGCTAAATCATCATCTGCTAATTGATTCACATTACCACCAACAACGAGTTCCGCACCTTCTTGATTTCCAATATCCAAATATGATTTAATTTTTTCCATTTGTTCTTGTGATGCTTGAGCACCCATCATTGTTTCCGTGTCTAATGGATGACCGATCTTAATTTGGTTTACCCGTTCAACTGCCCGTTCCATAAATTTGTCGTAAATCGATTCATGCACAAGCGCACGAGATGGACAGGTACAAACTTCTCCCTGATTCAGTGCAAACATGACAAGCCCTTCAATTGCCTTGTCCAAAAATCCGTCATCTTCATCCATCACATCTTCAAAGAAAATATTTGGTGACTTTCCACCAAGTTCGAGTGTTACCGGAATGATATTTTCAGATGCGTATTGCATAATTAAACGCCCAGTCGTTGTTTCACCAGTGAAGGCCACTTTAGAGATGCGGCTGTTCGTTGCTAATGGCTTTCCAGCTTCAACACCGAAACCATTGACAACATTAACAACACCTGCAGGCAATAAGTCTTTTATCACGTCTAGTAATATATGAATCGATGCTGGTGTCTGTTCAGCAGGTTTTAAGACAACACAGTTCCCTGCAGCAAGTGCTGGTGCTAGTTTCCATGTTGCCATTAGAAGTGGAAAGTTCCATGGAATAATCTGCCCAACAACACCAAGCGGCTCATGGAAATGATAAGCTACTGTATCATTATCAATCTGGCTGATACCGCCTTCCTGTGCGCGGATTGCCCCGGCAAAATAGCGATAATGGTCAGCTGCCAATGGTAAATCGGCGGCAAGCGGTTCCCGTACAGCTTTTCCGTTATCCCACGTTTCTGCAACCGCAAGCATTTCCATATTTTCTTCGATTCGATCTGCAATTTTGTTTAAAATATTTGCTCGTTCAGCTACAGATGTTTTTCCCCACGCATCTTTTGCAGCGTATGCCGCTTCCACAGCAGCCTCCACATCTTCTTTATTCGATCTAGCAATCTCACAAAACACCTTACCAGTAACAGGACTCACATTTTCAAAATACTTTCCACTTGCCGGTGCCTTGTACTCTCCTCCAATAAAATTATCATACCGCTCCTTAAAATGTACCTTGGCACCTTCTGTATTCGGGTTAGCATATCTCATTACTTCATTCCTCCTTATATGTTTTGGTAACGCTTACAAAGAGATTGATAGAAATGCCTTGCTATATAACTATCTATTTTAGAGTATACCAGTGTATTAGCAATTATTCCAATAATTTGATAATATTTTGTTTTCCATTTGCTTCGTCTATCATATTTTGAATGAATGAATTTTTATCTTGAAGTTCAAAAAAAGGGCAAAAAAACAAACCCTATTAATAGAGTTTGTTTATAGCTGCTGAAGCTGATCCTTTTCGATATATAAAAAAGATGCCAAAACAGACATCTCAAACAAAATATATATGAACATAAAAAAAAGAGCTTGCTTCAAATTATAAACCTTTAAGAAAAAGCTTCAGCAAATCATCCATTCATTGTTTCAATTCTGGAAGCATGCGAACTTCCTGCTCCATTTTGGAATGGCATAACGGACATTCTGGCTCTTCATTAAAGCTGTACGACTCACGCATCCAACCTTGACAATCTTCACTTGTACAAGACCAGACATTTGTTTCCACTTCCTGAACCGGTTCTTTAGGTCCACGTGAAAATGACATGATAGCAACCCCTTTCATGGTACTCTTATTATTATACTCCTTTCTAGCACACAAAGAAAGGGCAGACAACCATTCCAGTTAAGATTGATTGAATCTCCTGGAAAAGTTACATTCATTAATAAGGATTTACCAATAATAATGATTTTATACAAGGCTCTTTTCGTAATATTTGCTGCTATTTATATTTCGTAGTTGATATATAATGCGACACAATGACGGTTATTTTTTGTGACGCTTCCTCTCACTCTAACGTGGGTTGAGTGGTTGAACCCGAGCGCTAGAACATCAACCCGAAACGCGGAAACATCGACCCAAGAACGAGAACATCAACCCGAAACGCGGAAACATCAACCCAAGAGCGAGAACATCAACCCGAAACGCGGAACATCGACCCAGGAACAAGAACATCAACCCGAAACGCGGAAACATCAACCCAAGAGCGAGAACATCAACCCGAAACGTAGAAACATCGACCCAAGAACGAGAACATCAACCCGAAACGTAGAAACATCGACCCGAAATCGTGAACATCGACCCGAAATCGTGAAACATCGTCCCGAAAGCAGAACATCGGCGCGAGTGCGAAAACATCAGCCTGATCAAGATTCCGGCGGTGAGCAATTCTATAGTTATGTCACATTATATATCTATTGTGTAGAAGCAACAATCTAAACAACCTATACAAAAAGTGGATTTTCTGGCATTCAGCTGAAAATCCACTCCAATCTTTTATAGCACAAATCGTCGAATCGCGTTTGCAACTCCATCTTGATTGTTTGTATCTGTCACAAAATAAGCAGCCTGTTTAACCGCCTCCTGTGCATTCCCCATAGCAACGCCAATTCCGGCTTGTTGGATCATTTTGATATCATTTAAACTATCACCAACAGCCATTACATTATCCATTGTGATACCAATCCGCTCGCAAACAGAGGCAAGCGCGTTTGCCTTATTGACGCCAATCGGGTTAATTTCCACGTTTGTTGGCATTGAATTGGTTAACTCTAATTCCTCATGATGGGAAAGTTTCTTTACAAGGCTGTCTAATTTGGCTTTATCATGGGAATCAAAGCCAATTTTAAGCCATTCATGATCATAAAAATTTTCCGGACGAGCGTCATACCATACATTATCAGTGGAAACCATCCAACTGGCCAACTCATTTTCTGCTCCTAATTCCCACATCATTTCCATCAATTTTGCATCAATTAAGTGACGCTCAAGCAACTCGTTATGTACAGTCCAGATTTCACCACCATTAACTGTTACCAAATAGGACGACAAATTTAATGAATCGGCAAATGGCTTGCACGAACCAAGCCAACGCCCAGTGCTCAACACCACATGCACATCATTGGCTAACGCCTTCTTAATCACTTGACGTGTTTGATCCGTAATTTTGTGTTCACTCGTTAATAAAGTACCATCCATATCTAAGGCCACCAATTTAATTTCATGCTTTTTTTCCATTATTTACACACTCCTGCTCACAATATTTATCTTACTTCAGTCTCTCGAACACCCCGGTCATATAAATAGGTTGTTAAAAACGGAATGAACAAGAGAAAAAGTAATACAAAAAATAACAATTGAATATTAAATACATCCACAATCAATCCACCAAACACCGGTCCAATCATTCGGCCCGCTGCAGCTACACTATTTACAAATCCTTGGTAAAAACCTGCTCGTCCTTTTGGTGCAAGCTCACTGGCGATAGTTGGAACTGCTGGCCACATTAGCATTTCTCCCACTGTCAAAATAACCATCGCAACCGCAAACATCGTGAATTCCTCTGCGAACATTGCAATTAGAAATGAAATAAACAAAATGGAGTTACCAATATAAATGTGCTTTTTTTGCGATGTGATTTTAGTCGTAATCCATTTTACCAATGGCTGACCAAGCACAATGAGGAATCCATTAATTGCCCAGAGTGTACTATATAAATCCAGTGGAATTCCAATGTCCTGTGTATGGGACGCGATCGTTGACTGCCATTGACTATACGCAATCCACGCCACAAAAAGCCCGCCACACAAAATAATTAACGCGATAAATGCTGATTTGTTCTTAATCTTTCCGCTTTGCTCAATGATCGTTGTATTCATTTGCGGATCACGCCGGTTATCCATACTTCTAAACGCAACGAGCACAATGATAAAAAATACCGCAAATAACGAGGCATTTGCAATGAAGATATAATTAAATGAAACGTTCGCTACGTAACCACCGATCGTCGCGCCAAGGGCAACACCTAAATTTTGGGCTACATAAATCGCATTAAACGCCCGGCGTCCGCCATCAGGCCATACTGAACCCGCCATTGCAAACATCACTGGCCAAGTAATCCCAGTACCAAATCCAATCAAAACGAGTAAAATGGAATACGGTAAAATGCTATGGTTAAACGATAGAAAAACCGCCGAACTCATTGCTAAACCTGTCCCATAAAGGATCGTCTTATACGCACTGAATTTGTCAAATAATACCCCGCCAATTAAGTTACCAGCGATTGACGCGGCCTGGTTAAACATTAAAATAACCCCGGCAAAAGCTAAACTTTTACCGAGCTCATTATGCATATAAATCGTATTCAGCGGCCACAAAAACGAAGCTCCTGTAACATTGACGGTCGTCGCAATTACGAGCACCCAAATAAACTTAGGCACACCCCTCATCTCACCTTCTGTACATTCTCGATTAGACTATTTTAAGCTATTTCAGGTGACGAATCAATCGGAATGTTGAGGGAGAATTTTTGAAAAGCTATTACACTCACTTCAGTCGATTCATCTGGATCATAAATACAATAATGGTGATTAATGGAACTGCTACCACAACGAGGGTAAACCATACTCCCAATGTAGGAACAGCTCTTGCTGATTGCACCATTTCCCAAGCTATATAAGTAAAAATTGCTACAGTCTCAAAATTAACTACAGTCATGAATAAACGTGCTTTTGGATACAAACGCGGTGCATTTTCCTCCGTGACCTTTACCGTATAATTGAAGATGTGTGGAGCTTTACTCAGAAAATACATTGGTAAAAAGCAGACAAAGGTAGCAATACCAGGCATTAGAAAAATAATTGCCTTGTTTCCCCAGCCATTCGCTTCACCTTTGGCATTGAAATGCGTCGGTATCGTCTCTGGTAAACTAGCATATGCTTGCACAACATATATAATAGAGCTCACAAGCAATATTACTGATAGTAAATTGAACAATTTCTCCCACTTACTAGCCGGCACATCAATTTTGGGATGATCACCCATTCAACTCACCTTTTCCAAATATATTTTAAGTCACTCATTCAAACACGTAATGGCGATTCTTATTGCTTTTACCAGATCTTCTTGCGACCAGCTTGGTAGACTTTTTTCTAAAGCAAGTGCGTGTGAAGCTGGAACATGGATAAACCCCGCCTTACCATCCAAGTTGTTTACACGATAATAATGTAAGGCATGATACATGACATTATTGCATAAATATGTACCAGCTGTATTAGATATTTTTGCTGGAAGTCCAGCTTCCTTCATGGACTGAATCATTGCATATATCGGCAAAGTCGAGAAATAAGCATCAGGTCCTTCCGTAAAAATCCGCTCACCCTTAGGCTCATACCCACGATTATCTTTTGGACCATCATTACAGTTAATCGCCACTCGTTCAGGTGTAATACAATGACGACCACCAGCAAGCCCTAATGCAATCACGGCATCCGGTCTGTGCTGTTTCATTTTTTCAATCATTTCTGTCCCTGATTGATTAAAATCAACTGTCAAAACTTCACTTGTAATCTCGTAATCATTAATTTTAACCCCATTTAATTCATTTACAATATCTGCAGTTGGATTAATTGGAAACTCCAAAAAGGGTTCAAATCCTGTTAGTAACAACTTTTTCAAACAATCACTCCTTGTGTTTATATGCGGCAGCTCGCGCCGATGTTCTCGCTTTCGGGACGATGTTTCCTCCCTCGCGCCGATGTTTCTGCTCTCGCGCCGATGTTCTCGCTTTCGGGACGATGTTTCCTCCCTCGCGCCGATGTTTCTTCTCTCGCGCCGATGTTCTTGCTTTCGGGACGATGTTTCCTCCCTCGCGCCGATGCTCTTGCTTTCGGGACGATGTTTCTTCTCTCGCGCCGATGTTCTTGCTTTCGGGACGATGTTTTCTCCCTCGAGCCGATGTTCTCGCTTTCGGGACGATGTTTCCTCCCTCGCGCCGATGTTCTCGCTTTCGGGACGATGTTTCTCCCTCGCGCCGATGTTCTCGCTTTCGCGCCGATGTTTCCTCTCTCGCGCCGATGTTCTCGCTTTCGGGACGATGTTTCCTCTCTCGAGCCGATGTTCTTGCTTTCGGGACGATGTTTCCTCCCTCGCGCCGATGTTCTCGCTTTCGGGACGATGTTTCTGCTCTCGCGCCGATGTTCTCGCTTTCGGGACGATGTTTCCTCTCTCGCGCCGATGCTCTCGCTTTCGGGACGATGTTTCCTCTCTCGCGCCGATGTTCTCGCTTTCGGGACGATGTTTCCTCCCTCGCGCCGATGTTCTCGCTTTCGGGACGATGTTTCCTCTCTCGCGCCGATGTTCTCATCCGATGGAAAGCAAAATCAGGTTTCAATTGTTACCTTTGGCCAATAGGTCTGCCAATTTTTCTTGGTCATGCGTTGATGGTAGAACATCATTAGTTCTGGATGCTCTTGAAAATATGGTGTTGGTTTTACATACATATTAACAACGTCACTTATCCCATATGGTGCGATTAAGGTAATGTCATTTTGCTCATCCAGTTTAACCCCTAGTGATGTTGCCGTTTCTGGGAATTTGGCGATGGCGTCCTCAGACGATTTATACGGCGGAATATGATTAACGACATGCATGCGGGCCTCATTTTTTACAGACCATGGAAAGATAGAGTTGGCCTCTTTCAAAGCGTTTTCCCACTGTTTTTCTTCCGTTTCATTACTATTTTCCTCATCAAAGTAAATCACATCAACGTCTTGAATAGCTGTTCTTTGCTTGTATTCATGCAACACATCCCAAATCTTTGCCCGAACAAATCCTGCACAAATCCACCAATCAGGTAACTTCAGTGATTGTACCGAATGTAGAGCTTCCATCATCCAAGGGTCTTCTTTTATCATTTGAATGATAGCTTGTTCGTTTGTAATCATCACTTCATTCTCCTAACCCATGGCGAAATTTTTCCAAACAAAATAAAAAGGATTCCATTTCTATTGCCCGCTGTTGGGCCTTGGCAACTGAGATCGAGTGGAAGCGAATTGTTCCTTGTGGTGGAAGCTGCGCAACTTTTGGTAAATCACAGGAAATCACAGTGCCAATCCGGGGATAACCACCTGTCGTTTGGCGGTCAGCCATCAGGATAATAGGTTGTCCATTTGGTGGAATCTGGATACCGCCAAATGGAGTAGCATCAGACCAAATTTCCCCCAACGGTTCAATTTTCGCATTTTTAGCCTGCAGACAGTAACCCATTCGATTTGAATTGGCACCAACTGTATAAGCTGTTTGGAAAAAAATCTTTCGGTCCCGTTCAGTGAAATAATCCGAATGCGGACCCTCAATAACGGCAACATCTATTGACTTTTTGTACAGTGGAATCGAATGATTGGCCAACCCAATTCCTGGACGATTTATCGTATGATATCCATCGATTGTTTCACCTTTTTTGAGTATCTCTCCGAAGCCGCTATTGCTATCTGTTGACTTGCTTTCAAAGTTAATCGGTACTTCAAAGCCTCCTGCAACGGCAATATAGGAACGAACGCCTGACTGATGCCTGCCAAATGTCAAACAATCGCCTTTTTTCATATAAAATGATTTCCACATTGGAACTGATCTACCATTAACCATAGGCTGCAAATCTGCTCCCGTAATTGCCAAGGTAACCTGCTGGCATGCCTCTAATTCTGGCCCAATTAACGTGACCTCCAAACATGCATCATCGCGCGGATTTCCAATCAGGATATTGGCTATTTGAAGCGCAAATGTGTCCATTGCACCAGAAACTGGAACTCCGAAACGCTGATACCCTGTGCGTCCCATATCTTGAAATGTTGTCAGCACACCTGGTTTATGTATTTTAAAAATTTCCTTACTTGGCATGACTTTTCCCCCGTTTTAACAGTTGCTTAACATGGATTTTTGGATAACACTTCCAATTCTCACTTATCTTCCAATAGCGCGAACCGTTATCCCACTATCTCTCAGTGCCCCGTGCAATCTTTTGGCAAATGTTACAGCATTTCCCCCATCGCCATGCACACACACAGTATCAGCCGCGATTCCAACAAAATCTCCATCAACCGCCTCAACCGCACCATCATGTACCATTTTCTCTACTTGTGCGACTGCATCGTCAACATTGTCAATCAGTGCACCAGCTTCCCTTCGTGGTGTCAAACTGCCATCATGTTGATACGTTCGATCAGCAAAAACCTCTGATGCAACGCGGAGTCCAAGTTTCCGACCAGCTGTTAGCAGTTCGCCACCAGCTAATCCATATAAAAGTAATGTGGAGTCAACATCATAGACTGCCTTGGCAATGGCACCCGCTGCCTCTTTATCTCGTGCTGCCAGATTATATAGAGCTCCATGTGGCTTCACATGCTGTATTTTCACATCATGAATGGTACAGAAGGCTTGCAACCCACCAATTTGATAGACAACCATTTGATAGATTTCATTAGGAGAGAAATCGATCATCCGCCGACCAAATCCTGCTAGATCAGGAAACCCAGGATGGGCGCCGACTCCCACGCCATGTTTTTTTGCCAATTTGACAGTCCGATCCATCACATTCGGATCCCCTGCATGCGCCCCACAGGCAATGTTCGCAGACGTAATATAGTTCATCAACTCTGCATCAGCACCGATTGTATAAGGACCAAAACTTTCGCCCATGTCACAATTCAAGTCAATTTCCAAGTCAAGTCCTCCTTGCTATTTTTCCGAAATCTTCACGTCAAACGTTCCAGCAGCTACTTCCTTTTCAATTTCCGCAAAAGCTTCCTGTGACACTTCATAAAACCGGACATAACTACCAGCCTGCAACAAAAATTCCTGATTAACTTGATCAAATAAAGTTAATGGCGTTTTTCCAATAATATTCCAGCCACCAGGAGATCCCATCGGGTAAATTCCCGTCTGTTCATGGGCAATACCAACCGCACCAGCGAACACCGATTGACGTGGTTGATCAAGCCGTGGTGTAGCAATTTTACGATCCATTCCACCAAGATAAGGAAAGCCCGGTAAAAATCCTAACATGTAGACAAGGTAGTCATTATTTCGGTGAATCGCAATGACATCTTCAATGGATAATTGATTAAACGTCGCCACACGATCTAGATCAGGGCCATATTCATCACCATACAAAACCGGAATATGGACGAGCTTAGATGAGACCCTTAAATCTGGCTGTATGGTTGATGCTACTCGCGAGACTCTTTCGCAAATTTCTTGATATGTAATCCGGTTAATCTGATAATAAATAGTCACTGAATCAAAACCTGGCACCAATTCCATAAGATACTCTTGCAATGCGTTTTCTAATTCCCGGCAAAATGCTTTAATCTTGGCATTTAATTTTGGTGAAACTATTTCCTCAAACTGAACGATTATCGCATTATCTCCAACAGACTTTATCACAAAATCCATAGATGACGCCTCCGAAATATATTCTATTACTAGAATTGTAGCATAATTCTAGTAAATGTTCCGAATAAATAATACGATAACCCTTTTGAAAGCGCCAACATTTTTTTCTTGTTGCCCCATCATAAAATTTGTATAATAGATTTAATTCTATTAGAGGTTGTTCAAAAAGTCAGTGAAAATGACACATCAAATTTCTTCGTTATATTGTGAAATTAATTAGTAGAATGATATAACAACATGCAAACAAGGAGGATTAGTATGTTTTCAACAACATGGAATTGGTTATGGGACAAGCATGACCAGGCAAAAGAGTTATTAAGCTTTTTTGTTAAACCAAATACATCCAATGCAACCTCGGGCGGTAAACAAAGCACCGCTGAATCCGGTAGTGGTGGAAGTGGCAAAAATGAGCGCCATTATAAGCCTGCACAGTTAATTGGATTATTTTTAGGTCCTATTTTATTTATTTTAACGTTAGCATTCTTTTCACCAGAGGGCTTATCAGATGCTGGACAGGCTATCTTGGCAAGTACGATCTGGATTGCTGTTTGGTGGATGACAGAGGCAATTCCGATCCCAGCAACATCGCTATTACCAATTATTCTATTTCCACTTTCAGGAGGACTAGACATCGACACAACCACATCATCATATGGTGATGACACTATTTTCCTTTTCATGGGTGGATTTATGATAGCGCTCGCAATGGAAAAATGGAATCTGCATAAGCGGATCGCACTTAGCATTATTTCTATTATTGGAACAAATACAGATCGAATTATTCTCGGATTCATGGTTGCGACGGGATTTTTATCGATGTGGATTTCTAATACCGCAACAGCTATGATGATGGTACCAATCGGTCTTGCAATTATCTATCAAGTATCCGAGGCATTAAAAGATGACGATTCGATCGATACATCAAAAGAAAACTTTGGATTCGGCAAAGCACTTATGCTAGGTATTGCGTATTCCGCTTCACTTGGCGGTGTCGGTACATTAATCGGAACTCCACCGAATACATTGCTTGCCGGTGCTATTGAAAAAACATATGGTATTGAAATGTCCTTTGCAAGTTGGATGCTTTTCGGTGTACCGCTTGCATGGGTATTCATTTTAATTGTTTGGTTCTACCTTGTTAAGATTGCACACCCGTTAAAATTAAAATCATTACCAGGTGGAAAAGCAGTCATTCAATCAGAGAAGAAAAAACTTGGAACAGCTTCATATGAAGAAAAAATTGTATTTACTGTTTTCATCTTGGCCGCTCTTGCATGGGTCACCCGATCATTCTTACTTGAACCATATGTGAACGAAAGTATTAATGATGCCATTATCGCCATGACTGCGGGAATTATTTTATTTATCATCCCAGCGAAAAACAAAAAAGGGGACTTCCTGCTTGATTGGGAAACAGCAGTTAAATTACCATGGGGAATTCTGTTACTATTTGGTGGCGGGCTTGCGATTGCCGCAGGATTTGTTAATTCAGGTCTTTCCGAGTGGATCGGTAACCAACTTAGTGCACTAGAGGGAGTTAATATTTTCCTTGTATTGCTGGTTGTATCAGGACTCGTTATTTTCTTAACCGAATTGACATCGAACACAGCAACAGCATCCATGATGTATCCAATCATGGCATCACTAGCAATTGCGCTAGGTGTTCATCCATATACAGTTATGGTTGCAGCAAGTGTTGCCGCATCATGTGCCTTCATGCTGCCGGTTGCCACACCACCAAATGCCGTTGTTTTCGGATCGGGTTATTTACGGATTCCAGACATGGCCAAGGCTGGTTTTGCATTAAATATCCTTGGCATTATTTTAGTAACACTAGCCGTTTATTTCCTTCTCCCATTAGTATGGGGGATTGATTTAACACACGTTCCAGAGATGTTTAAACAGTAGAAAAAAAGGAAGAAGCAGTGCGGCAACGACATTGCTTCTTCCTTTATTTACCGTTTTCTTCCTCTTATATTTTTAAATGGTATGGATATTAAAAGTAAAATAATTCCAATAACCAAAACAACGTAATGAATGATTAATGTATTTTCCTCAAATACATAATACGCCCCAAACGCGGTCAGGATCCAACCAATTATCTCCATAAATAATCGCATATTAATAACACCCCCAGATCATTTTCGGGCTACTTTTTTAGCACGTGCTTGCATCGCGGTTACAAAAACTAAATAGGCAACAGGGAGAACTCCTGTTAACAGCACAAGACCTGACCAGCCGGTTTGACTCCATACCGGCGCAAGCGCTGAACTACCGAGTGAGACACCAATATAATAGGCAACTAGATACAAACTTGATGCACTTCCTTTATGATGTGTGGCCTGTTCACTAACGGAGGCAGCAGTAAGTGAATGTGCGGTAAAAAATCCAAGGCAAGCCACACATAGCCCTATTATGATTATGACTACAGATTGGGCTAACGTTAAAAAGAGACCAATGGAAAGTGTCACAATTCCCGCCATACGAACCTGCCGTAATCCTAAACGACCAGCAAGCCAACCAGCTAATGGTGATCCAACAACTCCTAACCCATAGGCAAAAAACATATTCGAAACTGCCTCAAGCGACAAGGAAAATGGATCTGCTTGCAAATGAAACGGCAAGTACGTCCAAATTCCGGTAAACGAGAACTGTAAGACAACCCCCAAACCAAATACAAGCAATAATGCAGGATTTTTTAAATGAAATAAAAAGGCTTCAATATCACGAGAAAATGATTGATTACTAGACTCAAAGTTTTGTGATTTCGGTAGCATAGTGAACACGGCAACCAGGATCACCAGACCAACACTCGCCAAAAAATAAAATGCTGTTTCCCATGAATAATGATCCGTAATAAAACCAGTGAGTACCCGGCCCATCATGCCTCCTAGTGCGTTACTGGAAATATAAAGCGCCGTTGCAACACCAACACTACGCTTCTCAACCTCCTCATTTAAATATGCAAGTGATGCTGCAGGAAGTCCAGCCAGTGCAAAGCCTTGCAGCAAGCGCAATGCTAGTATAATCATAAACGAATCGGTTAACGGAATTAATAGAAACGGGATGACAGAACCAAGCAGTGAAAATTTAATAAATATGGTCCGGCCATTCCGATCTGAGAAGAAGCCTAGTACAATCAAACCAACTATTAGTCCAATGATCGTCAGTGAAATTGACAAACTAGACGTGGACACAGACACTCCAAAAGCATCAACGAAAACAGGCAGGAGTGGCTGGACCGCGTACATACTAGCGAAAACAAAAAATGATGCCAGTGCCAAGCTTATCGTTATTTTCCAAAAGTAAAAATCACGCATTGTATATGTTCTTTGTTGCATTGTGTCACTTCCAATAGCTAAAGCTTTTTTTCACGTTATTATTAGTCATCAAGTACATATTTGTCCCGTCCGGCTAAGGAACCAAACGTAATTACGATAAGTGCTACACCGATTAATGTTAGAAGCGGTACTGTCCATGCATGTGTTACATCGTATAAATATCCGATAAATATCGGTCCAATTGCTGCTAATAAATAACCAAGCGCTTGCGCCATCCCAGACAATTCAGCTGCTTGCTTAGCAGTCCGGGCACGCATTCCCAGAAAAGTCAGCGCCAACGGGAAAACCCCACCCAGCGCTATCCCGATCAATAGCGAACAAATAATCATCACAACAAAGGAATTACCAAGCAGCAAGCCTACATACCCACTAATAGCACTTGTTCCCAGAAAGACCACAATTGCCCATTGTGATTTCAGTTTTCCTGCAATTACTGGTACGAGAAAACTAAAAGGCAAACCAATAATCTGTGTCATGGATAACATCCACCCAGCAGTTCCTATACTTACTCCATAATCATGTAATATTTCGGGCAACCATGAGATCGTGACATAAAATAAGAACGATTGAAACCCCATAAATAAAGCAACTTGCCATGCTAACGGGGACTTCCACATGCGATTAGCATCCGTATTTGCATATCTTACTTTTTCATCATCATCATTAGACTTATTTTTTTTACTAAGATAAATCCAGATGAGAATACCAACTATCGCTGGGATCGCCCAAACAATTAATGCGGCTTGCCAACCTAATCCTAATCCCTTTGCAATCGGAATACTCACTCCTGACGCCGTAGCAGCAAACGTCCCCATCGCTGTCGAATAGATTCCAGTCATTAATTCCACTTTTTCTGGAAATTTTTCCTTAATCACTCCAGGTAACAGGACATTACAGATTGCAATACCAAGTCCAACAAATAGTGTTCCAATGAATAAGAGGGCTACTAATGATACCGTTCGAACAGCAATTCCGAACAGAAGTAAAATAAGTCCAATTAACAATGCCCGCTCATTTGAAACACGATTACCAAGCTTAGGTGCGAGGGGTGACATAACCGCAAAAGCGATTAACGGTAAACTTGTTAATAATCCTGCACTCCAATTTGAAAGTCCAATGTCATCGCGAATCGTTCCAATCACTGGTCCAACCGATGTAATTGCTGGACGCAAGTTAAAGGCCACCACTATGATTCCAACCATTAATAGAAAGCGATACGCGCGCTTCACATTATCCTTATACATTGTATGTTCTACATTCACAAAGACGCTCCCTTTCTAACTCAAACTCATCTTACATATCATAGCATACCTAAAGTGATGAATGATATATTTTGGCACGGTTGGTTTATTCAACAGTCCGAAGTATTTACTGCAATTTCAGAAAAAATTATTAATTTCAATGTTTATTCTACAAAATCCGACAATTAATCCGATATAAGTAATATAAATATTTTCATAATTATAAAAACAGGAGAAAGGTGATATCCATGCAGCAAAAGAAACAAAGCCAACACAAGCACGGAAATAGGCAAGATAATATTGGAAAGACAAAGAAGAACAAATCCTTACTCAATCAAATTCTACTACCTTTCATTACACTAATTATCATTGCTGGGGCAGTGATTGCTTTTACAAACTACAAACTAAGTATGGATACAATCATTAACGAAAAAACGGCTAGTGTTAAGACGCAAATGGAAGATTTGAACGATATCTTTGATCTGTTTTTTGCCAATACAGAAAATACGTTAAATCGTTTTACCGAAAGTAACCTTTTTGTCGATAATGACCCTGATAAGCGCAAGGAATTATTTAATTATATTGGAGAAACGGTAGACACAACAGATACCATCGCCAATGCGTACACCGGAATTGATAAGGGTGGGGAATTAATTATTTACCCGGAAGCAGACCTGCCTGATGATTTCGACCCACGTGAACGTGACTGGTATAAACAGGCTTTAGCTGCTGATGGGAAAACAATTTGGACCAAACCATATGTTGATGCTGCAACTGGGAAGACAATTGTAACAGCGGCACAGTCTTATTCTGCAAATGGAGAAATCATTGGTGTTACTGCTGCAGATGTTTACGTTGATACATTAATTGAAATGACAAACGAAATTAAAATAGGGGATTCTGGCTTCGCTATGATTATCAACCAGGATGGTGATTTTATCGCACATCCCGATGAAAAACAAATCGGAAAAAGTGCATCAGATCTTCCTTTTTATGGTGAAGTCAATGAAACAGATACAAGTGGAATTGTTAACTACAAAGAAGATGGAGAGGCCAAAGTTTTTGGATTTACCAGAAACGAAGCAACAGGATGGATGTTAGGCGAAACTGTTTTTAAAAGCGACTTTCAGAAACAGGCAAGCGCGATAATTATCCCGATCGTTATTACCTTAGTAATCATTTTGCTTCTAGCGATTGTTGTTTCTATTTTCAATGCACGTCGAATAACGAAGCCGATCAAGCAGTTGCAAAGCACAATGAAGGAAGTCGAAAACGGGAATCTTTTAGTAAAAACAGCGATCACATCAACAAACGAAATCGGACAACTATCGGACAGCTTTGATAACATGCTCAAACAAATGCGAACCATGATGGTAAAAATCAAAAATGTTTCATTAAATGTATCAGACGCATCGCAAACACTGGTAGCAAGTGCGGAAGAAAACACTGCATCGGCAAATGAAGTCTCAACCACGATGGAACAAATCGCAACAGGTGCAGGAGAGCAATCCGGGTTGATGGAGCAAAATGCATCAGCAACGGAACAACTTTCAACATTAATCAAACAGATAGAGAATCATAATAACAACATTTATGAAAAGGCCAAAGTTATGATTGATACCTCTGAAAAAGGTAGCGAAACAGTAAGCACGCTTCGTAAACAAACGGAGGAAACTGGTCAACTGACAAGTGATGTTGTACAAGCAATCCAGTCACTAGATAATAAATCAACAAACATTAATGAGATCGTGACAAAAATTACTGATATTGCCAACCAGACTAACTTGCTTGCCTTAAATGCCGCTATTGAGGCAGCACGTGCTGGGGAAAATGGTCGTGGTTTTGCTGTTGTAGCCGATGAAGTTCGAAAACTTGCTGAACAATCCGAAAGCGCACTCGGTGATATCGCCTCATTAATTGATGAAATGCAAACAGAAACGAAGCAAACCGTAACATTAATTGGCAAAACAAGCGACGTTTTTCAAACACAAAAAATAACTGTAGACGAAACAGAACAATCCTTTTCAAGTATCCAGCAAACGATTCAAACGAATAATCAATTAATCGCGGAAGTAATGGATATAATGAAAGCGATCGTGGATCAAGAACAACTTATTTCATCCAACACACAAAACATTGCGGCAATCAGCGAAGAAACCGCAGCCGGGACTGAAGAAATTTCTGCATCAATTGAAGAACAAACCGCATCGATGGAACAATTAAATCATCTGGCTGAGGAATTAGAAGCGTATGCGGCAGCAATGCAAACACAAGTTAATAAGTTTAAGATTGAAGATTAAGCAGAGCTATGAGTCATTCGTTTTGAATGGCTCATCTTATTTTCGCATGAATTATTACCCAGGAAATAAACAATCGGAACTTGTCGTAATTTACCTAATGGATTCCAAGATTAAATTGGTGCATTGAAATACTCAATTGCCTTGTTCGAAAAAGTAATTGAAGTGAAATAATAATAATAACGACTAAGCTTTACCTTTTTCCTTTTCACAACCCAGATATATGGTATACTATAGGTATAAATATGCATATACTTATAAAAGACCACAGCTGCAACTGTGGTCTTTAGATAAGCGGTTCCCCCAGGGGATACGGCTATCCGAGAATAGACCTCTCCCAACAACACTTTTGCGGGTTAATAGGGAGGTCTATTTTTTATTGATTATTCTTATTACGAGTGTGAGTAGCGCAATTAAGAATGTGCCAAATGCGAACATGACCATAATTACCTCGTAAATACTCAACGGCCTCACCACCTTTTTATCAAAAGGGCCAGCCGACCAATCCCTAAAAGAACGTTATCTAGTACATAGTATAGCACAAATTCCATTGAAATAACCACACAAACAGAACATTTGTTTGTATTCAATTCTCTTATAACCTTTTTTGCTAAGCCTTTTGGATATAGGCATTCTGGACTATTTTGACTTGGATGACTCTATTTAACGAACCTTTTCAACAATATACTATACTAGTACATTACAAGCTAGAGTGCTTGTATAGTTTATTATATGCATAAGACGGTATCGTTTAACATTGCATTTGTGGGGGGTGTCGGTGTGGAAATTACATTGTGCATGAAAAGGCAAGGGCTTTCAATCACGGATAAGCGATTATGATGAAGTTAACTCCTAATAAGAAAACAAATCCAGAATGAAAATGTTAATTCATTCTGGATGGACATCTTTTATTTGATTAGGAAACCAAATATGGCATAAAGGCTTTATTCAATTCTTCCATCCACCTCTGAAATCTCGGAGTCAATGTAAATTGCAACACCTCTTGTACTTTGCCATATTCTTTTAATTCACAAGAACTTACAACAATTTTAAAGGCATCTCTAACTTCTGTAGTTAATGATTTGCTTTCTTCCGTTAAAATATCATCAGGTAACCCGATAACCGCCTTTTCAATTGACGAAAAGGCTTGAACAGTTTCGCTAAACAAAGCAATGGTTTCTTCAAATTTTCCTTCTTTCAGTAACGCTTGTATATGCTGCAGACCTTCATAAACTGTTTCCTGTAACATTGTTGTTTGTTTCATAACATCGATGTATTTTTCCATTTTAGATCCTCACTTTTATGTGTAGTTTAATAATCGAGTCGAACAATAATGCCTCATTCTGACAATGAATGAGGCATTATAATTCATCACTAGTACAAACTGTTTACATTCCCCCACCAAACTGTTGCATGAGGTAAGTTGACTGAGAGTTCATTCGCTGTATCGCTTTCTCCATTTCCGTGAATTGACGCCAGTAACGATCTTCCACCTTTGTCAAACGGTCTTCAAATGCTGATATGCGATCATCCAAATCACCCAGGTTTTTACCGATTGTATATTGACTTTCTGTTTTATATGTGTTTCCTGCCTTCTCTGTAATTGAATCCATTACCTGATTGGCAGAGTCAGACAGTCTTTGTAAAATCCCTTTTTGACCGTAAGCTGAACTATCATTCGTAAATAATTCTTCTATTGCCTCAGGGTTTTCTTGAATTGCTGATTTCAATTCTGCTTCATTAATTTCCAATTTTCCACCTTCGAGATAGTTCGCTGTTGTATCAATACCAATACTAGCCAATTGTTGATATGCAGATGGAATATCGCTGTCTTCCACAGGAGTATAAAAATCCCTACGTAAAGTATTTAATGCACTAGATAAGGTTCTGTCTCCTTTTAGCATTCCACTTTTTGCCTTTTCTTCCCATAATTCCTGTTCATGTTCTGACATACCTTCACGCTGTTTCTCCGTTAATGGGCGGTAATCACGGTATCTCTCTTCTTGAAGTTTATCTTGAATTTTTCCAATCATTTCATTGTATTTGTCGACAAATTCTTTAATATTATCAAACACAGCACCACTGTCGTTGGAAATATTTATCTTAACATCCTTGCCGTCTTCTTCTGAAAATGTCTTTTTTAATTGAAATGTCACACCAGAGATTTCAAATGAATTAGATGTTCTATTTGTTTCTAAACCATTCAATGTAAATTTTGCATTTTCTCCCCCGATCTCTTCTGTGCTTTCTGTAAAAAACAACTGTTCAGTCATAAAATCCCCTGATGTTATAATTTCATCCTCTGTTTCACTAAAATTACCTGTTTCTGTCCTAGTTAACGACATTTGACCCGTCATTTCATCATAGAACATATTAACACCGGTATCAGCACTATTAACCTCATTAACGAAAGAATCAAGTGATTGAGATGCTTTAATATTAAATGCCTTCACATTCCTCCCATTTTCTGTATGGGCACCAAGGCTGAAACTCGTATAGTTATATTGATAATTTACTTCTACCCTTGATTCAGCAGGTATAGAATGGCCTTCGTTCATCGTAATAACACCTGTTTGATAGTTAATTTCACCAACAGTTTCCCCAGTACCTTGGTCATTTTTAACAACAATGTTTTTTCCTGATGTTGTATATTTGTCGTCACCGATTTTTAATGTGAAATCTGATCCATTATAAATGTTCTGATTAGAAAGTTTGATCTCATGTCCTTCTTTTGTGGTTGTCATTTTATCTACTTGATAATTAGTAGTATAGTTGAATTTTACTTCCGTGCCTTTTTTTAGCTTACTTTTAAATTCTAATTCACCTACACCATCATCATTAACTTTAAACAAAACCGTGTCTTCCGTTAAATTTGAACTCTCAGAAACTACTTCATAATACTTGTTCCCTACTTTTACTGACATTTCATTTGTATTATCTTTCTTTATACCTTGATCTAGATTTATATTAACTGTTTTAGTTTCTTGCTTAGTAGAAATAGAAGCCTGCTTTACACTACCGTGATTCCAACTAATGGGGTTAGATGCTGGATCACCATTTTCATCATACGTAATAAATTTCGAACTTAACTCAGCAAGACTTTTACTCGAATCTACTGATGATGCATTATCAAAAATACTATTCCCATTTACTTTTGTTGCAGAAGTCGCAAGTTGTGTCACTTCAGAGATATTGTATGAAGTTTGTCCTGCTGCACTTGTCGCAGTTGCTGATACTAGGTCTCCATTAGTAGAAGATGTAGTTCTCGCACGGAATGTAGTTGACATTTTCATATCTGTTAATTGCGATCTGAAATTTAATAACATTGTGTTCGCTTCACGATAAGCATCCCGCTGCCACGTTAGCCATGTCCGGTCCTGGTGCATCTTCTGTAGTGGCATTCGTTCCGCTTTCATTAGTTTTGATACAAGGGAATCAATATCCATACCCGACGCAAGACCGCCAATTCGCATATCTGATGACATGATTATTTACCTCCAGAGTTTTTATCTATTTAATATTACTTGTTTAAGATGTTTCCTTTTATATCGGCTGAAGTTAAAAATTGTTTAGGGAATTGATTATAAGAACTATTATAATCAAATCTTCTAAAGCAGCCCAAGATACCGTTCTGTACAAAAGTTTACAGTTGCTGTTACTCCTTCTTCTTCGTCACCTGCGCAACAATAATCCCCAAAATAATCAGCCCAGAACCGGTTATCACACCAATAGACATTTTTTCATCAATAATGAGACTGCTGAAAAACAGCCCGAATATCGGGACAAGCAGCGTTGATATTGTCGCCGTTACCATATCAATCAAACTTAAAATAAGAAACCAGACCGTAAAACATAGTGCAGATGCCAATATACCTGTAAATAAAATATAGTAGATACTATGTATGTTGAGATCGATTGGCTGATTCCATTCCATAAATAACGTTGCAATAATTATACCGATTGTGCCGAAAAGCATTTGATAGGCATTGACCTGCAGCTGTGGTAAGTGTTGGAGTTTGATACGATAATACACATTAGAAATTGCCCATGAAATCGCAGCAATAATGATTAAGATTTCGCCAAAAAGGACCTGGATATTTTGACCAATCCAAATATCCCAGCCTAAAATTGTCAAAAGTCCCATCATGCCAATAAGCAAACCGATAAACTTTGCTGGTGTCAATTTCTCGTTTAGGAATTTTGCCGCAAGCAGACTGCTCCACATGGGCATTGAATACAACAACACGGAGGATTTACCCGCATCTACAAATCGAAGACCATACATAACAAGCAGAAAAACAATGGATGTCTGTAAAATTCCCTGAATAAGCAACTGTTTCCAGTATTTCTTTAGCGGAAAACCTTTTTGGGACAGCCATACAATTAGTAGTAACACAATCGAACCTGTGCCAAATCGAAATGATGAAAAAGTAAAAGGCCCCATATAGGCAAGCACTTCCTTCATTAGGACCCATGCATACCCCCAAAGGATTGTAACAGTTAGAATTAGCAACCACATAATGACTTTATTTTTTTGCAATATGGTGGTAAAACGATTGGTTTGACTTTGCAATTTAATCCCCCTAGATTGCTAGACTTGTATTTATGATAGCAGTTCACTCAGGATTGACCAACCAAAAGTGACCAAAAAAAATAAGCCTGCCGTTGCACGCTTTAGTTTGCTGTTCTTTGTATGATTGGCTTGGTAACCCGTCTTTTCAAAAGTTCTTCTACCACTAGGTTAATGTTCTGATCAATTTTTCGAATGTTTTGCTGCAATCCATTTAAATCCAATCCTACATCATTCATTCTTACTTCTATATCTGCAACAAGTTCATCCAAATGAATTCCGCTAGTTTGTAAATCTTTTACTTCATCCGCCATGCCTATGATCGCCTGCAGTAAGTCTTCCATTAACTCCTTGGTCAACATATTCCCCCCTAACATCACGCTAATCATAGCACGAGCTCGATATACCTACAAGTGTCTTTTGAACGAAACATGTATTCCATAATGGGTAAATCTGTCTATGTTCTTTTTTGATTGTTCAACAAGAATGAAGTGATTTCACGCAACAGCGGTAACAAAAATTGGCTAGCATCAAGTTTAGGAGAAGGTAGTTGTACTGTTACTTTATTCCTGATTTTTCACTATGCTAGGTGGGCATTAAATGTAAAAAAGGCTTTTTCTGTGGAGACTTTAGTAAACTTCCTTTTGCAATAGTGTTATGTCAGCTTTGGCTTCTAAAATATCATTGGAGAGAATTGTAACCTTTTGATCTACTTTTCGAATATCCTGTTTTAGTTCATCTTTCATGTCTTTCATTTCTATTTTAATGCTTTTCGTTTCTGACTTCATTTCTTTCATTTCGGCTTGCATGTCTTTCATTTCTGACTTTATTTCTTTGATTTCCGTTTTTATATTGGTCGTTTCCCCTTGCACATTCTTTACATCAGCTGACAAATCATGAATGGCTTGAAATAGATCTTCCATCGTTATCTCACGCACACTATTCGCCCCCTTTATTGTTAGTGTATTAATAGTAGCATGGTCGACATTTTTCAACAAGCGAACATAATATGAAATTTCACTGGTAATTAGGGTGGAAAAGAAGGTTTTTTCTTCTAGAACAAAAAACACATTTGTGTCGCTTCACGAAGCATATTGTCCAATTTTAACGCTCACCGAATCACTCACTTACATCTTCCACCATCAACTCAACCAATGCTTCCTGATACCCAGCTTTTCCCAAGATTCGCATCTCATCAGCAACCAAACTTAATTCATCATTTGTAATCCCATGCAATTTCTCCAAACGCTCAGCAGTTAATTCCTTCACTGGTGCAGTTTTCTGATAGGCTGCAAGATTCATCCGCCATAGTTTGGCATGATTAGGATACCTATCCAACAGCCTTTGTGCCATACCAAGTCCTTCTGGATCGAAATCACCAGCATAATGAAGGGTACATCCTTCTTCCACTAATAAGTCCATCAACATTAATGCCGCTAGTTTAAACTGGCCATTCGTGCAAATGATAGTCATGTCAGGTTTGTAATCCAATAATGTGGAGCAAACACCTGAATTTTCAACGATCCATACATCACTTCCTTTTGCCGGGTAAACACGATCGACCGAGGTCAGTTCACGCAATGGAATATTTTGCACTGTATGGTAGTCCACCGCAGCCTGCCATACTGGATGAACAGCTCCCCTAGTTTCCGCATAGAACCCAGCACAGGTGACGAAATTCAGTAAATCATCACGGTAAATGTGATAGTTTTTCAACAGCTCATTAACTGCTTCGGTGCTAGATGGCACGCTAATCTCGCCATTCATCTTAATAGCTAAAACGTGTAGCAACATTTTTCCAAGATCGGTATGCAAATCAAATGCGTGTGGGTCGGCTGTGATACGCTGACTGAACATTGGAAGCCGTTCAGCTGTAGCAGGCAACGAATCGAGAGCTGTTGCCAATACGCCAATCAACTGAGAAAATTGGTGCGGATCATCCTCTGCGATCCTAAGAATCCAGCGACCTTCCACAGGTGAGCCTGAAAGATGATCGAGCCAGAATGTCATGACAGGATATTTTTCTTTTAAACTACATAAAAGTGTATGCAATTTTTCTTCCTTGTTTTGTTTCAACTGCTTTTTAGAAATAACCACCTCACCAAAATAAGTGTCGAGTAGTTGCTTCAAACTTACACCTTGAAAGCGCGTATCCTGAAGCTGTTGCTCAAATGCCACAACGGAAATCGACTTTTTTGCCTCCAGCTTGTCCGCTGACATACCGAAAAATCTGCCAATTACCTCAAGTTCATTACGAGAAAACAACCGAACGGGGATGGTTCCCCCAATACGGCCGAGTGATTCATATTTTTTCCGGAATTGCTCAAAAAGTGATTGATATGCTTTTTCACTTTTAAAAAATGCTGTTGCTTGTTGTATATCATTTCTCATGGTAATCCCTCGAATTAAATTTTTTTGTGGTTGATAAGCGAGTTCGAGCCGGGTGTGCGCGACTTCTCGGCCTGAGTGCACGACTTCTTCGCCCGAGTGCGCGACTTCTCGGCCTGAGTGCGCGACTTCTCGGCCTGAGTGCACGACTTCTTGGCCCGAGCGCGCGACTTTTCGGTCCGAGTGCGCGACTTTTCGGCCCGAGTGCGCGACTTCTCGGCCTGAGTGCGCGACTTTGCGGCACGGGTGCGCGACTTTGCGGCCTGAGTGCGCGACTTCTCGGCCTGAGTGCACGACTTCTTCGCCCGGGTGCGCGACTTTTCGGTCCGAGTGCGCGACTTCTCGGCCCGAGTGCGCGACTTTGCGGCCCGAGTGCGCGACTTCTCGGCCCGAGTGCGCGACTTTGCGGCACGGGTGCGCGACTTTTCGGTCCGAGTGCGCGACTTTGCGGCCCGAGTGCGCGACTTCTCGGCCTGAGTGCGCGACTACCGATGACGCAGCTTTCTTCCTAATCAAACCTCACGTGTCGCCGCAGCTTCATCATCCACAACTAGTGACCGCTTATTTCCATCCCAATGATAACGAATTACGGTTACGAAATCTTTATTCTTCGGACGAACGAGTTCACAAATCGATAAGGAGGGTATCGTCTCATAATCTCCCCATAGCACCTGCGAATTCATCATATAGTCAAATCCAAGTTCCTCGACGATGCGGAACATGACACTGATATTATCTTCATCAACCCCGGCAAATGCTTCGTCCAATGAAATAATATATGGTGCTGTTTCGTCCGCTTCCAAATAACGGGAATAACACGCGGTAAACAATGGAATGTACATTGCCATTGCTTTTTCTCCACCACTGAATTGATAAAAGGCATGATTTGTTAACTCTCGTTTTGGCTCGCCTTCCCGCTTAAATGACAAAACAAACGAGAACCAGTTGCGATAATCAAGCACATCTTTCAGCACCTGCAAGAGTGTGTTTCCTTCCCCTTTCATTTCAACGATTTCTTTAGCCCGGTCAATTTTCGAGCGGAAGTGGTCAATTACTTGATCGATGTCCTCATCTTTCAGTAAACGCGGGTCGCGGCGCAGTAAGTCGACAAGTTCTTTTGTGTCAAGTTCTGCTTCAGTTTCAGCTGTTCGCGGTTTCCAACGAATCGAGAATGCGAGACCTGATGAAGAATCACTGTTTTCCATTAACTTATTCATTTTCTCCGTCCAGTTTTGGGCGCGTCCGATCCGACTACGAAGTTTTTTTCCGACCGAATCGAATAAAATTTCTTCATAAAGTTTGCGATCCTGATCGTCCAATAGATTCTGTTGGCGCAATTGATCTTTTTCAACTGTTTCTTGAATGTAATACGGACTTACACGCTTTCCTTGAAAATCAAGTTGGATCAAGCGCCTTGTTGCTTTTTGTCGCCAATTATTTATCTGAATTTGCTGTTCATCGGTCCATTCGTCATTCATCCATGGAAAATCGAGTGCTGGTACTTGGGTATCCGTCATCCGGTATTCCATTAAATCCGTTTGTTGTTCGAAAAATGCACTTGTTAGCTGGCCTTCAATTTTTGCCTTATCCTTTTCCTTCAGCACTTGTTTATACGTTTTATCAACCCAAACAGCTCGAGAATCGTTCGAGTCTAGATCATCTGGGAACGTAATAAATCCATAATTTACTTCTTGAGAAAAGGCCTCATACCATGCCTCGATCAGTTGCTCCAGAAAGTGCATTCTTTGTTTTTGCTGATCAATTTCCGCTTGCAATGTTTCGCATTTTGCTTCCTTACGCGGCAATACGGAGTTATTTTCAGTGAGCTCCCGATTTGCCGATTGCAGTGATGCTTGAACATCTTGGATTTGCTTTCGAATATCTGCTGCTCCATGTAATTCCAACTGCTTCTCGATTTCGGTAATATTGTGTGAAATCCTAGTCTTTTTATCGCTCAGCAGATTCAATTCCCCATTCAAATCATCCACTTCTAAACTTAGTTCATCTAAACGTTGCTGCAATTGCTTTATATTCTTTTGCTGATGGCGGTAACTTGTATGAACGGTAATTAACGTCTGTAGATCTTTTTCATAGCGACGCATCACTTGCTTTGCTTCTGCATATGCACCATAGGAGAATGCCACATTAAGATCCCGTGTTTTCGTATCCAATCCCCGCTTTACGTCATGGAATTCATGCGATGTTACCTGCATTTCTTCATCAAGCCGCTGCAAATCTTTACCTAATTGATCAATTAAAAACCGTTTTTCCTTCATTTGTTGGAAACTAACTTGCAGATCTTCATCATTTGGGAAAAGTTCCATAGCATCACGTGCCGCTTGAATTTTATCGTATAACTCATCAATCGAGCGAGTTACTTCCTGTTGTTCTTCCATTAACAAAGAAATTTCATTCGTAATTCGTGCTATCTGTTCTTCCCGATAGCGTTTTCGAGCATTGCGTCCGATAAATCTTACCGCTTCAACTGGTACCGCATGGCCTTGCAGTAGACCGATTTGATAGGCGCCATTTTCCTGAATTTGCAAACTTGCATCTTCCGCCATATCATCGACCAAGATACTTCGCAATACCTCATCAACCATCACCGCAGATATAGCTGCATCAGCTTCTAAATCTGGCATTAAGTAATCCGCAAGTGTGTGGGCCATCATGTTCGGCCGCGTTTGAATAACACGATCATGTGTAATCGGGGTACCCTCTGCTGTGATTAACGCATCAAGCAATCCACTATCAAGTAATGCTGCCTCCATCCGGTTTCGCACATCATCTGTGACATGTTCCTGAAACTCAACTGCTTCATAAAACGGAACAAATGCATGCCCACCCTCACGTAAAATCCGGCGCGCTTCTTTCGTTGCTTCCTGCTGATTCGGTGGCTCTGGATCACGTTTAGCTTTCCACTCGGCAAGTTCCATTTCTTTTTCTTCCATTACCGTCTTTAATTCAGCTAGCTTGCTTTTCTTTGTCGCAATTGTTTCGTTCATGGCCAATTGGTATTCATTATTCACCTGAATAAACGGCTGACGAATCGTCTCGTAGGAATACGGTTCATAGAGTTGATCAATACTTCGAGATGCTTTCCGCAATACTTCATCGTCAACAGTAAAGAAGGAATATTGCTCGGTCCACTTGTATATTGCATGCAACTTATCCTGCTTATCTTTTTCAAAAATAGCCTGCCAGTCTTTTTCTTCCTGTCTTGCCTTATCGACATCTAACTGCTTATCGGCAATTTTTTTCTGGAAATCAACAATCCGTTGTTTCAACTGCTCATACGTACGTAATTGCTCACTAATCATTTCGAGCTTTTGATAGTGATTTTCTGCTTCCTGGCTCCAAACCGTAAAATCAAAATCTCCTGCTTTATTTCGAGTGAAATCCTGCTCATTTAATGCATGCTGTCCAAATGCTGCTTCATCTGCATCAGCCTGCAAATCAAGCAGCATATCAGCAATTTTCTGTTCATTCTCTTCAAGTTCTCCATCCAGCTTTTCCAATTCCTCTTTTGTCGTAAGTTCCTGGCGCTTTTTATCTGTCACTTGTTGATCCTTTTTAGCAAACTCACTTTCTGCTTCATGTAGTGCATGCTGTTCATCGGTTCGTTCCTGTTCTAAATTCCATACTTTGTGATTTTGCAGACGTGTCCGTTTTTGCTCCAACACTTCAACCGATTGCTCAAGCTCCCGATTACGCTCACCAAGTTCGCTAATCTCCTGACCAAGTACCGCCTCCGTGTTCATTTTCTCCTGTGCAACATGTTCCACTTTTGCAAATCGTTTTTTTGCCTGTACGTACTCGTGTGCTTTGTCAGCGATACCATATTCATTGTAGGCATCATAGCGTTTGATTAACTTGTCCAGCGCTTGGTGCTCACGCTCTAGTTGTTCGATCTGTTGCTTTGTCTGGTCCATATGTTCAATCGTATCTGATAAATGACGTAAATCTTCATCTGTTAATGGTGGCAATGCCGCTTCCAAAATTTCATAAATAACAGTCGGCTTAAAATCCTTTGATAGCTTCGGACTACGTAATTGAATCAATAATTTGATCAAATCCTCGTATGCCTCGATCGTTTCAAAGCCAAAAATATACTTATTTACCAGTTTCATATAATCGCCCTGTGTTCTAACAACATGCCCACCAGTACCGATTCGATTCTCCAATTGCACACGGGATAAAGGAATCTGCTGTTTTTCACCAGCATTACGTTCAACTTCATATAGGTCAAAATCTTTGCCGATGCGACGATTATCCGTAATGACAAAGCCCCAAAAATTCATCGTCTTGTGCCGGCGTGCCTGTAAGCCGATTCCGGTCGTGATATATTGATTCGTATCTTCCCGCTTATACTCGAGAAATAAATAACCTGTCCGCTCATCACGGTCAACAATATCCTTTTCACCTAACAAGTAGTCTTCCATTTTCCGCGCCTTCGAGCCAAATGGGTCAAGCCTGTCAGGGGATTTTTTTCCGTCCAATAAAACAGGTAAAATACTTTGCATCGTCACCGACTTCCCTGATCCGTTACTTCCGCGGAGTAATAACTTCCCATCGGCAAAGTCAAAAATTTCATTGTCATAGTACCAAAAGTTCAACAATCCAGCCCGGTTCATTTTCCATTTATTTTGCTTCATCATGTGTTTGACCCTCCTTAGCCTCGAAGTCTTTTGGAAATCTTCCAGCAAACCTACCGAATAACGGTTTCAAAATATACGCATTCGTCACAGCCTCTATTTCTAGCATTTCCCAGTCCTCTAGCAAAACAATCAGTTCGTTCATTGTGCTGTTAATTGTTCCTTCACGATATTGCTTGCTCCAGCCCTTTCCGTATAACGCATGTAAATTTGTAACAATCTGCTCAAACATAACCTTTGTCAAACGGATGTTTCCTAGTGCATCAAGTGGGTATTCGTTTAACCGTTCACGTAAATAAGCTGCAAAATGAAGTGCTACATCCATGATTGCCTTTTGGTCTGGAAACAGGGTCAGTTCTTGCTTTTTCTCATCGGTCACGAGCAGTGCAGCATTTTTAAATACCTCAAAACGAAACATCGTGTGTTCCTCCAAATCATCGCGCAATCGATTCCGGTAGTTTCGAATGTATGCGAAATCAGGATCATCCTCACTCTCCCGATGAACAACTGGAGAAATTAAGAGTTTACGATATACCCGCTTACGCCGTTCATCAGCCTCATGCCGTGCCCATTCACTGTGCAAAATCTCATCTGCGGAATTATATTCAAATAAATCTTTCGGATACGATCGCATGAAATAACGTGCATACACCGTAACTTCGTAGAGAACTTCCTGCTCCTCGTTCATGGCAAACTGCTCGATTTCCCCTTCCACCGATGTTAGGATTGATAATTTTTCTAGCTGCCTAATCACCCTTACAAGTGATTTACGATGGTTATAGTTCGTCCAATCAAGTGGTAATTCGCCTGGATACAGATCCTTGATGTCCTCGCAAATATCCGAAAGTAAAAATTGCTCATCAACCGAGCGATTTTCCGTAAACGCCAGCGCACAGCAAAACATCGCATAATCACGCGGTTCCTGAAATTCCTGCATCCCCATCCAGCTTTTTGCCTCAACAGGGATTTTCTCCAGTTTAATAAAATGCTGATGTACAATTAGATCAAAGCCAAACTTCTCATCAACATATCGTTTCAACACTTTTTCCCGTTCACGGACGAGTTGATACAATTCAGGTTCTTTTGACCGAAGTATCCAGAACTTTTCCAATAACAGCCTTAGTGCTGTCTGTGCTTTATCATCAAAAATATTAGCTTCCATTTATACGTTCACCTCGTCCATAAACTGAAATGTTACAGCAGGCATTTCCATTACGCCATCTTCTGCATGTAACAGGATTCGTTCATCTTTTGCAACCAAAACCTTCACATTCCGTCCATGTTCCGTTTTAAACGTATGGTCTTTCTTTGCCATCGCCTTGCCAATCCAGCCTAACAACATTTTCCGAACGTGGGTTTCAATCACAGGAAGTGCATCTAAACGTATTTCGTTACCCTGCATATACTTCTCCAATGCCTCTTGCTCTGCCAATTTATCCCGCAAATATTCTTGACGTGCTGCTTCTTTTTTCTGTTGTTGACTAACAATCGCACCGGCGCGCGTTTTTTCTCGATAATTACGAATCCGTGGCTTTGTCTCATGTGTAATCGGCTGTTCGTCCCAAATGTCCGTGTAAATATCATCGGTCGGAACATGGTCGCTAAATAAATGCCGTGTGTGAAAAACTCCGAATGCAACCGCTGATAATTCGTGCGCTTCCTTTACAGTATCAAAAGAATCAAACCATTTTGCCAGATGTAAATAATCCTTTTTCCGACTACGAAAATACTGGTGACGCTCACCCAAACGCTGGACAACTCTTGTAATGCGGCGAATTTGCTCGTTTGTCCGTAATTCTAGCATTTCATACTCACTTTCACCATGCACATTTCCTAGGAACCACGTAATCAGCGTCTGCCATTTTTGTTGTTGCTCATCGACTTGTTCCCTTTCATCCAAACCAAGGTCTTCAAATCTTGGGACCTGCTGCTGATGGATGATTACCTGGTTAATCAGTGGTGTGAGTTGCTCTGACGTCACAATTTCCAAGAGCTGCTGAATTTTTAACGCTGTTTGTTTCAGGCCAATAATAAAATCGCGCAAATAGGTGGTGAATTGATCTTTATAAGCCAAAAACGATTCTGTTTGCATTCGTTCCTCGGCTTCTTCACTGTTAATATGGGCAATATAGTCAGAGGTGTTTTTCGTTATCGCCCGAAAATACGTAAACACATCATTCCACAGCTGTGAACATTCATCAGCAGGTGGGAGTGAATCTTTTTTCAAAATCGATTCAACCTCAACAAGTGCTTGATATAACCGTTCGAACTCTTTCTTTTCCAGTGACCCACCAAAGACCTCGCCACCTTTTTCCATTTCCACAAGCATCCGTTCAAATTCAACCGTGTATGGGGTACATTGATAGCGAAACTTCTTCTTTTTAAACTCTTCTATCGTATGTGCTCGTCCCATTTCTTGCCGGGCAATCAGGTTGTTCCATTTGACAAGCTGATCCAAATCTTGATGTAACTGTTCTTCTGTATAATCACCAAATCCCTGTAAATCCTTTAAATAGGCATAAATTTCTTCAGGAAAAAGAAATTCGCGCATCCGCTCATGCTGTATAAAAAAGTAACGCAAAATAGCCCGATAACTCCAAGCCTTTTCTGCCGTTAAATAACTTGCTTCGGTAACTTTTCTAAATGGTTGCACATGCATGTGTACTCACCTACAATTTTCGACTTTCTTCTATTTTAATTTGTCTTACGTGATCTGTCTATGGAAGGAAATCTCAATGTGGATAATATGCTGCATTCTGCCCCGCACCCGTATATATACCTCGCTTTACGGGGGGCGGCTTAAGCATTCCAATCTCCATGCCCCTTTAAAGCATAAAAAAGTGCTTAGGCCCTAACCCAAGCACTTTTAAGCAAGCAGATTACTTCAACCAGGCAGACGTAAACACCTTTGGATTCTTCTCACGATGTTCGACTTTTTTGTCGCTATCGATTGAGGCTGCCCAGCCAATATTGTCCACCTTCCATTGCTCATTGTCCTTATCATAAATCAGTTCATAGCCATATTGCTCCAAAACCTCTTCCAGTTTTGGTTTTTCATCCTCTCCATACCAAGTATCCTGTTCATAAAGTGTTGCTGTTTCTACTTCTACCGTCCAGCCGTCACCATAATTCGTTATCTCAAAGGAATCCGAATTAAAGTCAACCCCTACAAATTTACCTTTATAATACTTTTCATTTTCCTTCGCATTTTTAGCGTCATCAATAATATCTTTTACAAGGTCTTCTGAAGCTACGGTTAATTTCTTCTTATCAGCAGTTGTTGCTGCTGCTAAAAATTCTTGATTAAACTTAATAATTGTATCCTTCATCGCCTGCCTCACATCATCGTTAACCGCAAAATCGGCTTCAACATAATACGAATCAATTGGTACTTCATCTGTTTTCATTGTACCCCAAGGAAATTCACCTTCAAATGACGCTGTAACTGAACCATCCGTGAGCAATGGCCCAAATGTATCTTGTTCCATTATATTGATTCCAGTGTCTTCACCATTAATATAAAGTTTTACATTGTTCAACTCCTCGCCAAATGGTTTCCTGAATGTTACCTCTTCCCCTTCAATACCAAGGTCAACATGATCCGAATATCCTGGGTCAAAGTTGATACTTTCTGTTTCCGTACTCAGTTCTACAAAATCATTTTTATATGTTGCGGTAAATGTGTATGTACCAGGAAGAAACGGACCTACTTCTTGGATAAACTCGTCTTTGTCAGAAGTTACAATGACCTCATCGTTTAATAAAATATCCGTATCTTTGTAGTTCGTATAAACTTCGAAATATACTGGGCTTACCTGAATAGAATAATTGTCATACACCAGAAACTTTTTACCATCTTCAATTAAATTAACAGCGTAATCATAACCATCATCATTCGCCTTGGCCAGATCCGAATTCTTGTCATACTGCTTTACTTGATCTTGCAAATGATCCATCATATAAGCAAATTCACTTGGATTTTCTCCGTAATAATCAATAAAACCCTGCACCGATTCTTTATTAATCGTAATTTTACCATCGGCTTCCAACAGTCCAGCAACAGTACCTGCATCCTTTTGCGTAATGGCATCCTCAAACTTTTCAATAACCTTTTCCTTGGATGTCATGGACGCACCAACCTGATAGGCAATAAATAATAAAACAATAAGTGCTCCTGCAATTGCCATCGATATTTTAGCCTGCTTGGATAGCTTTTTAACCGGTTGACTATTTCCCGTTTTTTTAGAGACAGCTAATCCGCCCTGTACAGGCTGCTTTGGCTGTTTAGGGGGCTTCGACTTCTGACCTAAACCACCTTCAATTTCATTCTCGGTTTGTTTGTTTTCAGGAATAGGTTGGTCTTCTTGGTTAGAAGTTTTCTCATCATTGTGCCCCGTATCGTCAGCCTGAATCTCTTCACTATTTCCTTTATCCACAAGATCCTCCAAGTTGTTTGCTGACTTTTCTTCATCAGACTTGCTACGATTCGTTAGATCCTGACCGCAATGCTTACAGAACTTCGCATGTTCAGCAAGTTCCCCTCCACAATGCTTACAAAATTTCATGAAATTCCCCCTTGCATTTTCGCTATTTATCAAATGTTAAGAAAACGATAGTGCTATTATACTATATAAATACCAATATTGGAGGGGATATTTGGATTAAGTTCGAAATAGGAATTAGGTCCTAAAGTCGTTATTGACCGAAAGTATAGGATAGGATCGAAGCCTATTTTGATAAATTTTCGTCTTCTCTTCCAATGTCAAAAGCGACACCCGTAAAAGCCGGTTGCCGCTTCTATCATCCTTTAATTGCCCCTTCTGTCATCCCCTTCGCAATCCGCTGTTGGAAAATGGCGTACAATATAATAACCGGAACGATCGCAATCACAAGACCAGCAAATAACGTCCCCCATGCGTTTGTATATTGTGCTTCATTACTAATAAAATCAATCGCCAAAGCTAATGTATAGTTCCCTTCCGATTGTAAGAAAATTAATGCCATGAAGTACTCATTCCAGAATTGGATCGCATTCATAATGGTTACCGTTATAATCCCCGACATTGTGAGTGGTGTAATAATTTTCCACAAAACCCCATATGGTGTTATCCCATCCATTGCCGCTGATTCCTCCAACGACTTCGGGATCGTACTCATGAAACTGGTTAATACAAAAATTGTGAACGGCAGCTGACTTACCGCATAAACGACTGCCAATCCATAGATATTATCCAGTAGATTTAAATCCATCAATAGGAAAAACAAAGGGATCCAACCTAAAACCATCGGAATCATCATGGCGGAAACATATATTGTAAACAATACCTTACTGCCACGAAAATTCA
Organism: Lentibacillus sp. Marseille-P4043; assembly: GCF_900258515.1. NCBI lineage: Bacteria > Bacillati > Bacillota > Bacilli > Caryophanales > Bacillaceae > Lentibacillus > Lentibacillus sp. Marseille-P4043. Next base: position 1,945,286 of record NZ_LT984884.1, on the reverse strand, counting down.
ATCGTTCAATAGCATAAGCAGTCGGGATCGCAAGTACCAATGTCAGAATTGAACCTACCGTAGTAACAATTAAACTATTAAACACGCTCGTATCAATATTATAATTGGTCCAGGCATCAATAAAGTTTTGGAAATTCCATGTCTCTGGAAAACCCCATGGATTCTTATAAATCTCGGCATTTGATTTAAACGAACCGATAAACATCCAAAAAATCGGATACAGCACTGCTATCGTCCATAAAATCAAGGGAATTCGTATCCCTGTTCGTCCGAGAATTTGGCCAACACTTCGCTTCACGTTCATTTCCTCCTTCCTATAGTTAGTATTCTACTTTATCCCTTCGCATGAAGAATTGCAGGATTAACACTGTTAGTAAGGAAAGGATTAAAATCATCACACCAATTGTTGCTCCATAACCAAAGTTATATTGTTTAAATGCTTGCTGATAGAGGTATGAGCCCATTACATGTGTTGCATTATTTGGTCCCCCACCCGTCATGACTTGAACAATGATAAAGGAACCATTCAACGTAGTAATAACGATATAAAGAACAGATATTTTTATTTGTGGCCAAACAAGTGGCAATGTCACCTTCCAAAATTGTTGCCATTCACTAGCCCCATCAATCTCCGCAGCTTCATAATAGCTTTTCGAGACATTCGCTATTCCGCCCATTAGCATTAACATGAACAAACCGATACCAGCCCAAATCGAAGGTAAAACTAAACTTGGCAATGCCCATTTTTCATTCCCAAGCCAAGGTTTAGCCCATTCCTCAAGGCCGAGAAATTCCAACCCAGAATTGATGAAGCCCATACTTGGGTTATAAATAAACGTCCACAGTATACCAATAACGACAACTGACATGATATTAGGAAAGAAAAAGATAATCCGATAGAATGGTGCTTCTTTTATTTTTAATTGTGTTAAGGCAACAGCAAAAAACATGGCGAGAATCATAATGCCAATAACCTTCGTCACCACAAGGAAATAGTCATGCATAATCGTGTCTGGAATAATCGCATCTTGAAACAGTTTTATGTAATTAGCCAAACCGATGAATTCCTTGCTTTCTGCTGACCCTGACCAATCAAAAAAGGAATAGTACAATCCACTAAATAATGGATAAAGGGTAAAAACAGCAAACATAATGAAAGTCGGGATTAAACAAAAGGCAAGAAATAGATACTTTTGCTTTTTTGACTGTACCATTTGATTCACCTCCCAGTGTAAACCAGATGATTGGAAGGAATAGAAAGGGGAGTCCAAACCCTTTCTACTCCTAAATTCATGTTTCTATTTACTATTCTGATATTCTTCCGCTGCTTTTTCAGCCTCTTGAACAAATTCTTCCGCAGTAATGTTGCCAAGCATCAGTGAAACAAGCGAATCGCTAATCGGCGTTTCCAAATCTGCACTCATTGGATGTGGTTTATTATAAATTTGTACCTGTTCTGGGTCGTTTATCATGGCATTGGCATCAATTAAATATTCCGGTACATTTTCGTTTGTTGACAGATCGACACCTGTCAAGTTCATAATTGCGCCAGTATGCTCAGAGAACAATGTTGCATATTCCTTTGTGAAAACGAACTCGACAAATGCTTTTGCTGCTTCCGGATTTTCGGCCTCTTTGGCAATGGCAAGCGGGCGTAAATCAGGAACAATAGCAGCCGGTTCACCCTCATCATGCATTGGTGATGGAATGAAGCCATATTTAAAGTCCTCTGGTGTATCTTTTTCCATTTCATTCGGCAGCCAGAATCCAACCGGAATAAATGCATTATCATGAAGCAAGAAATTCATTTGCGACTGCGTATGGTTTATTGCACCAAAACCAGGATCAATATAGCCGGCTTTTTGCATCTCCTCTACCTTTTTCATGACTTCTAAAACCGGTTCACTTGTCCAAGCACCTTCTTCTCCATCAATCACAGCAGCAAGCAATTCCTCGCCACCCGCTGCACTAAACGCTGGGTATAGCACCCCACGCAAGAAGTAATATGGATACTGTCCAGTAGTAACAAACGGTGCGATATCTTCCTCATCTTTAATCTCGCCCATCGAGTCCATGAAACTAGCAAAATCGGTTGGAACTTCATACCCTTTTTCGTCAAATAGTGTTTTATCATACCATGTTCCCCACGTATCAAACACCAATGGCAAACTATAGATATTACCATCATCATATTGTGCGGGTTCGACAATAAAACTCTCCATTAATGGTGTTCCGTCTTCCAATTTCACATCTTTTACCCAGTCTGATAGATCCATCAGCTGCCCATCTTCCACCATTTGTGTCTCGCTTGAACCTGCCCCATCAATGTACACAACATCAGGCGGATCCCCTGAAACCCAACGCGAGCGCATTTCTTCGTTAATATTTGGACCAGCATGCTCGGTAATTGTTACGTCAGGATACTTCTCTTTAAAATCACCAATAACTTCCTTCCACCATGAATCCCCATAGCCGCCGACAAAATATTGGATTTCAAGATTACCGGAAATTTCACCGTCGCCATTTTCACTGCTACCATTATCGCTTGACTTATCCCCTTCACTTGTCTCGTCGTCACCCGATGAACACGCAACCGTTAATACAAGCAGGAGAATAGCCACAGCCAAAAACCAGAAACGACCTTTCCATCTCTTCAATTTAGTTGCCCCCTTTGTTCTTTAAACAGATACGAAGCACATGAACGCGATTTATTGTTGATCATGTTAAAAAAATTTCCTCATGGTAATGTTGTTTACCTCCTTTCCCATACTGCGGTGTTTTGGTTTTATGGTAACTGGAATGAATAGTGCTTTTGGCTTGTAATATTCTTTTTTTTTAAACTATATGTGGGAGTTGTTTGGGGCATGCCTGATAATGTGAAACTAGATTTGGTTAGGGAAACGTTACTCGTAGTTAGTTTAAATATAGGCAAATGATGACTAGTAATAAATACATGTATAATCATAAATATAGTGGCGCTCTATAGTTTTTCTTTACTATTAATTATTTAAAGTTGGTTTGCAAACAGTGTATCGTTTTTTCACTTATTTTTTCGCCTGCTGCAATATACGCAGCTATAATCGACCCGCCAACAGGAGGAATTGTAGGAATCACAACATTCACCATATTGATATGCTTTTTTAATCCACTTTTAATTAGGGATGGGAGTATATCCGGATCAGAAAAAATACCACCACAAAGTACAAGTTTGACTCGTTCATTATTTATAAATAGTTTCTTATATAATGTAGTTACACTTAACAACAAATCTTTACTAGCATCATCTATAATTTCCTCTGCGATACGATCTTTTTGTTTATACGCCTTAAATACTAGTTTTGCTACCGATGAGATTTCATTTTTAGGACTTGATGAGGAATAAATATGACTTACTAGCTGTTCGCAATTGGTCACTTGAAAATAGTCATACAACATCTCTAATAAGACCGTTCCTTGTCCTCGTCCATCGAATGACTTTAATGAAGCTGCAATCCCTTGCTGACCAATTGCATAACCACTCCCCTCATCACCAACTAAATAGCCCCAACCACCTACCCGCCCTTGTTGCTGAAATTGGTTAACCCCATAAGTTACGGATCCGGTTCCTGCTATTTGAACCATCCCATATTCTCCGTATGTACCGGAATATAAGGCGTTTATTGCATCTGTTTCAACAATCACGTTGATTCGTTCAGACACAATATGATGGATAATTTGCTTTATTTTTTCTTTAGCCATTTCACCACTGGATCCCGATATACCAGCAAAAATAGTTATCACCTGTTCATACTGTCTTGGAGCCTCATTTTCTAATTCACCCATTATACGAGAAAATGTATTCATTAAAACCTCTTGTGAAACCGTATTCGGATTCGTTGATCCAGCAAAAGCCGTTGCATAAATTTCACCACCTAAATCAGCTAAAACTGCTCTCGTATTTGTACCACCACCATCAATTCCTATAACATAGGCCATTAAAAATCACCCTCTTATTATCAAATTCCTTGTTATCTAAAGGCTGTTTTCTAAAGGATTGGGACTGCGATTACTCGCCCCACCGAAAACATTTGTTGTTTATGACACATAAGCTATATAATGCGTAATAGTGAATATTACAAGGACTTCAATTGTTCTAATTAACAGAGTGCTTGAATACGCTCCGCCAGAATACTTCGCTTTCCGCGGGAGTCTACGTATTCTGTCTCCGCTGATAAGAATTTTCTGGATTGAGAGTAGTCGTTAATGATTTTAATATTAAGTGGTTTTCTTCTCCCACGGACAGAAAATCAGACTTAGGCTTGGGGGGAATGCGAGACTCCTGTGGGAAAGGAACTGTCTGAAGACCCCGCAGTGAGCGGTTTTTGCTCGCGAGGAGGCTGAAGCGTTCCCCACGGAAAGCGAGTATTTCCCCCAAGCCGCGATTTCCACTCATCTTGTAAAGATTGAGAGGAAGTCACATAAAAGTTACTGCGCATTTTATATCAACTACGAAATTAAAAGCAACAAAGTTTACGAAAACAGCCTATCTAAAAATATATTTTTACATTGGTAGAAATATGTTCGTGTAGTCTTTAGTCAAATTATGGGACACAAATTGGGTGCCCATCCCTTAAAAATAAAAATCGTATCCCAGGTTTAAAAAACCCAAAAGATACGATTTCCTTTTTTATGATTTTGTAGAACAACAAGATCAAAACTATCGATCTATTGTCAGCAGCAAATCACCTGTTTTAATATTTTCGGACTCCGTACAAACGATAGATTGAAAGTCACCTGAATTCGTAATTACAAATGGTGAAGTTAGGTCATAACCAGCATCCGCAATGCCTTCGATATCAATTATTGATAACAGGTCCCCTTTTGCCACTTCAGCATCCTTTTTGACTTTCACATCAAAATACTTTCCTTCTGATTCCACAGTATCGAGGCCGATGTGCATGAGGATTTCAACACCTTCCTTAGATGTGATACCGATCGCGTGGCCAGTTGGAAACACCGTTGTTACAGTTCCGTCTACAGGTGCGCGTAACTGACCATCAGTAGGAATAATGGCAGTACCTTTTCCGATAGATCCAGATGAGAATACCTCATCATTTACAGCTTCAAGTGGGACAAGTGCTCCAGTTAATGGACTGAAAACTGTTTTGTCATTAACTAGATCAACATTTTCTTCTTTTTTGTTTTCTACCGTTTCAACTGTATTTTCCGCTTCACTATCATTGTATAGTTTATTAACCAATTTCTCCTTGTATCCAAATAAATAGGTTAAAACGAATCCACCTGCATAAGAAATAATTAGGCCGGCAATGTAAAGTAGATAATTGTTATCTGCAATTAGTGGAATTAACGCTAAACCAGACGGCCCAACGGAAATTGCACCAACACTGCTAAGTGATAAAAATGCACCACCAAATCCTGCTCCTAAACATGCTGTGATAAATGGTCGTCCTAAAGGTAGTACAACCCCGTAAATCAGTGGTTCCCCGATTCCCAGAATACCTACGGGCAAGGCGTTGGCAACTGTATTCCGCAAACGTTTATCTTTTGTTTTTAGATAAATAGCAATTGCCGCCCCTACTTGTCCGGCACCTGCCATTGCTAAAATCGGTAACAAAGTAGTTGAACCAGTGCCATTTATAAGTTCAAGATGAATTGGAATTAGACCCTGGTGCATACCAACCGTTACAAGTGGCAAGAACGTTGCAGCTAGCACATAGCCCCCGAACACTCCCCCAACCTTCAACATTACGTCAACTAAGAACCAAGTAATACCGCTCATATCCAGCCTGCAAGCGGTTGAATGACAACAAGCGTGATGACAGATCCAATTATAATTGTAACCAATGGTGTTAATAATAGATCAAGACTATCAGGTGTTCTTTTACGAATAAAGTTCTCAATCTTTGCAAAGATATATGCTGCTACAACAACACCTAATAAACCACCTAAACCAGTACTAATCTGTAAATCTAATCCGAAAAAATTCATGGAACCGATGTCATTTAGGACCGGAGCGTAAATCATCAGCCCGGCAATACCACCAAGTACCAATGTTCCTTTAAATTCTTTTGCCGTATTGATTCCGACAAATACACCGAGTGATCCAAATAATAAACCACCAATTGATTTCAGTAACAAATACCAATTTGATTCTAGGATAGCAGGATCAAGCACACCTGCATCCGGATTTGCAAGGTTCAAAATAAGATTGGCAATTCCGAGCAATAAACCGGATGCTACAAATCCTGGAACTAGTGGAACGAAAATGTTTCCAATATGACGTAATATTTGTTGAACGCTTGATGTTTGTTTCGCTTTATATGCTGCCTTAGTATCGCCAGCAACATCGAATTCCTCTTCCGTGTCCATCTCTTCTTCATCCATGTTCGTAATATCACGGAATTCATTAGCAACCTTTGTTACCTTTCCTGGTCCGAGTACTACTTGAATTGTTTCATTGTCAATAACACCTAATACACCATCTAGTTGTTTAATATTTTCTAGATTGATATTATCACGATTCTTCACATTTACCCTTAAACGAGTAATACAATTCGCAAAACTAGCGATATTCTTTTTGCCATTTAATTGCTCTAAAATGGCATGGGCAAGTTCTCGATTATTCATTGTTCCCACCTTCTTTATTTGGATCTTCTATAGCCTGACTGACAAAACCGCGCGAATCTACTAATTTTTGTTCTGCTTCTTCAAAGCTGCATTGATTTTCTATCATAACAATAGCAACTTTTGGTTTATGATTGGCAGATATTAGATAATTAGAAGCTGTTTCATAATCAACTTGTGTTGCCAATGAGATAATATTTTTTGCGCGTTCCTCAAGTTTTTTGTTGGTTAGTTGAACATCAACCATTAAATTACCATAAACTTTTCCAATTCCGATCATTGCCCCTGTTGAAATCATGTTGACAACCAATTTTTGTGCTGTTCCCGATTTTAAGCGAGTTGACCCCGTTAATACTTCCGGTCCTACCATTACTTCAATAGAAACATCTGCATGGCGTCCGATTTCTGCATGCTTATTACAGCTAATAGCTATCATATTCGCCCCGATCTTTTTTCCATAAGATAATCCACCAATGACATATGGGGTCCTTCCGCTTGCTGCTAAGCCCACTACAGTGTCGTTTTCATTTAGATTAAGTTTTTGTAAATCAATTTCTGCTAGATTAGGATCGTCCTCTGCACCTTCTACGGCTTTAATTAATGCACCCTCGCCACCAGCAATTAGTCCTTGTACCATTTCGAAGTCGGTTCCAAAAGTCGGCGGACATTCCACCGCGTCTAAAATACCCAGACGACCACTTGTCCCAGCACCAATATAAATCAACCTGCCACCTTTCTGGAATGAATCAATTACGAGTGAAACTGCTTTTTCAATCGATTTTAGTTCCTTTTCCACTGCTTGAGGAACCTTTTTATCCTCTTCATTCATTACCTTTAAAACGTCATAGGTTGACATTTCATCTAATTTCATTGTCTTTTCATTACGTGTTTCAGTTGTGAGTTTTTCTAGCACGGTTACTTTCCTCCCTTTTTACTTTGTTGTATAACTTGGTGTGTTCGGTTCAAATGGGTGAGCGCGCTTTCATAATCTTCATAAGCACATGCTGTATATAACATATCGATCACATTTAACTGTGCAATTCTTGATGACATTGCAGCACTTCTGAATTCGTCTTCCTGGGCCGCCACAAATAACACAGCATCCGCCATTTTACTTAAAGTGGAATCAGCATATTTCGTAATCGCAATCACCTTCGCACCTTGAGATTTAGCAATCTTAGCACAATCAATAATTTGCGGTGTCTCACCAGAGTATGATACTGCTACAACAACATCTTGATCACATAGATTTACAGCGGAAACTTTTTGCATGTGAAAATCACTATATGCGGTACAAATTTTATTAATCCTTGAAAACTTTTGAACCGCATCATAAGCAATTAAGTAACTTGAACCTACTCCATAAAAATCAATTTTCCTTGCCTTCACTAAATAGTGATAAGCTAGTTCTAATTGGTCTTTATAAAGCAATTGTAGAGTATCGAATAATGATTGAATATTATTGTTCGTTATTACTGACATAATATCTTCAATCGAATCACCAGGGGCTAATGTTTCTTTGTCCAGATCATGTAAATTAATTACAGACAGATCTCCTGATAATTTTAATTTAAATTCCCTAAATCCCTTATAACCAAGTGATTGGCAAAATCTCATAACAGCTGCTGCACTGGAGTAACTTTCAGCTGCCAATTTTTTTACTGACATTGATACTACGGCTTCAGGATGTTTTAAAATATACTGTGCAACAGACTTTTCTGCCGGCTTCACATAGTCAAGAGATTCTCTAACTTTATATAAAACTCCGTCCAAGATCGATACCCCCAACTGAGATAGAATATAAGCGCTTACATGTAAATCATATTCTTGTCGAAATAAAAAATCAATATAATACGTATTTATGGTATAAAATTTCAAAACATGAAACATTGTACCTAAATCGTAAACAAAAAGAAAGGCCCTGACCATAACTTATGGCCAAGGTCCTTTCGATAAAAGAACATTTTACATGGTTGCTTTTCCTTACTCCAAATAATCCTCCAACCCCTCTAACACTTCCTCCACAACTGGCAAATCCACGGCCACTTCCACTGACAATTGTGTCCTTTCAATTAAAGGAAGCATGGTGATTGCAGTTTCTCTATCCATCAAAATATTTTCCGGAACCCCCTTAACAACGGATAACATGTTGATAAGCTCCCGTTGTAATGCACCAATATCCGAACCATTGGTTAATAAATTTTGATAAAATACCAATCCTTGATCATGGTCAGCAGCTACTACAAACAATGGGAAAACACCTCGTCCGCTATCTTCATCCTGTACAGGCATGCTTAAATATTGCATGGAAAATTCGACAGTTATGGGCATTACCTTGCTAAACTTTTGTATTCGTTTTAAGTCAAATTCGGAGATGGACAGTTGTGTTTCTTCGGCTTCATTGTCCTCATACCATTCTAACGAGAGAATTTGGGTATCAAAAACATAGTTATCATCATCGGCCTTTTTAGGAACTTTTGTTAATACTTGCTCATCCTCATACACATCCGGTATTTCTAACCCTGCTTTTATTTCATTACAAACTTCAATTGCCTGTCCTAATACGACATTCATCATCCGTGCTTCCTCGTCATCAATATACCATGGTACAAATCCTGGTTTAAAACTACGGAATTCAGGCCATGTTTTTCGACCACGGAACGGGATATCGTACGTTTTTATCAGCTGATAATCATCCTTTTCCAGGTCCTCCCTATCTTCAAAGGTAACCAGTAAACTTCGCTGTTTTAACACGATGTCAAAGTCATCAACGGCACCTTCCATAATATCTAATAAGGCGGTGTATCCTGCTTTTCCTACATAAATAGCTAGTCCAAACGTTTCATCGCCAGCACCCAGAACCGAGCAAAATAATCGTTCTTTTGAAACCGGATCAACCACAGCGAAAATTTGGTTATCATCCATGTAATTCCATGGCTTCATTTTATGGAATTCCTTTGCATGTAAAAGTAGGTCCTCCCACAAATCAAATTCTTGTTCCTTGTCTTCCGGTAGATTTTCCATAGGCTCTTCAGCTGATGCGATATGTAAATCCTCATTAATTTGTTTAACCAATTGCTTAGAATCAGTGACAGTTAAATCAATTTCCTCCATGATAACTTCCATTCGGCTATCTTCAGGAGGAGCAACATTTCTTGCACTGACACAGCGTGGATAGGTGGTGTCTTTTTCAGCTGTAATTTTTTTCATAAGTACAATTTCATGCATCCAGTTATCACCAAAGTCGTACAAGTACATTACTTTATCATTCACTTTTTTTAACCAATCAGCAAGAATTTCCTCGTTTTCTTGATATGTTTCCTGCATTACTGGTGTATCTAGATCTATCTCTGTTTCCTGCGCTATTTCTATCGCATCTGTCTTTTTACCATTTGTTTTTCGTACAAAATAACTATGTAAATGCATGTCGGACCAATCAAATGCTTCCTGTAACACGTCATGTAGTTCCTCAAACGTTATTCCGCTATCAACTTGAAGCTTGCGCCAAACTGGCATACCCACATCACGCAATGTTACTTTTAATTCTAAAATCATCGTCTCACCTCATTTTATTCAGTTTAACATATGGGCAGATGATGGACTATTGATATGAGATTGGGGATGATATTTTTTCATCAGCGGGAATAGGATTTACGGGTGAGAATATAGTATAGTGAAGTTAAGAGGGGGAATGCGAAATGGTAAATGAGCATGCTTTTGTGAAAATTTCCGAAGTACCAACATTGAATCAACACCCTGAGCTCCCTACTGGTTGTGAGGCAACAGCATTGGCCATGTTATTGAATTGGGGTGGTAAACAGGTAGACAAATTTGATGTAGTAGCTAAACTTCCTAAAGGGGAAAAAGTACGATTACTAGACGGTGTTTGGTATGGGGCAAATCCAAATAAACAATTCGTTGGGGATCCTTATTCCGATGATGGTAGTTTTGGTGTGTTTGAAAAACCTATTTTAGTAACAATTGAAAAATTTATGCCCGGAAAGGGAATCGATTTGACTGGACAAAATTTTAACATGCTACTTGATATAGTAAGATCAGGAAAACCAGTAATGGCGTGGACAACAATCGAGCAAAACAAAACGTTCCACAGCAAAACATGGAACGACGACAGTGGGAATACGATTGAATGGCACCGTTATGAACACGCTGTTGTTATTACAGGTTTCAATGACGATCACGTAACAGTAAATGATCCATATACAGGAAAAGAGGAACATTATGATAGGACATTGTTTGAGCGAAATTGGGCATCTATGGGAAAGCGCGCTGTGACACTGGATAAGTGAGTTGGGATAGTCGCGGTGCTTCTATATTAGCACGGGTTGGGAGCACGCCCCCCCGATTGAGTGCACAAACTTGGCCAAGGGCTGCGCGACTTCCTGGCCCAAGTGCGCGACTTCTCGGACCGAGTGCGCGACTTTTTCGCCCGGGTGCGCGACTTCCTGGCCCAAGTGCGCGACTTCTCGGACCGAGTGCGCGACTTTTCCGCCCGGGTGCGCGACTTCCTGGCCCAAGTGCGCGACTTCTCGGACCGAGTGCGCGACTTTTCCGCCCGAGTGCGCGACTTCCTGGCCCAAGTGCGCGACTTCTCGGACCGAGTGCGCGACTTTTTCGCCCGGGTGCGCGACTTCCTGGCCCAAGTGCGCGACTTCTCGGACCGAGTGCGCGACTTTTCCGCCCGAGTGCGCGACTTTTCCGCCCGAGTGCGCGACTTTTCCGCCCGAGTGCGCGACTTTTTCGCCCGGGTGAGCTACTTCTCGGCCGGACGAAAAAGTCGCGCATCCTCATTAACTTATTTTGCTAGTTCCTCTAAGAAACCTGCAGCAAAACGTTTACAATGTTCAATATCTTCATCATTTGGTTCCAGTTCAACTTTTAACTTTTCTCCATACATTGTTCCGCCGATTTTGGGTACCCTAGCGGCAATTGTTTCGAGTGCAGCACCATAGGAATCATAAAATGAATCACAAGAGCCAAAGACTCCAACTAGTTTTCCTGTTAAATCAACATCGTCCAGTTCTTCGTAAAAGTCCTCCACCTCATATGGCAAATCATCATCCCATGTATAAGATCCAATTAATATTCCATCGTAATCCAATAATTCTTGGACATCGATCGGATCAAAATCAAAGGACTTTCTTACTATTTCATGTTCTGCGTTTTTTATATAATCAGCAATGGCATCTGCCATCATTTCAGTGCTACCTGTCATACTTGCATCCATCATAATTATTTTGGCCATTAAAATCATCTCCTGGAGCTTGATTGATTTATATTCTACTTATATTCTACTTGATAATGAGAATTACTTTCAATTAATACAATTATTGTTCACAAATTAAACAAAATTATTGTGACAAACTTATGAATTCTACTGAGCAATTTAAAACCTTTTGATTGTCACAGTACAAGATAATATGCCATAGCCTATTGGTGACTGCAATAAAATTAAGGGAGTTGTGAGCAATGTATTATGATATGAGACAGTTTCCAGGTTATGGGCCTTATCATCCGATTCACACGTATTCACAACACGGTTATTTTCCCGGACAACGAAATGAGATGGAACATACAGAAAGCGAAGGGAAAAAAGGACATACGCACGCTCATTATGGGGCGACCTCCTGTAATGACGGGCATACTCATTTACATCCTGGTGTAACAAGTGCACCAATTGAAACGCAGGAAGGTCACGTTCATAAAATTTGGGGAAATACCACGTTTGAGGATGACCATATTCACTATTACGAGGCATACACAAGCCCACCAGTTCCGTTACCTAATGGCTATCATATTCATTTTGCTGAGATAAAGACGACTGAAAATGATGGGCATGTACATGTTATTAAGGGGTTTACGGCAGCATCTAAAAGTTGACCTGTCCTTCTGAGGTAGGAGTATGGATCCACGATAAATACTCCTGCCTAACCATTAGCCAGTTGAAAATATAGCCAACACAATTAAAAATCGTTATAATTATATGGTAGATTGTCGTATTAATATAAACATTTCTTATACGACATTAAAGGAGACACTCTAATGGTAAAAGTTAAAATGAACGTTCAAACAGCATATCATGGTGATTTATTACGAGCAGGAAAAACTTATGATATTGATGAAACTACCGCAAAACGTTGGATCGCAAGTAAAATTGCTGAAATCGTTGCTGACGAGGAAGATCGTACATAAGGAATTCGGATTTGATTGATATCCTATGGGTTCGGACTGATACTAACGCGCTGCCATAGGATAAACCTGTTAGCATTGCAGCTTGATTCGTACCGTAACGTGCTTCAATGGCGCCATCTTATGCACGATGAATATATCGATGGTCATTAATGCTACTGCGCCTGTTACTTGTCGGGCAAAGTATATCATGTAGCATTTAACTGCGTATGCAAATGCGTCAATAACTATCGTTGCTGTTACAGAAACAACTAATGAAGCAATGAAATGATTGGAAGAAAACCAATTCAGCTGGTGCAGCACACGCAATGTCAAAAACACTATTATGAAATAAGAGATCCTTTTTGGGTCTCTTATTTTTACTTTCTATGCTACAAAAGCAAAGTACAAAATAAACAACAAACATAACACGTACATAATTGGGTGAATTTCTTTAAAACGTTTTTGTGCTATTAAAGATAGTGGATAAAGAACAAATCCAAATGCAATGCCTGTTGCCACACTAGAGGTAAGGGGCATCATGATAATCGTCATGAAAGATGGAATCACAACCTCTATTTTACTCCAGTTTATTTTGCTTATTTGCATCGCCATTAATGCACCTACAATGATTAATGCAGGCGCTGTAACTTCGGCAGTTATAACTGAAAGAATAGGAGAAAAGAATAAAGCAATCGCAAAACAAGCAGCAATAATGATAGACGTAAATCCTGTTCGTCCTCCAACCGCAACACCAGCAGAAGATTCAACGCTAGTTGCTGGGGTTGATGTTCCCAGTATAGCCCCAATTGCACCAGCTGATGAATCAGCCAGCAGTGCCTTTCCAATGTTTGGAATTTTATTACCTTTCATAATTCCCGCTTGACTGGTAATCCCAATTAATGCACCAGCTGTATCAAAGAAGGCAACAAATAAAAAAGTGAAAATGACTGCCAATATTTCAGGGGTGAAAATATCATTAAAATGTAAAAACACCTCACCAAACGTTGGCTCAAGACTTGGTATCTTGCCAACAATAGATGATGGAACCTTAATTAACCCAACAATCATCCCAATAATGGTTGTAATCACGATTCCGTAAAAAATTCCCCCATTGATTCCCTTTACGATCATAAACACGGTTAGGATGAGGCCAATTACCGCAAGTGCTGTCATGGGAGATGTTAAATCCCCGACGCTAACGAATGTGTCTGGATTAGAAACAATAATCCCCGCATTTTTCAACCCGATAAATGCGATGAAAAACCCTATTCCAGAGGCAATGGCAAATTTTAAGTCTTGTGGAATGACATTAATTATCTTTTCCCTGATTTTCATTAAACTTAATAACACAAAAATGACCCCAGCAATAAAGACACCAGTTAAGGCAACTTGCCATTCGATTCCCATCCCGATACAAACGGAAAAAGTGAAGAATGAATTCAATCCCATACTAGGCGCAATAGCGATTGGGTAGTTAGCGAGTAAACCAATAAGTAGTGTACCGATGATAGCAGTTAAAGCAGTTGCGGTAAAAACAGCCCCCCTATCCATCCCAGCTTGACTAAGGATAAGTGGGTTAACAACTAAAATATAAGCCACGGAAAGGAAAGTTGTTAGCCCTGCGAGTGTTTCCTGTTTATATGACGTATTCCGATCTGTAAAATGAAAAAAGTTTTTCATGATGTTCGTATCTCCCTATTCTGCTAAATTGAAGAATAGACGCGAATGATTCCGTAGTTAGGTTGCCACAGCCATTCCATTTTATTATTTCCACGAGATATAAAAAAACTTTGGCCACAAGCATGCCAAAGTTTTATCTGCAAAAGGAATAAAAAATATCATCTATTTCCCATTCCTTGTAGACAAGCTATTTAGGGTAGCTGGTAGAAACGTTCAAGCCATATTCTTGAACTTATACAAGGTATAACTATTCTTTTTTAAAACAATAGAAAAATAATATCAAGTTTGAATCAAGACGTCAATGGAATTGTGGTTTTTTTACATATTGGACACCTACAAAAATCCATGACACGGCTTAACTTGGAGAGTGGACATGTAGTCTTTTTTAAGCCGTTATGAAAAGGACTATAAGACGGGATATATTTATGCTTCATACTTATTCATAGTAATGACGCTACACCCGCAGTAATAAAAATTACCAAATATAAGTACCCACTCTTAACTTGAATATTTTTTCTCCCCAATAATTTTTTAATAACATGTTCCATTCCCCTGAAAGCCACCCATAATACTAGGATGATTGGAATAAGTAACAAAACCCCTCTATAAAAAGGAGCAAATTCAATTTGTTTAAAAATTACGACCGCTATGGGGAGTGCAATAACAAATGTGATTAAAAAAGCAAGATCATTTCTACTTTCACCAAAAATGAATTTAATGAATTTTCTTGCATCTTTAATATTACCCTCTCCTTCATATAAGTTATGACCTTAAGAAATTTATGAAAACTATCTGTGCGCTATTTACATGCCTATAACCCAGTTAATTGGTATCCATTGGGTGAGGAAGCATTTGAAAAAACGAAACGTGGAAATAAACCTATTTTTCTTTCGATTGGCTACTTAACTTGCCCATTAATGGCACATTTGTATAATCATCCCCGATGATTTATCTCCAAAATTCATAGTTTTATTGTATTATGAAATGCCCCTTTTACAACACTTTAATTTATTGTTATAGATATAACTCTTTGCCAAATGCTAACCTATCAAATCAAAATAACCTCGCGAATAACTTTCTGTATAAATTTTTACACATAGTCTAAATTCTTATTTTATAAGAACTCTCATAAAACTTCATACGTAATATTCTAACAATATGTTACAATAAATATAGAATAATAGAAAAGAGATTTAATAATGATTGTTAATGTGGAAACAAATCTGTTAGTAGATTGTTACTTTAAAAAAGTCGAACGTAACGAAATCATTGAAAAAAATATTCACCTAAAGGTAATTGGGCTTTTAATTGGTTGAAAACTTTAACGCATTCCTTTGAAATTTACGGTATTGTTACAGAAGAATACCCAGATATGATTCAAGGTTTAATTGCCCTAAAACCTAATTATGATGAAGCTTTTCGCTGTGTTGATCTAGAGATTATAGAATCAGCTCCGCATAATAAAAAATTGGTGAACAAAAGAGAAAATGTTAATCGGAAATATATTGGGGTAGGCAGATGTTTGGTTGCTTTTGCATGTCAGTATAGTTTAGATAAAGGACTAGAAGGTTTTGTTGAATTAACTTCAAAAACTTCTAAAATAGACTTTTATCAGGACTTAGGTGCTGTCTCTACCTATGGACAGAATATGATGATTGCAGATAACGTGGCGCTAGATTTAGCAAAACAATATTTTTCGGGAGGTGTTAAGTGGTGGAAAAAGTAATTGATGTTTTAATCCCGACAGAAACAGGGTATAATATAAAAAAGGTCGGTGAAAAGGAAATGATAAGTCAAATGAAAAAATTTGATAATAATTTTCCAGATGGTGTTTTCGCTATACCACATCCTTCTAATGAACCACGAGTAAAGGTTCGTGCTTTACATGATTATTGTAAAAAAAATGGAATCACTCCCGTAGAATTGAGTGAAACAGAAATGGAACGCTTTTTAGTTCGATAAATATAAAAATGAAGGAGAGTCTAATTTTCTTAATAATAGACTCTCTTTTATTTTTATATCCAGATTTAAAACATCTTAATGATTATGCACACATCATTGAAAATTAGGTATTAGTTAACAACAGTAAAGACAACGGAAAAATTCTATAAAAAACTTACCAATTACTTAAATAGTCAATACCTCAAGTATACAATTTAAAGGAGATTTTACTTCCAGAAATTTTATTCAAAACGATTCTATTTTTTTAGATAGTAGGTTTGAATTGTAAAGTTACTTATTTAATAATCCCCAAAGTAAGGTCGAAATCATCATGCAGTTCCCACTATGTTACATTATAATTCATTCACTTGGTAATAATTATTAATGTGAAATATATAGGAGAAAGAGGCTAAAGCGTATGCAATATAATAATCTTAATCAATTAATCCATGAAAAATCCCCATACCTACTCCAGCACGCTCATAATCCAGTTAACTGGTATCCTTGGAGTGAAGAAGCATTTGAACAAGCTAAAAGTGAAAACAAACCAATCTTCCTTTCTATCGGCTACTCAACTTGTCATTGGTGTCATGTCATGGCCCACGAATCATTTGAAGATGATGAAGTTGCAGCTATGTTAAACGAACATTATATCGCAATAAAAGTCGATCGTGAAGAGCGTCCTGATGTTGATTCGGTTTATATGAAAGTATGCCAAATGATGACCGGTCAAGGTGGTTGGCCGCTTACCATTTTTATGACACCAGATAAAATTCCGTTTTATGCTGGAACTTATTTTCCTAAAGAAAGCAAATACGGCAGGCCTGGTCTTATGGAGGCACTTACCCAGCTCCAACAAAAGTATACGAACGATCCGGCACATATTCAAGAAGTAACGGAAAGTGTGACGGATGCATTACAAAAAAGTGTAGCTGCGAAAAGTGATAAGCGCCTGACATTAGCTAGCACAGAGGAGGCGTATGATCAACTCGGCAGGATGTTTGATATGGAATACGGTGGATTTGGGGCGGCACCAAAATTTCCCGCTCCTCAGAATTTGCTATTTTTAATGCGTTACTATCATTTTACAAAAAATAAAGCAGAACTTGACATGGTCGAAAAAACATTGCATTCCATGGCAGATGGTGGGATTTATGATCATGTCGGCTTTGGTTTTTCCCGATATTCGACAGATCGGGCATGGCTTGTCCCCCACTTTGAAAAAATGCTTTATGATAATGCGCTTCTGTTAATGACATTTACCGAATGTTTTCAGATTACACAGGATCCATTTTATAAAAAGATTGCGGAACAAATCATTGCGTTCATCGAAAGGGAAATGACGAGTTCGGAGGGTGCATTTTATTCTGCAATCGATGCGGATGCAGAAGGTGAAGAAGGAAAATATTATGTGTGGGAGTACGAAGAAATATTTGATGTACTTGGTGAGGACCTTGGCGATTTATACGCTGCTGTTTATAACCTGACACCTTATGGAAATTTTGAAGGGAAAAATATTCCGAACTTAATCAACACCAATGTTAAGGAATTTGCCCGAGAGAATAACCTTAGCTATGAATCATTGCAAAACGAATTAGAACAAGCTCGGGAATCACTTTTAGAGATGCGTGAAAAAAGGGTTTACCCACACGTTGATGATAAAATTTTAACTTCTTGGAATGGTTTAATGATTGCTGCATTAGCCAAAGCAGGCAAAGTTTTTGACGAAAAGCAGTATATATCAAAAGCGGAAAGGGCAATCACATTTATTGAGGACAAACTTTTCCAAGATGATCGGTTAAAGGCACGTTATCGCGATGGCGAAGTGAAATACAATGGCTACATCGATGATTATGCCTTTCTATTATGGGCCTATATCGAGTTGTATGACGCAACATTTTCATTGGATTACTTACAAAAGGCGCAAAACCTTGCTGATGACATGATCGACTTATTCTGGGACAAGGAAAATGGCGGGTTTTTCTTTAATGGAAATGATAGTGAGCAACTAATTTCACGTGAAAAAGAAATTTATGATGGTGCCTTACCATCGGGAAATAGTGTTGCAGCGATGATGCTTGTTCGGATCGGGTTTTTAACGGGGGAGACAAACTACCTTGATAAGACGGAAGAAATGTACGCCACGTTTTATGATGATATTGAACGGCATGCGCCTGGTAGTACACAATTCCTGCAAAGTCTCTTGTTAACCGAAAATCCGACAAAAGAAGTGGTCATACTCGGTGCGGAAAATGACCCCGGTCGAGTGAAACTGTTAACACGACTTCAGAAGCAATTTCTCCCCACTGTCACAATATTAGCAGGTGAAACGGCGGAAGGGTTTGCTGAAATAGCACCGTTTGCCACCGCGTACAAACAAATAGATGACAAAACAACAGTCTACGTTTGTGAAAATTTTGCTTGCCAGCAACCAACGACAGATATGGAAGAAGCATTGCGAAATATAACAGATTGGCGAGATGTAGATTAACAACAAAAAACGAATGAAGAACATGTAACAAGTTCTTCATTCGTTTTCACTTTTAGCCTCAAAACAACGATCTATTCTTTCGGCTGCTCTTTCAATTCTTCTCCATTTTTCCCTTGATAACGTAGTCCCCAGCCTGTTATTGCAGCAATCAACATGACAACTACAAGGAACCAACCTTGGAAAACGAACGGGAACACAGCAGTGGGTTCTACAACCGGCAACCACGAATATGTCTCTTGCATAAGTTTGATCGTTGACCATCCCAATAAAACTGGTGCTCCCCAAGGGAAAATATATCCTAGTGCTGATGTTACCGCATCAAGCATGTTTGCTCGTCGGTAGCGGTGAATTTTATATTTTTCACCAAGTTCTTTAACGAAAGGTGCTGCAGCAATTTCCGCTGCTGTGTTAATCGTAATCGCACTGTTCAAGAGAGCAACGATCGCCCAAATGGCAAGTTCAGCACGACGAATAGAATTTTTAATCCATTTCACCAAGCCTCTAGTAATAGCTTCCATTGTCCCGCCTAAACGTAATAAATGAGCTGCGGCAACAATTAAAAGGATAAGAATGGCCATATTAATATACCCGGCAATACCATCAATTAAAGCACCTTCAACAATCGCATCGGAATCCGGGTTGAAACTAATAATATCGCCAATCTTTCCTAAATTAAACAGCAGTATTAGTGGTACAGCAGCCACTATTCCCCATGTCAATGATGTGATCAAATGCTGCCCTGTTAATGCAAGAATAAGAACAATAGCAAACGGCACCAACATGATCAACCCACTTGGATTTGTCGAGTCAATCATTGCGGTCAATGCCGCCTGATCTGCTTCTACCGTTCCACCTCCGCCAAAAATAGCAAATAGAATGACTGCAGGGATTGCAGCGACAATTGCATACTTGAAACGACTTCTCACTACACCAGGTACATCGGCATCCTGTGTCGTAGCAGAAACAATGGTTGTATCCGATACTGGTGCCAAGTTATCCCCAAAAACAGCACCGGCTAAAATAGCTGCAAAAAGCATTACGGGATCAGCACCAACCGCAATTCCAGCTGGATACATTAACGTACAGAAAGCTACCGTTGTACCATAGCCAGTACCAACCGCAGTTGAAAATGTTGATGCTAGTAAAAAGGTTAATGCAACAAATAGTCCACCTTCTAATCCAGTTACAGCTCCAATCCAGACAAGTCCTTCAACTAATCCGCCAACCTGCAGTATTTGTGCAAACATACCAGCGTAAAACCACGCTACCATTGCAATGACCCCAACCGGTTGAGCTAAACCATCGAACAAACCTTGCGCATAATCTGCCCATTTACTCTTACAAAAAAATAATCCAAGTGTCAGCCCGAGAACCGCACCCATTACCAGTCCAATTTCCGACGACATTTGCAAAACACTTGTTGTGATTGCCCAGACAACAAAAAATATCAATGGAACAGCAGCACCAAAAGCACCAGTATGAAAATCTAACTTATCAATTCGCTTCGTTCCAGTGGCGCGCGCCAATTCTTCTTGACTATTCGACATCTCTTCTCCCCTCCAATCTCCCCAAATTTTAATACCAGGTGATAATGCTTCCTATTATCACTTGTCTATATTATATTTTGAATATAGTGAATTATGTATAAGTGGATACATAAAAAAATCCCCTGCAAACGCAGAGGATCCTTCTATCTTATTTTTTAAGCTTGGCCAGTTGCTCAGCCAATGCATTATTTGTAAAACCATCATCTTGTTTTTTCAAATACTTATTGACATCTTTTTTCGATACTTTATTTTTCTTCTCACGCTGTTTCCGTTCATTAAACGTTGAAAGTTTTTCCCTGTGCCCACATTTACATGTGAACATTTGACCTTCCCCTTCACCGCGTAATTCCATGCGCTTGTGACAATTTGGGCAGCGGGCATTTGTGTGCTTAGCGATATTTTTCTTGTGTCCACACGAGCGATCTTGACAAACGAGCATGCGTCCATGTTTATTGTTGACCTCCAACATGAGCTTGCCACACTCTGGACATTTTGTTCCTGTCATATTGTCGTGTTTAAATGTTGCATCACTTGTTTTAATCTCGTGCACAACCTCTTTGGCATAACCTTTCATTTCAGCAATGAAGCGGTCTTTCTTCAGTTTTCCTTCAGCAATTGCACTTAGCTTTTGTTCCCATTCCGCAGTTAATGCTGGGGAGCGCAAATCTTCTGGCACAAGATCAAGCAGCTGTCGGCCTTTTGATGTGATAAAGATATGTTTTCCTTTCATTTCCATGTATTGACTGTTGAACAGCTTTTCAATAATGTCAGCCCGGGTGGCAACTGTACCAAGCCCACCTGTTTTATTGATTGTACCTGCCAAATGTTTCTCGTCCTTACTCATATAGCGAACAGGATTTTCCATTGCCTGTAGTAAGGCACCTTCCGTGAAACGCTCTGGTGGTTTCGTTTCCCCGCTTGTCATCATCACACGCAAATCTGACAACGTATTTCCTTTTTCAATTACAGGAAGGCGCTGATCACCAGCGTCATCATTTGAATCATCCGTCACACTACGGTCATAAATTTCCTTCCAGCCTTGTTTCTTAACAATTTTGCCCTTCGCTGTAAAACGTTCATTACCTATCTGAGCTTCAATGGTCGTTTGCTCATACTCATATGGATCTGACAATACTGCCAAAAAGCGTTTCACAACAAGATCATAGATTTTTCGTTCCTTGTCATTTAGATCAGCTAACATGACCGGCTGCTCTGTTGGAATAATAGCATGGTGATCCGAAACCTTGGCATTATCAACTACAGATTTAGATAACTTCAAATCGCGTTTTAACACTTTCCCTGCAGCCTTGGCATATTGATCAACCCCACATGCTTTCACACGATCTTTTAATGTAGGAACAATGTCCGTCGAAATCACCCGTGAGTCTGTTCGTGGATATGTCAACACTTTATGCTGTTCATATAATTTTTGCATGAGGGACAACGTTTGTTTTCCGGAAAAATTGAAAATCCGGTTTGCATCTTGTTGCAATTCAGTTAAGTCGTATAACTGTGGTGCAAATTTCTTTTTATATGATTTATCAACATTAACAACTGTTGCCGGTTTATTTTTCAGTTCAGTGAGTAATTTTTCTGCTTTCTCTTTAGAAAAAGTTCGGCTGTTATTTTTCGCATCCTTCCAAGTTAGTTTAAAACCTTTTCTAGTACTAGCCTCAATTCCATAAAATTTTTCCGGTTTAAATGATCGAATTTCTTCTTCCCTCGCTGTAATCATTGCTAGTGTTGGTGTTTGGACACGTCCACTGGATAATTGGGCGTTAAATTTCGTTGTCAATGCTCGTGTTGCGTTCAATCCAACATACCAATCCGCTTCCGACCGAGCTACAGCGGCATCGTATAGATTTTCATAATTACGACCTGGCTTTAGATGTTTAAATCCGTCACGAATTGCTTTATCTGTCACTGATGAAATCCATAACCGCTTAACAGGCTTATGAACACGTGCCTTTTCAATAATCCAACGAGCAACAAGTTCTCCTTCACGCCCTGCATCGGTTGCAATGACAATTTCGCCTACATCTTTTCGAGTTAGTTGCGTTTTCACTGCATTAAACTGTTTACCTGTTTTTTTCATCACGACCAATTTCAAATGATTAGGAAGCATTGGCAAATCATCAAGCTTCCATGTTTTATATTTATCATCATATACTTCCGGATCGGCAAGCGTCACCAAATGCCCTAATGCCCACGTTACAATATGAGTGGAGCCTTCCATGTACCCATTCCCTTTTTTCGTGCAATGAAGTACTCTAGCAATGTCCCTGCCAACAGAAGGCTTTTCTGCTAATACAACTGTTTTACTCATGTAAATAATCCTCTCTTTTAAAACTCAATATATACTAATACTAGTTTATCATATGGTCGATGTTTCTGCGCTCCGATCGATATTCTCGTTTTCGGGTTGATGTTCCCGGTCTCCGGTTGATGTTCTCGTTTTCGGGTTGATGTTTCCGTTCACCGGTTGATGTTCTCGCGTTCCGGTTGATGTTCTCGTTCTCCGGTCGATGTTCTCGTTTTCGGGTTGATGTTCCCGGTCTCCGGTTGATGTTCTCGCGCTGGTAACGCAAAAAGGATGAGCCGACATGTTCGCTCATCCTAACGCAACATCTAATATCATCATTACGGTAAATCCGATCATTAACGCTAGTGATGCTAAATCTTTGTTTCCTTCCTCCTGTGAGCCTGGAATAACTTCCTCGGCTACGACGAAAATCATTGCGCCAGCTGCGAAGCTTAATGCATACGGTAATAATGGCTGAATAAAAGAAACTGCAAGCACACCAATGATTGCTGATATAGGTTCAACCATGCCAGAAAACTGTCCATACATAAAACTTTTCTTACGGGACATGCCATCACGTCTTAACGGCATAGAAACAGCTACACCTTCAGGGAAGTTCTGAATCCCAATTCCAATCGTTAAGGCAACTGCACTGGCCAACGATGCTGAGTCAAAACCGGCCATTACCGCACCAAAAGCTACACCGACTGCAAGCCCTTCTGGAATGTTATGCAACGTAATCGCGAACACAAGCAATGTACTCCGTTTTTTCTTTTCCGGATTAATTCCCTCTGCGCTTTCCATTGGGTCTGGCGGATGTAAATGTGGAATGACTTTATCAACACCCCATAGAAAAAGTCCACCAAGCAAAAATCCGATTGCAGCAGGAATCCAGCCTGGTAATGGTCCATCTTCAGCCATCTCCAGTGCCGGTGCCAGCAATGACCAAAAGCTCGCAGCAATCATAACCCCACCAGCGAATCCTAGCATACCATCAAGAAATTTTTGATTCATATTTTTACTGGTAAAAACAACTGCCGCTCCAAGTGCCGTCATTCCCCATGTAAACAGTGTTGCAATTGTAACCTGAACAACAATATCCAACTCTAAAAAATAATCGATCATGATGTTGGTTCACTCCTTTATATGTGTTCACCCACCACTATATTCACTTAACACATAAATGTTTCCCTTGGTAAAACAAACTATAAAACACCGCTATTTACATGTCAACTTTACGGCTTATTACGATAAGAGCAGCAAAATTTAACCAACGACCTAAGTGTGCCGCGCAGGTTTCAGCCGAACTCGTGTGGCAATCGGCTAAAGTCACGCATCTCGGACAGAAGCTCGCACAACATCACCCTAAAGTCGCGCACATCGATAACTTGCGCAGCATCAGCAGAAATCACTTCAAATTGCCCTTAATCAATCCAACACACCCCGGATGACTGTATGAATCAAATTGGGAACTATTTCAAGTGAATAGGTCATCTCCATCCGCTCCAATTTTTTGTGGGCATCAATACCATATGGACCAATGTTAATTACTGGGACATTTAAATCACGGATGTCCTGGTATTCGACATAATGTTTTGTTCCCCAGCTAGGATTGTTGCTTATTACCGCCTCAATTTCCTCTGGCTTATCACTTAACGCAACAAAACTCATATCCGAAATATACGGAAAAAAGTTTTTCGTAACGATTGGATAGGCATAGTATGGCTGTATCCGCTGAACTGCTTCATCAAGTGCATCAATTAAAACACGTTCGTTATCAGTATCCCCAGTTAGTTCAACTCTTGGCGAATATAATGATGAATAAAACAGGATAATGGTCGGATTTTTGTCCTCCATCCATTTCCAAGCCTCTTCTACAACTCGGGCAGCGAACATTCTGGTGTCAAGTGTCTCATCTTCCATCAGTCCTTGTTTAAATGTATTCATATGCTCGACGAATTTTTCCCCGTGCGTCTCTATCAGTAATTCTTCCATTTCTTCATACAAAAACACACGTGGCTGCCAAGGTAATTCATGAAACGGCTGATTACTTTGCAAAGAAAACTGCCGGTGACGCTTATCAAATGATCGAAGCGCGTTTGTGAAAGCGATATGCGCCTGTTCCCTTAATTTTTCAAGTACTTCTTTCGGTGACCATGAATGGATGAAAAAATTATAATACGTATATGCAGATAGCGCTGTCTGTACGGTATATGTTGGCTTTAAATCCATTTGTTTCAATGCAACAGGCGGTACCGTTATTTCCCCCCTCGCCTCATTACAAAGATCCGGATTATAATTAATTTGTTTCGTCAGTTCTGCAGCTAAATAATTCGGGTCAAATCCTTCAAAGCATGATCCGACATGTGTTTCTGCCCCCGTAATGAAAAACGATGGCAATAATTTACCTGCCGTTCCTTTATAAACATAACGATTTACATCCCCTTCATATCTTGGCGATACAAAATCAGCATTAATACAGGCAACATAATCAAAGTGATGCTCATGCTTCCAATTTTTCAACGTTTTCAATGCGGATAATATACCGTGTGAACCATCTTCTTCATCACATTCTGATACAAAAACAATATTCCCTTCCAATTCCTCTGGGTGCTCAGAATAATACTTTAACAAGTAAAGATGACTGGCCACACCGCTTTTCATATCAAGCACACCCCTGCCAAACAACCAATCCCCTGATTCCAATTGATCCCTTGCTGAAGGTGGTAAATCTTCATCTTTAGCTTTTTCCATCCATTTTTCAGGAGATGTGGCATAATCTTTTAATTGATTAAAGTCATCAACCCCTACCGTATCCATATGCCCTAACAGGATCACAGTACGATTACTAGTTCCTTTTGTACCCTTAACAAACGCCATAACATTATATCGCTCCAAATAATCATTGGTCGTTTGCTCAATGGTTACATTTGATGGATTCTCTGTAAAATAACGAAAAGATGTAATTAATGTATAGAGAGAGTGAGCAATAACTTTTTCACCATGTGTATTTACCACACTCTCAATACTCACCAATTGTTTTGTAATCGCTAATACGTCATCACGACATTGCAGCATAAATGGTCAACCCCTTTCAAATATTTTTGTGAAATTATATGTAGCTCTAATATACGCTTTTAAAGCAGTAGTTGAAAGGCCAAAAATCAAAAAATTCATTTAATTGAAGGGTTTATACAAAAATGAAAACTAATTCAGATAATCCACGCCCAAAATGTTGGCTTGATGCAATTTATGATCACATCTCCCCCATTTATCCATACACTGTATTCTAGAAAGATAGCAAAGGATCTGATAGATGTGCTGTTTTATACAGGGTTGTTCTTCTTAGTTATCGCGGTAAGTCTTGATGGTTTTGGGGTAGGGATAGCTTATGGGATGCGACGTATTCGTGTACCTCTGATCGCTTTATGCATTATTATGTTATGCTCTGGTATCATTGTCTTATTATCAATGACAGTTGGAAGTGTGCTTAGTTCGATTATTTCTGCCTTCACAGCCAAAATAATTGGTGGTCTTATCTTGATAGCCATTGGACTGTTTACACTGTGGAATATGGTCAAGGCTAAAAAAAATGACACAACCTATGCCTTATCAAAAAACGAATCACAGCTTGATCAATTCAAATTTGTGTTAAAAGAACCACGGCGCGCAGACTTGGATCAATCAGGAGTTATTTCAATCCGGGAAGCTGTATTACTAGGTTTTGCTCTTGCCCTTGATGCGTTTGCTGCCGGGTTAGGCGCAGCGATGCTAGGTTACTCCCCCTTAATAACTGCTTCTTTAATTGCTTTTATGAGCGGATTATTCGTATTTTGCGGAATCAATATTGGATTATTTCTTTCTAATAGCAAAGTGATGAAAAAATTGACACTTCTCCCGCCATTCCTGTTGATCGCGCTAGGAATTTCTAATATGTTCAGATGAAGTGAACGTTATTATTAAAGATTTTTCTGTGTATTAAGGCATGATAAAAGCTGTCAGATGAGGAAGCATCCGATCTTGTGAGCTCACCAACCTTTATAAGAGCGAAATAATCCAGCCTATAACAACAAGTGCACCAATTATCATTAAAATTATACGTATCATCGTTTCACCCTTTCATTGGTGTATATCCATTAATACCCAAAATAACGGCAGAAAAAACACCGAAATATAACGAAAGACAATAGCGAATGGGCGGTGTAACGAGGATACTGCTCGAAACTAATTAAGGCATACAGCATAAGTGTTTGCTGTAAACATGACCCATATAAATTAAAAATGCTCGAATAAAGACTATCGTTTCAGCCTTTATCCGAGCATGAATTTTCTTATTTAATCACGCGGTTGTTCTTTTAATTCTTCCCCATTTTTACCTTCATATCGCAATCCCCAGCTTGTAATCGCAGCAATCAGCATAACGATAACTAAGAACCAGCCTTGGAAAACGAACGGGAAAACAGACGTAGGGGACACAATCGGCAACCAATCATACGTATCTTGCATCATTTTAATGGTTGACCATCCAAGTAGTAATGGTGCACCCCACGGGAAAATATATCCGAGTGCGGATGTTATCGCATCAAGCATATTCGCCCGACGATAACGGTGAATTTTATATTTATCACCAAGCTCTTTCACAAATGGAGCCGCAGCGATTTCCGCAGCAGTATTAATCGTGATCGCACTATTGAGCAAGGCAACAATCGCCCACATCGCAAGCTCTGCACGGCGAATTGAATTTTTTATCCATTTTACCATGGCACCAGTAACTGCATCCATTGTTCCACCAAGTTTTAATAAATGGGCCGCAGCAACAATGAGTAATATAAGAATCGCCATGTTCATATATCCCATGACACCATCAACAAGTGCACCAGTAATAACGGTGTCACTGTCTTTATCAAAACTGATAATATCAGTAAATTCACCCAAATTCATGAAAACAATGATTGGTATCGATACAATAATTCCCCAAGTTAACGAGGTCACTAAATGATGTCCGGATAATGCTAAAATGAGCACAATCGCAAATGGAACAAGCATGATGAGTCCCTTTGGGTTAGTTGAATCAAGCATCGCATCTAATGCACCTTGATTGGCAATTGATGTATCTCCACCACCACCAAATATTGCGAATAAGATGACAGTTGGAATTGCTGCCATAATCGAGTATTTAAACCGGCTGCGGACAACCCCCGGAACATCGGCTTCCTGTGTCGTAGCAGAAACAATCGTCGTATCCGAAACTGGTGCAAGGTTATCTCCAAATACTGCACCAGCTAAAATCGCCGCAAACAACATGGTCGGGTCTCCGCCAACAGCAATCCCAGCAGGGTACATCAAGGTACAAAATGCAACTGTTGTACCATAACCAGTTCCAACTGCTGTGGAAAACACCCCTGCCAGTAAAAATGTCATGGCAACGAATAATCCACCTTCAACACCAGAGATACCACCAAGCCAGACAAGCCCTTCTACCAGCCCGCCAACTTGTAAAATTTGTGCGAACATTCCTGCGTAAAACCAGGCAACAATTGCCACAACTCCGACTGGTTGCGCTAAACCATCAAACAGCCCTTGTGCGTAATCGCCCCACTTACTTTTACTAAAAAATAGACCAAGCGTCAGGCCAATCAATGCCCCCATCACAAGTCCTATTTCGGATGAAAGTTTTAATACACTTGTTGTAATTGCCCAAACTACGAAAAATATTAGTGGCACGGCTGCCCCGAATGCCCCTAATCGGAACTCCAACTTTTGTATGCGCTTACTTCCTGTAACCTGGTCTAGTTCGTCTTTTGCACTAGCCATTCTTTCTCTCCTCCCAAACTCGTTGATGTCTGTTAATTTTCTATTTTCTCTATTAACTTTATCACAAATGCGCGTATTCAAAAAGTACCAAATTTAAAACAAAATCGACAAAGTAGTTCTACCATATGTCGAAACTGGGATAAAAAATTTTTAATGCATTACATTTACCCCAACCTGCAAACAACCACTATATGTATGAAAATTGAAGCAGGCTCAAGTTCCGTACAGAACCTAAGCCTGCTAGATCTATTTCCTAAAGAAGTTTTCCGCTTTATCCAAATAAACTTCCTGATCTGCCGTGAGGTCATATTCCTCTTCGATTGCACTGACAGGGCATACTGCTTTACATGCTCCACAGTCGATGCAAACGTCTGGATCAATATAGAATTGATCTGGTCCTTCTTCTATACAATCAACGGGGCAAACACTGACACATTCTGCCGCTTTTTCTTTGCCACATGGTTCTAATATAACAAAAGCCATTTAAATTTTCCCTCCCCATTCCTGAAAATAAGGCTCCATATTAATTTAATACTAATTTATTCTACCATTTCAAGTAATTCGTTTTAAATAAAAAGCGGTTTTCGTAAACTTTGTTGCTTTTTAACTTCGTATATGATATAAAATACGACATAACTGCTGTGCTCTTTTTTATAAGTACGCGCATTTGCCGCCGTCCGGGATCGCTCCGGGTGGATGCTTTCCGCGGGCACGGCCTCAGCCTCCTTGCCCCGGCGAGGGGTATGTCGACGTTGTCCGCAAAGGACGGTTTTAGTCGACCCTCCTTTTCAAACCACTTCCTGCGGGGTCTTCGGACACGTGCTGGGGCTGCGCTAACTCGCCCCACCGAAAACCATTGTTCCCGCAGGACAAGGAAGGCTACGTCAGCGATACATCTTCGTGAGAAAAAGTGTCTTTCTTTTTCGAGGAGTCACCATCCTTCACTCACCCGGACTAGTGAAATGGTAGGATACTTATAGAACAATTACCACTACGGCTAATGGTCGTAAATGCAATACCAGTGGAGGAAATACACGGAGACTCCTGCGGGAAGAGAGGCCTAGGTGAGACCCCGGAAAGCGATAGCTTGAGGAGGCTCAGCAGCCGCCCGCGGAAAGCGTAGTGTATTTCCGGAACGGCGAGGAAAGTTTCTTAGTTCTTCGCATTAGAACGTTACAAGTTTGCCTCAGCTAACTGTTTGATCCTATTTTATTGCTGCGAAAGTTGAAATAATTACTTTTGAAAATATAAATGATGGTGCAGCGAACAGCCAGGATTGAAATTCGCATCACATTTTGGACAAGACGCACCACTATTTAAATAAGCATTAATTGTCAGCTCTGTCCCACAAGATCCGCATAAAATTGCCGCTTGATCAAATTTTTCCCTCGGCCAGACTTTCGTATTGCCACAACCATGTTCAGCATGGCATTTATAACAAGCATAATACTCCCCACAGCAATAAAATTTTATAGCAATCCGATCATTCTTCCCATGATAATGGCGGCATCGAGTTTCTTGATCGATTGCCCCTTTTACATTTCTAGTCTGCATAACAAATCTCCTTTTATTTATAATTGATAGTTTCATTATAGCAATCACTGGGAAAAGATAAATAACATAGATATAAAGGAGTTTTACAGTGAAGAAATTTAGTGTTGCACCAAACAAAGATGTTACAGGTTGGTATGTTAAGTTAGAGGATGTGGCACCAACAGATGAATACATTGCAAAAGATGATGCCATAGAAAAAGCAGAACAATTGGCTAAAAGTAACAAACCTAGCAAAGTAATTATTTTGGATAAAAATCATGAAATCATAGAAGAGAAAATCTATTAACCGGTCATTTTTTCGTTGGTTGTTGACAAAACTGCAAAATCATGAGAATATAGATTAGTTAACGAAATGAAGTAACAAATAAGTATTTCTGGCATTCTACGTCATGTTTTTGCAGATGCTTATTCACACTGGCGCGACTAAGGGGTCGCAAGGACGTTAGAGCAGGTAGGGCTGACGTTGCTTAAGTTAGAAAACACCCAGTGGAACATAGACCGCGGTATGAGTGAAACTTGAATTAAATATGAGATTTCTCACTCAAAAAATGGGTAATGTATCATTAAAATTCCAAACAAGAAAACCCACCTGAATTATTCAGGCTAAAAATATAAAATGTAAATCTTATGTGTTACTTTAGTAATCAAAGGGGTACTCTTAACAATGAGGGTACCCCTTTTCCAATACATAAACAAAGGAATGTTGTTTTTTACACAATGGATATAAAATGCGACATTATCTGAGACAATGATTGTTTTTTTTCCGAAGAGGTTGAGGCCGTGCCCACGGAAAGCGAAGTATTCTGACGGAGCAGACCCAAGCACAATCATCATTAGAACTAGAAAATACGTTACGAAAGAGAATTCTTAACTAATTTTTATCAACTACGAAATTTAACAAGCAACAAATATTACGAAAAAAGCCTAAAAAAAAAAAACAAAAACACTGTTAGATGTTGAGAGCAATGATATACACAAGATTCCTCGAAAATGTGTACACATAATTTTATATATTCTGTTCCATAAATTTAAATGAAAGCAGGTTTTACGACAATGAACATATTACCAATTGGCACGATCCAAACGATGACAGTACTACGAAAAATTGACACTGGCTATGTCCTACAAAAGAATGCAGAAGAGGCGTTGTTACATCATAACGAAACGGAAACAGAACTTGAGCCAGATCAAAATGTTGATGTATTTTTGTACCAGGATAAAAAAGGACAAACTGTTGCCACGACCAAGTTACCGTCCGTTCAAATGGATATTTACGACTGGGTTGAAGTTGTCGAAGTAATCCCTAACTTGGGTGCATTCGTAACGATTGGCATCGCCAAAGAAATACTAGTCTCTAAAGATGATTTACCATTATTCGAAAGCGCTTGGCCTGAAGTAGGAGATATGCTTTATATTACGTTAGGCAAAGACCGTAAAGGGCGATTACTCGCAATCCCAGCAACAGAAGGTGTTTTTATGCGAGAATGGGAGCTTGCCCCGGAAAATGTCTTAAACGCACCTATTAGCGGACGTGTGTATCACACCAGTAAAGAAGGTACAGCAATTATAACTGAAGAAGGTTACCGCGGATTCATTCACCACACAGAACGAAAAGAAGAACCACGTCTTGGAGAATGGGTTAAGGGACGTGTAATTGAGGTGAAAGCAGATGGTACATTAAACATCTCACTCAGACCATTGAAACAACACGGTATGGCCGAAGATGCCGAGGTAATTTTAGCACATTTAACAGAAAGCAATGGTGTAATCCCATTCAGTGACAAAAGTGATCCTGAAGACATACGAGGGACCTTTCATATAAGCAAGGCTGCATTTAAACGGGCATTAGGTAAACTGATGAAAGATGGAAAAATCGAGCAGCGTGATGGCTCTACCTATCTCAAATAAGAATGAAAATAACCACTTTCAAAGGAAGTGGTTATTTTTTAACAAATCAATATGGATATGAGTTTGGCAAATCAATTTCTGGATCTGTCAGGACACCAATAATATGAGGCTCATCCACTCCTAATTGATCACTTGATGGTTCTAATCCTATAACAATATAAAGCTCGTTATAATTGACTCGATTACCAATTAAATCTTGCTGAATAAGCTTGTTCCATTTGATATCCGTTACAGCGAAATTACTTGCATTTATCGCTGGATTAAGCAAGTGATAGTCAAAATTTGTTAGTGCCATTTTGGGTACGGGAATCACACCAGAGTCTTCTGACAAATATGGTACCATCCGATCCGCCTTAACAATACACAAACTTCTTCCCCGCTTATTTACAGTATCCTCAAATTCCGTTTGTGACTCAACCACCTCTTCCAAAAACCAAAGTAAATTAGCATTTGAAAGCCGTTTTTTCAATGTCATGCCACCCGAAACGACGATATAATCCTCACTATATATATGTTGATGCTCTTCTGGCTTTTTCCCTTGAAATTCAATGATATCTCCATGCCTGATAAAGCCAAAGCCCGTGTCAAATCTTAAATGTGTATCATCCCAAAAAGGTGCTGTAGGGCCATCGGAAATTGGTCTTACCCACTCACCTTGTGTACTTATTCCGGCAATACTGAAATATTCTCCAACTCGGGTTACGGATAAAATACAAACATTCACTTCAATCCCCCATTTCTTCCCTTTTAAGCAAATAGATTATCTCAAAATCCGACATGAAAAGCTAGTTATTCTGCTTACAAGGCGGTTTACCTCCTTTATGACTCAATACATAAAAGAAAACAGAAAGCGTTTCTTCTGTACTTTATAATAATCGGAATTTTCAGGTCAATAAATGAATACTTTAATGAAAAGGGAGGTGAAAAGTTGATTCAAATCATATTTATAGAGAGGAGGATTCTATGAAAAAGTACTTCATATGGCAAATTGTCGGTGCATTTATTTTAGCGATTATTGTTGGTCTTATTTTTGGCGAAAAAACGGTGTACGTGCAACCGCTTGGGGATTTATTTTTACGACTCATTAAATTTATTATAGTTCCATTAATTCTATCAACCATTATCGTCGGGGTAACAAGTGCTGGTGACATTAAGAAGTTGGGCCGTTTAGGTGGTAAAACAATATCCTTCTACCTAACTACAAGTTTCATTGCCATATCAATCGGACTACTTGCTGGCTATATCTTTTCACCTGGAACGGGCATGGATCTGCAGGTGGCAGAGGAATCCGTTTCGCCGAATGAAACAGAAGGTGTCGTGCAAACGATCCTAAATATTATTCCACTAAACCCGATCGAAGCATTAGCTACCGGTAATGTTCTTCAAATCATCTTTTTCGCTATTTTTGTTGGTATCGGTATTAAATTGGTCGGTGAAACAGCCGCTCCTGTCCAACGCTTCTTTGATGGATTTGCCGAAGTCATGTATAAAATTACCGGCGTCATCATGACACTGGTACCAATTGGAATCTTTGGTTTGCTTGCACCTGTTATCGGTGAATACGGTGCTTCTGTTCTACTACCTTTAATCAAACTAATACTCGCACTTATCGTCGCTTGTATCGTTCATGTAGCAGTCGTGTATTCGGTTGCGGTTAAATCACTTGGAAAAATGAATCCAATCGAATTTTTAAAAGGAATTTTTCCAGCTGCAGCAGTTGCATTTAGCACGTGTAGCAGCTCTGGGACATTACCTGTAACGATGAAAAACACGCAAGAAAATCTAGGTGTATCCAAGGAAACAAGCAGTTTTATCTTGCCGTTAGGTGCAACAATAAATATGGATGGAACGGCAATTTATCAAGGGATTGCGGTTGTATTCGTTGCCCAGTATTTTGGTATTGAACTTACTTTTGCTCAAATCCTGACCGTAGCATTAATTGGAACACTTGCATCCATTGGTACTGCGGGTGTTCCTGGGGCAGGATTAATTATGTTGACCATGGCACTGGCCGCAGTTAACTTGCCACTGGAGGGAATTGCACTCGTTGCAGGCATCGATCGAATTTTAGACATGTTTCGAACATCGGTCAATATTATTGGGGATGCATCGGCAAGTGTTGTCGTTGAAGCATCAGAAAGAAAACGACATTCGGAAACCTTAGTGACGGAAGTTTAATTGTAATTCTAATACGTATGCCAATCAGTATGCGCATCCAATATGTATACATGTACAAAACGCAAGCTAACTTTAGCTTGCGTTTTGCATACTTACCATGCCTGCACATTTCCTTTTTCATCTTTATATACCACATGTTCTCGATCAAATTTCACTGGTGAATCAAGACCTGCTGCTGCGGCAATTCGAAATAATCCTTTTCGCATCGTAATGACGTAATTTGCTGTTCGCCATTTTTTTTCATCAATGACAAGCGCCTTTTGTAATTCAGGATCTGTCGTTGCTACACCCACTGGACATATATTAGATGCGCATTTTAATGTTTGAATACAACCAACCGTGATCATAAATCCACGTGCAATATTACAAAGATCAGCACCCATTGAAAGGGCTATTGCGACACGATCAGGGGAAAACAGTTTACCAGACGCAATCAATTTCACTTGATCACGAACACCATATTTCAGTAATGCTTCGTGGACTAGTGGAAGGGCGGATCGAATTGGCAACCCAACACTATCCGTGAGTTCCTGATAAGAAGCACCGGTTCCACCTTCACCACCGTCTACCGTAATAAAATCCGGGCTTTTTCCTAGATCCTTTATCTGTTTCGCAAGTTCTTCTGCTTCACCAGGACTGCCAATTACAACCTTCATTCCAACCGGCATACCAGTATGTTCACGAATTTTTTCAATAAAGCCAAACAACGAGGGTATATCACTATACTCCGTAAACCGATTTGGACTATCAATCGATTTAAAAGGCTCCACCTTACGAATTCGTGCTATTTCCTCGGTAACTTTCTCTCCGTCAATATGTCCGCCACGAGTTTTGGCCCCTTGCGCTAATTTTAATTCAAATGCCTTTACTTGTGGGATTTTGCTTTTCTCCAACAGCTCATCCCAATCAAATGTACCGTCTTTTTCCCTTACACCAAACAAACCTGGGCCAATTTGCATGATGATATCGACGCCACCCTTTAAGTGGTAATCGGAAAGTCCCCCTTCACCGGTGTTCATCCATGTCCCCTTCGCAATCCCTAATCCTTCAGAAAGAGCAGTAATTGCTTTGTCACCAAGCGAGCCATAACTCATGGCCGACATACCAATCTGCCCCTTTGCTACAAAAGGATACCGAGTATTTTCCCCAATGACAACCGCGTCATCATCCTGAAGCAAGTAAGCAAGTGATTCATGTTTCTCCAATTCTTCTTTTCTCTCTGTGAACAACGGATCTTTTAATAATAGATAGCGATCTGTCGTCACTTTTGTATCGTGATCCATCTTTAATTCTTCTGTTAACTTAGGAAACATCGAATTTCGCACATAAAAACCTGCTGCATCAAAGTCTCGTTGTGATCCAAACCCAAGAACATCCCGTTTATACTTTGCTTTTTTCACAATATGTTGATAATCCCGACGTGAGAATGGTTTGCCTTCATTATCATTATTAAAAAAATACTGACGTAATTCCGGGCCTATTTTTTCAAAAAAGTATCTAACTCTCCCAACTACTGGATAATTACGGAGAACTGGATGCTGCTTTTGTGACCGGTCTACAAAAAACACATATAAACCGACAATTATTAACACAAGCAATACAACAACGACCGCAACAAATCCAATAATTGTCATTATGTTTGCAATATTCATCCCAAATGACCTACCTTTGTAAAAATAATCTCATAAGGTTAGGATGTATCAGTTTGGGGAAGAATATCCATATTAAGATAATCCTCTTTTAAAATAGTTCACAAAAAGACGGATGGGACTCTGAGAGCCCATCAGATTACAACTACACTAAAATTACCCACAATATAAATGTGACAGCAATAGAAACAATACCTTGAATTAAAGTACCTGCCGTTTGGGCCATGTATGCCTGTGTCACCGACATACCACTAAATTCTTTAACAACCCAAAAGTAACTATCATTAACATGTGACACAACCATTGCTCCTGCACCAATAGCCATAACAACTAACGCAAGTGGCACAGCACCTGTTATGCCAATTTGCGATAAAAGAGGTGCTACCAAGGTTGACGTGATCACTAATGCTGCTGTTGAAGAACCTTGTGCTGTTTTTAATGCTGCAGCAATTATGAATGGAATAAAAACAAACATTGCACCCGTAAAAAATGCACTTTCACCGAATCCTTGAATGAAATCAGCAACTGGTGTAGCCTTAATAACTGATCCGAATGCACCGCCTGCCCCGGTAATAAGAAGGATAGGTGCTGCTTCTTTGATTCCCATACCAATCCAATCGGTTAATGTTTCCTCGTTATAATTTGGTAATAACAAAAAGGCAAAGAGTACACCAATTAACAATGCAACAACTGGTGACCCTAAAAACAGCAATATATCAAAAAATGTTCCAGTCCACTCTGCGAAAGTAATTACGGAACTAAACCCAATCAGTAAAATTGGAACAACAATTGGCGCAAATGACTTTATCGTTGATGGCATCTCACCGAACTCTTTTAAAATAGTATCATAATCGTATGCAGGATCTTTCTCATCTTCTCCATTAACCTTTATTTTCGTTCCAGCTTTCATTGCCCACACATAACCTGCAATAATTGCTGGAATCGCTACAATAATACCCATCAAAATAATTGTTCCAAGATAATTTTCTGCACCGATATTACCCGCTGCAGCTATGGGACCAGGTGTTGGTGGAACCAATGTATGAGTTGCAAACAAACCAGTTGATAAAGCTATTGCCATCGAAGCAATTGCAACCCTAGCCCTTTTTGCCAAAGCTTTTTTCAACGATGATAAAATAACATAGCCAGAATCACAAAATACCGGAATACTAACAATTGCTCCAATAAGACTCATTGCCATTTGTGGCCGCTTTTCACCAACAATCCGTAATACAACCTCAGCCATCCGCAATGCAGCACCTGATTTTTCTAAAATAACACCAATAATCGTTCCGAAAATAATTACAAGACCAATACTGCCCATCAATCCGCCAAACCCACCATTTACTGCTTCTATCACATCCGGAAGCGGCAATCCTGCCAAAATTCCAATCCCAAATGCAGCGAATAATAATGATAAGAACGGATGAAGCTTCAATTTTGCAGTAGCAAAAATAATAAACAAAACACCGATAGCAATTAATACAATAAGACCGAAACCTTCCATGTTTTCACCCCTTTTTAATTGAACGCCAAAAATAAACCACTTGTTTTGTCTGATTAAACAATAATTCTCCCGCATTAGCCATGCATGCCTCTAAGGACAAAGGCTTGTCGATGATCGAAAAACATCCAGCAAATTTCTCTTGTAAAACATCCAGATCCCCAGTTAAACTTCCAGAAATTAATACTGTGGGTACTCGATACTTTTCAGCGATTTCTGCAACGTATCCGGGTGCCTTTCCATATAATGTTTGCGCATCACTTTGCCCTTCACCGGTTAATACTAAATCGGCAAACTTAATCTTGCTCTCGAGATTGGCTGCTTTTGCAATTAACTTTGCACCAGATACCAATTCTGCCCCAATAGCTAATAATGCAAAGCCTAATCCTCCTGCTGCACCTGATCCCGCAACATCTTTAACTGATTGATTAATTTCAGTTTCAATTAAATTTCCATAATAACGCAAAGCTTGGTCATATTGCTTAATCTGATTTCTTGTCGCACCTTTCTGTGGTCCATAGACCGCACTCGCGCCTCTATTCCCACATAATGGATTGTCAACATCAGATGCTACTTTGATAGCAACGGATTTCAACCGTTTATCTAATCCAGCAAAATTGACCTTTGCTACTTTTAACAAATCACATCCAAATGGACCAATTTCAGCTCCTTTCTCATCCCACGCTTTCATTCCAAGTGCCTGAAGCATACCTAATCCACCATCATTGGTTGCACTTCCTCCTAGTCCTAAAACAATTGAGGTGCATCCTCTATTCAGCGCATTAATTATTACCTCACCAACCCCATAGGATGTTGTCATATCGGGATTACGTTTTTCTTCGGGGACTTGCGTTAAACCAGCAATTCTTGCACATTCAATAATTGCAGTTGCTTTCCTCACAATTCCATATGAAGTGTTGATTCTTTCACCTAATGGTCCAACACAACTTATAGGAATCTGCACGCCGTTTGATGAAGCGAGCATTGAATCAAGCGTACCTTCACCTCCATCTGCCATCGGCTTATCATAAACTTCACAATCATATAATACTTCCAATACTGCCTTTCTCATTATTTCAGATGCTTGTGCGGATGTTAAACTTCCTTTAAATGAATCTGGTGCTATAACTATATTCATAATGAGACTCCTTCAATTGTGTTAACTATAATTAAAAAGAAATGCGATACCGCTTACAATTGTTATTATAGACAAATTATTCAAAATATAATGATGCAGATTTGTGCGATTGCACAGTGATATTTTTACTTACTTATTATTATTTTTAGTATAAATGCCTCATAAAACAACCGGGGATCAAGACCCACTTTGTCTTTGATCTGATCTAATCGATAGTGTAAGGTATTTCTGTGGATGTGTAATTTGTTAGCAGTTTCTTTCGTTGAGAAGTTATTAGATAAATAGACTTCGACAGTTTTGACATATTCCCCACCCAAATTTTTAAGTAGAGTTTCATAGTTTTTACAAATGGAATCATATTTAGTTTGGGGAATTGCAGCTATTAATCGCTCCAATTTCCAGTCCTCAATATAAGATATAGATTTAGATTCTTTATTTCTTGCAAATACAAGCGATTGTTTGGCCTGCATGTATGAATTACGTATTCCCGGGATACCATATTCGACATTTCCTACTCCAGCTCGTATTTGTTCTCCAAATCGGGTAATAAACCTAGTTACCAACTGATTAGTACGATAAAATTCCGGATCAATTGCAACAATAATTTCATTTTCTGAAAAAGGTAGGATAAACAATGTATTTATTTTTGCTCCAGCAATTTCCTGTCGAATACTTTCAAGATAATCATGAATGTTTTCACCAGTAAAGACTATTATGCGCCAGGACTGTTTGGGGTCAATATTTAATGAATAGATTGCATCTTCTGCTAATTTTCCGTTATCAAAACCCATGGGATGTAGCAATTGATGTACCCAATGATTCCACAGTCTTTCCTTATAATAAGTCTGATGTTGTATATGTATTTGTTCCAAGACTATTTCTACTGAAGCACGAATGATTCCCGTGACCTGCTCAATCTCTACTGGATTACCACTAACCCCGACTACACCTTTGATTTTATCTTGATGTTTAATAGGAAGATTAACACCCGGTTTGGTTCCGGGATAATCATTAACCACCTCTTCACTCAAAATAACCGGTTCACGATTTTTAATTACCTTCATAGCACCACTATGCATTTGATCAATCCGTGAATAATCAGTGCTGGCTACAATTCTTCCATTTAAATCCATAATGTTAATGTCAACTGCTATGTATTCTGAAATTCGTTTTATGACCTCTTGCCCCAATTCACTTGTTATTTTCATAGTAACCTCCTGGACTTAAATTACCTTTTTGTAAAAAGAGCCCTCTACGCTTTTCACGTAAAGAACTCCTCTCATTTGTAGCTCGGTTCCAGAAATCTACCTAAAAAATTCTACAACTCAACTCGATCCCCATACTTCACAATCAACTTATTGTTGTGCTCATCTGCTCCGTCAATATTACCACTCAAAAATACGGGTGGCTCAAAACCATTTTCAGCCATGATCGCAATTGCTTCTGCAAAAACTGCATTCAATATCGTTGCACCAATTACTGTTGAGCTTGGTGAAAAGTTAACCTTTACTTTTTCGTGGGAAAGCATAGCATCCCCTGTTGGTGCATGACTATCGATGACAAGATCAACCGCCTCAAACAAATGCTTTTCACTTTCATGACGTGATGGTTGACTTGATGAATATTCCACGGATGTGATACCAACTACATTGGCACCCTTCTCTTTAGCAAAATGGGCGACATCTATTGGGACTGGATTTCTTCCTGAAGTTGAAAGAACAAAAAGTACATCCCCCTTGCGAATATCTTCTTGATTAATAAACGCTTCTGCATAATTATGTTTTCGTTCGAGTTCCGATGATCGCAATGCACCCTCATGCAGCATAAGAGGTTCATGTAAAATTGGATGTATTGGTACTAATCCACCGGCACGATAATAAACCTCTTCCGCTAACATATGTGAATGACCACAGCCAAATAAGTGGATTACTCCATCATGTTGGATCGCTTCGGCAACTTCTTTTGCTGCTTCATGCATTACTGTCGTTTCTTCTTGTTCCACTTGAGCTAATAATTGTTTAATTTTATGCATATATTGATTGATCAATTGTATCCCTCCGTTACTCGTCCGACTTGTCCATCCTGCAAACGAACTTTAATCCCGTGTGGATGAAAATCCGAATTTGTAAGAATGTCCTTAACTACACCACTTGTCGTCTTCCCAGTTCGCTGGTCTTTTTTCAGCACGATCTTTACTTCTAATCCCGCCTGAATATTTTTTCGATATCGTCCATCAATTGTCACTTTTATCCGTATCCTTTCTACTTCTGAATCTCAAATATATCGTCTAGTTTCTCCGTCATATATGCATGACAATCCTCAACCCCGATATTGTAGAATGTTGGTGCGAGTTCCTCTATGAAAAACTCTAACAGCAGCATTGCGGCTAAATCACCAATCTGCTCATCACGCTCTTTTTCAAAGTATCCTTTAATTAACCCAACCATTTCCTCTTTTCGCTCTTTGGTTACTTCAAATTTTGGTTTCATTTTTATCTCCTTCTAGCGGTTATTCAATAAATCACCGAATGTTAAACGGCGACCTTATGGAAACGCACTTTTCTGTAGAATAGTTTCATTATAACAAGTGTCATTCCTATTATCGATTAAATCCTAGAAAAAGCAGGAATCCCAACATTTTTGTCGAATTATTACAGTACTAAAAGGAGGTTTTGCATGCAGACATTTGAAGAATTTACATATGAACGACCAGACTTACAAAAAGAAAAAGATTCCTTTGCCAATTTGCTTCACACATTTAAATCGGCTGATTCTCTTGATGAATCGAACAAGGCAATTAAAGCGATTAATGCATTTCGAGACAGA
Source organism: Lentibacillus sp. Marseille-P4043 (assembly GCF_900258515.1). NCBI lineage: Bacteria > Bacillati > Bacillota > Bacilli > Caryophanales > Bacillaceae > Lentibacillus > Lentibacillus sp. Marseille-P4043. The sequence continues at coordinate 1,903,942 of NZ_LT984884.1, read as the reverse complement.
CTATCGACACTGTTTAATTTAGTGTACATTCGCGCGTCCATTGACACAAATGACGACTTTTACCAAAAGGAACGCGACTTTTTCGATGAAATGGAACCAGAGATTAGAGCACTAGACACTGCTTTTTATCAAGCGCTTATTCAATCACCATACCGTGATGAACTTGAGCAACAATGGGGATCACAACTCTTCCAACTTGCTGATTGTGAAATTAAATCTTTTTCACCAGAAATTATTTCGCTCTTGCAAAAGGAAAACAAACTTATATCGGAATATTCAAAGCTAGTTGCCTCGGCAGAAGTAGAATTCCAGGGAGAGACATACACACTGGCACAGCTTGGTCCGTTTGTCCAAAACAAGGATCGCACCGTTCGTAAGCAGGCTATCGAAGCAAGTGCAGGATTTTTCGATCATAATGCAACAAAGTTCGATGATATTTATGATCAACTTATAAAGGTCCGTCATGAAATAGCAACAACACTTGGTTACAAAAATTTTGTGGAAGTCGGCTATTTACGAATGCAAAGGGTCGATTATAATGCCGAAATGGTCGATGTATTTCGTAAACAGGTTCGTGAATCGATTGTCCCGCTAGTAAGTAAACTTTATAAAAAACAGGCAGAGCGGATTGGTGTGGATTCACTAAAATATTACGATGAAGCCTTCGAATTCAGCAGTGGAAACGCACAACCAAAAGGAAAGCCTGAATGGATTATTGAAAACGGTAAAAAAATGTATAAGGAGTTATCATCTGAAACAAAGGAATTCTTTGACTATATGCTTGATCGGAACTTGATGGATCTGGAAGCGAAGAAAGGAAAAGAGGCCGGTGGTTATTGTACCTTTATCGAGGATTATCAGTCACCATTCATTTTCGCAAACTTCAATGGAACATCTGGTGATATTGATGTACTGACACATGAAGCTGGACATGCTTTTCAATTTTACTCCAGCCGAAACATCGGTATTCCAGAATACTTGATTCCAACTTCCGAAGCGGCAGAGATACATTCCATGAGCATGGAATTTTTCACATGGCCTTGGATGGAGTTGTTCTTCAAAGAGGATACGGATAAATATAAATATTCGCATCTTGCTGGTGGATTGGAGTTTTTGCCATACGGAGTTGCAGTTGATGAATTCCAACACCTCGTTTACGAAAACCCTGAATGGACACCAGAAGAAAGAAAACAGGCATGGAAAAAACTTGAACAAACCTACCTTCCACATCGTGACTATGATGGCAATGCCTATTTGGAAGCTGGTGGCTTTTGGCAGCGTCAGGGACATATTTATGAAGTACCATTTTATTACATTGATTACACCTTGGCCCAAATCTGTGCATTCCAATTTTGGAAACGATCACGGGAAAACCATGAAGAAGCATGGGAAGACTACCTTCATTTATGTAAACTAGGCGGTTCCAAATCATTCCTCGGCCTAGATGAGGCAGCAAATTTACGCTCCCCATTTGAGGAAGGTTGCGTTGAATCTGTCGTTGATACAATTGAGGAATGGCTAGAATCCGTGGATGATAAAGCATTGTAATTTAAGATGGACACTGCCCTGAAATATGGGCAGTGTCTTTTTTGATTTGGTGATGTTTCTGCTCTCGGGCTGATGTTTTCGCGCTCGGGTTGATGTTTTCGTTTTCGGGTTGATGTTCTCGCTCTCCGGTTGATGTTTCCGCTCTCGGGCTGATGTTTCTGCTCTCGCGCTGATGTTTCTGCTCTCGGGCTGATGTTTTTGTTCTCGAGCCGATGTTTCTCCGCTCGCGCCGATGTTTCTCCGCTCGCGCCGATGTTTCTCCGCTCGGGCCGATGTTTTTGCTCTCGGGCCGATGTTTCTGCTCTCGGGCTGATGTTTTTGTTCTCGCGCCGATGTTTCTCCGCTCGGGTCGATGTTTTCGTTTTCGGGCTGATGTTTCTGCTCTCGGGCTGATGTTTCTGCTCTCGGGCTGATGTTTTTGTTCTCGCGCTGATGTTTCTGCTCTCGGGCTGATGTTTCTCCACTCGGGCCGATGTTTTCGTTCTCGAGCCGATGTTTCTGCTCTCGGGCTGATGTTTCTGCTCTCGGGCTGATGTTTTTGTTCTCGAGCCGATGTTTCTCCGCTCGCGCCGATGTTTCCGCGCTCACGCTGATGTTTCTGCTCTCGGGTCGATGTTTCCGTTCTCCGGCTGATGTTTCCGCGCTCGGGCCGATGTTTTTGTTCTCGCGCCGATATTTCTGCTCTCGGGCTGATGTTTTCGTTTTCGGGTTGATATTCCTGCTCTACGGTCGATGTTTCTACTCTCACCCCAATGTTCCCGCTCCCAAGCCGGAAAATCCCCAAAAAAATAGGAGGCTGTTATAGCCCCCACAACTCATTATCAGACGTTGATATCGCCTTCGCTCCTGCACCATAAGCCAAATGAACGTCCTCACTTGTTCTGATCAAACCACCGGCGATGATGGGTATTTGCGTCCGTTCGTAAATTTCCGTAATTAACGTTGGGACTATTCCTGGCATGATCTCAATATAATCCGGTTTCACTCGATTAACAATATGAATTGTATTTTCCAATGCATGGGAATCCACCGCAAACATTCGCTGAATAGCTAATATGTGATGTTGTTTCGCCAATGAAATCACATTACCCCTTGTTGATATAATCCCATCAGGCTTTATTTCCCGGAAAATAAATTCAATGCCATATTCGTCTGTCTTTAGTCCTTGAATTAAATCAGCATGCACTAGTACTTTTTTATTTGATCGTTTTGCATATGACACAAGTGATTTAATTTGTGAAAGTCGCGATTCTAAAAAAATAATATAGTCGTGATTACTATCAAGTAGTTTTTCAAAATCTTTCATTTCCCTAACAGCTGGTAAAATTCCGTTTAGTTCAGCAATAACGATCACCTCATTAGAAAACTTGGCACTCGTCTCTCTATAGCAGGTGCCGAAGTTTTTCATTTATGCTTTCGTGTAAAATATATTTCCGAAACATTATCATAGCATTGCCGTTACGTTTTTGAAAAGTGGAAGGGCGATACAAAATATCAAGTTATCAAAATTATTCAGTTGGAACTAGTTTCAGTTCTTCCCCTTCACTACTGGCTATATTTGTTTCATGGTAGTTCCCTTCGACCCAGTCATCCATTTGATCATGATACCATTCACTTTTAAAATGCCCTGACTGCCCTGGTCCAACGATATGATACCCTAACGCCATATCATTTGTATCAATGACAAATCGCCATGATGCACCATGATCGACTTCACCGGTAGATTCATCATAACTTGCGGCCATTGGTGTCACACTGCTGCCCCCAACAGGAATGGAATCCTCACGATTAAAGAAGAATGCTAAGACTGGGCTCACATCTGAAAGTGGGTGGTAAAACTGGACTTGGTGATAGTCACCCCATTCCCACGCGGATAAATCGTCTCCAAAACTCGATGCTAATTGTTTGATCGTATTCGTTAACGATATATGTAGCACTTCCTTTAGGCCACCATTTTCCTCAATCCAAACTGAATTTCCCCCGTTTGCAGCTTTCCTTAATAGCTCATCCGTTGTTTGACCACGGCTACCAAATAGATCCATCATGTTTTCCGGGATCTCATCGTCATACAATACTGCCTCAACCTCATCCATCCATGTATGGAAAATTAATGGTTGAGCATAACGAACATCATCTTTGTAATCCCATTCCTCCAATAATGTCAACGCTTCTGACTCCGTATCAGAAATATCCGCGCCTTCCAATACTTTCATAAACATTGGAACGAACTCCCGTGCCTGCAAATTCGTTTGATCCATCTGCAAATCTTGCATGTCGTCTACAGTCAAATTATCGTTAGCTGCCAATACTTCTGCAATTCGTTCATAACGATAAGGCTGTGCCCATACGTTGCTTATATGATAAGGATATTGTTCACCGACTACTTTATTGTTTGCTGTAGCAATAAATCCTTTATCTGGATTTACAACAGTTGGCAGTTCATCAAAGGGAATGTAGCCCTGCCAGATATTTTCTTCTTCCCAGCCTGACAATGGCAATAAAGCATCATCACCATTTTCATAGATCGGAATATTACCATTAGCTTTATAAGCAATTGTCCCATCCTTCGCAGCAAAAACAAAATTCTGCGCTGGAGCTAGGAAGTTTTCTAACCCTTTTTCAAATTCATTCCAATTTTTAGCTTTGTTCATTTTCAGAATAGCTTGAAGCTCCGTCGTTGGATCAAGTGCCGTCCATCGCAGTGACATCACAGTATCCTTTCCGCTTTCTTCCGCAAATTCTGAGACAATTGGGCCGTGACGGGTTTCAACAACTTGATAGTCTATTGTATCCCCATCTTTGACTTTGATCGGTTCATCAATCACGTCCGCCTGTTCCCACTCATCCTCAAACAAAAATTCATTTGGATTATCGGGATTGCGTTTTTCAATATACAATTGTTGTACATCTGGTCCTGTATTGGTCACACCCCAAGCAACATGTTGATTATGTCCCAAAATAATCCCTGGAACACCGGCGAAAATTACTCCACCTACATTCATCTCATCCGTTTCTAAATTCATTTGATACCAAATAGACGGAGTGGCCAGACCTAAATGTGGATCATCTGCCAATAACGGCATCCCGGACTTTGTTTTATCCCCACTAACCACCCAGTTGTTACTACCATTAAAAGCATGAGGAATAACCGCATGTTCAAAGCTGCTTGCAACATCTACTTCTGCCTCATTTATAATGGTCGGTTTTGTTTCTGGATAGCTAGGAAATAACTCATAGGCCTTTTCCTCATCAAAGTTATGCAATGCATAATAATTGAAGGCTTGTCTTTCCCAATGCCCCCCAAGGTCAAATGCCATGTATTTCCCAATAGTTAGCGAATCAATTGCTGTCCATTCTGCTGGCTCTGATCCCATCAAGGTAAATTCAACTGGTAAACTGTTATCCTCTTTGGCTTCATTAATATATGTATTCACCCCATCTGCAAACCACTGCAAAACTTGTTTTGATTCCTCTGCATAGATGTCATATGATTCTTCAGCTGCTCTCCTTAACCCAAGCGTTCGAAAATATTTGTCCTGATCAACTGCTGCTTCACCAACAACTTCACTAAGTGTTCCGGAAGCTTGCCTTCTTGACATTTCCATTTGAAACATTCGATCTTGCGCTTGAATATAGCCTTGAGCCATAAATAAATCATGCTCATTTTCAGCCTTTATGTGTGGCACACCATTTTCATCCGTGATAACGGTTACTTCTTGTTGTAAATTTGGCAGTTCGATTGTCCCTTCCAATTGTGGTAATGACTTGTTTACATATGCGTTTATAAAAAAGAATACAGCAAGCCCTAAAGCTAGCAAAACACCGACAATATAAAGTATAATTTTTTTCTTATTACGTTTCTTTTTCCGTGGCTCAGACTTGAGCGGATTTGGTTCGTGTAGTTCCAATGAAAAGTTCCTCCTCTAAAATCTCTCTCATTCGATTAAAATTACAGTATTTTCTGTTTATATTATATAATTCTACATCGATCAAGAAATTCCTCTATTAGAGTGAATTATTATTCAGTCGGATATTATTGGTCAATATAACAGGAAACTTTCACTGAATCCGAGCCTGTGAGAGGAATAATCATAAAAGGATTCAAGATAAAAAAATAGCTGTTCCAATAACTACATGGAACAGCTATATTAAACGAGATGAATAATTATTTAAAAGCTCGGGTTGCTGTCACAGCCTTTTTCCATCCATCATAAAGTTCATTCCTTTTCCCATTTTCCATCGCGTTTTTAAATGTTTTATCATGTTGCCATTGTTTGGCAATTTCATCTTTGTCTTTCCAGTATCCAACAGCTAACCCTGCAAGGTATGCCGCACCTAATGCAGTTGTTTCCTGGACAACTGGCCGTTCAACAGGTACCCCTAATATATCGCTTTGGAATTGCATAAGGAAATTATTTTTTACAGCACCGCCATCAACGCGTAACGTTTTCAAATCGATTCCAGAGTCAGCAATCATTGCATCTAGCACATCTTTTGTTTGGTAAGCCAATGACTCAAGTGTTGCACGGATGAAGTGTTCTTTACTTGTTCCGCGTGTTAAACCAAAAACAGCACCTCTTGCCTCACTATCCCAATACGGTGTTCCTAGACCAACAAATGCTGGTACCATGTAGACGCCCTCCGTAGAATCAACTTTTGTAGCAAAACCTTCACTTTGTGGTGCGTCTTCAATAATTTTCAAACCATCACGTAACCATTGAATTGCGGAACCGGCTACAAAAATACTGCCTTCCAGTGCATACTCTACTTTTCCATCAACACCCCAAGCCAAAGTTGTTAGCAATCCATTATCTGATGCTACGCCTTTTTCACCCGTGTTCATTAGCATGAAACAACCTGTTCCGTACGTGTTTTTGGCCATTCCTTCATTAAAACAAGCCTGACCGAACAATGCTGCCTGTTGGTCACCAGCAATCCCAGCGATCGGAACCTCATGTCCAAAGAAGTGATAATCGACCGTATTCGCATACACTTCAGAGGATTGACGAACCTCTGGCAACATACTTTTTGGAACAGTTAAAATATCCAATAGTTCGTCATCCCATTTAAGATCATAAATATTAAACATCAATGTGCGAGACGCATTTGAATAATCGGTAATATGTGTGTTACCACCAGACAGCTTATAAACAAGCCATGTATCCATTGTGCCAAACAACAAATCACCATTGTCCGCTTTCTCCCTTGCACCATCTACATTATCAAGGATCCATTTCACTTTTGTGCCGGAGAAGTACGGATCAAGCAATAATCCCGTTTTTTCTCTAAACAAGTCATTGTAACCCTTTTCACGTAACGTTTTACAAATTCCTTCTGTCTGACGCGATTGCCAAACGATCGCTTTGTAAATCGGCTTTCCGGTATTTTTATCCCAAACTACCGTTGTTTCCCGTTGGTTTGTAATCCCAATTCCAGCGATTTGGCTTGGATCAACATCCGCTTTTCGCAGAACTTCTGCTACACAAGCTAAAACGGAATTCCAAATTTCATTAGCATCGTGTTCAACCCAGCCCGGTTGTGAGAAAAACTGCTCAAATTCCTTCTGCGCTGTTTCTACGATTGCTCCATTGTGGTCAAAAAGAATCGCACGTGAACTTGTTGTTCCTTGATCCAAGGATAAAATAAATTGTTTTGTCATTATTAATTCCCCCTAATTCATTTTTTCTTCCATTTTGTTAGCTGCTGTTCTCCCTTTTTTCAGTTCAGAACTGGCTGCTCCAATTAAGATAACAGCAATAATCGCACTTAACACCCAAAAGAAGACGGAAAATTCACCTTCAAAGATAGCTTTATAAAAGACCGCACCATAAACACCGCCGATAATTGGACCAACAACAGGAATCCAAGCATAACCCCAATCAGATCCGCCTTTTCCCGGTATCGGCAGAAGCGCATGTGCAATTCTCGGTCCAAGGTCACGCGCCGGATTTATCGCATATCCAGTCGCACCCCCTAATGATAAACCAATGGCAACGATCAATGCCCCAACAATCAATGGGTTTAACCCTTCTGTGAATTCATTGGCACCGATAAACATAAGACCCATTAACAAGACAAATGTTCCGATAATTTCACTAACTAAGTTGGAAAACGGACTGCGAATAGCTGGATCTGTTGCGAATACTCCTAATTTCGCCGCTTGGTCCTTTGTTTCCTTCCAATGTGGTAAATAATTTAAAAAGACGATAGCTGCACCAATGATCGCCCCAATTAGTTGTGCACTAATATACATTGGAACTTTTGACCATGGGAAGTCCCCAGCAGCTGCGAACCCTAGTGTCACAGCGGGATTAATATGAGCGCCAGTAAAATTACCAACCGCATATACCCCCATCGCAACGGCTAGACCCCAACCGACCGTTACGACGATCCAGTCAGATCCCTCAGCTTTCGATCCTTTTAGAACTACACCACCAACAACTCCACCACCTAAAATAATCAGAATCATTGTTCCGATTAATTCAGCTAAAAACTCGGACATCGTATACACCCCTCTGTTTACTAATAACCTTTTTGCAACAACAAGAAACCTTTTTGTGTATAAGAAAAAAGACCCACACTTCTGTAACACACCTTCCCTAAGGAAAGTATTACCGAAATGTGGGTCTCCAAATCTCCACCACGTCATTAACTTGTTATCAACAATTGTAAATCAAACTGAAAACGCTGTCAACAATCATTTTATTTAAAATAGCGGAATTATATAGACGGTGAATCATTTTAGTTGCCGTTTAACATTATGTGAAACTGGCATCAGCGAAGACTTTTTCCTATGTTCGGCCGATGATCCAAAAAGTTTCGCGAAGCAAATCCTCTGACCTGGTCCTCTGTGTAATGTTTCAACAGTTCATTGATGATATTTTGATAGGTCGCGGCATTTTCAAGGCCGTTAATATAACTGCTTATTCCATCAAAATCAGAACCAAAACCTATTTGTGAAACCCCGCCAAGTGAACATAAATGATCAATATGTTTAATAAGATCTGAAATTGTTGCGTTTTGTTCATTACCAGTTGTGAAAAGTGGATGAAAAACGACATGGATAAGTCCATTTTTTTCAAACATTGCTTTTATCTGGTCATCATATAAATTACGCGGGTGATCAGTTAGTGCCCTTACATTGGAATGACTCGCAATTGGATAATCTGCTAGTTCCATAATATCCCAAAACCCTTTTACAGTGGCGTGTGAGACATCGGTAAAAACATTATGCTCATTGTTATATGTAACGACTTCTTTACCAAGCAGTGTTAAGCCACCACCACGAGGCTCCCCTGCACCGTCCGCACACAGGTTAGCATTATTCCATGTCAATCCAATTGATAAAACACCTAATCGATAAAGATGTCGCAGTTTAACTAGGTCATTGCCAAAAGCATCTGCTCCCTCTAATGTTAGAACTGCACCTATTTCATCTTCGTTAAGGTCGTCTAGATCTCCCCATTTTTTAATATGTTTCATTTCAGGATTTTTCCCAAGTACTTCAGAATAAAATAAATCAATCTGTTCCAATGCATGCTGCCATTTCTCATCTGAAGGTACTTCTGGGTGGATGAATATGGCAAAAAACTGTACCATGACATTTCCTTGCTTTAAGCGTTGTAAATTGCTGTCCAATTGGGTTGAATTTTTAAAGGACAAAGGCTCCATATCAAATGCTTGTCCTCTTTTAGCCAGCTGCAATTTTAATAAAACATCGCAATGTGTATCGATTAGTTTCATGCAAAAGTCTCCTTATTTAGTGTTAGGTTTTCCGCTTATTTTGGAATCGTGCTACTATAAAGCACTCTTTTCCTTGACAAACTCAATGCATTTTTCAGCAATGTGTTCTTTGTCATTATCAAGTGTTGCAACATGATAACTGTTATCCAATGAAATAAGCTTTCGGTCTTCTGCTAAAATTGTTTCAAAAATTTCTTGTGAATTCTCCGGTGGTACGACATGATCCTCTACTGACGAAAAAATAAGGGTAGGCATGTTAATTTTCCCCAAATTATTCCGAACCTGTTCTGACAAAGTTATAAGTTCTCTCATCGATTTCACTGGTGTTTTAGCATAAGCGAGCTCTTTTACATTTTCTTTTTTTATATCGGAACCAATCCCATCAACAAATCTCGTATCTGTAGAAGATAAATCCTTGTATGCAGCATTCATTTCAGGCATATGTGTTGCAGCGTTAATCGGCATAATTCCCTTTAGTTCAGGATGATGCTCTGCTAAGTAAAGTGTGAGTGTACCGCCCATTGATAGCCCTGTAACAAACACTTCCGAACATGACTCATTTAATTTTTTCAACCCATTTTCAACCGTTTCCATCCAATTGTGATATGTTGCTTGTTCCATATCTTCCGGTGTAGTTCCATGCCCGGTAAGCCTTGGCCCAAATACAGTGAAACCAACATCAGCCAACTGTTCACCCAAAAAACGCATGCTTTGTGTTGAACCTGTAAACCCATGAATCACGAGTACTCCTGTTTGATTACCAAGAAAATAAAATTCCTCAGCACCATTCATAACCTGATTATTATTCCCCACAACATTTCCTCCTCCAGTTTTAGACAATTCCATTTTATCACAAAGTTGGGACATGGGGACAGGTTAGTTGTCCCATTGCTTTTTTTTGGGAACAATTCGCTGACCCCATGTCCCATCGACTGTTTACCCCCTGCCGCCCGCTCATCATGACTGGGACAAGAAACCTGTCCCCATGTCCCACACAAAAAGAGGACTCGGGTTGAGTCCTCTTTTTGTGTATGCTATTTATTTTCGATTTTGCATACTTTGTTCGGCGATTTGAATCATTCGTTTGACCATTTCGCCACCCACCGATCCGTTCTCACGTGCTGTCGTGTCAGCTCCAGGCTGAACGCCGAATTCATTTGCAATTTCTTGTTTCATGTTTTCCATTGCATTTTCCGCACCAGGCACTAACAAATCATTACTATTGTTGTCATTTGCCATGTTTGATCACCTCTCGTGGGGTTTGGAACAGAAAATCCCTGTTCAACATTATTGTTTAACATTAGGCATATATTATTCCTGGTGAATGGTGGTGTTTTAGGTTTTGTTTACTTCCTCCCATGTCCTTACCAAACCATTGATAATTGGCTCAAGTACATCATTATCGGTATTATACTTGCTATGTGAAAATGGATTCCAGCTTGTAAACATTCCACCAACATTTACGGCAACATCTTTTGTGACATGGGTTTGGAACGTATCATTTAATGATTTTAATGGGTAAGCAAGCACGTCATCTTTATCATAAAAATTAAGCCACTCACCCTGAACATTTGGATAATAATTTTTCAACACTGGCGAAGGAACATAAATGGGTGAACCAAAATCAATATATCGTAAAGACCACAATGCCATTGGACTCCCCATTGTGTAAAAAAGTGTGAGTGTATCACCTTTTTCTAATGGAGAATTTTCCATCGATTGTTTTGTCCACGTCCCTATCTTTTCCCGCCTAAATTGCAAATCAAAAAAATAATTACTTGCAACAATGGAGCCAAGACTGTGACTTATCACGCATAATGGCGCATCAGGACCAGCCTTTTGCTTTAATCTACAAAGTGATTCCGCAAGCATGGCATGCACCTTGTCATAGTTTTGCGCGCCTAGTGTAGTTGGCTGATAGGCCACAGCATCGGCGAGAAATTCAATTGTAAATTGCCGCAATCGATGGTAATCAAGGTCTGCATCTTTTTGTACCCGATTCCAAAGTTTTTCCTGCTCTCCTTCAAATACTTCCGACCAAAACACCGGTTCAAACACCAATTCCTGTTTCAAATCTTCTTGTTGAAATTTTTTTAAAAAACCATCAGCAACTTTTTTGATCATTTCCTCGGCAAAGTTTTCCTCAGGTGTACCTGCTCCATGAAGTATCGCAACAGCAATTTTTTGCGTCATGGGCTCACTCCTTAATTAGGGATTGAAAAGTCAATCATGTTATTACAGATTTTCCGAACGAGAAAGCCCATTCCGGTCCGATAGTACCCCCTTTAGGGATGGGATGATAGTGAGGTCAAATACGGAGTGACACTTTTAACTGTAATGTTTTGTGGTGCTTCAAGTATTTGAAGATTCCACTATCTTTAATTTTATATATTTGTTGCAGTTATAATGATGAACTGATGCAATATAAGTATGGAAGAATATAGAAGAACAAAGACAACTGTATCATTGATTAACTATCATTTTGTATTTTGTCCTCGCTATCGGAGGAAGATATTTCTGGATGCCAAAGTAGAACAAAGATTTAAAGAAATGACGCATGAAATATGTGATTCGCTAAAAGTAAAAGTTGTTGCTTTAGAATGTGACAAAGATCATGCACACATGTTTCTAAATGCACTACCAACATTAAGCCCAACGGACATTATGGCAAAAATAAAGGGAGTGACATCTAAACAATTGCGTGAAGAATTTTCACACCTTCAACACTTGCAGAGTTTGTGGACACGTTCTTATTTTGTTTCGACTGCTGGAAATGTATCAAGCCAGACCATTAAGCAATATGTTGAACAACAAAAAACAAGGGGGTGAAATTATGTCACAAACAATCACTGTGAAAATCAAATTGTTACCTACCAAAGAACAGGATTTAACGTTGACGAAAATGAGTAAAACGTACATTTCAACGATTAATACTCTTGTGTCTGAAATGGCGAAAGAAAAGAAAGTCACCAAGAAATCCAGTAAAAATATTGATGTACCTCTGCCAAGTGCGGTGAAAAACCAAGCAATCAAAGATGCTAAAAGTGTTTTTAAGAAGGCAAAGAAAACTAAATTTGAAACGGTTCCAGTATTGAAGAAGCCAGTTTGTATTTGGAACAATCAAAATTATTCTTTTGACCTCACTCATATTTCCATGCCAATCATGATTGACGGAAAAGCAAAGAAAACACCTATTTGTGCCTTATTGGTAGATAAGGATAACCGTAATTTTGATTTGTTAAAACATAAATTAGGTACACTACGTATCACGAAAAAGGCGGACAAATGGATTGCACAAATTTCTGTCACAATTCCCACTGTTCAGGGAACTGGTGTAAAAGTCATGGGGGTGGATTTAGGTCTTAAAGTACCTGCTGTCGCTGTAACAGACGATGAAAAGGTACGCTTCTTTGGTAATGGCAGCCAGAACAAGTTTAAAAAGAGAAAGTTTCGTTCTGTTCGTATAGCATTAGGAAAAAAGAAAAAGTTAAATGCTATTCGCAGTTCAAAAGATAAAGAACAACGTTGGATGGAAGATCAAGACCATAAGATTAGTCGTGCCATTGTTAATTTTGCTAGAGACAATAAAATTTCTGTGATTCGCTTAGAACAATTAGCGAACATTAGACAGACGACACGAACAAGTCGCAAAAACGAAAAGAACTTGAACACATGGTCATTCTATCGTCTATCGCAGTTCATTGAATACAAAGCGAATTTAGAAGGAATTAAAGTTGAATATGTGAACCCTGCATACACAAGCCAAACGTGTCCGGATTGTTCTGAAAAGAATAAAGCAAAAGACAGAAAATACAGGTGTAAGTGCGGATTCACAAAACATCGTGATTTAGTAGGTGCTATGAATATTCGATATGCACCTGTGGTTGATGGTAATAGTCGATCAGCGTAGGGAACTATATGTTCTGCCCTATGAGTGGCAATGAGATGCCCCCACCTTGTAGGCTGTTCAAAGCAGAAATGAATTGCGAACGCTTAGTCATGCAAGAATCCCACCCGTTTCACCGTAAGGTCTAGGGCTTGCGTCTTTAGACGTGGGAGTCTCAATTAAGATATAATTGACCTATTTACGCCGAAAAAAGCCCTAATTTAACAATTATTATTTATTCTGGGAAAATCTCACCGAGTTTTCGTACATCCACATTCCCGCCAGAAAGGACACATGTCACTTTTTTGTCCTTAACCCCTAACTTTCCAAACATTGCTGCAGCAACTGTCACAGCACTTGAAGGTTCAATTAGCTGTTTCATTCGTTCTAAAACGAAAAATAACGCCTGACGAATTTCTTCCTCACTGACAAGTACCAATTCATCCAAGTATTTTTGAACAATCGGAAATGTTACATCACCAGGTTGACTTGTTCGGAGTCCATCAGCAATGGTTCTTGTTTCCGGAATTGTAGTAATTTCACCTTTTTCCAATGACAAAAGTGTATCATTAGCAATTTCCGGCTCGACTCCGATAACTTTCACATTGGGTTTCGTTTCTTTTATCACCGTTAGGATTCCGGAAATTAATCCACCTCCACCGATCGGAACAACAACTACATCCACATCATCAAGCTGTTCAAGAATTTCCAAACCTACAGTGCCTTGTCCAGCAATGATAAACGGATCATCGTATGGTGGTATGTACACTCCATCTTTTTCCCGAGCCAATTCCTGGGCACGAGGAAGGCGTTCTGCAGAAGTAAATCCACATTTTTCAATTTTTCCGTTATATGCTTCGATCGCTTGAATCTTGCTCCATGTCGCATCTTCAGGAACAACAATTGTCGCAGATACTCCTAGTACATTTGCGATATATGCAACAGCCTGCCCGTGATTACCAGATGAAGCAGCTGTTACAAATGTTGCACCATCTTTAACAACCTGCTTGACTTTATTTGTCGCTCCCCTAATCTTAAACGCTCCTGTTTTCTGCAAATGTTCTCCCTTTAAATAAATGTCATTTCCACAAATAGCGGATAACTGTTGTGATTTTATAATCGGTGTTTCGTGAATAATTTCCGTAATCTGCTTACGTGCTTGATGGATATCGTGAATCGTAATCATTAGAAAGGCCCCTTTTCTCGATTTGCATACCAGGAACCCAAACAATTCAAAATAGTTCGGGTACCTAGCACACACAATTATTTTTCTCCCAGTCTCTCATCTACAAAGTTGCTTAAATCCGCAGCAAATTCATCAAAATTATCAGGTGTAATATCATCCTTATCGGTACCTTCTCCTCTATATTTTTGAACTGTTCCGTCTTCATATTGAAGCCAAAGTGAACAACTGTAACCATCCTGATAAGAAGTTGGATCTTCAAAAGTATAATTACGCTTCCATTTTTGAACCTCATGTTTTTCTAAAATCTCCATTACCTGTTCGGCTTCGTAAAATTTAATCGTCCCATTATTAAAGCGGAGGCCACGATTACGCATCGAAGGATTTTTATAAATCTCTTTACTTGCAACATCAATTGCTACTTCATTCATTTCAGATATGCTCCCATCACTGAAGTATACTTTAATTACCTTTCGCAATGAATGCTTTTCTTTAGCTTCTGGTGCTTTCCCTATAAAAGCAAATTCATAAATATCAATCCCATTCATGTCCTTTCCCCTATTTCCATCATTTACTTCATCTTTGATTTTCTGACTATCTGCATCATCATCTCCATTTTTCTTTGTAGATGTTTGACATCCAATTACCGTTAAACATACCGTAAATATTACTAAAAAATAGAATATCCTCTTCATTAGTCGTCACCCTGCTGTCAACATAGATTTGAACATTTTATCGTTCAAATTCTTCTGCGACCAACTGAATATTTTGAATGGTTTGTTGAAAAGTTAACTGCTGTGCAAGTTCCTTGGCTTGTTGATTGATATCTTGCGCTTTCTGATTCACAGTGAGAGTCGTTCGTTCGTCTTTTGAAATGGTTTTGTCAGTTGCTTGTTGGATAGCGTCCGAAGCGTTTCCCATACGTGTGGCAATTTGATCCGCCGTTAGAAAATTAATCTGAATCATTGCATCCTCCCATTATCCTATATTTTTGAGTGGCTGTTTATTTCTGAATTTTAACACAGTTAATTAAAATTCTAGCATGTATATGGAAGGGATTACAAGTTAATATTGGTGTTAGACACTGTTGTTTCTTGAAATTGTTACTTTTATTCTACATTGTTTTTAAACCTAATCTTCTTGAACAAGGGCTAATTAAGCATTCGAAAATCCAGCCATAACAGCCCAATCACTATTTTTACATCCCCCTAACCAAAATGAAATGAAATTGTAAGATTATTTTTCTAAAAAAAGGCAATAGCTTGGTAAGAGATCCTTTTTTATTTGTAATTAGAACTTTTTAGGATGTTTCGGCAAATTCCCGTTTTTAAAATGAAACTTACCAGATTAAACGAAGGGATGATATTCATGAAAGGCATCATACTTGCTGGTGGAAGTGGAACAAGATTGTCACCAAGCACAAATAGTATTAATAAACATCTTTTAGCAGTTTATGATAAACCAATGATTTATTATCCATTATCTGTATTAATGCTAGCCGGCATGAAAGAAATAATGGTCATCAGCACTCCCGCTGATAGGCCCCGGTTTGAGGAATTATTAGGTGATGGGTCAGAGCTTGGAATTTCGCTTTCATACGAGGAACAGGTTGAGCCAAATGGAATTCCGGAAGCATTTATGATTGCCGAGGATTTTATTGGAAAGGATGATGTCACCCTAATACTTGGTGATAACATTTTCTACGGGCAAGGGTTTACGACTCTACTAAGAAATGCAATCAAACACCATAAACATGCAACCGTATTTGGCTATCGAGTAAAGGACCCAGAACGATTTGGTGTTGTCGAATTTGACCATCAACAAAAAGTGATTTCACTGGAAGAAAAACCAGTGGAGCCGCGCTCAGATTTTGCCGTAACAGGGTTGTATATTTATGACCACCGCGCCGCCAGTTTTGCTAGAAAACTCAGTTTCTCAAAGCGTGGAGAATTAGAAATTACCGACTTAAACAAGGAATATTTAAAACGAGAAGAGTTAGACGTTCAATTGTTAGGGAGAGGGTTTGCCTGGATGGACGCTGGAACGCATGATTCCCTGTTTGATGCGGCAGAATTTGTGAAAAATATTCAGCAACGCCAAGGTTTTAAGCTCGCTTGTTTGGAGGAAATCTCCTATTACATGGGGTATATCGATAATGAAATGCTAATGAAAAAGGGAAAATCGATGGAAAAGAATGATTATGGAAAATACTTACTAGAAATTGCCGGCCGCAAACATACACAACAATACTGGGAATCCATCGATCAGAATCCAATGTTAGGACTGGTGGAAAATGAATAAACAGAAACCAACACTGCTTGTAACCGGTGGAGCGGGATTTATCGGATCTAATTTCATTACGTATTTTTTGGAAAAGTATCCTGATGAACTACTACTGAATATTGATAAACTGACTTATGCTGGATCAACAGCAAACTTAGATGAAGCAGAAAAGCATCAAGGCTATGATTTCATAAACGGTGATATTACCGATGAAACATTGATAAATAGAATTTTTACAGACTTTGATATTTCTGGTGTCATCCATTTTGCTGCAGAATCTCACGTCGACAGGTCTATCCAAGATGCTAAACAGTTTGTCGAAACGAACGTTATCGGTACGACGGTTCTTATGCAGGCAGCTCGAAATGCATGGGAAAAACAAGATGTGCTCACAGAAAGGCGATTCCATCACATTTCTACTGATGAAGTCTATGGGTCGCTCGGCGCAACAGGTAAATTTCATGAACTGACACCATATGATCCACGAAATCCCTATAGCGCATCAAAGGCGGGTGCCAATTTACTTGTCAAAAGCTTTGGCTCCACCTTTGGAATGAATGTCGTTATCTCCAGTTGTTCGAATAATTATGGGCCAAGACAGCATAAGGAGAAACTAATTCCCACAATCATTGCAAACGCGCTCGCCTTACAACCGATCCCTATTTACGGTGATGGTCAACATATTCGCGACTGGCTCTATGTAGAAGATCATTGTCGTGCTTTGGATCTTATCTACCATCATGGAAATAGACTAGAAACATATAATATCGGTGGGGGAAATGAACGGACGAATATCACGATTGCTACGGAAATTTGCGACATCCTGGATCAATTGAAACCGGAAATTAAGGCACATTCGTCCATTCATAGTTTTAAAGAACTTATTTTGTTTACTACGGATCGTCAAGGTCATGATCGAAGGTATGCTGTTGACGATACAAAACTCCGGCAATCATTAGGTTGGCAACCTGTCGTTTCATTTAAATCCGGTCTAAAACAAACCGTTGCATGGTATGTGAACCAGTGGGAAAAAGTTATCCTTTAATTTCGGTAGTTGTCCCCGTTTATGGTTGCCAATCTTGTTTAACAGATTTATATAATCGTGTTGCAACTGCCATCGAGGCGATTCCGGCCCGCCTGGAAATGATTCTTGTCAATGATGCCAGTCCTGATCATGCCTGGGAAACCATTAAACAATTAAGTGCACAGGATAGTCGTGTCAAAGGAATTGATCTCGCTCGAAATTTTGGGCAACATCACGCGATCACTGCAGGACTTGATCACACAACTGGAGACTGGATCATCGTGATGGATTGTGATTTACAAGATCGTCCAGAGGAAATTGGCAGATTGTATAGCAAAGCGCAAGAAGGATATGATGTTGTTTTTGGTAAGCGTGTGGAGCGACAGGATGGATGGATCAAGCGCAAATCATCACAGTTTTTTTATCGTGTGTATGATTATTTCACAAGTGGATCATCTGACTGTACGATCGCCAATTTTAGTATCAGCTCAAAAAAGGTAGTAGAAAGTTTTCGACAAATGAGGGAACAAAATCGCTTTTTTCCTCTATTTATCCAATGGATGGGGTATCAAACAGGTACAGTTCAGGTCGAACATAACGCAAGAAAAGTAGGGAAAACATCCTATAATCTAAAAAAGCTGATTTCGCTTGGGACAGATGTGATTATTTCCCAGTCAAATAAGCCATTACGATTATCGATTCAATTCGGTTTTATCATCTCCCTTATTTCCTTTTTGTATGGGGTGTTTTTAGTTGGCCGATACTTTTTTCTGGATGTACCTGTTCAAGGTTGGACCAGTGTGATGGTTTCCATTTACTTTATTGGCGGACTGATTTTTTTCAATATTGGCGTACTCGGTCTTTATTTGGGAAAAGTATTCAACGAAACGAAAGGAAGACCACTATATTTGATTCGCCAAACGACGTCTGAGGCATTAGAGAAAGATACGAATGACGGGAGCTGATTGTATGACGGAGCACTTACGACCTACACCATGGGACAAACGAAATTTTTCCATCGACACATACGAGGTTATTTCCATGACTGAAGATGCGTTGCTAGAAACCGATTGGCAAGAGGGCCATTACACCATTAAAGTAGATCCATTAAAAAGCCCTGAAAAATTATTGGATCATGGCTTTTACTATATGGATACATTGATCGAACCAGAATGTATGCGTGATGAATTCGTGCCGTCTGACCGCGGTGGCACATTCATTTCAGAAGATTACCAGGCTGAAGAGGTGTTCGCTATTGCTGAGGAAGCCTTTGTTCATGGACGGTTCCATCGCGACTTTAATATCCCATCATCGCTTGCTGACTTACGTTATATGAACTGGGTAAAAGATTTACATGAAAAAGGCCAGATTTTTGGGCTGTTTTATGAACATGAACTTGCTGGTTTTTATGGCTATGAAGATGACAAAGTTCTTCTGCTCGGAATAAAAAAGGATTTTCGCAACAAAGGGCTCGCAAAAGCATTCGCTAGTAAAGGGTGCTTGGAACAGTTCAGGCTTGGTCATGACACGCTTCGGACATCCATTTCAGCGGCGAATGTAGCATCATTAAATTTATTCTATTCGCTTGGATTCCGATTGAAGCATACCGTAGATGTCTACCACAAATTGAATGGTACCAAGCCGGTGGAAGTGTAGCAATGGGATACGCGTATATTTTTGGAACTATATTTTTTACCGTTTATGGACAATTAATTTTAAAATGGAAAATTGATCGGGCTGGAAATCTCCCAGAAGCAGGAATCGATAAGCTGCTTTTTCTATTGCGCCTATTACTCGATCCTGTCATCTTATCCGGATTTCTTTCCGCTTTTGTCGCCTCCCTGTTCTGGATGGCGGCAATGACTAAATTTGATATCAGCTATGCATATCCATTCATGAGCCTGTCATTTGTTCTGGTCTTCCTGCTTTCTATTTTTCTTTTTCAAGAGCCAGTTAATGTTCAGAAAATAGCTGGGCTCGGATTAATTGTCTTAGGCATTATTGTGACAAGTCAATCGTTATGAGTAGGTGCGGGTGCGGGTGCGGGTGCGGGTGCGGGTGCGGGTGCGGGTGCGGGTGCGGGCTGAGTGGTCCGGCGACTTTCCGTGTTCGTCCGGCGACTTCCGGTGTTCGTCCGGCGACTTTTCGCGTTCGTTCGGCGACTTTCGATGTTCGTCCGGCGACTTCCGGCTTTTGTCCGGCGACTTTCGGCGTTCGTCCGGCGACTTTTCCCGTTCGTCCGGCGACTTCCGGCGTTCGTTCGGCGACTTTCGGTGTTTATCCAGCGACCGTACTGTTTTTATTAAAATGTGAGGTGATAACGTGATTCCGTTTAATAAACCGTGTGCTGTTGGGAGTGAAGAATCGGCAATACGTGCGGCGATCGAAAATAGTAAACTATCAGGTAATGGCCCGTTTACTAAAAAGTGTACCGATTGGTTGGAGGGTCGTTTGCAGTGTAAAAAAGCTCTGCTGACTCCATCGTGCACCGCTGCATTGGAAATGACCGCAATGTTAACGGAAACCAAAGACGGGGATGAGGTTATCATGCCATCCTATACCTTTGTCTCGACAGCAAATGCCTTTGTAATTAGGGGCGGGAAAATCCGCTTTGTTGATGTCACACCAGATACAATGAACATTGATCCTCAACAAATAGAAGCAGCAATTACGGATCGAACAAAGTCTATCGTTGTTGTGCACTATGCAGGGATCGCCTGTGACATGGATGCCATTATGGAGATTGCACACAAGTATGGACTATGGGTTATTGAAGATGCAGCACAAGCTTTGTTGAGTACATATAAAGGAAAACCACTAGGAACGATCGGTCATTTTGGTACCTTTAGCTTTCACGATACGAAAAACTACACCTGTGGGGAGGGTGGTGCGCTCATCATCAACGACCCAACTGCCCTGGAGCGAGCGGAAATCATCCAGGAAAAAGGAACAAACCGCCAGCAATTTAAGAAAGGAATGGTCGATAAATACACATGGCGCGATATTGGTTCTTCCTTTTTATTAAGTGAATTAAATGCTGCGTATTTACACGTTCAATTCCAGCACGCCAATACAATTAATGAAAATAGATTGCAAACCTGGCATCACTATAAACGAGAACTGCAGCCAGTGGAGAACATAACAATCCCCCACGTACCAGAAAATTGTATGCATAACGCTCATATGTTTTATATTAAAATGAAAGATGTGACAGAACGGAACCAGTTAATGGATTATTTAAACAAACACGCTATCATGACGGCGACACATTACGTTCCATTGCACAGCTCGCATGCCGGAAGAAAGTATGGAAAGTTTATTGGCAGTGACACAAACACAACGACTGAAAGTGAACGATTATTACGTTTGCCGTTATATTATGGAATCGGAGAAGAGGCAGTCGATTATGTGGTCAAAACGATTCACACCTATTACCAAACATAAATACGTTATTATCGCTTGTTTTATCATCTTGGCCTATCTAATGCCATATTACGTGCTAGGTGAAGACACCCATATTCGTGTACATGACAATTTAGATTCCAATATCGTCTGGTATAAAATGCTTGCGGAAAGTGGGCAGATTTTCACCCTGGCAGATGTTACCTTGCCAAATGTGATTAACGGATTGCCAAGAAGTGCATTGCCTTCAGCGTTCGATGCGATGGTCTGGTTGTATGTATTATTTCAGCCAATGACTGCATATATGATCGGGCAAACAATCATGAGGTTTGTCGCCTTTTTTGGTATGTATGTATTGTTAAAAAATCATATCCTTCGAAAAAACAATGTACCGCTCATTTCAGCTGGTGCTGCATTAGGATTTGCTATTTTACCGTATTGGCCTTCTGGTTTATTATCTATCGCTGGATTGCCATTAGCATTACATATTTTTCTAACCATCCGTTCATCAGGAAAAGCCACGCCGATATATTACTGGATCGTGTTATGTTTGATTCCCTTTTTCTCAAGTTTCATTTTAACATTTGTATTTTTCTTAGCACTGATGGGATTATGGTGGTTGTTTGATTGGATCCGGATGAAGCAAGCAAATTGGACTTTTTTTGCAGCAATTGCGGGTATGACTAGCATTTATATCCTTAAAAATTATTTGCTCATTTACTCGATGTTTTTCGAAAGTGGATTCACTTCACATCGCAATGAATTAGACCTTGGACATAAAGACTTACCTGGAACGCTTGATTTATTCCTGCATAATTTAATTAACGCCCATACACATGATTTGTCACTGCACTTTTTAATCATTTTTCCTATTATTGGGCTTGCATTGCTTGTGGCTGCTTATCGTAAACTAAAGCCAAAGCAACTGATTGGCTTTTTCCTTTTTAATGTGTTTCTTTCATTATGGTACGCATTTTGGTACTGGGAAGGCTGGCGTGTTGTAAAAGATAATTTCATGGTCGCCAACACCTTTAATTTTAGCCGGATTCATTTTTTCCATCCGGCAATTTGGTACCTCTGTTTCGCAATTGCGTTAACGATTCTGTGGAAGCACTTTAAATTTTTCAAACCATTTGTTGTTATCTTGCTTGTCTTGCAATGTTGGATGGTGTTTCAGTTGAACGAGGAAAACAAGTATAGTGAAATCGGCACACCGACATTCAAACAATTCTATTCCGAGTCCTTATTCCAGGAAATTGAGGATTACATTGGCGATGACCAGTCAAACTATCGCGTTGTCAGCATTGGTCTCCATCCCACCATCGCACAATATAATGGTTTTTACACATTGGACACGTACAATAATACCTTTCCACTAAGCTATAAACATAAGTTTCGTAAAGTGATCGCCCCGGAACTTGAAAAAAACGCCAAGCTAAAGAGCTATTTTGACACATGGGGTGGTAGGTTGTACATGTTCGTTGGTGACTTAGGAAAACATTATATGTTCACCAAAAAAAGTAAAAAAACGATTGATGACCTTACAATAAACACAGGGGCATTAAAACAATTAGGTGGCGATTTTATTTTTTCAGCTTTACCAATTGAAAATTTTAAGGAAAATGGACTTCGTTACGAGCGAAACTTTGTGAAGGATAATTTGCCATGGAAGATTTATTTGTACCGTGTTGTCGGGAGTGAGTAAATAACAATGGGAGAGTAGAACGAAAAAAATCGATCTACTCCCCCCTTTATAAAATGTCGTTGTTATTTTGCTGCGCTTCCTGTACTTGCTGACGTGTATCGTGAAGTTGTTCAGAGGCTTGCTGGAATTGTGGATTTTCCGTTGCCTCCGTTCCCGCCTGCTCCCGAGCAGTTTGTAATTCATCCTCAGCTTGTTGTAACCGTTGTTCCGCTTGTTCCAACAGTTGTGCATCTGAACCCTGTGCATCACTAACAGCTTGCTGAGCCGATTTTATTTGCCTGCTTGCTTGTTGTAATTTTTGATGTAGGTTTTGTTGCGTCATAAAAAGCACCCCCATTATTTTTGTGGAAAACTATCTTTATTGTTCCTTGAATTTTTCCATTTATGTATTACCCCTTAACCAAGCAAAAAGAGTTCCTGGTATCAATCACCAGCAACCCTTTTTTCAATTTCATTTAATTACGCTCCAGCAACAATTCCACAAACCGGTCCCCAACTTCACTTGTTGAACGTTTCCCGCCTAAATCAGGGGTAAGTTGCTCGGGTTCGTTTAGTATTTTTTTAATGGTCTTTAAAATAGTGCTTCCCCACTGCTTCTCACCGAAGAAATCCATCATTTGACTAACGGACCAAATGGCTGCAAGTGGATTAGCTAACCCTTTTCCAGCTATATCTGGTGCTGAACCGTGGACAGGCTCGAACATGGAAGGATAATTTTTTTCCGGGTTAACGTTGGCCCCTGTCGCGAGTCCCATTCCACCCGTTATTGCGGCGCCAATGTCAGTCAAAATATCGCCAAACAAATTCGATGTCACCACAACCCCAAAGCGTTCCGGATTTGAAACAAAATAAAGACTTGCTGCATCAACAAGATACGAATATGTTTTTACATCTGGATATTCCTTTCCAACTTCCTCAAAGACCTCATCCCAGAAAACCATGGAATAATTTAGGGCGTTTCCCTTACTAACACTTGTCAATGTTTTATTCGCTTTACGTGCTTCTTCATATGCATAACGAATAATCCGCTCCGTACCTTTTCGAGAAAATACCCCTGTCTGCAATACCACTTCTTCGGGCTTTCCCCTATATAACCAATCTCCAACTCCGGCATACTCTCCTTCACTGTTTTCCCGGATGACAAGAAAATCGATGTCCCTTTCCGTTTTCGATTTTAATGGTGTCAAGGTCGGGTGCAATAATGTAACAGGACGCAAATTCACATACTGATCAAATTCTTTACGGATCCGCAATAATAAATCCCTTAATGAAATGTGATCAGGTACACCTGGATAGCCGACAGCCCCAAGGTAAATCGCATCAGCACTTTTTAATTTTTCCATTCCGTCCGCATCCATCATTTTTCCATTCTCGAGATAATATTCACATCCCCAAGGATACCTCGTGAAAGAGAATGAAATCGCATCGTCCGCCTTTTCGATTGCTTGTAAAACTTTTACACCTTCTGCAACAACTTCTGGCCCAATCCCATCCCCTGGTATTAGTGCGATTGTGTAATTTTTCATGATTTCCCCCCTACTTTTCTATGCGCCAATCCTACTGTCCGCTTCCATGTACTTTTTTTCATGACGATTGCCTAAATAACGGAGCAAGAAGAATTGAACAATAATCCCCGCAATTAAAAGGGCAATACTACTTCCTATCACCGAATATGACAAATATAACACACCGGTAATTCCTGCTGGCACGAGCGCGGAGTTATCAACCCAAATGCGGGAACATCAACCCCAATTCGAAAACATCAACCCGAATACGGGAACATCAACCCCAATGCGAAAACATCAACCCAAATGCGGAAACATCAACCCGAATGCGGAAACATCAACCCCAATGCGAAAACATCAACCCCAATTCGAAAACATCAACCCGAATACGGGAACATCAACCCCAATGCGGGAATATCAACCCCAATTCGAAAACATCAACCCCAATTCGGAAACATCAACCCAAATGCGGAAACATCAACCCGATCCCTCGTATCAAGGCAAAGTGTTTTTCCGTAACGGCAGTCCAACCCCTATTTCAATCTACATCGCATTTTTCTTCAACTACGAAATTTAAAATCAAAAAACAATGAACTGTTGAACTCGCCACTTATCACTTGATTTAAGCAAAGGAGGAAGCACATGTCTACATATACTTCCTTCGTATCCGTTCCATCAACCCCGATAATACTTCATCAACAATGCTATTCATCCACCCGGCAATTTCACGTGCGTTAATTTCCTCATCCCCCTGTTTGCCAAGTAAAACCACTTCATCCCCTTCACGGACATCAGGTATATTTGTGACGTCAATCAAAGTTTGATCAAGCGAAATTGTACCAACAATCGGTGCTCTTTTCCCTCGCACGAGCATTTCTCCTCTGTTTGACAGTGCACGTTGGTAACCGTCGCCATGACCGATTGGTACGATTGCTATTTTTTCCCTAGTTGATGTGACATAACTACCACCGTATCCAACTGGTGTATTCGGTGGCAGTTTTCGAACATGTAAAAGTCTGGATTTTAATGTCATGACGGGTTGAAGTGTTATCATATCGCATTGACGAGGTGCTGGTGGGTAACCAAATAATGCAATTCCTGGTCTGACCATGTCTAGGAGCATATCATTTCTTTCAATGGCAATGGTTGAGCCTCCAACATGATGGAGGGGAAAATCATATCCATATCTTTCTAAATTCATGACCGTGTTTTCAAATAAGGTAAATTGCTGTTTCGTCGTTACCCAATCCGCTTCATCTGCACTGGAAAAATGTGTGTAAATCCCCTCCCATTGCAACCCAGGAAGATGGTAACACGATTGGCAAAAATCTACCATGTTCATTGGATCGATGCCAAACCGTTGAAGCCCTGTATTCATTTTCAAATGTACCGAGGCGGTTGTATGCTGTTTAATCGCCTCTTCACTGATAGCGTGTGCTAGTTTTTGATCGGAAATGGAGGCTGTCAATCCGTAATAGACAATATCTGCTGCCCGATCTGCTGTAACGGAACTTAAAATATGAATAGGTACGTCTATGCCATTTTCACGAAGCATTGCACCTTCTTCAACAGCTGTTACACCTAGACGTTCTGCTCCAGCGTCAATAGCTGCTTGCCCGATAGGAACGATTCCATGTCCGTACGCATTTGTTTTTATAACCGCTAGAAGCAAGCAGTGTTTGATGTGCGCTTTTAGTGTCCGAATATTTTCTTTAAAAGCAGTTACATCTATTTCCGCTACTGTCGGGCTTTGGGATACCAAATTCATTGAATGCAACAAGGGTTGGTCCCTCCCCTATACAGGTATCGTTTTGCTGAACCGTATTTATCACGTTCTTCAAATTGCTAGTAAAGCGTGCGAAATTCCTGCAAAATTCGCTTCGTTATTTCGCCAGGTTTCCCCGAGCCAATAACCTTTTCGTCAACTTTTAGGATAGGAATGACATCTAATTTTGTGGCGGTAATAAAGACTTCATCTGCGTTCAGCAGGTCATCAATGGAATATGCTGTTTCGTTTACCTTTAATTGTATCGCGTCACATAGTTGGAGAATTTTTCGCCTTGTAATCCCATTTAAAATAAAATTGTTTGCGGGATGTGTGTAAAGTTCACCATTTTTTACGATAAACACGTTCGATGCACTTGCCTCTGTAACAGTTTCATTACGATGGAGAATTGCTTCGATCGCATTGTTCTCTACTGCCTTTTGCTTTGCTAACACATTAGGTAGTAAGTTAAGTGTTTTAATGTCACAGCGTAACCAGCGAATATCTTCCGTGAGCACTGCGGTTGCGCCCTGATCTTCTACATCGGTCATTCGTTCTTCAGCCCTTGTGTATGCAACGGTTATAGGCGAAACATCAGCGTTTGGGAACTCGTGCCATCTAGGTGCAGCCCCCCGGGAAATCTGCATATAGATAATTCCTTCTGTCAGCCCATTTACCTTGACAAGCTTTTCCAAGTTGTTTTTCAAATCACTAATCGAACTAGGTAATGTCAATTGAACTTCCCGAGCACTTCTCGCAAGGCGTTCTAAATGTTCATCTAGCATGAGTGGATTACCATCGTAAACACCAATCACTTCATAGATTCCATCACCAAATTGATACCCACGGTCCTCGATATCAATTACATTTTCTCGATCGATAAGTTGATTATGATACAACATTTTCGCCATTGTAAAACCTCCCTTTTATTATCGGCTATTATGAAAGTCTGGATTTATATCGATGGGCAACATCCAATAGAACAGAGGTATCCACACTACATCCACTAATTACAACCACAACATGAGAGCCTAACGGAACTTTATTATTTAAAATGGCACCAATTCCAGAAGCAGCGGCCCCTTCGATAGCCATGTGGTGTTTATCTAGCATGACCGCCATCCCTTCTGCAATTTCATCTTCTTCTAGTAAAACAATATCATCCACATATTGCTGAACCATATCAAACGTATACTGATTATAAGTGCCAATTCCGCCTAGTAAACTATCAGCCAGTGTGTCTTTTTCCTTTATCGTGATCGGTTTCCCCGCTTGAATGCTCTCATACATGGTTGCCCCACGTGCTGTTGATATTCCGATTACTTGGATATTTGGATCAATCGATTTTAATGCCAATCCTAACCCTGAATGCAGTCCACCACCAGATAAACCACCAATGACAGTATCGACTTTTGGCAAATCATCTAGCAACTCCAAACCAATTGTTCCTTGGCCAGCAATAATATGCGGATCATCAAATGGATGTATCACCGTGAGTCCATGTTGTTCCTCCAACTGATAACAACGCTGTTCTGCATCATCTTGTGATTCCCCATAAATTTCAATTTGTGCACCTGAATTTTTTAATGTATCCACTTTAGCTTGGGGAACCTTGCTGGAAATACAAATCGTGGCATCAATCCCTAACTTCTTAGCAATGTAAGCAACACTCACCCCAAAATTTCCAGTCGAAAATGTCGTTATCCCACGTTCCATTTCAGCTGGCGTTAAGCTTAAAATTTTATTTGCTGCTCCTCTAATTTTAAAGGAACCACTAACATTCAAATTTTCAAGTTTCAAGTGAACAGATGTACCTGTGAAATCGGACAATGCCTGTGAATAGATGAGGGGCGGTTTCGTAACAATCGGAGAAATCCGTTTCCGTGCCTCCCAAATATCTCGTAGGACAGGTTTTTCTATCATCTTATCCCCTCATTTCTATTGTCTGATTTGTGATGCACGCTCGGGATGCGCGACTTTCCGCTCGAGGTGCGCGACTTTCCGCTCGAGATGCGCGACTTTCCGCTCGAGATGCGCGACTTTTCGACCGAGATGCGCGACTTTCCGCTCGAGACGCGCGACTTTCCGACCGAGGTGCGCGACTTTCTGACCGAGGTGCGCGACTTTCCGCTCGAGATGCGCGACTTTTCGACCGAGGTGCGCGACTTTCCGCTCGAGATGCGCGACTTTCCAGCGGAGGTGCGCGACTTTCCATTAACCGTTTAACGATCATTCTATTAAACAACGTCTGACAGTCTCTGCCAAAATAGATGCGCCAACTGGTAATACCTGTTCATTGATATCAAAGTGTGGTGTATGCAGATCGCGGTTTATTCCGTCTGCTACGGCACATCCAAGGAAGAACATTGCACCGGGAGCAGCTTCTGTCATATGTGCAAAGTCCTCGCCGCCCAGTCCGAATGGTGTTTCTACTATTGTAAAATTGGGATATAAATCCTTAATAGCACCTTTAATTAGCTTATTAACCTTAGGATCATTTTTTAATGACGGGTCTTCTGGTGTTATGATTAATTCATAATCGCCATCCAAAGCTCGCACCAATGAAAAAGCCTTCTTTAATTCTTCATGTAGTAGTTGTCGAACTTCTGGTTGATAGCTGCGAATGGTGCCCCGGAGTGTTACAACAGACGGAATTACATTGTTTGCTGAGCCAGTTTGGATACTACCAATACTAATAACTGCTGGGTCGAGCGGGGATACACGACGTGCCACAATTCCATGCAAGGCCTGCAACACTGGTCCAAGCATCCAGACTGGGTCTGCTCCCAAATGGGGATATGCCCCATGCCCGCCGGTTCCAAAAATTTTTGCAGTAAACACATCAACATTTGCCATACTATAACCATCGTGAACTTTCACTTCTCCAAGCTGATTCTCTGGACTCATATGCAGGGCAAGGACACAGTCAACATCCGTTAATGCACCAGCCCTGATCATGTATGGGGCTCCTGTCGAACCGGTAGCGTCAGCCATTTCTTCAGCAGGTTGGAATAGAAATTTTACCGTTCCTTGTAGTTCCTTATTCTGAAAACTTTCACCAAGTAGACTAGCAACACCTAATCCAATCGCAGTATGTGCATCATGACCACACGCATGCATCACACCTTGATTTTGCGATTTATATTCATGTTCATTTTCTTCCTGAATTGGTAAGGCATCCATATCAGCACGAACCGCGATTGTCGGGCCCGCACCAGAAGAAAGCGTGCCGACGACAGAAGTTGGATAGCCTACTCCAACCTCCACTTGCATACTTGGAATTTTCCCTAACACTTGAGCTACAAATTGTGCCGTTTCTACCTCTTGAAAACTTAATTCTGGGTACATGTGGAACCTTTGTCGCCATTCGATCATCTGTACAGTCAACTTTTTTGCCTTATCAACCATTGCTTTGTTTTCCGTAGCCACAACCAAGCCCCCTCTATGAACAAGAAGGAAGTTATACAACCTCCTTCACGTTAACTTACAGATGCAATCGCGGTAATTTCTACTTTTACACCTAATAATTGACTACCAACTGTAATTCGCGCTGGCTTTACGTCAACATTTTTAAAGTAAGATTCATAGACATAATTGAACTCCTGAACATTTTCTGAGGTCAAATCAAAAAGATGGCACGAAACATAAACAACATCAGCTAGCGTCGCATCCTTTTCTGCCAAAATATGTTTAATATTCTCCAAGCTGGCAGCGGTTTGTTCGGCAATTGTTTCTCCTGCTGACGTACCACCGTCTTGCCCCGATACAAAAATAAACGCCCCAGATTTCACACCTTGGGAATATGGCCCACTAGGCTTTGGTGCATTTTCCGTTTGGATCACTTGTTTCAAAAACATCACCATCCTTTCCATTAATAGGAGGAAGAAGGGCCCCGCCTAGTAGAAAGCTAGAATCTGCACGCCTTTCTCCCTTTTCACTTTACTCCATACCAATGGAAACATATTGTGACTCTATAAACGCATCGATTCCTTCATGCCCACCTTCTCGGCCAATGCCACTTTCTTTCATTCCACCAAAAGGAACCTGGGCCGCGGATGGTGCCCCGTCATTCCAGCCTACAATTCCGAAGTCGAGCTGTTCGATTACCCGCGTCCCTTTTGCTACATTTTCCGAAAATACATAAGCAGCTAATCCGTATGGTGTCTCATTTGCCAACTTTACTGCTTCATCCTCTGTAGCAATTTTTTGGATTGGTGCCACAGGGCCAAATGTTTCTTCTTGCATTACCACCATCGATTGATCCACATCTTTGATGACAGTTGGTGCAAAGAATACCCCGCCATCTTGTGTTATTGGTTCACCACCAGTAACGACCGTCGCCCCCTTTGCTACTGCGTCTTGTACGTGATATTTCACTTTATCTAGTCCTGCCTGATTAATTAATGGACCAATCGCGACAGATTCATCCGTACCGTCGCCAACTTTTAATTGTTTCACTGCCTCCGCAAATTTCTCGACAAACTGATCATAAACACCTGCTTGAACATAAATTCGATTGGCACATATACACGTTTGACCAGCATTTCGGAATTTTGAAGCTATCACACCTTTAACAGCCAAATCCACATTTGCGTCATCCAAGACTATCAATGGTGCGTGCCCACCAAGCTCAAGGGATAACCGTTTTACTTGGTCAGCACTTTGTCGAATTAAAATTTTCCCAACCTCAGTAGAGCCAGTAAAGGTAATTTTACGGACTCTGTCATCCTTCATAATGGCACCAGCAATTTTGGACGATGATCCAGTCACAAGGTTTACAACCCCATTCGGAAAACCAGCCTCTTCACACAGTTCCATTAATTTAACAGCTGTTAATGGGCTTTCACCTGATGGTTTCATGATTATCGTACAACCCGCTGCAAGTGCTGGACCCATTTTTCGCGTTAACATAGCTGCTGGAAAATTCCATGGTGTAATTGCTGCTACAACGCCAACAGGTTTTTTCCATACTTGCAGCCGTTTCCCAGATGCATGTGACGGAATTGTTTCACCATAAATTCGTTTGCCTTCTTCTGCAAACCATTCAATAAAAGAAGCGGCATAGGCTACCTCTCCTCGCGATTCATTGATTGGTTTTCCCATTTCCAATGTCATAATTTGGGCCAATTCCTCTTTATTTTCCAGCAGGAGCTGATGTAATCGTTTTAAGTAACCCGAACGCTCATATGCTGTTAGCTGTGACCATGACTGATAAGCCTTATGGGCAGCGTTAATTGCTTGCTTCGTCTCTGCCTCTCCACCATTCGGTACCGTTCCAACAAGTTGCCCATTAGCTGGGTTCGTTACGTTTAATGAGTCAAGAGCATCCCCAATCCATTCCCCATTGATATGCATGGCATAATGTTTCGCTTTGACTTTATCCATTTTCTCCATCACTCCAATCTGGTTTTATTCAACTTTTCAAACCTAACTTTTAGCACCAACAAGAACAGACGCAATTGATTCCTCTAAGATGTTCAACCCTTCTTCCAATTGCTTATCTGTAATTACTAATGGCATAAGTAATCGGATAACATTATCATAAACCCCTGCTTTCAGTGCGATAAGTCCCCGTTGGTGGGCCTGTTTTAAAATCTGGCCGGTTAGCTCTTTTTCCGGTTCTTTGCTAGCACGATCTTTTACAAATTCCAAAGCACACATTGCACCAAGTCCTCGATAATCACCAATGACATCAAACTGGTCATACATCTGTTTGAATTTCTCCATAACCCGCTTACCGACTGTTTCAGCACGTTCATTGATGTTTTCTTTTTCCATCACTTCCAATACTGCAAGCCCGGCACGACACCCGAGTGGACTTCCGCAATATGTTCCACCTAATTCACCTGGGCGTGCTGCATCCATAATTTCTTCACGTCCAATCACACCACTAATCGGCAGTCCGGCAGCCATTGACTTAGATATCGTGATCAGATCTGGCTCAACCCCGTAATGCTCCGTTGCAAAGTATTTACCTGTGCGCCCAAAACCTGTTTGAATTTCGTCCGCGATGAACAGAATGCCATGCTGTTTACACAATTCATAAACGCCTTGAACAAATGCCTTGCTCGGAACAATAAATCCACTTTCCCCTTGCACTGGTTCCATAATGAACGCTGCTACGAGACTCGGATCCACTTCACTAATAAAAAAGTTCTCCACTTGCTGCAACATGAAATCTGTATATGCTTCCTCACTCATCGAGTCTGGACGCCGATATGCATATGGATATGGGGCATGGTAAACTTCAGGGGCAAATGGTCCGTATTCATATTTATATGGCTTTACCTTACCAGTTAATGACATTGACAATAATGTTCGCCCATGAAAGCCGCCGGAAAAGGATACAACCGCCTGCCTCCCAGTAGATTTGCGAGCAATTTTTACCGCATTCTCAATTGCTTCAGCACCACTGTTTAAAAACATGACTTTCTTGGTAAAACTTCCCGGCGCCAGTGCAGCGATTTTTTCCGCAAATTCAATATATGGATCATACATCATGACATTAAACCCGGTATGAAGATACTTATCCACTTGATCATGTAAAGCATCGATAACGGTATCATGGCTATGGCCGACATTAATGCATCCAATTGCTCCAGCAAAGTCGATAAATTGATTCCCATCAACATCCTTCAGCAACGCTCCCTTTGCTGATTCAACAAATGTTGGAATCCCATAGCTGACACCTTGTGGAACAACATCGTGCCTACGGTTAAGCAGTTCCTTTGCCTTTGGTCCAGGTAATTCCGTTTTCACATGTGCAAATTGTTTGTTCATTTTGCTGAAACCTCCCCATTTTCATTTAGTTGGTTAGTACCAAGCAGCTTTTCCTCAACATAGCTAATGTGCGTTTGCACCTGGTTTTGAACTGTTTGTATGTCCTTAGAAGTTAGTGCACGAAGTAAATCCTGATGTTCGTTGTAAAATGATTGTGGACTGGAATAATACTTATCGAGATGCATGAGAAATGTTCTGATTTGTACTTGAAGTGAGTTGTAGATTTTAATAATACGGGAATTATGGCATAAGTTAACAACATAGCTGTGGAATTTCATATCGAGGTCAAACAACTCATTCCAGTCTTGTTCCTCGGCCTTTTCTTTCATTTGACTGGTTATTGCCTCCAGCTTTTGTAAATGCTGTTTCTCAAGGCGTGGTATGGCATCAGTAAAAGCACGGGTCTCCAACAACGTCCGCAATTCAATCATTTCACCCAAATCTTGGTCTGTAAAATTTGCAACGTACGTCCCTTTCCGCGCTTTACTAATTACTAATTCTTCAATTTCCAACGTTTTCAATGCTTCCCTTATCGTGCTTCTGCTGACATCAAACCTTTCTGCCAGTTCTGTTTCCAGCAAACGCTCCCCAAACTGAATTTCTTTATTCCAAATTTCTTTTTTTAACGCGTCCGCAATTAACTGACTCAATGGTTTTTGCAAAATAACACTATCATCATCCATATGCAAAACCCCTCTCCATTTAACACATAATTGTTTTATGTCGATTGTCGACATCATCACATATTCATCATAATTCAGACTATTTAGATTGTCAATTATAATTTAGATAATTTAAAATATTTATTTTTCGTCTTGACTTACAGCTTATTTCTAGCTATTTTAGGGGTAGTTACCGATTAATAGGAGACGGAGGAATTCAATGAAAAAGAAAATTATTGCGTACAATCGTGTAGAGAAGCCTGTTCTGGAAGACTTGCAAAAAAAATATGATGTACAATTTTTCAAAAACATTGATACAAAAAACGATCCGGATTTTTTGAAACATGTAGGCCAAGCAGAAGGAATTATTGGGCTGGAATTGGAAGTGGACCGCGAATTACTGGAACGCGCGCCACATTTAAAAATCGTGAGCAACGTCTCTGTCGGCTATAACAACTTGCATGTAGAAGAACTAAACAAGCGAAACATTATGGCCACTAACACACCAGGCGTACTAACAGATACTGTCGCCGATACTATTTTCGGCATTCTTATTGCAACCGCTAGACGAATTCCAGAACTAGATCAGTTTGTAAAAAATGGCGAATGGGTAACCGAGGCAGTTGGCGAAGAGCACTTTGGCATGAATGTCCATCATAAAAAGCTAGGTATTATTGGGATGGGACGCATTGGCCAAGCAATCGCACAGCGAGCTCATTTTGGTTTTGATATGGATATTTTATACCATAGCCGAACACGTAAACCCGACGCCGAAGAAAAATTTGCTGCAACATACCTCGACCTTTATGCATTATTACGCGAATCTGATTTCGTTTGCCTAATCACTCCACTAACACCAGAAACAAAAGAACTCATCGGAAAACGGGAATTCCAGTTAATGAAAAAATCAGCAATCTTTATAAATGGCTCAAGAGGAAGAACAGTTGTGGAACAGGATTTGATCAAAGCACTTCAGAATGGTGAAATCGCTGCTGCAGGATTGGATGTTTTTGAAAAAGAACCGGTTGATCCGAATAACCCGCTACTGCAAATGAAAAATGTTGTTACAACGCCACATATTGGATCCTCAACACACGAAACAGAACTTGAAATGTCGGAGCTCGCTGCTTACAATCTTGAGGAAGCATTGAACGGTAGAAAACCACCAAACCTAATCAATCCAAGTGTGTGGAATGGAAAGAAAGCGTAAATCTTTTATAGATTATAGCATTTAGCATTGTTTACACATGAAATAGGCGGAAGGTACGGCCCTCCGCCTGTTTTTATTTTGGTGATTTTCGCAAAGGAGCAGTGATCAAATACAGGAAATGACCTTTCACCCCTCCAATAGGAAAACTAAGCCAAGCGAATATTAGGTTTAACCAACAATTCTCGTGGAAAATCCGCAAGCACTTCACAACCTGAATCTGTCACCCGGAATGATTCACTGATCTCAACACCCATTTTTTCCATCCAAATGCCAGGGATTAAATGGAAGGTCATGTTTGGTTGTAACACGGTACGATCACCAGGTCTTAGGCTAGCTGTATGCTCACCCCAGTCAGGTGGATAGTTAAGCCCCATCGAATAGCCCATGCGTGATTCTTTTTTGATACCGCTTTTCTCAATTACTTTACGCCAAACTAATTCAAGTTCTTCGCAAGTTACACCTGGCTTAACAGCATCAAGCGCTGTATTAATCCCTTCAACAACAACATCAGCTACATATTGCATCTGCTCCGATGGCATACCAATTACCGCTGTTCGGGCTAGTGGTGAGTGATAACGTTTGTAGCAACCTGCCAATTCAACAATTACTGGATCACCCTGTTTGAACGTATCATCCGTCCAAGTCAAATGACATGCAGATGTTTTTTCACCTGTTGGGAGTAATGGAACAATCGCAGGGTAATCCCCGCCAAAATCCTCCAAACCACTGATTTGTGCATGTGCGATTCCTGCTACGACATCACATTCTCGAACTCCTTCATTTAACGTGTCAAAAGCAACTTGCATCGCTTTTTCGGAAATTTTTGCAGCCTGTTTAATATAGTCGATTTCCTGTTCCGATTTTATAATCCGAACCCAATTGACCATATTCGTACCATCTTTAAAGGTGGCATTAGGCAATCCTTGCACAAGTTGCATATAACATTTTGCCGTAAAATAGTATGCATCAAGTTCAACAGCAATGGTTTGGTTATCGCGTCTTTTCATTTTTAACAGATCACAAACAAAATCCATCGGGTGTCGCACTATTGATTGAACATAATTATCGGCGTAAGGAATAATATGGTCCGCATCAAGCCAAGTTGTATGTTTTGCGGCGCTAGCATCCTGCCCACGGCCCACCCAAATCGGCTGATCTTCATCAAGCATCACAATAAGTAGTTGATGAACGTAAAATGACCAAGCATCATATCCAGTTAAATAATTCATGTTTGCCGGATCTGTTACTAATAGGACATCGACACCAGAGTTAACCATTCGCTGTTTCGTTTTGGTCAACCTCGCTTGAAACTCAGAAATAGGAAATGTTAACACATTCATCCCTTCCCCTCGTGCATAATTTAACTGACGCATTTTGGAACGCGCTTACATAGTTTAATAATGAATTTGCATTGATGTGAGTTTGGTTAATTAGTATGATGTGGGCTGCTATATTTAACAGATGATGACAAGTAATTTATCCCGTGTAAACGGGCAGTAAAAGTGGGAGAGTAAGAAGCCCCACTAAATGAAAGGTGAGTATTAGAAGAAATTTTGCTTTATTCAATAGATATATTAAAGACTGGATCAGGGTAAAATAATGAACTTTTGTCGATTGTCGACACTGTGTTACCACTATTATAATTCAGTCCTTTTTTAGATGTCAATAATTATTTGAATAATTAAAAATGTACTATTATTTTATGAAACAATACCTTAAAATGCTATTGTTCAAACTAAATTTAATTAAAAATAGAAATTCGTTTAGATCTTTATTTAGGCTCTTTGCTGCTTTTTAAATTTCGTAGTTGATATAAAATGCGCACTAATTACTGCTACGGAAATAACTTCGCTGGTGTTGTGGTTTATAATCTTGTTACAATTTTTGGTTGCTTAGTTAAATCAAAATTACCATTTACTTTTGTGATAGTTGATTACGTTTCGGCGTGCTCAGCCTCTTCGTGACGCAAAGAACGCGTATCCGGGGTCTTTCGGATATCTATTGTACCCACCAGGAGAAGAAGACTAAAAAGCTCGACATTAGCTAATGCCGAGCTTTTCCATTTTTCCATTTAGAGAAATCGTCAATTACTAAAACAGTTAGGCGGAGTAAAATACCTTTAAAAATTATGCAATACGATCAATTTCTTTCTTCATATGATCATCTGCATATTTCTTCCCGTACTTCGCCATCGAAATTTTATAAAGAATCACACCTAAGACAGCCCACAATCCTACAATTGCCCATTCGTAAGGCCAAATCAGTGCAGACGGCATTCCTGGCATATATAAAATGGATATGCCGGCAGCCAATACTACCGCAATCCAACCAAGTGTTGTGCCACCAGGAAGTTTAAATGGACGCTTCATATCCGGTGCTTTTTTTCGTAAAATGATAAACGAAATGGCCACCATCAACCAGGCAACAACTAACCCAAGTCCACCAGCATCGACCAGCCATACAAGTGCAGGACGGCCTAATAACGGAGCAACTGTTGAAAATAGACCAATCAGCAAAATTGCTTTATGTGGAGTTTTATATTTTGGATGCAATTCACCAAGGGCTTTTGGTAGCATCCCCGCGTTCGCGAGTGCATAAATCGCACGACTACCACCAACATAGAACCCAATCCAACTTGTTAATATTCCACCAATACCACCGAGCACAAGGATATTGCCCATAAAGCGACTATCCCCAAAGGCCTTAGCCATTGCATCAGCTGTTACTAGATTTGATTCACCGATTTCTGCCGGATTCAATGTCCGCGAAACTCCAAAAATAACCGCAATATACCAAACAACTGCTAGAATAACAGATGCAATTAATAATTGACCGATTCTCTTCTGTGGTAGATTAATTTCTTCGGCGGCTTGAGGAATAACATCAAATCCGACAAACATGAATGGCGTCATAATAATAACGGTTAGTAATCCTGCAGCTCCTTTTTCAAATAATGGTTGCATGTTTTCCACATTGCCACTGACAGTACTGCCCGTAATTAACATAAGTCCCGCAATAATGATTAACAATGTAAAAATAAATGTAATCACTGTTGTTAACTTAATCCCACGGTAATTAATCCATGTTATGAGTAAAGAGCCAACAATTCCAATTCCAGCCCATGTAGCCGTTACATCCCAGCCTGCAATGGTGTATAAATAACCTTGACTATAATTGGGAATCAAATACTCGAAAACAGTTGGCAGTGCTACAGCCTCAAAAGCAACTACGGAAACATAGCCAAGAATAATCGCCCAGGTAGCGATAAAAGATGCCACCCTTCCCATCGCCTTATAACTGTAAACATGCTCTCCGCCAACAAGTGGTAGTGCTGAGGCTAGTTCAGCATATGTAAGCCCGACAAAGACAACTAGCGTCCCCCCAATTGCAAAGGCCAAAATTGCTCCAAGCGATCCTGCCTCGGTAATCCACAAACCAGTTGTTACGACCCAGCCCCAGCCAATCATTGCTCCGAACGCAAGTGCAAGAACTTCTTTATTCCCCAAAATCTTCAATAGTTTTTGTTCGTTTTTCATTTGCTTCCCTCCAGTCACTTTTATTTAATTAGATTATTCTGTTAATTATAATTATACCAGTTCCTTTCATTATATTTTTTTTAAATTCGCAGTTGATAGAAAATGCGACACAGTGAAGTTCTCTTTTGTGACGTTTTTTCTGGTTCTAATGGGATTGTGCTTGGACTTTCGCTCCGTCAGAATACTTCGCTTTCCGTGGGCACGGCCTCAGCCTCCTCAGAAGCAAAAAACGCTTCTTCCGGGGTCTTCGGACACGTGCTGTTCCCACAGGAGTCTACGTATTCTGACTCCGCTGATAGGGAATTTCCGATTATAGAGTGGTGATTGTCCATGAAATCAATGTTTAGAAGAGTTCTTATCACTTGAACAGAAAACTATTCTAAGCTGCGGAAAAATGCGAGACTCCTCGAAAATGAAATACACATTTTCTTCGTGCGGTGAAGATTCAAGGATGCCTTTTCAAAGTCCTATGGGAAAAGGAACAGTCTGAAGACCCCACAGTGAGCGTTCTTTGCGAGCGAGGAGGCTGAAGCGTTCCCCATGGAAAGCAAGTATTTTTCCGCAGCGCTGGATTAGCACTCATCTTATAAAGTTTTGGAGGAAATCACGTTGCTATTACGTCGCACTTTATATCTATTGTGTATAAAACAACAAATGGCTTCGGTGGGGCGAGTAATCGCAGTCCCAATCTTTTAGAAAACAGCCTATATTAAATATATCCCATATGGATGCTAGACTTGTTGCGTTATATTATTACTACACGCCATTAGAGTCCTACAATTTAAGATCGCTCTAACTGAAAATAGTCTTTCACATAGCTGGCTAAAATAATATCCTAGCCCAACCTAAAACAGGGGTGCCTCTCCGTTCTTTTAATGCGTAACACCAAGTTGATTTTGAACGGCCAGTACTGCATCATGAACTTTCTTAACCAATGTATTAACTTGCGATTGATCGATAATGAGTGGTGGTGCAAAGCAAATAATGTCTGATCCGTCATACGTAACAGGGCGACAGATGACACCTCTTTCATGTAACGCTTCGATCACTTTCGGCGCAACTCTTAGATCCGGAGAAAATCGCTTGTTTGTTTTCGGATCCTGAACGAGCTCAATTGCACCGAGAAGGCCAATCGTTCTAACATCCCCAACAATATTCAGTTCCTGTTTCAACCGTTGGAAGCCTTTCAGTAATACTTCACCCATTTTATGAGAGTTTTCCACCAACCCTTCTCGTTCCATAATTTCAATATTCTTCAATGCCACAGCTGCGGCAGTTGGGTGCCCACTATATGTAAAACCGTGGAAAAGTGTACCCTTCGATTTTTCTTTCAGCACTTCGTGAATATGATCGGAAACAACAACACCGCCAAGTGGAATGTAACCACTAGTAACCCCTTTAGCAAACGTCATCATATCAGGAGTAACGTCCCAATTCTCCATTCCGAACATTTTTCCAGTTCGCCCAAATCCCGTGATAACTTCATCCGCAACAAACAAAATACCGTATTCATCACACAATGCACGTACTTCTTTAAAATAATCTTCGGGCGGAATTAGTACACCACCAGCACCTTGGACAGGCTCTGCCATAAATGCTGCCACTGTTTCCGGTCCCTCCATTTCAATCGTATGGCGCAGTGATGTGATCGCTTTTTCTGTACTACTTCCATATGGTGTATCCGCATGGGTAATGTCTGTCATCATGTGACCTGCCATCCCCCAAAATTCAGGAATCCCCGTTACACTTGTCGAAGCTGCCGCAACCCCGTGATAGCCACGTTTTAGTGCGATAAT
This sequence comes from Lentibacillus sp. Marseille-P4043, assembly GCF_900258515.1. Classification (NCBI taxonomy): domain Bacteria; kingdom Bacillati; phylum Bacillota; class Bacilli; order Caryophanales; family Bacillaceae; genus Lentibacillus; species Lentibacillus sp. Marseille-P4043. The sequence continues at coordinate 1,863,914 of NZ_LT984884.1, read as the reverse complement.
TTTACGTCGTTGTGGTTCCCCCTGAATCTTCCAATAATGGCGCACTAGTTTAACTGCCGAGTCATTGGATTCCGATCCGCCCGAGGTAAAAAAGACACCATTTAATCCTTTGGGGCTAATGCTAGCAATCTTTTCTGCAAGTTTAATAGCCGGCTCATGGCTAAACGTAGAAAATGTGGAACTAAATGCCAGGTTCTTCATTTGTTGTGCAGCAGCTTCAGCCAATTCCTCTCGTCCATGCCCAACATTGACATTCCACAATGATGACATCGCGTCAATGTATACGTTTTCATTATTGTCGGTTAAATAAATCCCTTCCCCTTTTTCCATGATCACCTTTGCGCCATTTTCCTGTTGTTGTTGGATGGATGAAGTCGGATGAATAAAATACTTTTTATCCAATTCGATTAAATTGTCCATTTTGAATCCCCCTTTTTATTTATTCAAACTTGCTTCTATAAAACAAAAAACCAGCAAATACAGGCAGAGCTAAATAAGCATACTCTCTCTACCTATATTAACTGGTTTTAATCCAAGGTCATGCTCTACTTCATCAGCAGAGTCAATTAGATTTGGCAGTTAATGATTATCTTATTATTAATAATTTACCAAATATTATCACCGTAGTCAATCCTTTTTAAAGTATACTTTTATGGAAAAATACCTTTTCTAAAAAATTTATCCCAAATACCTCCATCATAGCGAAAGGAGCACCCAAAGTTGGATTGCTCCTTTCATTAAAGTATTTTTCACTATGTTCTATCCCAAAAACGTTGTTGAGCGACTGCTGTGACAAAGTCCTTTCCGAAGTTTGGATTATTTTCGGCAAAAACAACCCCGGCCAGATTATTATCTTCTGATCCTTTAATATAAGACTGGGCGGTCGTCGCAACACCAATTGGCTTATAGTGTTTGTATTGTTCATTTACAAAATGCATAATGTGCTGATTGAATTTTGCTTGATTTTCAGCCCTTCCACCAACAACATAAATCGAATCATAAAGGACAGGATATGTTGAAACAAATGCCTTTTCAGCTTTGATTTTTGTGCCATCAGCCCCAGTTACGGTGCCAAGCTTTTCACTAATAATCTCTATAAATACCCCATATTGCTGTAAGGTGGTAAGAACACCTCTTACCTCTTCTCCGTTGAATCCGTTGCTAATTAACACCCCTACTTTTCTTGTATATGCATAGTGCGGCGTATTAGCCAAGCTGAGTGAAGGGGAACTTTTTGATACTGGCACGTTTCCTCCGCTTGGACGGTTGACGCCAGTACTATCAGCAATTTTACATGCCATCTCTCTATCAACATTAGCAAACATATCCACAACTTGCTGTCTGACCGATTTACTTTGTACATAGCCAAGATGAAAGTTAAACGTTTCCACGATGTTTTGTTTCTCAACAGGCGACATACTATTCCAAAAAAGTCTTGGCTGGGAAAAGAAATCATAGAACGATTCGCCTGGTCGTTCCCTCGTCTTGTGTCCATCAACCTTTTCAGGATAATGTGCATACCCGCCTTCTTCAGGAGGAGTTTCTGCTGGTGTATTTCCAGCTAATGAATTTTTGTGGTAGTTTACGGAATCAACATCAATCCGATGGCGCACATAGCTTTGTCGTTGGTTAAAATTCGTTTCAGCAATAGGCTTATTGACCGGTATTTCATTTATATTTCCCGTTCCAAGTCGATGATAATCCGTATCTCTGTAGGCAAAAGATCTACCCTGCAAGACGGGATCATCGGTGAAATCGATTCCTGGAACAATAGTTGCTGGGTCGAATGAAGCCTGTTCTTCTTCTGCAAAGTGATTATCAACCAGCCGATTCAATGTCATTTTACCAATGATTTCAACAGGAACAACATCTTCCGGCCAGAGTTTTGTATCATCCAGAATGTCAAAATCATACTTAAATTCATCTTCTTTAGCGATCAACTGCACACCCAATTCATATTCTGGATAAGCTCCACACTCAATAGCCTCATGTAAATCCCGCCTATGGAAATCTGGATCTACCCCGCCGATTATATTCGCTTCATCAAGTAACAATGAATGGACCCCTAACACAGGCTTCCATACAAACCTAACATAGGTTCCTTTCCCCTGTTCGTTAATAAACCAGAATGTATTGACCGGCCAAGCTTCCATCATACGCCAGCTTCTTGGACGACCCCGATCGGACATAAGCCACATAATAAAATGCGCAATTTCTTGGTTACTGGCGACATAATCCCACGTATTGTCATGCGCAACAGTAGCTTGTGGAACCCCTGTTCTAGGATTTGGTTTAACTGCATGCACAAAATCTGCAAATTTCATGGCATCCATAATAGAGAAGACTGCAAATGAGAGTGCCAGCATATCGTAATTTCCTTCTTGTGTATAAAACTTGGTTGCAAAACCGCGTATATCAATGGCTGTATCCTTTGAGCCTTTACTCCCGATAAAGTTGGAAAATCGAACAAATACAGGTGTTTTACATCCAGGCTCTTGTAGAAAATGAGCTCTTGTGACATGCCTCATAGATTTATATAATTCAAATTCTCCATATGCCCCGTCACCTCTTGCGTGAACCACTTTTTCCGGGATCCGTTCTCGGTTAAAATGCGATTGTTTTTTATAAAAATGAAAGTCTTGAAATAATGTTGGCCCACGTTTTCCTGCCCTTAAAGACCACCGATCATTCGAGATTTTTAAACCGGCATCACTCGTTAATTTTTTACCTGGACCAGTGTTTTTTTCACGGTTCTTTTCCAGCTGCTCATCTTTAGGGTTGCCGTCAGTGGGCTTTATATTTCGATTTTGATTTTGATCTTGATTTTGATCTTTATCTTTATCCATCTGATCACCCATCCTGTTGTAAGATTTTAAACTCTATTTAAATCCATATGTGCCTTTATAAAAGTTTATTACTCTTTTTTAGCCGATTATTGCAAATGGGGAAAAGTGTAGATGATTGCTTTTGTAAAACTAGCGCAATCCAGGCATTGTAAAGCAGCATACATTCTTCCGGCAACTTTCCGCGTTCGTCCGGCGACTTTCCGCGCTCGTCCGGCGACTTTCCGCGTTCTTCCGGCAACTTTCCGCGTTCGTCCGGCGACTTTTCGCGTTCTTCCGGCGACTTTCCGCGTTCTTCCGGCGACTTTTCGCGTTCATCCGGCGACTTTCCACGTTCGTCCGGCAACTTTCTGCGTTCGTCCGGCGACTTTCCGCGTTCATCCGGCGACTTTTCGCGTTCGTCCGGCGACTTTTCGCGTTCGTCCGGCGACTTTTCGCGTTCGTCCGGCGACTTTTCGCGTTCGTCCGGCGACTTTTCGCGTTCCTGTCTCTTATACTACTCTGCCCGTGCCGACGATGGAGNTCCGCGTTCGTCCGGCGACTTTCCGCGCTCGTCCGGCGACTTTCCGCGTTCGTCCGGCAACTTTCCGCGTTCGTCCGGCGACTTTTCGCGTTCGTCCGGCGACTTTCTGCGTTCGTCCGGCGACTTTTCGCGTTCGTCCGGCGACTTTTCGCGTTCGTCCGGCGACTTTCCGCGTTCTTCCGACAACTTTTCGCGTTCTTCCGGCAACTTTCTGCGTTCGTCCGGCGACTTTTCGCGTTCTTCCGGCGACTTTTCGCGTTCGTCCGGCGACTTTCTGCGTTCGTCCGGCGACTTTTCGCGTTCGTCCGGCGACTTGGCGTTTAATTCGATGTAAGAGGACACAACGAATCTGCAAACAAAAAGAAACGTGATTTTCCAACCACGTTTCTAAAGTTAGCCTAATAAAAATCATCATACACAAGAGCAGCTTCGATCACAAAGTTAGGATGAACCTTCATTTAGTCGCTGCTAACTATCATCAAAGCCGTTTGCCAAAGACATATTACTCAACTTCTCAGCGATTATCTATTTTTTCCGGATACAAATCATGATTCATCATCCGATGGTCGGCCATTTGCATAAATTTTGTTCCGGGCTTACCATAATTGCAATACGGATCAATAGAAATACCTCCGCGTGGTGTAAATTTCCCCCACACTTCAATATAACGCGGATCCATTAGATCGATTAAATCGTTCATAATAATATTCATACTGTCTTCATGAAAATCACCATGGTTTCGGAAACTAAATAAATATAATTTTAATGATTTACTTTCCACCATTTTTTCTCCGGGTATGTAGCTAATGTAGACCGTACCAAAATCTGGTTGTCCTGTTTTCGGACACAATGTTGTAAATTCCGGACAATTGAATTTTACAAAATAGTCTCTGTTTGGATGCTTATTATCAAATGTCTCTAAAACTTCTGGTGTGTAATCAAATTCATATGTCGTTCCCTGGCTGCCTAAAAGCGTAATATCTGGTAATTCCTCATCTCGTCTTCCCGCCATTTTAAAATACCTCCCACCATTTTTAAAAACAAAAAAAGACCACAGCCTAAGGCACATGGTCTCCTAATCGATATCATCTGTCCTTAGTTTTTTATAGAGGGTTTAAGCTAAGAACCTCTCTCAATATCTTCAATTATTATATAGTGGGCTTCGTGTGATGTCAATTCGATATTACCTTTCAACACCAAACACTATTCCACTTTGTTTACGTGCCTCTTCTGTAATCGAAAGCACCAAATAATTTAATTCTTTCAACCTTTTATATTCCTGCTCATTCTCTGTCTCTATGATTTCTTGAAAATGATTAATCTCAAATACCATGTCATGCTCATGAACCACAGTATCTAATATTACTTTTTCATCAGAATGCGTTTTGACTAGCGCTTGATTTGTAAGTGTACCAGAATCACCGAATAACAGTGTACCTTCTTCCCCATGAATTTCATTTGGGTTAAAGGAATTGGAAATTTTCGAGCAAACAATCGTGCAAGTAAAATCAGGGTACACTAAAACAAGTGTGCCATTTCCATCAATACCACTCTTCAAGATAACAGGGAAATAGGTAACACGTTGCGGTTTACCAAATAGTGCTACAGCAATAGAAAGTGGATAAATCCCTAAGTCCACAAGTGCCCCACCGGAAAATTCAGCTGAAAAGATATTAGGTGTTTCCCCAGCTAAATACTTATCATACCGTGATGAATACTGGACTCGTTGTAGCATCATACTGCGGACGGTTCCTATTTCCTTGATATTCTCCTGCAGACGTAAAAAATTAGGAGAATGGATATTTCGCATGGCTTCAAACAAATAGACTTCATTTTCCTCGGCAATTCGGTGTGCTTCCTGTAATTCCGTTGTATTTGAAAAAATTGGCTTTTCACAGATAACATGCTTTTTATGCTTTAAAAATAAGACGGCCTGTTCAAAATGCAAGGAATTGGGCGACGCAATATACACACAATCGAGTTCATCACTTGCTGCCATTTGCTGTAAATCCGTAAAATAATGTGGTGCATTATTTTTTTCGGCAAACTGTTTTGCTTTGTCTTCCGCGCGGGAATAGACTGCCGCAAGTTTAAAATTATCCGCTTCGTTTGCGGCATCAATGAAGGCTTCCGTGATCCAGCTTGTTCCAATGGTACCGAATTTCATTTTTTCACACTTCCTTTATGTAATTGTTGTTAATAAATAACGTATACTACCTCATCTGCATTTTAGCAGGAAAAGAACTAGAACGCACGAAAGTTAATTGAACCGTTTTATCAAATCCCTCCACAGCTTGAATTTCCAATCGATTAATATTAAGATATTTCTAATTATAGATATTAACAGGAGGGATCAACATGGACCTAGGTTTACAAGGAAAGTCAGTTGTTGTATTGGCATCGAGCAAAGGCTTGGGAAAAGCATCGGCACAAACGTTTGCAGCTGAAGGAGCACATGTTTTTATTTCCAGCCGAAATGAACAGGAATTAGAAAAAGCAAAAAATGATATACAAAAAGAAACCGGAAATGAAAATGTGGAATACGCGGTCTGCGATATTACTAAACCTGATTCCATCAAACAATTAATCGCAAAAGCGGTAGAGAAAAACGGCACTATAGATGTTCTGGTTAATAATGCAGGCGGTCCTCCAGCAGGGCTATTTTCCGATTTCGATGACCAGGCATGGCACGATGCATTTGAATTGAACCTGTTAAGCTTTGTCCGGACCATCCGAGAGGTTTTGCCCTATATGAAAAAACAACGAAGCGGTCATATTGTTAATATTGCTTCCTCCTCTATTAAACAAACACTGGATAATTTGATTTTATCCAACACATTTAGAGCGGGGATTGTCGGTCTTTCCAAAAGTTTATCTCAGGAACTTGCAGAAGATAATATATTAATTAACACAGTTGGGCCAGGAAGAATTGCAACTGATCGTGTTGCCAATTTAGATCAACAAAATGCGGAAAAACTCAACATGAATGCGGACGAACTAAAAGCCAAGACGGAACAATCCATTCCAATTAAGCGATACGGCGAGCCACAAGAATTTGCGAATATGATTGTGTATTTATGCTCGCAGGCAAACACTTATGTGACAGGACAGTCATTGGTTGTAGATGGTGGTTTGGTGAAAGCGTTGTAATAGGAGAACTATTCAAAGAGGGTCCCATAAGCTCTTAGCATGACTTACGGCTTATGAGACCTTCTTTTTTTAAAAATGCCTTCAAGTTTACAAATTACAATTCTACCCCTTAACAGATCCAGCCAATAACCCTCTAACAAAATACTTTCCTAAAAAGATGTAAACCAGTAAAGTCGGCAGAGCTGCAAGTAATGCTCCGGCCATTTGCACATTCCACTGGACAATTTGGCTACCGGATAAATTCTGTAAGGCAACCATGACCGGCTGCTTATCTGAAGTTGTGACGGTTACAGCAAATAAAAATTCATTCCAAATATTTGTAAACTGCCAAATCGCTACAACGACAAAGCCGGTGATAGATAAAGGTATAATAATATGTCTGAAGATCCCGAGGAAATTTGCTCCATCTATTTTAGCGGCTTCTATCATTGTATCTGGAATACTTGCGTAAAAGTTTCGGAACATCAGTGTTGTAATCGGCAAACCATATACAACATGCACAAGAATTAATCCTGGTATCGTATTATATAAATCAATTGTCCGTAAAAATTGAATCAATGGAATTAAAATACTTTGGTACGGGATAAACATTCCGAACAAAATAACCATAAAGATTGTGTTAGCACCTTTAAACTTCCACTTTGATAAAACATATCCATTCATAGCACCTAACAATGCAGACAATAATGTTGCCGGTACAACCAAGTAAATACTGTTCATGAGGTTTGGAGCTAAATTAGAAAATGCTTCAGCATATGAACTAAAATCAATCGAAGTTGGTAATGCCCACATTTGATCTAGCGATACTTCATCTAAAGGCTTTAAACTTGTTACGAGGATGACGTAAATTGGCATTAAGAAAACAATTGCCAAAACGATCAGAATGAGATATTTAAAGAACTTTCCTATATTAAATGCCGCCATTAATTATCACCCTTTCTACTATTCCATAGGTAGGGAACGATAAAGATTGCAACTAAAAGCAACATGATAATTGCAATAGCAGCTCCGTTTGCGTAATAGTTTCCCCTAAATGTCGTTTCAAACATGTATACACCAGGTACATCAGTGACGAAATTTGCACCTGATCCTGTCATCGCATAAATAAGATCAAATATTTTCAATGAAATATGAGCCATGATAATAATGACGCTCATCGTAATCGGTAGTAGCATTGGCAGCACAACTTTTCGATAGATTTGAAACTCGCTTGCTCCATCCATTCTTGCCGCTTCCCGCAGCTCATCCGGAATACCGCGCAATCCAGCTAAATACATTGCCAGCGAAAAGCCAGTCATTTGCCAGACTGCTGCAATAACAACTGCAATGATCGCCACAGGCAAGCCAAACTCAATGCTCCCCCATTCAAATCCTGCCAAAACATTCGTATCTGTATACCACTTGGGTTCGATACCAAAAACACTTAGAAATTTATTAAATCCCGTTGAAGGATTTAACAACCACTGCCAGACAACACCAGTAACAATAAACGATAATGCCATCGGGAATAAAAATATATTTCGAAAGATCGCTTCACCTTTTAATTTTTGGTCAATTAATATCGCTAATCCCATTCCCATTACAATGACCAATCCAATAAATAACACAGTGAAGAACAATGTATTTCGTAAATCAGCTTGAAATCGAAAATCATGAAATAAATATATATAGTTTTTTAGACCGACAAAGGAAAAATCTGGTACTAATGTATTCCAATTGCTCAGTGATACATACCCCGTCCAACCGATAAATCCATAAACAAAAACAAGGATTAAAAGAAAAGACGGAATTAGAAACCCGATTGCAGTCCACTGGTCTTTGGTCAATCTCCTTTTACGTCGTTTTACTTGAATCTCTCTCTCCACATAATACCTCCTAACGAGGATTGAGTTACTAAAAAACAGGAGGCTACCTTGATGGAGGCAGCCTCACTACTTCTTTTACATTTCTGGTGCTGCGTTTTGTAAAGCTTGAATAAAGTTATCTGCATCCCGCTGAGTAACAAAAATATTTACTGCTTGATTGGCCTTTGTTAAAAACCCTTCAGACGCCGCAGATCCATGTGCAAGACTTGGAACTAATCTAGCATTATTAAAATCTTTCATTGCATCTTGACCATATTCATCATAATTGGACTTATCAGCGTCAACCCGTGCTGGAATAGAACCTTTCAGTGGGTTAAATGCATCTTGACCCTCTACAGAACCCAGAACCTTTAGGAATTCCTTGACTTCCTCCGTATTTTCAACACCCTTTGGCAATCCAAACGTATCCGTAATAATGGAAAATTGACCATCAGTATTAGGGAATGCAAAATAGCCAAAGTCTTTATTCGTTTCCAAATCCAAATCATTGTTAAAGTACCCTTTTGCCCAGTCACCCATGTTGATCATTGCAGCTTCCCCATTGGCAACTAACTGTGCTGAATCTTGCCAGTTTCGTGATGCATGATCTTCATTTACGTAATCAAGTATTTTATCAAACTTTTCTACAGCTTCCTCAATTCGCTTATCGTCAAAACCAATTTCACCTTCAAAAAGTTTTTGGTAATCATCAGGTCCTAACACACCTAACAATATATTTTCAAAAACCTGTGTGGCAGGCCAGCCTTCTTTATCACCTAAAGCTAATGGTGTTACACCTGCATCTTGCAATTTATCTGCTGCATCAAAAAACTCATCAAATGTTGTTGGTACATCAACACCATTTTCTTCAAATACGCTCATATTGTAAAAGATCACATTTCCGCGATGAATATCAACTGGAACAGAATAAATTTTACCGTCCTTGCTAACTAGATCAATTAGTTCTTCCGGAAATTTATCCATCAAGTCATTTTCTTTATAAAAATCATCCAATGGCTCCATTTTATCGGCAGCGACCCAACCTTCATTCAATTCGGCACCGCCATGGACTTGGAATGTTGACGGTGGATCATTCCCTTGCATTCTTGTCGCAAGCACTGCCTTCGCGTTTGTCCCTGCCCCTCCCGCTACAGCAGCATTTTCAATTTTTATGTCTGGATGTTTTTCCTCAAATAAGTCGATTAAAGCAAGTAGGCCGTCTTCCTCACCGGCACCAGTCCACCAACTAAAGATTTCCACTTCCCCGCCCGCACTTTCACTATCGCCGCTACCTTTATCCGAATCACCATCGGATTTTCCTGATGAATCCGAACTACATGCAGCTAGAACGAATGCTAATGCAAAAAGTAATAAAAACCCATAAGATTTCTTCACTACCAATTCCCCCTTATTTGATAACGCTTACACAAATTATAAAAAACATTGACCTGAAATGGGAAAAGAATTTCTGCACATTTTTACTATTCTCTTCACTTTTTTAAGATCCCTTGTTGAAAGCGTTTCGGAGACTCGGAAAAGTGCTTTTTAAATACCCTGCTGAAATAATTGGGGTCTTTATATCCAACCATGTAACTTATTTCTTTAAGTGAGTAATTATTTTCCTCTAGCAACTCTTTCGCTTTATGTAATCGTACTTTTGTTACATATTCTATAAAAGTTGTACCGAACTCATGTTTAAACATGTTTGAAAAATAATTAGGACTCAAATTTACATGTGCAGCTGTTTCTTCCAATGTAATCGAACCTTGAAAATGTTGTTGAATATACTTTTTCGCCTTTTCTATATATTGTTTTGATTGGTAGTAATCCTGTATATGCATACAACATACCGTAATAAACCTCTCCCAATCCTTTGTTGTCATTATTTCCGATCGTGGTCTCTCAGGAAATGCTATTCCTCGCTCAAGCATAATCCGTTTCATATGAAGATATAATTCATCTAAATTATGCTGCAAGAGAAAGTCTTGATATTCCTTATATAACCGAACTGCATCTTGGTCATTACCCTGTTCAACTTTTTCAATTAACCTTGTCAAAGATTCCCGATTATCTGTATATGTTTCTCTATTAAAAAACCCATAATGTCTAGCATTCTCTTTTTCTAGCTGATAACAAGCTATAAATGCCTCTTGATACGATTTTGGAAATTGATCGATCGAACTATACGAATGGCCCGCCCCAACAAAACTTCCCTGTCCTAGCTTAAGGTGTATTCCTCTGGCAGTACGCAATATTTCTGCCTTATCTGGTCTTCTGCGTAAGAAAATACAAATAGCGTACAGATTTTCATGATGATGAGCAATGAATGGAGTTTCAATAAGTTTTTCCAGAATGTGATTTAACTCATTTTGAAGAAAGTTTCCTTTAGCTTGTACCACAAGAAAATAGCCGCATGTCATCGTCGAGAAAAATTTTCTATGGATGTTTATCGCATCGGTTTCAATTGGGTATTGCATCAATTTAGTAATCAAATGTTCCTTAAGCACCTGATTAGATTGTGTCTTTTCCTCAACTTGCTGCCTTTCCATTACAATTTCCTTTTGTACACGACGGATTGCTTTAATAATTTCCTCCTTTTTTCCTGGTTTTAAAATATATTCTTTAATACCAAATGTCATTGCTTGCTTTGCGTATTCAAATGAATCGTACGCCGATACAAGAATAAATTTGATCACAGGGTTGATCTGTATGATCGTTTCAATCGCCTCCAATCCATTAATTCCCGGCATTTTAATATCCATAAAAATAATATCAGGCTGTAACGTTTTCGCTAGTTCAATCGCCTTTCTACCGTTAGGAGCTTCGCCAACTACTTTGATATCATTAAAATTATCCTCTATGAACTTTTTCATTGCTTTTCGTTCCAGCAGTTCATCTTCGGCAATCAATACGCGCATTAGCTTATCCTCCTTTATCATTTAGGTAGTAACAAAGAAATGGCTGTGCCTTTATCTGGTTCGGATTGAATGTCAACCACATGTGATTTCTGATAAAACAATTGCAAACGGCGGATGACATTTGTTAAGCCTATTCCTGTCAGGTGACCAACATGTACATCTTGTTGTTTCGCCAACGTCATTAGTTGTTCGACTTTGCTTTGATTCATTCCAACACCATCATCGCTAATTTCGACCACTACCTGGCATTCATGTTGAAAAATGGCCAGATTAATTGTTCCTCCTTCTTCCTTTTCCTCAATCCCATGTATAAAAGCGTTCTCTACTAACGGTTGTAATGTTAAACGAGGCACCTGAATAGATAAGCAAGTTTCATCAATATTCATATTGAATTGAATCCTTTCTGAGAACCGGGTCTTTTGGATATGAAAGTAGTCCTGCACTCCTTTTACTTCATCTGCAAGCGTTACACTACTATCAATTTCTCCTAAATTATACCGTAGCAACGTTGCAACGGAGTCAATTAACGAAGATGTTGATTTTGCATCTTCTAAATAAGCCATTTTAGATAGTGTGTTCAGCGTATTGAATAAAAAATGCGGGTTGATCTGACTTTGCAAATGCTTTAATTCCATATCTTTTAGCAAACGGTCCAACTCAGATTGATCCTTGATTTCTTCTATAAGTTCATGAATATTCGATCGCATACTATTAAAGGTGTCACCTAGGAATTCCAGTTCATCATTGGAGCGAATGTTGATCGGCTCCCCAACTAAATTACCTTCTGATACTTCTGTTGCAGCACGCGATAATGTATTTAATGGCCGTGTAATGCCATTGGAAAACCAAAACGCAAAGAATATAGCTAATATAATTGTTGTAACAAATAAGAAAATAATAAAATAAAAAAAGGAATCATTTCGTACTTGTAAATCTTGATAAAATGACTGATAAGCGGTCAGCTCGAGATCAATTAACTCCAGTGTTGCTCCTTGAATATAACCTGATGCATTTCGCGTCTCTTCTAAATGGTACGTGTATTGTTCAATATCATCCCTAAGAACAAACCCAACTGTCAATTCACTCTCATGGATAAATGTCTCGATTAAATTAACATAGTTCTCCATTTCCATTCGATCAATATCATAAAAGGATGAAGCTATCTTTTCTTTTTCATTTTGCAATCGTTTTTTTGTATCATAATACCTTTGTACTTTTTCAGGTTCTGCTTCCATTACAAAGGTCCGTGTCTCTGTAAATAGCTCTTCCGAAATTTGGGATATGGAATTCAATAATAAAAATCGTTGAAAGCTATCATGATATGTATTCGTTAACTCATTCGAGCTCACAAAAATAGAAATAGCAGTTACCTGGAATAAAAAGACAAACACAAAAAAATAGACTAATAGTTTTCCTCTAATCGTCCTCATTTTCCATCACCATTTTTGCGCCTCAGTAAATCCTCTTTTTCAATGATTTCCGTTTCAGTATATTGCTGTTTTTCCAAAAGATCTTTCTGCTGTAGTTCAATTAGGACATTTACAGAACGATACCCCATTTCTTCTGGATATTGTGCGATCGTCGCATCAATTTTATCTTGTGTTATTAAATCTAATGTCTCTGGTAAAACATCGAAGGAAATAATATAAATATCATTATTTGGGGCTATCTCGTCCAGACCATCAACCATACCAATACCATCAAGAGCACTAGTTCCAAATAAGACAGTTATATTCGGATGTTGCTTTAGCAATGAATAAGCCGCTTGCGAAGCACCAATTTCGGTAATATTAGATTCTTTCACCTCTACAATATGAATACGACCAGATTCTTTCACCTTCTTTTTAAACCCAGCAATTCGTTCTTGTTGATTTATCGCGTCATAACGACCGGTGACAATCCCAACATATTGTTCGCCAGTAGTATTTTCTAAAATTGCCTTTCCAGCAAGCTCACCTGCATAGAAATTATTTGTCCCCACATATACTTTTCGCTCACTACTTTTCACATCAGTATCCGTTGTGATAATCGATATCCCCCGTTCAATTCCTTTATGTACTAAATTAACAAAGCGATCACCTTCCACACCCTGTATAATAATCCCATCTACTTTTGCTGAAATCATCCGATCGAGCAGCCTTAGCATGCTATCGTTATCTGCTTTTTCCGGGGCAACATACTCAATATATATGTCGTTTTCATTTGCTGCTCTCATTGCACCTTCTTCAATTAATCGCCAATAGTCATTATTAGATTCCTCTGCAATCAAGGCAAAATGATACGCGTAATCCGTGGATTGTACGTTTTCCGTTTCAATATAGAATGTTTTATATCCATAGATCAACATACCAACAAAGCTGATAATAAAAAGCACACCGCTAAGTGTATAAAATAATAATGTAGACTGGGGCTTCATATATTCCACCTACTCTAAATATTCTTACATTTATATTATCATAAAACAATTCTATAAAATAGAAGAACCATTAAGATAAGGCAACAGTAACAACAGCTATTCTCCTGCCCCTTCTATAAAAATAGTTAAATCAAAACTGACAAAAGGGTGAATTATCTGCTAATATAGGTACAATACATATACAAAGGGGTGCTCACCAATGACAAATAGTACACAACAAACAAAACTAGTAGACACGTTATATGATGCTTATGACCGCAAGCAACCCATTCCTAAAGATCGGATTCAAGAAGATATTGAAAAGACAGACGCTTATGAGATCCAACAACAGCTTACCGACAAAAAGGCTATTCTCAATCAGGACAAATTAATCGGGTACAAAATCAGTTTGACAAGTGAGGAAACACAGCAATTATTTCATTCCACGACACCTCTTTATGGTGCTTTAACAAAGACAAGTCTTTCTAATGGAACAATTGAATTGGCCTCTATGCAGGAACCATTATTAGAGATTGAATTAATGTTTATTGCGAATGAAGATCTATCAAAAGATGATGATCAAGATACAATTCTACAAAAAATGAGTATTGCACCAGGACTGGAGATTCCTGATTCACGCTTTATCGACTGGTTTCCGAAGCTCAGTCTGGGACAGGTTATTGCGGATAGTGCTGTGGCAGGAAAAGTAGTTGTAGGGGAAGCGACACAAGGAATAACGTATGAACAGCTTGGAAACATAAAAGCTGTATTGCAGTTAGATGGTGAACCGATAGTTGAAGGGCCATCATCTGAAGTTCTGGGCAATCCGGTCCATGCGATAAAATGGCTAATCGATGAACTTGCCAAAAGCGGACGCCATATTGAAAAAGGAATGATCATATCATCTGGTACATTTATACTCCCGAAAACATTGCAAAAAGGAAAATACGACGCAAACTTTGAAAGTATTGGCGAAGTTAGTCTTCAAGTAGTTTGAAGGATAATTCATGCGGGACATGGGGACAGGTTTCTTGTCCCAGGCAAAAATTCACGGGTGGCGCAGGGTACAAAGTGGGACACTTAACCTGTCCCCATGTCCCTAAACAGAAAAGTAAAAATCTTTTCACTATAAAGGGTTGTATTTCTATTCCTATTAGTAATAAAATAGTATTTAATCATTTATTGATTTTCATGAAAGCAAGGCGAATAAATTTAACAACAAGGAGATAGTGCCATGGAAGAACAGTCAATTCAAATGAACCTATGCTCTACAAAGAAGGAAAAGCCAAGTTCAGATCAATTGGAATTTGGTAAGATTTTCACCGACCATATGTTTATCATGGATTATTCGAATGAGGAAGGATGGCATGATGCGCGGATTATTCCCTATCAGCCTCTTGCTTTGGATCCTTCTGCAATGGTATTCCATTATGGTCAGTCAGTTTTTGAAGGGTTGAAAGCATACCTTACACCAGATGGCGAAGCACAATTATTCCGTCCGGAGAAAAATATGCAGCGATTAAATCGTTCCAACAATCGTTTATGCATTCCGCCAGTTGATGAAGAATTTGCGCTTCACGCGATTAAACAGCTTATCGCACTGGAAAAAGATTGGATTCCAAGTGCAGAAGGTACCTCCCTTTATATTCGGCCGTTTATCATTTCGACTGAACCTTATCTTGGGGTAGCACCATCCAGCCATTATCAATTTATTGTTATTTTATCCCCAGTCGGTGCTTACTACAAAGAAGGGATTAATCCGGTGAAAATCGCCGTGGAAAATCAGTATGTAAGAGCAGTCTTAGGTGGCACAGGGGAAGCAAAAACTGGCGGGAACTATGCGTCCAGTCTAAAGGCACAAGAAATGGTCGCTGATAAAGGATTTGCCCAGGTACTTTGGTTAGATGGTGTCGAGAAAAAATATATTGAAGAGGTCGGCAGCATGAATGTGTTCTTTAAAATCAACGGAGAAGTAGTAACTCCAGCACTAAATGGAAGTATTTTAGAGGGCGTAACACGAAACTCGGTCATTCAATTGTTAAAGCACTGGAACGTTCCTGTTGTTGAACGACGAATTTCCATGGAAGAGCTCTATCAAGCAAACAAAGCAGGAATTTTAGAAGAGGCATTTGGCGCAGGAACAGCAGCTGTTATTTCGCCAATCGGACAATTAACCTGGCAAGAGGAAGATTACATTATTAATAACGGTAAAACTGGTGAAATAGCAAGAAGGTTATATGACACATTGACTGGTATTCAATACGGAAAAGAAAAAGATCCATTTGATTGGATTGTCAAAGTGGATAAAGTAGAACATCTTGTTAAATAAGTTTTAGGTGGAACCGTCTTTACAACGCTCAGAATTGAATCTGAGCGTTATTTTGTATGGTGTTAAATTTCCACATTCGATCAATTGTAAGACGATAGCTATAACTTTGTAGTGATATAAACCATTAACGTTAAGAAGAAACATAAATTCGAGAACATCAGCCCCAGAGCGGAAACATCAAACCGAATTCGAGAATATCAGCCCCAGGGCGAAAACATCAGCCCGAATTGGAGAATATCATCCCCAGAACGAAAACATCAACCCGAATTCGGGAACATCAGCTCCAGAGCGAAAACATCAACCCGAATTCGGGAACATCAGCTCCAGAGCGAAAACATCAACCCGAATAGCGAAACATCGACCGGAGAACAGGAAACATCAACCCGAGAGCGAGAACATCGACCCCGAGAGCAGAAACATCAGCCCGAATCGCGAAACATCGACCGGAGAACAGGAAACATCAACCCGAGAGCGAGAACATCGACCCCGAGAGCAGAAACGTCAGCCCGAATCGCGAAACATCGACCGGAGAACAGGAAACATCAACCCGAGAGCGAGAACATCGACCCCGAGAGCAGAAACATCAGCCCGAATCGCGAAACATCGACCGGAGAGAGGAAACATCAGCCCGAACGCGAGCACATCGACCGGAGAACAGGAAACATCAACCCGAGAGCGAGAACATCGATCCCGAGAGCAGAAACATCAGCCCGAATCGCGAAACATCGACCCGATAGCAGAAACATCAGCCCCAGAACGAAAACATCAACCCGAATCCGAGAACATCAGCCCCAAAACGAAAACATCAACCCGAATTGGAGAATATATCCCCAGAGCTTCAGCCTCCTGCGCCATTTTTTTAGCATTAAAATATCCTATACTTCCCGCAAGAAAACTTGGCATTAAACTCCACAAAAAGAACGCCCATCTTCCGGTTAAAATGTAACAATTAAACAGAAAAGTGGAATTCCAAATAAAACTAATAATGATATTTTTTGATAACGGTTCATATTACCATTCCCTCCATTGTCTTAACACTAGGCTAAGAGGTTGTATTTTTTGACAATATCTATAGAATGCGTAGAATGCGGACATAAATTGAGAAGATAAATCGCCGTTCAGGAAATACACGGGTTGCACTCACTTATTTTTTAAGTAATGATCGCATTTATTAGCAGCCCATATATACGTAGACTCCAGCGAGAGGAAAGGCCTAGGTGAGACCCCCGCAGAGCTAAAAAGGAACAATGGCTTACTTTTATGCATTTCACAAGCTCTAAATTTATTCCAATATAAATATCCAAAAAATAGCAGCGGATAAACCAAAAATATTTTATGCACGTATGAAAAGACGTTTGGTATTACGTAAAACCAAACGTCTTTTGATCCCATCCAACCAGCACGCCGCTAGAAAATAAAAGTTTTACTTCAAATAATCAGTCACAGCTCCTTTTGATGAACAGGATACATTATGTGCATATTTCCCTAAAATACCCTTTTTATATAACGGTGGAGCCACCCAATCATTACGGCGGCTTTTCAACACTTCTTCGGAAACGTCCATGGAGATTTCTTTTTGCTCGGAATCAATCGTTACTAGGTCTCCTTCTTTTACAAACGCGATTGGACCACCATCCTGCGCTTCCGGTGAAATATGTCCGACGACTAAGCCATGAGTTCCGCCAGAAAATCTACCGTCAGTTAATAAGGCAACTTTTTCATCCATCCCTTTGCCAACAATGATACTGGAAATCGACAACATCTCTGGCATTCCCGGCCCGCCTTTTGGACCAACGTAGCGGATGATAATCACATCGCCATCCTTAATTTCGTTATTCATGACCGCAGCAGTCGCTTCCTTTTCCGTATTAAAAACACGAGCAGGGCCTGTATGACGTTTTACTTTTACACCGGAAACTTTGGCAACAGCACCAGTTGGCGAGAGATTCCCTTTTAGAACAATTAACGGGCCGTCTTCACGTTTCGGATTATCAAAAGGCATGATGACTTTCTGCCCTTCCTCTAGAGATGGCGCCTCAGCCAGATTTTCGGCAACGGTTTTTCCTGTTACAGTTAAACAATCCCCGTGAAGGTAACCTGCTTCATAAAGGAGTTTCATGACAGCCTGTACACCACCAACACGATGTAAATCCTGCATAACATATTTACCACTCGGTTTTAAATCAGCCAAATGTGGCACTTTTTCTTGCATTCGGTTAAAATCATCGATTGATAAATCTACTTCCATCGCATGGGCAATTGCCAGCAAGTGTAAAATAGCATTCGTTGATCCTCCTAATGCCATAACAACAGTTATTGCATTTTCAAACGCTTCTTTCGTCATGATATCTTTTGGATAAATTCCTTTTTCAAGTAAATGGTAAACAGCTTCACCGGCAGCGGCACAGTCTTTCACTTTTTCTTTTGATTCAGCAGGGTTTGAAGAGCTGCCAGGCAAACTCATTCCCATAGCCTCTACAGCTGACGCCATCGTATTCGCAGTATACATCCCACCACAAGCACCGGCACCAGGACACGCGTGGCATTCGATTCCTCTTAATTCATTATCATTGATATCCCCATTATTGTGTTGGCCTACCCCTTCAAACACGGATACGATATCAATATCTTTCCCGTTATGATTTCCAGGTGCAATGGTTCCGCCATAAACAAATACAGCAGGAACATCGGAATTTGCGATCGCAATCATACAACCTGGAATATTTTTATCACAGGCACCAATCGCAACCAACCCGTCCAAATTCTCTGCGCCTACCACGGTTTCAATTGAGTCGGCAATCACATCACGACTAGGCAGCGAATACCGCATTCCCTGTGTGCCCATCGAAATCCCATCTGAAACGGTGATCGTATTAAAAATTAATGGGACACCACCTGCGCTTTTCGCCCCCTCTTTGGCATTGATTGCTAAATCATCTAAATGAATATTACACGGTGTCACCTCACTCCACGTGCTTGCTACCCCGATCATTGGCTTCTTAAAATCTTCATCCGAAACTCCGACAGCACGAAGCATCGCCCGGTTTGGTGCTTTCATTGCTCCTTCACTAAATACCTTACTATTAATACGTAAATCTTTTTTCATTCTATATTCATCCTCCCCTACATTTTATGAACGGCAGACTACTCGTTTCGTAGCCTCCACTGCCTAAGCTGTTTTTCCTCTTTTATCTTTTGGCGGGTCAATAGGCTCATCACTTTTCCCCCACCATGTTGCAAGTACCGGACCGGAAATGTTATGCCACACACTGAAAATAGCACTTGGTACAGCAGCGATCGGTGAGAAATGGGCAAGCGCTAATGTCGATCCAAGCCCCGAATTCTGCATTCCTACTTCAATTGAAACTGCCTTTTGATCACGTAAATCCAGTTTTAATAGTTTCCCTAATACAAAACCAAGTGCAAGTCCCAAGCAATTATGTAAAACGACAACAGCAAAGATTAATAGACCTTCTTTAACAATATTTTCCGTATTTACCGCGACAACTGCAGACGCTACTGCAACAATACCAATGACAGAAACGAGCGGTAGTACGGCAACACTTTTTTCTACTTGTTTGCGGAACAACAAGCGAATCACAATCCCAAGAACTATTGGAACGAGTACAATTTTTACAATTGATAGGAACATGCTTCCCGCAGATACAGGCAGCCATTTACTAGCCAAAAGTAATGTTAATGCTGGTGTAAGAATCGGCGCAAGCAGTGTTGATACTGCTGTTACTGAAACAGACAGTGCGGTATTGCCTTTTGCTAAAAAAGTCATCACATTAGAGGCGGTACCTCCAGGACAACAGCCTACTAAGATAACCCCCACCGCTACCTCGGCTGGAAGTTGAAAAATAGTAGCAAGCCCATACGCTAGAAGTGGCATAATGATGAATTGAGCAAGTACGGCGATAAGCACACTTTTGGGAGCTTGAAAAACGGCTTTAAAATCACTTAAAGAAAGCGTCAGCCCCATCCCGAACATAATAATCCCAAGAAGTAGTGCTATGTGTGGCGCAATCCACGTAAATCCACCTGGTAAAAAGAAACTTAAAATAGCAAAAAGAATGACCCATACTGCAAATGTGTTCCCTGCAAAGCTACTGACCTTCTCTAGTGTTTTCAACTTTCCCCCTCCTTTAATTCTTTCTATTATAATATTTTTTCTAAATATTTCAATAGAATTGTGCTATTTAGATTCGATTTTTTTCATGAAATCGATTGCAAAAGTTCACCATATCCCTCTTATGTTGACCCACGTCACATCATTTCTTTTAAAATAATGCTAAAATAATAGTAGATAGATATATAAGGAGAGGATTGTCATGAAGAAATTCTGCTTTATCATTATTGCTTTGTTCCTTACAGTAGCAACTCTTCTCATATCAACTCATGATTTTAGTGGAAAGAATATTGTGGATACATTACAAGTCAATCCTACTAAAATAACGAAAATAGTGTTAAAAGTCCCTTCAGAAAGCGATTATCATCATACAACAGACAAAACAAAAATCGAAACGCTGATCAATTATTTGGATCAGGTACACTACAAACGAATGCAAGATGCGGAATCCTCGAGCATGCCAATGAAAGCTAGCATCATTTATCTTTATGAGGAGGATAAAGTGGATTTTATTGTTCCCTATCAAAAAGGGGTCATGATTAGTCAAAAGGTTTTCAAAGTGGAAAATGGAATAATCGAGAATACGTTTATTAAACAGTTTTATGATTCATTAGATGAAGAGTAATTGAACTAAAAATACTGGTCTAAACCAGACTGTGACAACATATAATCAACAGGCAGACACAAAGCGTTATAAAACAGAAAGGGCAATCCCATCGATAAGGAGGATATCACCATGCCGAGCGGAGAACATCAATTAGAATTAGATATTCCCATTGAACATGTCTGGTCTTTCGTTAGTGATATGAATAAATGGGCACCTTTAGTACCAGGATATATGGAACACGAGATATTACACGAGAGAAAATCAACATGGAAATTCAAAGGGGAAATTGGGATTATTCAAAAGACAGTCCATCTGCAAATTGACATTACCAAATGGCAAGAGCCAACAAGGGTTACCTTTAATTTGACCGGACTAAATGAAAATGTAAAAGGAAATGGCTATTTTGTGGCAAAAACATTAGCTGGAAACAAAACCGAAGTAACGAGCTATCTTGGTGTTACCGCAAAAGGCATGAAAGGTCCAGTAATCAATTCTGTCTTAAAATCACTGGTTCCCAAAACGACAAGAGAGTTGACTGAAGCAATAGCTACTAACGTAATCAGGCAAGGTGCTGTTACGGTTTAATCACTTTTAAAACACGGGTCCTTTTGACATAAGGATGCGTGTTTTATTTTTGATCAACTAGAAGGATTGCGCCGCGGCATTTAGGGACGCGTGCTAGCATTTGACGGTGGTGAAAAATAAATCAAGATGATCGTCGTAAGTTTGACCTGTAGAAATGGAATATCCTCAGTAACTGGTATGATAAACATGTTACTGAAGTTATTTTTTGTGTGATTCGTATTTTCAGTCTCCATATTGATTTCCGCTTGCTCTTTCCCCTTCCCCCATTATTATTGATTATCCAGCTCAATTAAAATACGATATATGTAAATAAAATTTTGTAAGAAAGGGTCTGCAGCTATGACGGAATTACTTTTCACTATGCTGGAGAGACTGGGGATAATTGTTACCGCAGCATTCATCCTAACTCGTCTTCGCTTTTTTCAGGATATGATTCACCGGGACAAACTTACCCGAAAGCAAGAATATATCGCCATTATATTTTTTGGCCTTTTCGGCATCATTGGAACTTATTTCGGTGTTACCCTAAACACGGAAACACTCCATTTCAATCGTTTTGCCATTGATTTAACGTCAGACGAGGCTATTGCCAATTCACGGGTGATTGGGATTGTTTTGGCTGGCCTTTTAGGTGGCTACAAAGTGGGAATTGGCGCAGGTTTAATTGCCGGAATTCATCGACTAACACTTGGCGGATTCACTGGTGTTGCCTGTGGGTTAGCGACAGTCATTGCCGGTTTTATTGCAGGCGCTTTTCGTAAAAAAGGGAAACATGTAAAACTTCCAGTTGCTTTTGGAATTGGAGCGCTTGCTGAAACAATTCAAATGGTTGTCATTCTTGTACTGGCTAAGCCATTTGACAAAGCACTGGCACTTGTGGATATGATCGGTATTCCTATGATCATTGCGAATGGAATTGGTTCCGCTATCTTTCTGTTAATCATTCAAAATGTAGTCAATGAAGAGGAAAAAACAAGTGCACTTCAAGCTCAAAAGACATTGCGAATTACTGAACAAACGCTCGGCTATCTCAGGAAAGGGATGAATAATCAATCAGCACTTGCTGTATGTAACATCTTGTATCAGGAGATTAAACCTAGTGCAGTAGCGATGACCGATAAAACAACCATATTAGCTCATGTCGGAATGGCCAGTGATCATCATATGGCAAATAGCCCGCTACAAACGCAGATAACGAAGGATGTTATTCAACGTGGTGAACTAGTTGTTGCAAATGATGATGCCATCCATTGTATGAATGAATATTGTCCACTTGGGGCAGCAATTATTGCGCCACTAAAACAGCGGGGGGAAACAATCGGCACACTTAAGCTATATTTTAAATCAAAAAAGGAGATGACGAATGCTAGTGTCGAACTTATGTCTGGATTAAGCTCCTTATTAAGTAATCAATTAGAAATAGCTGAAGCTGATCATGCTCTTCAACTGGCAAAGAACTCAGAAATCAAAGCATTACAGGCTCAAATAAGCCCACACTTTTTGTTCAATTCGTTAAATGTGATTGTCTCCCTTATCCGGATTGATCCACAAAAAGCGCGGAAACTGTTAATGTCACTTTCAAAATTTTTACGGAATAATGTGACGGGGACAACGGTGAGCATGGTATCACTAGAACAAGAGCTTGCACATGTAAAGGCATATTTGGAAATTGAAGAAGCCAGGTTTGTTGATAAACTACAAATCAGCTATGAAATAAATGATTCAACTTTGAGCGAGACTTTACCACCACTAACGTTACAGCCAATCGTCGAAAATGCTGTTAAACATGGTATCAAGGATATGGAACATCATGCACGCATAAAGATTGCCGTATACGATTGTATTCAATCAATTAAAATTGAGGTAGAAGATAACGGAAAGGGCATGCAACCAGATCAAATTACAAAATTGGAAACACCGCAACAACCATCAAAGCTCGGAACAGGAATGGGACTATATAATGTGAATCGCCGGCTTATCATGACTTTCGGTGAAAAAGCAGGTATTTCAATCAATAGTGAGCCTAAACAAGGAACAACAATTTCCTTTCAAATACCCAAAACGGAGGCGCGAACGTGACACAAGTTATTGATACATTAATCGTGGATGATGAACGATATGCACGGCAAGAATTAAAACATTTACTCGAGCAATTTTCTTTTATTAACATAATTGGTGAAGCTGATTCTGGCTCTGAAGCTATCATAAAATCTCTGAAACTCCAACCAGATGTTGTTTTTTTGGATGTGGAAATGCCAAAAATATCTGGAATGGAAGTTGCAAAGTCCTTACGAGAGCTAAAAAAAGTTCCTTACATTATTTTTGCTACGGCCTATCCGCAATTTGCTGCAGAGGCATTTCGTTTAGAAGCCGTAGATTATCTACTAAAGCCATATGATGAAGCACAACTTGAACAAGCGATTGATCGGATAAAAGTAAAGTTTCTCCCTTCTTTTCCCGTAGACAATTCAATATTTGGGAAGCTAGCCATCGAAACAGAGGGCGAGATTGATTACCTTTTTCCAAAAGAAATTCTATATATTTATCGTGAAGAAAAGTTCTCGAAAATCATTACAAAAAAAGAAGAATTCCAAGTTAAAATAACGTTGAAAGAATTAGAAAGTCGGTTAACACCTTACAACTTTTTTCGTATCCATAAAAGCTACCTCGTCAATCTAAATTATGTAAGTCGGTTAATTCCTTGGTTTAATGGTGCATTTCATCTTGAATTGGAAGACAGAGAGGAAAAATTAGCTGTCAGTAGAAACTATGTAAAAGAATTGCGGCGAAAGTTAGAGTTGTAAGAACTTATTCAATGGGGATTTTCTCCCTTCCCCTTTTGAATGCAGGCCGTTAACAGCTACCTAATCAAAATCAAAGACCATCATCATTCCAGCATTTTGCCACATTCGCCATGCACGTTAAGACCCATAACATACATGTAAGTCGAAATTATCGACATGTTACGGCAAAAATGACATTTTTATGACGTTTTCCCTTAAACTCTATGTAAGCGGATTCATTATATAGCTTAGGAGGAAATTTTATGTATACATTTTTATTTGGAATTGCATTATTAATCGTTGGTTATTTCACATATGGAAAGTTTATCGAAAAGTTATTTGGTGTTAAGGAAGAAAGAAAAACACCTGCATACACGAGTCAAGATGGTGTTGACTATTTGCCAATGAATACACCGAAAAACTCGCTGATCCAATTACTGAACATTGCTGGGGTTGGACCAATTTTCGGACCAATTATGGGAGCGCTTTATGGCCCTGTCGCATTTATTTGGATTGTGGTTGGATGTATTTTTGCTGGTGCGGTTCATGATTATTTAACAGGTATGATTTCTATTCGGAACCGTGGGGCTCACTTACCAGAACTTGCGGGGAAATTTTTAGGCAAATTTATGAAACATGTTGTAAACGCATTCACAATCTTACTATTATTATTGGTTGGAACTGTTTTTGTTACTGCACCAGCTGAACTCTTGCATAACTTAATGAATGGCTGGGTCGGAATGGGATACCTGATCGGGGCAATTTTTATCTATTATTTGCTCGCAACATTACTGCCGATCGACAAAATCATCGGTCGCTTTTATCCTATTTTTGGCGCATTATTAATCATTAGTGCTATTGGTGTTGGTGTAGGCATGATCGTTACTGGGGCGCCAATTCCTGAATTGTCATTAACCAATATGCATCCGGATAACGCACCTATTTTTCCATTATTGTTTCTAACGATTTCTTGTGGGGCTTTATCCGGATTTCACGCAACACAAACACCAATGATTTCACGTACGACCCAAAATGAAAAACATGGCCGGAAGATCTTCTACGGCATGATGATTGCTGAAGGGATTATCGCCATGATTTGGGCAGCGGCTGGCATGAGTTTATTCCACGGACCAAATGGACTAAATGAAATTCTTGCAAGTGGCGGACCAGCAGCAGTTGTTAGCGAAGCATCAAAATTAATGCTTGGATCAATCGGTGGGACAATCGCGATTCTCGGTGTAATTATATTGCCAATCACATCTGGTGATACATCATTCCGTAGCGCTCGAATGATAATTGCAGATTACTTTCACTTTCCGCAAACCAAAATATTCAATCGTCTATGGATTGCGCTTCCATTGTTCATTATTTCGATTGCATTAACACAGATTGACTTTACATTATTATGGCGGTATTTTTCCTGGGCAAACCAATCAACAGCAGTAATTGCACTGTTTGTAGGATCCATGTATCTCTATATTTCCAAGAAAAACTACTGGGTGTCATTGATTCCAGGGGCATTCATGTTAATGGCAACAACAACTTATATTTTAAATGCAAGCATTGGTTTTGGATTGTCATTAAAAACTTCTTATATAGGCGCAGCAATTATATCTATCATTTTAATTGGCATTTTCTTCTACGCTGCTAAAAATACACGAACCAAAACGATTGAACTCGAGGAAGATGTTTCGAATTGGGGAAGAACCGCATAACAATACAACTGGGCCATTATCTGCTTACGGATAATGGCCCAGTTTTTGTATAGGTGTCTTTGCGTTTCGGGTTGATGTTCTCACTCTCGGGCCGATGTTTTCGCGTTCGGGCCGATGTTTCTCCGCTCGGGCCGATGTTTCTCCGCTCGGGCCGATGTTCTCACTCTCGGGCCGATGTTTTCGCGCTCGGGTTGATGTTTCTCCGCTCGGGCCGATGTTTCTCCGCTCGGGTCGATGTTCTCACTCTCGGGTTGATGTTTCTCCTCTCGCGCCGATGTTCTCGTCTTTCCGGTCGATGTTTCCGCTCTCCACCGATTCCACCCTTGATCTTATGAGGAAACCGAGACTGACCGATTATTTCCCGGGTAATATTTTGTAGAATCATGTTGCATGTGATCAAGATAAAACAACACAAACCAAGCACCCTCAAAATGGAAGGGTGCTTGTTATTATTACATATTACATTTTCTAATTCACTTTCTTTGGTCCTTCCCAATGTAATTCTCTTAACCGGAACTTTTGTAGTTTTCCTGTAGCTGTTTTTGGTAAAGACTCTACGAATTCAATTGCTTTGGGGGCTTTAAAGTGCGCCATGTTAGACCGACAATGCTCAATGATAGCCTCCTCTGTTACTGTTGCCTCCGGGTACAATACAATTATCGCCTTTGGTACTTCTCCCCATTTTTTATCGGGAATGGATATAACAGCTACTTCCATAACATCTGGATGCTTGTAGAGTACACCTTCCACTTCGGTTGAGGAAATATTTTCGCCACCTGAAATAATCAAATCCTTGGCGCGATCGCGGATTTCAACGTACCCATTTGAATAGGTAACCGCTAAATCCCCAGTATGGAATCATCCATTCTTAATTGCTGCAGCAGTCTTTTCTGGATCTTTGTAATAACCGTCCATTACAACGTTGCCACGGGTAATAATTTCTCCCAATTCTTCTCCATCCCATGCAACCTCTTCTCCATCTGGACGAATAACCTTTGTTTCACCGTTAAAAGCCAATTCAATTCCTTGTCTTGCCTTAATTGCTGCTTGGTCGTCCAATGTTTTTTCATTAAATTCCTTTTTCCATTCACAATAGAGAATAAACGGTGAAGTTTCCGTCAAACCATACACATGGATCATGTTTAGCCCTAAAATATCTTGAGCCTTATGGATAAGCGCTGCCGCTGGTGGTGCTCCGGCGGTTGCCATGCGCGGATGTGTTTTAATGTCCGTTTCTTTTGCTTTTGGATCATTGATCAGCATATTAATGACAGTTGGTGCTCCACATAACAAAGAAATATGTTTTCGTTCAAACAAATCAAGAATATGTGGCGGATCAACCTTTCGTAAACAGACATGAGTACCACCAGCTGCTGTTATAGCCCAAACGCCACCCCAGCCATTTGCATGGAACATCGGTAATGTATGAAGGTAAACATCGTCATGACTTACACCAAGATGATACATAAAATTCGCTGCGTTCAGGTAGTTACTACGATGATTCAACATCACACCTTTTGGCTTTGATGTTGTTCCACTCGTATAATTCAATGTAAGAAGTTGATTTTCATCTATATCAACTTGTGGAAGTGCAATGTCTGGAGCATGTTGAAGAAATGCCTCATAGTCCACACCTTTTAATGACGTTTCTTGTCCTTCTACAGAAACGATAATAATCTGTTCTAGTGAAAGTTCATCGACAATTTCCTCAATTGGACCACTAAATTCTTCATCAACAATTAACATTTTTGCATCACTATGGTTGATGATATATGCTAGGTCCTTTGCATTTAATCGGTAATTGAGCGGAACCATTGCAGCACCAAGCTGACATATCCCATAAAAGCATTCCAGCATATAATGCGTATTCGGCAGCATTACTGCAACATGTTCACCTTTTTGGATACCTGAATCGTGTAAAGCAATGGAAAGCTTGTCAGATCGTTCTCCAAATTCCTTATACGAAAACTCCTTTTCGCCATCAATAACAGCTATTTTTTCGGGATAATATTTCACTGCCCTTCGTTTCCAATCTAGCGGGGTTAATGCGGAAAACATAGTAGACAACTCCTTCTAAGTGATTTTCGCTTGATTCATTTTCCTTCCGATCAATCTGACTTCAATTTCAGCTAAAGCGCTTTCGTTTGTAATTATAATAATATACTGACCATTATCTTACAAGTATAAATTAACTAAATAATTTAATTATTATGATTAAATCCATTCTACATTTTTTTGCTTCATATTGTAGAAGAAGTTTTTACGGTTGATATACACGCTTTTTTTGCCAAAATGTTGCCTTTTCGGTATAGTAGTAATTAAAAAAATAGTGATTAGTCAGCATTTAACCCTCTCGACTTGAATAAAACAAGATTTTCCTTCATAATTAGAAGGCAATTAAACAAAACGTGGGGTGCCTTAATAATGAGCAAAATTAGAAGAAATGATCCGTGTCCATGTGGAAGTGGTAAAAAGTATAAAAAGTGCCATGGTGCTTCCAATGCAGCCTGGGTCAACCCCAAATTGATAAACGATTCACTTGATCGTTTACATCAAGAGGTAATTTCTTTTGCTATCAACAACAATCAAAATAAAATAAACGAACAAATCAAAAAGCATGACAACCCATTTTTACAAGATAATGTGGAAACGGCAGACGTATATACGACCGGCCTAACCATGTGGATCCTGTTAAATGTGCCTTGCTTGGCAAACAACCAAACAATATTTGACGTTTTTTATCACCATAGGAGAGCAACGTTAAATCAGCAGACAAGCAATGCATTTGCCAAATGGGGGAATTCTGTCCCATCTGTTTATGAAGTCATCACCGTTGATCAACAACAAAAACACGCTGTGACGGTTCGCGATATTTTGACAGAGGATTCCTTCCAAATTCCTTTCCATGATGGAGATGATTATCTAGAAGGAAGTCTAATTATTGGGACGCTTGTACCGTTTGCTAACCAGCATAACTTCTTTTATACGCTAATCAAGTTATACCGTCATGATAAAGAAGTTTTGCGAAATCTATTGCAGCAATACACGAACGAAACTGGCGGACTAAATAGGAATTTCCCTAATTTCTTAGCTGATGCACTTCTGCTTGGTGTTGATGCAAATGAATGGGACAATCCATTACATGAAGAGACAGCCCAATTATTTGCCAAACACATGGTTGACAAGGATATTAACGATGAGATTATTTTAAAAGGGGTTGCACTTTGGAATCAATACTGTAAAGCCGAAAACCCGTCCCTTAAAAAGGTTGAATCCTATGCAGCCGCTTTAGAATACTTAGTGCAAAAAACACTCCTAGCTAGCACAAACATTACACAGGGGCAGCTAGCAGAAGAGTACGGCGCGTCGCCTGGTACCGTTTCAACCATTTTCCGTAAATTATCGAATGTGTTGTCAGATGATGTGGAGTAGGAAATGCTCCTGTTATAATCTAATATTAACCTAAAAAAGCAATCGACCTTAAATTAGTCGATTGCTTTTTTGCACCGGGCCTCTAATAGAATCTGCTTAAAACAATTTCAGCTCACCAATCCGCTCAGCCGCTTCCTCCAATCGATCTTCTGAATCCAATAAGCCAACGCGTACATATCCTTCTCCTTTTTCCCCAAATCCATTTCCAGGTGCTACAACAACATGCGCTTTTTCTAGGAGTAAATTAGCAAATTCCGTTGAAGAATAACCCGTCGGAACTGGCAGCCAGGCGAAAAAAGTACCCTTTGGCGCATCTACCTTCCAACCAATTTGGTGTAATGCTGCAATAAAGCGATTACGGCGTCTTTCATATGTATCCAGCAATTCGCGCACTGGCGTCTGATCGCCTGTTAGGGCATCTGCAGCCGCTTGTTGAACCGCACCAAACAAACTAACATAAAGATGATCCTGAATGAGATTAATACTTCTCACTACGGATGGATTTCCTACAGCAAATGCGACTCGCCATCCAGCCATATTGTATGTTTTGGATAGCGTATAAATTTCAACACCAACATCCTTAGCACCTGCAGATTGCAAAAAGCTTTGTGGTTTCTTGTCATATCCAAGTGCACCATACGCAAAATCATGCACTACACATATATTATTTTTTTCCGCCAGTTCTACCGTATCATCAAAGAAATCTTTTGTTGCTGTCGCTGCTGTTGGGTTGTTTGGATAATTTAGGAACATTAATTTTGCCTGCTCCAATGCATCTATTGAAAGCTCGCTATAGTTAGGCAAAAAACCATTATCCTTGATTAAAGGCATGAATGTAGTTTCCGCATCAGCCATCGCAATCCCTGACATATAGTCTGGATATCCCGGATCTGGCAACAATGCCAAATCACCTGGATTCAATAAACATTGACTTAATTCCACAAGTCCTGTCTTTGCCCCAAAAAGAATGGCTACCTCATGTTCCGGATCAATCGTAACGTCATATTCTCTTTTATAAAAAGTTGCCACTGCTTCCTTTAAATAAGCAAATCCTTGAAAAGGCGAATATTTATGGTTGATGGGATCTGTTGCCGCTTCCTGTAAAGATGTCACAATCAAATCAGGCGTTGGCAAATCCGGGTTTCCCTGCCCTAAATTAATGATATCGCACCCCTGATCTATCAATTCCTGTGCCTTTTTCACAAGCTTTGCGAAAAACTGCTCAGGCAATCGCTTCAGCATTGCTGATTGTTCAAATGTTCGCACCCTAATCACTCTCCTGCCCTTATTCATTGATTTTCATGATAGCGATATCACCTATTTTTGTAAAGGAAAGAATGTTAAGACAAAAAACAAAATAAAAGTTATCCTTTTCCACAAAACCCTTTCCTAAATAACTATTGCCTATTTCATGGTTGATATAAACTGTGCACTAAGTGCTATGTTGATTTCACATTGTTTGTTGCTCTCTGCCCCGCAGCCCGTATACACTCCGCTTTCCGGGGGCGGCTGGAGAGCCTCCTCAGGCCAACACGACGTTGGTCATGAAGGCGTTGCCACAGGACGTGGCGATCTTAGCCTTTACTCCCTTTCCGCACTGCGGGGTCTCACCTATGCCTCTCATCCCCGTCAGAAGGAAGGCCGACTAAAAGCGGGCTTTGCGCCCAACGTCGGCATACCCCTATGAAGGGGCATGTATACGGGCTGCTTGCGAGGGAGTATATGCTCTAATATATCCCTGTAATCAAGCATTAATAACGGTAAGAATACGAGAAAGCCAACACTAGCGTAGGAAATACACGTAGACTCCTGCGGGAAAAGCAACAGCTGAAGATCCCGCAGGACAAGAAAAGCTTCGGCAGCGTTACATCGCACGCAGAAAAAGCGGTTTTCCTTTTTCAAGGAAGTGCTTTTCTTCCGAGGAAGCTGAAGCGTTGCCCGCGGAAAGCGAAGTGTATTTCCGTAGCGGTAAATTAGTGCACAGTTTATATCTGTTGTATAGCAAACACCAATCTTTTAAAAAACAAGCTTTGCCAAATCAAAAGTCTCCCTATGGAAAACGAATGACTTTTCCTCTATGATGAAAGGAAGGTTTATTGTAATCAAAAATTTGAAAATTCCAGTTTCATAACGTTATCAAGAAAGGTTGTGGGAAACGAATGAAATATGCTATTTATCAAATGGAAGTTGTTGCAGGGAATCCGGAAGCAAATCGTCAACAGGTTGAAGAGTGGGTTAAACGTGTCGTCAAACAGGAGCAGCCAGACACCATTCTACTTCCGGAAATGTGGAATACCGGCTATGCATTATCAGAACTAGCAAACATAGCAGATCAGGACGGGGAACCAACAAGATCATTTCTGCGTGAACTAGCCAAAACGTATAACATTAATATTGTTGGGGGTTCAATCGGCAATAAAAAAGACGATAAATTTTATAATACAAGCCTCGTTTTTGACCGTAATGGGGAACTCGTTTACCACTATGATAAAATCCATCTTGTTCCCATGTTGAATGAACATCAGTATTTAACAGGTGGACAAAAAAAGGTGCACACGTTTGAATTGGATCATGTTAAAATGGGACTTATTATTTGTTATGACTTGCGTTTTCCCGAATTGGCAAGACAACTGGCATTAGAAGATGCACAAGTACTGCACATTGTTGCCGAGTGGCCAATTGCTAGAAAAGACCATTGGAAAAACCTCCAACTTGCACGGGCAATCGAAAATCAGTTTTTTGTCATTTCCAGCAATACAGTTGGTACGTATAATGGGACGGAATATGCAGGTGAATCGATGGTGATCGATCCATGGGGTACACCAATTGCAACAGGCAGTGTCCGAAACACAGAAACAATTACAGCAACATTAGATCTATCTATTGTTCCAAAGGTTAGAAAAGATGTCCCAATATTTTCAAGTAGAGTTCCAGAAATGTATGACCTGTCTTAAACTATTTTTCTAATAAACTAGTTTAGAAGGAAGGAGGAAAATAAGATGAATAGAACAACAAAAGATATCATGTTACTTATCATTGGCTCACTTATTTTTGCACTCGGAATTAATTATTTCACCATTCCTAACCACTTATCAGAAGGCGGGGTTATTGGTGTAACGATTGTGACATATTATTTATTCGAGTGGTCACCTGGTGTCGTTAACTTCATCGTAAACGCAATATTACTAGCAGCAGGCTATAAATTTTTCAGCAAACGAATCATTTGGTATACCATCATCTCCATCGTGTTTTCCTCCATCTTTTTACATGTGACAGTAAATGTAGGTGAAGAAATAAATGGAGATACACTGCTTGCTGCATTATTTGCCGGCTTAACGGTTGGTCTCGGACTAGGACTGATTTTTCGCGCCGGGGGAACTTCAGGTGGATCAGCCATCCTTGCCCGCCTAGCGAACCAGTTTTTAGGGTGGAGCATTGGAAAAGGAATGCTCGTAATTGATATTCTTGTCATCGCCGGATCCGCCTTTATCATCGGCCGGGAAAAAGCGATGTATACGTTAATTGCCGTTTATGTTGGCGCCAAAGTAATTGATGTGGTTGTCGAGGGCGCAAATGAACGGACGGCAGTATTGATTATTTCGAGGAACCCTGATGAGGTATTGAACCAAGTAACAACGAAAATGGCCCGTGGTATCACGGTATTAGACGGAAAAGGCGGATACACAAAAGCAGATAAAGAAGTTTTATACCTTGTCGTAAATAAACAGGAAATTGTCCAACTAAAAAAAATCATCCAGGATATTGATCCAGACGCATATGTGACCGTTCATAGCGTGCAGGAGATATTTAGAAAAGGGTATAAAGGGTCGCTAACTAAGAGTTGATAACGAAATAAAAACGCTTGGAACACAACTGCCTCCTTTCCTGCAGGCACAGTGCATATTCCAAGCGTTTTTTAATGAGAATATAATAGTTACCGACTACTTTCTCGAACAATCAATTCTGTTGCCAAGGTGACCTTCTTTGCAACTGTCCGGTTAGCAAGAATTCTTTCTTCTAACAATGAAACAGCTGTCTCCCCCATTAATTCCGTTGGTACTCGCATCGTACTTAATGATGGAGAAACATACTTTGCTACACTTGAATCATTAAATCCGATAATGCTGACCCTATTTGGAACGTCAATTCTATAGTCAGTTAATGCGCGCAATGCTCCAATAGCGATGGAGTCATTTGCACAAAAGAATGCAGTAGGCAAATCATCTTTCAATTTCCCGATTGCCTCCTCCATCATTTGATAACCAGAATCGACTGAAAATGAACCGTTAAAGCAATACCCTTCCACATATAAACCATTTTCCTTCATGTAGTTCTGAAAACTTTCATATCTTGGGTCTAACAGTGTGCTTGTTGAATCAGAGAATTGCTCCTCGCCAGCCAACATGCCAATTTTCATATGGTCATGCGCATGAAAATGAGACAAGATACTGTTTGTAGCCTGATGGAAATCAACGACAACGGAATCATACGATGGGAAAGCGTGACTATCATCCACAAAGCAGATGGTTGAACTCCATTCTCGCAATTGCTTGATTTGTTGTTCGGAAAACTTGCCGATTGCGATGATTCCATCTATCTTCATGCTGCTTTTTTTATCCGTGTGCTGAAAAATACGGATATACTCGTACTGGTCATTCCCCATCTTTTTCTCAGCGCCATGCCGGATGGAATAATAATACATGTCATTCAATTCTTCTGACTCCGTGTACCATTGCACAATCGCTATCCGCAACCGCTTGTTCACTTTTTTGTTTTGATGCTTTTTATAATCCAACAACTCTGCAGCTTGAAAAATCCGTTTTTTCGTATCTTCTCCTACTGACAAAGTCGGATCACCATTAAGCACGCGTGATACGGTAGCAATGGATACATCTACCCTTTTTGCTATATCTTTAATCGTCGCCATTTTCTCAACTCCGATTTCCTTTTATCTAACCAAAAGGAATACATTATATTTTTACTAAATCTTTTACTTCCCATTCCCTTTCAAACTTTCCTAAAATGGTTTATGACTTAAGTATACGTTTTCACTAATTTTTAGTAAAGGACTATTTTATAAAGTGCAATAATAAGTGATTTAGGATAAACATAGTCAGCTGCCTAATAAAACAGACGCTATATTTTAACTAAAATAATTATTATTTTTACTGAAATATTTGAAGAACATCATTGTGAAGATACCTAATTCATAGTAAACTGAACATAGTTAACAAAATTTCATTACACCATTTTGTAAGCGCATTAACGAATGAATTTAGAGGAGGGGATCTTTCCATGAAAAACCTCAACAACGAATTTCAAGAAGTTTTTGGGACCGCTAAAGAGCCATCCCAATTCTTCGCACCAGGTAGAATTAACCTAATCGGAGAGCATACAGACTATAATGGCGGACACGTCTTTCCAGCAGCAATTTCGTTCGGCACCTATGCACTTGGAAGCAAACGGAATGATTTGAAATTCCGCTTTTACTCAATGAACTTCGCTGAAACCGGGATTATCGAATGTGATCTGAAGGATTTACGTTATAAAGAAAAGCATGACTGGGCGAATTATCCGAAGGGAATGATAAAGTACATCATGGAATCAGGATTTCCCATTACCAGAGGTGCGGATATCCTTTATTATGGAGACATTCCGAATGGTGCCGGTCTTTCATCATCTGCCTCTATTGAAATGGCGACCGGCGTTTTGCTAGAAAACCTTTTCGATCTAGAAATAGACCGTATCCAAATGATTACGCTTGGACAGAAAGTAGAAAATGACTATATTGGGGTAAACTCTGGTATTATGGATCAGTTTGCGATTGGCATGGGCAAACTGGATCATGCGATTCTATTAAACTGTCAAACATTGAAATATGAATACGCACCGATTAAGCTGGATAATCATGCCATCCTAATTATTAACACAAATAAACAGCGCACGCTTGCAGGATCGAAATACAATGAACGCCGCACCCAATGTGAACACGCTCTTCGCGATTTAAAAACAGAGCTTGCCATTGATAGTCTCGGCGTTCTAACCAGTGAACAATTTGAACAGCATAAACACCTCATCCAGGATGAAATAAACCGGAAACGTGCAAGACATGCTGTTACCGAGAATGTTCGTACGGTCGTGGCATTAAAAAAACTGCAAGCTGGTGATCTGGGTGCGTTTGGAAAGCTAATGAATGAATCCCATCAGTCCTTAAAATATGATTATGACGTTACTGGTGTAGAGCTTGATACGATCGTAGAAGCAGCCTGGGATGTAGAAGGTGTGTTAGGTGCTCGTATGACTGGCGCCGGTTTTGGCGGGTGTGCCATTGCGATTGTTGAAAAGGATAAAATCGAAAACGTGAAGCAACATGTAAATACCACTTATCGGAACACGGTTGGTTATGATGCAACATTTTACACAGCGGCAATCAGTGACGGCGCAAAACAAATGACAGAAGGAGTGCTTTAAATGCGTATATTAGTTCCAGGTGGGGCAGGTTATATTGGCTCTCATGCGGTATATCAATTAATTGATCGAGGGGATCAGGTTGTTGTTGTCGATAGTCTGGAAACTGGCCATAGAGAAGCCGTCCATCCACAAGCAACATTCTATCAAGGTGATATACGCGATATTGATTTTTTACGTCATATTTTTGCAAAGGAAGGGATTGACGCAGTTGTTCATTTTGCAGCCAATTCACTTGTTGGCGAATCAATGGAGAAACCACTTAAATACTTTGATAACAATGTGTATGGTACACAAGTATTACTGAGGGTTATGGTCGAACACAATGTGAACTATATCGTGTTCTCTTCCACTGCCGCAACTTATGGAGAACCGGAGTCTATTCCATTGACCGAAACAATGCGGGCTAATCCGGCTAATACCTATGGTGAAACAAAATTGACAATGGAAAAAATCATGAAATGGACAGAACAGGCCCACGGTATTCGGTTTGTTTCATTGCGATACTTTAATGTTGCTGGTGCACGGAAATCTGGAGAAATCGGCGAGGATCATCGTCCAGAAACACATCTAGTCCCTATTATTTTACAGACAGCGCTTGGTCAACGATCCCATATTACGATTTTTGGCGAGGATTATGATACACCAGACGGTACTTGTATTCGCGATTATGTCCATGTGGAAGACTTAATTCAGGCACATCTTTTAGCATTGGATTATTTGCAAGACGGTGGTCAAAGCGATATTTTCAACCTTGGCAGCAGTCAAGGCTTTTCCGTGAGAGAAATGATTGATACAGCACGTGCTGTTACAGGCAAGGAGATACCAGCTCAGTCCGGTGAACGCCGATCCGGAGACCCTAGCACCCTGATTGCTAGTTCCGATAAAGCCAAAAACATACTAAAATGGAACCCTACCCGAACATCAATTGAAACCATTATGGAAGATGCCTGGAATTGGCACATGGAACATCCAAACGGCTATGGAAAGGAGTAATCCAATCATGATCTACCAGGACTTGGCAGGGCTGATTCAGCAGGCAACAAATAAAGGATTAATTGATAAAGCTGACCGTATATATGTACAAAACCAAGTAATGCATTTATTGCAACTAGAATCATTTCCGGAAAAGATCAATAACGTAAGCGATGGAACAATTCCCGATTTACTGGGAAAACTTGTTGACTATGCAATCGAATATCATGTCATTGAGGATGTTTTCGATGATAAGGAAATGCTTGCCGCGGCTATCATGAACTGCTTTGTTGCGCGCCCATCTGTTGTAAATGCCACTTTCCAGGAAAAATACGACCACTCTCCTGAGGCTGCAACCGATTATTTTTATCAATTAAGTCAAAACAGCAATTACATTCAGATGAATCGTATTAAAAAAAACATCCATTTCAAAGCAGATACACCATACGGAAAATTAGATATCACCATTAATTTATCCAAACCAGAAAAAGACCCAGAACAAATTAAACGAGAACGCGAAATGAAAAAAACAACTAATTATCCAACATGTGTTTTATGCGTGGAAAACGAAGGATACAATGGCAGAACCGGTTATCCTGCCCGTGCCAATCATCGCGTCATTCGTATTCCGATTATGAATGAAAACTGGTATCTGCAATATTCGCCATATGTTTACTATCCGGAGCACAGCATTTTACTAGCAGAAGAACATCAGGATATGAAAATAGATAAAGATGCCTTTGAACGACTGCTTCTGTTCACGGAAAAATTCCCACATTACTTCATCGGTTCGAATGCTGATCTGCCAATTGTTGGGGGATCGATTTTGACCCATGATCACTACCAGGGTGGCCGCTATGAATTTGCTATGACAAGGGCAGATAATAGATTCACATTTGAACTTGATGGTTTTTCAGACGTGTTAGCTTCTGTTTTGAACTGGCCCTTATCCGTAATTCGCCTGAAAAGCTCGGAAAAAGAACAATTGCTTGATGCAGCTGATCATATTTTACAAACATGGCGTGACTATTCTGATGAACTTGCGGGTGTGAGAGCTCACACAGGAAACACACCCCATAATACGATCACACCAATTGCTCGAATACGAGATGGCGTACATGAATTGGATCTTGTTTTACGTAACAACCGTACATCTGAAGAATATCCATTGGGAATTTTTCACCCACATGCAGATGTCCAGCATATTAAAAAGGAAAATATCGGGCTGATTGAAGTAATGGGTCTTGCAGTACTGCCTGCACGATTGAAGGATGAACTTGCGGCAATTGAACAATTTTTACAAGACAAATCAGATAATGTAGCAAACTATCACCAAGACTGGGCGCAACAGATGAAGGATACGTACGGAACAGTAGCAAGTTCTATCGATGCCAAGACTATTATACAAAAAGAGCTAGCAAAAAAATTTATCCGCGTTCTTGAGGATGCCGGCGTATTCAAGGAAGATGCGGCATTTAACCGATTTATCAAAACGCTGAATAAGTAGGTGATCGAGCACATGAATATTTCGCAACAAACTAGATTAAATAAATGGACAGAATATACGCTTACGAACGATAATGGCATGGCTGTCAGCATACTAAACTACGGTGGAATTATTACAAAAATCATTGTTCCAGACAAGGATGGAACAATGGAAAATGTCGTCTTAAGCTATGATGATTATGCCGACTACGAGGAAAACCCCCATTTTTTTGGTGCCCTTATTGGTCCCGTAGCAGGTAGGATTCAACATGCTTCCTTTCATCTGGAAGGAGGTACCTATAAATTGGAAAAAAATGAAGGAAGTCACCATCTCCACGGAGGTTCAAACGGATTTCATCATAAAATTTGGGATGCCGAAACGTTTCAAACGAATGATTCGGTTGGTTTAAAACTTGCCCATGCTAGTAAAGATAGAGAAAATGGCTATCCCGGAAATAGAGAAGTCACTGTTACGTATACACTGAACAATGCCAATGAATTGTCACTTGATTATTGGGCCAGCACTGATCAAACAACAGCTATGGCTTTAACGAATCACTCCTATTTTAATTTAACTGGAAATCTGAAGAAACCTGTTCACAATCATCATGTTACATTTGCTAGCGATTGGATTGTCGAACTTGATCATGAACTGATACCGACTGGAAAACTAATGGAAACTTCCGAAACCAGTTTTGCTTTTCATAATGGGCGGATGCTTGGCGATGGCTTCCAATCTGATTCAATTCAACATCACATTGCAGGCAACGGATATGACCACTATTTTCTTTTTAACACTGAAGGTAATGTGATCGTAAATGAGGCTAATTCCGGACGTGTCATGACTGTAAAAACCGATCAACCTGGAATGGTGATGTATACCGCCAACGGATTGGATGATGGACTACGCTTAAGCGAAGGTCTTTCCCAGAAGCATCTTGGTGTATGCTTTGAAACACAGGCATCCCCGGCATCATTGCATCACAAAGGCTTTCCAAGTGTACTATTACACGCTGGAGAAGAGTACAAGAAGCGAACTGTATTTTCGTTTGGTGTCGGGAATTAACTATAAAGCTGAAGCGGCCTTTGTCAGTAGTAAGTGCCGCTTCAACCTTGCCAATTTACACTACTCCATCAATTTCCAATCTGCTTAAACTCTATCATTTTTGCCGATTCATAAATTTTTTTATATAAAAAATTCGCACATATGATATAATAAAAGAAAAAAGTAATGGGGAATAGATATGTTAAAAGACTTATTTATTGGTATGTCACAGAATAAAATTTTGAATGCGCTTGCACAAAAGTATGGCTTTAAACTTGGAGCCCAATCGGTTGTCGCTGGGACAAATATAAAAGAGATGATTGAAAGCGTTAAAGAACTTAATACACAGGGCATCTCTGCAACAATTGATAATTTAGGAGAATTTGTTTCCGATAAGCAAGAAGCTATCGCAGCTAAAGAACAAATTATCGAGGTTATTGAAGCAATTCACGACAACCATGTGGATGCCCATATCTCTTTAAAAGCAACCCAACTTGGATTGGACATTGACTATAACTTCTGTTTGGCTAATTTAAGAGAGATTGTCGCAAAGGCCAATGAGCTAAATATTTTTATTAACTTTGATATGGAAGATTATAGTCACTTGCAGCCTTCTTTTGATCTCTTAGACGAGCTATCAAAGGATTACAGCAATATCGGTACTGTTATCCAATCTTATTTCTATCAATCGGAAGAAAATATTCAAAAGCATAAAGACTATCGTTTGCGCATCGTAAAAGGTGCATACAAAGAACCAATGGAAGTAGCATATCAAGATAAAAAAGATATTGATGAAAACTTTATCAAGTTAATCGAATCTCATTTGCTACATGGGAAATTCACATCAATCGCAACCCATGACCACCATATTATCAATCATGTTAAGAAATTTGTTAACGAACATAATATTGCCAAGGATAAATTTGAGTTCCAAATGCTGTATGGTTTCCGTAAAGATTTGCAGTTTGAGCTCGCAAAAGAAGGTTATAATTTCTGTACCTATGTACCATTTGGGACAGATTGGTATGGCTATTTCATGCGCCGTCTTGCCGAACGTCCACAAAACCTGAATCTAATGGTCAAACAGGTTTTTAACAAAAAGACGAATACAATGATCGGAATTGGTGC
Source organism: Lentibacillus sp. Marseille-P4043 (assembly GCF_900258515.1). Taxonomy (NCBI): domain Bacteria; kingdom Bacillati; phylum Bacillota; class Bacilli; order Caryophanales; family Bacillaceae; genus Lentibacillus; species Lentibacillus sp. Marseille-P4043. The sequence continues at coordinate 1,823,557 of NZ_LT984884.1, read as the reverse complement.
AGGAGCATTCATACTAGGTCGGCTAAGCAAGAAAAAATAGAATCATAGAGATAAAAGTGCAACGATCACAACGATACGCTGCACTTTTTTTATAATTACCTATAAAATCTTATTCAAAAATCCCTTCGTTCGCTCTGATTCCGGTTTTGTAAAAATTTGCTCCGGATCCCCTTCTTCAACAATGACCCCTTCATCCATAAATAACACGCGATCGCCTACTTCTCGAGCAAATCCCATCTCATGTGTGACAACAACCATTGTCATTCCTTCATGTGCTAGCTGCTTCATTACTTCCAAGACCTCTCCAACTAATTCAGGGTCTAAAGCAGACGTAGGTTCATCAAATAGCATCACTTTCGGTTCCATGGCAAGAGCTCGGGCAATTGCCACACGCTGTTGTTGTCCACCAGATAATTGACTTGGATACATATCGGCTTTATCGTTTAAGCCAACCTTTTCCAACAATGCTTTTGCACGTTCTTTTGCTTCCTCATTACTTATCTTACGTACTTTTTGCGGTGCCAACATAATATTTTCAATAACGGACCGATGTGGAAACAAGTTAAACTGCTGGAAAACCATGCCCACTTCCGTTCGAATCTCATTAATGTCAGTTTTCGGATCTTTCAAATGTTCGCCATCCACAACTACATCCCCACTGGTAATCTCCTCAAGCATGTTCAAGCAACGCAGAAACGTACTTTTCCCAGAGCCACTGGGTCCGATTACACAAACAACTTCTTTTAATTCTATTTGACAATTGATCCCTTTCAACACTTCCAGATCGCCAAATTTTTTATGCAAATCCTTTACTTCAATCATTGAATATCTAACCTTCTTTCAACAAGACGTAAAATGAGGGATAAACTCAAAGTAATAGCAAGATAAAATAGTGCAACTGTTGTATAAATTTCAACAGCATTAAAATGGTTTGCCGCAATCAAACGTCCTTGGAAAATCAGCTCTGGAACAAGAATGACGGATAAAAGCGAGGTATCCTTAATACTGATAATAAATTGATTACCTAGAGGTGGAATCATTCGTTTGAACGCCTGTGGCCAGATAATATAACGCATCGTTTTCCCGTGATCCAAACCAAGTGATCGTCCTGCCTCCATTTGACCTTTTTCAATTGATTGGACTGCACCACGAACAATCTCGGCAATATATGCTCCGGAATTTAATGCAATTACGATCACACCTGCCGTAACGGATTCAAAATTAAAACCAATGATTAACGGTAGCGCGAAAAATATCCAAATTGCTTGCACTAACACTGGTGTCCCGCGAATAACTTCGATGTATACACTAGATATCCAATAAATCAATTTGTTTTTAGAAATTCGGCCTAAACCGAAAATTGCACCCAAAATAAACCCAATAAGGAGCCCAAGTATCGAGATGAGGAGGGTGTAGTATAAACCTGTTGCTATTTGTGGTAAAAAATCAATAACGCCTGCCCAATTAAATCTGCCTATCATTTTTTCACCTCTCCTGGTTTAAATTTCTCTAAAGCTGGTGATATTTAAACTATTAAAAGTTAAAAAGGGTGTAACAATTGGATGGTTACACCCTTTTGTAATTAGCTGCGTTCTATTACGCTGCATAGAAACGCCCCAATTTTGTCCGCTTACCTAAATCTATTCAGGTTTTTCCCCGAACCATTTTTCATAGATTTCATCATACTTTCCATTTTCCTTCATTGTTTTCAATGCTTCATTAACTGCATCAACCAATTCCTCTTGATCTTTCGCAAAAGCGATTCCATAATTCTCAGCCTCGTAAAGGTCGCCAACCATTTTTAGACTGTCCTCACCTTTTGTTTGAATATAATAGGCAACGTTTGGTGCATCATACAAAATCGCATCGGCACTGCCATTTTCAACAGCAAGGTATGCCTGGTCAAGCTGTTCATATTGATTTGCCTCTGCACCGTCAATGTTTTCCTTAATGTAGGCAGAACTCGTTGATCCAAGTCGTGTCGCAATTGTCTTCCCTTCCAAATCTTCCATACCTTTTATTTCGTCATTATCAACCGCTACACCAATACGTAAACCGGATTCATAATACGGATCACTGTAATCAATTTTCTTTGCCCGCTCTTCTGTAATACCGATACCTGCTAAGGCAATATCAAATTGACCCGTCTGTAAACCAGGTATAATCCCGTCAAAATTGGTCGTTTCCAAATTGATTTCAAATCCGACTTCATCGGCAATCGCATTAATAAGATCAATATCGAAGCCAACATATTCACCGTCTTCTTTAAATTCAAATGGAACAAACGATGTATCACTAACAACTGTATATTCGTCTTTTAACCCATTCCCATCCTCTTTTTCCGATCCATCTGCTTCATTGTCAGATCCACATGCGGCTAGTCCGATAATTAATAATGAAAACAAAATGAAGCCTAGAAATTTTCTGCTTTTCTTTTGCATTACTTTTGTCCCCCTTAAGTAGTATTAACTAATACGTATTCATTAACTTTAACAAAGATTCATTTTTTAGAAAAATCCAATTAATGTGCACCACTAATAATAGAAAGGCTAATAATGGACTAAGAGTTACATAATTTCCATCATCCGTTCATTTATTACAGATATCTACCAAATACGATAGATTCTGATGGTTTTGCTTGTTATGGGGATAGTTTTGTAAAACTTCTAATTTATGGAAGTAGTCATTTTGGCTTATGAGCGAAGAAATAGAATGGGGATTTTGCTAAATTTAAAAAGCAGCACCAATCTTGAGTAAGATCGGTGCTGCTTTTCTTTTTATTCATCAAATAAACCCATGCTCAAATACCGCTCACCAGTATCAGGAGCAATACACAATACCCGCTTACCTTTCCCTAATCGTTTAGCAACTTCAATTCCTGTATAAATTGATGCTGCACCAGATAAGCCAACAAATAACCCTTCCGTCCTTGGTAGTTTCTTAAACATATCAACTGCTATATCATCTTCAATTAGCATAATTTCATCGTAAATATCTGTGTTTAAAATTTCTGGGACAAAGCCTGGGCTCGTTCCAACCAACTTATGTTTTCCAGGTTTTCCTCCAGATAAAACAGGCGATCCTTTTGGTTCTGCAATGGTTATCGACAGTTCTGGCAGTTTTTCCTTTAATACTTCACCTGTTCCAGTAACGGTTCCACCTGTTCCTGCAGTGCAAACAAATGCATCAAGGTTACCATCCATTTGATCGTAAATTTCCAGTGCCGTTGTGATTCTGTGAATGTCGGCATTTGCCTGGTTCTGGAATTGTTGCGGAATAAAACTGCCAGGGATTTCGTTTTGCAGTTCCATGGCCTTTTTAATACAACCAGGCATTTTTTCCTCACTTGGGGTTAAGACAACCTTTGCTCCAAAGGCTTGCAAAATATTTCTTCTTTCCATCGTACTATTATCAGGCATGACCATAATTGCCTGGTATCCTTTAGCTGCAGAAGCCATCGCAAGCCCTATTCCAGTGTTCCCACTTGTCGGCTCAATAATGGTTCCACCTGACTTAATCAACCCTTGTTCTTCCGCGACACGAATCATGTTTATTGCCGCACGGTCTTTAACACTTTTGCTTGGGTTAAACATTTCTAATTTAACAAAAACATCTGCCACATCTTCCGGGACAAGTCTGTTCAATTTTACAACAGGTGTATCCCCCATCAATTCTGTCATATTGTTAACAACTTTCATCGTCCAAGACACCTTCCCGATTTTAACAATGTATTTTAACGTAATTTAATTCCTAGTACTTTACTATACAATACATGATACTAATTATTGTTACGTGTTTACAAGTTATTTGGCTTGGAAATATAATTTTGATTGTTTGTGCTTTTTGCCCCGTATCCCGTATATACTTCACTTTCAAGGGATGGGCGGAAAATTTCGTAATCGAAAAATAATCTAAAAAAAGGAATTTAACTATTATCTAGGTGCACTTTCCTAGAACATCTATCTAGAATACTAATTTCAACACTAAATCCATTGATAAAAAATGATTTTATCTCTATCAAGAACATTTTTCGTAAATTGTTGATAGTTTATGTACATGGTATACTAGAAAAAACATCTTTAGAGGAGGTGAAAAAATGAGCGAGCAATTATTACAGCAAATGGTAAATGAAATAAAGGATATAAAATCCAATATGGCTATGAAGAGAGATTTAGAATACATGGCTACGAAGGATGATCTCAGTTCTATGGCTACGAAAGATGATCTTAGTTCCATGGCTACTAAAAAAGACATTGAATCCATGGCCACAAAAGATGATCTCAGTTCTATGGCTACCAAAAAGGACATTGAATCCATGGCCAAGCAAATTGATCGTAACTTTGAACAAATAGTCCGCAATTCAGAAAAACTGAATGACCTCTCCAACAATCAAAACCGTCATGAAAAAATACTTGAAACACTCTCAGTACGATCCATTGAACAAGAAGGAAAAATACGAAATTTGAAGCAGGTTTAAGTGTTTAACAGATTCCCCTTTAAAATAAAAGTGCCCAGTTTATATTGTAACGGGTTCTCTTTAGAGGTGCAAACAAGAGAAAAACATCTCAAATCACAGAAAATTCACAAAAACATCAGGGCAATTCACAGTAGTATTAACTTCTAATATTTGTTGGTGATAGAAAATTTATTGGGAGATTTCTGGTTCTGCTACAAATGGCCGCTCCAGAAAAACACTGCGCTTTCCGTGGGCGGCTGATGAGCCTCCTCGTGCTGTCGCACTGCGGGGTCTCACCTAGGCCTCTTCTCCCACAGGAGTCTCCGTGTTTTTCTTCCGCTGGATAGCAATCAGGGACAACAATTTTAAGTTAGATAATCTTAACTAGCGTAGGCAGAATACGTAGACTCCTGCGGGAACAGCACGTGTCCGAAGACCCCGCAGAGTGATTTGAAAAGGAAGGTCGACTAAAACCGTCCTTTGCGGACAACGTCGACATACCCCTCGCCGGGGCAAGGAGGCTGAGGCCGTGCCCGCGGAAAGCGAAGTATTCTGCCGGAGCGGTTTTCCAGCACTAAATTAAGCGAGGATGTGAGAGTCAACAATATAAAATTTATGTCATCTACAATCGGAACCGGCCCTTTTTGATTTCCACTTGTAAAATAACTGGTAGTTTATCAAATAAAATAGCAGAGTGAGAATATCTATTCCCACTCTGCTAAAGTTATTGCTATTTATCATGCTATTTTAACCAACAAATAGCCAAATGCATTGATATAACTACAAAAATAAGGGTGCGATACTGTATGTGATTTTGCACCCCATTTATATTGTTATTTGTTGTTTTGCAACCTTATAGAGAACCCGTTAGTTTATATTGGGCACTTTTCTAAATTAGTATATTTATTCTACTAGAGATCACCGCCCACCAGTCCGCTCTCAGCTATACAGTTCCCCACCTTCAACCGCAACACGATGAAACAACTGAACTGCTTTTGACTTAATTGTCTGATGCTCATCCTTTTTATACACAGCAATAAAGCACGTAGCGGGGCCTGATGATTTTTTCAAATCAAGATCACTCGAAAAATGCAGGGACGAATTTGGAAATAGTTGCTTCAGTTCATATAAAATACCTTTCGACCCAACTGGAACAACGCTTAAAACACTATTATGCTCACAATACCATTGAAACAAATTAAGTGGTGCGACTGCTTCTTTTTGTTGGATGACTTCTTCACCGACTAATGGGCTTCCGATAACAGCAACAGATACTGCTTGATGATTAGCATACGACTGTTCTTCATTACGTTGCCGCTTCCCTAACACGGTAATCCCTGTTGCTGATTGTGACAAGGAAAAATTGGATTCGGTACTGCCTGTAATCGGGAGTTCGGCAATTCCTAATTCATCCGTTCCTTGCTTTATTCCTGCAATCAGCGAAGGCCATGTCTGTTCGTCATTAAAATTTTGCAGTGTGACTGAAAACGGAAAACCCCCTGCAGCAGCACACTCCATATATGCAACGCGAAAGGCAAAATAGGCTACAATATCATAGGGTACAGAAACATTGTCAGCTAGTTTCATTCCAATGGAGCCACTATTATCGCAAGCGATGACAATATCGGTATTTTGATCAAACGGTACAATTAACGCATCCCTTTTCATTTCAACATCTCCACTATTTTTCCATGAAATAGCGTGACAAACTTTGGAATAAACAACAGGGCAACACCCGCATTAACTACCGCTCCAATTAACAATGAAGGCAGAACGGCAAGGTAAAAAGAAATTCCTAGTAAAAACAACATCGGTAATGCTGCGAGTAAACTGTTGCTGAAAACAAAAAATAGACCGGCTAGCTTTCTTTTTCCTGACAAATAAATAACGCTAAAGAACCAAACAATGATTGCCATTTCCAAAGCAATAATCACATGCAGCGGCCCTAGCGGCATGCCTGCAATAAGCGCTGACATAAGATGCCCGAAGCCTGCAACAAGCGCTCCCATTTGCTTGCTAATCAAAACAGCAGCAAGCAAAGCTGGAAACGCATCAAGTGCTATGCTGCCAACAAATGAAGGGATTTTGATCATCGCACCAATGACCGAAAGTGCGATAAACAGAGCCAACAGGCATAGTTTTTTCGTCGTCACTCTCCCTTCTCCTTCCGTTTACCATTGCGGAACACCTTGGCACTTCGAACATATTCAACATCCGCAACGCCCATTCTTGCATTGACAACCCTTGCCAGGGCAAAGAAATAATCAGAAAGTCGATTTAAATACTTGAGTGGTACATTTGATTCTAGTTGCTCGTGTTTCATAAGACGGACAACCATCCGCTCTGCCCTTCTCGTAATTGTCCGAGCAATATGAATCGAGGCTGCCGGTTTGGTACCACCTGGCAAAATAAACCGCTCCACTTCTGGTGCCTGGTCGATAAGCTGATCGATTTTTTCCTCCAAATAGTCAATTGTTTCTTCTGCAAGCTTTAATGGTCTTCTTTTAGAAACGCTTGCTAAATCGCCGCCACAATCAAATAGTTCGTGCTGAATTTTTTCAAGATCCTCTAGAATATCGGAGAACTGGTTTGGATCCAATTCCGTCACTATTTTTCCAACAAAACTATTTAATTCATCAACCGTTCCGTATGCCTCGACACGAATGTCATCCTTATCAACTCGCCCACCAATCAAAGCTGTTTGTCCTTTATCACCTGTTCTTGTATAAATTCGCATGTTTTTCCCTCCGAAATAATTATTTTAGTTGTGTTTGGACCCCATACCAGATCATGTCCAAACGATCACACTTTTCCACTAAGTCCTGATAAAACCAACCTGTCGCATCCCGCCATGCCCGCATTTGTTGCTCCATTGGCACGATTCCTTTGGAGATATCAGATCCAATGACCACGAGTTTCCGGCAAGCTTTTTCATCTTCCCAATTTACCCAATTGCTTATGATAGCCCGTCCAAAATCTCGAATTTCGCTTATACTTTGCGTTTCCGACCATTTGTACACCCAATGCTCAACACCATTTAAGACGATTAAATCCTGTCCAAATGCAGCCAAATCTTTCGGGCATGTTTCATCGTAAGCAGCTATCCAGTGCCAATTTGAGACATTGTCAAGCTGGTAAAATTTCCTCACCCACGCGGATTTTCCATTGTAGGCACCGCCTGTAACAATGTGCATGCTTTTTCCCTCCTAAAATCATCCTTTAACCAACACAACCGGTAACCCCCGCCATAAGGGATTTTCCATTCAAAAAAGGACCTGTTTTGCCCTGAGAAAACAGACAATAAATAGCGAATAACACCGCCGTGAGTCACAATAGCACTATCTTTAGCATCTGAATCGAGAATCTGTTTTTTTACCATGGTAAATCCCGTACGTATTCTGTCACCAAATGCTGCAAAAGACTCACCACCGTCAGGACTCGCTGTATATGGGTTGTCAAGCCAATGTCGATATGCTGGCAGATGTTTTAGTTGATCATATGTTTTGCCTTCCCAAGCACCAAAGTTCATTTCTCTCATTTCCTTCAATGCCTGGACAGGCTGACTGGGAAATAGAATTGCTGCTGTTTCCAGACAACGGGTTAAATCACTAGAAAATATTAGATCCTGTTTTGGTAGGTTTATACAAAGATCGTTACACCCTTTAGTACTCAAAGGCGTATCCGTCCAGCCAATATATGTTCCCTTTTGATTCGCGGTTGTCATCCCATGCCGTAATAATGTAATAGCCAAATCATCATCCATAAGCAGACTTCCACCCCTTCCATTGATGCGCCAACAACATCTCCAGTTATGCCACCAAACCATTTACGAACTTTTTTGCGGATAACTAGAAAAAGCATAAGCGCAACGAGAAACATCCCCATAACCATCAACAAGATTGGTATACCCGTAAACCAACCTATAAAGGTAAATAGGATAAGGTAAATAAAATAGCTCCATAACGTTGAGCGCTTACAAGATTGCTGAAATAAATGTCCGAGCCCCGTTTCTTTGGCGGGATGTACTAATGCGAGCATCATTCCCATTACTATTCTGCTAAAAAACGGTACAAAAATGATCAGAACAATAGAATGAAACTTGAGTCCAAGCATGATTTCATAGATAAATAGAAATTTGGCACTAAGTAACACGATGACACTTAGCACACCGAACGCACCGATTCTCGGGTCATTCATAATTTCAAGCCGTTTCGTCTGATCACGATAGGAGAAAAATGCGTCACTAGCATCCATCCAACCATCAAGGTGGATCCCACCAGTTAGAATAATCGGCAGCAACCAAATGAAAAATGCAATCGCGAGCGGTGAAAAGAGCGTCCACTCGGTAAGACCGTACAACGAGCCACCATACGTAAGCCCCATTAGCAGACCAAATAAGGGAAACATTCTAATTGCCCGTTCCAAATTTTTAGCTGTCATTGGAACTTCTTGGTGGATTGGCAAAATACTAAAAAATTGTATCGTAATAATTAATCCATTTACATATGATTTCATTGTGTGTTCCACCGTTTTAGAATGGTAATTATTTGGTGCCAATCCAGATGCGCTTTTAATTTTTCTGCCAAATCATCATATTTATTGTCCGTTATCGAATTTGCTGCTTTAGGCGTAGTTTGCTGATCAGATAGTGAATCTTCTGCTTCTATCAAATGTTCCACATGGGGTAAAAGCCCCAACACAGGGATCCCGGTTTTTTCTTCCATCCAGCGAATACCATCCGCAAATAGTGCCGGATCACCACGAAACTTATTAATGATAATCCCCTTTACACGTGCTCTTTCTTCTGGATGCAATAATTCTAAGGTGCCCACAATACTGGCAAATACCCCTCCCCTATCAATATCCGCAACAAGGAGGACGGGTACATCGGCGATTTCCGCCACCTTCATGTTAACCAGTTCTTTATCCTTTAAATTAAGCTCAACCGGACTCCCGGCACCTTCCATTACAACGACATCATAATCATTACTTAGTTTGGTCAATGATTTGTGAATGACTTCCAAACCCGTTTCATAAAAAGTATCCCGATAATCCCGCCCAGACAACGTGTTTGCCGGCTTCCCAAGCAAAACCACCTCTGCTTGCAAATCAGAACGTGGTTTCAGCATAATCGGATTCATCCAAATGGTTGGTTCTTGTTTTGCTGCCTCTGCCTGTAACGCTTGAGACCGTGAAATTTCCGCTCCATCCTTCAAAAAATACGTGTAATTGGACATGTTCTGGGATTTAAAAGGTGCAACAGTATACCCTTCATTAGCTAAGATCCGACAGATTGCTGTTACAAGCAAACTTTTACCTACATTAGATGCTGTGCCTTGAATCATCACGCCTTTCACCTGACATTCGCTCCCTTCATAGCGATCGGGACGCCTGTTTCCACCAAGTAAGCCTCCGTTGCATCCTCGACAATTTGCTGGTGTAGTTTCCCAAGCAGTCTGCAATACACATGAACGAGTGCGCTGTCTAGCATCGGTTCATGTAATACTTCGTTCGAAACGATTAAAAGTGTTTTTGCATGCGTCCTAATTGCCTCCATCCCTTGCCAGATCGTTTGCATAACTGTTTCTTGATCATCCGCTTGTTTCAGGGAATTTTCCGAAAATCCCTCCCGAAACAATTCATTCGTCAGCAAAACAGTTAAACAATCAAGCAAGACAATATCATGTTGCTGCAAAACATCGACCATTGTATGTAAATCTACCGGACATTCCGTCGTTTTCCAATGAAGCCCGCTTTCCTGACGCTGCCGCTGGTGACGGGCAATTCTTTCTTTCATTTCACGATCTGTCGGTTTAGAAGTCGCTATGTAATGCAGGTTCCCGTCCATTTTTTCGGCAAGTGATGCAGCATACCCTTCCGCAAAGGTACTTTTTCCACTTCTAGCACCACCTGTAATGAAAATCAATCCTTGTTCTTCCATGCTGTTAATGCCTCCATAAGGATGTCATTCTCTTCCGTTTGTTTAATGGCAAATCTCAACCATCGTCCATGTAGCCCATGGTAATTTGCAGTATGTCTGGCAACGATCCCTCTTTTTAATAAAAATAAAAACAATGGCAGTTGATCATCTAGCTCCGGATCCCGAAGCAAGTAAAAATTCACCTTGCTATCGGAAACAAGATAACCCTGACCCCTTAATGAATGCACCATCTTTTTACGCTCAGTAGAAATAAATGTGCGTGTACGATACCCATAATCTTCGGCTAAAAGACATTCCTTTCCAGCCAGCATTGCCAGTGCATTTACACTCCAATGTGGTTGGTAGGCTTCAAGTTTTTCAATAACCTCAGGAGCAGCAAGCAGATAGCCCAGTCGCAAACCAGCAATTGCATACATTTTTGTTAATGACCGAATAACAGCTAAATTAGGGAAATCATTGATCATTGGTGCCATCGTTATTGGCTCTGCTAAAAAGTCATAAAAAGCTTCATCCATAACCAGATAGCAATCATGCTTCCGGCAAGCCTTTAGAATTTTAACTAGAAAATCTTCTGAATAGATGATTCCAGTCGGATTGTTTGGATGACAAAGAAACAGCACATCAGCTGCAGCTAACTCAGCTTCCAGTTCGTCTGGTTGTAACTCCCATTTTCCCTCCGTCAATGTCACGTAGGAAACCGAACAACCATATGCTGCACACGTGCGTTCATATTCGGAAAAAGTAGGCTGAATTAGCAGCACCCGTTTACCTGCAAACATTCTAGCCAGTAATGCAATGATTTCCGCTGCCCCATTTCCAAGCAAAATGGATTCCATTGGCAACTGTTCTTTTTCCGCAATACGTTCTACTAATTCCTTTCCAGTTGGATCAGGATAGTCATCCACTGCCGCAAACCAGGAAGACCATTTTCGCTCTATTCCTGCGGGTGAACCGAGTGGATTTAGATTCACACTAAAGTCAATGACCGCTTTAGGCATTGGTAGTCCCATATATTCATATACATAATTCGGATTAGATCCATGTTGTGGCCAATTCAATTGTGATTCCTCCAATCATAAAGCATACCAAGAATAGGAAAACGGTTCTCCGCATTAGCGTAATGGTTTGCGAAATATGTTTAGGCTGTAATGGAACGTGAAAATCCCCCATCTTCTGGGAAGCCGATTTTTTCCCCTGATAATAATTGGTTCCGCCAAGTTGAATTCCTAATAAAGAAGCAACCGCTGCTTCTCCCCAGCCACTATTAGGACTATTATGTTTCCTTGCATCACGAAACAGGATCGACCAAGCATTTTGAAAAGTGGTGTGCTTTGGTCGTTGGGCAACCATCATTATGAAGGCCGTTAACCTGGCTGGGATCCAGTTAAGTAAATCATCAAGTCTGGCAGAAGCCCAACCAAATTCCTGATAGGTAGCATTTTTATAACCGACCATCGAGTCACACGTATTCACCGCCCGATAAACAAGTGCCAATGGTGCACCACCAATAAAACTCCAAAAGAATGGAGCTGTTATGCCATCACTCGTATTTTCCGAGACGGTCTCAACTGTGCCTCTCGTAATTTCTCCTTCTGCTAAGCGCTCCGTATCGCGCCCAACAATATAAGAGAGTTTCATTCGAGCATTTGCCAGATCCCCTGATTCCAACGGATGATATACGTTCATTGCTGCTTTTGCTAAATTATTTTGCGAAATGGTTGTCGCAATCAATACAGCCTCCATCATCATCCCGACTAGAGGGGGCAATTGATAACAACAGGTCACAAGTAAGAGACTTAGACCAAGTACAATGCTGACAACAATCACGACCATTAAAAGCCCCTTCGATTTTCGATAGCTTCCCTTATTCATTCTTCTATCTAAATAAGAAATAAGCCGACCAAAACCTTTCACTGGATGTGGCCAATTTTCCGGATCACCAACAAGCCAATCAACGATATATGCGAGACCAATAGCTGCAAAATGGTAAATCATTTGGGGTTTTTCCTTGCTACATAATGCTGTAGTGCTTGTTTCGTACAAGCGAAAACGCCTTTGCCAACAAGGCTTCCTAATGGAGTGATCGAACCGCCAAAGGAAATTTCAGGCCCCTTTTGTGTTGCAGCAATTAGCATACTATCTGTTGATGTCCCTGTTGCATATGTTTCGGTAATTTGATCCAAAATCGATTCCTCCCGAAGTGCTTTTACCTTTGCTTCGGTTGCCGTCATAATACACTGGATAAACGCCTCGTCTGTCAGTTTTCCATTCACAAATACCCATGTATTAATCGTTCCTGGTGATTGCGTAAAACCATGCTTTTCCCCGAAAGCTACATCAACCGCATTTCCAGTTCCAGCAGTCACAACCACAAATATAGAACATCCATCCATTTCCAAAAACTGATAGGAGACATCTTTTAAGTCAACCGCTGTCATCATGCCAACCGTTTCATTCGGTTCAAAACCATGATCAGTTAAATAGTCGATCATATCTTGTTTATGGTCGTCACAATTATAATCTTTTCCAACATGGCGATTCACAAATGACCGGTGCCACCCCATTCCTGAACCAGTTACACCAGAGGACAATGTTTTTAGCGGGATAGGTGATTGCAAATGAATCATTTCCTTGCTAACTCGCAAAAAATCTTCTTTAATTAGCGGTACCTCTTTCTTACTGTCCTGTTTTTCAGGAACCAACATAATCTGCGGTTTGGGAATTTTCGGATGGGGATATTTTTCAATCCGAGTTTCATAAACCTCCTGTACCTTTTCCGCCTTCAATACTTCATCTGGTTGATCACAAGTTTTTATGCCGCCTTGATGCAACATCAATAACCGATCACAATACAAACTAGCCAAATTCAAATCATGAAAAATCGACACGACCGTTAACTGTTTCTCATTGGTCCACTTTTTCAATAGATCTAGCAATTCCTTTTGAAAAGCTAGATCAAGGTGATTAGTCGGTTCATCCAATAGTAGAATTTGCGGATTCTGGGCCAAGGCTTGGGCTAAATAAACACGCTGGCGTTCCCCACCAGAAAGCCTATCAAGCAAGTCATCCTGGTAATGATCAACACCGGTTTGCTTCATCACTTCCTGCACAACCCGTTCATCTTCCTCGGAAGACGACTGAAACAGCCCTTTTTGATGGACATATCTACCGAGTGAGACCGTCTCTTTCACGGTATAACTAAATGTTTGCGACGTATGCTGAGGCAAAACAGCCATCCATTTTGCAAAATCTTTGACCGAATAGGACGAAACCGACTCCCCATTCAATGTAATCTCACCAGACTTGATTGGCAAAATACCACTCATCATTTTCAGCAATGTTGTTTTACCACTGCCATTCGGGCCAATAATGCCAAAGAATTCCCCCTTGTTTACACGGAAGGAAACATCCTTTAGAATAGCTTCATTTGAATATCCGCCGGAAACATGTAAGACATCGATCATATTACCCTCTCCCTTTCAGCCGTTGCCTCATTAAAATAACCGCAAAAATTGGTGCACCAATTAAAGCAGTAATAACGCCAATCGGCAATTCAGATGGTGCAATGATAGTTCGGGAAACCAGATCAGCCAGAATCAGAAAGCCGGAACCAGCCAAAGCTGATAACGGTAGTAAATGCTTGTGGTCAGGCCCCCAAATAATTCGAATAAAATGCGGGATAACTAGGCCAACAAATCCAATCGTTCCAGATACTGCAACAGACGCACCCGTTAAAATAGACCCGGCAATAAGAATGTTCATTTTTTTGCGCTCAACATTGACACCTAGATGTTTTGCTTGATCTTCACCAAATGACATCGCATTCAATTCTGTCGCATGCATCATCAGAATCGCCGATCCAACCGCAAAAAACGGCACGATGATCCCAACATAGTCCCAGCCACGCATCGATACACTGCCAAGTAACCAGCCGATAATTTGCCTTAGTTCCTCACCAGTCAGGGCAATCATTAACGAAATCAAAGCTCCAAGAAACGAACTAAAAATGACCCCGGTTAAAATAATTGTCTCCACTCGCATTGTTCGATCCACACGTTTCGCAAAAAATAACACAATGAAAATAGTAAAAAACGATGCAATAATGCTTAAAACAGGTAATGTGTACAAACCAAGAAACGGCAAGGACAGATTAAAAAAGATCGTCAGTACCGCACCAACACTGGCCCCGGATGATACGCCAAGGGTATAGGGGTCAGCCAAGGGATTCCGCAATAACCCCTGAAAAGCTGCCCCAGCAATGGAGAGTGATGCACCAACAATGCCTGATAGAATGACACGCGGCATCCGAATGTCCATCACAATATTTTCATACATCGTGTCTACTGAATCCGGTATAGATGTCTGTGTAATCGAGGCAAATAAGATCCTCAAAATAGCCTCGATTGGAACTTTTACCGTGCCAATGGAGACCCCCATCAATACAGCTACGATCAAAACCAGCAACAAGATGGGATAGGCACTTATTTTTTTAGTCTTTGAAAACATCTGGATAGATCGCCTTACCAAGTTCCTCCGCTCCCTCAACCAAACGAGGGCCTGGACGATTAACAAGATCAGCATTTACATCATAGATCTGCTCGTTTTTAACTGCCGTGATGTCCTCCCAGCCTTCTCGTCCGGTTACTTCAGCAACTGGATCATCCACATACGATCCATATGTCGTAATCACAACGTCCGGATTCATGGAAATAACGGATTCTTCATTCATTTTAACCCAACCATCCTGATCTACAGCGGCATTGTCAGCATTTATAACAGATAATAGTTCATCCATAAATGTATTTTTTCCCGCGGTAAAAATCTCTGGAGAAGGTGATATTTCCATATATACCTTTTTCCGTTCATCCTCCTTAATCGTGTTCGCCTTTTCTTCAAGTGCTGTCAATTTATCTTTCATATCACCAATAACTTGATCTGCTTTTTCCTGTGCTCCAGTTGCTTTTCCAATCAATTCAATAGTTTCATAGACTCCCTCAAAATCAGTTGCTTCCCCAACAGTTAATACTGGAATTCCTGACTCTTCAATCTGTTTCAGTGCCTTCTCATCATTTGTTTGATCCGCCAAAACCAATTGCGGGTCAAGTGCAAGGATTTTTTCGACATTCAATTCCAAACCACCGATTTTTTCTTTTTCCGCCGCTTCTTCCGGATAATTGTCGTGATCGGAAACTCCGACAATTTGGTCACCAAGGCCTAATGCAAAGGCAATTTCCGTATTACTTGGCAACACCGACACAATGCGTTCTGGTTTTTCCTCAATTGTTAACTCTTCACCAGTTCCATCTGTAACGGTTACAGGAAAATTGGCTTCCTCTGTCTGTTCTGTTTTCGCATCTTCATTACTGTTGTTATCTTTTTCGGCATCATCCTCTGAGGCGCCGCAGCCCGCCAATATTCCGATAAACATGATCATCATCAGTAATAGTAACTGTATTTTTTTCAATTTCATTTCTTTTTCCTCCTGTTTTCCTACTCTTATTAAAGCGCATTCAAGAAGTTATTGATTAAAAACAAATTTAAAATAAACTGCCTTCCATTTTCAAAACAACCTATAAAACAAAAAAACACCTCTACAACAAGAGATGTTTACAATGGACTCCGCTCTAAGCGTATAGAATAAACCACAAGCTTCTACCGATCGACCATACACCTCCCTATCCTCGTAGGTTTACTGGCATATCAGATTCGGGCAGGTCTCCTGGCTCATGGTTATCGTTTCCTGTTCCTTCCCATATACATCGTGTACACAGTGGTTTGTACAGGCTACAACCATTTACAGTGGCGGGACCGCGTTGGAGTTTCACCAACTTCCCTATTAAGTCTTTATTGAAAAAGACACCCAATCTTCTATGTATATTTAATTTAACAATTTTTAGTATACACCATTTTCAACCACTAGAACAGGGAAAATTAGACAATATGTGACAATGTTCTGGCTTTTGTTGGATGATGATTTGGTTCTCGCGCCGATGTTTTCGTCCTCGCGCCGATGTTTCCGCGCTCGGGACGATGTTTCCGCGCTCGCGCCGATGTTTCTGCTCTCGGGCTGATGTTTCTGCGCTCGCGCCGATGTTTCTGCTCTCGGGCTGATGTTTCTGCTCTCGCGCCGATGTTTCTGCTCTCGGGCTGATGTTTCCGCGCTCGCGCCGATGTTTCTGCTCTCGGGCTGATGTTTCTGCTCTCGCGCCGATGTTTCTGCTCTCGGGCTGATGTTTCTGCTCTCGCGCCGATGTTCCTGCTCTCGGGCTGATGTTTCCGCGCTCGCGCCGATGTTTCTGCTCTCGCGCCGATGTTTCTGCTCTCGCGCCGATGTTCCTGCTCTCGGGCTGATGTTTCCGCGCTCGCGCCGATGTTTCTGCTCTCGCGCCGATACCGACCACCGCCGCGCGTGCTTACCACCCAATCAAACTCCCCGCATATTCCCCCACAAATACGTATGCAGTTGTGGCAAAACGCGTACATCTTTCAGCACGTCGCTATTCATTACCAATTCAATCAACCATTCATACCGGTGCAGCAAATGCTCAAGCAACTTCCCATCGTCAGCGTTTGCGGTGTCATCATTTCCTACTTGCAAAAATATTGGAACATCTGGATAGCTTTGATGAAGCCTAGTTGCATAGTCTAAATCTGCTTGATCAAAAATAACAACTTTTAAACTGAATGATCCCTGCTGATGCAATGTTAAAGAATCAATAATGGAATCAAGTATGTCAAAATTTGTCCGCATTCCAGAACTTGGTGGTTTTGGCGAAAGGGTCAGCTCATCAATCTTTACGAACCATGGCTGCCACTTGCTTCCTTGTGTCTCAAGTGCGATTTTTATTTGCTGGTCATGAAGCAGATCAACAAGTTTATCTAACCCTGCAAGCAATGCGGGATTCCCACCAGAAATGGTTACATGGCCAAAACGTCCGCCTGCTTGTTCCTGTAATGCCTCCCAAATATCTTCCGGCTCCATCATTTGGATGTTTTCCTTTTCTGATCCATCCCACGTGAACTTAGAATCACACCAGGAGCAAGAATAGTCGCAGCCCGCGGTCCGGACAAACATTGTTTTTTGCCCGATTACCATTCCCTCTCCCTGAATTGTCGGCCCGAATATTTCTAGTACTGGCAGCTTCATTTAACATCATCCCCCTTTGGACGGTAGATGCAGTAGCTTGTTGGTGTTTCACGTAGAAAAACTTGTAAGCATACTGGCCGATTAGGCAATGTTTTCAAATGGTCTTCGATGATGTCATAAATCGTTTGAGCGACAATCTCCGTCGTTGGAAATTTTTCCGGCTGCTCGTTAGAAAAAGCAGGATCATCATTCAATGTTCCATGGTCAAACCGTTTGTGAATGATGTTTTTGATCTGTTTAAAATTTACCAAAAAACCTAAATCATCTAGCTTATCGCCGCCAATTGTGATATTGGCAAAATACGTATGCCCATGTGTATGCTGACATTTGCCAGCATCTGCACTTGGTATATAATGTGCCGCTGCAAAGTGAAAGTCCTTATTTAATTCATACGAATAATCATGGTTTGGAACGGGATAAATTTGCTGCATCATTTGGCAATCTCCCCTTCCCGTCTATTTTCATATTGCTCAAGTCCTCGTTGGCGTAACTTACATGACGGGCATTCTCCACAGCCGCTTCCCTTCACACCGTTGTAACAAGTCAGTGTATGCTCTTTGACAAATTCAAAGGCGCCTAGGTCATCACTTAATTCCCACACTTCTGATTTGTCCCGCCACATCAACGGCGTGTGTATCACAAATTGATCATCCATTGCTAAATTCAAGGTCACATTCAATGACTTCACAAAGCCATCACGGCAATCTGGGTAACCACTGAAGTCAGTTTCGCTCACCCCTGTAATAATATGTTTGGCGCCGATTTGTTTAGCTAAAACGGCCGCAAAAGAAAAGAACAGTAAATTTCTGCCCGGCACAAACGTTGATGGCAAGCCTTCCCCTTCAGTAATTGCAATATCATTCCTTGTCAGTGCATTCGGCGCTAATTGATTTAATAGTGACATATCCAATTCATGGTGTGGCACTTCTAGCGTTTGGCAAATTTCCTTAGCACACTCCAATTCTTCAATATGCCGCTGTCCATATTGAAATGTAACAGCCTCCACATGTTCAAACTTTTCCTTAGCCCAGAACAAGCATGTCGTACTATCTTGCCCACCGCTAAACACCACAACTGCCTTATTATTATTCATTTTCATTTCCCCTCTCTTTTGCATCTCAAAAAGAAGAGCTTCAACAATTTTTCCATCAAAAAAACAACACTAAGCAGCGTGTTGTTTTCGACTCCTTAGTTTTTTATCGAGGGATGGAATTTCGAACCTCTCCTGCAACATATGCAGATTTCTTTTTTTGTTATGTTTCTACTTTATCACGTTTTCGGTCACCTGTCATGGCTATTTCTGGGATTTCCTAGCATAACAGCACCAACATATATATAAACATTTAAGATAAACGCATTTCTGAAAATTGCATTGCATGTTGAGGTTTGGTAATGTTAATTTCATAATGTCAAAATATTCAAGGGGGCTTCATGAAGAAAGTTTCAAGAGTTTTTTATATCACATTACTTTTAGTTGTATTAACGGTTATCTTCGGTGCAACGTTTCCAGAACAATTCGAAACGATATCTGGTAACATAAAAGCATTCGTTTCTACATCATTTGGGTGGTATTACTTACTGCTCATGTCCGCTTTGGTTATCCTATCTGTTATCATTTCAATTAGTCCATATGGAAAAATTCGTCTCGGAAAGGACAATGAAAAGCCGGATTTCTCTACGCCAACATGGATAGCTATGTTGTTCTCAGCAGGAATGGGAATCGGTTTAGTTTTTTACGGAGCCGCTGAACCACTATTCAACTATGCTGTTGACTCTCCTTCAGCGGAAGTTGGTTCGGAAGCTGCATTCAAGCAAGGACTCGCATACTCCTATCTACACTGGGGTGTTCATGTTTGGGCGATGTATGGCATTATTGCTTTGGCCTTGGCATTTTTTCAATTTCGCAAAGGAGAACCTGGTTTAATTTCCGCAACATTGAAGCCATTGTTCGGCAACAAAATGAATGGTCCACTTGGTATTTTGATTGATGTACTTGCTGTTTTTGCCACGGTCTTCGGAGTCGCCACATCGCTTGGCTTCGGTGCTGTGCAAATTAACGGTGGGCTTTCCCATTTATTCGGTGTCGATATTGGGTTTACATCCCAATTTTTGATTATAGCTGTCGTCACCATTTTATTTCTTATCTCAGCATGGACCGGTTTGAGTAAAGGGATTAAATATTTATCCAATACCAACATGGTACTTGCTGTATTACTGCTAATTGTCGTGTTGATCGTTGGACCAACATTGTTGATTTTAAACATGTTTACCGAGACATTCGGTTGGTATATGCAGCATATTGTGGAAATGAGTTTTCAATCTGCTCCCCTTGAAGGTGATAATCGGGAATGGCTTGACGGCTGGACCATTTTCTTTTGGGCATGGTGGATATCCTGGGCACCATTTGTCGGGATGTTTATCGCTCGTGTATCACGTGGACGTACGATCCGTCAATTTCTAATCGGCGTGATGGTTGTACCGACCTTTTTTATCTCGATCTGGTATGCAGTGTTCGGTACGACAGCAGGAAATGTGCAGAACAGTGGTGTTGATTTGACGCAATATTCAACAGAGCTCGTGTTATTTAACATGTTTGATCAGTTGCCAATACCGCTCATCCTATCTGTCATTGCAATATTGCTCATTGCATCATTCTTTATTACCTCTGCAGATTCAGCAACATTCGTACTGGGTATGCAGTCAACAAATGGTTCCCTCATACCGCCGAATAAGGTAAAAGTTATCTGGGGTATCGCTCAATCTGCTGTTGCACTTATTTTGCTGTATGTCGGTGGATTAACTGCGATTCAGAATACCATTATTATTGCTGCACTGCCGTTTTCCTTTGTGATGATTTTGATGGTAATCGCATTATTTAAAGCACTGAATAATGAAGTGAAAAATGAAGAAAAAGAATAAATAATGAAAGAGAACTACCTGGAAAGATACCGGTCTTTCCAGGATTTTTTTATCCCATTTACGCTTCGCTATCCGTCATTCGCCTATTGGAAAAGACAGATAACCATGGTACAATACCTATAATTCATATAAAACTAATAGGAATTATAGGGATTAAACGGAGGTGATCGCTATGTTTTTAAAAATAAATGACATATCCAAATCATTTCAGCGTGGAACTGAGCAGCCGTTATTGGTATTAAATGATATTAATCTATCCATTGAAGAAGGAGAATTTGTTTCCCTATTAGGACCTTCTGGCTGCGGCAAATCAACGCTTCTTTCGATTACGGCTGGGCTGACCAAACCAACTGCTGGCACGGTACTTCTGGACAACAGTGAAATAAAAGATCCAGGACCAGACAAAAGCATGGTTTTCCAGGAGGCAGCGCTTTTTCCTTGGATGTCGGTCAAAGAAAATGTGATGTTTCCACTCAGAAAAAGAATGGGGAAAAAAGAACAAGCAGACACCGCCACACATTTTTTGAAAATGGTCCACCTCAGCCAGTTTGCCGACCATTATCCACACGAGCTTTCCGGTGGGATGCAGCAGCGTGTCTCGATTGCTAGAGCACTTGCGATGGATTCCAAGCTTCTGTTAATGGATGAACCATTCGGTGCACTGGATGAACAGACAAGAAACGTATTACAAGAAGAACTGGAAAAAATCTGGCTTGCTAACAGAAAGACAATTGTTTTTGTCACACACAGCATTCGTGAAGCTATCAAACTATCGGATCGTGTCATTGTTATGGGCGCAAGACCGGGAACCATCATTTCTGATTTCAAGGTTGATTTACAACGGCCACGTCCACAAAAAGAGATAGCTAATTTAGAAGAGGATGTAATGGCTATTTTAAAAACCGAAATAGACAACGTGATGAAAGAGGAGTTGCAACATGCCGGTAGCAATTAAACGTATACTGTTTTTCGTTTCGCTCATCCTGATCTGGCAAGGTGTCGTGCTAATCGGTTTCTGGCCTGAATCGATGATACCAAGTCCATTATCTGTTGCCGAATCCATTTATGATGGGCTCCGAGACATGACACTTGTGTATGATATTCTAGCAAGTTTCCGTCATTTACTTATCGGCCTTGCTATCTCATTAGTGATTGGCACTATCCTTGGCGTTTTGCTTGCCAAAGTTAAAACAGCCGACGAAACGCTAGGGACGATGATTCTAGCATTGCAAAGTGTTCCGAGTATTGTTTGGGTGCCGCTTGCTATTATCTGGTTTGGATTTGGCGAAACAGCGATCATTTTTGTCGTCATTATTGGCGGTACGTTTGTCATGACGATGAATATGCGGATTGGCATCAAAAATGTCGCACCAATTTATTTAAAAGCAGCACGAACAATGGGATCAAGGGGAATGGATTTATTTTTTAAAGTTGTCATCCCGGCAGCTATCCCACATGCGGTGACAGGTGTGAGACTAGCATGGGCATTTAGCTGGCGAGCACTAATGGCCGCGGAATTACTAAGCACAGGCCCAGGACTAGGATACACACTCAGCTATGCATCCGACTTTAACAATATGAGTCTCGTAATTGGGATAATCATTATCATCGGTGTCATCGGCTCCGTTGTCGATCAATTTGTTTTTCAACGAATTGAAAATAAAGTACTAAAACGCTGGGGATTGGAAGAAGCAGCATAATAAAAGGCTGTTCTCAAAAAGAAAGGAGTAATCATCTTGAAAAAAAGCATTGTTTTTCTGTTCATGAGT
This sequence comes from Lentibacillus sp. Marseille-P4043, assembly GCF_900258515.1. Lineage (NCBI taxonomy): Bacteria > Bacillati > Bacillota > Bacilli > Caryophanales > Bacillaceae > Lentibacillus > Lentibacillus sp. Marseille-P4043. The sequence goes on along the minus strand of NZ_LT984884.1, from coordinate 1,801,325 downwards.
TTTTTACTCATTCTAGGTGCATGTGGCAATGATTCGCAAGCATCATCTGATGACGGAAGCAAAAAGGAAAAAATCGTTATCGGTTATTTTCCAAACCTTAATCACGCACCAGCAATGGTAGCAAAAGAAAAAGAAATGTATGAAAAACATCTAGGTGAAGATGTCGATGTGGAATATCGTACATTCCCAGATGGATCTACTTTTATGAAAGCTTTGGCAACAGGGGAAATCCAAGGTGGGCTTGTTGGTCCGGGTCCAGCGATGAATAACTTCATTTCTGGTGTTGATGTTCAAGTAATAGCAGCATCTTCAACTGGCGGAACAGTGATTGTTTCACGTAAAGATAGTGGCGTAAAATCTGTCAAAGATATCGAAGGAAAAACCTTCATTTCCCCGCGAGTTGGCTGTACACACGATGTTCAGTTTGAAACATACATGAAGGAAAGAGGGATTACATCTGACCGTGTTGGCGGAAGCATGAAACACGTAACAGGCAAGCCAGCACAATATCAATCCATGTTCGAAAGTGGCAATGTCGACGTTGCCACAGCACCAGAACCATGGGGATCTGTTTTGGAAGCAAAAGCAGATGCAAATGTTGTTGTCGATTCAGATGAAATCTCTTTTGGTAAAAACCTGCCAGCTGCCGTATTTGTCACCACATCAGAATTGGCTGAAGATGACCAGAAGCTTGTAACCAAACTGATTGATGCCCACAAAGAGGCAGTTGAATATATAAACGAAAATCCCGATGAAGCAATCACGATCACAATAAATGGAATTGCAGATATTACTGGACAGGAAATAGAGCATGATGTAATGGAAAATGCCTGGAAGCGAACCAATTTTGTTTACGATATGGACCCAGAGGTAATCCAACAATTCGGTAACTCCTCCTATGATTTGAAGTTTTTGAAGGAGAAGCCAGATTTCACAGGATTTGTGAATACAAGTTTTGTAGAGTGATTGGGACGCGGGGACAGGTTGAGGCCACTGAAAAAGTCACTCTGAAAATTCGATAATTTAATAAAAGCTAAAAAAACACCCCTAAAATTTGGTATAATAGAACTGCAAAGAAACCATCAACCAAACTGGGGGTATTTTCATGCTTAAAGACAAAGATATGCAATTAAGCATCTATTCCGTATTATACAGTAAAATTCCTGAAAATCATATACTTAAAATACTTCGCGATGAGGTAGATTTTAGCTTTATCAACGAACTACTCGAAAAAACCTATTGTAAACATTATGGTAGACCAGCGAAAGAGCCAGAGTTCATGGTAAAACTTTTAGTACTACAATACCTTTATGATTTATCGGATGTGCGAATTATAGAAGAGGCTTCACTGAACCTTGCCCACATGTATTTTCTAGGCATTAACCCAGAAGATGACTTACCACATCCAAGCCTTTTGACGAAATTCCGCAAAGAGAAATTAGAGGGGAATTTTACGGTCGATGATATCATCACAGAAAGCATCGGACAAAGTGTTGAAAAAGGCATTTTAGGAGGATCCGGATTAAGCATCGATACAACACACTCGGAAGCGAACACCTTTAAGTGTACTGTAGAAAGAGTGATGAAGCATCTCGCAAAAAAGCTATTTAAAATCGTTGAGAAAGAAAACGGTGAGGTACCTGAAAAGATAAATCAAGAAATACCAGACTATAAAGAAATAGAGGATCATAAAGAAGCCAAGAAAACAATGAAATCCTACCTTGAAGAAACCATCGCGAATGTAGAAAAAACAGTAGATGTGGAAAGTGCACCAGAAACAAAAGAAGTGCTAAACATGGCGAAGGAAATTCTGAAGGACCCTAAATTTTTGGAACAAAAAGGCGTTCGTTCACTAGTAGACCAAGATGCAAGAGTTGGTCACAAAAGTAAAACATCCCATTTCTTTGGCTACAAAACAGAATTTATGATTACAACAGAAGACAGAATCATTACGGCAGTTAATGTTCGTGATGGTGCCTATGTTGACGGAACGATGTTTAATGAGTTACTAGAACAAACACGAAAAAGCGGAATAGTTATAGATGAGGTCTACGGTGACAAAGCATATTTTAAAAAGCCAATCCTTGATAAAATAAAAGAAGTTGGGGCGAAACCATACATACCAGTAAGTGAGATGGCTTATAAAATTGATGAGGAATTATACAGTTACAATAAAGATTCGGATGAATGGTTCTGTGCTCAGGGGAATAAAACAGAGAGAAAAGTCTACAAAAAGAGAAAGGATGGAAAGGAAACCTATCGATATTATTTTGATAGAGAAACCTGTAGAAATTGTCCGTTAAGGGAGCAATGCTTCTCGGGTAAAACTGTTGGTAGAATTTTAGAGATAGGGATAAACACCCCTGAATTTTACGAATACAGCCAAGAGCAAAAGACGGATGAATTTAAAGAAAAATATCGGAACAGGTCTTGCCAAGAATGGAAAAATGGTGAGATGAAGAATTTCCACGGATTAGATCGTGCCAGGGGGTACGGTCTAAGAAGCATGGAATTACAAGCAAAATTAACTGCATTAGCAGTTAATTTAAAGAGGATAGCGAAGATACTATCCTCTAAAAACGGGTCTAATTCTATTTTTATTACCATTATCTTGAAATGGACCGACAAAAATAGAGAAAATCAAAAAAAATCTGCTTAGATCCCGAAATGTGCGTTATAAAAAGGGTACTATTTCAGTGGCCTCGGACAGGTTTCTTGTCCCAATTGTGTGTGAAGGACGATAGAAATAAAAGCACCGTAGAGGCGTCACCCTCTATGGTGCTTTGTTCTATCTTAAACACTTGATAATAACCCATACCTCACTGCAGAGATTTTTCCATATACATTACGTTTTTTGTAAATAAATGGTGGGACAAGCAACCTGTCCCTATGTCCCGTTCTCACATTTGAACTAATTTCCGCATTTCACTTGCTACTTCACCAGGATTTTCTGCTTTTGTTATTGCACTTCCGACAATGATAGTATCAGGCTTTTCCAGAATAATCACAGGTAACGTGTTCAAATTAATTCCTCCGGCAACTGTTACGTCAACGTCCAACCCTTTCACCAGTGAAAATAGGTCCGTATTGAAGTTTCCTTCTGTTTGTTTATCTTTCCCAACATGAAGGCTTACAGACTCCACTCCAAGATCTAGTAATTCTTTGATTCGCTCTTTGTCATGTACCTCTAATAAGTCAATCATCACTTGGTTACCTGTTTGTTTGGCAATATCAAGTGTATCTTTAATTGTCAAATCCGAAGAAAACGCCATTACCGTTGTGATATCTGCCCCACCTGTAAATGCTTGGCGCGCTTCATGTTTACCCGCATCACAAGTTTTCATATCAGCGACAATTTTCTTGTTTGGGAAAAGCTCCTTCATTTCCCGAACAATCGCCATTCCGTATTCTTTAATTACTCCAGTACCTACTTCAATCCGATCAATCGCGTGTTCTGTTTCCTTCACGATTTGTATGCATTCATCTCTTGTTAAACGATCTAACGCTAATTGTAATTCCACGGTAACACCCCCTATTTATCGTTCAATCCGCTCTTTTTCCCCAAGTTTTTCTTGAACATCTTCATAATATGGTAAACCTTCATTATCACCCTTTACGCCTACAACCATCGAACCTATCGTATTGGCAACGTGCATTGTTTTCGCTAATGGCCAACCTTGTAAAATACCATACAAAATTCCTGCATTAAATCCATCCCCTGCACCAACCGTATCAACCACTTTAGTCGCTTTGACTGCTGGCGCTGTCACGATTTCTCCATTATAATACCCAACAGATCCTGTCTCACCCTGTTTTACCGCAATGAATGAGATACCGAGTTCCTTTGCTTTCTCAATAATTGCTTCTGGCTCACTTTCGCCAATAATGATCTCCATTTCTTCATCCCCAGCAAGCAGGATATCGACTTGAGGCAAAATATCCGATAATACGTCACGCGCTTTTTCCTTGCTCCACATGCGTAAACGGATATTTGGATCAAAAGATATTTTCAACCCGTGTTTTTTTGCCAGTTCAATCGACCGGTTCATAATGGCAATATTCTGCTCATCAATTGCTGGAAATATTCCAGTGATATGCAGAATTTTTGCCTGTTGGAAATAAGTCTCATCTAAATCATTCGGAGTCATGGTTAGTGTTGGCGACTTATCACGATAATAAAAAGTTCGAACACTTCCATCCTCCATTATTTCCTTAAAGTTTAGTGATGTAGGGTACCCATCAACAAGATCAACCTGTGAAACATCGATCCCTTCCCCACGGGCAAATGTTTGGATATACTTACCAAACTCATCATTTCCCAGTTTGCTAATGTAACCAGCTTTTAAGCCAAGTCGGGCACAACCAATAGCTAGATTTAATTCCGCCCCGCCAATTTTCTTTTCAAATGTATTGACAAATTTCATCGGACCTGTTGAACCAGGATCAAATGCAATCATCGCTTCCCCAATCGTAATTACGTCATTCATTTTTATTCCCCCGAGCATCTTTTTTCGTTAACCATTCGATTTGTCCATTTTTTACTACAATTACTTTTTCTGTCATGTCACAAAATAACCCTGTTTCAACAACCCCAACGATCAACTTTAATTGTTCATGAAGTTCTCTTGGCTGTTTAATAGAAGGAAATTTACAATCAAGAATATAATTGCCATTGTCCGAAATAAATGGACTGTTTTTTTCTTTTCGTAAGGTAGGTGTACAGTCCAATGCAGCAATGTTTGCCTCCGTTACTTCCCAGCCAAAAGGTAATACTTCCACCGGCAAGGGAAATTCCCCTAGTTGGGAGACAACTTTTGAACCGTCAGCAATAATAATTAATTCGTTAGCTGCCACATCCACAATTTTTTCCCTAACTAGTGATCCTCCTCCACCTTTGAGAAGGGTTAGATCAGGACTTATTTCATCTGCACCATCAATTGCTATGTCAATTTGAGTTGTTTCAGAAAGGTCGGTTAATGGGATTCCATGTTCTTTTGCTAACCGCTCTGTTTTCCGTGACGACGGAATCCCTTTAATTTGTAAACCAGCCTGTACACGCTCGCCTAACGCCTGAAGCAGCCAATTTACCGTCGAACCAGATCCCAACCCAATTGTCATGCCATCCTTTACTAATTTTACTGCTTCTTTACCAGCTAATTGTTTGTCATTGTCCTTATTTAACAAAACAGCAATTCACTCCTTATTCTTATCAGCTTAACGAAGTACCAGGTCTAAAACAAATCAGGATTAATCCATCTTGGTATTGAAAAGGCAAGATCCGGTAGAAATGTTATAAACACCAATACTACCAAAATAATAGCAAGATATGGCAGCACTGCTTTAAAGGATCTTTCAATTGATAGATTTCCAATTTTAGCTGATAGTAATAACACTAACCCATATGGTGGTGTTGCAAGTCCGATAGCTAATGTCATAACTACAACTAGACCAAGATGGATCGGATCAATGCCAAATTCCAATGCAGTTGGCAAAATAATTGGTACAAATAAAATCATCGCTGGAATCGCATCCATAAATGTTCCAACAAAAAGGAAGAATGCAATCAAAATAACAAGGAATAACCATTCTGCACCAACGTGATTAGCAAAAAATTCTTGTGCAATCGTTCCAAGCTGATAATAGCTCATTAATTCACCCAATGCACTTGCTGTTGCGAGCGCAAACAAGGAAAGCGAACTTAAAGCCAGCGTGTCCATCAATATTTTCGGTAAATCTTTCACTTTCAATGTTTTATAGTAGAACATACTAATCAAAAACGTATACAACGATGCTACCGCTGCAGCCTCTGTCGCTGTAAAAAATCCGGAAATGATACCGCCAATAATAATAATTGGTGTTAATAAAGCTGGAATCGATTCCACAAACAACTTGGCAAATTTTTTAAATTCCGGTCTAGCTGCTTTTGGATAATTTCGCTTCACCGCAATAATATATACGAAAACCATCATCCCAACCCCAATTAAAATGCCTGGGATAATTCCGCCAAGAAATAATGCACCGATGGAGGCATTCGTCAATCCAGCAAAGATAATCATCGGAATACTAGGTGGAATGACAACGCCAATTGTTGACGATGCAGCTGTAACGGCGACAGCAGTCTCTTTGTCATATCCTTTTTTCACCATGCTCGGTATAAGAATTTTTCCAACACCTGCCGCATCGGCCTGCGAAGCTCCCGACACTCCTGCAAACATCATCGATACAAGAATATTTGCATGCGCTAACCCACCGCGGATCGGACCAACAATTGCCAAGGCAAGATCAATTAACTTCTCAGAAATTTTCCCTGAGTTCATCAAATTAGCAGCTAAAATGAACAACGGTACAGCCAAAAGCACAAACGAATCTAGTCCGTTTACCATCTTCATTGCAACGGTTGCTTCTGGTGTGTACGGGATACCAAAAATACCTATTAAAGCAACAATTCCAATTACAAATGCAATGGGAACACCAATCAACATTAAAACGATGAATAGTCCTATTAATAGAAAACCCATTAGCCCCTTACCTCCTTATCGGTGACCATCTTCACGTGCTGCATTAAATGTGCTGCCGAATAAATAATCATCGTTATCGCCATAATTGGGATTGCAATCCAGATATATCCCATCTTCATTTCCGGAATAGTTGCCCACGTATAGTTCCAGAATTCGTTAACAATTTGAATACCTAATAGAAAAATAACAATATTAAATAGAATAAGCACGATGTCATTGAAGATATTTAACGATACCTTCCCTTTTCCTTTTAATTTCCTTTGTAATAAATCAAAATTAAAATGTTCTCTACGGTTGACCATAACAGCGGCGCCCATAAAGACAGCCCATATAAATGAATAATTTGCCACTTCTTCTGTCCAGATAACCGAGATTCCCATATATCTTGTTACTATTTGCAATAGAATCACCAAAAAGAAAAGGCATAAAAACAATAAACCCACAGTGATTTGCACTTTTTCAAGTGCGTTTACAAAACGCTTCATGATGGCTTAAACCTCCCTAGTTACTTTAGTTCCCTGATATCTTCAAGCATTCCTTCTACACCAATTTCTTTTGCAAAGTCATCTTGAATTGGTTTGGCGATGTCAATGAATGGTTGTCTATCAATCTCATTCACGATGGCCCCCTCTTCAATTGCCTTTTCTTTATATTCCACTTCTTGTTTATTTGTTGCTTCTCGTTCTGCTTTGACCGATTCCTCAGCTGCATCTAAAATAATCTCTTGATGTTTCTTAGAATACTTATCAAATTTCTTTCCATTTATTAACAGAAACCGAGTTGTAAAGTCGTGTGCCGTTTCCGTAATATATTTTCCATTTGGTGTCGTATGGTGTGCTTGCTGAACAAAAAATGGGTAAGCGTTTTCTGATGAGTCGACAACATCCTGCTGTAATCCTTGATAAAGTTCTCCCCATGAAATCGAGGATGGAATAGCTCCAGTTGCTTCCCAAAAATCTCCTATTACCCCAGATGTTTGCGTGCGAATAGATATCCCTTTTAAATCATCAATCGATTCAAGTGGTTTTTTTCCATAAAAATGTCTAACACCAGCCGTCCAATATCCCAATAGTTTAAAAGAATTATCCGACTTCTGATTTATAACGGTGCCCATTTCCTTCCCTACTTTTCCATCAACAACGCGTAACCAATGATCATAACTGTCAAAGAGGTAGGGGGCTGAAAATAAATCAACTTCTCTTATCCCTGTTTGTGTCATAAATCCTGGTGATACCAAAACAACATCGGCAGCACCCAATTGAAGTTTTTCCACTAGCTCTGATTCTTCCGTACCGATCGTACCTGCATGAACTTCGACTTCAATTGATCCATTCGATTCTTCTTCCGCAACCTCTTTAAATTTCAGCATCCCCGCTTGGTAAGGACTATCAGGTGATGTTTGGTTATGTGCAGCAATTATTTTAATCTTGCCATCCCCATCCGGATCGACTTGTTGTGAACAAGATGTCATAACAGCAACAGATGCCAATACCAACAGAATGAAAGCGCATTTAATTTTCCCCATTATTATAAATCTCCCTTCTTCAGCAATAAACTATGCTTTGAGTTCGCTGAGTTTGGCTACATATTCTTGTGCCTTAACAGTTAATAGTCGGTAATCTTCATCTGTCTTGAGCTTGTTTACATTTACAAGGCTACTGCCAATTCCAACTGCGACACTGCCATTTTTCAGGTAGTCATTCATATTTTCTAAATTGATTCCGCCAGTTACCATCGCTTGCACTTGTTGAAGCGGTCCTAAAATATTTTTAATATAATTCGGCCCTAATGCATTTGCCGGGAAAACTTTAACCATTTTTGCCCCATGCTCATATGCCGTCACAATTTCCGTTGGTGAAAAAACACCAGGAATGTTTAATACGTCGTAGCGGTTCGTTAAGGTCAATGTGTCTGTATTTAATGTTGGCGATACAATAAACGTTGCACCAGCCAGCATCACTGTTCTAGCTGTTTCTGGATCCAGTACCGTACCTGCACCAATACAAACATCACCTGGTCCATGCTTGACTGCTGTTCGAATCACTTTTTCCACATTTGACGTCTCAGCAGTTATTTCAACCACCCGCACGCCACCTTCAGATAAAGCTTCAAGCACCGGAACAATCGTTTGTTCATTCGCATGACGAATAACCGCTACAATTTTATTTTGCTTAATTACTTCAATCGTTGTCATTGTAACCCGCCCCTTGTTTATTCTAAATTTGCATGTTTTTGATTTAAACTTGAATTGTCATTTCCTTCCGAATGCTGCAAAAGATAAACAACAATAGCATCCAAAAGCAAATGTGCAGATTGATCAAATTGACTTCCCAACGGTTGAATCGTCTTTGGCTCTGTCTCAAGACGTTTTTTTGTTGCAGCGGGAATCCGCACATAGCAATCACTTACTTGTCCAATCGCAGAATCGGGATTCGTTGTCACTAAAGCAACATCCGCATCAATTTCTTTTGCTTTCATCGCAAATTGTTTTAACGTTCCAGTACTTCCTGATCCTGAAATAACCAACAGCAAATCACCAGTTTCAATACTCGGTGTGATGGTTTCGCCAACAACGTAAATTGGGAATCCACTATGCATAAGTCGCATAGCAAATACTTTACCGATTAACCCTGATCTACCTGTTCCAGCGACAAAAATCCGCCTAGCACGTTGAATTCTTTTTGCCAGATCAATTGCTTCATCAGCATCCACTTGTTTTAAAACTCCTGTCACTTCACTTGCTACTGTATCTATGATGTTCTTCATATAAATTCCACCTTTACTCTATTTTTAACAAGATTCGCGTTTGATTAATTCTGGTTCAAAGCGATACACCTTTTGATCATCCACACTATTTTTATCCTTTATTCGATTAAGTAACAATGCTGCGGCTTTCTTCCCCATCTGAAATGCCGGCTGTGCAATGGTTGTTAATGTTGGATTGTAAAAACCTGCAAAAGAAACATCATCAATGCCAATTAAGGCTAAGTCCTCTGGTATGTTTATCTGGTGCTCTTTCGTGTACGTTAGTATTTCAAATAACACACGATCATTTAGGGCCACAAGTGCTTCTGGAGGATCGCTTTGCGTTAGCATTTCATGTATCTTTTCTCCAAGTTCCCCTATTTTTCCGCTTATTAGATAGCTAGGTTGAAAAGGAATGGCATGTGCTTGTAATGCTTTTTTAAAACCATCAATTCGTTCTAACCTAGGTGTTACCCACGGAGTAATCGGCGGGGAAACCATCCCGATTTTCCGATAACCATTTCCTATAAATTGATCTACTGCCAACGATGAAGCCTTTTCATTATCAAGCAAAATAGTTGGAATCTCGACTTCTGGAATAATACGATCCATAAATACGACCGGGTAATTATCCGTTATTAATTCGTTGTACAAGGCAACATTTCCACCTGTTGGAAAAGCAATGATTCCGTCCACCTGTTTTGCACGTAACATATCGATATACCGCTTTTCTTTAGAAGGATCATCATCAGCGTTACAAACAATTACGTGGAAATTGGATTCATTACAAAAGTCCTCAATTGCCCGTATTACTTGCGTTGAGAACACATGAAGTATATTCGCCACAATAACGCCGATTGTCCTCGTCGATTTTTGCTTTAAGCTTCTGGCAATAATATTTGGGCTATATTCTAATTCTTCAATCGCTTGTTCGATTCGTTTCTTTGTTTTTTCTCCCATGTAATCGTAACGTTGATTTAAATACTGGGACACTGTACTTTTTGAAACACCGGCATGTTCAGCCACATCCGCAATCGTAATCGTTTTCATTTGTCTTTCTCCTATATCAAAAAATTGATCCATACATTTATTTTCATAAACTAAACCGGTTTAGTAAATCGATTTAGTAAAAGTATAAAACAGAAGAAAGCGTTTTACAAGGAATGTTTCCTGGAATTTTTTGTGAGGAGTGTTTGGGGGGTGATGCGGTGACCTCAGATACTAAATTTGCTCATAAAAAAGCAGCATTTGATAGGCGGCATCAAAAACTGCTTATATATGGAAACTTATTTAGTAAACAATAAGATAGATAAGGCTTGGGAGGAACACCATTAGAGTGGGATCTCTTTCCCAATTAACACACAAAAACTCAGGAATTACGATAGCTTATATTCACTCGCATTATCTTCTACCAGTACCGTACGTTTTTTATTAAACAACTGTACGATGATTACGACAATAAGCAAGCCAATACCAAACATGTCCGTAATCAATCCAGGTATGACTAACGTTACCGCACCGCCTATCGATAAAATTCTAAGTAGCCAATACATGGTTCCCATTAAATACCCCTCTAACCCAGCTCCTAGGGCAATAATTCCTAGAGCGGCAGTGATGGCTACCCATATAATGCCAACTACACTAGTTCCTTGCATAAGCAGCTCGGGGGAATAAACAAAAATGTAGGGAACTAAAATGCCAGCTGCTGCCAGTTTTAATGAGATAAATCCCGTTCGATTTGGATCACCCCCGGAAATTCCTGCCCCTGCAAATGCAGCAAGTGCAACTGGTGGTGTTAGGTTTGCCAATATGCCAAAATAAAACACAAACATATGCGAAACAAATGGTTCAACACCAAACTGAATTAATGCAGGTGCAGCCATAGAAGATGTAATAATATATGTTGGGATTGAAGGCATCCCCATACCTAAAATAATGGAAGCAATCATGGTAAAAAACAATGTTAATATCAATGTATGATTCCCTAATATAAGAATTGCTGTTGTCATTTTTAGTCCAAAGCCTGTTAACGATGCAACACCAACAATTATTCCTACCATTGCACATGCCATGGCAACACCGAGCGCACTACGCGTTCCCTCTTCTAATGCCCCAATAATTTTCTTGATAGTTAACCGTGTTTTAACTCTAAACGCGGCAATCACGACAGTTGAAATAATCGCCCATGCCGCAGCGTAAATTGGCGTAAAGCCGCCAAATAACATATAGATTAATATCGCCAATGGGATCAACAAATGGCCCCGCTCTTTAAGGACTTGCTTCATTTTTGGGAGTTCTTCTCGTGATAAACCTTTTAGCCCTCGCTTTTTAGCCCGTAGATGTACAACCGTGATGACACCCATGTAATAGAGAACCCCAGGAAGAATCGCTGCAAGGGCAATTTCTGCATAAGGCATTCCTAAAGTTTCTGCCATTATAAAAGCAGTCGCTCCCATTACCGGCGGAAGTACCTGGCCACCGACAGATGCAGCCGCTTCCACTGCTCCAGAAAAGTTTTTCGAATAACCTGTCCGCTTCATTAAGGGAATGGTAAAAGAACCGGTTGTCACCACATTTGCGATTGCTGATCCGTTAATAGAACCTAGGAAACCACTTGAAATGACCGCGACTTTTGCTGGTCCTCCCGAGGTATGCCCGGAAATTGACATCGCAGCATCATTAAATAACTGCCCCATGCCTGTCCGGTTTAAAAATGCACCAAATAAAACAAACAAGAAAATGTATGTTGCTGATACCCCAATTGCAGTCCCAAATATTCCCTCTGTTGTTAAATACATATAGGTTGCAATATCCTCAATACTGTAACCTCGATGGGCAATAATTCGTGGAAGGTACGGACCAAAATAGGCGTAAAGCAAAAACAAAGCTGACAATATTGTCAAACCGTTACCGACAACTCTACGTCCACCCTCTAACACAAGAATCACACTAAGGATACTAAAAAGCAGGTCGTTTAGGTTAGGCAAACCAGCACGATTGACAATGCCTAAGTAATCAACAAAAATGTAAATAATCGTAGCGAAAGACAACAACGCCATTAACATATCAATGACAGATGCTCGTCTTTGTGGTGCCTTTTTTCGTGAAGGATACAACAAAAAGACAAGCGCTAAAATCACACCTGTGTGCAAGGCTCGGTGTTTTAATGTAACTAACGGGCCGGTAAAAGAAGTAATAAGATGAAATAATGCCAAACCAACGGATAGAAATGTAACAAGCCTAATCATCCATGGTATATTTAGATTTCTAAACCTTGACTCAGAATCATACTTCTCAACCAGTTTCTTTTTTTCATCTTCAGTTAGATCGGTGGTTTGCTCTACTGACTCTTCCTTCATTTGGTCCATCCCTCCCTACAATAATTTTATCTTCAAGCGCAACCAATCATATATGCTCAACGTTTCGTAATGGATTTGTACTTTGGTATAATCGGGAACAACCTGTGACAATGGATATTTCTTGTCCTTATGTTCAATGTAATAGTTCGATATCGGTACATAATATAAGGAATAATATGGTATTGTCCTTTTAATCCCGGTAACGCGAACAAAACCATTTTCAAGAAATTCCACCTTCCCATTTGTATCTGGAGTTCCCGCACCATAGGACTTGTAAGTGGTTGATTGAAAGGTTAGTTCTCCAGAATCTGTTACGGCATATGTTTCTTTCCAGGGTGTTAACTCAACAGAATGCCTCCATCCAATCGTTACATCTGTTTTCCCCCATGGATAAAAATGAAGGGACTCACCATCTATATTCGTTAAAAGGAAACCGGATTGAACCGGAACCAGCCAGATCCCGGTTATGACTACTATGAACCCGCAACATACCACTATTTTTTTCACCATAAATAACCTTCTACTGATAGTTTATTCTGAAATACCTTGTTCATCGAAATACTTTTTTGCACCAGGATGTAGTGGTGCCGGGAGATTTTCTAACGCCTTTTCAATATCAATATCTTTTGCGGCATTATGCGTATCTTTTAATTGATCAAGATTTTCAAATATCCCTTTTGTCATTTCATATGCCACCTCATCAGACACGTCTTTATGTGTAAGCAAGACATTGTTAACACCAATAGTTGGTACATCTCTATCTGTATCATACACATCCTTTGTTACTGTAGCCGGGAAGAATGCTGGGTAATCCTCCTGCATTTTCAGGACTTTCTCCTCTGCAATTTCTACGATCACAATCTCTTTACTCGTTTGAAGTTCCAACACCCCAGCATTTGGAAGCCCAGACGAAATAACAACAGCATCAATTGTTCCGTTTTGGATTCCTTCAACACCCTCGGCAAATGATAGAAAATCTTCATCAATATCGTCATACGTCATGTCATATGCAGCCAATACGCGTTTTGCACTAATCTCAGTGCCTGAAGCAGGAGCCCCAACAGCGACATTTTTCCCTTCTAAATCTTCTACTGTCTTAATGCCAGATTCTTTAGTGGCAACAATTTGTAAATAGTTTGGATATAGTGATGCAATGGAGCGTAAATTCTCCTGTGCACCTTGTTCTTCAAAACTATCGGTCCCATTGTATGCATCTGAAGCGGCATCCCCCATAGAAAAACCGATCTCAGCTTTCCCTTGATTCAATGTTGTTGCATTCGCTGAAGATGCTGCAGTTGATTGACTATTCGCATTGGCGCCCATTTCTTGATAAATTTTCGCCAACGCTCCCCCTAGTGGATAATAAACACCTGAAGAACCACCAGTAAGAATCGTGATAAACTCACCCTTTAAAGGTTGTTCATCATCTCCCCCAGTCTTGTCAGCACTATCTCCGCCCCCGCCTTTGTCATTGCAAGCACTTAACAAAATTGCGAAGAAAAAAAGCAAACATAAAAACAAACTAAATTTTTTCATTTCATTCTCCTCCCCCATGTTTTTATTGTAAAATCATCACGTATTGTGACGATGATGTGTACAGGCTAAACAGGTATAATTAATGATATGCGATGATGTGAAAATTCATGTTTCAGCGTGTAAATTAGTACAAATTATATTACAAAACATCAATAAAACAGCCAAGGTTATTATTACCCTCGGCTGTTAGCAATTAATCAATATTTATTAGGCTCTTTTCATAATGTTTATTGTTTTGTTAATTTCGTAGTTGATATAAACTGCGAAGTAACTGCTGGCCTCTTTTCTATAAGTACGCGCATTTCCCGCCGTCCGGTATCGCTCCGGGTGGATGCTTTCCGCGGGCACGGCCTCAGCCTCCTCGAGAAAACCACTCTGCGGGGTCTTCGGACACGTGCTGTTCCCGCAGGAGTCACCACCCTTCACTCACCCGGACTAGTGAAGTGGTAGGATACCTATAGAACACTTACCACTACGGCTAATAGTAGTAAATGTAATACCAGCGGAGGAAATACGCTGAGACTCCTGGGGGAGGAAAGGCATCGGTGAGACCCCGCAGTGCGTTAGCACGAGGAGGCTCAACAGCCGCCCCCGGAAAGCGAAGTGTATTTCCGTAGCGGTAATTACTGCGCATTTTATATCTATTATGCAAAAACAACAAATGTTTTCAATTTGGCGAGTAATCGCAGTCCCACCTTTTAAAAAACAGCTATTTATTAAAACCATTCTTTACAATAATCTGTTATCTGGGCGTCTACAACAACATTAAAAAGTATTAGCCACCGATCAATCCCTCACCAACTTAAACGTCCCAACCCCTTTAGCTAACATATTTTCATCCTTGTCGAACAACTCCCCCTCTGCTGTTACAATACGATAACCTTGCTGTAATACTCTTCCGCGAGCAAATATCTCCCCATCCTCAATAGCCGAAAGATAGTTCACATTTAGATTAATAGTCATACAACGCGTTTTCGTTATCGACCTGATCGTCATGCCGATTATCGTATCAAGCATTGTTGCATGAACACCGCCATGTAAAGTATCGTTTGCATTAAGCAGCTGTTCGGTTATGGGAAGTTTTAGCAGAACATCGCCTTCTTGAAAATGAACAATTTCAAATCCGATATGAGAAAAAAACGCACTTGCTTCAAAACTTTCTCGTACATCAGCTTCAGTCAAATGTACACCACCTCTACTTTCCACTAAATGCCGCTTCTCGCTTCTCTAAAAATGCTTCAACCCCTTCACTTTTATCAGTAGAATTGAAGAGTACCGCTTGTGACAGCTTCTCCAGCATTAAGCCCGTTTTCATATCCGTCTCCGTCCCCATGTGTACCGATAGTTTTGCAAGCTTTACGGCTAAAGGTCCCTTGGCTAAAATTTTCTTAGCATACGCTTCCACGGTTTCAGCAAGCCGCTCCGGTTCCACTGCTTCCGACACCAAACCAAATTGAGTCGCTTCGTTCGCATCAAGAAGCTTTCCTGTTAAAATCATATCTAATGCTTTTCCTTTGCCTACTAGTCTTGCTAACCGTTGTGTACCGCCTGCACTAGGAATAATTGATAAATTCAATTCTGGTAAACCAAACTTAGCATTTGTTGAGGCAACACGAATATCACAAGCCATAGCCAATTCACATCCGCCACCTAATGCATAGCCGTTTACCATCGCAATTGTTGGCTTTTCACAGCTCTCAATTAGGTCATACACATGTTGCATTCCGCCTTGCTTTAATGCGTCAGTTGCAGTTTTTTCCTTCAATTGATTAATGTCCGCTCCAGCAGCAAACGATTTATTTCCTTTACCAGTAAAAATGATACAGCCTACTTCCTCATTTTGTACGAGTGATTCAAGTGCATGAACCATCTCATCCAATGTTTCTTGGTTTAGGGCATTCCGTATTTCTGGTCGATTAATGATAATATAAGCCAGTTTTTCCTTTCTTACTAATTCGATATGTTGATAGGTCACATCTACTCATCCTTTCCCTAATGTAGTTTTTGCTCTATTTGTAAATAAATGGTGGGACAAGTAACCTGTCCCCATGTCCCAGTTCATCCTTTCCCAATGTAGTTTTGTTCTATTTGTAAATAAATGGTGGGACAAGTAACCTGTCCCCATGTCCCGCTAAATATGTTCCACCATTATTGCCATTCCTTGGCCACCACCGGCACATAATGTGGCAACGCCAATTTGATTATTTCGTTTTTTCATTTCATGTAATAGGGTGGTCATGATTCGTGCTCCACTCGCCCCTACTGGATGGCCTAATGCGATTGCTCCACCATTTACGTTAACTTTCTTCGGGTCCAATCCAAGCTCACGGATGACCGCTAGTGATTGGGAGGCGAATGCTTCATTTAGCTCGATCAGATCAATATCAGCAAGTGACTTTTCCGTTTTGTTTAACAACTTACGGACGGCTGGAATAGGACCAATCCCCATGATTTTCGGGGAAACTCCAGCAGTCGCCCAGTCGATAATCCGCGCAATTGGTCGAAGCCCTAATTCTTTTGCCTTGGATTCCTTCATGATTACCAATGCAGTTGCACCATCATTTCGACCGCAAGCATTGCCAGCTGTAACGGTACCATTTTCCTTGAATGCCGGTTTTAATTTCGCTAGTTTTTCCTTCGATGTATTTGGTCTTGGATGCTCATCTGTTTCCACAACAAACGTCCGTTTCCGCTCCTTCACTTGAATAGGAACAATTTCATCTATGAATTTTCCTTCCGTTATTGCTTGATGGGCTCTTCGTTGACTTTCCAGGGCAAACGCATCTTGATCTTCCCGGGAAATATTATATTTTTCAGCAACGTTTTCCGCGGTCACACCCATGCCAAGATTTCTCCCGTAAATCTCTGTTGGTTGTTGTCCTGCTTCTAGATTAGCGTCAACCATCGTTGGTTTATCCCCGCCAAATCTAGCATTACGTAGGTAAATTGGGGACCTGCTCATACTTTCGGTTCCACCTGCAACAATAATTTCAGCTTGATCAAACGCGATTTGCTGTACAGCCGAAGCGACTGCCTGCATACCGGATGCACACAAACGGTTGATCGTGTAGGCGGTTGCTGTTTCTGGAACCCCCGCTCGTAATGCGGCAACACGCGCAACATTGGAAGATTCAGTCGTTTGGCGAACTTCCCCCATGATGACTTCATCCACTTGCTCAGCAGCTATCCCGCTTCGATTGATCGCTTCTTCAGTAGCAATCGAGGCTAAGTGCCCTGAACTCACATTTTTAAATGATCCGCCATATGCTCCGATTGGCGTACGAACAGCACTGACAATGACTACAGATTCTTGCATCTAAAAACCCTCCCTAGCTGTACTCTTTTTTCAATTGACCACTAATAATATTCTTCTGGATTTCCGATGTGCCTTCATAGATTCTCGTGATTCGTGCATCCCGGTAAAATCGCTCAATTGGAAAATCAGCGATGTAACCAATTCCACCATGTACTTGCACTGCTTTATCAGCTACCCGGTTGTATACTTCTGAGCCATATAATTTGAGCATCGCTGCCTCTTTAATCACTTTCTCTCCTTCGTCAACCATACTAGCAACCCGATATGTGAAAGATCGTAACGCTTCGATTTCAACTGCTATTTCAGCTACCATATGTGCAACAGCTTGATGCTCCATGATCGGTACACCAAATTGTTCCCGCTCTAGCACTTGATTCATTGATAAATCTAGTAGTTTTTGACAAGAGCCTAAATTTCGTGCCGCCAATCCAGCCCGACCATTTGCCAGGATCTTCAAGGCATTAATATAGCCTTTTCCTTCTTCACCTAACACATTTTCAACCGGAACCTCACAATCTTCTAAAATAAGTTCAGCTGAATGAGAGCCTTTTAATCCCATTTTCGGTTCCACAGCTCCAACTCGAAAACCTGGAAAATCTTTTTCTACGATAAATGAGGTAATTCCTTTTGCCCCTTTACTCGGATCGGTTACGGCCATTACAGTGAATACGTCTGCTTCGGTTGCATTGGTAATGTAATGTTTGGTGCCATTTAAAATATATTTATCGCCCTTTTTAACAGCGGTTGTTTTTAGATTGCTAGCATTCGATCCAGCGCTTGGTTCGGTCAGCGCAAATGCCCCTATCTTGTCACCCCTTGCCATTGGCGGCAGGTATTTTTCCTTTTGTGCTTTCGTCCCCAGCTCGACAATGCCCACAGTTCCAATTCCTGTATGTGCACCAATCAGTGTTGTATAGCCATTATGGGTTGCCCCAATTTCTTCATATAAAGCACATTTTCCGACCATCCCAATTCCGAGTCCACCGTATTCCTCAGGGATGCTTAGCCCAAACAGGCCCATTTCCTTCGACATGTCAATAATCGCAGCCGGTATTTTATCCTCCCGTTCAATCTCCATGGCAACTTCTTCTACCTCGGATTGCACAAAAGCGCGAACATTCTTTTTTAAAAATAAAATATCTTCATCGAATTGATAATCCATCATCGTTCCTCCCTACGCTTTATAGTGATAAAAGCCCCGCCCTGTTTTCTTACCCAGGTATCCCGCTTTTACATACTTTACGAGAAGTGGACAAGGACGAAATTTCTCGCCCAATGTTTGATGTAAGTACTCCATATTTCGCAGTCGTACATCTAGTCCAACTAAATCAGCTAATTCCAACGGCCCCATCGGATGATTTAGTCCAAGCTTCATCGCCTTATCAATATCCTCAATGGAACCGACACCTTCCATGACCATGTTCATTGCTTCATTACCGATCAGACAATTCATGCGACTAACGGCAAATCCGGGAAATTCATTAATTTTGACGCATTCTTTACCAATCTGTTCACCAAATGCAAACGCACGTTTAATCGTTTCTTCAGATGTTTCCAGTCCACAAATCACTTCAATTAATTTCATTTTTGGCACCGGATTAAAAAAATGCAAGGCAATACATTGATTAGGATGACTTGTTTGTGCTGCAATCTCTGTCGGACTCATTGTCGATGTATTCGTTGCCAAAATGGTATGTTCTGATGCAGATGCATCCAGTTTTTTAAACGTCTCTATTTTTAAAGACAGAATCTCCGGAACTGCTTCCACAATTAAATCTGCCTTGGATGCAGCTTCTTCAAGGCTCAGCGTATACGTGATATTTCCACTCAACTGTTCTGCTTGATCCTCGGTTAATTTCCCCCGATCAACACGTTTTTGAAAATGCCGCTTGTGATATTCCTTGGCATCGGTCAGTCCTTGTTCCTGAATATCCTGAACAACAACAGACAAACCAGCAACCGCACAGGAAAAGGCAATTCCTCTCCCCATCGTTCCAGCACCGATTACACTTATATGTTCCATCCTGTTCACCACCTAACCTTAGCTGCTATATTCATAGAATCCTTTGCCAGTTTTCCGTCCTAATTCGCCTTTTTCCACCTTCTCTTGAATCAATGCTGCAGGTTTATCCGCTTCGTCCCCAGTCTCTTGATAGCGTTGTGACCTGACAAAATAATTCACATCAATCCCCGTTAAATCCATTAAGGCAAATGGACCGATTGGATGATTCAACGCCTTCTTACAAACGACATCAATTTCCTCATGTGTGGCATAGCCATTCTCCAATAAGAAAACCGCTTCGTCTGTAAGTTTGCCAAGAATACGATTAGCAATAAATCCGGAAATTTCCTTTTTAAGTAACACAGGCGTTTTACCTAACGTCTGAATGAAATCAAAAGCAGTCTTAGCTGTTTCATCTGACGTATGTGGTCCCTTCACAACTTCAACCAACTCCATGACCAATGGCGGATTGAAAAAATGGACATTACATACGTTAGCTGGACGTGATGTGGCATCGGCAATTTTTGAACTGACAATTGTTGAACTATTTGTCGCCAAAATGGCATGATCGTTTGTGAGTGTATCCAGTTTAGAAAATAGCTCCCGTTTTACATCCAATTTTTCCACGATTGCCTCCACAACGAAATCGGCTTCTTTTACGGCGTTTAAATCCGTAACAAAAGACATCCGGCCAAATGCTGCTTCCACTTCCTGTTCTGTTAGCTTCCCTTTCTCGATTCGACGATTCATATGTCCTGCCAGTGATTCTCTAGCCTTGGCCAGACTTGATTCTTCGATGTCATTAAGTAGAACATCATATCCTTTAAGTGCACATACCATGGCGATTTGCGCTCCCATTGTACCTGCTCCAATCACAGCGACTTTATTGATTTGCATCATTCATCATTCCTTTCCATTTTTCTTTTCTTGATCAACCAACTTGCGCTTTAATAGTTTGCCAACTGTATTTCTTGGTAATTTCTCCATCACTTCAAATTCCTTTGGTACCTTATATGGTGTTAAGTTTTTATAGCAAAACCCAGTCAATTCTTCCACATCGATCGAGTATCCTTCTTTCGGAACAACATAAGCTTTGGCAATTTCGCCCTTTTCCCGATCTGGCAGCCCAACAACAGCTGATTCTTTTACGTCCGGGTGTTCATATAAAACGCTTTCAACTTCTTGTGGATAAATATTGAATCCGCCCATAATAATCATTTCTTTTTTCCTACCTACAATATAGAAGTAACCATCCTCATCCATCATTGCCAAATCACCTGTGTGCAGCCAGCCATTTTGCAGTGCTTGCTCGGTAGTCACTTGATTGTTCCGATACCCTGTCATAACTTGCGGACCTTTAATTAGTAGTTCACCAACGGAATTTGTACCCATTTCATATTGATCCTGGTCGATAATTCGACAATCCGTTTCCGGTACAGGGATGCCGATACTGCCTACCTTTACTTCCCCATTAATTGGTGTACGATGTGTCGTTGGTGATGTTTCGGACATACCGTACCCCTCAAGGATTTTTGTCCCAGTAATCGCTTCAAACCGCCGATGCACTTCGATTGGCAATGGAGCAGACCCGGAGGAACATACCTTCAAGCAATCCAAACCATACATTTCTGCATCTGGATAATTGATGAATGCATTATACATTTGTGGTACACCAGGGAAAAATGTCGGCTGATGCTCTTTTATAAGCTTCATAACCTCGTCAATGCGAAACTTCTCAATTAATAATATGTTCGCTCCCATATAGATACCTAGATTCATAGCACTTGTCATCGCATAAACGTGATACAACGGTGTAGCAGCTAGCACGATTTCTTTGCCTGGGGTTGCTCTTTCTTTGTACATGGCATAACTTTGTAAGACATTCGTTATGATATTTTGATGTGTAAGCATTGCCCCTTTTACCTCTCCAGTTGTCCCGCCTGTGTATTGAATGACTGCCACATCGCGTTTTACATCAATGGATACCGGGCTTTCAAGCACAGCTTCCTCTTGAATAACCTCTTCAATACTTAAAACGGAATCACTTGCCTCTTGCGTTTTTTGCGCTACAAAAATCCCCTTAAACGTATAAATCTTTTCCATTTCATTCACTGTTTTTAAGGAAACAGCATCAGCAACAATATAGGAAACCTGAGAATCCGTTAAAATCTTAAACAGTTCCCTTTTGGTGTAGGCAGGATTGATTTGCACAACAATTAATCCTAATGCAAGTGCTGCATAATAAGAGATAATGTAACTGGGATGATTTCCAACCATTAACCCGATACGTTCTCCCTTCTTGAAATTTCGCTTTTTCCATCCGCCCGCTAATTTATCAACACGACGTTTTAACACCTGATACGTGATATTTTCCCCGGTAAACGTAACCGCTGTTTTGTTCCCAAAATTTTCCACAGTTTCCTCTAATATAGCGTAGAATGACCCTTTAGGAATTTCCCATTTCATTAATTCTTGATGATACTTTTCCCATGGTCGATGCTTGATATCTTGCAAACTTACCCCTCCCAATAGGTTAAACGTTCATTAATTGGATTCTTGTGCTGCTGGTGTTTCTAGTGGTTGCTTCTTATTCACGTCTGGTTTTACGAATACCGTAAATAAACCAGCAAAAATTAAAACGATGACAGCCATTGCAAGCACCGAATAATTGTAGCCCAGTATTTTATCTGATCCAGACAGCCCGATGATAAATCCCGTAAACATCGGACCAACAATCCCGGCAATATTCCCGGATGATGTTAAAATACTTGTCATCAGCCCACCACGCTCTGGCATTTCGTTAATCATGATCGTCGGACCGATTGGTAAAATGGCATAGGTTAATCCTTTAGCCAGACACATCGCTGCAATCACCCAAATTGGATGTTGAAAAATCGTAATCGATGCCATGCTTAATGCTCCTATCACCATTGAAATGCCCACAACAAACACGCGGGAAGTTCGCCAATTTTGGTTTCGTTTATAGACATAATCAGACACCATCGAAACAGACATATAAATCAATGTGGAAACAATGCCAATGATCATCACACCATAACCCATTTCAACCGATGTCATATTTACGACTTCAACCAGATAAATAGGAAGCCAGACCGAAATCCAGACTACTAAAATATAGGTTGAAAAATAAGCTAATGTCGTAAATAAAGCGGATGGAGATGCAAGTAATTTCCCAAAATCTTTTAGGTTAATTTTTTCTAATTTAGCCTTTTTCTTTTCCTGTTGCTCCTTGTACGCCTCAACCGGACTTTCTTTTGTAAAAATCATAAAGATGACAGCCCAGACAATACTTGCAGCACCTAAGCAGGCAAACGCTATTTTCCAACCGAATATGCTGATTAACGCTACTAAAGCTGGTGCAACAACCATTGCTCCAACCGTTGCTCCAGAGACAACGACCGAATTGGCAAATCCACGAAGCTTTGGCGGAAACCATTTATGTGCATGACTATAAGCAACCGGACTAAACGGGCCCTCAAAAGCACCTAGCAACACGCGGTAAATAATCAATAATGGTAAAGCAGTAATAGCTAACACGCCGAACTGTAACACTGCCCAAATAAACATTAGCGAACACAGCATTTTTTTAGCCCCGATTTTATCGGCCCAAGCTGCACCAAAGATACCTGTAATTGGATAAAGCCAATAATAGCTGCTTCCAACAATTCCCCAAGCCTCATAAGAAAGATCCAAGTCCTCCATAATCGGGCCGGCAGCAATACCTATAATCGATTTATCAGCAAAGTTTATAATCATACCAAGGAACAAGACACCTAGAACAATCCAACGCATATACAACCTCTTTCCTGTAAGTGGGTGTTCAAAAAGGAGGATAAAAAGGACCGAGAAGTTCAAGGCGGCGTAGCTTTGAGTACCGGAACGTATGCTATTAATACGTGAGGAACGGAAAAGCAAGCCAACGAAGAAATTCGATGTGTCATTTTTACCGGACTTTTTGAACAACCTCTATAATTAATTTTGTTCTAAAACCTTCCTAGCAATAATCAGACGTTGAATTTCATTTGTCCCTTCATATATCTTTGTTATTCTCGCATCACGGTAAAACCGTTCAACAGGATATTCACCCATGTAACCAATCCCCCCATGAATTTGCACCGCTTTATCCGCTACCTTATTGAAAACTTCGGAAGCAAATAACTTGGCCATGGAAGCCTCCTTGATCACTTTTTTCCCTTCATCAATCTTTTCCGCAGCCATCATTGTCAACGTCCGAGCAGCCTCTGTTTCCGTTGCCATATCAGCAAGCATCCATTGAATCGCCTGATTACTGGCAATTGGTTTGCCAAATTGAACACGCTCCTTCGCATAACTCGCTGACAGTTCGATTAGCTTTTCACTAGAACCAACAGCCCTTGCAGCCAATCCCACTCGTCCTTCACCAAGGATTTTTAGCGCATTCATGTAACCCATACCAACTTCACCGATCACATTTTCTTCTGGAACCATACAATCCTCAAAAATCACTTGTGCAGTATACGACCCGCGTAATCCCATCTTTTTATCGCTTTTACCGATAATAAGTCCAGGAAAATCTCGTTCAATCAAAAATGCCGTGATGCCACCCTTCGCACCTTTTGCTTTATCTGTTAATGCAAACACAGTAAAAACATCTGCAACAGGTGCATTGGTAATGAAATGTTTGGTCCCATTCACTACCCATTGATCGCCAACCTTTTCAGCCTGCGTCGCCAAATTCGTAGCATCTGACCCTGCACCTGGTTCTGATAAAGCAAATGCGCCAATTCTCTTCCCTGCAGCCATGTCTGGCAAATACTTTTGTTTCAACTTTTCAGAAGCAAGTTTAACCAATCCCGTACTGCCAATTCCCGTATGTGCACTGATTAACGAAACAAAACCATTATGCGTCCGGCCCAACTGTTCAAGCACAATCGCTTTTCCAACCGAATTTAAGCCAATGCCACCATATTCTTCCGGAATACTCATGCCAAACAGACCAAGTTCTTTGGCTTTTTCGATCAAATGCTGCGGAATTGCATCTTCTTCTTCAATTTGCTGTGCATATGGTTCTACTTCCTTTTCAACAAAATTGCGTATCATCGTCTTCATTTGTTGCAATTCATCTGCCACTACTGTCGTCATTAAAAATTCCTCCCCATGATTTTTCTATTCCAACTATTGCAATAACCATGCCAAATTGTTGCTTTTTTGTTGAAAGCCTTGATGGGAGGGGGAATTTAATGTGACTGGGTGCGTGTATTTTTTTCGGATTGCCAGAAAAGATTCAAAACTGAATTAAAAATGGAGGGGATGCGCATTGTTCGTGATTCGTTTTTGAATTGAATGATTTATGTTTGAATTAACAAAGGCTATGTGAAGTTGACTGGTCCAATGGATAGCGTTTTTTGTAAATGTGGGGTCCTTTAAGTGGTTGGCTTCGTTTGGTGGAGCGTTGTGTCTTGGGGATTCGCGTGAGGGGCTGGTGAGTTTGTGCGGTTGTTATGGCGACTTTTGGCGTTTGTCCGGCGACTTTCCGCGTTTGTTCGGCGACTTTTCGCGGTTGTTCGGCGTCTTTTGGTGAATATCTCTTCACAATGGTCTTGTCCAACAATAAAAAACAAAATACATCCTTTCCTGTATTAATTTTATTGGCTTGTTTCTGCATATTTAAGCAATTTTTTTATACATTGTTAAGGGGTGATGTGGTGCAACAGATTACCTATGCGCTTGTACTGTACGCAAATGTGGTGTTATTTATTTTGTTATTTATTTATGTTTATCGCCGGCGCAAAATTATTGGCTTTCAACTAGGTATGAATATTGCAATGTCTGCTGGAGGAATGCTGGCCTTAACAGTTGGTATTTTATTAATCTTCCAATATCCGTTCCATTTTACATGGATTACCATTCTGGCTACGATCATCGGCATGCTTTCAGGTGCGTTGTTCGGCGCATTGTTTGATTACCAGACTATGCTTACGGGGATTGTCAACGGTTTTATGCTGGGTATCATGGCCCCTATGCTTGGTGCAATTTTAAATGATCCTTTCTTTTTTGTGATCGTTCTTGAACTTTTGGTTTTCTTCATGATGAGTATTTTGGTTGTATCAATTTGGCGGTCTTAAAGGGGGGGAGGGCATGTTTGTTATTTATGGTCTTGGAATTTTGAACCTTACGACAACACTTGGTAGTTACCTTGCCTTTAGAAGAAAACAAACATTATTTGATGATCGTTTTGCTGGAACAATAGCTAAAACTGTAACATTGGCTGCAACATTGGTCCTCAGTATCCACTTCTCTGTTATCTTAACTATTGAACTGCCAGGTATTTTTCTATTGAACTTTATCCTTGGTATTCTAATTGGTATTTTATTTGGTACCTTTATAAAATACCATTCTATTTTAATTAGTTTTTATTACGGGTTGGTTGGCAGTTCTATGGGAGTAATGATTGGAGAAGTGCTGAAAAATCCGCAACTTTGTAGTATCCCCCTTACATCCAAGCATGAAATCCTGATAAATATGATGTATTTATCCGGGTTTGTAACACTCATTCTAACACTCATCCTCAGTCTTGCCCTTTATTCATTGCGCGTATAAGGAGATGGTTATATTTGAAAAAGTTTTTTTCCATCGTATGCCTCATCCTGATTGGTTTCGTCATCACATTTTTTTTATGGCCGAAAAGCGTAGACTTACCAAACCACGGGACCATTGAAGAACCGAACATTAAAACCATTCACGGAGAAGACTATACCTTTTCAACAGATAAACCAAAGTTGGTAACATTCTTTTATACGGAGTGTCCGGATGTATGCCCGATGACCATTATGGATTTACTTAATCTCAAGCAAGTATTAGATGAAGAAGGAGTAAGCGAAAAATTATACAATATTATATTGATTACACTGGATCCCAAAGTTGACACCCCTGAGAAAATTGAAGACTATAAAAACCAATTTTCTATTCCCGCAAATAATTGGGTTTTTCTAAGGGGAACGGTGAACCAAACCCTTAATATTACGAAACAATTTAATATGACCTTTAAAAAAGATGGCGATTATATTTCTCATAGCACGAACATGTACTTATTAGATGAGAAAAATCGGATCAGAGCCTATCATGATATGAATACGGGTAAAAACAGTGTGAATTTAAACCAAATCGCAGCAAACATTATCACGCTCTTGCACTAAACAAACCCTATTTTTAAAATTAGCATATTCATCTGCACCACTTGAAGAACTGCCCATATTATAGCATTATATCCTATTCGAGGATGAATATATTGGAGGTGGAATATGAAAAAAGCCGCCGCAAATCAGCACACATCAGTGAAAGAAAATCCATCTTTTTCGTCCCCGACAAGTGCCGTATCAACAGAAGAAACAAGGGTATTGAACGAACATATTAATCAGCAAAACATGTTTAAATTGATTCATCTATATGAACCCCACCGCAAAACCTTAACATTGAAGATGTTCTTCAAAATGAAGCGTAATCAACAAGTCGTAATTACTCCCGTATCTGAAATTGAAGAATCTGCAACGGTTGAGGGAAAAGTCGCAGCTGTTGGCAGAGATTTTGTAATGATAACGAACTTGCAAAAACGAATCTGGCTACCTTACAGATCCATTAAATCTGCTACGATCCCTTTTGGAACTCCCACATATTCCAACCCGCATCAGCATCATATTTATGACAATCGATTGCGTAAAAACCTAGTTCTATCTTTTGGTGAAACTGTAACAAAAAGAGACGCATTAATCCAACAGTTTTTTGAAGAATCTATAAGAACGAATCTGGATTCCTGGAAGGGTACATGGGTAAAAGTTAAAACTTCCCATACCACCCAATTTGGAAAAATAAAACAAACGAATAAAGAAGAACTAAATCTAAAGCATCTAAAATCAGAAACGGCTATTCCGCTTCAAAAGATCCTTTATATAGAGACGTTAAGGCTAATTAATCTTTGGAAAGAAGTATTGAAATCTATATTCTGATAAAAAAGTGAGGGAAAGTGAATGAACCGGAATGATGATGAAAGATTACTGACTGATTTAAAAAGTATGCAGGGAGAAAATTTACTCGTTGTAACGCAAGCAGTACAGTTAAACCTGCTTGGGCAAGTATTCCGTCCTGTTTTTTCCGGGAAAATAAAGGATGTTCAAGAAAGCCATATTACATTATCACCGGTAATTATTAAAATGGTGAACGCACCATTTTATGAATTTCCATTCCCGCTTAGCATTCCACTTGAAAACGTAGTCGCATTTTCTACAGAGATTCCGCCAGATTTAAATTTCCCGTTAACTTAGATAGGAGGCCGATTCTTATGAATAATCACGACCTGGAATTAACAAGCATGGTCAATGTGGTCAGGAATGATGCAATTGTTAAGCATTTTAAAAAGAATAAAAAGCGAAGAATTTTTATATTAACCGAAGCATTTCCGTTTATGTTTATTGGAACAATCAAGGATGTTGTAGAAGATATGGTTGTTTTGGATGTCGATACGACCCATATTCCAGCACTTGAGGAAAAAGAATGGACGGTACATATCCATTCAATAAATGTTTTTTATATTGAAAGCAGTATTGGACCAAAAATTCCAGAATTAAAAGATTGACAGAAATGGGGATGTTTTATGAAAAGAACGTATCATGTCGTTGCAATTCCTATCCGGATTGTTGTCAATACATTTGGGGACCACAACCCAAATGGAATGATGTATGTTTTAAAAGAGAATGAACAGAAGGTGAAAGACCTTGTTAAAAAGAATCCATTTTCACCTGTGGATCTTGTCGAGCCCCTTATTATCCGGGCAAATGAGGGGGATACAGTTGAAATTCTATTTGAAAATAAACTGTCATTTTATACCGGGATACATTTCCAAGAAGCTGAATATGATGTCCTTCATTCAGATGGTGCGTATGTAGGGTTTAATAAAAATAGTACCGTTGCCCCCGGTGAACGTATATTGTACAAAATTAACGCTGTAAAAGAGGGCAATTATTTCTTTTCTGATCTAGGCAATCCATCAAGCGGAGAAAATGGTTCTAATACCAACGGACTTTTTGGGGGGGTATGTGTCGAAAGCCGCTTTTCTTGGTGGACGGATCCAGTAACAGGAGGGCCGATGAACAGCGGTGTTTATGCTGATGTTCATCATCCGCTGCTTCCATCCTTCCGTGAATACGCCTGGCTTTTCCATGATGAAATGGAAGTTGATGATGTTACAGGGAACCGGCCGATCAATCATATCTCTAATCAGGAAGAAGAATCCTTTCATGGAGCCAATTATCGGTATGAACCGGAGAATAGAAGACAGCAGCTGCTAGCTGAAGGTGTTGTTTGTCCTAACTGTGAAGGTGAAGAGGTACACCACGACTCTTGGGTATTTGGGGATCCTTCAGCACCCATATTACGTGGATATGTCGGAGATCCGGCAAAAATCCGCCTTTTCCACGGGGGTGCAAAAGAAACACATGTTTTTCATTATCATGTTCACCAGTGGTTTAGCGACCCACGGGATTTGGGATCGGAAATCATTGACTCTCAGGCCATCAGCCCTCAGTCCCATTATACAGTTGAGCCCCTTTATGGTCTGGGTAGCCTGCAAGGTGCATTAGGGGACGCCATTATCCACTGTCACCTGTATCCGCATTTTGCAGCAGGAATGTGGGGGATGAACCGAATCTTTGATACACTCCAGGACGGAAGCCAATGTTACCCAAATGGTACCCCAATTGAAGCACTGAATCCACTTCCCGATCGTGAACCGCCACCAACCCCAACAAAGAAAAAGCCAGGATTCCCCAATTTCATTCCTGGTAAAGTTGGAAATAAAGCACCACGTCCCCCGCTAGGAATTAAAGGCGGTCGAAATCTGACGAAACTCGAGCGACATGCAGCCGTAGATAATCCAAGACCAGGTGCTGTCTTTACGGATCCATGTCCCAAAGATGTAAACGTAAAGGAATTTAATATTTCCGTTATCGAACTGCCGCTCATCTATAACAAACAAGGCTGGCATGACCCAAAAGGTCGCATGTATGTGTTAGATGAAGATCTCGATGATGTGCTATCAGGGAAGAAGAAACCGGAACCGCTTGTCATTCATGCACCATCCCATACTTGCTTTCAAATTAATTTTACCAACCGACTGCCGCATATATTGGATGGGGATGCATTCCAGCTTGTGACGAGGACCTATGAATCCGGTTTTCATATTCACTTCGTAAAATTTGATGTACTCGTTTGTGACGGTGCTAATGTTGGGTGGAATTATGATTCATCTGTGCTCCCGGGGGAAACGATACAATATTCCTATTATGCAGATGTCGAATTAAAAGCATGGTTCTTCCATGACCATCTTTTTCCATTAGCCCATCAGCAACATGGTGTGTTTGGCTCAGGGGTTGTCCACTCACGGTTCTCCGAAATTTTTGATTCCGAAACTGGAATAGAAGTCGACCATGGAACACAGGTGATGGTGAATAATCCGCTCATCCCGAATTACCGTGACTTCGCATTATTCGCACAGGACTTTTCTTTATTATTTGATAAAAACAAAAAACCGCTTAATCCACCGAAGTTTCCGGGTTCTCAGGATGATCCAGGCCTATTTGGTGTTAATTATAAAAATGCGCCACTTAGATTTCGATTAGGAAAAGATTGCGATCCCGCCTATAGCTTCAGTTCTCATGTTCATGGGGATCCCGAAACACCAATACTACGAGCATATCAGGGGGACCCAATTCGAATCCGGCTGCTTCAAGGAGCACAGGAAGAATCACACAGTTTTAATGTGCATGGGCTGAAATGGCCAAAAGAACGAGGAAACACGAACACTAACGTGTCATCCCAGCAGCATATCGGTATTTCGGAATCATTCACATTTGAAACATATATCCCCAGATCCGGCGACTATTTATGGACATTTGAAACAGAGGAAGATTTATGGAACGGACTGTGGGGACTGATCCGGGCATACGATGAAAATATTCCTGACCTGATTCCATTATCTGACCGTCCTAAACCGTTAAAACGCTCTAGACCACTTCCAGAATGTACTGGAGAGAATCCGCCATCAGCTAAAGACCCTTTACGTAATCCTATTGAAAGGGGTTCAGTACGAAAGTTTGATATTGTTGCTTTTCAGCTTCCAATTAAATACAACGACTTTGGCGACCATGATCCATACGGCCTAATTTTCGCACTCAAAGAAGATATGAGTGATATTTTAAAAGGAAGAAAACAACCAGAACCACTGATTCTTCGTGCAAATATGGGTGATACAGTTGATGTGACTCTATCGAATATGCTTAAAGAAGATTTGTTCCCGTTCAAAGACGGCATCTATCCTTACCCAGAAGTAAAAGAACAGGCATTTTATCCGCCATCACTTCGTATTTCTCTGCATCCCCAGTTACTCGACTATGATGTGAAAACTTCTGCAGGGGAAACGGTAGGATTTAACGATGACCAAACTGTTGGACCGGGAGAAAAACGGAACTACCGCTGGGTGGTTGATTCTCAGGTTGGAGTGTGCGGCCTTTGGGATATGGCAGATATCCGAAATCATAAGGGACACGGAGCCTTTGGAGCTTTTATTGCTGAACCTAGGGGAAGCGAGTACCTCAATCCATATACATTGAAACCTACAAGAACAGGTGCCAATGTTATTGTACGGAATCCATTTTTACCAGACACAAGGGAATTTGTATTAGTTATGCATGACGGGGTTAGGCTTTTGGATAAAAGTGGCCAATTAATCATCGATCCGCCTGATGGAATTTTGCTTCCTCCGCCGGAATTGGATGAAGATTTGCTCGACACATATGACCAGGGTTCGCGCGGATTCAATTATCGAAGCGAACGATTGATCAACAGATATTACAAACATTCTTCCCTTCATGAATTGTTTTCTTCCAAAGTATTTGGGGATCCGGCAACTCCGACATTCGAAAGCTATATTGGTGATCCAGTAACAATCCGCTTAGTCACCCCCGCAGAACGACGAAGGGCACATACCTTTCATCTGCATGGCCACCGCTGGCATTCTGCATCAAAGGATTTGAACTCACGCACTGAATCATTTGTTGGCTTTAACATTGCTGGCGCTACAGAGAACCTGCAACTACTGGGCGGAGCAGGAGCTTACGGAGGATTCCACGGTGACTATATGTACCGCTCCGGCAATATTCGTTGGGATATCGAACTGGGCATGTGGGGCATCATCAGAATCTACCAGAAATTAAACAAACACCTCCCGCCCCTTAAAGGAATAAGCCAGGGCGGAACGCGAAAATAGCTTTTCCGATTCAACCATTCAAATTGTATAAAATTACCGTTACTCAGTTTTTTTATGTTTCTTAAACTGGACCACGGCACCTGTCCTCCGGTCCAAAGAAAGGTGGTGATAATAGTGAAAAAGAATCTTCCGCTTAAAGAACAGAATCCAATAGAAGATTTTTGTATAGATAACTGCTTTTGCCAAAAACGTTATCCCTCACCAGAATTCCCTTCGCCTACAAGCTGTCTTCCTTTACAAACACTTAAACAAGTTAGGGAGGATATCCGTTCAGCAAATCAGTTACTTCTTGATTTGGCCTTGGATGTGGAAAGAACCCCAGCAGAAATATTCCGCAATGCCTTTCGTGGTCTAGATGGATTAATGGTAACAACATCCACAATCATGGGTAGAACAATAGATGGCAAAGTCCATACAGTTGGTTTTGACTTTGTTGTTTTATTAGCCGATAAATCGGAGATTATTCTCCCCTATAGACAAATCATTTCTGTAAAACCAAAAGGTAGGTTTGCAGAACCTAATAATGAGGCACCGCTAAGAAACATTGATGGCTGCCTACGCCGGGATATTACTTTTTGTTTTGGTAGTATTGTATCCTCCTCTCCAAAATTATTGCATCTGTTTTATCGCATGCGTTTCAATATCTATCTTTTATTGCTGGAAAACAAAAAAGTTGACGTAAGTGTGGATGAAACAGTTATTAGAGGAATTGTGGAAGATGTGGATAAAAACTCGATAGCAGTCATGACGGATAACGAATTAACAATCATTTCAAATGATAAAATTTCGATGATTCAAGTGATGGAGGATAAAGGTGCGTCAGAATATAATTCCGTACTGGATACCGGCGAAACGTAGATTATACTTTCCTCTGAATGAAGTAGTAAAAATTAAATCAGCACCAGAGAAGTCCTATCTGGTGCTGATTTCCAAGTTTTCATTTCTTGTTTTATGGTAATTGCCTTAATGTTGTCAAACAGAATTGTTTTTGTTGAACAAGAGTATGGTCTTCAAACTTTTTCAGAGTATTTCCAATGTATCGCACTTTTAATGGACCTTCTCTCCGCCACGTCCCCCCTCCAAAAACATATTTGGAAAAATCCTTTGAAATTCACAAATAGAAGGTTAAAAAACAGACATACTGGGCGGTGTTGATGATTCCAAGTTACTTTTCATTTACAAGCAGCAATAGCGTATCAAAATACCTTTCAAGAATTATCCAATTTACAAAAGAATGACACTAATGTTTTAGATCATCATATCCATATCTAAATTTATTTATCCTATCTGTTGAGAGAATAAATGAATGTTTCTTACTTCCTTTTTCTCGTTTGTTTGCAGGACATTCTGTTAACAATTCCACAAAATTAGAGCCTACATAACAAATCACGCCACGTACAGTCTCATCGTTTTCTAGCTGCACTTCTACTTCACACCCCATCAACTGCCTAAGGCGATAGTTCATCCCGTGCTGCAGACCGCCCAAACGTAATCGGAAATCGTCATCACAGAGATACCTCTTATAACTGGATTGACAGCAATAAGAGCAGCTATTATGACATTCATGTGGGCAGTGGACACAGCCACAGTAGTGATCCCTGGAGTGGTGACCATGGTGGCATCTTTCGTAATCATGAGATCCGCAATCGAGGTGATCCTGGTGATGTTTACAAGAATTACGACGGTGATGTTTGTGACCACGAGAATAGTTGTTAGACGCACGGTAAAATTTATGTGAATCATAAAATTTATGATTGCTTTTGAAGCAATAATTTTTCCGCATTATACAACTCCTTTCTTCGTTATACCTGTACTCTTTATCACCTCCAAAATCATTTGATCTTGGATATTACATATTATGATTGACTTTACAAGTTTGATTGGACAATTCAAGTGTAAGAGCTTTCTTAAGATACGTTCATCCCCACCAAATTTGTGGCGTCAGAGAACGTCTTGCATTTCTAATCTCTTAAACTACCAAAATTTCCGTGTTTATTTACGTGCATTTTGCAATGAATTTGAGCCACTTGAAATTTTGTGGGAAATGAAATTCACAAACTTATGGTGGCTCAATTTTAAGTTACTATATGCATTCATCGGCACTAAGTTATCAATATCCCCTGATCCTTTAAAAGTACTTGCTATAATGTGACCCCCATCATCATTAGGTAATCTGTCTTCTCTGCCTACAGTTCTTTGAGCATATGAATTTCTATCTGCTTTACCTAATTTCAGGGTAGCTTCAGCACTGGAAATACGTCCTTTTTCGTCCGTTGTATATTTGTATCCTTCTTTTGTCGTGTATTTTATATTAGGTTTTAATACCTTTTTGCGATTTACTTTCGTGTATTGTTCGCCATACTCTACTTTTTTTGTACCCTTATCAACTTTCCTAGCATCCTTAACCTTATCCCCAGCCTTAAATGCATCTGCACCTTTTCCAACTAACTTAACAGGCTTTGCAAACAAAAACATTCCCGCCATCATCTTGTCCTCGGCTGTTGCATCCGGGTCAATCATAGTCCCGATATCATCAAAAGCAAAGTTAAATCCTGCAGTTGCGATATGCCCCATCATGAAGGGGTCTTCCTGCCAGATCCGAATAACCGCCAACAACCTCTCGTTTATCCCAGAAAATTAATGGCTCCCTTGCCGAGTAATACATGTTATCTGACGACTGAGGGGATTCAACGTTTATTTCGTTTTCTATTTCCTGCACATCTATTTCTGGTTCGTCCGTATACTCTCTTCTCAAGTAATTGGCTATTGCAATAGATTCTGGATCTGTCAGTTTATATTGTTCGGCAGCTTCTTTGATTGGCTTTTGCTTACTTATATCACCTGGTTAAACGTTTCCAACACTATGATTGCGATATGTTATCGGGAACAACATATTCGGGTACATCATCAGCACATATGGCCCAGCAACACGGTTAAATTGGTTTTGTTTTCTTAATGCCGCATATGTAATTGGGGTATCTGTCAGCATGTTTTGGTAGAATCCGATACTTGCCACCGTATGTATATCTATATTATGCAACGTGATTTCACCATTTGTAAACACGGACTGGATATCCGCAATAGCCTTATTTTCTATATGAATAAACGCTTTGCTCGACACTAAGTAGCCATTACAAAAAGAAACCTTGAAAGGCATTTGCCAATCAAGGTATGAGTTTTATTATGTTCTTTAATCAACTAGTAACTCCAAGTAATATTTATCATTTTCTTCTATTTTTCTTAAAAACTCTCTAAGAGAAGTCGCAATTTGAATATCATAATAGTAAACCGGACTACTATTCTTTTCATTCAATTCGATTGACATTAAAGCTGATTCACTACCTTCAAAAAATATTAGTTTGTTATTTTCAAACTCATCATAAATTTCTATGTCGGGATAAAACTCAAAATCATTAACTCTTAACCGAAAGTCTCTTACGGAATAAGGGTCCATAATACGATTAATAGTAAACTCTGAACCTTTAATAAACCCGTAGCCAACCTCTATATAAAAATTAACTAACTCCTTAGGAAATTTTAAATCGAGTTCCTTCTCAACCTCTTTTATTTCGTTTTCAGTTACTGGATAAAAACTGTTTTCTTCGTTTGTCTTAATAAGTTCATAGTCCATTATTTTTTACCTCCTTTAAATAGTGTATTTGCTGGTGATCCTGTTCCATGAATACCAGCTTGATGCTCATTTGGGAATTTTGCAGGATGCATATTCCACCATTCATGTTCTCCTCCAAAAGTATTTTCAATTATATGATGAGCATCATACTTATCTTCTTGTTTCCTAATTATTTTTCCTGTTTTTTCTGAAATAACATTTTCATTATACAAGGGCCACTTTTGCCCTGTATTTTCTTCCCACTCTTTGATTACTTTATATTTCACTTTATCAAATTCTGCCCTATGCTTAGCTGTTTCTATTGGTGACATTTTTTTATATTCTTTATTTCTTAAGGCTACCTTCAACTTCTCTATTTGGTTTTTAGGTAACTCTCTTCCGGTTCGCCTTTCTACATCTCTAATATATTTTTTTATTGTATCAGAATCTATCTTTTTAACCGTACCCTTATCAACTTTCCTAGCATCCTTAACCTTATCCCCAGCCTTAAATGCATCTGCACCTTTTCCAACTAACTTAGCAGGCTTTGCAAACAAAAACAATCCTGCCATCATCTTGTCCTCGGCTGTTGCATCCGGGTCAATCATAGTCCCGATATCATCAAAAGCAAAGTTAAATCCTGCAGTTGCGATATGCCCCATCATGAAGGGATCTCCTGCCAGATCCGAATAACCGCCAACAACCTCTCGTTTATCCAAGAAAGTTAATGGCTCCCTTGCAGAGTAATACATGTTATCTGACGAATGGGGTGCTTCAACGTTTACTTCATTTTCCATTTCTTGCACATCTATTTCTGGTTCGTCTGTATACTCTCTTCTCAAGTAATTGGCTATCGCAATAGATTCTGGATCTGTCAGTTTATATTGTTCGGCAGCTTCTTTGATTGGCTTTTGCTTACTTATATCACCTGGGTGAACGTTTCCAGCACTATAATTACGGTATGTTATCGGGAACAGCATATTCGGGTACATCATCATCACATATGGCCCAGCAACACGGTTAAATTGGTTTTGTTTTCTTAATGCCGCATATGTAATTGGGGTATCTGTCAGCATGTTTTGGTAGAATCCGATACTTGCCACCGTATGTATATCTATATTATGCAAAAAGACGGTTACTTTTTACGTAGCCGCCTTTGATCTTCCTTAAATGATATCACTTATTTGTTACCTTCTCATCTATCTTTTCATTTTGTTGTTGTATTTCTTTATATTGATAGAACACATTCATTAGATCTTCCACTGACAGCACTCCCCTGCGCATGGTGCAGGCTGTTTTGTGCTCCATAACTTAAAAATCCTAAAAGGCATAAAGTTTCAATCAAGGTTTTTAAATTACTTTAAAAAATCTAATATTGAATTTACACTTTCTTCAAAACGACTTGTGTTCCTTTCTTTAATACTAGTTAGTTGAGAAACGACATATTTCTGAATGTCATTGTTCAATGTGGGAATGATTTTTTTATAAATATTCCTCGATGGTTCATGATTTAATATCCTTTTGTGAAGTATCTTTAACCATTCCTTAGCATGGGGAAGCATTTTAGGAATAGAATTAGCTAACACTTTCAACGAAACTTCAGAACCAACAATTTTATCATACGACTCTATAGCATGAATTAATCCAAACATTACTTCATCATTTTCAGTTAAATCATCAAACCCTTGGCACAATATTTCTATATGATTAACATCCTCCAAGTCTAAAATATTTTCTATAGATTTTTCAAATTTTTCTATTTCACTCTCATCTCTTAATAAACGATTATTCTTTAATTCGGTAAGTTCGACTAAAATGTCCAACTTTCCCCACCTCCCTATTACCTGTCAAAAATATTTGGGTACTTTGTTTTATTTAATTTTATTACTTCCAATAGTCCTGAACGTATCTCAGGAGTGTAAAGTCCCTCTTTTATATAGTTATTCCTTGCATCAATAATATCACGGGCTAAAGCGTCACGTGGTTCAAGGTTAAGATAATCTTCTAATTTCTTACCAGTCATTCCATATGTTTCGGTTTGACGATGTCTCCCCCCTTTTCCTGGATGAGGGTGTTCCATATTCATACTTACTCCATCATTTTTATGCACCTCTGCTTTTGTTTTCATATATTTTGCAGACGGCATATGGTGAGGAGTTATATTATCTCCACGTGTTCCCGCATCTATTAATTCTTCATATGTTCCAACTTTTCCTTCACCTGGTAGTAGAGGATTGTCTACACCCTTATCAACTTTCCCAGCATCCCTAACCTTATCCACACGGTTAGCACCGCCAACAACCTTATCCGCTGCCTTCAACGGCTTTGCAAACAAAAACAATCCTGCCATCATCTTGTCTTCGGCTGTTGCATCCGGGTCAATCATAGTCCCGATATCATCAAAAGCAAAGTTAAATCCTGCAGTTGCGATATGCCCCATCATGAAGGGGTCTCCTGCCAGATCCGAATAACCGCCAACAACCTCTCGTTTATCCCAGAAAGTTAATGGCTCCCTTGCAGAATAATACATGTTATCTGATGACTGAGGGGATTCAACGTTTACTTGGCTTTCCATTTCTTGCACGTCTATTTCTGGTTCGTCTGTATACTCTCTTCTCAAGTAATTGGCTATCGCAATAGATTCTGGATCTGTCAGTTTATATTGTTCGGCGGCTTCTTTGATTGGTTTTTGCTTACTTATATCACCTAGGTGAACGTTTCCAGCACTATAATTACGGTATGTTATCGGGAACAGCATATTCGGGTACATCATCATCACATATGGCCCAGCAACACGGTTAAATTGGTTTTGTTTTCTTAATGCCGCATATGTAATTGGGGTATCTGTCAGCATGTTTTGGTAGAATCCGATGCTTGCCACCGTATGTATATCTATATTATGCAACGTGATTTCACCATTTGTAAACACGGACTGGATATCCGCAATGTAATCGTTCATCGTTCTAAGCTGTTCCTCTATTGGTTCAAGTGCCTTTGTCTGAGAATTATCTAAATCATGAAGCTGTTCAACGGTATCTTTTGTTCTCTTTTTGCCACGTTGTACATGATGTAAAAATTCTTCGTCATCAAGCTTTGGAAGGGCGACGATATCCTGCACACTATCCATCACGGAATTAGCTTCATCGGTTAGGCCTGTTGTTACATTTTTAACCTTTTCCAATCCTGACGTTACATCATTTTCCAAAAAGTCCTGTCTTATCATGCCGCTTGTTTCCGGCTCATACGATAGGACCGCCTGCTTCATCTGATCCAGAATTTCCTCATAATCTATTAAAAAATTGTACATGTATATTAGGAACGGTTGATGACACTCATTATAAAAAGCGCGAATCGCCTCTCCACCTTTTCCTTTCAATGATTCATGCAGTGTCGTTATACCGCGAACTGCCTTTTGGATCGATGTGATTTGACTTTGAAAATGGTGAATCTCACGTTTTATGTCATCAATTCCTGCATGTAAATTTTCCGCATCCAATACTTTCACAAACGTCCTCCTTTCCAAACTAGAAAATCAACTACTTAATAAATTGAATAGCAGATGCGATAGTCCTCTCATTTTCAACGAATGACTCGATCGCTTGTCTGGTTTCCTCTACATTGGTTGTCAGTAATGTTTGATAAGACGTGAGAATTTCTTCATACGCTTGTTTAATTCCATTCATTTTGTCGACCATTTCAAGTATATTTTCCCCGCTGACATCTTTTGAAAAAGTCGTTTCCAGCGATTGAGCAGTCGCATTCAAATCCGCTAATGCTGCTTTAATTGAGTATGGAACAATTTTAATTTCCTCGCTCATTTATTTATGCAAACTCCCTTCTTCTTTGATTAATCAAGCTGGAGAGACTAGCATTTTGAGATGAAATGCTTGCCTCCAAATCACGAATCTCTTGTTTAATTTCTTGAATCTTTTCTGCCAACTTTGCAAGTGCATTCTGTAATTGTTCATCTGAAATGACGATATAACTTGCCTGCAATTCATTCTCCCTAAGAAGGTCGTAATCCCCGGCTAATTTCCCGTGCCAAGTTGTTGGGGTTAATTCCGGCTTCAAACAAAGATGCTGATTGCTGTTGAAATCACTTTGGCAATCCAGTAATTGTGATTGGGCCCTATTTAAGCGCTCTAACTCTTCTCTTTTCTTATTAAGCTGTTGATTCATGCTGCTGATGGAACTACGGAGGGAAGCTATTTGGCTGTTAAGACTGGATATCGTATTCATTTTTATCACCTCTGAATACTTTGAATATTTTATAGGTAGGAAAAATAAACCAATTGTAATAATTATATGATACATCCGATGTGTGTTCGAGATGTATTTTGATCTATTTATCTAGCTTCTGATATTACCTTTTACCTAGATGCGACTTAACATTTTATGGTATATTGGCCGTAATTTTACCCAGAGAGGTCATGGATAGACGAGTTGTTTGGAAGGATAACGCCGTTTTAGTCAAAATGATAGGAAAACAAAAGAAGGGATCAGTATCTATACTAAAATCCCTTTTGTTTTGTGGTGCGAAGCTTCGTATCTAATTTGTATTTTTTCAATTTCCTAACCACTGTTGGCTGGCTTGTTTCTAACGCATCTGCTATTTCATACGTATTGTTATATTTCTCTACCGCAAGCATAAGTACTTTCTCCTCAGCCGTCTCCACTGCTTTTTTTAAAGGGATGATCGAGTTAATGATTGTGTTATTTGTGTCATAATAATCCGGGGGCAGGTTTTCCATACTGATTATTTCATTTGGTGCCGTAACTACAAGCCGCTCCATAAGATTGGAAAGTTCTCTAATATTTCCAGGCCAATCATAAGCATAAAGGAAGTCTTTCAAATCATGATCGAATCGTTTTTTCATGTTATATTTCTCATTAAATCGATTTAAAAACAGTTGTATCAACGGAATAATATCATCACGCCGTTCGCTTAACGGAGGAATCACGAATGGAATTACATGTAATCGGTAAAATAAATCTTCCCGAAAGTCACCTGAATATACCATTTCCTGTAAATGACGATTGGTAGCTGCGATAATACGCACATCTATTTTTTTCGGCTTCGTGCTACCGATTCGTTGGATTTCACCTTCCTGTAAAACGCGTAATAATTTTACTTGTAATGTTAATGGCAACTCTGCGATCTCATCTAAGAAGAGAATTCCTTTATCAGCCATTTCAAACATACCTGGTTTACCTTTCTGATTTGCACCGGTAAATGCTCCACTTTCATACCCGAACAATTCGGACTCCAATAAATCAGGTGGGATGGCTCCACAGTTAACTTTGACAAACTCCCCTTCTTTTGCGCGAGTACTGTTTGAATAGATGTAATTTGCTAGTACATCTTTACCAACGCCGGTTTCACCCAATATTAATACAGTCGCATCAATATTGGCTATCCGTTTGGCTGTCTCATAAATTTTTTCCATCGCACTGCTTTTTGTGATGATTCCATCTAATTGTTG
This sequence comes from Lentibacillus sp. Marseille-P4043, assembly GCF_900258515.1. Classification (NCBI taxonomy): domain Bacteria; kingdom Bacillati; phylum Bacillota; class Bacilli; order Caryophanales; family Bacillaceae; genus Lentibacillus; species Lentibacillus sp. Marseille-P4043. The sequence goes on along the minus strand of NZ_LT984884.1, from coordinate 1,760,440 downwards.
GGCGCTATTTTTTAATCGAATGATTTCTTCTTTATATTTGTCTTTAAGTTGATTTACCTTCCTTAATTCAGTCTGCAGTTCATTCAAATCGGACAAGTCACGGATATTTGTCACAATTTTTTCAATGTCTCCTTCTTCATTAAATACAGGGGTTCCCGTTAGCAGCGTCTCTTTACCTGTGTAATTTTTCTGCACGACTGAAACCGTTCGCCGGTGCTTCAAAACTTTTTCCGTAACAGATTTATTTAATATTCCTCTCTTAATAAGCGCACTGACATTTTTACCGATGTAATATTCTTTCGGTATCCCGGTAATCCTTTCGATGGCTGAGTTGGTTTTCCACGTTACTCCATTGTGATCGGTTATATAAATACCGTCATAGGAATTTTCAATAATGGCATCCAATTCTCGATTCAAATTTTTAAGCGTGTTATTTTCGGATTGCAGTGAATCCAGCTCTTGCGTTTCCATCCCAATTAAGAGCCTGCTTCCCGAATTGGAATCAAAATTCTCTTCCATAAAAATAAAACTTTTACCAGCATACATTGCCGTAATCAATTTCGAGTCAAAATTACGATCCCAACGTGTAAACAGGGTCGAAATATTACAGCCTTTTTCAATTGTATGTTTCAAATAAGCTCCCATTTTCTCGTTATAAGCAACAATCCCATCACCCGCATCAACCACAATAACCGGAAATGGAATCACCTCAATAGCATCTAAGCTAAGCATCATTCGCCTCCAAAATTTCATACGACATCCCATCATACAAACTAATTCGACAAACTACTTCGAAACCCTTTAATTTTGTATACGTGGGACATGGGGACAGGTTTGTTGTCCCAGCTGGAAACCCGCGGTGCATAAGGATTTGGTGCTGGGACACGGGGACAGGTCTGTTGTCCCAGTTGAGAAATGGGACTGGGATAGGCTTGTTGCCCCAGAATTGAGTGGGTCTTGGACGTGTCTATCCTCCACGCTTGCTTTAGTCCATTAAAGCATGATAAAATCCTACACAATATTCAAAAAAGAAAGGATGAATAAATTGTCACTTGAATGTGTGAGAAAGCATTTTAAACAGTGGAACCGGGATCAGGATATCATGGAATTTGATAACTCAAGTGCCACGGTTAGTGAGGCAGCTGATACGATTGGTGTCGCTCCTGCACAAATCGCGAAAACGTTATCCTTCAGGGGGGAAGGAGAAAAAGCGATCCTCATTGTAGCGGCGGGGGATGCCAAGATTGATAATAAAAAATTTCGTAACAAGTTCGACTTTAAGGCGCGTATGCTTTCCCCTGATGAAGTTCTAAAACAGACAGGACATGCCGTTGGTGGTGTTTGTCCATTTGGTTTGGCAAATGAACTTGATGTTTTCCTGGATGTCTCGATGAAGCGCTTTAAAAACCTGTTCCCGGCCTGTGGTAGTACAAACTCAGCAATTGAATTGACCTGTGATGAATTATTCAATTTTTCAAATGCAAAAGAATGGGTTGATGTTTGTAAAGGATGGGAAGGAGAGCAGGCGAAAGAAGCTGCAGGTGTGAAAAATATGACGTGATCGTACTTTGTGTTTTCCTTCAAGTAAGTCCAAGCAGCCTGAGTTCTTGGTTTACTGGCTTAGGTTGCTTGAAGTGTTAATTTGTGAAAAGCACATCCCGTTCAGCCCCCTCTGCAACGCCCTGTCAAACACAAGCAGGAGCAGCAATAAACTACTCCCAGTCCCCCACCATTTCCTGTGTTGATGCGATTTGTTCTTTTAATTTTTCGATCGGTATTTGCCCAGGTGCTGAGCTTTGGACCCCCATTCCAAATGTCATGACAGATCCATATGCCCAGCCGATTATCCTGGTCAAACTGCCGATTTTCCCCATGGACATACTTACAATTGGTATCGATAATGCCTCGTCTGCTTGTTTGGTCAATTCCAATAACTGTAATACATCTTCTTTGTTATTTGGCATCACAGCTATTTTTGCTATGTCCGCACCGAAAAATTCAGCCATGTAAACTTGCTTCATCATTTCCGAGTTGGCTGGCGTGCAGGTAAAATTATGATAAGACAAGATTAATTGCTTCTTGTTTTCCTTCGACTGCTTTCTAAGCCTGTGAATATGTTCAGGACTGTTGGATACCTCAAAATCAATTAAATCCACCGCCGAACTTTCACAAATTTGGCTTAACAACTCAACCTTTTCTTCCTCGGACAAGGATATTTCCTGCCCACCCTCTTTTTCCGAACGAATGGTAAAAAGCAGTGGAACATCAATGACTGCAGCTATCTCCTTAGCAACCGATAGAACATAAGCTGTATTACTAATTTCCTCTAAGAAATCCGCTCTCCATTCTATGACATCCGGCTTTTTTGGAATAATGGTTTTCAGTTCATCCATGATCTCCTCTTTGTTTGTTCCGGTCAGCGGCGTACAAATATAAGGCACTTTTTTATCAGAAAAAAATGTAGTTTCCATCCGAGCAACCCCCCCGATTCAATTTGGATTAATCCACAATAATACCACTATCTTAAACCGTCATCCACGTTTTTACAATTGGGACATGGGGACAGGTTTGTTGTCCCAGCAAAAACCTGGTCAAGAAACCCGTTCCACCGCCCTTTTTTCCCTAGCAAAGACAGGGACGAGGAACCTGTCCCCACGTCCCGAGTAGGATAATTTACCTATTAAACTTCAAATATTTACTAAATGAATTATACTTTTGGTCGATATATATATAGTGTATTTTAATTTACAGCGAAGAATACTGGAGGAATATATGTTGAAGAAAAAGAAGTCTGGCAAATTTTCATTTAGCTTAAAGAGTAAGCTGATTTTATCTTTTCTAATTGTTTTACTGATTCCAAGCATTGTTATCTCTTATACATCCTATAAGAGTGCAGAGAAAAATGTTGATGGGCAGATGCTTGATCAAGCGCAAAAAGACGTTGATTTGGTGAGTCAAGCAATCAATCAGTTTGTGCATGCTCAAATGGAGAACATTGAATATCTATCCAACGCAATTACGGCTGGAGATATTGTTAAAAATAGTGATGACCAAACGAGAAAAATACTAGATACCATTCAAGACGCAAAGGCAGATGTGGAACAGACTTACGTAGGTACAGAATCCGGGGAGTTTATGAATTCACCGACGTCGTTTAAGAATCCATCAGACTATGATCCACGCGAACGGCCTTGGTACAAACAAGCGATGGACAACGAGGGCACTGTTATTGTTACGGATCCATATGTATCACAGTCCTCAAAACAAGCAGTCGTTACACTGGCAAAAGCAACTGCGGACGGTGAAGGTGTTGTCGCTGTTAACTTGAAGCTTGGCAGTTTATCGAATATGATTAACGAGATTTCAATCGGAAATGATGGTTATTTATTTTTATTAGATAAAACAAGCCATTACATTAGCCACCCTGATATTGAAGCGGGTTCAGAAGCAACACAGTCGTTCATCAAAGACATTTATGAATCCGAATCTGGAAAATTTAATTATACGTTCGAAGGCGATCAAAAGAAAATGGCCTTTACTACGAATAATATGACAGGCTGGAAAATTGGCGGGACCATGTATCAAGACGAAGTAAATCAAGCAGTCAAGCCAATTCTAAACACAACAATCACCGTTATTGTTGTTTCCCTTATTTTAAGTGGGATTATTATCTTTTTCATGGTCCGTTCAATTGGAAAACCGATCAATCAACTAGTAGGCGCAACGGATAAGATGCGCAAAGGTGATTTAACGGTTGAAGTTGATCTGCACCGAAATGACGAATTAGGTAAATTAGCGCAAGCGTTCAATCAAATGAGAACGCACCTTCGTGATGTCATTTTACAAGTTCGGGAAAAAGCTAGTAATCTAGCAGCATCATCCGAACAATTAAATGCAAGTACGGAACAAAATACACTTGCAACGGAGCAAATTTCATCATCGATCCAAGAAGTGGCATCTGGAGTGGAAAGCCAATCAGCAAGCATTGAAAAAAGTTCCGAAATGGCAAATGGTATGTCAAATTCGATTCAGCAAATTGCTGCTAGTTCCAATGAAGTTTCAACAACAGCATTAAACGCAACATCGGTTGTAAAAGCCGGTAATCAGGCAATTGATACAACTGTTGAACAAATGGAGTCCATTAAGCAAACCGTTCATGATTTATCAGCCAATATTGAGGGTCTAGGAAAACATTCACAAGAGATTAGTAAGATTGTCGATGTCATCACAGATATCGCCGAACAAACAAATTTACTTGCACTGAATGCAGCTATTGAGGCAGCCAGGGCTGGGGAACATGGTAAAGGTTTTGCGGTTGTAGCTGACGAGGTTCGAAAACTTGCAGAACAGTCATCTCAATCATCTGAGCAAATTAGACAAATGATTGTCGCTATCCAAGATGTGACAAACAATGCAGTGACGTCTATGGAAACCGGAACTGCAGAAGTGGATAAAGGAATTGAAGTCGTTAGCCATGCTGGACAATCGTTCACGGATATTACAAGTTTTGTTAATTCAGTAACAGAACAAATCCAGCAAGTAACATCGAAAATTCAAGAAATTGCTTCCGGAGCTGAACACTTTATTACCACATTTGACAAAGTAGCGACCGTAGCAAAAACAACATCAGATGGAGCCCAAAACGTTTCCGCATCAACACAAGAACAACTGGCCTCCATGGAAGAAATCACAAGTTCCGCCACATCCCTATCACAAATGGCCGAAGAACTACAAGAACTAGTCGACCAATTTAACGTATAGCGGGACATGGGGACAGGTTTGTTGTCCCGCCTGAGAAGCCGCGGAACGCAAGGGTTTAGTGCTGGGACAAGGGACCTGTCCCCATGTCCCAGTTAAGATGAACGCCAAATGAGAGGCTGCTCTCTTTTGGCACTTTTTACTATCATTGAAGGATATAAACGGTTACCTGTTTCATCATATTGCTAAATCTTTACAATTCACATCTTCCATACATTCCCCAGCAACACGACCATCCCAAAAATTCCATCCCTAAACAATGTTGAAATTGCATCATCATGAATTTCCAATCAAGCAGAATGAAATCCTCTAAATAACCACCAACGAACATTGTTACCATTCCATGATATTCTTCCAATTAAAATTTTCTCTCTATTTTAAAAAAACAATTGATTTATAATGATTTGAGTTATATAATAATTAAAATTCACTTATTAGGTAGCTTTTAATGCATTCCCTAATATATATGAATACTTATTTAAATAATATTTACGTTTTACAGCTATTAATATCAACAAGAGTATCGAAAGGAGGTAATGTATTGGAGTATGAGATCGATGAGTTAGATCAGAAATTAATTCAACTATTATCTGTCGATGGAAGAATGTCTTTTCGGAAGCTTGCTGAAGAACTGAATGTCACCGAAAAGACTGTGCGTCTGCGTTATAAAAACTTACGCGACAGTAATACGTTAGATGTTGTCGGAGTGGTCAACCCCATTGCGCTAGGCCTTAAAGCTGGGGCAATTATTCAACTAAAGGTGCATCCGCAAACAATAAACCAAGTAATTGAAGAACTCGGCGAAATGAAAGAGATCCGTTATGTCACATTAACATCAGGGGAATATCCGCTGCTTGTACAGATCAATGTCGCCGATCAGGAGGCGATAACAAAAACCGTTTTAAAAATTACTGATCTCGATCAAGTGACAGATATTAACACAATTGTCCAATTACAAATCTATAAAAATACCTTTGAATACATGTAATAAGGAGGCGCTACACACATGATTGATCTACTAAAACAGTTAACCGCATTAAATGGCCCATGTGGTTACGAACATCAAGTTACCCGCTTCATTGAAAGTTATGTAAAACCAAAAGTCGATTCCGTCGATGTTGATTCTATCGGCAATGTCATTGCTAGAAAAAAAGGGACAAAACCTGGACCCGTAATCCTGTTAACCGCACACATGGATGAAGTCGGCTTCATTGTTAAAAAAATCGAACCTAATGGACTGCTTCGTTTTGAAAAACTTGGTGGACATGACGATCGAATCCTTCCTGCACAACAGGTTAAAGTCCTAGGCTCAAAAAAAGAAGTAGACGGATTAATCGGAACAATTTCCGCCCATTATATGAAATTCGATGATCCTACGAAGGTTCGTAAGCATGCTAATCTTTATATAGACGTTGGCGCCTCGTCAAGAGATGATGTTTCCGATTTAGGAATTGAAGTTGGCACACCAATAACATGGGCCACGGAAAGTAAACTAACTGGATGCAAAGGAAATGAAGTGATGATTGGAAAAGCACTTGATGATCGTGCAGGTTGTGCTACACTCCTTCAAGTACTAAACGAATTGCAGGATAAAAAATTTGCTGGTTTCTATTTGCTGTTCAAGAGGAAGTAGGATTACGTGGCGCACAAACTGCTATTAATGGATTAGATGTTGACGCAGCTATTGCCGTTGACACAACTGCAGTTAGCGACACCCCAGAGGAAGTAATGGATGATAGCTTGCGTTTAGGTGCTGGTACCGGAATTAAAGTAATGGACTCCAGCCTAATTGTGCAAAAGACAATAAAAGATCACCTCATCAAGCTAGCTAAAGAACAAGCAATTGACTATCAACTTGAGATTTTCACAGGGATAGGTACAGACGGTGGTGCCGTTGCACTTGCGAATAAAGGTGTGCCAACAGGGGTATTGTCCATCCCATCCCGTAACGCCCATTCTCCCGTTGAGCTAGTGAACATAAATGATCTAAAAGCAACAAAAGAACTGCTTCAATCATTTATTTTGCGTATCGATGAAAAAACGCGTTTTTTGTTTCAATAACCTTACAACAAAGATCAATTCTGGAGGGATATTTTAATGAATAAGAAAAAATGGTCTACACTGATCGTATTCGTAGTAATGATGAGTTTTATACTCTCCGCATGTGGTGAAGATAATTCAAGTGCAACAAATGGCAAAGATGATGGAAAAACCAAACTAGCCGATGAACAGGTTTTGAACGTGAATATCAAAACGGAGCCACCATCAATGCACCCTGGACAGGCTACAGATACGACATCCGTTGCTGTGCTTAACCAAACTTTTGAAGGGCTGACAAGGCTGGATCAAGATGGAAAAACACAAAAAGCAATGGCACAAGAGGTTGAGGTTTCAGATGACCAAAAAACCTACACATTCACAATCCGTGACGATGCAAAATGGTCCAATGGAGATCCCGTAACAGCAAAAGACTTTGAATATGCTTGGAAATGGGTGCTGAATCCAGAAAGCCCTGACACAGATTCCGCCTATTATTTATATTCGATTAAAAACGCAAAAGCCGCGAAAACTGGAAAAGCTTCTTTAGATGAAGTTGGTGTTACAGCAAAAGACGATAAAACGCTCGTTGTTGAACTCGAACAGCCAACACCATATTTTCTAGATTTAGCAGCACTTTATACGTATTATCCAGTAAACCATAATGTAGTAGACGGGCAAGATGACTGGGCCCAAGAATCCGGTGAACAGTATGTAACAAACGGACCATTCTCACTGGAATCATGGGAACACAAAAATCAAATCACCCTTAAGAAAAATCCAAACTATTGGGATGCTGACAATGTGAAGCTCGAAACAATTAATATGTACATGATTGAAGACGAAAATACCGAATTACAAATGTACAAAAATGGTGAATTGGACTGGGCTGGATCACCAACAGGCTCTATTCCACTTGCCGCAATCCCAGCCTTAAAACAAGAAGGCACATTAAATGTTAAATCCAGAGCTGCTGTTTACTACTATGCTTTTAATACGGATATGAAGCCATTCGATAATGCAAACATACGAAAAGCATTCGCCTTATCGATTGATCGTCAAGGCATCGTTACCAACATAACAAAAGGTGAACAACAACCAGCAATGGCCTTAGTTCCGCCAGCTATGTGGGAAGAAAATGAGAAAGGATATTTCCAAGATAATGATATTGAACAAGCAAAAGAATATTTGCAGAAAGGGCTAGACGAACTCGGCCTTGATAAATTACCAACGATAAAACTATCATATAACACGGATGAAGCACATGCGACAATTGCACAAGCATTACAAGATATGTGGAAAGAGAATCTAGGTGTGAAGGTAGAACTTAATAATGAAGAGTGGAACGTCTACCTAAATAGTTTATCTGAAGGTGATTTCCAAATGGGCCGTATGGGCTGGGTTGGCGCAGTAAATGACCCAATTAACTTCCTGGAAATCTTCCAAACAACAGGTGGCAATAACTATACAAATTGGGAAAGCGACAAGTATGCTAGTTTGCTTGAAAAATCAAATACCATAGCAGAACCAGAAAAACGTAAGGAAGTTTTACAAGAAGCAGAACAAGTATTCATGGATGAAATGCCAATCGCACCAATCTACTTCTACACAAATGTATGGGTAAACAAAGATTACGTCAAAAACGTTAAAGTCCCCCCAATCGGCGGCGTCCAATACAAATGGGGCTACATCGCAGAACACTAATACCGGGACATGGGGACAGGTTTGTTGTCCCGCCCGGGAAACCATGGGACGCAAGGATACGGTGCTGGGACATGGGGACAGGTTTGTTGTCCCACCTGAGAAGCCACGGGGCGCAAGGGTTTAGTGCTGGGACAAGGGACCTGTCCCCTTGTCCCAGCTAAGATGAATGCCAAAAGAGAGCTAATATGCTCTCTTTTTGTGTTTGAGATGGAATATCGGTCGGCATGTGGGTTGGGGGTATCAGCGTGAATGCGGAAACTTCCGCTCGTGTATGAGAACATCGGCGCGTAAGCTAAATCATCAGCCCGTGAGCCTGAACATCGGCGCGTAAGCTAAATCATCAGCCCGTGAGCCTGAACATCGGCGCGTAAGCTAAATCATCAGCCCGTGAGCCTGAACATCGGCACGTAAGCTAAATCATCAGCCCGTGAGCCTGAACTTCGGCGCGTAAGCTAAATCATCAGCCCGTGAACCAGAACATCGGCGCGTAAGCTAAATCATCAGCCCGTGAGCCTGAACATCGGCGCGTAAGCTAAATCATCAGCCCGTGAGCCTGAACATCGGCGCGTAAGCTAAATCATCAGCCCGTGAACCAGAACTTCGGCGCGTAAGCTATATCATCAGCCCGTGAGCCTGAACATCGGCGCGTAAGCTAAATCATCAGCCCGTGAGCCTGAACATCGGCACGTGAACAAAATCATCAACCCATACACAAAATCATCAACCCATACGCAAAATCATCAACCCACGCGCGAAATCACCAGCACTGGCTGGGACAAGGAACCTGTCCCCGCGTCCCAGCATCATACGCCCAACATATCCCACTTTCCTCTCATCTATCAATTTGATATAATAGGGTTTGTTCGTTTATACTTTTTTAAGAAGCTATTAAAAATATCTTAATATTGGAATTTGGTAGTTTTATGTCGTTACATATAGGAGGGACATCCCGTGAAATTAAAATTCAATTTAGTCACACAAATCTTTTTTGCTTTTATTATAGCCATCATTCTTGGGGTTATATTCGGGGACGCAATTAGTGTGATTCAGCCCCTTGGTGATCTATTTTTACGGTTAATTAAATTTATTATTGCCCCACTCATTTTAGCAACACTCGTTGTTGGTGTTTCTAGCGGAGGAGACCCGAAACAACTTGGTCGGATGGGGCTCAAAACGATTGTGTATTATATGCTGACAACTGGAGTCGCTATTATCGTTGGACTGGCAGTAGCATTCGCATTTTCGCCTGGTAAAGGATTGGATATTTCGGTAGAAGAGTCCGAGATGGCAAAAGAAGCCGCATCGCAGGAACCGCAAAGTGTGATCACGACTTTTCTAAACATTGTACCGGAAAATCCATTTAACGCACTCGCAGAAGCGAACATTTTGCAAATTATTTTCTTTGCTTTATTCATTGGAATTGCCATTACATTGGTCGGGGAAAAAGCACAGCCTGTCTATCGCTTTTTTGATGGTTTTGCCGAGATCATGTATAAAATTACGGGTATCATTATGAAAATTGCTCCGATTGGGGTACTCGGATTGGTAGCGCCGGTCATTGGCGAGTATGGATTGTCAGTACTATTACCACTAATCAAAGTCATTGCGGCTGCGTTTGTCGCCTGTATTGTCCATGCGATTCTGGTCTATTCATCCGCGGTTAAAATATTCGCTAAAATGAGTCCGTTAACATTTTTCAAAGGTATCTCACCCGCGGCGATCGTTGCTTTCAGTACGGCGAGCAGCGCGGGAACATTGCCAATAACGTTGAAAAATACCCAAGAAAACCTAGGCGTACCAAGCAAAATCAGTAGTTTTGTTCTTCCGCTTGGAGCAACCATTAATATGGATGGAACCGCCATTTATCAAGGGGTTTCCGTTATTTTCATCGCCCAATTCTATGGCTTGGATCTTTCTTTCATCCAATTGCTTACCGTCGTCGTTACAACGGTGCTCGCATCGATTGGAACAGCTGGCGTTCCTGGTGCAGGCTTAATCATGCTTACCATGGTCCTTTCCTCCATTGGCTTGCCATTAGAAGGAATCGCATTGATCGCTGGTATCGACCGCATTCTGGACATGTTAAGAACATCCGTGAACATCGTTGGGGATGCTTCTGCAGCAGTAATTGTGGCAGGATCGGAAAAAGAATTAGAGAGTCGAGCTTGAATGTAAGTCTACCAGCAAAAGCGTCACATCTTGAAAATTTTCAGGGTGTGGCGCTTTTTTGCTTTGAACCCATCTCACTTATGATTCATCAGTGATTTTGAAAAACAAATAAAGATTGATTCAAATCAAAAAGTAGGCAAGTTATCCAAATTATTCTCTTTTATCCCATCTGGTTCACTCCGAATAATATCCCGCCCATACTTATGGAAAACATCAATATGTGCAAGTTTTCCCGCTTTTGCTTCGTCCAATGCCGCCACATAATCCAATTCACGCCCTGTATTTGTTTGAAACGCAATAATATCGCCATCATCATTTTTGCGAACCGCTGCTATTGCTTCTTTTCCATCCAAATTTTCTTGTCGGGTAGAAAACTGGCGCGCACATTCATTAGAATTACGTTTCCAGTAGCCCCCCTGCGATCCCGGACGGTCGGTTTTCCCGAGTCCGGTTCTGACCTTGGATAAATCATATACAAGCCTTCCCAATTAACCGCNTTGTCGGGTAGAAAACTGGCGCGCACATTCATTAGAATTACGTTTCCAGTAGCCCCCCTGCGATCCCGGACGGTCGGTTTTCCCGAGTCCGGTTCTGACCTTGGATAAATCATATACAAGCCTTCCCAATTAACCGCAGGATTAAATGTAGGTACACATATTCCCCCATCAATTAATGGTTTACTTTTATACTAGCCTGGAGTTCATTACAAGCTCCGAGTCTTGTTGTCCTTGCAATCCAAGTGCCCAGAGGTCCTTCGCTCTATCATAGGTGTTACCCTGATAGAAGTGTAATTTACTTACTCTTAGAAAGGAATTACCCTTTCCTCATAGCTACTACGTCCTCATGCGCCAGTCCTAAATCATCTTGTCAATTTCTATTGTGCCTCTTATATGACAAGTCTTCATTGATTAGTACCATATCAATTAGAAGTAGGACCTTCCCGTCGTTATCTCTAAGAATCTTTCCACAGATGCAAGAACCCATGCCCCGGCTGCTCTTACAGTGCTTTTAACCGTTACTTCCTGTAAGACATCGGTCTTCCCCCACTAGGCAAAGGTCGACGCTAAGCAAATATCCCTCGGATAGCTTCATTGAGGGGCGTAGATTTCGGGACTGCAGTATTCGTTAAAGCCTTCCAGCCTCTGTGTTTGCTTGTCACGCTGACTATCCCAACCTTATCCTCTCTGTGTAGAATAGGCTGCCGTGACTTTTACTTCCAAGCAGAACGTAGTTTGTTACCTCCCCACGCATTGGATATGCTAGTCATCCGAACCGGTTAATTGATGACAGGAGACTTTCACTCCATTAGATTCTTAGCCTTGACGGCTGCTCCGCCCAGCTTCTACGCCAGCTTGTTGCTCACTTTGTTCCTTATATGCGTTGTAGATTTTTTCATAATCTTTTCCCATCACGATCCCTCCTTGTCCTAATTACTATTTCCTTAATGAACATTTTTATGAATAAAAGAATGCAACAAACCCCTTATTAAAAAATTACCATAGAGTGAACACTGCCATTTAGGAAAGCCTATTTAATAAGGAGGCGTTATACGTGGCTAAGAAAGATTTAGATCAATTAAAAGGACGCGTCATGAAGGCAAAAGGATACGACGTGAACAGCGCTAATCCGGATGATGTGAAATATGAAGTGGCTAACGAACAGGGCGTTCCGTTAAAAGAAAAATATAATGGCCAGCTTACCTCCGAACAAGCGGGCAAGATTGGCGGCCCAATCGGTGGAAATATGGTGAAAGAAATGGTCAAAATGGCGCAAGAGCAAATGAAACGCAACTAAAATGAATGCTGGTCGTCAACAACGACCAGCACATTAAAATGGTTAGCTCTGATTTTTATTCCGGACTTCCGCACGATCGGTATCACTGTAAACGCCAGTACCATGTCCACCAGTAGTTTTCGCAATAAATTCTTTCGCTTCATTATACGACATGCCAGAATCATCATTTTGCTGTTTGACCGCATCAATGTCTGTCCCCGCTGCTGTAAATTTTTTATTAGTTTCTTTCATCATAGCACCTCTTTTCACCATTACTTTTTCCAAAAAAGATGCTTTTAATCAAATGCCTGCCGCGCGCACTCAATCAAAAAAAAGATCCATGCCAACTATCGACATGAACCTCAACTTCTATTTTAAAAGATCTTGAATTACTTGAATAACGCGTTCTTGCTCTGCTTCCGTCAAATCCGATCCGCTCGGTAAACAAACACCTTTTTCGTACAATTGATCGGATACACTTTTTCCTTCTTCATGAGGATAATAATCCATTTCAATAAATAGCGGCTGCAAATGCATTGGCTGCCATACAGGACACACTTCAATATTTTCCGCTTCAAACGCGCGAATAATGTCATCACGGGAAATACCAGTGATATCCGGATCAATCGTAAATGCGGTTAACCACCGATTGGATTTCGATTCTTCCAATTCCGGCTGAAATTCAATTCCGTCCATTTGGTCAAAAGCCTCATGATAACGGTCAAACACCGCACGTCTCTTGGCAACATGGTCATTTAACACTTCCAACTGTGCCCGTCCGAAACCAGCAACAATATTATTCATACGATAGCTGTAACCCTCGGTACTATGCTGATTGTGAAGTGCAGGGTCACGTGATTGCGTTGCTAAAAATCGCGCTTTCTTCAACGCCTCCACATCATTTGAAATCAGTGCTCCTCCTTCAGATGTCGTGATGATACTACTTTCGTCAAACGAGAAAATGCCAAAGCGGCCAAATGTACCACTTTTCCTCCCTTTAAACTCACTGCCAAGCGATTCTGCAGCATCTTCAATCACAGGAACGCCGTATGCATCACAAATTTCTAGTAACTCATCCATTTTTGCACTTTGGCCATACGAATTAACAATTACTACTGCTTTCGGAAGTTTTTTCTGTTCGATGGCATCTAAAAAAGCGCGTTGTAATGCGGCTGGTGACATATTCCATGTATCTGGTTCAGAATCAATAAAAACCGGTTTTGCCCCATAGAACACAATTGGTTTCGCGGTTTCCACTGAGGTTAACGAAGAACAAAAAACCGTATCACCTTTTCCGACATGTGTTAAGCGCAGTGCCAATTGTATTGCTGCCGTTCTAGACGTGACCGCTGTCGCATCGTTAATCAAATTGTATGTGGCTAGTTCATTTTCAAACGCATCAACATTATTTCCAAGTGTCGATGCCCAATCACGACCGGTTGGCATTTGTATATATTTCTGCTCGTTTCCGCTCATGTGTGGTGATGAGAGGAAAATTTTTTCTAATGTCTCCATCGAATTTCCTTTCTTTGTTGCGTGAATTTTGTTGGTTCGTGTTTGAATTCAGTTATAAAGGCTGTTTTGTATTGTTTGTGCCTTCTATCCCGTAGCCCGTATATTTCGCTTTCCGGGGTCGACTATTGAGCCTCCTCGTGCTAACGCACTGCGGGTCTCATCGATGCCTTTCCTCCCCAGGAGTCTACATGTATACGGGCTGCTTGTGAGGTAATATTTGCTTAAATATTTCTTCAATAACAACAATCTTTTAGAATACAGCCATTCAGCCATTATAAAGTAGAGCTTTATTGTGAGGGGATTATTGTTAAATTTGGGATAAATCTACTTGCTACTATATTCCTATTATATCACTGTGGATTCGGATTGAAAAATAACAACGGCTGAAGATCAAGGCGCTTCCCGCTTTAGTGGACAAGTGAAGCACGCGAACATTCGCCCCAAAACAAAGAATGATTTCGTTACTGAAAATAGGCATAATAAAAAGCCCGCACTCCCTCAGCCAAGTGCGGGCCCTTATTATAATTTTACTTCACTATCATATCGTGCACCTTAGCAATTTCCGAATCGGGCACAATTAAATAATACGTGCCGCCAATCTTTGTTCCATTTCCTTCCATCATATAACGAACCACATTTTTTCGTACATCCTTATAGTTGAAGAGTAAATTTTTCATATCGTCAAAATCCAGATTGGTTGCCATATTATTACCAAGCACATCAATCATATCATCAATTTTATTAACCGATGCGATGCTTGCACCTTTATCAATAATGGCCTCGATAACTTGACGCTGACGTTTCGTACGGCCAAAATCACCATTCGGATCAAGGTGCCGCATACGGACATAGCCCATTGCTTGTGGACCATCCAACGTTATTTTGCCTTTTTCGTAATGGTATCCTTTTTTGTAGTACCCTTCATCATACCATTCAAGCTCATTATTAACGGTTATCCCGCCGACAGCATCAACCATTTTTGATAACCCTTCCATGTTCATCTCGACATAATAATCCAACTCGACATTAAGGAAATTTTCAACGGTGGCGATGGACATGTCAGTTCCACCATATGCGTAGGCATGATTTATCTTATCCTCACGCCCTTTTCCGACAATTTCCGCGCGAGTATCACGTGGTATACTAATCAGTTTCATTTTATCTTTTTTTGGTTCCATTGACAGTACCATTAGTGCATCCGAACGTCCACGGTCACCTGCACGTTTATCAACGCCAAGTAGTAAAATGTTAAGCGGTTTTTCGGCATTAATTTTCTTTTTTCCATCATTATGATCAATCGAGTCCACTGTTTGATGCATTTTCTCATTTACGGTTTGTTTTGCATTATGATAAATCGAATATGCATATGCCCCAACACCGAGCACAAGCACTAAAATGACGACTAAGCTTATTTTCAACCAACGACGTTTTGGCTTTTTTCGTCTATCTGATCGTCTGCCTTCTACCATGTTTTCATTCCTCTATCCATAAATTTCTGTGACTATTATACCATTTAATGCTTAGGCTTTACAGTGTCTGTAGATTAATACCCGTTGTGGTGGAAGTAAAATTATGCAGGCAAAAAACTGTTAGCTAAAGTAGTGGGACTTCATCGTTTAGCTAACAGTATGGTGAGATGTGATTATTCTGGATAACCGGGTGCATGTCTAAGGATAGATAGTAAAAAATCCTCTAATTCCGCCGATCAGAACGTCTCCTTCACAACAATCGCTTGCGTCACCTTTGTACGCTTACAATCTCCAAATTCCGCTTCATCCACCATGCCTAATTTAATTGCCGCCTCCAATTTGTCAGGATCTGGACGTTTCACGAGTACAATGCAATCTTCCAGGTTTAATTCTTCCAACTTAGCAACAGTCGTTTCATCATGATAGCGAATTTGGGAACGCACTTGACGCTGAAGTTTATACCTCCCCCGCTCAAGTTCCCCCTTCTCTTCTTTCCCAATCGAATCATCCAACAATTGATGAAATTTATTTTTCAACTGTTTCATTTCCTGATCAATTTGCTTCTTTTGATCATTTAATTCAACATATCGCTTTAAATCATCCTCCGAAATAATCAACGAACCATCCATCACTAACTCCCCCAGTCCGGTTTAGTTAGTACAATTGTATGTTTGGAGTGCGATAGATATGCCACTGGGACATGGGGACAGGTTGAGGCCACTGAAAAAGTCACTCTGAAAATTCGATAATTTAATAAAAGCTAAAAAAACACCCCTAAAATTTGGTATAATAGAACTGCAAAGAAACCATCAACCAAACTGGGGGTATTTTCATGCTTANGGGGACAGGTTGAGGCCACTAAAAAAGCCACTCTAAAATTTCAATAATTTAATAAAAGCTAAAAAACCCCCCCAAAAATTTGTTTTAATAAAACTGCAAAAAAACCATCACCAAACCTGGGGTATTTTCATGCTTAAAGACAAAGATATGCAATTAAGCATCTATTCCGTATTATACAGTAAAATTCCTGAAAATCATATACTTAAAATACTTCGCGATGAGGTAGATTTTAGCTTTATCAACGAACTACTCGAAAAAACCTATTGTAAACATTATGGTAGACCAGCGAAAGAGCCAGAGTTCATGGTAAAACTTTTAGTACTACAATACCTTTATGATTTATCGGATGTGCGAATTATAGAAGAGGCTTCACTGAACCTTGCCCACATGTATTTTCTAGGCATTAACCCAGAAGATGACTTACCACATCCAAGCCTTTTGACGAAATTCCGCAAAGAGAAATTAGAGGGGAATTTTACGGTCGATGATATCATCACAGAAAGCATCGGACAAAGTGTTGAAAAAGGCATTTTAGGAGGATCCGGATTAAGCATCGATACAACACACTCGGAAGCGAACACCTTTAAGTGTACTGTAGAAAGAGTGATGAAGCATCTCGCAAAAAAGCTATTTAAAATCGTTGAGAAAGAAAACGGTGAGGTACCTGAAAAGATAAATCAAGAAATACCAGACTATAAAGAAATAGAGGATCATAAAGAAGCCAAGAAAACAATGAAATCCTACCTTGAAGAAACCATCGCGAATGTAGAAAAAACAGTAGATGTGGAAAGTGCACCAGAAACAAAAGAAGTGCTAAACATGGCGAAGGAAATTCTGAAGGACCCTAAATTTTTGGAACAAAAAGGCGTTCGTTCACTAGTAGACCAAGATGCAAGAGTTGGTCACAAAAGTAAAACATCCCATTTCTTTGGCTACAAAACAGAATTTATGATTACAACAGAAGACAGAATCATTACGGCAGTTAATGTTCGTGATGGTGCCTATGTTGACGGAACGATGTTTAATGAGTTACTAGAACAAACACGAAAAAGCGGAATAGTTATAGATGAGGTCTACGGTGACAAAGCATATTTTAAAAAGCCAATCCTTGATAAAATAAAAGAAGTTGGGGCGAAACCATACATACCAGTAAGTGAGATGGCTTATAAAATTGATGAGGAATTATACAGTTACAATAAAGATTCGGATGAATGGTTCTGTGCTCAGGGGAATAAAACAGAGAGAAAAGTCTACAAAAAGAGAAAGGATGGAAAGGAAACCTATCGATATTATTTTGATAGAGAAACCTGTAGAAATTGTCCGTTAAGGGAGCAATGCTTCTCGGGTAAAACTGTTGGTAGAATTTTAGAGATAGGGATAAACACCCCTGAATTTTACGAATACAGCCAAGAGCAAAAGACGGATGAATTTAAAGAAAAATATCGGAACAGGTCTTGCCAAGAATGGAAAAATGGTGAGATGAAGAATTTCCACGGATTAGATCGTGCCAGGGGGTACGGTCTAAGAAGCATGGAATTACAAGCAAAATTAACTGCATTAGCAGTTAATTTAAAGAGGATAGCGAAGATACTATCCTCTAAAAACGGGTCTAATTCTATTTTTATTACCATTATCTTGAAATGGACCGACAAAAATAGAGAAAATCAAAAAAAATCTGCTTAGATCCCGAAATGTGCGTTATAAAAAGGGTACTATTTCAGTGGCCTCGGACAGGTTCATTGTCCCAGTCAAAAACCCCGTATTTTAGGGAATTTCAGCCGGGACAGTTAACCTGTCCCCATGTCCCACCTCAAGTTTACGTCAAGCTTTTGCCTATTCGTGTCAAGTTCTTACTAGTTCAGGTCAAGCTATACACCATGTTTTGAATTACCATAGTTTAAATCTAATTAATTATTACAAAATAAAAAAGAACCAAGCATAAAATTGCACGGTTCTTAATCGGATGACTCATCTTCTCCACTATTTAATACATAATGTAAGTTTGGATCTCTTTCTGACGTAGCAATTTTTTTAACTAGCCTTTTGCTTTCAAGATTTTTTAGAATCTTACGTGCCTATTGTGGACTTTTTCCTAAAGCTTCGGCAAGTTGTTTTGTTTTCAACTTATCCCCACCATAAGCAATTTCTAAAGCTATTTTTTCGTGATCAGTTAAGCTTTTCCACTTCCTGTTGATTAAAGACGAAATTCTCAATATATCGCACGACAATCAAATCATTAAAACCGGCAAATGTATTCTGATTAATTGTAATAAACCCTTCCGACTGTGCTGTTGTTTTAGCACTAATTCGCCTTCCGTTGCTAATAACATCAAAGCCTTGCTGATTCACATGTCTGTCCAGCGTTCCATTGGTATGGATTGCGCAGATAAATTCACCAATTCTTCCTATTAAATGGCGCAATTCTGTCGGCTTGCAGTTGAACAAATTCCTCCTTGACCCACAATATCCAAAAGAGTAAACTGTAATAGTTCCATTTTGAACAGTTCATTTTAGAAATGCTTTAAAAAAGAAAGATGGTGTATATAATGAATGATAATAATCATGAGTTTTCCCGTTCTTATACATTAATGCAGTCGTTCTGGCGGCTGCATCGTTTGATTATGCAGCAGGTTAAGCAAACAGCCGCTGCTCAAGACTTGTCAATGCCGCAATTTGCCATACTTATTACGATGACACACTATCATCAAATTGCGCAGAAGCGTCTCCAGGAGCTAACGAATTTTCCAAAAAGCACACTAAGTCATGCGATTGACGGGCTTGTACAGGCTGGGCTTCTGAACCGGACGTTTGCCAAGGACAATCGGCGGGAAATGGATTTGTCGTTAAGTGCAGAAGGAAAAGCATTGATACAAAACATTAAAGAACAAAAAGATGGTGTTCCCAGCAGATTTCAGAGAGCAGTGGATTCCTTTTCAGCGGAGGAATTTAACCAATTGCTGGCCATCCATCGTCAGTTAGCTGCACATTTTGAAGAAGGTAGTGAGGAACCATGCTAAAAATCCTAAAAAGATTGTCCGTCTATAAATGGTTGGTCGCGCTTATTTTTATCCTAATTTTTGCGCAAGCGTTGACCGATCTATATTTACCAACCTTGATGGGAGACATTGTGGACAACGGTGTGGTTCAAGGTGACATCCCGTATATTTGGAAGATTGGTGGGCTGATGCTAGTTGTGACAGCTGTTGGTATCGGCGTTTCGATCATGGCAAGCTACTATTCGGCCAAAGTTGCCATGGGACACGGCCGAGATTTAAGGCGCAGTGTATTCAACCATGTGCAACAATTTTCCTTAGAAGAATTTGATCAAATCGGCACAGCGTCATTGATCACCAGAACAACCAACGACATTACCCAGATACAAAGGGTCATGATGATGATGCTCCGGATGGTCATCACGGCACCAATCATGCTGGCGGGTGGCTTAATCATGGCCGTATCCAAGGATGCCAAGTTATCACTTGTCATTGTGGCGACCATGCCATTTCTGATCTTTTCCATTTTATTCATCCTGAAGAAAGGCATGCCCTTGTTTAAAGCCGTTCAAGACAGACTGGATAAGCTGAATCTTGTCATGCGGGAAAATTTGACCGGTGTTCGGGTTATTCGCGCGTTTGCAAAAGAACATGAAGAATCAAAAAGGTTAAAAACAGCCAACACCAATTTGACCGATGTATCGATCAAGGTGAATAAAATCATGGCCTTTATGATGCCGATCATGATGCTTGTGATGAATCTCACCATCGTCGCGATTATTTGGTTCGGCGGCATACGGATTGGCCATGGCGGGATGCAGATTGGAGATTTGATGGCATTTATCCAGTATGTGATGCAAATCATGTTCGCGCTTATTATGGCATCAATGATGTTTGTGATCATCCCACGTGCCGCCGTTTCAGCAAACCGGATTAATGAAGTGCTGGAGTTAAAGCCAACTATTACGGACAACAATACGGACGCTGCTGAACAGGAAAAAGGTACACTTGAATTTGACCATGTCACCTTCCACTATCCTGGCGCAGCGGAACCAGCCTTGACCAATATCGATTTCACGTCACAACCAGGCGAAGTGACAGCGATTATCGGCGGTACCGGATCTGGTAAATCAACGCTCGTTAATCTGGTTCCCCGCTTCTTTGATGTGACCGAGGGCGTCATCCGAATCAACGGCACGGATATCCGGGATGCTTCCCAGGAACAGATCCGCTCCAAAATTGGACTCGTCCCACAAAAGGCGCTGCTTTTTTCAGGAACGATTGCCGAAAATATTCGCTATGGAAAGAACGATGCAACAATGGAGGAAATTCAACATGCTGCTAAAATTGCCCAGGCAGATGATTTCATCCAAAAAATGGAACATGGGTATGATTCCGTCATTGATCAGGGCGGTTCCAACCTTTCCGGCGGGCAAAAACAGCGCTTGTCCATTGCCCGGGCATTAGTAAGGAAGCCGGACGTGTACCTGTTTGACGACAGCTTTTCCGCACTGGATTACAAGACAGACGCTGTATTAAGAAAGGCATTAAAAGAAGAAGTAAATCAAGCATCTATTGTCATTGTCGCCCAACGAGTAAGCACTGTAATCGACGCTGACCGCATTATCGTGCTTGATAAAGGCCGTATAGCCGGAATGGGCACCCATAAGGAATTACTGAACAACAATGAAGTATACCAGGAAATTGTAAAATCACAGCTAGGGGAGGAGGAATCAGCATGAGTAAAAAATCTTCCAAAAACAGCCAGACGCAAATGATGCAAAAACAGAAGCCGAAAGATTTTAAAGGCACATTCCGTCGCCTCCTTGGCTATCTCGTGCCCCGAAAAAAGCGATTAATCACCGTTTTCTTCGCAGCCATCTTGGGTACTGTTTTTACCATTCTTGGCCCGAAAGTAATGGGTAACACAATCACTGTCTTATTTGATGGTGCCTATGCCAAGCTACAAGGAACCCCTGGCGCAGAAATAAATTTTGGGAAAATCGCCCGGATGTTGCTCCTGCTCGGCGGCTTGTATGTGTTCAGCAGTATATTTACGTTTATACAGCAATATTTAATGGCAAGTGTCGCACAGAAAACCGTCTTCGATATGCGCAGAGATATTTTCGACAAACTGAAAAAACTCCCGCTAAACTATTATGACAGCCATGCACACGGAGACGTGCTAAGCCGTGTCACCAATGATATTGACACGATTGGAAATACCTTGCAGCAAAGCATCACCCAGTTTATCAGATCTGTAGTTACCATCGTCGGAATTGTGATCATGATGCTAACAATTAGTCCATTGCTAACATTAATTGCCCTTGTCAGCCTGCCGTTATCTGTGTTTGTGATTAAACCATTTCTGAAAAAATCACAACGTTATTTCGGCAAGCAGCAACGTACACTGGGAAATTTGAATGGACATATTGAGGAAATGTTTACCGGACATGAAGTTGTCAAAGCATACGGACAGGAAAAACAGGCACTAAAAACGTTCGATGAGGTCAACGAGGAATTATATGAGGCTGGAAAGAGCGCCCAATTTATTTCCGGATTGATTATGCCAGTCATGAAATTCATCGGAAATCTTAGCTATGTGCTGATCAGTATCGTTGGCGGGATTATGGTCACGCAGCGCACCATTTCGATTGGGGATATTCAGGCGTTCATCACCTATTCGAAGCAATTTAACCAGCCGATTACCCAGACAGCCAATATCGCCAATATCATCCAGGCGACGATTGCAGCTGCAGAACGTGTCTTCACTTTACTCGATGAAGCAGAGGAAGCAGAAGAGGAAAGCACCGGAAAACTGAATCAGACAACAGGCGCCGTTTCCTTTGAGCATGTTGATTTCGGCTACGGCAACGAGCATTTGATGAACGATTTGAGCCTTCACGCGAAACCAGGCCAAACGATTGCCATTGTCGGCCCAACCGGCGCAGGAAAAACAACCTTGATCAACTTGTTACTAAGGTTTTATGAATTAAAAGGTGGAAAAATCACCATCGATGGCGTGAATATCAAATCGATGGCCCGCGAAGAATTACGCAAAAACTTTGGCATGGTATTACAGGACACATGGCTATTTAACGGCACAATCAGAGATAACATCGCCTATGGGAAAAATAACGCCTCAGATGCAGAAGTCATCGCAGCTGCAAAAGCGGCACATGCCGATCACTTTATCCGCACACTGCCTGAGGGCTACGACACCATTTTAAATGAAGAAGGATCAAACATTTCCCAGGGACAGCGGCAGCTACTAACCATCGCCCGCGCCATGCTAGCTGATCCGCCAATCATGATCCTTGACGAAGCCACCTCCAGTGTTGACACACGCACAGAGGTATTCATTCAAGAGGCCATGAATAAGATGATGGAAGGCAGAACAAGCTTTGTCATTGCCCACCGCCTATCCACCATTCAAGATGCCGATAAAATTTTGGTCATGGACAACGGCACAGTCATTGAACAAGGAACCCACCAGTAACTCCTGGAGAAACAAGGCTTCTACGCCGACTTGTACAACAGTCAATTTGCCGATCCGGAGGCGGGATAACCTGTTTGGAAAAAGCATCACACATTATCGTGTGATGCTTTTTCGAAGGTGGGGTGGTCGGCTATCCTTCAATTATGAAAAATCAAGCCAGTTTAGGGATAATGTTCGCCTAGATATTTATCAAACCGAAGATGCGCAGTGACCAATTAATTGTTTAATAAAGAAGAAACCGTCTTTACCTTGGTCAGGTAGAAAGACGGTTTCTTCTTTGTGTTTATTGGAACCTAAAAAAGTAAATTTAGCTGCCTTGTCATTTTCAGTAAGTAATGCCCTTTCCTGCTCTAGTGCTATTTTAAATACCTCAATGTCTGACTTTCCCCTCATCCCTAACGAATGAATATTTACTGCATCATAACCTAAACTTTCAAATATCGTTTTTGCTCTTGGGGTAATATTTTCATCCAAAAGTAATTTCATCTTATTCCTCAAAAAAAGGATTGTTTAATAAATCTTCTACATAGGTAAGGGAGGCTTTTACTTGAGATTGGGTAAGTTCATAGTCTTCACAAATATCATTAATACTCATATCGTCATTCAAACAAGATATAATTAAAGATACAGGAATTCTTGTACCTTTAATTGTTGGCATTCCACTAAGGATATTTTTGTCCATTACGTTATTAGAATGTTTAGTGATTATCGACTTTAAATAGTCTTTTCCGTTCACATCAACCACCCAATTCTTTTTATTACGGTGGTAAACATTATATGCAAAAGATTCACTTTTTAGCCCTCTGTTTGGATCATTCTCTAACAACCGCCAATTTAAAACCACGTGATTTGCTGATTTATAAGGATCCTTAAGCGTTTCCATATCCTTTGCAACAACAGATTGGTCGTCATCATCAACAAAATAGTCAGTTATCATTTTTTTCACCCTCACTCACTTCAAGACTCTCAATCATATCATAAATATCTTTAAGCTTATCTATGAGTTTGTTAATTTCCATTTTTGATAACTCTATAGTAACTTTTTTTTGATTGGATTCTTCTGTTTCCCCATATACATCTGACACAATAAAATTGAGTACACCAGTATATGCTATGACGTTACTTAAATCTTTTTCGCTTCTCTTTGTTAAAATATCATAGTCAAAACCTTCGATAACATCATTCTTACTATGAGAATGTACATTTATAAATTCAAGTATTTCTTGAGTTAAAAAGTTCTCTGTGATGATCCGAATTTTTTCTTGTTCAATACTTTTTGGTATATTACCTGAAGCTAACATTTGACATACTCTAACAATCTCAAAGGCTGTCTTAATGAAGTCTTCACGCGAAACGCCAATATGTTCTATTTCTTTCTCAGTTTCTTTACTAACTCTGAAGCTAGAAGAATTTTTTAACCACTTAATATCAATTTTGCCCTCTTTGTATAATCTTGAAAACAATTCAACGTAAGTAATGTATTTTTCCATACTACACCCCATCCTTAAATTGCTATACCTTAATATTCTTTATTTCTATAAATTTACCACTAAATCATTTATTTGTCATTACTTTCAAATTGTAATACTTGACAGTAATTTAATTATCAAACACACGCATTTTTACTATTATCCAATCACTTCCCAGCAATTCCTGCTAATTTACTAATATCAACCTCATATTTACCTTGATAACTTCTAGCAATCTTAGGAATATCATTTTTTGGACCATAATAAATAATGTTAAAATCATCCTCAGCATATTGCACAACAAACAAATCATCAAAACCAGCAAATGTATTCTGATTAATTGTAATAAACCCTTCCGATTGTGCAGTTGTTTTAACACTAATTCGCCTTCCACCGCTGATCACATCAAAGCCATGCTGATTCACTTGTCTAGCCAGCGTCCCATTGGTATGGATAGCACAGATAAATTCCCCGATTCTCCCTATTAAATGCCGCAATTCTGTCGGCTTGCAGTTTAATAGATTCATTTCATTTCTAAAAATTTCATTGTAATCCTCATATAGCTTCATAATTTGCTGGTTACTTATATTCTCAAGCTGTGTTTTGGGATCATCTGATTGTGCAGGGCTTTGCTCATAGATCACTTTTTCGCCATTCTTCCATTCGCCAACAACTACTTCTTCACCGCTTCCTTTCAATTTATGAAAAATCAAGCCAGTGTACGGATGATTTTCTCCTAAGTATTTGTAGGAACTTCTATTTATGTATTGGAAAAGGTGCTTGTCAAAGCGGATTCCTTTATTGTAACGGTTGTAGCAGTAGTCTGATAGAATGACACTGTTGAGATTGGTCCCGAATTGCTGTTTTAGCTGGACCTTAACTTCTAAAGGTGTAATAATGTCGTTTACTCTATTGGATAAGGATTGCTTTAATTGTTCATAGATTGTCACTAAAATCTCCTCCCTCACGCATTTAAGTCTAACACGTTTGTGGGACGTGGGGACAGGTTTGTTGTCCCAGTCAAAAACCCCGTGTTCTAGGGGTTTTCAGCTGGGACAGTTAACCTGTCCCCATGTCCCGCTCTTGGCAATTATGGTAGTATTGGTTATGGAAGGTGATTATTTTGCGTGAAAAACAAAAAAGGGTGAGCAGCTTTTTAGCCAATCGGAGTTGTTCAATCAATATAGATACAAAGGGGAAGAAGAAAAGAAATATAACATATCCGCCTATATGTTTAGGAAATGTCGGTTTATTTATTACTGCTGTAGTCATTCTTATTATGGAACTATCCCGCTGAAAAACTAGATTGTGATTACACGAGAGCCAGGGCATTTACTTTCTTCGCAAAATTTGGATAGAACTGATACGATACATTCATGGAGGAGATAGCATATGAAAATAAGTGATATCCCATATAATATGAAATTTATTTTTGGCCCAAACCTTAGGGAAGTTCCCGTATCCAAAATTCAGATGCTTCATGGAATGATATACATCATGGAACAACTTAAAACCAATGATTTCAGTGACGATGAAAAAGCGAAATGGAACGGGATGCTCGGCTACTTTTTACGAATTGTTGGTGAACTGGAGGAAAGTGAAAAGCGCCTTCATACATCGATTGAAATTTACAATGACCTTGACAATCAACAAGGCGTATTTACAAACAAGCTTCGGCTAGCACATACATACCAGTGGTGGACGAAATACGAATTGTCCAACCAAATATTTAATGAATTACTGGAAAAAGCGGAAACAGATAGTGATTACACCCATTTCCTAGATTTTGTTTATCAGCATTGTGGCAAAAATGAATTTGACCAAAAAAGATTTCCAGAGGCATTGTCCTTTTTTGAAAAAGCACTGGAACTCCGCTCGGAAAAGGGAGATCAAGAGCTTATTTCGCAATCAGAGTCAGCAATTGAAGCTTGCAATTATAGGTTAGAACATCAAAAATAAGAAAAAAGAACAATTCTTAATTAGTATCGGGTTTTTTTGAGGTGCAAACAAGAGGAAACAGCTAAAAATTCACAACAAAAATGGCAGGGCAATTCGTAGTAGAAGGTGGTTACCCCCAAAAGTTATATTTTTCATTCTAACTTTTGGGGGTCGGTACCAGCTTCTGCCATTTTTTGGTGATTAAAAAAACTCTTGAAAAAGTATTGCCAAAATCTTATTTTACAATTTGTCCATTTTGTTGAAAGGGACGAGGCTGGGGCATAACTAAAACAATTAGCTAAAAAATCTCGCAGGATGGCAGCCCAAGGAGAGGATCACCCGCCGCCCACGAATTTTAAGGATTAATCGTGTATTACAGCTTTTCCTTGTTCACGTAACTTTTTTAAAGATGTAATCATGTGGTTTACTTCTTCATCGGAATGTCTTTCCCATGAACCTAATTCAGCTATTATTTTCAGAGGAGATTTAGACCTATAAGAACGTGTTGGGTTCCCAGGAAATTTTTTGTCCGTTAAATTCGGATCGTTTTCAAATTCACCCAATGGTTCTACAATATAAATTTTTTCTTTTGATTTGGATGTTGCCAATTCAGCACCCCATTTAGCAGCATCTAATGTTGCAGTAAAATAGATATAGTTTGATTTTTTATCTTGGTAATTTGATAAGTGTTGCGGTTCTAATAAATCCCCGATTTTTAGTTCTGCTTTAGTACCATGAAAAAAAGGACCATTATCTAAGACATCTTTTTTGCCATACATACTGATACACCCCTTATCTTTTAGATTTGTGTATAACATTATAGTATAGGTATTACACAAAAAGTAGTCTATAAATAATTTATAAATCATAGTATAATGTAAGTAGAGAGAATGATATCGAATAATAATTACCTATTTAAACTTTTTGATTGCCGGGAGTTTTAGGATCGACATCTGATTTTGTATTTTAAAAGTGAAATTAAACTAGCTGGTACTTTATCAAATAAAATAACGGATTGAGAATATTCATTCCCACTCTGCTAAAATCATTGCTATTTATTGTGCTATTTTAACTGAATAAACGCCAAAAACATTGATATAACAACAAAAGGGTGCGAAACTGTATGCGATTTCGGACCCTTTTTGTATTGTTATTTATTGTTTTTGCACCCTTAAAGAGAACCCGTTATTCTTAATGGGGGCAATCGGAAAAGGCACAACGAGCGGTTTTATTGCCGATCATTGTGCCTTTTTCTTCTCACAAAACAATGTCGTTCTTCCCTTTCAACTTCCATTAAACCGCTTCTGAAACCTTATTAATCTCATGCCCGCGCCCGGTTCCTTGCTTATCTCCACGCAGGCTAAGCATGACGATAAATGAAATGCAGTAGAGCCCTGCAAGATATAGCATCGCAACAGACATGGTCGCATGCTCCAAGATAAACCCAACTAGAATAGGGGACAAGCCACCCACTGCCCTGCCAAAGTTAAAGATGGAGTTTGTTGCTGTGCTTCGGATGTCCACTCGGTAGAAGCGGCTGATCAATGCACCATATCCGGCAAACATTCCATTGGAAAAAAATCCGACGATCGCGCCGCCAATCAATACACCTGCACTGCCAGTAGCATAGGCATATAAAAATACGGCTGCGGCAGATGCAAGCAGGAAAATACCATAAGCGGTTTTCAGTCCAAATCGGTCAATAAATCTGCCAAACGTCAGCATGCCCAAAATCATGCCTACTGCTGTACTGATTGTCCAAATAGCTGAACTTGAAACCGATAATCCTTGCGTCCTCTGTAACATGGTCGGCAACCAAATCATCAAGCCATTATAGCCAGCAATTTGCACTGTAGCCATGATCGCCAATCCCGCAGTTGTCAGGGCCATTTTCGGTGTGTTTACCAACTGAATCAACTTACCTTGTTTTTGGATGGATGGCTTTTGTTTTTGAGCAGCCAGCCAAGCAGGTGATTCTTTTAGATTTTTTCTAACAAAATAAGCGAATATAACTGGAATAACACCAACGAAAAACAACGCTCTCCAGCCAAATAGCGGCAACAATATCGAGCTGAGAATAGCAGCGATAATCACGCCAAATTGTGCGCCAACGCTGACATATGACGATGCACGCCCTTGCTTATTTTTCGGCCAAGCTTCTGCAACGAGTGCCATCCCAATCCCATATTCACCACCAGCGCCTAAACCTGCAATAAACCGGAATATATATACCTGCTCAATATTCGCGGCCACTCCCGTTAAAGCCGTACCAATGGCAAACAAAAAGATTGTATAAGTAAACACACGTACCCGGCCAAATCGATCAGCCAAGATACCAAAAATCATTCCACCGACAAGCATGCCGATGTTGGTGACAGAAGAAATAAGCCCTCCCGTCGTCAACCCAACATTAAAATCCGCCACAATCAGGGACATCGCAAAGGAAATGAACATGATATCCATGCCCTCAAGTGTCAAACCTGTCACAGAAGCTACGACTGTTTTATTACGATATTTCATATTTTCCTGCTCCTTTCAAGTCTCTCAGGACTCGTTTAAAAGATTTTTATATTTGTGTGACCTTACAATAAAAATGCCCTTTCATCCAAGTGGACAAAAGGGCATGATAAATCACAAACGTATTCCGTACAACGTTCATTTGCTCCTTTTTAGCCTCACTGGACTAAATTAAAAGGGATTCTATAGTCGATTATAATAGCACAATACGACAAAAAGCGCAAGAGTGGGACATGGGGACAGGTCCCTTGTCCCACCCCAAAACCCCCGTGTTATAAGGGTTCCCAGCTGGGACAGTTAACCTGTCCCCATGTCCCGCGCTCCCCGTGACCCCCGCTCCCCATGTCCCACTCATCAAATTGCGTAGCATCGGCCGTTGCATGTGAAGGTTATTGCTGGTACTTCTTTTGTTATTTTCTTTGTTTGGTAGCCATTTTTTTGAAGGTAACTTAGCAATTTTGGTAAATAGTGGATCGTCTCTGGTTGATCATGCATGAGTACGACTGGGGTTTCTCCTTGTTCCTCAACCTTTTCAATTTCTTGAATGGTTTTGTTGACAAATTGGCCATCCCCTAATTCCCAATCCCTGCTGTCCACATTCCAATCCCATATTTGAAACCCGTTTTTATATAGTAAATACCGCATGTCCTCTGTTAAATACGGTACACTGCCATAAGGAAGTCGCACAAGTTGGGTGTGATTGCCTGTTACTTCTTCTACTATACGTTGATCTTGCCTCATTTCTTTCAATGGCGCTGTTTGGGAGCTATATATTTGTCCAACGCTATGGGATATACCATGCAGCCCTAACCCTAATCCCAATTCTGCCATTCGTTTGACAACTTCCGGATTGTTTTCAATTCTAGGTCCAATCATAAAGAAAGTCGCTTGCACATTATAATGTTCAAGTACATCCAGCAATTGGCTTGTATCAGTCGTTGGTCCATCGTCGAATGTTAAATATATCGCCTTGCCTTTTTGGTCTTTTATACGTTGATGTTCTCGTTTTTCTGCTACTTTTTTCTGACGTTCTTGCACTTTTTTCTCTAGAATAGAATGATTAAGTTTGGAATCCGTAAACGTCTTTTTCGGTCCAATTGTAGACATTGATTGCTCTGCTGGTTTGGTTGCTTTTGGATCAGCGCCTTTTTTCGCATAGTCCATTAACCCAACAAGAAAAAATAAAGATAAGATTGAGAGAACCAATACCAGCAGTTTCCCCCTACGATTCAAATGTCTTCGTCTCTTCATAATAATTTCCCCCAGATGTTCTGAAAATCTATGATGCCTTGGATAAACAAAATAAAACATGTATAGAAGCACGAGTCTGCTCTTAGCCAGCCTTCCCTTTTAACAGAATCGGCGGGACCCCTCACAATTGCACAACATGGCTAAGATTGCTACGTCCTGGGAATGCGATTACCCCCGTCCGAAAAGTTTAGTTGCGATGCCTCCTAAAACCGTGCACCTAAAGAAGATCCCCAGCCCCTTAAGATTTACGAACTTGTACGAGTTGCGGGGCAGACAGCAACAAACAATGCGAAAACAACCTCCATTAAAAGCCAGCTATTTAATATATTTATCCCCTGCTAAATCGTTTGAAATCTTTTCCGTTGGGATAACAAATTCAACTGCTCCCATATAACCAGGTGCAACATCATACTCATCAAAAGCGATCACCAATTTATGGTCGTTGTTAATATAAAAACTTTGATTCACATCGATGTGATCAAATAGCTCATCGTCAGGTAATTCTTCTATGCCCGAATTGCCAACCCAATAAATTTTATTCGGATCTTTTTTCATTCGATTTATCATTTGTTCTTTAATGTTTTCACTGATCGTGTCAATATACTGGTCGTTTTTAAATAAAATTGGTAAAGTCAGCATAATTTGCTTTTGCTTGTCGATCGTGTCGTATGTAACAGTTGTATACGAAGATGCTTCTGTTTCTACGACAATTTGTTTGATTGAAAAGATAAGCTCGTCATCTGTCACCACTTCATAATCAGAATCAACGCTTAAATGACCCTCACCCTTTTCCTCCATATCCTCCATCCGTTTAGAGAACGTTTCATATAATTGTTGACTTTCATCCAAATATTTCTGGTTCAGGCTATTTTCAAGTTCTTTATCCTCCAAATTATTCACCTGTGGAACTTTTATATCTGCGTCGTAATTATCCTCATCCACCTGGATCTCCATGACCGTTAACACCTCTATGATCGGTCCAACAACTGGTATGGTAGATAAATTCTTCGCAAATGTCGGGCTCGTATTGATACTTACCATAAAAGTCAACACCGCTGCTGCTAAGCCAATTACCCATTTCGGATTTGGACGACGCGGTTTTTTTCTTTTTGGTTTTATTGCCTTTTGCACCACCTTATCCAGATCTTTTGGAATTGGTGTATCCTCATACTCCTTTTTCAACGCTTCTAATTTTTTATTCACAACATCCAGCCTCCAACGTCGTATAATGATTCAATGCTTTTCATCCATTTCCACACGCAGCAATTCAAGCGCCCTATATAATCGAGTTTTTATCGTGTTCTTATTTTCATTCAAAACTTCCGCCACTTCATCAATCTTTAAGTCCTCAAAAAATCGTAATATAATAACACTTTTAAATTTGATTGGCAGTTGATCCAACGATCGTTTTAAATCGATGTCTTGATATGTATCATTTTGGCCGGAAAGAAAATATTCTAATGATTCCTCATCGATCAATGACATTTTCTTGTTCTTCCGCAAAAAGTCTAAGGATGAATGAACAATTATTTTATAAAACCAGCTTTTCACGGATTGATCATCCTTCAAAGACTCTCTTTTCAATACCGCCTTTTCAATAGATTCTTGAACAATGTCCAGCGCATCCGCAACATTTTTCACATAACTAAATGCCAACCGATAAAAATTTTCTTGATTCTCTATAATAAACGCTATAACTTTATCATCTGATCTGTTTTTCTTCATGAAGAGAGAGCTCCTTTTAGTTCAATACTACCTCCCAGGTGTCACATCTAATAGACGCATAGCCTAGAAAAAAAGTTGTAAATTACGAGAAAAAAGTTTTGGGACATGGGGACAGGTTTGTTGTCCCAGTCAAAAACCCCGTGATTGAGGGGATTTCAGCTGGGACAGTTAACCTGTCCCCATGTCCCATAGTATTTGCATATTATTATAATTGAAGAAATATATTTTATCGAACACACTGTAATATTTGACTTACGTTTATTGTTAATAATTACAACATATAAGGCAACAACATATCACGCTAATCTCAATATTATTCATATTTCCTACGTTTTTCATTAGAGTAGTAAAAAAAATCAAATCAAAAAATACCCCACTCCAATTAGAGTAGGGCTTAAATTTTATATTAATCCAATAACATTCAAATGCTCCCATGCCTTCCCAATATGCTTCTCTTTAAATATCTTACGCTTCCGCTCATTCCAGTTATGAACTTCCTCTACTATTTTTTGTACATCATCTTGTATTTCTGGTTTATTGTCTGCAACCCAGTGAACCGTTGCAAGCAATTCTAATCCGTACGGTGTCTCAAACCCTTGAATAATATCTCTTACTTTTTCCAGATGTTCAAATGCTTCCCGGTCATCCTTTAAAAATTGCTCAGCATAATCAGTTGCATTACCAATTAAATATATTTCGGCATCTCTGCTTCTGTCACCAAATCCTCGTATAAAATGACCATCTAATCGTTCCAATACGTGATTTAGATTATCAGCATATGGACCAAATTTGCCCTTTTCGAATCTTAGCCTGAGCGGTTCACCAACTATTTGCAGAAAGTATGCTAACTTTTGTACTTCTAATAAAGACAGTTTGTATCCCGGTATAGAGTAATCATTCATAAGCATTAAGAATAACGCTCTGGCTCTTGTAATTTTTGGTCGGTCCGTTCGAATCTTAATTTTGTCAGGTTTTGGGCTTCCTGCTGGTTCATAGAGATGAACATCAACATTTGATAATTGTTCGAAGGCTGTTTCAATTATAGGATATACCTCTGACCATTTTAACCCACCGTTTCCACATCCAAGTGGCGGTATGGCAATTGACTTGATATTTAATTCTTTAATAACCTTTATTAAATCTTCTAGGCCAGATTTAATATCACTCATCTGGGATTTATTTTTCCAATGACGTTTTGTCGGGAAATTAACGACATACTTTGGATTAAACAAGGATTTCGTTTCAACCACATGCATTTTTCCCGGTACAACCTCTTTACGGCGACAGGCCTGTTGATAAACTGAAAACACTTTGGGATATGCCTGTTTGAATTGAAGCGCAATCCCCTTTCCCATTACACCTACGCAGTTTACAGTATTTACTAGTGCTTCCGCTTCATCTTCAAGAAGATTGCCCTGTTTTAAGATAATCATTTTATTCACCTCCATCTTAGTAGTACCAATTTCGAATTGCGACAAACTTATCGTAATCATATTTATGTATTAAATTTTCTACTTGTAACTTTATTGACTCATTTTTAACAGCAAATCCTAATATAAAATCAAATGGAATAAATTTGTGAACTAAAAATTCTGCTTGTCGACGCCTTTTTCTATCTGGGTCATCTTCCCTATCAAACCAATACTTGGATTGCATAACTTCCCAATCAATTTTATCTATATGTTTTAGATCCTTGTAAAAATCAGTAAACCCCATAATAGCATGGCCATCGGTAAATACATACTCTAATCCTGCATAGTGTATAATATCCGTTCTAGAAACTAAATAAATGATATGACCTTGCCCATGTTCATATCCTTCCACTTGCCCTTTACGAATTGCATATAACATTGGAGATTTAGGAGCAAAGTAAAATGGAACGTAATCATGTAAATTGCCGTTGGGCGGAAGTGGCACAGTCTTCATTGTTCTTTTGTTTTGAATACTATTATGTGCAATATTTTCATATTCAACACTTTTTTCCTCTATCGTGTTGTGAGCTAAAAGACCACCATGTTGAAGAATGGATTCAAGATTATTTAAATCAGTAATATGATAAAGCAACTTTTCAACTATCATATATGCACATCCAATTTCTATAATTATATAAAATCTTTATTCTGTTGTCACTGCCGTCATCACCGTCATTCATGCTTATAAAGCATTTCCACAGCATTTTGTTTATCCTCTTGTGTTGGCATGGAGTAACGTGATAACATGCCCAATGATGAATGACCACTTAGCGATTGAATGAGTGTTAAATCCGCTCCACTTCTCTGCAAATCCGTAATAAATGTATGACGGAGCTGATGAACGTGATATCCATATTTATGAACAAGATTTTGTACCGTTCTTACACTGATCCTTTTTCCTCTATTACTCAAGAATATGGCTGGATAATCATCGATTCGTTGATATAAGTATTTATCAATTGCACGCCTTACTTCAGCATTTAAAGGAATAGTTCTTTCTTTATTTCCTTTCCCAACTACTGTTAACTTTCCTTTTCTTTCACTTATTTCAATATCTGAACGATCAATAGAAACTAATTCAGACACTCGAATACCCGTGTTTAATAACACCATAATAATAGCGAAATCCCTTTTATTCCTGCTCCGGTCAATATCACAAATCAAACGATTACGTTCGTTTTTTGATAACGCTTGTGGCGCTTCCTTTTTATAATCTGGTGCTTTTACAACTGATATGTCTTCGATACAGTCCTCTTTACCAACAAACTTACTATACTTCTTTATCGCATTCCAAATTTTATTAATGGTTGAGGCACTTTTTTTCTTTGCTGCTAAATAATCAATATATTGTTGAACATCAGATCGAGAAAAATCTTCTATGTTCGTATCACTACCAGCAAGCCATTTATTAAATTGTTCAAGGCAATGCATGTATGTTTTAATGGTTGTAGCAGATTTACCTTTTAGTCCTTCCTTTTGAAACTGTATAAGCAAATGCAATCTCCCCTAAAATGCCTTTAAATAATTCTACGCAATAATTTCTCTTTATTAGATTCTACTATACTAGCCAAAATCCTGCAAAAAAAAGTTTGGAAATTAAAATAATGGCGTGGAATTATATTTCCACGCCATTATTCTACGCAATTAGGAAAAACTTCTAATGTCTATTATTCTGGATGCATCAATTGATATATTTTCCTTTAAGAAAATCATTATAGTTTTGTAATCCTTATAACCCACATGAAATTTTAATAAACAATCAATTGCACTCAGTAAAAGATGTTGTTTTGTGACCGGGATATGATTGATATCTAGTATTTCCTCCAAAGCCACCTTAAAAGAGATCACAGAGGATTCAGAATTACGGATCCAATCCTTTTCTAATGCATAGCTATCGAGTATATATCTTCCAATATGTGATACAATCTCTGGACACTCTCTTATGTTGCTAACATTGCTATCCGTCTGTGCATCAATCCAAGTTAAAAATCCATTTATACATCTATCCCTATTAAAACGATGTTGCAAATAATCAGTTGAAACAATCTGACCTTCACGTTCAATATAAGGTTCCCCGTTCGCTGTTGTCCCAGTGTCCAAACCATATTCTTTTAATTTTGAACGAAAAGCATTATCTGATGTAAATAAATCTTTTATATTCATTAAACCGTTTGTTAAAAGGCTATTTCTATCATAAATTGAAGCTACGTGTTGGACAGTCAAATAATCAAAATCAATTTTTTCCTCAGCAACATTGAATGAATTTGCTAAGTCGTCAACATCCAATCTATTTTTATATTCAAGAGACCCATACTTATTTATCTCAAATCGATATGTATTATTTAATATAAATTTTCCTACAGTTGATATTTGAACACCCAGAATATCTGCTACTGATTTATATGTTGATTCTAAATTACTACAATCTAACAATTTTTCCATTTAGATTAGTTCTCCCATCTTTTATTTTTCTCTGCATTCAATTTTCATCTAAGAAATATTAGCATACGAGAGAAAAAGTTTACTATTCCTAAATGCAAAAAATATAAGCCAGTCAACAAAACATTAACTGACTTACACTTTCTAATTCAGTGTGATTTCGGGTGGAATCCTCAATCCCACAGAGTCCACTTAAACGCGGATATTCGTATTACGTCTTTCTGATCCACAAAACATTTTATTTAGAAGGTATTCAATCTTAGTACAATCAAATGTGCTATTTTGATTTTTTTACTCGGATTCTGAGCAATGGGGGGACTGACACTAAAATTTCCGAACCAAAAGTTAAGGAAGTAAGTGCATCTTCCTATAAGTGTCACAATCTCTGGGCACTTTTCAAGGGACATGGGACAAGTCCTCGTCCCAGAACCCCGTGTTGTAGGCGATTTCAGCCGGGACAGTTAACCTGTCCCCCATGTCCCCCGCTCCGATTGTACTTTTGTTTTAATTAATTCCCATCAATAAAATGAAATACAAACTACAACTTTTTTTATTCTGGTATATTTATATTTAACATTTTTCCTTCATAACTAAGTATCCCCGAATATTTTCTATTTATTGGTTCCTTTTTACCTCTTCTAACATTAATTCCTTCATTATTTAAACACCTAACAACTTCTGCTTGCTTTTTTTCAAACTCATCTAAGTTTTTATATAACATTTCAACACACCTCATTATTGTTTATAACCATTAGTTCATAACTATCCAAATTATAAATCATTTTTTAAAGACTTTGAAAGTAAAACTGCAAAAGGATTCTTTTCCCATTTTCCTTCTCCTAATCCTCTAATGGATATGGAAAGTGATAAACTACTGCTTATTTAGTCAACGCCTTTAAAAAAAGCAAGTGAAATTTTGAAAGTCGTTAGAGAGAATGGCTGTTGGGAAAATGGTTATCAAGAGATAGAAATGACTTAATCAAAACTATATATCAGAATTAAACCGTGCTGAGGAAGCAATTGAAAAACTAGAAAAACAAATAGAGGAACTAATTGACGATCCACTTAAAACGATTCCGGGCGTCGATACAATTTTAGCTGCAACACTCATTTCCCACGTGGAGGGGATCTGACCTAAAAATCCCCAAAATTCCGAGGAAAGAAGTCCTCCATAAATTCTTGGAAAAAGGTTGGATTAACTCTTTAAATAAGCGGTCATGGTTCGTATACAGATCTTTATTTATTAGAACAATTCAACCAATATATCACATCCCTTTTCTAATAAATAGTAACACTATAATAGCAATCTAGATAAGAGACGACAAGTTAACGCCGCCCCCAGCCCGATGCATCATGGGTTCGATCTATAATACCCCCCACCTTCTTCTTTCGATCGGTTTACATCTGTATTGCCGTCACCATCTCGGTAATACCCGTCAACATGTGTGCCGTCTGAACGGGTATAGTCATCAACGAAATGGGGATTCACAAAATGTTGATTTCCATTATTCAAGTCCAATGGTGGACATTTATAGCTATGTGCATGTTTCAGTGGATCCTGAGAATCAAAAATATCCTGTCCGGTAAATGAATTAATATCCATTCTCGGAACATCTTGATAAGAATCGTGGTAATCATCTTGAAATGTTGTATCTTGTTGAAAATCCGAATCAAACGTATTTCCAACATCTGTTCCATGGTCTGTAAGAAATTCACTCATACTATCCTCTCCCTATACGTTTTGAATTGCTTGTTTTGGCATCACTTTTTGTTGAAACTTTTCCAGCGCTTCTATACGGTGGGTCTGGTCTTGTTCGGATTGTAACTTCTGCTCCACCTTTTGTTTTACAGATGAATGATAATGAGAAACCATGCGTTGGAACTCCTGACTAGAACCATGCTGAATCTTCTCCGTTGTTTCCTCTATATATGCATTCATATGGTGACGGAAATCGGTGAAAATATGGGCCACATGATCGTTTGTGGCCTCTAGTATAGTCGGCTTCACCTTTTGCCATTCCTTTTCTTTTAACTTATTACTAAGCCATGGATGTCCGACAAAGGCTACAATTGGAAATAAGACATTTGCTCCCAAGACAAGAGCTAGTGCGCTTGCTCCCCCTAGCAATGCTCCAGAGGTGAGTGTTGTATTTTTTGTATCAGGAGATTCGATATCGATTACGGACGCAAAGTTCATTTGAGATTTGGTCGTATGTAGTATTGACTCTTGTTGAAATGTTTCGGCTAATCCATCCGAAATTTCCTTTTCCAATTTTTGAAATAAGATAAAGATCGGTTGACTATAGCCATCCACCCATTTCGTAAGTTCATTTTTTATTTTCCGCGACAGATCTCTTTCCACAAATAGTTTAATATTGTCACCCGTATGGTATTCAATTGATTCCATTAATTCCCGCTTCAACCGCTGTTCAAAATGGTCCATTGATTTAAGAATCATAAACTTGATTTCAGCTGTCCGTTCCTCAATATAATCCGCCAGTTGTTCATTCAAGCCTTCCGCACCTTCCATCAAAGCCTGCAATTTCTGCTGTTCTTGCTTGAGTTGGTCAACCGTCTGACTTGTAAATGCCTTTTCCTCATCTATTTCGCGACTAATACCCATTTTTATAAAGTTAAATCGATGCTGATAGCGATTGATTTTTTGTTGTTGCTTCGTGCCGTTTTGAATCAAATTTATAATTGATTCTTTTACTTGAACCATGCCGCACTGTTCATATAATTGTTGATCGTTATTAACGCTACCCTCTAATGCCTCTAGAGCAGATAAAGGAAGGATGTGATGCTCCTTTCGTCCACTTATCTGGGCCAATCTTCTATTTGCAAACTCCAGTACTTCCTCCACATCTTCTTCATCATCTAATTGATCCATGAAATTGGCAATAAATACGATATGCTCTGTTCCGTTACGCATTAGAAAGTCTTCCAAAAACTCAAGTTCGGTCTTTCGGAACGGGGCATTGATATCAATCATGAATAAAATGCCGTCTGCACGTGGAATAAATTGATGTGTAACCGCCACGCGATGAGCATTTAGGTCATTTACTCCAGGTGTGTCAACTAAAACAACACGATGATCCAGCATTGATGAAGGATGTGGAACTTTAATATAGTTTACAGAATTAGGGTCAAAATCAGCCTGAGCTGTGAATTGATCCAGTGATTGACTTGTTAATGGTAGTAACTCCTTTTCACCATTGGATTTAACTACTTCCATTTCGCTAGCTTCTCCCTGATAAAGCACATGGATCGCTGCGGTTGTCGGTGTTACATTCACAGGCAGTAATTCTTCCTCTAAAAGTGCATTTAGAAAGGTCGATTTACCATTCTTGAACTCCCCAACTGTGACCAATGTAAAATAATCTTCCTCAATATCTTGTTTTAGTTCCTTAAGTTTCTCTAGCTGTGGACTTTCTGGAGCCAATCTCTGCCATTGTTCCATTGTTTCTTGAAGTTCCCTGAATAGGGATAGCTTTGTCGTTTCGCTCATACATGCACTTCCTCTTCACTACGGATATTCAATCTTTCTAATAGATGAACACATTCTTGATGAATCTGCTTTAATGCCTGTTCCTGCTGCCTAATAACGGCTAACCTGTTTTCTATCTCCGTTTTTTCTAGTTGGGTATTATGGGTCAACGTGGCAAGCTGTTGTTCCTTTTCACGGATCATTTGCTTCACTGTCTGATGATAATTGGATTCAATTCCTTTAATCACTGCTTTCCATTCTTTTTTCAAAGCATTTACTTTATTTGCATGATTGGCTGACAACTGATTGGATAGCTGACTTCTTAGTTTTCTCCGCTTTTCCTTATCAGAAGTACCAAACCAATTTTTTAAAAAAGAGACAATTCCAGAAGCCACTGTATTAAGCATATAACCTGCAGCAATAGCTGCTTTACCAAATATGCTCGTACTCCTGCTCCAGGCGAAATCCAATTCTTCATAAATATCATCGAAAATATCATAGGCAGGTTGTTCTCCATTATGGAAAGAGACCTGCAATTGCGTGTCTTCTTCGATCGTCATCAATTGGTTAAAATTTGTATCAATCTGCCCCCACTTATGATTGAGCTCCTTACTACCAAGCTGAATAATTTTTTTAGCAAGGTTTTGCATGCGTTCTACTTTTTCTTCATGTAGTTGACGTTCCAAAGGGGCTGTAGCTGCCTCGACATGATTCGTAATAGTTGTCTCATCAAGTGAATCACTACGGTCAAAAGCATGGATGCCAGCTTGTTTTATCTTGGTCAGTTCATCCTTATACCACTGGATAATATCCTTTTCTTTAGACCTGAGCATATTCCTAATTTGCTGAAGTGATTTCTCGCCACTTTTTCTAAAATCCTCTAGCTGGTTTTGTATGTTATTAATTTTCTCCTCCAGTCCATGCCTTTCCATCTCTAACGACCGCTTGACAAGCTTCACATCTTTGTCGAGCGTCTCATTAATCAGACGAATCGTTTGTTGAATCGGACGTTTCATCTTTACCTTGCCACGATCATACATTAGGAATTCGGCTAAAGCATGTTCAAATTCAGGAATCCCTGTCTCTTCTAAAGTAACTGGCTTTCTTACCCGCAATTCCTCTCCATTTAATACCCTTCTAGTTGTCAAACCCTGCTTTGCTGACACTAGAAAAATTCTTGGGTCATCAATGATTCCCTGCAAATTTTCTCTAATATAATCAGTGACTTCCTTTTCATCCTGTTCTGTCCGAAGTGCATCCTTGAAATTCGCGACAAGAAATACTTTTTGAATATCATTTTCAAGCAGCCTATCTTTAAGCATCGTCATCTCTGATTTTGACAACGGCGACTTTGCGGTAAGTAATAAAATAGCCACATCTGAGCGCGGAATAATTTCTGATGCCAGCCTGTCCCGTGTTGCGTTTCCGTCATTCAGTCCAGGTGTATCGATAATCCGAACCCCATCCTTACAAAAATCAATCGGATAACAAATATCCGCATATGCGATGCTTTCAATATACGCAACTGCTTTGTCATATTCCCTTTGTCCTTGGTCATCTCCAGGTAACGGCTCTATAGGGGCAACAATTCTTTGAAATTCCTCTTGACCAATTACCTTTTTCGTTTCGTCCTGGAAATGCAAAATAACTTCTGTTTCTTCCCCGTATGAAATATGATTCAACACCGTTGTCGTCGTTTTCGGTGAGGAAGGGAGTATTTTTTCACCGAGTAACGCATTAATGAACATCGATTTCCCACGCCCAAATTCCCCCACAACTGTAATTTGGAATTGGTTATTTTGTAACTCCTCTCTATATCCCATGATTTTCTCTTTCTTCACTGGGGCATGCATCCCCTCAAAGACGGTGACCAGACGATCTGTTTGCGTTTGGAATTCCTCTAGTGATTTAACATAATGATGTAATGAAAAACTCATTCTACTCCTCCTTCACTCGTTTCAATAGACTCAGACGGAAATTCCTCTTGATTTGTAATTTCCTCCTTTGTTTTATCGAGAATAGCGATACTCCCATTTTCATCAACAGAAAGACGATATTGTAATTGTTTCTCATTAATTTGCGTCATCCCATCCATCGAAAAAATTTCCTCGACAGTCTCTGCATCGACAAGAAAATGTCTAGCATCTTCCTGTCTGATAGAATTAATTAGCAACTGATTGTTTTGTAGCTGATCCCCTTTTCTGGCCAACTTTTCTACGTATTCTTTTGCTTCAGACCACGCTGACCCCATCTGATCATAGTAGTTGATTAAATCGTCTGTGGAACCACTATATAC
The DNA here is from genome assembly GCF_900258515.1 of Lentibacillus sp. Marseille-P4043. Lineage (NCBI taxonomy): Bacteria > Bacillati > Bacillota > Bacilli > Caryophanales > Bacillaceae > Lentibacillus > Lentibacillus sp. Marseille-P4043. Next base: position 1,719,089 of record NZ_LT984884.1, on the reverse strand, counting down.
AGCATAGGTCTTTTCTTCATTAAATCGCGCCATGAACCGCTGAACATCTTCTTGTGATACAAGTTCCACCGTCCGCAGTTCCTCTAAAGTCTTTTCCGTGTTGTCTATTTCTATGTCATTGATAGCTAACGATTCTTCCTCCACATGGATGGAATAGGTCTTCTTTTTTTCATAGTTTAGTTGGTCACCTATTTCATTCTCATATGTAAATGTTTCAAACGTTTCTACTTTGACAGTTCCATCTATTATTTCGGACATAGACGTGACATCAATTTCTTGGTTTCTAAAATCATAATATGTCTCTGGTAAATCATCCTCTATATAACTCCTAAGAGAAGTATAGGCCCCGCTCCCCTGTTCTAAATAAGGAGAAACATAACCGAAGTTCTTCTCATTTAAGGCAAGAAAGTAGTTATTCCGGAATTCGTCCAAAAAGGTAGAAACCTCTTCAAACGAAAGATAGACAGGCTCAGGCTCCTCCGATTGCAGCTCCTCTTCCGTATCACCATTCGATTGGGGCTCATCATTCGATTGAGGCTCATCATCTACTTCATCGGTGGGTTCTGGGTCAAATGATTGCTCCTCCACGACATCTGATTTTGTATCTTCTGGATCGGATGAAAATAGCTGTGCCGATACAATCGTTTGCCAAATCAGCACAAAAAATACAGCAACAATGCCTAAAGATAGAATCCGTTTACGATTTCTATTAATCCTGTCAAACACTAGATTTATATTAAAAGGACTTTCTTCACGAAGCTTATACACCAACGAATTAAGTAGCAACTGATCGTTTATTTCCGGGTATCCAAATTCTCCCTCGGTCCATGATGGATGATCTTCAGACGTAATCGTTTGATAAAACAACAGAAAGTCTTGCTTATTTTCATCCGTAAATCGATTATTCCAGCTACTAGAAGCGATTTTATCATACTCCATATAGGCATTTTGATATTCCACTGTGGATACAAGGTCTGGATCATCATGCGAAAATGCTGGTAAAACAATTGAATGAAGCGCATACAAATCTTCCATAAAACGATAAATAGCTTCGACACTATCTTTTGTTAATAGCTTGTAATCAGCTTGATACGCTGCAAGAAAGTCGCTCATTTCCCTTTTTAGTTTGTCATAGGTTTCCAGATAGACAGCCGTTAAACGATCGACATAATCATGAAACCTCTCTTCAAAAGACTGAATCTGAGCGGATAGATTGAACTTTTGTTTTTTAATATTCTCATATTTATTATGTACTTGCATGGCTAACTTTCTATAATGTTCATCCTTTTCCTTAAACTTCTTCAAGCGGCGAATCCCGATAACTTTTCGTTTTGCGACCGTATCCCATTCCTTTTTTAAGGCCTGCCATTCTTCCTTTGCGGTATCTTTCCTAGCATTGTAGCTTTGCACCTTGCTTTCCCAATCTTTAATTTGCTTTATCAGCTTCCCTATCAAATGCTCCATTTCGGGAAAATAAGCTAGATATTCAGGTGATAGCCCAGGGGATAAGGATTGAAACATTCCTAATTCACTTTGTAAATCCTCCAAATTCGTTAAGCTAGTAATTGACCTATCACCAAGCTCTTTCCATCGATAAAGGAACGCTTCCATCTCCTGTATATCTGCATCTATTTTCTGATGACCGGAATAGAAAGCATCCGAATCATGAATACAGAAATCATTGATAAACCTGGAAAAATCATCCGTTACTAACTTTTCCTCGTGTTCTGCCATGTGGAAATGAATGGATTGAAGCAGCTTCATTAGGTGGAAATATTGCTTCTTATATTTGATAGAAGCATCCGCTTTAATTTGTTCCAACAGATTCTCGATAGCTCCCCAATTACTCATTTCCAAATCTTCCTGATTATTGTTCAGTTTTGCTTCCAATGCGTTAGATGCTGTAATACCAATAATTTCATCTTCAAGCACATTTTTCGATCTGGCTTGAACCTGCTGAAAAATTTCCTGAATTGAATCCCGCATCTGTTCTGCTTCCTCATCATCTACCACATCCATCAAACCGTCGACATGGTTGATAATTCCATAAACAGGAATGTGACGCTCTTTTAGTTTCTGAATATATTCACTCTCAACAACCTTCCCCGCACTTTCGAAAAAGAACAACCAAAAAGCTGCATCCACATGATCAAAATAGTTCTCAGAAATGCCATTATGCTCGTTGTTCGCATCAATCCCTGGGGAATCAACCAAATGGACATATTTTAAAAGATCGATTGGCAAACGAATTTCTATCATGTTGATATATGGCTTGAGTGCCGTCCCCCCACCCTCACGATCAGTAGTTAGCGAAGATAGCCACATAATCGACAGTTTACTTGTCCGACCGTCCTTAAAGTGAGCAACCAGCTCTTTTTCTTCCCCATAGGTCAACTTGGTAATAATCGCCGTCTCCGCCCGCATTGAGGAACTTAATAATTCTTCACCAATAAATGTATTTAAGAAAGTAGATTTTCCCGAACTAAAAACCCCAGCAATCAAGAGTTGTATCGGCTCGTCTAACTTATTTATCTGTTCCGTAATGTCTTTATATAAAAACGGATTATAATTTTTAGTTTTCACCCATGTAGCTAGTTTTTCTAATGTATTTCGTATGTTAGCCTTCCAAATGGTAATCCCTCCACCATGACTTTTCTCCTATTTTTATCGGTTATTTTGGTGCGGAAGTTTAGGGGATTGGGAGAAATTGGGTGGGTATTTGGTATTTTGGGAATTGGTTTGTGTTTGCGTGAGCGAGTAGCCGGTAAGTGCTATATACTTTCAAATAGAAAAACGACCACTTTGTTGATGGCCGTTTTTCATTTTGTAACTCTATTTTAATTCACATGGGAAACCATTCTTGTTGTGCTTCCGTTAATATTTGCAGTTTGACCAGATTCATTGACTCTTTGGCCATAGCCTCATCTTGTCGTTGACTTAATACGTTCATCGTATTTCAGGAGGTATAGTATGCCAGAGCTACTCATTTGTTAATCCCTTAAAGTAAGTGCCAGGTACCAACGCAATTCAGAATTGTTTCAGTACTTGGCACTCTCTTCCAAGGGCAAACAAATGAACTCCGGCATGAAAACACCGGGGTGTCAGACCTTATCCTTTAGAAACGTCCCTATTAATAAAAAACTATGAGGCCTTAACAATCAATTCCAGCACAAAGCTTATTTTCAGACCCTCACTTATTTCAAAAACTGTAATAGCGACTGAGGAATTTGATTAGCTTGTGAAAGCATTGCTTGTGATGACTGCAATAACACTTGCTTGTTAGCTAACTTTGTTATTTCTTTAGCCATGTCGAGATCCCTTAATTGTGATTCTGCAGCTGTGAGGTTCATTTTATAATTTGATACATTATTGTTAATATGTTCTAAGGCATTTTGATAAGCGCCAAATCTACTGCGCTCTGATGTTGCTTTTTGAATAGCAGTATCAATTTTTCCAATCGCTTTTTGTGCTTCTTCCCACGGATCTATTTTTATACCGTCTATTCCCAGTGCAGTAGTACTCGCATCTGTTAAACCAATATTAAAAGTTTCGCCTGATTTGGCGCCAATTTATAACTTAATTGTTTTTGTCTCGTCAAATTCATTATCTGAATTACCGATATTACTATGAATATCTGTGACCAGGTCATTTTTTAATTTATCTTTAATTTGATCAGAATTAGAGATGCCAGTTGTATACAATTTTCCACCTGTATAGTTCACTATGTCATCATATGCAGTTTTGTCAGTTTCATCATATGAACCATTCATAGTACTACTAAAACCAAACACGTACGATTGAATATCATCATCATCAAAGCCGTATGATATATTGCTTCCCTCCAAGGCTTCTTTCGCCGTGTTTTCTGTCCCAGTTCCATTTTCATTACCAACGTCAGTAAAAAGCACAAAAACTTTTTTTGAATCTGACCTATAACCTAGTTTTTCCCCAATTTCCCCTGTTGGAGTAGCTTCTTCCATGTATTGATATGGTTTTGTCCCGCTATTTACCAGTGTAGAGCCAAGTCTTTTCATGTTTTGCTTTATTGTCTCGGGATTATCAGATAATGGTTTGTATAAAGGATCTCTAGTAGTTGTAATATTCACAATTCCTACTTGTGCATCCATTGAATTATTATCTAATTCGGTTACAAAATCTGAGATCCCATCCGATACTGCTCCAAGTTGTGTTGAAGAGTTGTTTGCATTTCCCATACTCCCTGAGTAATCTACTAGAAACACAATATCAACTTTTGCCTTTTTTCCAGAAGAAGAACCATTCATTTCCTCAGGTCTCCCCGGAATTAACGGTTTAATCTCATTAAATTCTGTATCGTTGGCGATATCATTAATCCCCTGTTTTATTTGCTCTATTTCCTTTTGAATCGTCTGTTTATCCTCGGTCGTTAACGTGTCGTTTGAAGCCTGTACAGCTAATTCCCTTAACCGTTGTAAGTTAGGGCTGACAATTTCCCCAAGTCCGCCTTCCGCTGTCTGAAGTAATGATATCCCATTCTGAATATTTTGCTCTGCTTGTTCCAGTCCACGAATCTGGGCCCGCATTTTCTCGGATATACTCAGGCCAGCAGCATCATCAGCGGCTTGATTTATTCTTTGACCAGAGGAAAGCTTTTGCATTGAACCTGTGATAGCTTTACTATTTTTTTGCATTTTGTTATATGTATTTAGCGCCGAAATGTTGTGATTGATTCGCATAGTTATACCCCTCGTATACTATATTTAGGCTCTTTCATTTAGCCTATTAATTCCAAAAAACCTGCTTTAAGAAATCAATAACTTGGACGCTCTGAAATATTCCTAGATAATGGTCTTAGGATCATTTGGGACAATTCTTTCACTCCTTGTGGCTTACCACATTATAAAGACTGTTTCCCAGTGTACGTGTCGATCTTCATACACGCAGGCTGTACACCTTGATGTTCGAACCCGGATGGTAGTAGCCCGGGGCGGCTTTCGATGCAAGGATAGTACTCATACACGAGGCTGCTGATCAGCGTCCACACTAGGGATATCTCAGAGCGTCCAAGAAACAAGTTCCAATGATTCTAAATCGAAGGGAGGAATACCCCATGAAATTATTTGTCGGATTAGATGTGAGTTCGTTTGATATCAAGGTTTGTTTTTTAGACGGGGAAGGAGAGAAGCTTAAGTCCTTCACCATCCAGAATGATCTTCCAGGTGCAACACAGCTCAGAGATACCATTCTTAATACAGCCAGAGGCCAGTCAGTTGATGTGCTGCGAATCGGGCTTGAATCCACCAGTGTATACAGCTTTCATCCATCCATGTTTTTACACAACGATGAATTTATGCGAGGCCTGGGGGCGAAAGTATTCGTCATGAATCCCAAGCAGATTGCCAACTTCAAAAAAAAATGGCATAGGTGGGTCTAATCAATGTCTTTCTTTAGTAGGGATCGGCACTTTGGATTCACAATGCTGATTTACATGTTCACCTATGGATTCCATAATCATAGCTTTTAGCTTTAGATGGTTTATCCTAGTAGTTGAGCATTTTCCAGAGTTCACTCTAGGAGCTTGGTTGCTGTTCACCCAATCTTTTCTTTTTTCAAACCACCACGGTTGTTGTTTCCGACTACGTTTTGGGTATGAAAAGCTCTAAGGGGTTTTCAGCAATTCAACCAATTAAAATTATACTCTCTAGTCGTTACCAGCTAGGACGACTGTGCTTGTTACAGCCTAAACAGCAGTTGAAGCATAATCTACGTCACGGATAAGAGATTTCGTAGCAGGCTAGGTTTTCGGATGATTTATTTAAGTAATTAAAAGTATGGTATAAATTAACTAAAATGTATCAAGTGTAGCACACTCATCAGAAATTAACTGTTTTAATAGCTTTAATTGTGTCACTGAATACGACTATCTATTTGACATATCAATTGCAGAAGCATATTCATCATCTTCATCTATTAACGTTAACCCAATAGTTGCAGTCATTCTTTTAAATTAGTCAAATCCAAGAATGAGCCAATCTCTAAATCATAATCATTTGGCTTAAACAAACCTTTACCATTATGGGGATAAAACGTTAGTTCACCAAAGTATATCCTTCCATTTAAATTATATAAATCTACTCTGACAAATGGGAAATCCTGAGATAATATTTTTGCTATTTCAATCATTAATGCGAGATTCTTTGGCTTTTTTAAATTAACTGTAGACATTGAATAGTTATACTCAAACGGCATCTTATTCCAATTAATATCATATATATTTTGTTTATGAACTTGAAAACGGTCTAAGTCTACTTGAATTAGTTTGGGTTCACCATTAAAGCAAAATATTTTGTAGTCTTTTGCTGGAGTTCCATCCTCGTCAACTAAAAATTTCTCACATATAATCCTTGGGTTAATATTTTTGTAAACCCATTCTCTACCTAAATTGTAGTAATTAGTGTTTAACCAATTATTGATTTTTTCAAATTCAGCATTCCAATCTAATAACTCTTTATTATTACAAATTATATTCCACCCACTACCATGTGTTGCTTTTAAAGCAAATTTATTAGGTAGTTTTGCTATATCTATTTCATCCACACTACTGTAAATACCATATACCTCATTTAATATAAAATCTAGACTCTTTTCTTTTAAATACTCTCTTACATCAAATTTGTCTGCACATCTTACCATAAGAGGATCTCTATAATTTAATTTCAACCACTGAATTTTTTCATTAAAAGTTTTTGGATTTTGTAGATCTATTTCTTTACCAAATCGTTGCTTATATTCTTTTTCTACTATTTTTTGATCAATTAAGCTTGGCTTACTAAGAGAGATGGATTCATATTTATCGGAAATTTCATTAAATACATTAGCTAATTTCTTAGTGAGATTACCTCTTTCAAAGTTTTTAATATCTTTATTTAACTTTTCGGCCTTTTTATTTCCATTCTCCCAATCACGATACATTAATAATAAAGCCTTTTCTATTGAGTCTATGTTATTAAAATCAACATTTATACCTGCATCTAATTTATACAATAATTTATCAACTACACTTTCCTCTGGTGATAAAGATAAAATTGGCTTATTTAACCTAAGATATTCAAAAAGCTTACCTGGATACATTGCTTTATTCTTTTCTCCCGGTCCAACAACTAAAAGTAAGGCATCCATCCTTTGAGCTTTTTCTAAACTGTTCTGATGTTCTAAATACCCTCCAAAAAACACTATATCTTTTAAGTTTCGATCATCTATATACTTGTCCCACTCATGTTTATTATCAATCCAACCGAGGTCTAATTTTATTTTTCCTTGATCAATTTGCCCTTTATTAATTAAATTACCAACAGCTTGTATAATAGTCTTAGGAGTTCTAATTGAATAAAACAAACCGTTATGGAATATTGAAAAATAATCATTTCGTTTTTCACTAACATTATTAAGGCTTGAAAAATCTATTTCATCATAGCCATTTGTTATCGTTTCTAGTTTTACATTATCAACACTAAAAATTCTTTTACAATTCATTGTAGATAACGGGTTTACATTTATAACCTTATCCGCAAAATGAACAATTTCATTTTCCAAAAGAAAACTTAATTTATGATAAATATTTTTTTCATCAAATTTTAAATATGGATTGTTCGACCATTCATCCCGAAAATCAGCAACCCAAGGTTTCATAAACTGGCTTTTAAGATAATAACCGACGATATGATCTGAATATGGACCAGATGTAGTATAGACTAAGTCGATTTCATTCATATCCACTAGTTTAGATATATTCGTAATCACTTCATAGGCGAATATAATTTGATTATCCGGAATAAGAGTCAATTTTTGTGTTTTATTTAAATGTGAAACATATTGTTCAATTATTTTATTATTTGATATAATTCCTTGATAAAGTTTAATAATCTTATTCATATAATCATTTGTTATTGTACTAGGAACCTGAGCTCTAATAACACTTATATCACTTGGTAATTCCTTTTCTATAGAATTATCGCTAAACACACTCTGGGAATCTAAAGAATCTACAGTTAGAACAACTGGATCCCAACCAAAGCGACGCAAATATTTCACGAATTTTAGTGTACGCTGCACACCAGATCCTCCTAATGGTGGAAAAATATATGCAACCACTAATACTTTTTTTAAATTTCCATTATCTATTACATGCAAATTATCGTCATTTGCTTTATTATAATCTATACTATTTAATATATTATCTATTTCATCTTGCAAATTAGAATCTCTACTGAATTTTTTAGCAAGTTGGTAGTATTTATATGATTCATCTAATTTATTTTTAAGCTGAAATAGGTAACCTAAATTGTAATAAGTGTCCGCATTATAATTATCTAGCTGAATAGCATCTTTTAAAGCCATTTCAGCCAATCGGTACTTTCCTTCATGTATAAGAGCCATAGATTTAATATGATGCATCTCTATATCATTTTGTATTATTTTTTCATACTCAAATATTAGTTCATTTGCTGCTTTTATATTGCCTTCACCAATTAAATTTAATATTTTATCTTTTATAGTTTTTTTATATTGTTCGAGTTCATCATTGTTATGCATAGTCTATGCCCCCTGCTGTCCAGTAGTTCTTTTTCCCAAATTTAAAATAAATGATAATACTAAGTGTTACTTTATTCTATTTTATCTAAAAGTAGCATGGTCAGGTAACTAATTTAGATGAACCTAAAGAAGGTTTATCAATTGATGCTGAGGGGTTTATAATTGCTATCATAATAGAAACAAACTGTATTAAAGGCACGTAAACAACAGCCAAGCTTACTTATCTTTTTGTGAATGGAAAGGAATAGCTCAGTCCAGCACTATCCTCTTGGTACCTTGACGAAGCTTATGATTTCAAATTAGGTATCAACAAAACAATTAAAAAAGGGTAATTTTCTTTTTATTATATTCACCACAATATCTTTAACTTCTAATTTACAACGAGTCTAAGCAATTACCCAAATATTATTCCGAATCGTTAAAAATCATTTGCTTTAGCTATTTAATGCCTCGATTTAATTTATCAATTACTGCTCCGGTATGGTTTCTTCTAGAAAAAATAAAGATAGCAATTTTCTTATTTAAATTGAAGGTATTCAAACAGTTATTAGGATATGTAATTTTATTTTTTGCTTCATTCATTTTACGATAGTTACACGAAAATAAAAGGAGCTTATCTAGACCAGACCTTCTTATCATAAAATTCTACATAAAAAAATCCAGGGATATCCTATCCATCCTATTTGACTTTTTGAACTATCCAGTTATTTGGACTTACAGCCACTTGTTCATACCAATTAGGAAGTTGTGAAATAAGTTTAGTAGGGCCGGGCCAAGATGGAACATCGTCAAATACAATAAATCCATCTTTAGATACAAAGGGACTCCAAAATTCAAAATCCTTTTTTACAGAATCATAATCATGGGAAGCATCAATAAATAATAAGCCTATTTTTTTGTTTATATTCCAAATCCTAGAGGCCGTTATTGTGTCACTGCGAATCGGCTCTGCAAATGATTCTAATCCATTTTGAATTATATTTCTTTTAAACTCCTCGAACAATTGATCTTTGGAATAGTTTGCTAATAACTTATTATGTTCTGGAGAACCTTCCCATGTATCCACTGCAAATACTTTACCTTCTCCGCGATCTTGGACCGCACTACCCAACCAAATGGTACTTTTACCTTTCCATGATCCTAATTCAACTATATTTCCATTTGGTGCATGATTCCCAACTAATTGATAGAGTGACATTCCCGCACTATCATGTAACCACCCCTGTACATGTGAAACTTTTACTTTTATATCTTCAATTCGGTATTTCAATTCCTCTTCTGGATTTGAAACCATAAAATTCACCTTTTTTTTCATCTATGGATATACCTTTCCCTTAATGGCATGCACAGTCCCTAGTATCTTTACCTCTATAAAAGGATGTTTAATGTCATTCCTTTTGCGGACTCGATCAACGTCGAATAGTTTTCATCTACATCAATTGCCCTCGACGCAATTCATAAGATGATATAACTTTAAATTAAATTTTATAACTAAAAATCCTAATCCTTTTTCTCAATTTCAGGTTTATACCTGATACCAAAACAAAACTTTTTGGTACTTGATTTCAAACTGATTGGCGGGTAAGGTAATAATGGTGCACCTCCTACTTTTTAATTAGATAAGAAAATGTGTGCCCATTTCAACCGAATAGGCCAATTTTATTTTAATAACCCAAAACGTTCTACAGCTGGTAGATACCCCAGCTCAGCTGATAACTGATAATATTCTATAGCTTTGCTAAGACTACCAATCACCTCATAATAAACACCTAAATTATAGGCTGCTAAATAACTACATGTACCCCGAACATATTCAGTAAACTTACCATTTTCCAAAGTTAAACATTTTAAAAAACTCACCTCTATTTCCCCCATTAAAATCCCTGCTTTATCGGGATGCTTTAAGCAATATTCTAAGTAAAACATACCTTTAGCAAAATGAAAATCGGAAAGATAATTAAGTATCTCTTCATTATGGGAAATAATTTCAAACAGTTTCACTTCACCAAATTCCTTGCCACTATAAATAAGCTCTACTACAATTTCAGCATAATATGGAACAGTTCTTTTTGTTATTGCATATGACTTTTCAAGAAACCTAAACGCTTCCTTATATTGTTCACTTATTCTTAATTCCTTGCCCAACTGGAACAGATAGTATGAATCGACAGGGTTTCTCTTTGCTTCCTTTAATAATAAAGGAATATTCCTTTTGCTTTTATTGGTCTCGAAATAGCCATCATGTTTGACATTTAAATTCATGTTAACTTTAATTTTATCACTAACCAATTGCTCATGAATCGCACCAGTGTATCTTATATCTTTCGGAAAAAATCTGGATACATATGCTTTGGAATGATGTTTCTGATTACCTTTCTTAAAATGGCTATCAATCAGAATCCTACCTATTGCATTCTCGGACATAACCTTTTCCAACTCATTTCTTGCCCCATCTACGATAAATTCATCAGCATCCAGAACCAATATATAATCACCTGTGGCGTGCTCAATAGAATAATTACGAGCTAACGCGAAGTCGTCACACCATTGAAAATGGAATACCCTGACTTTCGGGAATCTCTCGACAGTATTTATGGTTTGATCGGTTGATCCAGTATCCACTATCACAATCTCATCCACGATATCTTTCACACTGTCAAGACATCCCCCTATACTTTTTTCTTCGTTTTTTACAATCATGGCTAAAGAAACTTTCAAATGAAGCCCTGCTTTCCATTATCCTTTTTTATTTACTCACACAATTGATTTTTTCCAAATACACGCTATTTGTGAATAACTTATTAGCCTGTTTAATAGTATAACTAAATAAATTGTTATCTTTTGTGTGATCTAAAATATAACGATAAAACCGAAAGTCATGTTTATAAATAAGTGTAGCAAACTTAGCCACTTGTATGGCATCGTCTTTGTTTTTTGTTTCCAAAAGGCTATTTATAACATTGATAAAATCCTGGTTTTCAAATGAATTCCAATCACAATTGTCATATAACTGTAATGCCTCCACTTTTAGCCCATAAAGGTACAATACCCTAGCCACTTTCGCGATAGTCTTTTGATCAACTGTTTCAATATCCTCTAATATGACATTACATAACGGAATATTTTTATAGGATAACAGCGCTTGTAATGAAAATAAGATCAGTTCTTCGTCAAACGTATCAATACTCGTGTATCCATCTACTAAATCAATTAATGCTTTATATTGTTTAAATTGTTCAAACGGTTTTAAAATCACGGCTAAGCTACCCTCTTGATTCAAATGCTCTCGTAACAATAAAAGATCGATAATGTGAATCCAATTTGCTTCCAAAAGATTTTTTAGAATTTGGCCATCCGAAATCTCATCAAGATCTTCAATAGTACCTTCCCCATTTACACATAGGTTCTTTAACAAAGCAACTTGATATAATATTTTATTATCCTCATGATACTCGCTTAACAAACGCAATGCTAATTTTGGATCACCAATGTCAAAACATACTTTTACATAACTTTTTATATTTTGAGAAGCTATTAGCTCATTTGAAAATAAAAAATTTGCTATTTCTTCATCTGAATGAAATTTGTTTAGTATATATATTATCTTTTTGATAATTTCTTCATTATACTTATTGATATTCAACACACTAACATAGTGATAAATAGCTCCGTTATAATCCTCTTGAAGAAGAAAAATTTCACCTAGACGAAGATGAGGTCTTTGATCTTTTAAATCCGGTCTAAAAATTATATGATCGTAATCTTCTTGATGATTTACGATTTCTTGAAATATTTCCTTTGCGTCTTCAAGCTGCCCCCTTTGAAAAAAGACTTCTCCTTTCAAATAGGGGAACTCAGGTGAGTTCGTGTATATATTCGCAGCATCCTCAATCACATTCAAAGCATCATTATATCTTTTTAAGTTTACCAAACAAAGAATAATTTGAATTAACGTAGTAGAAACCCATGCAAGCCGAAAATCACTTTTATTCTTATAAGCTTCCAAGTATGAATCTAAAGCTTTTTCGTATTCTCTAATAGAGCTATACTCATTTCCTAAGTTAAAATAATCGAATGCATTTTTACTACCACTATTCATTTCCATATCAATTAACTCTTTATTTCGATTGTTTTTTTGCTTTTCCGTAACTATATTTTTTAAATATCCTGAATGAAAAATTAACAAACTGGAATTTTTACTTTTTAATGGTTCACCTGTTTTATTTTTAAATTGTTCATGAATCTTTCGATAATATTTGATTTTTCCGTTATTTTTGTAAATCCTATCGTGAAAATTTTGAATTAGGGTTTCTCCAAAATTTCCAGCGAAGTTTAAAATTTTTGCATAGTAAGAGTCATATTGGTTATTGTTTATTTTAATTTCATGAATAAATTGTTTGAAATTCTCCTCATCCACATATTCATCCGCATCTAGCACAAGTATCCATTCACCTGAAGCTTTTGAAGCAGCGTAGTTACGTGCAATTGAAAAATCATCCACCCATTCAAAGTCATAAATTTTTGATGTATATTTAGACACTAATTCTTTAGTATTATCAGTAGATCCCGTATCTACAACAACAACTTCATCTACTAAATGGGTAATGGATGATAAACAGCGTTCAATAACTTTCTTCTCATTTTTTACAATCATACATAATGAAATAAATGGTTTCATTTTGTTAAGCTCTCCTTAAGAAGTAATAAATTCAATAGAAATATCGTGCCATTTTATATGTAGCACGATATTTCCTTCAATTTACTACCATATTAAAATTATCGAAGTAATTGTAACACGCCTTGTGGTTGTTGATTAGCTTGAGCAAGCATTGCTTGGGCTGCTTGTGAAAGAATTGAACTCTTAGTTTGGTTCATCATTTCTTTAGCCATATCAACGTCTCGTATACGTGATTCAGCTGCTGTTAAGTTCTCAGATGAAGTACCCAAATTGTTAATTGTATGATCTAAACGATTTTGTAGAGCACCAAGTTGAGAACGTTGCTTAGAAACAGCTTCGATAGCGGCATCTAAAGATGAAATAGACGAACTTGCCGAGCTATTAGATCCAACTGAAATTGTTGTTCCACTAATACTCAATCCTGCTGTATCCATAGCCGAAATTTGAACATTAATAGTTTGGTCAGCGTTAGCCCCAATTTGTAATGTTCCAGAGAAGCTTCCACCTAATAAATTTTGAGTGTTAAATGCTGTAGTATCAGCAATTCTATCAATTTCAGACATTAACTGATTCAATTCATCTTGAATCGCGTCACGGTCTGCTGTTACATTGGTATCGTTACCACCTTGAACAGCTAGCTCTCTCATACGTTGTAGAATAGAGTGTGTTTCATTTAAAGCACCTTCAGCAGTCTGGATCAAAGAGATACCATCTTGAGCATTTTTAGAAGCCATATCTAAGCCACGAATTTGTCCACGCATTTTTTCAGAGATTGCAAGACCTGCTGCATCATCCCCAGCCTTGTTAATACGTAGGCCTGATGATAATTTCTCCATTGAACTCATTTGTGCATTGTTTGCATTACCCAACTGACGATACGTGTTAAGCGCCGCAATATTGTGATTAATTCTCATAATTAATCTACCTCCATGTTTTTGTTTTTTTTAGCAAGCCACATCCATATGCCTTGCTTTTATATAATATCTCTAGCTAGTAGAGTTATTACCCTTGTACACTTCACCACGCACAATATTAAATGATTGTGGTGCGTTGATTCGTAGTTGCAGATAGTTACTTAAATTTGCATCTGCCTTCACTACTTCAATCTCAATTTCTCTTCCATGCTCATCGGTGATGTATAGCTTTTCACCGGGTTTTCTACCTAACGTTAACGCCATGGCGGATCATCCTCCTTGATGATTCATTATATATATCGGCTGGATTGATTCGTTGTTTAATACTTTTTATAAATTTTTTATCAAAATTTGTTACAATAGCACTACAATTGGTGAAAGGATGAACAAATCCATGTCTTTCTTGGAAAAAGTGGAACCGTATATAGTAAGTGATGATAAATTTTTAAGGTATTTTGCTTTGGATGCGATCGAGACCAGTCATTTTGGGTCAGAGCACACCTTTTTTCTTGCATTAGAGGCGCTGAACAAGCTGCCTGCGAATGCTAGAACGAACCCGATCATACCGCATACGAGGAATTGCCCTGTTACGGAAAGTGTTTTAATAGAGGTAATTAAGCGCATGCGAAAGAGGGATGCGAATTTAGCTTGGTATGGGTCTATTTTGGAAAATTGCCCAACGGAACTTCTTGAAAAATATAAGGATCAACTGGAGGAATTTTTTAATAGCGAGGCACTGCATTATACTATCCGGTTGCTTTCGCTTGATACTGAATCCTTATTTGAAGAGGCTGCGGGAGTGATGCATGCCATCGATGAGGAAGGGTTTAACAGTAATGTTTTCAACTTCGGGAAACGTGTTTTTCGGGAATTGATAAAACGTGGTGAGTACAATGAGGGAAGCTTCTGGGAAATCGAAAATGTGATTAGGAATGAAGCTTTGAATGAGTATGTCTCCATGGATGGGATTTATAATGTTTTTCTTGCAGGTGAACAACATGTAACTTCCCTCATTCCAAGTCTTGCTGGTTTTTTACCAAGGGTGGAAGAAGACATGTTATTGGACGAAGTAACAGCCGCTTTGATCAAAATCGGCACGGAAGATGTGTTGCATGAGGTGGAGAAATATCTTCAACATGAGGATACGGCAATTGCGGCAGCGGAAATCATCGGCGCTATTAAGCACCCGGATGCTGAGCGAATTCTACTGCATCATTTTGATAAAACGACAGATCTGACAACAAAGACACTTATTGCTGAAGCTTTATGCCTGCAGCTATCTGTTGCCTCCATTCCAAAAATCGAAAGCCTGATCGAGGAAGGCTATGATGATACAATGCTTGATCTTGTGGAAGTGTTGTATGCGAATTGTATGATCAATGGTGTCGATCATCCGAAACTTGAAGAGTGGAAGCAGGACCTCCTTGAAACGGATGCTTATTGGGAGAACTATAAGAAGGAAACGATTAAAAAGGAAGCAAAAGAGAAAGGGATCGGACGGAATGATCCTTGTCTTTGTGGGAGTGGTAAGAAATTTAAGAAGTGTTGTGGGGAGTGAGGTTTCGTCTTTCCAACCTTTTTTAGAAAGTGTAGATAGGCTATAACCTTAACCGGACAGAAACGCAGCAAACAAGACATCCATAATAATTTTCATCAAGTCCACTCCCTTACATTTAGTAGTATAATAATCGAAGCGCGGTCGACAAAATCCAACAAACGAACAAAATATGAATTTATCGATAAGAGTGGTCTAATAAGTTGCATTAGAAAAAATTGTTCTCAAATTCCTTTGCTACACTTCCTCAATTTACTCATTATTAATTAACGTATCATAATCAACAATTCTTCATGATTATATGTTATAATAATTAAAAATATAGGAAGAGTTAGAAAAAATGATAATAAAAGTATCCTCTGGAAATAAGGCTAATATATACTTTAAAGAATTAAGAAAAGGTGATATTCGAAAATACGGTTTATAAAAGAAAAATGGGTGGTTTAAATGGGGCGATGTGTTCGCTGGCAGGGAAAATAAACTGTTTGGAATGTTCATTACTGGGAATAATGAAATTTAAGGAATAATTGCAATTCAAAAACATTGGGAAAATCAGCTTATTCATATTGAGCTTATGGAGGCGGCACCTCAAAATAAAAGTTCCAATCCAAATCAAGTATACGCAGGTATAGGCAAAAACCTTTTATGTTTCGCAATTGACGTAAGTTT
Source organism: Lentibacillus sp. Marseille-P4043 (assembly GCF_900258515.1). NCBI lineage: Bacteria > Bacillati > Bacillota > Bacilli > Caryophanales > Bacillaceae > Lentibacillus > Lentibacillus sp. Marseille-P4043. Next base: position 1,702,702 of record NZ_LT984884.1, on the reverse strand, counting down.
TCAATGTAATTACGATGGTTATATTGGTTTGTTTGCTAAAAAAAATAAAAATGAGGAATATTACCGTAAACTTTGGGCTATTCAATCAATGTATAGCATACCACCGTATTATTACTTTCCGACAGATAAATCTGCAAAATTAATTAAAAATTATTTGCCAGGAGGTGTTCGCTGGTGTCACGGTTGAAAGAATTTGCTTTTGAATCAACAACAACAGGAATTCGAGCATCTAGGCGGAGTGTAAACTTAATGAACAGCAAAAGGAAATTTATTGATGACATGGATGAAGCTTTTCCAAGTGGTATTTTCACAACTCCTAACGGCAAAGTTCCTAACTTACGATTTCGTGATATGCACGAATGGTGTCAAGAAAATGGCAAAAATCCGGAAACACTGACGAAAGAAGAACTTGAGCAATTTAGAGTTAAATAATGTGGAAATACCGGCTTTATTAACGAAAATGCTCAATAAAGGAAGTAACTACCCAATAAGGTTGTTACTTCTTTTATTGTTTAAATGGGACATGGGGGCGGGTTTCTTGTTCAACGGTGCCATCCCTATGCCGCCGTTGAACAAGCCATCGGGACACCTAACCTGTCCACATGTCTCCCCCCAAGCTGTTTGATACCTTTAAATCATATTTTTAGATTTTACATGCTTTTATAATAATTAGGGAGAAATGTTTATGTTCAAATCATTAACAAACTTTTTTGACCGAATGGTTCAGCGCTTCTTACCGGATGCGTTTCTATTTGCAATCATTTTAACGTTCGTCGTTTTTGTATTGGGGATTACCTTTACGGATAGCTCGGCCGTTCAAATGGTCGAACATTGGGGAACCGGTTTTTGGGATTTATTAGCGTTTGCGATGCAGATGTCACTCATCGTTGTGACTGGTTACATACTTGCAAATACACCATTTGTGAAAAAAATATTATCGAAAATCAGTACATTGGCAAACACTCCAGGACAGGCCATTTTACTTGTCACGTTTGTTGCTGCAATCGCTTGTCTGATCAACTATGGATTTGGACTTGTTGTCGGCGCGCTGCTTGCGGTCCATGTGGTAAAACGCGTGCCAACTGTTGATTACAGGTTGTTGGTGGCCAGTGCATACAGTGGTTTTTTACTGTGGCATGGAGGGTTTTCTGGGTCCATTCCTTTAACCATTGCGACTCCTGGGCATTTTTTAGAAGATACAATGGGGACGATTCCTGTTACAGAAACACTTTTTAGCAGCGCGAATATTTTCATTGTCGTTGTTTTACTGATTACACTTCCATTATTAAACTGGTATTTAATGAAGACAAGGGATCCGCTAGATGGAAATTCGGCCTCTGTCATAGCAGAAACTGCTGAACCTGAGCTTCATGAGGAAGTACAAGCAAAAGCAGACATGACACCGGCTGACAAGTTAGAAAACAGCCGGATCATATCATTAATCATTGGTATATTAGGTCTTGCATTTATTGTTTATCATTTTGTCGAAAACGGATTTGATTTAAATATTAATATCGTTAATTTCATCATGCTTTTCCTTGGTATACTTTTGCACAAAACGCCACGCCGTTATTTAAACGTAGTGAATGGAGCTGTTAAAAATGTTGGTGGCATCATCATTCAATTTCCATTTTATGCTGGGATTATGGGAATGATGGTTGCATCTGGCTTGTCACAGCAAATGTCCATGTGGTTCGTCGATATTTCAACTGAATTTACGCTGCCACTGTTCTCATTTATTAGTGCTGGTATCGTTAACTTCTTTGTACCTTCTGGCGGCGGACAATGGGCAGTTCAAGGTCCAATCATGATCCCGGCAGCATTGGAAATTGGTGCAGACACCGCCAAAACAGCCATGGCCGTAGCATGGGGGGATGCATGGACAAATATGATTCAACCTTTCTGGGCACTCCCACTGTTGGCGATCGCAGGCTTAAAAGTACGAGACATCATGGGATTCTGTGTGATGATTCTGCTATGGAGCTTTATTCCAATCGCTATTGGGCTGTTGTTTTTTTAAATTGTGTGGGACGTGGGGACAGGTTTCTTGTCCCAGGCGCAAACCCTTGTCCCTGTTGGATTAGACAGTGGGACACCTAACCTGTCCCCATGTCCCAGTAATATTGATCCATAATAGTGCGAAAAGACAATAAATTATGGTATACTGTTAGTAATCTTAAGAAATACTACGCATATACATTTAGGGTTGCATGTGTAGAGTATGAAGATATAGAGCCTTTACATAAATTTTATAGGAAAACGAGTTTAAAATTATTCAAAAAAACGATAATGGATATTTAATAAGTTATGTTCGTTTATAATTGGTCAAAAAGTAATTCCCACTTGAATTGACAGGTGGGGATTACTTTTTTTGATAATCAATAATAAATAAACTTTATCAGAACTTGAGCATTAATAGAAATTTGAAACCCCACCCTGATCCAATCCGTACAATAACTGGGACGCGGGGACAGGTTTCTTGTCCCAGGCGCAAACCCTTGTCCCTGTTGGATTAGACAGTGGGACACCTAACCTGTCCCCATGTCCCAGTAATATTGATCCATAATAGTGCGAAAAGACAATAAATTATGGTATACTGTTAGTAATCTTAAGAAATACTACGCATATACATTTAGGGTTGCATGTGTAGAGTATGAAGATATAGAGCCTTTACATAAATTTTATAGGAAAACGAGTTTAAAATTATTCAAAAAAACGATAATGGATATTTAATAAGTTATGTTCGTTTATAATTGGTCAAAAAGTAATTCCCACTTGAATTGACAGGTGGGGATTACTTTTTTTGATAATCAATAATAAATAAACTTTATCAGAACTTGAGCATTAATAGAAATTTGAAACCCCACCCTGATCCAATCCGTACAATAACTGGGACGCGGGGACAGGTTTCTTGTCCCAGGCGCAAACCCTTGTCCCTGTTGGATTAGACAGTGGGACACCTAACCTGTCCCCATGTCCCACTGGGAAGTTTAAGGTTTATTGTGAGTATGAGGTTTTCGTCAAAGATGCAAAAAAATATTCTCTTGTCCCCTTTTCCTCAAGGGAACAAGAGAATATTACATCCCCTGTCCTATTACTTATCTTTTTTTGTCCTTATTTGCCCTCGATAATCTTGGTAAATCTCTATTAGTCCGAGTTTTTCAGCCTTCTCATAAATTTCTTTAGTTCTCTCATATGAGTCATGAAGGGATTGATTTCTTTTTTCTAATAAGCTCATATTAGACTTTAAACTGGGACGTGGGGACAGGTTTCTTGTCCCAGGCACAAACCCTTGCCCCTGTTGGATTAGCCAGTGGGACACCTAACCTGTCCCCATGTCCCACTAATATTGATCTACAATAGTACGAAAAAGCAATAAATTATGGTATACTGTTAGTAATCTTTAGAAATACTACGCATATACATACACTAAAGGGATGTGATGTTTATGTGTAATGAGGAGGATGAGGATATGGCTACAAAAGCATTAGAAACAAATTATACCCTCAACGAATATGAAGCTAAGGAGATACTTATGACTCCAAGAAAGCTTATAAAAGAATCCCACATCTTTAATGACATTAACTTATCACGTGAAGAAAAAATTAAACATGCGGCAAGTATCCTTAAGTCGCGTAGATAAATGCAGATAAATGCAGATAATTAGTTTAAGTTCATTAATACATGCCGATAAAACAGATGGGAGAGAAGTTCAAAAATATCTCTCCTCCTTTGCCTGTAAACAAAATACAGATGTTCAATCTTATTTACATAATAAAGCTGCCAATAGTGAAAAAAGAGGATTCTCACGCACAACTTTAATAATTGATGATGAAAACAACAATGATATAATCGGTTATTTCACATTATTGATAAAGAATTTTGATTTCACCGATGTGTCTGGCACAATCAAAAGTAAATTAACAGGTAACAAAAAGGCTACTTCATTTACAACAATTCTTATAGCGCAATTAGGCAGGGCTGATTCTTATAAAGGTAAAGTAACTGGTGGCCAAATTTTAGAAATTGCTCTAGAGCGTTGTAGTCTAATAAATGAACTTTCAGCCGTTAGGGTTGCATGTGTAGAGTATGAAGATATAGAGCCTTTACATAAATTTTATAGTGAAAACGAGTTTAAAATTATTCAAAAAAACGATAATGGATATTTAATAAGTTATGTTCGTTTATAATTGGTCAAAAAGCAATCCCCACTTGAATTGACAGGTGGGGATTACTTTTTTTTGATAATCAATAATAAATAAACTTTATCAGAACTTGAGCATTAATAGAAATTTGAAACCCCACCCTGATCCAATCCGTACAATAACTGGGACGCGGGGACAGGTTTCTTGTCCCAGGCGCAAACCCTTGCCCCTGTTGAATAAGCCGGTGGGACACCTAACCTGTCCCCATGTCCCCCGGGAACGGGCACATGTCCCGGCCGGGTGGGGAAGAAAAACCCCACGTGCTCTACTAAGTATTTTTAGAAAGGTGAAGTTATTATGTATGAGAATATTAAGGAACCGGATAGGCGGATTGCGAGGGATGCGATTAGTGTTTGGCGGTTGGCTAATTTGCTTGGGCATTTGCTTGTCCTTATTGTTATAGCTGTTTTACTTGTGCTTGATTATAAACTGGATTGGTATAATTGGGTTTCTTATGTTTTATGGATTTGCTTAGGTGTGGACTGGATTTCGGCTATTTGGTCGGTTGGGATCGAGCCAGTTCTTATTCAGAAATATTGGCGCTATGGCATTGATGAGGAGTTTGTCAAATTACGGCATGGCAGGTGGATTGCCCATCATCAGCTTATTCCAATGACAAAGGTGCAATATGTCGGACTGAAGCAAGGACCGCTTTTTCGCAGATTTGACCTGTACACGCTATCCATTGGTACGATGGGCTCGAAACACGATATCCCAGCAATCCCCAAGGAAGAGGCCTTGGCACTGCGAGATGAAATCGCCACTCTTGCTAAAGTGAAGGAAGTGGAAGACTGATGCAGAACGGAAAACGCATGCACCCGATGGCAATGATCGCCGCTTATATCAAAACGGTAAAAGAGGTTTTCTTCCTATTTATTTTACTATTTATCGTGAATATCGCTTCTCACGCCTGGTGGGTGGAACTTGGTCGTGTCCTGTTCATCGCTTATCTCGTTTATCGCTTGTTTGCGGTCGTACTGGAATGGATGCGGACCCGCTATGTACTAAGTGAAGAGGCGGTTGAACTTGATCAGGGGGTTTTCACAAGGAAGCATCGCAGCATCCCATATCAACGTGTGCAAAATGTGCAGTCGAAAACACCTTTTTATTTGCAACCATTTGGATTGACATCACTCACACTGGAAACAGGAGCTGAAGGTGATGAATCCTCCCTCACGTTTGGTGCTTTGAAAGTAGAAGAAGCAAAACGCATTGAGGAAACGTTGAATGCATATCGGAATAGGACAACACATAAGGAAACGGAAGCGGTATCGGAGGAATACGTGGTTGATGAACAAATGGAAGTCGAACAAGATGTACCCATTCATCATAAAAAAACAATCCACTTTACGCCAACGAGGAAGGACATTCTAAAAGCTTCCGTGCTATCGTTTAGCTATGTACTGTTGATCCCGGTGCTATTGTCCATTTTTCAAAACATCGATGAAGTGTATGATGTTTCCACGATGGCGGAAGATGCATATGATTTTCTGGTTCGTTCTTGGTATCTCATTTTAGCGGTTATTGTGGTATTCATCCTGATCGCTGTTTCGTTTGGTTTGATTCGAACCTATTTAAAATACGGAAAATACGAGATTTCCTCTGATGATGAGCGAATTTATATTCGAAGTGGTGTGCTGAATGAACAGTATTTTTCCATTCGTAAACAAAATGTACAAGCCGTTAAAATTGAGCAATCACTATTAAAACGGATGCTAAAGCTGGCTGAAGTGAAGCTAGTTAGTGCGGGCAGCCTGGATTTTGCTGGGGAAGAAATCAACTCCCTGTACCCATTTTTACCGGCAGATCGTGCTTATACGTTAATTGAGGAATTACTGCCAGGGTTCGAAGTAAAAACGGACATGGAACGCTTACCGAGAAGATCACTCGTTGCGCGCTTCATCCGCATTCCATGGATTTGGCTGATCGGGACAGGATTATTAATCTTTTTCAAGCCAGAGTTGTGGTTCTTGTCCTTCGTGTTATTGGCACTAACGGTTTTCTATCGAATCATGGACTATAACGTGACACGATTTTTGACACACGGGAAATTCATCCAGTTCCGGTCGGGTGGTTTTTCCGCTACGACATTCATCACCACACGGAACAAAGTGATCGAATTTGAATTAAAACAATCGCGATTGAAAAAACGATTCGGCCTAGCAACAATTGAAACAACCAACCGCGCCAAACCCGTCCACGTCCAAACACTAGCAGACATCACATCCGACATGGCCCAAGAAGCCTTCGTGTGGTATAGCAGGAGAGAATAGTGGGACGCGGGGACAGGTTTGTTGTCCCAGTCCTGTTTGGCGGAGTGGCGGGGGTTTGGGGCTGGGACGCAGGGACAGGTTTGTTGTCCCAGTCTGATATCCCATAGTAGTGCGGGTTGGAGGCTGGGACAACAAACCTGTCCCCATGTCCCAGCACTCAGACCAAATAAAAGCCGATTCCCATAATGACATAGGCGGCTAATAAGATCAGGCCGTCGAACCAGTTTGAATCTCCATCAATGGAAAGCATGATCATCAACAATACTGCTGTCACCATACTGATTAATTCCGGCCACGTGAAAATTAGCGGCATTGGTGTGATGAAAAATAGAGAAACTAAGACTAGAACTGGCAGCACAAACATCGCTACTTGAAGTGTTGACCCGACGGCAATTTCGACAGCCGTATCCATTTTATCCTTATAAGCCATCATGACTGCCGATGCGTGTTCAGCGGCATTTCCCACGATCGCAACAATGATCACACCGATAAATAATTCCGTCCAACCGAATGTATCTCCAACCACATCGAACGTATCAACTAAATTTTCCGAGACGTAAGCAACCGCAATAGTGGCAATTGCAAGCACGATGATCGCTTTCATTTTGCCCCATTCCGGTTCCTCTTCCTGTTCGGTTTCCGTTGAATTGTCTTCGCTTTGATAAACGCCACGATGAGTCACGAGCTTAAACACTAATGCCGCGATATATAACAAGATTAGAATAATTGAAATCCCGATGCTAAGCGCCATCGTAGCTTGATCATCCATTTTATAAGTGAAAACTTCCGGAATAACAAATGCGACAATGACCGCAAACATCAAAAGGCCTGCATTATGCCGCGCCTCATTAACATCAAAGGATTGACGTTTAAATTTCAAACCGCCAACAAAAAAAGAAAGCCCCGCAACGAGCAATAAATTACCGATTACCGAACCAGTTAACGAAGCCAAAACAATGCTAATCAGGCCAGCTTTCAGCGAAAAAAAGGAAATAATAAGTTCCACTGCATTACCAAACGTCGCATTAAGCAGGCCGCCGATTCTAGGTCCCATCACAATCGCCAAACTCTCCGTCGCCCTGCCAATAAAACTGGCCAAAGCGACAATCGTCAAGCAATAAATGATAAACATGATCACAGCCGACCAATCAAGAAAAGACCCAATAACCGAAATCGGGACACCAATAAACACAAGAACACTAAAAACTTTATTCATCTTACCAAAACCGCCTTTTTATCCCAGTTGCAAATAGTGTACCCGCATTATTTGATTTTTATTTGGGACATGGGGACAGGTTTGTTGTCCCAGCCCGTCTTGGCGGAGTGGCGCGGGTTTGAGGGTGGGACAAAGGACCTGTCCCCATGTCCCGCCTCCCCATGTACTTGTATTCAAACGATTGTAAGTAGATAAAAACAGGTTTAATATAATGTGAGGGGTGAATTTGATGGGAAAACGTAAGAAAAATAAAGCAAAAGGGCCAAGACATAAACGACTTAACCGTAAAGGACGACTTCAGGCCGCCGAACATTGGATTCCGACGTATGTTGGGAAAAACATCGTAAAGGGCTACGCCAAACATTTTGGAGTAGACAAACTATGCGCTGTTGCTGAACTAGAAATGTTAGGATATACATTTAGTGAAAACTATACGCAACAATTAAAAGACGAACAAAATCAGAAGCAACGTGCTGCAGAAAAGCGAAAAGCAGCCAAAGAAATGGAAAACACTTTCTGGGACGATGACAGTGATGAAACATTCGCCTTCATTGCTGGTTACACAGAAGGCGGTGCACCATACGGTATCACATGGTAGGAATGGAAGCAGCAAGAAGATTACCAAGAAGATAGCCAGGAAAATCTGATACCTAGAAGTGAACCAATTGTGATCGATATCGATGATGAGGATTTACCTTTTTGAGGTGGGACGCGGGGACAGGTTTGTTGTCCCAGCCAGATATCCCATAGTGATGCGGGTTTGAGGGTGGGACAAGGGACCTGTCCCCATGTCCCGGGACCCCCCCATGTCCCGGAACCGCATGTCCCCCATCCCTCTTTGTCCCTCCTATTTTGCTAGGATGACGAGTTGGTCTCCTTCGTCTATTTGGAATTTTTCTTTTAGTGTTACGAAGTCGATGGTGTCGTTCTTTTTCTTGATGCAAAGAACCACTCCATCTGTTTGTAGATCTTCTTTTTTTACTGTTTTTTTCGAGTTGATTTCAACGGTTTTAAGTTCATATTCGGTGTTTATTTTTCGATTGAGTTCCTTAAATGTCTCCCCTTTTCCAAAAAGCAGGTTCGCTTTGAGTGAAGGTGGGAGTCCGGTATGATCTAAATATTTTCCCGTACCTGAATCGACGGTCAGCGCAAATGTATGATTGTACCCGAATTCTGGTACGTAAGACTGGCAGATAAGTGCATTGTAGGCAGCATCTCCTGTCATCGCTAGAATGCTATTATACGGGGTTAAGTCAACTTCGAATTCCGCATGTTCTAACAGGATTTCACCTTGATACGTTTCAATTCCAAGTTCTCTCGCCCGAAAAAGTCGTTCGCTCGATGTATCACTAATCAGAACCGGCGTGCCCATTTCTTTCAAATGGTTGGCAAGTGCAATTGCGAAACTGCTTGCTCCAACAAGAAGTATTCCAGGTGGCTCGTCGCTAGCTAGTCCAAGTTTTTTCGCTACCGGACCGATAGTAAATCCATGTGCGCAAACTGTAATGAATACAAGGGCGAATGTCAAAGCCGTTAGTATGGAAGCCTCTGCATATCCATCGTCCATGAGCAGTGAGGTAAAATAACCGGAAACAGTCAAAGCGACAATCCCTCTAGGTGCAATCCAGCTGATCAGGGTTTTTTCCGCTAGGCGCAATTCCGTTCCGATCGTTGAAATCCAGATGGAAAGCGGACGGATGATGAAAAGCATGATCAGAACGAAGAAAATAATCGACCACGTAAATATTTGTGCGAGTGTTTCTCTTGTCAATGAAGCTGCCAACAAAATAAATACCGTTGAAGTCAAAATTACCGAGATATTTTCCACAATGTGTCCAATACTGCCAATCGATGATACATATTTTTTACTGCCCGCCATTGTCAATCCCATAATGGTCACAGCGAGCATCCCCGTTTCATGCATCAAGCTTTCGGCAATCGCAAAACTAAGCAAGACGAACGAAAGCAAAATGGCTGATTTGAGATACTCCGGAAACCAGCCTTTGCTGACAGAAATACTCACAATCATGCCAACAATAAACCCGAGTGCCATTGCTACAAAAGCGCCAAGAAAGAATTGAAATAAATCGATACCGGTTAGGGCATCACTGCTAATAACTTTGAAAATTTCATACGAAAACAAAGCAAGCAATGGACCGATTGGATCGACAATAATTCCTTCCCATTTCAGCACTCCAGCTACTCGTGGATTTAATTTTGCCTGGCGGAGCAGTGGGATGATAACAGTCGGACCTGTCACGACAAACAGTCCACCAATCATAAAAGCAATTTCCAGACTCAAACCTGCAACGTAATGAGCGGCAAGTGACCCACCAACCCATGTAATAAAAACGCCAATTGTTATAATCCGTAATACTGATTTAGAAACGTCCTTGATTTCACGAACGTCAAGACTCGAACTGCCTTCAAACAAAATCACCGCAACAGCAAGCGATATTAGCGGACTATATATATCACCCAAAGCCTGTTCCGGATTAATCAATCCAGCAACCGGACCAATAATAAGCCCAGCAACTGACATAATCACGATCGAAGGCCATTGAATCCTCCAAGCCAACCACTGCGAAAAAATTCCAAGCGCAATGACGACGACAATACTCATTAAAGCCGTATTCATGTTGTTCACCCTCTTTAATGGGTAAGTTTATAGAAAAGTCTCCTGAACGTCAACTGGGACATGGGGACAGGTTTGTTGTCCCGGTCTAGTTTGGCGGAGTGGTGCGGGATTAAGAGCGGGACGTAGGGACAGGTTTCTTGTCCCACTGATTTTTCCCGGAGTGGTGCGGGTTTGAGGGTGGGACAAGGGACCTGTCCCCATGTCCCCCATGTCCCGGCCTTTTAATCGGATGATACGAGCGCCATTGCACCTCTTACTCCTTGTTCATCATGGAGCTTTGGTGCTACGATAAACGTATCCACATTGTCAATTCCAACATAGTCATTTACCAAATCCAGCACTTTTCTCCGAATAAGTGGGTATAATTGTTTTTGCTTCATGACTCCGCCACCCAAAATAATTCGCTCCGGTGACAGGACAAGAACATAATTCATGATTGCTTGTGCCAGATAATAGGCCTCCAGTTCCCATACGTTTCGATCTGCAGCCAATTGTGCACCCTTTTTCCCGTACCGTTGTTCAATCGCAGGGCCTGAGGCAAGTCCTTCCAAGCAATTCCCATGATAAGGGCAGCATCCTGTAAATGGATCATCCTTGTGCTGCTGAATTAGGACATGTCCCATTTCCGGATGACTTTTTCCGACGTACGTTTCCCCGTCTTGAACATATCCCGCACCGATTCCCGTCCCGACGGTGATATACATGCAGTTGTTCACATCTCTTCCAGCTCCATATTTGTACTCAGCAAGTGCCGCTGCATTCACATCGGTATCAATATAAACGGGCACCTTCAAATCCGATTTTAATTTCGTTAGTACATCATACTGTTTCCATTTTGTTTTAGGTGTATTTAAAATCATCCCATATGTAGCACTCTTCTTATCCAAATCAACTGGTCCAAAGCAGCCAATTCCAATTGCTTCTACTTTGTGAGAATGAAAAAATCGCTTAACTTCCTGGAATGTTTCCGCTGGTTCTTCAGTCGGAAAACTTGTTTTTGCAATGATTTCTCCTGACTCTTCCCCAACAGCACAGACAAATTTCGTTCCGCCAGCTTCTATTCCACCTATGAGCATCATGTTTCCTCCTTTTTATCTCCCGCGGGATGAGGTGCGGGACGCGGGGACAGGTTTCTTGTCCCACTGATTTTTCCCGGAGTGTCGCGGGTTTATGGGTGGGACAAGGGACCTGTCCCTACGTCCCACCTCCACACACCTCACCTTCCGCGTTCCATCCACTCTAATCCGTTAAAACGTGGATAAATTCTTCATATGTTTTTGCCTTCACCAAATGTTGTACAATCTCGGGCTGATCAATTATATTCCCAAGCATATCATACATGGACTGCAAATCCTCCATGCTATCTTTTTTGACGCAAAGTAGACAAATAAATTGGACTGGTTTATTACTCCACATGATTGCCTTTTCCAACGTACAAACTGCAAGAAATGTTTGGTTAGATTTTGGCGTAATGGGATGTGGAACAGCAACTAAATTGCCAAAAGATGTTGGAGCAACTTCCTCCCTTTCTTGAACCGCTTCAAGCAACGTGGCATCTACCAAGCCTTTATCCAATAATTCTGTTTGAAAAAATTGTAATACCGCTTCCTTTGAATCAAATTGTCTCCGTAAAAACATCAGCTCTTTTTGAAAATAGCTAGGTGAACCTTGGTGCTGATCGACTACTACTCTTTCAATTTTTTCCAAATCATGTTCACCCAAAATCGCATTCACTTCTACTACAACCGGTATAGAAAGCTCTTGATCAATTGGGATGGAACTGACAATGAAATCTATATCCTGTAATGGGTAGTTTGTGAGCTGATAATATTCAGTAGTTCCTACAACATCAAGACTTTCTCCAAAGTAGTTTTTTAATTTATAGAAGATCAATTGTGCCGTTCCTAAACCAGACGCGCAAACAATCAGGCATCGTTTTGGACCCGAATCCATTTTCCTTCTTTCTATCGCTGCACCGATGTGAAGTGCAAGATACCCTACTTCATTTTCATTTATTTCAATCCCAGTTTCAACCTTGATGGCTATTCCTGCTAAAATCCCTGCCTCAAATGCTAATGGGTAGTTCTTTTTAATATCAGCAAGCATCGGGTTACGTACATTCATGCCATATTTATACCGATTAATCGCAGGTTTTAAATGCAAGCTTAAGCCGATCTTTAATTCTTTATCATCTTTTATTCCCAAGTTTAATTCCGCCTCAATTTTATCAAGCGCCAGGTTCACCAAATGAACAATTTCCTCATCCATTACTTGTTTAACGAGTTTATCCCCCGTATTTGTTTTCGTTAGCAGTTTGGTTCCCAGTAAATGGATGGCAATATAGGCAACTTCAGACTGTGGGAACGCAACATCAAACGTACGCTCTACCTTTTGAACAATTTCTGTTGCAACCAGATACTCCTTTTGTTGTAAAATATCTTTTAAATCAGTGTCATGCAATGTGACATGATAGCCGCTTTTAATACGTTTATAAGCGATAGCTATATGAATAAGCAAGTTATTCATGGCAATATCGGATAAAATAATTTGATGAAGTTGAATTTCCTCCATAATAATATCGGAAATACGAGTTAAATCTTCTGGGGCAAACGATGACAAATGAGAACCAAATACTTGTTGATCCCGTCTGCAACGATGGTCAAATAAATATTCCGCTAAGCAAAAACGTAGCTTCAATTCATTACCAATTGCTTTCAAGCCATAATTCGGCCGGGATTCAAGATGAATACCATATTCGGTAAAAATCGCCTTTACATGCTTTAAATCATTTTGAATGGTTGATTTGCTGACATACAGTTCATCTGCTAAATCATCCAATTTCACATAATCCCCACTTAACAATAGACGTTTAATTAAAAAAGCTGTACGTGCTTCCTGAGATTCGGGAACAAATGAATGATCCGTCATTACGTCCGTTGAGATAGTCTGGAGGTACGCACGAAATAATGTTTCATCCGTTATTACCAATTTATATCCCTTTCCGCGTACCGAATCAATCAAGGCACCATTGTTGGATAGAAATGAATCCAGTTGTTTCACATCCGCCCTTGTTGTCCTGGCTGTGACCTGGTTCAAGTTTGCTAAATATCCTCCTGTTATGGGGGTTTTCGCGGCCATTAATTCTTGTAGAATGATTCGTAATCTGGAGCTTAACATATCGATTTTTCTCCTTATAAACTGCTTTAACTTTATGTCCTTATATTAAAAAAACTGGGATTCACCTCGTCCCATGGTGAAGTTTCCCAAAGAGGTCTATATTTCCTAAAGTGTAAAAAAGTCCTGATCAAAAAATCAGAACTTCCTTCATGATCGTATTATCGCGCATGGGTAAAAAATTGTGGCAAGTAATCCTGGTGTGCTTCTAACATTTCACCCAACAGCTTCTTCGCAATTGTATCAGATGGAACTAAAGGATTAATCGTCATAGCAAGTAACGCTTTATGGTAATCCCCCGTCACCGCAGCTTCAGCACTTACGCGTTCAAATGATTTAATTTGTTGCACAAGCCCTCTGACTGGAACCGGCAAATCACCGACACTAATTGGTTTTGGTCCTTCTTGTGTAATCACACAGCTGATTTCCACTGCCGAATCATTCGGTATACTGGCAATTGCCCCATTGTTTCTCGTATTAACCGGTTGAATATCATGTTTATCATTATAAATGGAATTAATGAGACTGCATGCAGCATCACTGTAATATGCTCCACCTCTCTCTTCCAATTGCGGTGGTTTAATCGCCAGGTTCGGATCGCGATACAATTGAAATAAATCCTTTTCCAATTGTTGCACTACTTGCGCACGCGTCCCTTTTTCTGCATCGTCTTTTTGTTCCTCTTCAAGCATTTTACTTGTTTGATAATAATAACGATGATATGGACATGGCAACACTTCTAATCCCTTGATAAAATCTGGTTCCCAGCCCAAATCAACGATATTCTTCATCGTCATACCAGCACCATTACTAAGCATCTCTAAGACTTTTTTCGTTACAATTTTTCCATCCACATATACTTCCAAGCCATAAACCATATGATTCAAACCAGCAAAATCGATTTGTACCCGACTCGGATCAACATCAAGCATTTCTGCGACACCCATCCGCATCCCGATTGGTACATTACACAAGCCTACCGTTCTCGTAATGTTACTATAGCGCAATACGGCTTCCGTTACCATGCCTGCTGGGTTCGAAAAATTAATCAGCCATGCATCCGGGCAAAGTTGCTCGATATCCTGACAAATATCCAATATAACGGGGATGGTTCGCAGTCCTTTAAACAAACCACCCGGCCCATTTGTTTCCTGTCCAATCACACCATATTTTAATGGTATTGCTTCATCCTTAGCACGCGCAGCTAATTGGCCCACACGAATCTGCGTTGTTACAAAATCTGCACCAGGTAATGCCTCTTTGCGATCCAATGTTAAATGGATATCAATCGGAACACCGGCTTTTTCGACCATCCGTTTCGCCAGCGCACCAATCGTTTCTAATTTTTCCTTTCCTTCTGGGATATCAACAAGCCATAATTCACGAATTGGCAATTCATCATACCGATTAATGAATCCCTCAATCAACTCTGGCGTATAACTTGATCCCCCACCAATCGTTACAATCTTTAAACCTTCCATTTCGCTCACCCCGTAATCATTTGGTACCTTTTTGAACAACCTCTAAAATCCATTATTCGCTGAAACCTTTTTAATCCAATGTGCACTTTTCTTCGGTGTCCGTTCCTTCGTCTCAATATCAACAGAAAAGAAACCATAGCGATTTTTATACGCATTCATCCATGACCAGTTATCCATGAATGACCACAGATGATATCCCTTAGCATTACACCCTTCTTGAATTGCTTGATGCAGCCACTTCAAATGCTCGGCAATGAATTCAATCCGGTAATCATCTTGAATCTCTCCGTCTTCGATAAATCGGCTCTCATCCTGGACACCCATCCCATTTTCAGAAATAAATGATTCAATATTTCCGTAGTTTTCCTTTAAATTAATCATAATGTCATAGATGCCTTTTTCATAAATTTCCCAGCCACGATATTTGTTCATTTTTCGACCAGGCATTTCATAATTATCAAAGAACCAATCAGGCATAAACGGTCCATACGGGTTTGGCAAATGTTCTTTCGCTTTTACCCGGCGTGGTTGATAATAGTTGACCCCAAGTATGTCTGCAGTATTTGCTTTCAACAACTCACGATCCCCTGCTTGGGAAACCGGTAGTTGACCATGTTCTATCAAGATGTCAATCAACTCTTGTGGATACTCGCCAAGTACAGCTGGATCTAAAAAGCTGCGATTGAAAAATAAATCGGCAATCCGTGACGCTCTTAAGTCTGCTGGATTCTGACTACGTGGATAAGATGGAGTCAGATTCAAGATAATCCCAATTTTTCCATCCTTAATCGTATACGTGCGGAATGCTTCTACTGCTTTGGCATGGGCAATCATCGTATGGTAAGCTACTTGTGCTGCTCGACTACCATCCACAACATTTGGATAATGAAAGTCGTATAAATAGCCACCTTCGACAGGTACTATTGGTTCATTAAAAGTAAACCATTTTGCCACGCGATCACCAAATAAGCGGAAACATGCTTTTGCATAGTCAACATAGGCTTCTACCACTTCTCTATTTTCCCAGCCACCTTCATTTTGCAGTTCCAATGGCATATCGAAATGGAACAGGTTCACAAATGGTTCAATATCATTTGCGATTAATTCGTCGATGACATTGTTGTAAAAGGTTACCGCTTCTTGGTTCACTTCTCCCCTGCCACCTGGAATCAGCCTTGACCAAGAAATGGATAGTCGAAATGTATTGTGGCCAATTTCCTTCATCAATTGAATATCTTCTTTGTATTTATGATAGAAATCGGATGTTGTTTCCGGACCGACATTTTCAAAGAAGCGATTTGGTTCTGTTTCGTACCAATGATCCCAAATATTTTTGCCTTTTCCACCTTCATTTGCGGCTCCTTCTATTTGTGTTGCGGATGTTGCACTTCCCCACCAGAAACCATCTGGAAACTTGTAGTTAATCGTCATGAAAGCTCCTCCTTTTTCAATACCAAAATTGTTACGATTATTTATTACGATAAAGTTCCACAATTTCAACAGCCAAATCACGTACTGTCATTGATGTCATCAAATGATCCTGTGAATGAACAAGCAGCACATTGACCGGATTTTCCTCACCATTTGCTTCCCGTTGCAGTAGTTTTGTTTGATAGTCATGTGCCTTGCCCAATTCTGTGCCAGCTTCTTCAATTAGTTGATCCGCTTGGTCAAAATTACCTTCTTTTGCCTCTTGAATTGCTTCCATTGCATTGGATTTACCATTCCCGGCAAATAGGATAATTTGAAAAGCGATTTCCGTCATATTTTCCACGATTTACTCACTCCTGATGTTTTCTAATTTAAGCGGATACAGCTCCGAATCATCGGAACTATATCCACAAGTCTAGGAATCTATTTTTCAGCATTTTTCTCGGATTCGTAATAGTTTTTGTCCAATAATTTCAAGAATGGCCACCAGATCAATATAACGATAACGAGGTTAAATGCTTGTAACACACCGCCCTGCCATGCATTACCCGTTGCCAGGAACCCATTCAAAATTGGTGGCGTTGTCCATGGAACAATAATTCCTGCTGGAGGTGGAACCAGTCCAATCGACATCGCAAAATAGGTGATGATGGTTACGATAACTGGTGCAAGCAACCATGGGATGATTACCAATGGATTCATAATAATCGGTAATCCAAAAATGATCGGTTCGTTTACATTAAAGATACCAGCAGGTCCACCTAATTTACCTAATTCTTTCAATTGTCTGCTTCGACCGATTAAGAAAATCAGAATAACGACGGCTAACGTCATCCCTGATCCACCCATTCCAACAAGGAAAGAATCAACAAATTGCTTGGTAATAATATTTGGCAGTTCCGAACCTGCCTGGAAAGCCTCTAAGTTCTGATCATTTAATGAATACCAAATTGGATCAAATACCGAGTTCACAATAATTTGACCGTGCAGACCAAAGAACCAAAAAATCTGAATCAATAATACGGCTACGATTGTTGCTGGTAATCCACTACCCAATACTGTCAGTGGTTCTTGAATGACGGTATAAATGAAATTTTGTACTGTATCAAATGGTGTGTAACTAAAGATAATCCGAACGATTAAAAATACAGCGAGTGTTAATGTAATTGGAATTAAGGAACTAAATGATTTCGATACTGCCCCCGGAACACCAGCCGGCATTTTAATCGTCCAATCCTTTTGCACAAAGAAACGGTATAGTTCTGCAGAAACGAACGCAGTGAATATCCCCAAGAACATTCCTTCTGCACCTAAGCTTGCTGTTGGAATAACACCAGACACACCTTCAAGTACTTGTGGTGTTAAAATAAGGAATGCTGCTAAGGCAACAACACCACCATAAATAGCCTCGAGCCCATAATGTTCGGTTAATTTATACCCAATACCAACAATAACAAAGATCCCCATAATACTTAATGTCGCTGCCGATGCAGGCCCTAATGCATCCTGATACGTTGCGAATGCCTCTTCCCCGATTAGCTTATCAAGGAAAGGAAAGTTGGCAATAACAACGAAAATAGAACCAAATATAATCAACGGCAAGGCAACCATAAATCCATCCCGAAGTGCCGTTAAATAGCGATTATTGTTTAATTTATCGGCTATTGGCAACAGGATATTTTCTAGGAATTCCATGAACTTATTCATATTTTCTCCCCCTGTTCTTGATTATTCCCCTATTAACTCCAAAGCTTTTTCTAACACGGCTTGTCCATCAATTCTCCCGTATGCAACTGGGTCAATGACATCCAAAGGAATACCCGCTTCATCCGCATTTTTCGACAATTTCTTTTTCATGAACCGCATTTGTGGTCCAATTAAAAGCACATCTGCCTTTTTCATTTCCTTTGCAGCCTTGTCCTGTGCAACTGCCCAAACGGTTACTTCAATCCCCTTCTCTTTCGCAGCCTCCTCCATTTTGGAAACTAACAAACTAGTTGACATTCCTGATGAACATGCTAATAAAATATTTTTCATTTATAATTCCTCCTGAAGTTGAATTGATAATTTTTACTGTACTATTAGTATAATTTAAAAGCGCTTTCATCTACACACATTGTTTTTCCGGATTATAGAGGAAATAGTTAAACGCTTACATTTTAGGGGGGACATGGGGACAGGTTTGTTGTCCCAGTCTAATTTGGCGGAGTGGCGCGGGATAGAGAGTGGGACGAGGGACCTGTCCCCATGTCCCACTGAAGGATGACGGAGTGACGTGGGTTTGAGGGTGGGACGCGGGGACAGGTTCGTTGTCCCACTGAAGGATAGCGGAGTGGTGCGGGATCGAGGACGGGACAAGGAACCTGTCCCCATGTCCCGCTCAATCACGTATGAGAAACAACCATTGTTGCGTGCCCTTGAAGCTCATATTCCTCAATTGTGGAAGGTAAAATAAAATGGTTCCCTTTTTCGATATCAAAGGTTTTTCCGTCAATGGCGATAGTTGCATTTCCATTAATCACACTAACTTGTAAAAAGTCTTGATCCGGCTTTCGAACAGTTTTCCCATTTAACTCCCAGCGATACACACTGAAATACTGTGCTTCCACTAGCTGCTTAATGGTTAAATCAGCAACATGTTCTTCGCGTTGATCAACAGCCACTTGTTGATGTGGTACAGTTGTTACTTCTTTTGCCTGTTCCAAATGCAATTCCCGTTTCTGCCCAGTCGCGCCAACCCGATCATAATCATACACACGATAGGTAATATCGGAACTTTGCTGTGTTTCCAAAATGACAATCCCCTTGCCAATAGCGTGGATCGTACCACTTGGAACATAAATGAAGTCACCAGCCTTTACACTGACATGCTTCAACAGCTTGTCCCATTCGCCGTTATCCATCATCCGTTCTAACTCTTCCTTTGTGTTGGCATGGTGTCCCAACACAATTTCGGCACCAGGTTCGGCGCTGAGCACGTACCAGCATTCCGTTTTTCCATATGGCTGTCCTTCCACTTCTTGAGCAAACGTATCGTCCGGATGTACCTGGACAGATAAATCATCATTTGCATCCAACATTTTTACCAGTAATGGATACGCTTCGTTACGTTCGCCCTCTCTATTAAATAATTCCCCATGTTCTTTCCAAACATCCGCTAGTGTTTTCCCTGCTAAAGGACCATTTGTAATCGTGCTTGGTCCATTCGGATGCGCAGATATAACCCATGCTTCACCCGTTTTCTCATAAGGAATATTGTACCCATATAACGTATGAAGTTTCTGTCCACCCCAAATACGTTCATGAAAAGTTGACTTTAAAAAAATAGGTTCCTGATACATCTCTCTTTCCCTCCAATGAAAATCTTTTTCGATCTGGGACGTGGGGACAGGTTTACTGTCCCAGTCCAATTTGCCGGAGTGGCGTGGGGTTGGAGGTGGGACAAGGGACCTGTCCCCATGTCCCACCTCGCGTCTGATATAATGAAATCATCAAAACCTTAAACAAAGTGAGGCTAATTTATGACGGAGACTGCTTTATATATGTTACACGATTTGAACGACATACCAAACTATCCGCTCCCGAGTGGTTTTCATTTTCGCCTGTATAATCGGGAAAATGATCATGAAACATGGGCAAAAATTGTAACTGCAACGAATGAATTTTCAAGCGAACAGAACGCTTTACAACGCTTCAACCACGAATTCAGCATCCACCCAATTGAAGTAAAAAAGCGGATCATCTTCCTTGAAACAACCGATGGACAAACAATCGGAACAGCGACTGCTTGGTTTGGTGAATGGAATAAAGAAACGATCGGCCGATTACATTGGATTGAAATTATCCCTGGCTTCCAAGGAAAAAAACTCGGTAAACCATTAATATACGAGGCGATGAAACTTCTTTCCCAGTATCATCAAAAAGCTTACCTAAAAACACAAGCATCTAGTCAAGCCGCCATCCACATATACAGTCAATTCGGCTTCAAGCCCGTTTACAACACAAATGAAGAACAGACTACCTGGAATCATATTTTCGAGATATTGAAAAAGAGAGCGTAACTGCTCTCTTTTTCCACATTCCCGACCAAATTTCAGTCCATTACACAGCCAACCTTAATGAATCGTATCCAACAGTTCGTATGCTTCTTCCTTAGTCGTTACGTTCAGCAGCTTTCCCCTGAATGTCTCGACCTTCAATTTGCGGGAAAGCATTTGTAAGATATTCAAATGGGCATCCCCTGCACTCTCTTCTGGTACAGCAATCATGAAGATTAATCGCGCATCCGTACCATCCATGCCTTTCCAATCTACTCCATCACGGTTAATTCCAAATGCAACAGATGGACGTTTTACAGCGGAAGATTTACCATATGGAACCTACTTTTTTTGGGGGACGTGGGGACAGGTTTGTTGTCCCAGCCTGATTTAGCGTAGTGGCGCGGGTTAGAGGGTGGGACAACAAACCTGTCCCCATGTCCCACCTGCCACCATCCTGCGTCCCAATCTATCTCAGAACCGCTTGCAATCTCCTTTTTTCTTCATCTGTTAAAGGCACCATTGGCAACCGAACATTTCCAACGCGAATGCCTTTTTGGTTTAACGCTTCTTTTGTTGGTGATGGGCTTGGTTGCGCAAATAATGCCTTCATCACTGGGAGAAGCGTTCGATGCATCGAAGCCGCCGCTTGTGTATCACCATTGTTAAAATGGCTGATCATTTCCTGCATTTCATTCCCCACGATATGGGCAGCAACAGAGACAACGCCTGCTCCGCCGATGGACATAACTGGTAATGTCAAACTATCATCTCCACTGTACAGTGTAAAATCATCAGGGGTTTGGCTGATCACTTTCGCCATTGCATCCAAATCACCGCTCGCATCCTTTATCGCCACAATGTTTTCAATCTCTGCTAATCGGACAACTGTCTCTACCGCTATTGCAACAACGCTTCGGCCAGGTACATTATATAGCATTACTGGTAGTGACGTGGACGCTGCAATAGCTTTAAAATGTTGAAACAATCCTTCTTGTGATGGTTTGTTGTAATAAGGTGTCACAAGCATTACACCATCGACACCTGCTTGTTCAGCCTTTTTGGTTAAATCAATAGAAGCTTTCGTGCTATTCGATCCGGTCCCAGCGATAACAGGTATTCTACCGTCCACAACCTTAACAACATAGGTGAACAATTCCGCTTTTTCATCGGTTGTTAGTGTAGGACTTTCTCCAGTTGTTCCGGCGATCACTAGTCCATCAGAACCATTTGTAATTAAATGATTCACTAAATTACTTGTAGCGTCAAAATCAATCTCTCCATTTTGATCAAATGGGGTAACCATTGCAGTTAAAACTTTACCAAAATCCATGACGACACACCCTTTACATATTTTTTAGTAAGTAAGGTAGTAAGGGTATCGCAAAGCAAACGCAAAAAAAGCAACAACGAGGGCTTCGCTGTTGCAGTAGAAACGATCGCTTCCTGCGTAAGATAGCCCTTCATATAGTCACCTATATGACAGTCCTGCATTTCTTCAACACAGTCCCAGCTTCAAGAACATGAGATTCTCTCTGCTTCGGCAAATCACCCCTTTCCACAATCGTCATTGGAACCCATTTTCCTCACATTGTGTACTGATGGCCCTTGCGCCTCTATCCTCACTTCAAACATATTGAAACAAGAAATGATTTAATTTAAACTCTAAAATAACACACAAACGTAACGATTACAAGAGGTGTGGAGTGGGACGTGGGGACAGGTTCCGCGTCCCACCCGCTATCACGCATCACTACGGCATTTCAGGCTGGGACAACTAACCTGTCCCCATGTCCCGCTCATCCTAATACGGCGCGGTCGCTTTCGAATTTGGTGCCGCGGATGCGTTGGAATTCTTTTAGTAGGTCTTCGATGGTTAGTTTTTGCTTTTCTTCTCCGTTTACGTCTAGGATAATTTGGCCTTTATCCATCATGATTAATCGGTTGCCTAAATCGAGTGCTTGTTGCATGTTGTGGGTGACCATTAGTGTCGTTAAGTTAAATTTGCTGATGACATCATCGGTAAGTTTGGTGATTAATTCTGCACGTGAAGGGTCCAATGCCGCTGTGTGCTCATCAAGCAGTAAAATATTTGGTTCGGTAAAAGTGGCCATCAATAGTGACAATGCCTGACGTTCCCCACCGGAGAGAAAGCCGACTTTGGCATTTAACCGATCTTCCAAATTCAAATTTAGGGATGCCAATGTCTTCCTAAACATTTCCTTCCGCTTCTTCGTAACACCTGGTTTCAATTTTCTTCTCTTATTACGCGCATATGCCATTGCCAGGTTTTCCTCAATGGTCATGGATGGTGCTGTACCGGCCATTGGATCCTGGAAAACACGACCGATATAGGCAGAACGTTTGTATTCGGGCAAATGAACAACCTGCTTGTCATTGATAATCACATCGCCAACATCCGGGATTAAATTTCCGGAGACAACGTTCATTAGTGTCGACTTACCCGCACCATTACTGCCAATCACAGTAACAAATTCGCCTTCCTTTAGTTCCAAATCTACACCTTGTAATGCTTTCTTTTCATCTGGTGTTCCTTCGTTAAAGGTAATTGAGATATTTTTCATTTCGAGCAAAATTTACACCTCCCTTACTTTTTCCTGGCTAAGGCTGGCGCGCTTTTCCAAACGGCGCTTTTTCTCTTTCCTTGCCTGTAAAACTTTTGGTGTTACCAATGCAGCGATTACGAGCAATGCGGTGATCAATTTCATATCGCCTGTTTCCAAAAATTCAACCCGCAGTGCCATCGCAACGACAATCCGATAAATAATCGCCCCACCAACAACAGCTAATGTGGCTCTAGCAATTGTCTTAGTACCAAATAGTGCTTCTCCAATAATTACGGAAGCCAAACCGATGATGATCATACCGATTCCCATGTTTACATCAGCGAATCCCCCATGTTGCGCAATCAAGCCGCCCGATAACGCGACAAGTCCATTAGAAAAGCCGATCCCAACAATAATTAATGAGTCCGTATTCGCAGACAGGCTTCGGATCATCACCTGATTATCACCTGTAGCCCTTAACGCAAGGCCCACCTCTGTTTTCAAATAGTAATCTGTCAACAGTTTGAAAGCTAATGTTATGACAATCATCACGATGACAATGCTCCATGTCGCTGGAACCCGATCCGCACCGAAGAACGTTAACACACCATTTAATAATTGGTCCAACCCTGTTGCCGCCCAAACCGACTCTAGCTGTGTAAAAATAGTTTTTCCATTTAAAAGGGACAATGTAGGCTGTCCCATGATTCGGAGATTAATAGAATAAAGGGCAATCATCATGAGAATCCCTGATAATAGGGCGTTAATTTTCCCCTTCGTATGTAGCACCCCTGTAACACAGCCTGCTAAAAACCCGGCTAAGGCTGCCAAAAGACTTGCAATAATCGGTGGTACACCATTCATAATCGAGATCGCAGCAACTGCCGCACCTGTTACAAAACTTCCATCAACAGTTAAATCAGGGAAATCCAAGACGCGAAAAGATAAGTAGACTCCTAAAGCCATGAGTGCATAGATTACGCCTAGTTCAATTGCGTTAAATAATGATAAAAGCATGTTTTCCCTCCTTCTCGCAACTTTTAAAACAAAACTTTCAAAAGAAACAAACGGCTGCCTCATAAGGAATTCAGACCTTGATGAAACAGCCTTTATTATTAAAAATCCCTCAATCTCTCACTATTCTTGTTCTACAAATTTTGCCTCGTCCCAGTCACTATTCCATTCAATCCCTTGTTCTTCAGCGGCTTGTTTGTTAATGAATAGTTGAATTTCTGGTGGGTACTCAACCGGAATATCTGCGGTTGTTTTTTCCCCTGTTAAAATTTCCGCAGCCATTTCTCCTGTCCGGTAACCGATTGTATTGTAGTCGATTCCATATGTAGCGAATCCACCTTTTGCTAATGAATCTGGTTCCCCCACAATTAATGGAATATCTTGTTCATTGGTAACACCGACAACGGTTTCCAATGCGGATACAACTGTATTATCCGTCACAATGTAGATGACATCCGCTTCACTGACAATCGTACTTGCTGCTTGCTGAACCTCGGCTGAATTAGCAACCGTCCGCTCAACAAAGCTCAAACTCGTTCCATCTGCAGCTTCTTTAACCGATTCAATTTGCGAAACAGAATTTTGTTCCCCTGCATTATAAATTAAACCGACGGAAGCACCTTCAAAATACTTATCGATAAACTCAACCGTGTTCTTAATCGCGTCTGGATGAAGGTCTGTTACCCCAGTAATATTATCCCCAGGCTGATCCACGGATTCCACCAACCCCGCTTCAACTGGGTCTGTTACAGATGTAAATAAGATAGGAATATCGCTTGTTGCCTGCAAAGCACCAAGTGCACTAGGTGTAGAATTGGCAAAAATCAAATCAACACCATCGGCAACAAATTTATTACTGATTGTACTAACATTATTTTGATCATTTTGCGCACTCTGGAAGTCATATTCTACATCCAATCCTGCATCATCCAGCGCCGTCTTAAAGCCTTCATAAGCTGCATCAAGTGACGGATGCTCCAGAATCTGGGTAGCTCCGATATGATAGGTCTTATCTCCCGTATCTTCTGCATTTTCGTCTGTATCCTCTGTTTGTTCACCATTGTCACTAGAACCCTTAGCATCGGATGATTCATCTGAGCCACAAGCAGTTAGTACAAATATCCCCAGTATTGCAATCATCATAAATAACCATCTTTTCAAAACGTATTCCCCCTCTATTATTTTAAAAGTTTGAAAAATTATAACATAACTTTCCGACTATTTGTACATAAAATGGATTATTAGCCGAATAATTTATATTCTAAATATTTAAGTGGCAATTATGTCCTTATGCGAATACGTGATGAGCCCGCTTGCGATAGCTTTTTGTATACGCGAATCGGGGTATCTGGAATAAAGTTTTTTATCTGG
Source organism: Lentibacillus sp. Marseille-P4043 (assembly GCF_900258515.1). Classification (NCBI taxonomy): domain Bacteria; kingdom Bacillati; phylum Bacillota; class Bacilli; order Caryophanales; family Bacillaceae; genus Lentibacillus; species Lentibacillus sp. Marseille-P4043. Next base: position 1,677,295 of record NZ_LT984884.1, on the reverse strand, counting down.
GTGTAGTACAAATGGATTGGTTCAGTATCTTGAGTGGTTTTTCTAGTTGGGATTTAGCTCGGTAGTTCTAGTTGTATTCTAGTAAGTGAAACTAGTGGGATTCTCTTTCTTAAAAATTAACAACCTTCTCAACACTTTTCAAAACACGCTTAGCTGTAGGGAGATAGTGATCTTCCAAGCCAAAAAATGGCACGGGAACATCAAAACCAGTGACCCGTTCGATTGGGGATCGTAAATATAAAAACGCTGTGTCGTTAATTGCTGAAACAATGTCATTGCCGAGCCCACCTGTTGCTTGTGCTTCATGAACAATGACCGCTCTTCCTGTCTTTTGTACGGAATCGGCAATCAAAGCACGATCAAGTGGGTATAATGTCTGCAAATCAATGAGATCACAAGAAATCCCCTTTTGTTCTGCTTGCTCCCTCGCCCGCTCAGCAATCGGAATCATCGAACCCCAAGCAATGATGCTCACATCCATCCCCTCATGCAACCTTCTTCCCTTGCCAATCTCAACTGTATATTTTCCAGTCGGGACTTCCTCACGACCAGCACGGTAATTGCGCATTGGCTCCAGGAACAGCACTGGATCAGGGTCCTCGATCGCGGAAATAAGCAGCCCTTTTGCATGATAAGGGGAAGACGGGCAGACAACTTTTAACCCAGGCATATGGGTAAAAATCGCCTCTGTACTATCCGAATGCACTTCTGGGGCCCGGATTCCTGCGCCATATGGAGCTCGAATCACCATTGGCACCGAAAAACTCCCCATTGTTTTCATGCGCAACCGTGATACATGTGTCATGATCTGATTGTAAGCCGGGTAAATAAAACCCATAAATTGAATCTCCGCAATTGGTTTAAATCCATTTACCGCAAGCCCGACTGATGTTCCAATAATACCTGATTCTGATAGTGGGGTATCGACAACGCGATCTTCACCGAATTGTTCCTGAAGCCCTTCTGTTGCGCGAAACACACCACCATTCTTTCCGACATCTTCCCCTAAAACGATTGTCATCTCATCCATTTCCAACATCGTTTCCATCGCCTCATTAATCGCCTGAATCATTGTCAGCGACTGCGTCTTAACGCGTTGCTCTCTTTTCTGTTTCATTTCCATTGTCATGTTCATCACCCCTCCCTAACGTACATCGATTCTCCGTCATGCATCCTCCTCCAAAAGCGCCAAATAAGATTCTTTTTGCGCAACAAGCTGTTCTGGAAGCTCCGCAAATACGTGGTCAAACAAATCTTCCACTTTTGCTTCCGGGTGATTTTCCATCGCTTCCACTGCCGCATCGACTTCTGCTTTCACAGTAGCTTGCATGTCGGCAATTTTTGCTTCATTCCAGAATTGATTTGTTTTCATGAAACGTTCCAAGCGGGTTAATGGCTCTACAATATCCTCGCCTTTATTAGCTGGACGATATTTATCTGGATCATCTGCTGTCGTATGTGCGCCAGCCCGCCATGTAACAGCTTCAATTAATGTTGGCCCTTCCCCAGCGCGAGCGAAGTCAACAGCATTTTTCATTGCAAAATAAACGCTGAAACAATCATTACCATCCACCCGAACGCTTCTCATGTCATAGGCTATCCCTTTTTGTGCGACTGTTTTTGCGTTCATTTGCTTTTCGGTTGGAACAGAGATCGCATAGCCATTATTTTGGTTAAAAAATACAGTTGGTGTTTGGAACACACTGGCAAAATTAAGGCCTTCATGAAAATCACCCTCTGACGTCGCGCCATCCCCGAAGTAGGCAAGTGCAATCCGATCGGTTCCTTTCCTTTTTTCAGCCCATGATGCACCGACTGCATGCGGAATTTGTGAGGCAATTGGTACTGCGGCAGGGAAAATGTTCTTGCCTTTTGGCGGGATACATCCTTCCATCTGACCATTCCAATAAAGAAACATTCGCGTCATATCAGCACCATACGTCAATGTTGCACCATGATCACGATACGTTGGAAAAATCCAATCCCCATCACCAAGCGCTAAGGCACTGCCAACTTGTGCGGCCTCTTGACCTGCAAATGGTGGATATGTTCCAATTCGTCCTTGACGCTGGAGACGGATCGCTTTTTGATCAAAAGCCTGGATCCGGTACATGTTGTAATACATCGTTTCTACAAGCCGGGAATCGATTTGCGTCTTGTACGTGTCATCAACGAAATTTCCCTGTTCATCCATGATCTGTTTCATTGGATAATTCGTTTCCATCTGCTCCCCTCCCTCTTAATTGCGGATATCCCATTTCGGTTTAATGGAAGCCGTATAAAAACTATTCCGCTTTTCTCGGTTTGCGAGCACATTTTCACAGATGTGGTTGGCAGCTTCCATTGTTGATTGATTTTGCTTTGTTGCTTGCTGGTACACGTTGAGAAGCACATTGTAAATCTCTTTCGTTTTTAGCAGTACTCTCTCTTTATTTGCACCATATAATTCATCGGAAACCTGGATTAGTCCACCAGCATTAATAATATAATCCGGGGCATAAAGGATCCCTTTTTCTGCCAGTTCTACACCATGTTGATTTGTCAGCAATTGGTTGTTTGCTGAGCCTGCGATTGCTTTTACCTTTAATTTTCGAAGTGTGTCATCATTAATAACCCCGCCAAACGCACACGGTACGAAAACATCAACATCCTGCGCGTAAATTTCCTCACTTGGTACGAATTGGGCAGACCCTGTCGTCGTTTTTGCCTTTTCTAAAATTGCAGCAACGTTTTCTTCATCAATATCGGTTACATAAATAGTAGCACCTGCTTGGAGAAGACCTTCTGCAACTTTGAATCCGACTTTTCCAAGCCCTTGGACAGCATAAGTTGCGTTGTTCAGTTCTTCTTTTCCAAACAGCATCTTATTTGTAGCCATGATTCCATACAAAATCCCTTTAGCCGTTGGGATGGAGGAATCACCACCACCGCCAAATGCTTCAGGTATGCCTACAATGTTATTGGTTTCTTTTTTGGCATAGACGAAATCATCCATTGTTGTTCCCATATCTGTTCCTGTGTAGAAACGACCTCCAAGCGAAGCAACAAATTGACCAAAAGCACGGAAAAGCTCTGGTGTTTTGTCTGTATGTGGATCACCAATGATAACCGCTTTCCCACCGCCAAAATCAACATCCGCTGCGGCACATTTGTATGTCATGCCTTTCGCAAGACGCAGCACATCATCAAGTGCTTCATCAAGATTCGCATAAGGCTGCATCCGGCACCCGCCTAGTGCAGGCCCAAGTGTAGTATTATGTATCGCAATAATTGCACGCAACCCACTCGTTGGATCATTGCAAAATACGACCTGCTCATGATCTGCCATCCTATCAAGCAACGCAAAATCATCCGTAATTAACGATTCCTGAACGAACGCCATAAACCATCCTCCTGCAAAACAAAATATGATAAAGCGCTTTCATTTACTAGGTGGGACATGGGGTCAGGTTTCTTGTCCCACGCGCAACCCTATGCCCCTGTTGAGAAAGACACTGGGACAACTAACCTGTCCCCATGTCCCTTGATATTATTATATATAACGTTATTTACACGTTATTATATCACCATGTTATAGTGTAGTCAATATTTTTTGAAAAATTCATCTATTTAGGGTTGTGGCTTTCCTTTCCTTTTATGTGGGATTGGATTGTGTATCTAATAACCCTGTTGTGCGATGCATTTGCTCGTTTGCATCGTAGACCATTCCATCAAGAAGTTCCTTTACACTGATAACATTTGTAATTAATCCGGTTACTTGACCAGCATTTAAAAAGCCGCCTTCCAAATCGCCGCTGAGTGCTCCTTTTCGATGATGGGTTTCTGATGTAAGGGTACGATATTCTTCCAATGTCATCCCGCTTTTCTCAAGATCATGTATTTTTTTAGCATAGGCCGTATTTAAGACACGGCGCATTTGGCCAAGTGAGCGTCCAATAATGGCTGTTTGTGTTCCTTCTGATTCAATTAATTGCTGCTTATAAACATCATGAAAAGGTGACTCTTTCGTTGCAATTAGACGCGTTCCAAGCTGTACACCACTTGCCCCAAGCATGAGTGCTGCCGCAAGACCTTTTCCATCCCCAATCCCTCCAGCAGCAAGGACTGGAATTGTAACATGCTGGGAAACTTGCGGGATCAATGTGAAAGTGGTTAATTCGTAATTTGAATTAATGCCGGCCGCTTCAAATCCTTCTGCGACAACAGCATCAGCACCAGCTTTCTCTGCTTTTTTCGCATGCTTAACCGACGCAACCACTGTCAGTACTTTTATATCATGCTCATGAAAAATAGGTATGTAGGCTGCAGGATTTCCGGCAGACAGCGTTACAACAGGGATCTGATGTTTCAACACCAACTCAACCAATTGATCGATAAAAGGTGTTACGTTAATGGCAATATTAATCGCAAACGGTTGGTTCGTTAACGACTTTGTTTCCAAAATAATCTCTTCCACTTCGTCAGGTGACATCGTGCCGCAACCAATCGTACCAAGTCCACCAACCTCCGAAACAGCAGCCGCTAGCGGAGCATTGCTAATATTCCCCATGCCACCCTGAATAATCGGATATGTAATGTCAAGCAACTTACAAATAGGATTCATGTTATTACCTCCTTTGAATAATGTGGGACATGGGGACAGGTTCCGCGTCCCACTTTGTTATAATCGTCTATCCCGCATGAGATCAAGTCTCACGCCATTTTGTCTGCTGGGACAAGGGACCTGTCCCCATGTCCCGCTCTCATGTTCCGCTTCGGTTTAGTTCCCTGTGAAGCTTGGGGTTCGCTTTTCATGGAATGCTTGTAATGCTTCGAGGCGGTCTTCGGTTGGGATTGTTAATTCATACGCTTTTGCTTCGATTTCTAAGCCTGTTTGAATATCAGTGTTCATCCCTTGTGTTATCGCGTATTTTGCCTGTTTAATTGCGACGGGTCCATTTTTCATAATGTCTGCGGCAAATTGGTTACAGGTTGCTAGTAGTTCTGTTTTTTCCACAACGCGTAAAACCATTCCTAAGTCCAGCGCCTCTTCGGCAGTACATTTTTTAGCCGTAAAAATAAATTCCTTTGCTTTCATTTCACCAATTAATCGTGGTAGGCGCTGGGTTCCGCCTGCACCTGGGATGATTGCCCAGTTTGTTTCGGTGAGGCCCATTTTCACTCCATGGGCTGCAATGGAAAAGTCGCAGGCAAGCATCAGCTCGAATCCTCCTCCAAAAGCATACCCGTTAACCGCAGCAATTGTTGGCTGTGGCAGGGATGCGATCTGATGAAAGACATCCCGAATTGCTTTTACATTTCTACGGACTTCCGTTTCATCCATTGTCTTTCTTTCCTTCAAATCCGCGCCTGCACTAAAGGCTCTATCCCCTGCACCGGTAAAAATAACAACCTTTACATCAGGATCCAGATGAACTTCTTCCGTCACATCCCGAAGCCGACAAAGTGTTTGATAATCAAAGCAATTCAACACCTCCGGCCGGTTAATCGTTACATACGCAATATTGTTTTCCTTCTTTAACAAAACAGTCGACATAACACACACGCTCCTTTTAGAGGTGGGACGTGGGGACAGGTCCCGCGTCCCACTTCATCACATTGTCAGCAGCGCATGAGATCAAGTCTCACGCCATTTTGCCTACCGGGACAAGGGACCTGTCCCCATGTCCCACCCATGCTCCAGCTAGGTTTCGATATTTTCTATAATTGTTGCGATTCCTTGGCCGACTCCGACGCACATTGTGGCCAGGCCGTATTGTTTGTTTTGCTTTTTTAATTCATGGATGAGTGTTGTTAAAATACGCGCCCCGCTTGCGCCTAGGGGATGGCCAAAAGCAATGGCGCCACCATTTACATTGACTTTTGTTGGTTCAAGCTCTAATTGACAGATACATTCGAGGGATTGGGAAGCAAACGCCTCATTCAACTCTACAAGGCCCAAGTCAGCAACATTCAAGTTCGTTCGTCCGAGTGCTTTTCGTGTTGCTTCGATTGGTCCAAGCCCCATGATCCGCGGTTCCACACCAGCCGTAGCACCAACTTTATATTTTACCAATGGCTTAAGATTCAGCTCCGCAGCTTTATCAGCACTCATAACCAACAATGCAGACGCACCATCATTTACACCAGATGCATTTCCGGCCGTGATCGTACCAGCGTCAAAAATCGGCTTCAGATTACCGAGCTTTTCCAATGATGTTTCTGATCGTGGATGTTCATCGGTTGCAACAGTGATTTCATTGCCTTTGCGGTCATGATAAACGACAGGAACGATTTCCTCGGCAAAACGATTCGCTTCCATCGCTTTTTTTGCCTTCATTTGACTTTCATATGCAAAATGATCCTGCGCTTCCCGGGAAATGTTATAGTCGGCTGCAACATTCTCTGCCGTTTGTGGCATCGAATCCGCACCATAAACTTTTTCTAGTTGTGGATTCGTGAACCGCCAGCCTATCGTTGTATCATAAAGCTGACTATTGCCACGCGGAAATGCTTTGTCAGGTTTTGCCATGACCAATGGTGCACGTGTCATGCTTTCTGTCCCACCAGCAATAAAAATATCCCCTTCTCCAACAGCAATTGCCCGTGCCGCATACATCACCGCATCAAGACTAGATCCACAAAGCCGATTAATCGTCGTTCCCCCAACTTGCACAGGTAATCCAGCCAGCAATCCAGACATGCGCGCAACATTGCGGTTATCTTCTCCAGCCTGATTGGCATTGCCAAGAACCACGTCTTCAATCGCTTCAGCTGGAAGGTTCGGATTTCTATCAAGTAGTGCTTTTATAACAATCGCGCCTAGATCATCAGGGCGAATATCCTTTAGTGTTCCTCTATATCTGCCAATCGGCGTACGAACCGCATCAACAATCACGACTTCTTTCATTTTTTTATCAACTCACTCGTATTGGTATAGTCGTAAACTCCTTTGCCCGCTTTTCTACCGAGCCGTCCTGCCTTCACATATTGTTCTAAAAGTGGTGCAGGGCGATATTTTTCTCCAAGTGTTTGATGCAGATAGTTTAAATTGTTTAGTCGTGCATCCAATCCGACTAGATCACAAAGTTCCAACGGGCCCATTGGATAATTCAGCCCTAAACGAATCGCTTTATCAATATCTTCAGCTGTCGCGACACCTTCCTGCAACATATGAAAAGCTTCATTACCAACTAGTGCACTAATCCGACTTGTCACAAATCCTGGAAACTCGTTCACTTCCACGGTCTCCTTGCCCATTTGCTCTGCAACAGTACGAATGACAGCAATCGTTTCATCTGTCGTATCTAACCCTCTGACCATTTCCACAAGGCGCATCCGGTGAACTGGATTGAAAAAATGCATCACCGCAAATTGCTCGGGTCGTTTTGTATAGGATGCCAGTTCAGTTGGGCTGATTGTCGATGTGTTGGACGTGAATATTGCATGGCTTGGAGCGTGTGCCTCGGCTGTTTCCATAATATGTTTCTTTAAAGCTAGTTTCTCCGGTACTGCTTCGATTACGAGATCTGTATGTATTACGGCCGCTTCAAGTGATAGCGTCGTGTTTAAGTTTGCAACTAGACTTTCCTTCTGTTCACTCGTCACCTTCCCACGGTCCATTCCTTTATTTGCTGTCTGTTTAATAGACTCATATGCTTCATGCAACTTGTCTTCCGCTACGTCTACTAATGTCGTAGAAAAGCCGGCTAGAGCAGAAACATAAGCAATCCCGCGCCCCATTATACCAGCACCCACAACAGTAACATTCCGAATCGTCATATCTATCACCCTTTCTATTAAATATGGGACGTGGGGACAGGTTCCGCGTCCCACTTCCTCGATCGGATCAAGTGCCCGTCACGATGGCCTTCGCAACTTTGCTTGAGCTGGGACAAGGATCCTGTCCCCATGTCCCACTTCCTCGATCGGATCAAGTGCCCGTCACGATGGCCTTCGCAACTTTGCTTGAGCTGGGACAAGGATCCTGTCCCCATGTCCCACTTCCTCAATCGGCTCAAGTGCCCGTCACGATTGCTCTCGCGACTTCGCTTAGGCTGGGACAAGGATCCTGTCCCCATGTCCCACTGTCCCCATGTCCCAGTTTTACACGCCGAATGGGTTTAGTGGTTTTGCTCCGTAGTAGGAGAGTACGCTTTTGTCTTCCATGTATAGGTCGAGTGATTCTACTGCTAGTTCTCTTCCGAATCCGGATTCTTTGTAGCCGCCAAATGGGGTTCCTGGGAATGCGGAAAATGGACTATTTACCATGACAATCCCTGCTTGAATTTGATGGGCGACACGGGTTGCTTTTGCCTGGTTTGTTGTCCAGATTGCGGAACCTAATCCATATTTCGTATCATTGGCACGTTTGACGACATCTTTTTCATCGGTAAACTTTTCCACAACGACAACTGGGCCAAAGATTTCCTCTTTAACTGCTTTCATGTCAGGCGTAACGTCCGTAATAACGGTTGGTGCATACCAATGCCCATTTTCAAAGCCTTCTGGTTGCAACACTTTTCCACCTGTAGCAATTGTGGCCCCATCCGCTTTGGCAGATTGGACATATCCATCAATCACTTCCACCTGCTCCTGACTAATGATCGAACCTAAGTGTGTTCCTTTATCAAACGGATCACCAGACTTCAATTTTTGCGTTTTGGCAATAAATTGCTCCATAAACTCGTCATAGATGGATTCATGCACGAACATGCGTGACCGTGCTTCACAGGATTGACCGGTATTAAAATAAATACCAAATAACGAGCCTGCAACAGCAGCATCGATATCTGCATCATCAAAAACGATGTTCGGGGACTTTCCGCCAAGCTCAAGTGTGATTCGCTTCAATGTTTCCGAAGCCTTTCCCATAATATCTTTACCTACTGGTGTGGAGCCGGTAAATGCAACTTTATTGATGTCTTCATGTTTAACGAGATAATCACCAACAACTCGGCCGGATCCTGGGATTGTGTTGACAACCCCCGCTGGTACACCCGCTTCATGGCAGATTTCGTTCAATAAAATTGCTGTAACCGGTGTAAGGCTTGCTGGTTTAACAACAACCGAACAACCAGCAGCAATGGCCGGTGCTATTTTCCATGCTGCCATCATCATCGGATAGTTCCATGGAATAATTTGCGCACACACCCCGACAGGTTCCTTATGTGTATAGTTAAAAAAGCCATATGGCATATTGTTCACGGTTCCACGGTGCCCAACGATTGCACCCGCATAAAATTCAAAATCCTCGATCGCCTGACCAACCTGTGTCTGGGCAGCACCGACCGATTTTCCGCTATTCAGTACTTCCATTTCCACGATTTCCTTAAAACGGTCTCGCATAATTTGAGCAATTTTATTTAGCACCCGGGAACGTTTTCCAACTGGGTATTTACGCCATTTTCCATGGTCAAATGCGTTTCTTGCCGCTTGTACCGCTTTTTCCGCGTCTTCTTCGTTCGCCTTGGCGACACTTGCTAACATTTCCCCTTTTGCTGGGTTAAATGTTTGAAGCGTATCACCCGAACTACTTTCCACACGCTCGCCATTAATAATCATTGCATAATGATCACGCTTCATTTCGCCTACTTCTGTAATTGTTTCCTTATTGATTGTTTGTGTCATAGTTCCGATTCCTCCTCATATTGGTTAATTGATTCTTCCAAAATTTCCACTTAGTTGCCGGTAAAATTGGGACTGCGCTTTTCCTTAAACGCCTGTAATCCCTCTTGATGATCATCGGACATCCCCGCAATACGCTGTGCTTGCGCTTCTTGTTCCAGCGCTTCGTCAAACGGAAGATGCATCCCGTCCATCATGTAACGCTTGATTAAGGAAAAGGCTTTTGTCGGCAGTCCAGCCATGGTCGTTGCAAATGTATGAACTTTTTCTTCCCAATCATCCACATCGATCATTTCTGTAGCCAGCCCAAGTTTTACCGCTTCTTCCCCTGAGATGGGTTTTCCTAATACCGCTATTTCAAGTGCTTTCGCATATCCGATTAAACGGGGCAACACATACATAAACCCAGAATCAGGTAACAGACCAATGTTCATAAACGCACTGACAAACTTGGTCCTCGGCTGAACGAGCCTGAAATCTGCTGCCAACGCTAAACTCATCCCTGCACCTGCAGCCGTACCATTGACCGCTGCCACAATGGGCTTTGGCACATTTTTTATCGCCTTCATCATCGGATGGTAACGTTCCCTTAGAAAAGTAGCATGGTTCGTATGTTCATCAACGCCGCCAAGATCTTCGCCCACACAGAATGCCTTGCCGTTTCCCGTAAAAACAATGCACCTGACGTCATCATCCTTGCTCGCCACTTTCAAAGCCTGGATAATTTCCTTGTTCATTTCAGCTGTAAAGGCATTAAAAGCTGACGGTCGGTTTAACATGATGGTTGCGATACCATCTTCTTGCTGATACATAATGGTTTGAAAATCACGCGCTCCCATTTGCTCACACTCCTTTGAAAGAAGGGGATCGTTTTTCCATAAACGCTTGCATGCCTTCTGTTTGATCTTGTGAGTCAAACGTTAAGTAAAAATTTTTCCGCTCCAGTTTCATCCCGTCAAGCAGCGATAATTCCTCAGCTTTACCCGCTGCTTCCTTAATCAGACGAACGGAAATTGGTGCTTGGTTTGCTAATTGATTCGCCATGTTCATTGTTTCCTCCTCAAGCATTTCCGGTGCGACAACACGATTGATAACACCATGATTCATGGCTTCTTTTGCAGACATGGAGGCTCCAAACCAAATCCATTCCAATGCTTTTCGCTTCCCCATTGCCTTCGTTAAAAGCTGTGTCCCACCAGCACCGGGCATGACACCTAATTTCACTTCAGGAAAACCGAATTGAGCAGTTTCGCCAGCAATAATTAGATCACAGTGAAGTGCTAACTCAAATCCGCCACCCAACGCAAATCCATTCACCGCAGCAATCAGTGGTTTTTTGATTCTAGTCAGCCGATCCCACACCGCGAACGGGTCTAACAACTCCATGGATAATGGCGTATCTTCCAGCATTTCCTCAATATCCGCACCCGCTGCAAATGCCTTGTCATTGCCTTTCACCACAATGACGCGAACGGATTCATCCCGGTCAAAAGCTTCTGTTTCCGCAACAATTTCATCAACCATTTCCCGATTCAATGCGTTGGCAACTTGAGGACGATCAAGCTGAATCACCCCAACACCATTTTCAACAAAAACCTTTATATAGGAACGATTAACCATCGACTTCCTCACCGATCATCAATGTGACAATATCACCAGCGAATTGCATGACATCTTTCCCTGATGCCTTGCCTTCATCTGTTTTCATTGCTTTTTTTAGTGATTCCTGGTCATCGTAAATCATTTCGCAAAGCAAATAATAATCGCTTTTTCCCATTGGTGACCCAACAATTTTTGTAACGTTCATTTCTCTTAATCCTGGGATTTCTTTGGTAATTGGTGTGTGCACATTGTAATAATGTTCATCAAATTTCGCTTGATCCTCCGGTTGTTTATACAAAGCTATTAATTTTGCCATTGTAAAAATTCTCTCCTTCAATTGTAATGAATGCGGTTTCAATTCTGCCTAAAATATCCTTTATGATGTGAGCGTATGCTTCACTACTGGTTTCATCGCCTCAAATGGATTCCTGCATGTCATGCAATATAAAATACTACGGCAAGCAGTTGGGCCAAACACATTTTCCATCGATGTGTAGGCTGAATCACAATACGGGCAATTCACCGTCCATTCTTCCCCAGGTCGATAATTTTCCGGTGGCGGGGCGATGCCGTGTTTTTTCAAATTTTCCTTCCCTGTTTCCGTGATCGCATCTGTTGACCATTGATGCTGAAAAGAAAATGTTACCTCACATTCCGCAACCCACTCCAACGCCTCGACTGCTTTTTTTACATGTTGCTCAATGATATCAAGGGCAGGGCACCCCGCAAACGTTGGCACCATCGTAATCGCAATGTGATTTTGCTTCCGTTCTATTTCATGGATCATCCCAAGATCAAACACGCTAACAGATGGGAGCTCTGGATCATCGACTGTTTTAAGCACAGCAAGAATTTCCTCTTTCCACTGCTTTTCCTGCATGAAATCCCCCCTTATATGAACCCGGTTAAATTTCCTTAGAAAGGCATGATTGCATACTTTCTAACCAGCAAACTACCTTTCTCGATTTCCGATCTCCTTACCAAACGGCTTCCTTATCGCTTTCGTACACCTCGGCAAACGTTTTGATCGCTTGGTCAAGATCTGCCGTATGCTCCTTATTTCTGCCATTCCCCAGTTGTTTGCCGAGGGGCGATTCAGGCACAGATGTAACAATAGTTTCTACTTCCTGTTGCCATTGTTTTTTCAAAAATGCTTCACTTGCAACCAACTCGTGTTTTACCATCGCATCGGCTTTCTCCCCTAGTTCAAGTGCATCCCCAAACTCTTGCCATGCCTCCACAATTCGTGCGTGGATGCGGGATTGAGCATCTTCACCCGATTGTTGCAATTGCTGTATCCATAGTTTCCAATGTGCCAAATGATAAGGCTGTTCCATCAATACTTTTTGCGCGATATTCGCTAGTGGAACATAGGAACTTTGGCTGATTGCTTCCAATTTAGTTTTCTTCAATACTTCATAAAAATAATGACGAACAACGGTCAACGCCCAATCGAAATATGGTTCATCCAGATAGGAGCCATCGCCATTTCGTTTTTCTAAGTAAACTGCATTCCGCCGCTCATTTCCCGTACGTTCATGTGCAAGGACATCTGCTTGCCCTTCCCCTAGTTCCTCTAAAAGATCGTAATACATTGCCGCGTGCCCCATCGTATTTTGCGTAATCGATGAAAAAGCAACATCTTCCTCAATATGTGGTGCCAAACCAAGCCACTCTGACCCTCGAAAGGAAACGATGAAATCATCATCCGCTAATTGATAGATCAGTTCTGTCAATGCTTCCAGATATGCTTTATTTTGCTTTGCTTCTTCAGCTGTCTCGATTCGTTTCGTCATGACTTTTTCACCTCTTTCCAAGACATAATCTCTTTTTCATCCAACATCCCTTGTTCTTTTTCCCGCCATTTTTTCCGTAAATAGCCATATCCTTTTGTCGTCCGATATGTTTTATTATCAAGTCGCTTCGTCCATGTTTCGCGTTCCTCACTTGTCATGGAACGAATTTTATTTCGTGGTACAACCCATACATCAAGCACATCCTCACGACGCATAAAGTTTTCCTGAGCCATCACCATCGCCATCTCGTCATTTGGTGCCAACAAACTGAATTGATGCTGAACGGATGCCTTGGCACTGCGCTTGCTAAACACTTCATATTCTTGATAAAAATTTGCTTCATCCTGCATTGTCATACCTCCCCTTCCAAAATCAATCTATTATGCTATCGGGGTACTGCCCCCGTCATCTACCTGAAAAATGTTACGAACCGACTACTTGTGGCGCTAATGCCTGCCTTACCCAGCGATTTTTCTCATAAGCAATTTCCCGTAACCGCAACCGATCCTTTGACTTTGGACCTTTATTGGCAATGATTTGTTTGAATTCCTTCCAATCTGGTTCTTGGTAAACCCACTTTTCAGCTTCTTTGTCGTAATGAACCGTGTCATCTGGAACGGTCAATCCAAGTGAAAATGCTCGCGGCAAATATTTATCCAAAAATGCCTGGCGCAGTTCTTCATTATTACTTTTACGAATGCGGTATTTAATCATAATATCCTGCTTGGAAGATCCGGTAGTTTCCGCTGTCGACGGCCCGAAAAACATCAACAAGGAAGGCCACCAGCGATTAAGCGATTCCTGCAAAATTTCCCGTTGCTCTTTTGTCCCTTCAGCCAACGCCATAATGATTGACTCCCCATGTTGGGCGTGGAAAACCTCCTCGGCGCAAATCCGCTGAAGCGCCCGTTGGTATGGACCATAAGAAGCATCAAGCATATTCGTTTGGGAAATGATTGCCGCTCCATCGACCATCCAGCCAACCATTCCGGCATCAGCCCATGTTTTTGTTGGCATATGGAAAACGTTATGAAACTTCAAATCTCCATTTAATAGATCTTCCATTAAATTTTCTCTCGTTTTTCCGTATGGCTTCATTAAATCCTCCGCCACACGAAGCAGCAATTGGCCATGCCCCATTTCATCTTGTACTTTCGCCATAATGCCAAGCTTGCGTTTCAATGTTGGCGCTTTTGGAACCCATTCCTTCTCCGGCAACGCCCCCATAATTTCACTAATACCATGCATGGAAATAAGTTTGATTAATGCTTGTCGATAATCATCCGGCATCCAATCATCCGCTTCAATTTTTTCCCCCGCGTTAATGCGTGCCATAAAAGCGTCGTATTTTTCCTGATCCTCTCCAGAATACGTGCTCATCACAGAATCTGTATCGGGAATATAATTATACATTTTGACAACTCCCCATCACGTTTTATTAACGTCATTATATCAAACCGTTATATAATGTTCAAGATGATTTTTCTAATAATTTAAATATTAAGGATGCTCTCGCACATAATTGCTGCTATCTAACCCGCAGCCCGTATACACTACGCTTTCCGGGGGCGGCTGGAGAGCCTCCTCGTGCTAACGCACTGCGGGGTCTCACCGATGCCTTTCCTCCCCCAGGAGTCTACGTGTATACGGTCTGCTTGTGAGGTACTTATCTCCAAATTAATCGCATTGGAATTGACAGAAACCTGAAAAGTCGATACTATTTAAGATGCATATTTGTATTTTCAGTTTATTTTTAATACAAATTTTACTATTACGTTTTTATAACCTAGCCTGTTTTCTTGGAAGATTGTTGTTTTTGACATAGAAGATTACTGCGACACGTTATCTGAGACGATGATTGGTGCTCTTTCACCGCTACGGAAATATACTTCGCTTTCCGGAACGGCGGGAGAATAACTTCTTAATTCAGTTTCAGCGTTCTATCAACTACATGTTTTAAGACAACAACATTCTATGAAGGATTCAAAACAAAAAAGATATCACATCAACAAGAAAATACACTAGAAAGGATAATCAAATGGATAAACAATTTAATACACGTTCCATGATTTTTACTTTGTATGGGGATTACATACGTCATTATGGTAATGCGATTTGGATTGGCAGTTTGATCCGACTGCTCGAGGAATTTGGTCATAATGAACAATCCGTACGCGCTGCCATTTCTCGTATGAACAAACAAGGATGGGTACAATCTGAAAAAGTTGGCAACAAAAGCTATTATTCATTAACAGAAGACGGAAAAGCTCGGATGGAAGAAGCATCAAAAAGAATTTACAAATCGAAATCACCTTCATGGGACGGCAAATGGCGAATGCTTGTCTATACCATCCCTGAGGAAAAGCGCCATTTGCGTGATGAACTGCGTAAAGAGTTAGTCTGGAGCGGATTTGGTCTTCTCTCTAACAGCTGCTGGATTACACCAAACCCGTTGGAAGAACAAATCAATCGCTTGGTAACAAAGTATGAGATCGGGGAGTATGTTTCATTTTTCCGCTCCACATATGAAGGGATGAGCAGCAACGAAGATTTGGTGACGAAGTGTTGGGATATTGATGATGTGAATGAGCGCTACTCCCAATTCATTCAGGAATACAGCCAAAAATATGTGATCGACAAAAACAAAATTGAAAAAGGGGAAATGAGTGAGGGAAGCTGTTTTGTAGAATGTGCATTGTTAGTTCACCAGTTCCGAAAGTTCCTATTCATTGACCCAAATCTACCAGAAGAGCTTTTACCAGCAAAATGGCTCGGGGATTCTGCATCTTCCCTGTTTGCCGACTATTATCAATTGCTGCAGAAGCCCGCGACACGCTTTTTTGAGTCTGTTTTTGAAATGGGAAAAATAAAGAGTGAGAATAAATAAGGGATTTCATTTCGTGAGGGAGTGTGCTCACATCGCTTGCACATCGTACAACCGCACAGGCACCTTCCGTTAGTTCGGATAAACACAGATAGCACGCTAATTTCTAGCGTGCTATCGTCATGTTTCGTGTATTTTTCCATTAGCGAATTTTTTCAAAGATCTCTTTTTGCCGGAATGCCTGGCCTTTATTCGCGTAGGTTGTAATCGTTTCTTCAATCATTTCCATGTCCTTATCTGTCAACGTGCGCACGACTTTACCAGGTGATCCGATGACAAGTGAACGCGGTGGAATTTTTTTGCCCGACGGAATAAGGCTATTGGCACCGATAATCGAGTACTCCCCTATTTCTGCGCCGTCCAAAACGGTTGCCCCCATGCCGACAAGTACCCCCTTTCGCAGCGTACATCCATGGACAATTGCGTTATGGCCGACGGAAACTTCATCTTCCAATGTTAACGGGAACTGTTCGTACAGATGACACATGCTATTTTCCTGGATATTGCAGCGCTCACCAATTCGGATCGGCCCTTCATCACCTCGAAGCACCACATTAAACCAGATGCTGGATTCGGCACCGATCGTCACATCGCCAATCACCCTCGCACCATCCGCAATAAAAACCGTATCATGAATATCCGGTTCATGTTCATTAAAACGATAAATCATCTATAAAGTCCTCCTTTATTGCTCCAAATTTTTAATGAGAATAGAAGATACACATGTTGCTGCTTTTTTGTTATTCTGCGTTAGCTCGGTAACCACATAAGCAAGCGTCTTGCCAAGCCGTTCTACTTTCGCCGTTATGTCCACGTCACCTTCTAAAATGGGCCGATGAAAAGTTGTATCCAAATCAATGGATGCAAACCCGTATTGATCGGTCAATTTAGAGGCAATCGCATAGGCCATCATAATATCCGCCGCAGCAGATGAAAAACCTCCCATCGCCACACCAATCCCATTGATATAGCGATGATCCACATGCCATGTTCCACGGGCAACCCCGTCATACGATTCAAGCACCGTAATTTGCATCGTATCATCACACGGCGGTGGCGCCATTTTTTGATCTGCAACCTTGTGAAAATCACTCATTTTATACTGTGTAGCCATGAATCGATAACTCCTCTGATTTTTTATTTTATTAGGGACGAGTGCCTGCGTTTTTATTTTTATATGCCTGATCTTTCCTGTTCATGCGGTTATGGCACGAGTTGGCGCTCCTGTCGACCGAGTTCCGGTGGCTATGGCACGAGTTGAGCTACCTGTCGACCGAGTTCTGGTGGTTATGGCACGAGTTGTGCGCTTCATCGACTGAGTTCCGGCTGTTATGGCACGAGTTGCGCGCTCCGTCGACTGAGTTTCAGCGGTTATGGCACGAGTTCAGGTGCCATCGCCCGTGCGGTTCTTTTTATCAAATCACCGATGCCGCATCATGTCCTTAGTAACAACGTCTTTTATTTTACGGTTTGTTTTACTCGTTGATCGACAATACGTACTGCTTTTCCCTCTGACCGTGGTATTGATTTTGGCGGAAGTACATCGACATCTACCGTGACGAGACATTCCTGCTTAATTAGTTTCTTCACCCGCTGTTTTATTTCAGCTATTCTCACGTGCTCCATATCTTGCTGGCACTTTACGTAAATATCATCAGCGACTTCCACACATAATTCCACCGCATCCAATTGCCCTTTTTTATGTAAATGCAATTGGTAATGTGGAGTCAGTTCTTTCACTTGGAGTAAAGATCGCTCCATTTCATATGGAAAAACATTAACACCGCGAATGACGAGCATATCGTCAATTCGGCCTTTGACACGTGTCATCCGGGCTGTTGTTCGTCCACAGCTGCACTTTTTCCGTGTGATTGCAGCAATATCTCCTGTGCGATAACGGATGATCGGAAGTGCTTCATTCCACCGCATCCAATTGCCCTTTTTTATGTAAATGCAATTGGTAATGTGGAGTCAGTTCTTTCACTTGGAGTAAAGATCGCTCCATTTCATATGGAAAAACATTAACACCGCGAATGACGAGCATATCGTCAATTCGGCCTTTGACACGTGTCATCCGGGCTGTTGTTCGTCCACAGCTGCACTTTTTCCGTGTGATTGCAGCAATATCTCCTGTGCGATAACGGATGATCGGAAGTGCTTCTTTGGTTAAACTTGTAAATACAAGCTCCCCGTATTGCCCATCTGGCAGCGGTTCGAGTGTATCCGGATCAATTATCTCGACAAAAAACTGGTCCTCTTGAATATGGAGCCCATCCTGTTCCTCGACACATTCAATGGAAACGCCCGGCCCGACAACTTCACTAAGTCCATAAATATCCATCGCTTTGATTCCCATTTTTTCTTCCAATGTTTTTCTCATTTCCTCTGACCATGGTTCCGCACCAAAAATACCGTATTCCAGGCTTGTATTCCTTGGATCAAGCCCTTCATCTTCCATTTTTTCTGCAATATGTAACGCATAAGAAGGAGTGGAGCAGATCACTTTCGGTTTAAGATCCTCAATCAGCAGCATCTGTCGTTTCGTATTACCGCCAGAAACTGGTACAGTCGTAATCCCAAGCTTTTCTCCGCCATGATGAATTCCAAGCCCACCAGTAAACAGGCCATACCCATACGCATTATGCAGCACATCATCACGATGGCCACCTGCAGCCGCAATCGAACGTGCGACAATTTCGGCCCAATTTTCGATGTCAGTCTTTGTATATCCAACAACTGTCGGCTTCCCACTAGTCCCTGAAGAAGCATGCAATCGAACAACATCCTCCATTGGCGTTGCGAATAAACCGAATGGGTAATGATCTCGCAAATCTTTTTTGACGGTAAAAGGCAGCTTTTTAATATCTTCTAACGACTGAATATCCGTTGGTTCTACTCCTAATTCAGAAAACTTTTCCCGATAAAACGCAACATTCGTATACACACGATTCACCGTTTCCTGCAATTTCTCTAACTGAAGCGCTTCCATTTTACTCCTCTCTAATGTTTCCACTTTTTCATTAAAAATCATGTAATCTCCCCTTTGCATTACATTTAATAATAGTAACGTTACAAATTCGTTATCTATAATAATATCGATATGGTTTATTTGTGTCAACACTATTTAGAATCTTTAAATATATTTTATCGCGCGTAAATCAATTTTGGCATGCCTTAGAAGAGGATCCATTTATATTTTTCCTATTCTCCTGTTGACAACATTTTTTAATTTTTGTACTATTTATATAATAAAAATAACAACATCGTTTAAATAACGTCATACAAATATAAAAAGGAGTGATTTGATGGCCATGTATACAATTGTGAACAGAGAGACGTGCATTGCCTGTGGGGCCTGCGGGGCAGCGGCGCCTAATCTGTTTGACTACGATGATGATGAAGGTCTTTCATATTATATCGGTGATGATAATGTCGGCAATAAACCTGTGGATCCAGAATTTGAAGAGGATTTGGAAGATGCCTTTGAAGGATGTCCGACTAATTCCATCAAGATGGCGGAAGAGGCATTTGATGGGGATCCGACGAAATTTGAATAATGCTTTTGGGGGAGCGGTAGAGGTTTAGCTGCGATTTTTGGGAATGCGGCCTTTATCCTCCACTTTATTTATCTTGGGAATGCCGGAGAACGGAACGGATTTTTTCAACCATTATGACAAGATGAAAAGGAGATGATTGGAATGTCAAAAGAAGAATTACGTGATATTACGATAATCGGTGCTGGTCCTGTTGGCCTATTTACTGCGTTTTATGCCGGGATGCGAAATGCGTCTGTTCAGATTATTGACAGCATGCCGGAAGTTGGCGGGCAATTGGCTGCGCTTTATCCAGATAAATACATTTATGATGTGGCAGGTTTTCCAAATATTAAAGCGAAGGACCTTGTGGATCAATTAGATAAGCAGGCAAGGACATTTTCCCCTGCAATCCATCTGAATGAATCTGTTCAAGATGTCATTCAACTAGAGGATGGTACATTTGAATTGGTGACAGCAACCAATACCTATTATTCCAGAAGTATCATTGTTACGGCTGGGGCCGGCGCATTTCAGCCGCGCAAATTGAAGGTGGATCGAGCAGAGGAATATGAAAATGGGAATCTCCATTATTTCGTCAAAGAGTTGGAGAATTTCAGGGATCGCCGGGTATTAATTTGCGGTGGTGGTGATTCAGCAGTTGATTGGTCACTAGCCCTGGAGCCCATCGCTGAGCATGTGACATTGATTCACCGCCGCAATAAATTCCGTGCACATGAACATAGTATTTCTTTACTTGAGAACTCTAGTGTTGATATAAAAACACCATATGAAGCAAGCAAGTTAATTGGCAGTGATGAAACAATTGAACAGGTATTAATCCAGGAAGTAAAAGGGGAGCAGACGCATTTACTTGATGTGGATGACCTCATTGTGAATTACGGATTTGTAACATCACTCGGACCATTAAAAACGTGGGGAATTGAAACATCCAAAAACGCGATTTACGTCAATCAAAAAATGGAGACAAACATCCCAGGCATCTTTGCAGCAGGCGATGTATGTACCTATGACGGCAAACCAAGACTGATCGCCACCGGATTCGGCGAAGCAACCATCGCCGTCAACCACGCCAAAACCCTAATCGACCCAAAAGCCAAACTCCACGTCCACAGCACCCACCTCTTCGCCTAGGTGGTGGGGGACATGGGGACAGGTTTCTTGTCCCAGGCCTTGTGCCAGGCGGGGCGCGGGTTGTGCGATGGGACGCGGGGACAGGTTCCTTGTCCCAGGCAAGATTGGCGTCATGGCGCGTTTGGCGGGTGGGACACCTAACCTGTCCCCATGTCTCAATTTAATACCCCCTAATGACACCGCAGCCTATTCGTTTTCCGGCGTTTCCTGATGGTTGTGATCGGTAATCATCTGGATTTTGATGAACGATTACTGACTTTCCGATCACATCTTTACTTTTGAATCTATCCGTGAAAAAGGACATTCTTGTATACCCATTATTGGAAAACAGAACTGGAAAATCACCCGGATGATGGCCATGTGGCTGATTTTTAGGATTCCAATGACCTCCTGCCTGTTTGAAAGGGTCTGTCTTATCGCCAACTCCACAATCCCCATTTTCATGAATATGAAATCCATGCGGTCCTACGGGTGCTTGATTTCCCACTGCCGGCTTATAATCTGGCAATCCGAATAATTCAACCGATACCTCCGCACCATGCGGGACATCCGTAAATGTAACATAACCTCTTAAATTGGGTGCTAGCTCACTGCCCCTTATTTCCGCATATGCCCGCCCCGCTTCATTCCTTACTGGATAATACATTAAATACGGATAATACATTAAATACGGATAATACATTAAATACGGATAATACATATATGGATACATTGTTATATAACCTCCTGCTATTTCATTCACTCTCAATTTATGCCCAGGACGAATTTTTTGTGCGCCTTAAGAGATTAGAAGACAGGCCGTGACAACTGCAACAGTGGGACATGGGGACAGGTTCCTTGTCCCAGACGAAATTGGCGTAGTGGCAGGCTTGGCGGCTGGGACAGCTAACCTGTCCCCACGTCCCAGCTATTAATCTTTGTAGGACGTTAAATAGTCCAGGCTAGCTTCCTTTCACTATTATATTAAACATACAAAATGCCACAGAGTAAAATTCTGTGGCATTTGTAGCACTTATGTTATTTTTATTTTTTGCAATACACTTCCACTTAATATCCCGAAAATTCCTCTGCCCGAATATTGTCTTCATTGGCTCCAGCTTCTATCAGCATTTTCTGCATTGCTTGAACCATATCAGCAGGACCAGCTAGATAATAGTTTGGTTTACTAATATCGGAAACATGCCTTTTTAACATGTCAGCATCAATGTGGCCAATTTCACCACTCCATTCACCAGAATCCGTTCGTGTCATGACAGGTACAAAATTAAAATTAGGATTTTTTTCAGCTAAGTCCTCCAAATCAGATTGAAATGGTGCATCTTCCGGAGTTTTATTGGAAAAAAGCAATGTCATATCATGTGATGTCTTTTGAAATGTCGCTTCTGCAATCATGCTTCGTATAGGTGTGATACCAATACCACCAATGAGAAAAACTGCAGGTGTTGATTCGGTTTTATGCAGGGTAAAATTACCATGTGGTGCATCAAACTTCACTTCACTGCCCACTGGCAAATCTTTCAGCACCCGTTTATATGCCGAGTCACGCAAACGAGTCGCAGTGACCAATTCATCCTCACTCGGGGCAAATACAAATGAAAAAGCTCTCGTATTTCCTTCTTCATCAGTCTCGCTTGGATCAATTAAGGTAAAATCACCAAACTGCCCCGCTCTAAATTCGAATCCATCTGGTTTTTCCCAGTGAAAAGCCATCGTATCATTCGCAACCATTTCCTTTTTCAGTAACTTAATCGTATATGTCGCCATACCATCCACTCCTTCATCACTAAAATACCCACACTAATTATATACCCCAAAAAACCCACACATAATCACTGGGACATGGGGACAGGTTCCTTGTCCCAGGCGGAATTGGCGTAGTGGCAGGCTTGGCGGCTGGGACAGCTAACCTGTCCCCATGTCCCGCCTCTATTGGATGCGGTGGATGACGCTTTTGGATATGCCTGTTATTCTGGCTAGTTGTCTGATTGTTATGCCTTCTAATCCTCTGAGTTCTGAGATGATTTTATTTCTTTTTTGTTTTTCCATCTGCTGCAGAACGGTATTATTGGGAATCCCTAAGTTTGCTAGATGCCGCTTGACTTCGCTATCTGATCGCTTCACTTTCACATCATTGTCCAGACATTCATCATCATTTGTTGCTAACATGTATTCGGTAAACAATTGGGTGGCTTTATTTCTGTTGGGGGAGATCAATTGGAACACGAAATCAACAGTAACTAAATTAGCGCGGCCGTAATACTCATGTATGCTCGTCCATTCACACGCAAAAGCATTATTTGCTATTCCGGCCTTGACGGGGTTTTGATGGATATATCGCAAAACGGTGAAGAAATAAGCAATCGTGTCCACATTTTCACTTTTGAACCTTTCCTGAAACAAATGCCCAAAGCGTTCATATTTGTTGTTGTACCAATACACATAACTTGCACTGATTCTTTGGATTGTTTTCGAAATCGATTCCTCCGCCTCTTTTATTAACAGATGAATGTGATTATCCATCAAACAGTAAGCAAAGAGTTCAAAGCTATCCTTTCCTTTGAATCTCTTAATTGTTGATAAAAGCCTTAACTTGTCTTCATCATCTTCAAAAATGGTTTGTCTATTAATTCCTCGCAGCATGATGTGATATATACCGTTCGTACTTTTTCTTCTAGGTATTCTTGTCATTTAAAAATCACCTCGGGGATAATTTTGCTTAATAAAAATGCATCAATTTTTGTAAAGCGCGCAATAGGGGCTTTTCCAAATGAAAATGCAGGTTTATCACAAAACTGTTATAATCTACTAAAATCTAGAAAATAAAGGGGAGCTAAACCGTTGATTGAAGTTTATACAGATGGGGCTGCTAGCGGGAACCCCGGAAATAGTGGTGCAGGGATTTATATTAAAGCAAGTGGGAACATATATGAATACAGCTTTCCATTAGGGATCCTATCTAATCATGAAGCTGAATTTGAAGCGGTTTTAAAAGCATTACAGATATGCAAAGAACGCTTTCCGGATGAAATACTCTCCTTTCGATCTGATTCTCGAATAGTTGTGGATGTGGTCGAAAAAGATTTCACAAAGAACCAAACTTTTCTTCCTTACCTTGAGAAAATTCGGACTGAAGCAAGCGCATTTCCGCATTTTTTTATCAAATGGATACCAGAAAAGAAAAATAACCATGCAGATCAATTAGCAAGAAAAGCCATTCATATGCAGCAGTAGGAGATTATATTAGAGGATTTGCAGTTGGCTGTGATTATGCTAAACATAACGATTAACCAAGCAAAAGTCAAAAAGGCAAAATCTTATATATACAGGTGAAAATCAGTTTTTGCCCATAGATTTTCTCATAAAAACACCTAACCCCACATGCACTAGCGTATTCAAAGAAAAAACCCCAACAAAAAATAAATATTACTATTCTGGGTGGGACGTGGGGACAGGTTTCTTGTCCCACCCTCTAACCAACGCCACTACGGCATTTTGGACTGGGACAGTTAACCTGTCCCCATGTCCCACTTTTCTATAAAGGTTTTTAGTGTGTGTACGGTTTGGATGCAGTCGTTCAGGTTGGACCATTCTGCTGGGTTGTGGCTGATGCCTGCTTTGCTTCGGACAAACAGCATGGCAATGGGGAGTTTTTCGCCGATAATCATTGCGTCATGTCCGGCACCGCTTGACAGTTTGTAGGGTCTGATTCCTTTTTCTTGGAAGGAATGCTCTAAAATTTGTTGTATTTCTTCTTTAATAGGAACTGGCTCCACTCGCATTTTCTCCGTGTACTCCACCTCAACGTGATGTTTATCTGCAATTTTTTCACCCAAAGTCAACACACGGTCCACCAATTGATCCCTTGTCACACGATGAATATCGCGAATGTCAACGTAAAACTTAACTTGGCCTGGTATGACATTCACTCCATTCGGTTCGACAAATTGCCTCCCCACCGTCGCAACAGCGGAATCATTTATTTGGCGCGGCAGCTTATTAATCTCAAAAATAAATTCACTTGCAGCAACGAGCGCATCGTGTCGGTCATCCATCGGCGTGTTTCCGGCATGCCCTGCTTCACCTAATATGGTGAACTCTAACCAACACGGGCCTGCAATCCCTGTTACGATTCCACACGGTAAATTTTCTTTTTCCAGTCGTTTTCCTTGCTCAATATGTACCTCAACAAATAGATCAAGTTCATCCATGTTTCGTTTTGCCGCTTGATAACCGTCGACACTAAGATCTACATCCGCCAAAACCTCAGCGAAACGCATGCCATCCTTATCAACGAGTTGTAACTTTTTGTCCATATCACCTTTTCCAATCATTGCCTCACTGCCGTTTAAACCACCATTAAAACGGGCACCTTCTTCATCCGTAAAAATAACCACCTCAAACGGCTTTTCCGGTTGGTGACCAGTTGCATTCCACGCTTCCACAACCTCCAGTGCAGCTAACACACCGAGTACCCCATCAAAATGCCCGCCATTCGGTACACTATCAACATGGGACCCACTCATAATTGCCGGCAGTTTATTGTTTTTGCCTTCCATTCTACCCAAAATATTTCCGGCCCCATCTTCATGGACCTCCAAGCCTGCCTCCCGCATCCAGCCAGACACCTTCTCCCTGGCTTCCTTTTCTTCCCTCGAAAAACCTGGACGATTTGAGCCATTATCCTTCGTCAATCCAATTTGAGCCAACTCGTCCAACCTCGAAGCCAACCGTTTTCCAGAAACGCCATCATAGTCAAAAGCCTCATCATAATCCTTCAACAACTTCTCTCGCAATTAAAATCACCTCTCCGATTTAAAGTGAGACGCGGGTTTGGTGTGGCGCTGGGACGTGGGGACAGGTCTCTTGTCCCACGCGCAAACCCGCGCCACACCGCCAAACCGGACCGGGACAACTAACCTGTCCCCATGTCCCACTGTCTTATTCTCCTTTATTCAACATCGGGATCGTAACCCCTTTCTCCCGCGCTGTTTCCTCAGCAAGTTCATATCCTGCATCGACGTGTCTTGCTACGCCCATACCAGGATCTGTTGTTAACACTCTGTCCAGACGTTCTTCCGCATCTTTTGTGCCATCCGCTACAATTACCATACCAGCATGCAGCGAGTACCCCATGCCAACGCCGCCACCGTGATGGACACTTACCCAACTGGCCCCGCCAACACTATTGATAAGCGCATTTAATATTGGCCAATCGGCAACCGCGTCACTTCCATCTTTCATTCCTTCTGTTTCACGGTTTGGGGATGCAACTGAACCGGAATCAAGATGGTCCCGCCCGATCACAATTGGTGCTTTTAATTCGCCACTCGCAACCATGTCATTGATAATTTTGCCGAACCGCGCACGTTCTCCATAGCCAAGCCAGCAAATTCTGGACGGTAATCCTTGAAAGCTGACTTTCTCCCGTGCCATTCGAATCCATTTGCATAAAGATTCATTGTGGCTGAATTCTTTTAAAATCACTTCATCCGTTTTATAGATATCTTCCGGATCACCAGATAGTGCTACCCAGCGGAATGGCCCCTTGCCCTCGCAAAACTGCGGCCTGATATAAGCCGGTACAAAACCAGGGAAGTCAAACGCATTCTCGACCCCTTCATCTTTTGCAACCTGACGTATGTTGTTCCCGTAATCGAATGTTACGGACGCTTTTTGCTGCATGGTAAGCATTGCCTCAACATGACGGGCAATACTCTGTTTGGAACGTTTCAAATAGTTGTCCGGGTCCTTTTTTCGCAAATCCGCCGCTTCTGAAAGTGACATATTAACTGGCACATACCCATTAAGTGGATCATGTGATGATGTCTGATCCGTTAGCACATCTGGGATAAAGCCTTTTTCTATCATTTTTGGCAGTAATTCAGCTGCGTTTCCTAACAATCCAATGGAACGCGCTTTTCCCTCGTTGCGGGCTTCTTTTGCCAGTTTAATAGCTTCATCCAAACTATCTGTCTGTGTATCTAGATAATTTGTCTCTAAACGGCGGTCAATCCGATGCTGATCGACTTCAATCGCAATGCAAACGCCTTCATTCAACGTGACAGCTAACGGTTGTGCACCACCCATACCACCAAGGCCTGCTGTAACTGTAATCGTTCCTCTTAAACTACCTGCAAAATGCTGTCTTGCACATTCCGCAAACGTTTCATAGGTTCCTTGCAAAATCCCCTGACTCCCGATATAAATCCAGCTGCCCGCGGTCATTTGCCCATACATCATTAAGCCCTTCTGATCTAACTCGTTAAAATGCTCCCAATTTGCCCATGCCGGCACCAAGTTAGAGTTAGCGATCAATACTTTTGGCGCGTCTTTATGGGTACGAAATACAGCAACAGGCTTACCAGATTGAACGAGTAATGTTTCGTTGTTCTCTAACGTCTTCAACTCTCTTACAATTGCCTCATAACATTCCCAATTCCGTGCAGCTTTTCCGATTCCGCCATAAACGACTAGTTCATCAGGATTTTCCGCCACTTCTGCATTCAAGTTGTTATTCAACATTCTTAAAGCCGCTTCTTGAAGCCACCCTTTCGTATGAAGCTCTGTTCCGCGATATTGTGCCACCTTACTATTCGCCTTTGTAACCATCCAACCATCTCCCATTCCTAACTGTTATCGTTGTTCTTTTTCGCTAAAACTTTTCATCGTTTCCGCAACCAAATACGCGGCCAAGCGCACTGTTTTATTATCTTCATCAACTTTTGGGTTTACCTCAGATATATCAAAACTTATGGTGTTTTCCTTTGCGGCAGTGTACGTCAGCAATTTTTTTACTATTTTCGGATCCAAACCAAGTGGTGATGGCGCACTCACGCCTGGTGCTGCTGAGGCCATGATCGAATCCGTACACAATGTCATGATAATGTAATCGTACTTTTCTGCAAATTCATCGATTTTTTCAAACGTGTTTTGGATGTTCATCAGATTCATATTTTCCTCAAGGACGTATTGGCAGTTATACTCTGCCGCTGTTTCGAATAAAGCTGTCGTATTGCCAAACCGCTGAATCCCCAAGCATAAATATCCTGCATTATCATCATTTTGCAAAATTTGTCTAAACATCGTTCCCGAAGAAGGCAATGCATCGCTGCGCAAATCAAAATGTGCATCAATATTTATAATGCCGATTGTCTTGTCATCCCCTGCATATGTCCTTGCCCCAACATAATGCCCGTACAATGTTTCGTGGCCGCCGCCAAGAATGATTGGAATTGTGGAATGAAGTAATAATTTGTGAACGTTCTCCCCTAATTCTGCTTGTGCTTTTTCCAATTGATCGTTTTCACAAATAACGTCGCCATAATCGAAAACTTTTCTATCATGGTTGAGATTGTACGGCAGTTTTGCCAGCTGCTTTCTAATTTCATCAGGGGCAAGGCGGGCTCCAATTCTCCCTTTATTTCGCCTAACCCCTTCATCACTTGCAAATCCTATCATTGCAAAAGCAGGTTCATTTTTTGTTATCGTATCCATAGTTTGGAGTTGAACGATTTGATGGAAGCGTAAATCAGTTGCATCCACGCCATCAATTCTCCCGCTCCAAAGATTTGTGTTCGACAATTTATAGATAGTTACCACCCTTGCTTTTTATTCTGTAATAAAATTCAGAATTTATTTTCTTTGTATAATATTATAATTAGTCTATACTATAAATACAAATACTTATTTGTTATGTTTCAATAGTTTTTGTCTATAGGAGGTCAAATGGTGGATATCAAACATTTACAGTATTTCGTTGCAATCGTGGATCAATCAACATTTACCAAGGCTGCTAATGTGCTTCATATTTCCCAGCCATCATTAAGTGTTGCAATGAAAAGATTAGAAGATAAAGTCGGCTTTCCTTTAATTGATCGAACCTCTCGACATATCCAGATTACCAAGGAAGGAAAAATAATGTATCAGGAAGCAAAAAAGCTGCTGAAGCATTATGAAAATGTATCCGATGAGATGCGTCGATTAAAAGAAGAAGGCCCGCTAGAACTGTCAATCGGACTGATCGAATCATCGATGTTTTTCGTGCCAAAGATCTTATCCGTTTTTAAGCAAGAGTTTACCAAGGTTCGCGTTCGTTTACTGGAAACATTGAGTCTGGACGATGTGGAAAAGGCGTTGAATAATTTCGATATTCACGTAGCCATTACAAATCAATACATTCATAATTCGGATATCGAAACAATACCTATTTATAAGGAAAACTTAGTGGCACTTCTCCCTCCTAATCATTATTTAGAAAATAAAGATTGCCTCCAGTTGACGGATTTTGAAGGGGAAGATTTTATTGTTAGTAAAGAAGGCTTCCAAACAAGAACTGATATTTTAAATGCGTTCAAAAAATCTGGTGTCGATTTAAATATTCAATTTGAGATTGAGCGATTTGAAACATGCTGCAGTTTGGTGGAAAACAATTTAGGAATTACCATTATCCCAGAAAACTATGCCCACTATTCCAAAAAGACCAGCTGCAGCATCAAACGAATTGACGATTCAACCATCTCCAGAACCGTTTACCTAGCACACGACAAAAACCGCTACCTCTCACCACTAGTAATGAGCTTCATAACATCAGTAAAAGAGTGGGACATGGGGACAGGTTTCTTGTCCCAGCCTGATTTGCCGGAGTGGCGCGGGGTGTAGCTTGGGACATAGGGACAGGTTAGTTGTCCCAGCGCAATCCCCCGGTAAACGTGGGTTTAGGGGTGGGACAACTAACCTGTCCCCATGTCCCAGAACCTCTTAGTAAATTCCTACTTGGTCGAATCCGTTGGTGACTGCTGTGAATTCGGGGCTGTTTTCTCCGTAAATGTCAGTTGCTGATTGTTCGATGGCTTTTCGGGCGTCGCTAAAGTCGGAAGTTGGTGTTAAATAAGTAGATATTGCCCGATAGTATATCTGTCCAAGTTTTTGCTTGCCAATTTGCTCGCCAATCAAGTATGCGGCATGGTTGGTAATAGACGAGTTTACATGGACTCCACCATTGTCAACTGATAATGGCATGTTGTAAAATTCATCCATATGTTCCGGGTACCTTCCGTCTCCATATTGAGCTCTTTCGCCAGATACTTCAAATTGATCCGGGTTGCTTAGGCTGCGTAATGCTGTTCTTCCATCTTCTTTTGCAGCTGGCGCCATAATGTCTTCACCCATTTCCCAGTCATCTTCATCGATGAGTGTACCAAATACGTCAGCAAATGATTCGTTTAGTGCACCGGATTGGAAGCGATAGTTTAAATTTGCCGTATGTGTGATAACACCATGCGTCATTTCATGGGCAGCTACATCGAGACCGGCTGATAGCGGTACCATATACTCACCATCACCATCGCCATACGTCATGTATCGACCATTCCAGAATGCGTTGTTATAATCATTGCCATAGTGAACATATGATTTAATAGCCATTCCTTCACCATCAAGCGAGTTACGCCCATGCTCATTAAGGTAATACTCATAGACCTTTTCCGAATTGTAGTGGGCATCTACAGCCGGTCCTTGATATTCATCTTTCCACGAAGCACTTTTGTTTTCAAAAACCTTGCCCGTATTAAAGTCATACGTATAAATGCCTTCTAGATTCTCATGGGATTCATCATATAATTTAAATGTAGTACCTTGTTTAGGCAATTTTTCTTTTGTTGTATTCAAATGTCGTAGTGTGCCAAGTACCCCTTCCCCAACACTTTTATGCGCCTTCGATTTGATCTCATTAGCATGTAATAACGCATTGTATTGATCAATTACTTCCCCTGTATTAGCATCAACGAAAACAAACCAGTTACCGGGTTCGTCTCCTAGGAAGTTAACATTGATTTTATAGGCCAAACTATTTTTTCCCGTAAATGGATATACAACAAGATCTGTAGTAGGTGTGTAGGTTAATTTTTCTGGTGCATTCACTGATGTTTTGGCCGCTTGTAAAGCTTGGTCAGCTGAAACAGAAGCTTTTGTGTCAATAGTAGCCCCTTCCACTTCTTTGTTATGATGTCCGTTTACTGCAACAATCTCGTTATCCTTATTATAATGGACAATAACTTCAGCACCTTCTACGGGTACTCCATTTTTTGTTTGCTTAAGGCGTACGTGCGTCATTCCCAGATCATCTTCCTGGACACTTTTTACATTTAAATTTTTCTTTGGATTCTTAATCCCAATCTTTTCCTCGTTTTTACCCAAATAATTTAGTGCATTGGATGCATTACTAGCAGAATGTTTCTCTGCAAACTTTTCCTTCACAAAAATAGGGACATTCGCTTTTTGGTTCCATTCCTTTTGAGCTTGTACACTACTAGATACACTAGACTCCTGTGGCGCTGCCAAAACATTACTCATAGAGACAGAACTTGCTAATAGAGCAGATGATAGAACGGCAGGAACAATATACTTTTTCTTCAACAAACATACCTCCTAATAGATTAATAACTCTATTATAGAGGCATAGACAAACTATTTCATGATTAATAATAATCATCTTAATATTTAGATAATTAGGACGTATGGTCGGTTCCTGGGACGAGACGGATGGGACATGGGGACAGTTTCCTCCCAAACAAAGGTGCGGAAGACATGGGGTACAGGGCGGGACGCGGGGACAGGTCTCTTGTCCCAGTTAGTTAGTGGCGGAAAACGTAGACAGGTCAATCGTCCTAATATACCAACAGAGTGGGACACCTAACCTGTCCGAGGCCACTGAAAAAGTAATCACTTTAAAAAGTCACATTGAACAAACCACTATATTTAGTGAAGTTGTTAAATGTAAGCATCTATATATTGTGTTTAGTATGCTCTTCATTTTTGTAAACTGGATTTTTCAGTGACCTCAACCTGTCCCCGTGTCCCACATCATAGAATCCCCAACTATAAGTAGGTGGGGATTCGCTTTTCTTTATTTAAAATTGGCGATGACAAGCTCAGGCGGAATAATTGCTTTAACAAGGACGACCCACATCAAACTCTATCCCTTTATTGTTCGATTTTATCAACAACAATTGCCGGGATAGTTATATCTCCACCCAGAGTTGACTCATAAGTAAGTAAACCTGCTGATAATCCCATTATAGTTATCTGATCATCTTCCAATATTCTAGAATCAACAATGCTTGAATCATACTCTACATAGATAATCTTGTCATGGTCATCGTTTACTGCAATTCTTAATTGAACAGTCAAACCATCTCCTTCTATTACCTGCACCACCCTGCCGGAAAATTTAACTTTCTTTCCTTTATAATCATCTGGTGTTCTCGCAAGCTGGTCAAATGTAATACCAGTTTCATAACCTTTCTTTTCCTTTTCTTCTTGCTTTTTTCTTTCCTCTTCCTCTGCAGCTAATCTTGCTTTTTCCTCCTCTTCTGCTTTTTTCTTAGCGGCCGCTTTTTCTTCTTGCTGCTTTTTCTTCTCTTCCGCTATTTTTCTCTCTTGTTCCTTTTTAGACATTTCAAACCAAGGTTCTGCCTCTTCCACCTTTGCTTCTAATTCAGCGATTTGTCCGTTCTTTTTTTCAAGATTGGTTTTTAACTCTTCAATTTTTGCACGCTCTTTTTCTAAATCATTTTCTAAATTAACTACCTGTTTATTTGCTTGTTTTGATTCAGCTATTTTATTACCAACAAATCCAATTACTACTAAAATGACAACTG
Source organism: Lentibacillus sp. Marseille-P4043 (assembly GCF_900258515.1). Lineage (NCBI taxonomy): Bacteria > Bacillati > Bacillota > Bacilli > Caryophanales > Bacillaceae > Lentibacillus > Lentibacillus sp. Marseille-P4043. Next base: position 1,645,062 of record NZ_LT984884.1, on the reverse strand, counting down.
CAATGGCCACAATAATCGTCCAAAACTTTTTTCCTTTCTTCGCTATCTCCAAAACTATCCCCCCTTGCATAAATTGAGGGACAAAGCGACAGGATCTTTGTCCAAAATAGTGAGCACTGCCAATCACCATTTCCGATATTGTTCATATTTTAGTTTTTCCTCATTCATTACTTCCATTCTTCGTTATGTCTCCAGGAAGATCCTATGTTATGTATTTCATAAAAAGCCACTATAAAAATGATTGTAACAGTACCCTATCCCCGCCTCAAAGTCACAAATGATTTAAACCATCCATACCGCCCCCCAGTTACCTCTTTCTATTTATAATTATTCCTCCTTTCACTTCAAAAGTACTAAATAATTCGTATCAGGAAAAATTTTGCGGGAAAACAGTACGAATTAAGTGTGATCGAACGCATGTTTACAACAAATTTTCCAACCCCGCATTTCATTTGATTAACACTTCCACTTATTGGAGTCCCATACTTCCTAGTAAAACATCACTATTATCAAGACCATCTATCCGATTAAGGTTCATGTTATAAATACAGAAAACAACTCATTCCACTGCCAAATTACAGCACAACAAATAATCCCCGCATCCACAGCCGGGGATTATTTTGCTCCAATTTAAGTTAATTAATCACTTATCACCCTCATTCCAATCCACATTATCTTGCTTTTTTTCATTCACAGACAACTTGAAAATATCCGGCCGCGAATAATGTCCAACTACATCAAAGTCAAATTTACCCTCTGCTATTTTTCCCAAATTAATATCACCATAAATTATCTTTTCCTCACCAAAAACAGGCTCAGCTATATATTCACCTAGAGGATCAACTATACAACTGCCACCCCGTGTTAATTCATTGGGCAATTTTTTAAATTCATCGCGGGAGGCTATTTCTTCTGGGAACATTTCCTTGGTCATGTACTGATTGCACGATAGAACAAAACATCTTCCTTCTGCAGCAATATGCCTCATGGATGCAAACCAAGTATCACGGGCATCTGCTGTTGGGGCAATATAGATTTGAACTCCTTTCGCATACATCGCGGTTCTGGCAAGTGGCATATAATTTTCCCAGCAAATTAGCGAGCCAATTTTTCCGTACGGTGTATCAAAAACAGGCATCGTACTACCGTCACCCTCGCCCCAGATTAATCGTTCCGAACCGGTCGGCTTTAATTTTCTATGCTTTCCTAGTAATTTTCCATCAGGGCCAAAGAATAATGCCGTGCAATAAAGAGTTCCTTGGCCGTCATCATCATCTTTTTCAATGACCCCGATCACAGCATATGCTCCTGCCTTTTTTACAGCCTTACCGATTTGCTCAGTCTCAGGGCCCGGTACTGTGATCGAGTTGTTCCAATAATTGTAAAAATCTCTTCTTCCTTCACTCGTTCTACTCCCAACTACCGCGCCAAACGACATTCCACGTGGGTAGGCCGGTATAAAAGCCTCTGGAAAAACAATGATTTTTGCATTATTTTCCTCAGCTTCTTCTATTAATCTAATTACCTTTTTAACCCCTTTTTCCTTATCCATCACCTCTGAACCAGCCTGGACAACCGCTACTTTAAATTGTTCTATTTTATCCAAATGATCATCCCTTTCTTATGAACTAATGATTCCAAATATCAACTAACAATTTCAACATAACCGTCTGATTGCCTATTTCCATATATTGACGAAAATAGAAAGAAAGATTATGTTTTACACTTTCGCGGAAAACCCTTAAACAATAATCTCTTTTGGTTGGCATTGGCTCAGATCACATCACTATAGGAACGTAGAGAAAGCAATCAATAATGTCAACTAAATCAAAGAACATAATTTTAAATATTGCACATAATCTAATTATAACAAAATTGTTCAACAATTATGAGCAACAATATTGTAAATGAAGACGCTTACTAAAAAAAAGAGGGATAATAATGGATGCGGATTCAACTATAGGCTTTATTTCAATTTTACCACCATTAATTGCAATTGTACTTGCATTTTGGACAAAGGACACAATTTTGTCGTTAGGTATTGCATGTGTCTTCGGTGTATTGATTGCAGGCGATGGATTATTGGGATTCCCAAATTTAATGAAAGAAGCGTTAGGAAACACAAGCTTTTCATGGATTTTCCTTTTGGAATTGTTTATTGGTGTATTAATTGCATTTTTTCAGCGCACAGGTGCTATTCAATCGTTTGCCAATATCATAGAACGGAAAAGGTATTCGCGAAAGAAAATCGGAATGACAACATGGTTTATGGGAATGTTCGTTTTCTTTAGTGACTATTTTAGTCCAGTTTTTGTTGGGTCAACGATGAGAAAAGTTACAGATAGGGTGAAAATTTCACGTGAAAAACTTGCTTATATATGTGATTCTACATCAGCACCTGTAAGTGTCATTGTCCCAATTACTGGATGGGCTGTTTTTATTTCGGGCCTTTTAATCGGAATGGGACCGATTACCAATGAAAAAGAAGCTTTAGCAGTATTCACCCAATCTATACCATTTAATATATATGCGATATTATCTGTTCTATTAGTTGGATTAATAACTTCAGGATTAATTAAAGACTTTGGACCGATGAGAAAAGCAGAACAGAGAGCGCTTCATGAAGGAAAAGTTCTGGGAAATAAATCAAATCCGCTAATATCAAAGGAACTTACAAATATAGAGCCATATTATCAAGATCGGCTACTTAATATAAAATGGAACTTTTTAATGCCAGTGCTTCTAATTATCACGATTGCTGTTGGTACGTATATTGGATTGGGGTCAGCAAAAACGATGGAAGCATTCCTGGCTGCTGCAGTTTTTCTTGGTATAGTGATGCGTATTCAAGGAATTCCAATTAAAGACATTATGGATACTGCTATGAGTGGTATTAAGGGAATCATGCCCGCAGTTATGATTCTAGCATTTGCGTATACCATTAATACATTAAGCGAAAACATGGGAACAGCCAATTATTTAATAAATGCAACTGAGTCGTGGCTGTCGCCTAGTTTGCTCCCAGCAATCACATTTGTGTTAGCAGGAATTGTATCTTTTTCAACAGGATCATCGTGGGGAACATTTGGAATCATGATACCAATAGCTGTTCCCATTGCAATAGGATTTGCTGGTGGTGATGTTAACACGATTGTTTTAGCTACGATAGCAGCTGTTGCTGGAGGTGGAGTTTTTGGGGATCATTGTTCTCCTCTATCAGACACAACAATTCTATCTTCAACTGGAGCAGCCGCTGATCATATAGATCATGTAAAAACTCAGATTCCATATTCTTTAATTGTAGGATCGATAGGAATAATAGTCTATTTGATCATTGGATTTCTAGCATAAAAGTTTAGGAGGCAATTAATATGAATGTTGTTGTGCTTGGCGGATCAGGTTTACAAGGAAGGGCGGCTTTACAAGATTTAAGCCACTCATCGGATGTTACGGGCATCGTTTGTGGTGATGTGAATTTCAATGGTCTGGATTCATTTAGTCACCATTTGAATATGGACAAAATAAATAAAAAAGTTATTGATGCAACAAATATAGAATCCCTAATTGATTTATTTATAGATAATGTAGATGTTGCGATTGACTTGTTGCCAAAGCAATTTAACAATACAGCGGTTCAGGCAGCTATAGAAGCTAATGTTCCTTTAGTCAATTGCTCCTACGCTAATGGTCTCTCGAATGAAGTTTATGAACAAGCTAAAAAAAATGCTGTCACTATTATACCTGAAGCAGGGTTAGACCCTGGTATAGATTTAATATTATGCGGGTATGGTGTTAGCCAATTAGACGAAGTAAATGAACTTTATTCTTACTGTGGTGGTATTCCTGATGCAAATGCAATAGATAATCTATTGAAATATAAAATAAGTTGGAATTTAGACAGCACATTAATGTCGTATAAGCGACCCGCAAAAATGTTGAAAAATGGGAATGTCATTGATATACCCGCCAAAGACCAGCACAGCGAAAAATGGTTAGAAGAAATATCATTCCCGGGTATTGATAATTTAGAATCTACTCCAAATGGAAATGCAATTAAGTTTGCTAAGCTGTTTGGAATTGAAGATAGTGTTAGGAATACGGAAAGAAGAACGATACGATGGGCAGGTCATGCGAACTTTTGGAGGAAAATGGTGGATTTAGGTTTTTTAGAAACAGAACCTGTTCATGACTTACCAGCTAAAATAACACCACATCAGTTTATGGTTGCACATTTAGAACCCCGATTACAATATGGTAAAACTGAAAAAGACTTAGTTCTAATGAAAAATATAATAAGGGGAAAAAAAGACGGCCAAAAAGTAGAGATAACGTATGATATGGTCGCAAGAAGAGACTTAACAACTGGTTTATTCGCAATGAATAGAACAGTAGGATACACGGCTAGCATTGTAGCTCAAATGATTGCAAAAAAAATAATAACAAAGACGGGTGTTTTAAGCCCAACAACGGATATTCCTTTTGAACTATTTATAAAAGAAATAAGTAAGCGAGGTATAAAAATTAACGAAACAAAAAAGTTAATCAAATAGCTCGCTAATCAAATAGCTCGCTAGTATGATGAAATCTTTTCACCCTTGTTTTGTATTCTTCGATTGTACTACTGATATGCTTGTCAAGCAGAGTAATAAAGGCACCTGTGTCTCCTTTTTCAATAACGTTGACCATAAGTTTGTGTTCGTTGGAGCCGCGGGTGTTTTTTTCGTCAATTTTATAAAAATGGTCATATAAAATGAGATAAATATGAGTTTGATTTATCATTTTTACTGCATTCTCTTTTAAAAATCGATTTGTACACCCACCCATTAACGTGATATGAAATTTTGTATTAACATGTATATATTGAACAAGGTCTTTTTTAACAAATGCTTCCGCCTCTTCTTGAATAAGTATATTTAAATTATCAATATCCTCCTGTTTAATTTTTTCCATTATATCCATTGTGGCAAGTAGTTCCAATTGTTTTCGATGTGTAAAAGCATCTGTGATTTCGTCAATAGTAGGATTAATTACCTGTGCACCCCTATTTGGAATAATCGTAATAAACCCTTCCTTTTGCAACTTTGAAAAGGCTTGTCGAATAGGAGTACGACTAACTGACAAAGAATTTGATATATCATTTTCCACTAACTTCTGACCAGGAGCCAGCTTGCGCTCAATAATCCCTGTCTTCAATTTTTGGTATACAAATTGGCTCATTGGTTGTTTTACCATAAAGGTACACCTCGATAATTATGATTTTAATCTGCTATTTTAAGTATAAATTCGCCTTCATTTATATCTATTCATCTGCTATAGAATAAATGAACATTTTTAACGGGACATAGGGACAGGTTTCTTGTCCCACTAGGCTTCCCTCCATCAGAGCAGACTACGCTTTGGTTCTTGCATCCACTAGAGCTGGGACAACAAACCTGTCCCCATGTCCCACCTTATGATAAACTATTCTCTAGTTCTATTAATGGAGTTGTTTTCTATGGGTTTGTTTTTGAGTGTGATTTTGCCGATAATGGCTGTGTTTGCTTCGGGGTTTATCCTGCAGCGTATTCGTGTGCTTGATGTGAAGTCTGTGTCAGCGGTGTCGTTATACATCCTGTCACCTTGTCTTATTTTTGTTACGTTGTTGGATGCCAATTATGATAGTGGTTTTCTTGTTATTCTGATTTATATGTTTGTCCTTTTTTATGCGATGGTAGTTTTAAATAAAATTCTATCAAAGGTTTTTAAATGGGAAACAAACACGGAGAGTGCATCAATTTTAGCAACTGGTTTTATGAATTCTGGAAATTACGGGTTGCCTGTTGTGCTGTTTAGTGTTGGAAATGCTGCCGCGCCATATGCTATTTTTATTATGGTTGTGCAAGCTTTGCAAAATAATTTCTTTGGAATCTATTATGCATCCAGAAGTACGAGTGGAATGCGGCGTGCACTTGAAAATGTAATGAAAATGCCTACTACATATGCGGCAATTTTGGCATTTATCTTTCATTACTATTCTATCGGTGTGCCGGATGCCATCCATTCTACCCTATCCATGGTAGGTGATGCTGCCATACCAGTTATGATGATTATGCTGGGCATGCAGCTCGGATCGATAACAGGGTTGAAGCTCAATTGGCAAGTGGTCACGTCAGCTGTCACCCTAAAAATGATTGTAGCACCACTCATTGCCGCATTATTTGTATGGATGGTCGATATGGATCCCATCATCGCTTCGGTACTCATTATCATTTCGGCGATGCCAACCGCCGCCACAACAACAATGTACGCAATCGAATTCGACACCGAACCAGAACTAGTATCCAGCATTACGTTAATATCAACGTTAACCAGTATTGTAACACTTAGCATACTGTTAAATATTGTAGTGTAAGTGGGACATGGGGACAGGTCCCGCGTCCCACCCTGAAACCCTGTATCCATGCGATTTCCAGCCGGGACAATTAACCTGTCCCCATGTCCCATCATTCTCATTCATTCACCGTCGTAATAATGTCTTTCCAGTTCCGTTCTAATTGATCCTGAAATTGGTTTAGAAGCTTGTTTTTCCAAATTAAAATTCACATAGGTTGTCGTCCCGCTCGCACATAATGTTTCGTCTTGCCAGATCTCTTCATATAATTGTAGACTGGTATTGCCGATCTTTTTCACCCACGTACAAACTTCAGCATTCTTCCCAAAATAAATCTGACTCACATAATCAATATTCATATTGATGATAATCATTTTCCAATTTTCAAAGTCATGATTTGGCGTAAACAACTCAAAAATTTTATTTCTGCCTGCTTCTAACCAAACAGGAACAACCGTATTGTTAATATGGCCAACTCCATCGGTTTCCGAGACACGTGGCTCTATAATCGTTTTATACATTTCACTCTTTCCCGTCGTTAAAAATTCGTTCGTTTTCCTTCATAGGCATTTGTATAAATTTCCTTAACTGCTTCTCTGTCCAACGGTTTCGGACTGCGTTTCAATAATCTAGTTTGTTTTATACCATTTTCCGTCAACCGGTCAATATCCGCAGCGGTAATATTGTATTCACTTATCGTAGTTGGTAGACCAACATCTTTTACTAACTTTTGTAAGCTTTGAACGACATCCAAAGCGATATCTCGTTCATTTTTTCCGTCTGTTGGCAGGTTAAATACGTTCGCAATGTTGGTCATCTTTTTCAAACAGGATGGCCAGATGTAGTCGTACACATATGGCAGCAGCACCGCATTCGATTCACCATGTGGAATTTTAAACAGGCCTCCCAATGGATATGCCAGCCCGTGCACGCCCGCTACACCAGCATTATAGAAACTCATACCCGCTATTAAACTACCTAATGACATTTGCTCTCTTGCTTCCTTATCCTTGCCATTCCATACAGCGGTTCTTATGTGATTGATGATTCGATTCATTGCATCTAGTGCCAGTGTGTCTGTTAATGGAGTTGCATTTATCGATGTATACGCTTCTATCGCGTGTGTCAGCGCATCAGCCCCACTTGCCGCCGTTACTTTTGGTGGTAATGTATAGGTTAAAACAGGATCAACGATAGCATAGTCAGCCAGCAAAAATTCATGGGTAATAACATCTTTAGTATCCTCTAAAGAAAAAACGGCAATATCCGTTATTTCTGCTCCCGTACCAGCTGTTGTTGGGATCAATACTTTTGGCAAGCCTTTATTGGTTAGCTTCTTTTCCCCGCTAAGATTCAGGTAATCCTCGATAGCCCCATCATTTTTAGCGAGTACAGCTGCTGCTTTTGCCAAATCTAGTGCACTTCCTCCACCAACTCCAATTACTAAATCGGCTTGGCTTTTCCGTACTTTCTCCACCACTTTATTTCCCACTTCTAACGGTGGTTCCGGAACGACGTCCGTAACCACTTCCACTTTCTTATTTAAATTTGATAATTGCTCCAACAAAGGATCAATCACACCAAGTTCTTTTAACATTGGATCGGTAACAAGAAAAACCTTTTGAACTTGTAGGTCTGTTAAAATTCCTTCTAAGTTGCTTAATGACCCTTTGCCATGGTAGATGTTTTTTGGTGAAATAAATTGACTCATAGATGACAACTCCCTTTATTAGTTTACTGATAATTTGTCTTCGCTTACATTTACTTCTTTATCTTTATGAGAGGTTAATAACGTATAAAAAACCATTACTAACATACTAGTAAGAACACCAATACCTGCAGCCCCAAACGGATTACTGAAGTCGAATCCAAATGGCAAGTAAACGATCCAATACACGACAGTTCCTGATAATAATGACAAGATTGCTCCTGTTTTCGTCGCACGTTTCCACAATGCCCCGACAACTAAAGGTCCAGCAGTTGCTGAAACAATTCCACCTATTCCAATCCACATAAATACGGATAAATATTTCGGTGGTGACCATGCCATTAATATTGCTGCCAAAATAACAATAAATGTCGAATACCTGCTAATGAGTAGCTCTATTTTTTGTGATTTCTTTTCAGATATAGTTATCTTCGGAACAATCGTTTTTCGATAAATATCATTTGCAAGTACTTGTGTCAGTGAAACAATTAATCCATCAGATGTAGATAAAACTGCCGAAAGTACAGCTACTGCCAAAAATGCTGCGATAAATGGAGGGAATATTTCTTGGAATAACACTGGTATTACCTGATCTGGTTGTATGTTCATGGAGGGATCGATAACAGCTACTCCTAACATTCCGCCCAACCCCATAAGTGGGAGAATAGTAGCAAAAATAGTACAGTACATAATTAATTTTTTCATATCTTTATTTGACTTAACAGCTAAGAATTTGTTTCCTAAGTGCGGCAGAACACCGAATGGTAAGTGAGCAATAAATAACAACCCAACTAACCAAAATGAGCCATAAGTAATATCGCCATGAATAAATAACTGGTCAAAAGCTCCTTCTGGGTTTCTGTCTTTAATTAAGGAAATCATATCGCCAAAACCACCATCTACCCCTACACTAGTTACAAAACATATAACAACAACGATCGCTGTAATAACCATTAAAAATCCTTGGACTGCATCTGTTAAAATGTCTGAGTGGGAACCACCTAAAAATACATAAACCGCTAATACAATACCTGTAATAAACAAGCCAACATTGTAATCCACACCCATCATAGTTTGGAACATAGTCGCAGCTGCTACAAACTGGGATACAACATAAAATATTAACAAGATCGTAATAATAGAAAGTGTAATTCTTAGAAACTCACTATTAAAACGATCACCGATAAAGTCTGGAATAGTTCTCGTTCCAAATTTATCGCCATAAACTTTTATAGTTTTTGCTACAAACAACATCCCAATTACCGTAGCAACAGGGTATAGTAATGGATACCACAAACTTGGTGCTCCAATATCATAAGCTAACCCAGGCATTCCCATAAAGGTTGACCCACTTGAAATACCTGCACTTATAACAAGTGCAATCGTAATTGGCCCATAACTAGATCGCGCTGTTGCAAAATCGTCTGGGTTATTCGTACGTTTCATTCCGATATAACCCATTACTAGCATCATAATGATAAAAAGAGCCATAAAAATCCATGAATAAATCATTACACTATCCAATTCCATCCACCTCCCTTATTTGTCTAATAAACTAGTTTTAAATAACACAATTGCCATACCCACCCATGTTGTGACTAAGACACCAATCATTACAAATAGGAAAGTCAAGTGATCACCCCCTGTTCTTGTACATATTTTTGGATTTCTTTATATTTGTCTAGCAAATCCTCACTCCCACTTGACGGTTCCAATAAAAAATCTTTTTCCACATTTTTGATTCGCTTTTTATAAATGAAATAAGGTACAAACAATGCATACGTATTCAACAAGCTTATTTTAGGATATGACCATACTTTTCTTTTATGGATGTAGTAATTTTCCAAAAATTTATCAGAAACGTTAACCCGTTCTTCTTGCAAATAATTCGTTGGCAAGATTAGCGCATCCTCTTTTTCTTGGAAAGGGACAAATTTATTTACATTTCCTTCAAAAAAGTTCGTTTCTTTTCTTGTTAGATTCGTAATTAAATATTTGTTCTCTGTTTTCATTTTCATAAAGGGAAATGGTTTATATTGTATCTGCCATTGTGTAACTTCGTAAGGGTAAAACAAGGGTTTGGCGTTTTGCGGTGCTCTAATTCCATCCAATGAAAATGTATACATTACTTCACCACCTAAAAGGTATAATTCATGCTAATAAATTTCATATGAACCATTTCCCGCATGGCATACTTGATTCCTTCGTATCCATAACCAGATGATTTTAATCCGCCATATGGCATATGATCAAAACGTAACGTTGGCAAGTCATTAACTAGAACTTGGCCAACTTCTAATTTATGAGCAAAATTAAACGCCTGCGGTAGATCATACGTGAAGACACCTGCATTTAATCCGTACTCGCTATTATTCATTTCTGTCAGTGCTGTTTCTGCACTATCCACTGTATTTATTAATACGACAGGTCCAAACACTTCCTTACAAGCTACTTTTGATCTCGATGATACATTTGCAAGTACGGTTGGTTTCACGCCGTTATCCTCCATCGTTCCACCCGTAATTAACTCTGCTCCTTCATGTATCGCTTCTTCAATCCAACTAAGAATACGCTGCTGTGACTTCTGGTCAATGACCCCGGATATATCTGTCGTATCCTCTCTAGGATCTCCATATTGTAGTGATTCTGTAGCCATTTTAAATGAAGTGATAAATTCTTCTTTCACATCTTTGTGGACATAAATTCTTTGCGTGCTAATACATACTTGCCCATTATATGAAAAAGCACCATTGACTGCTTTTTTAGCGATTTCCTGCACTTTATTATGAACGCTTTCATCAATGTATAGAGCGGAATTACTGCCCAGCTCCAAGGTTACCTTTTTCAAGCCAGCTTGTGACTTAATATGTTCCCCAACTTGCGGGCTCCCAGTAAACGTAATTTTTTGTACGTCAGGATGGTCAATTAGCACTTTACCTAGTCTAGGGCCATCACCAGTAACAACCTGATACGCTCCATCAGGTAAACCCGCCTGCTCAAAAAATTCTGCTAGTTTGATAGCCGATAGCGGAGTTTTTTCAGCTGGTTTCACGATGATTGTATTTCCTACCCCAAGCGCCGGACCCGCTTTATGTACGACCAAATTTAGCGGGAAATTAAAGGGAGTAATTGCACCAACAACACCAATTGGTTGGTAAATTGTATAAGCATCTCTTCCGCCACCATTTGTCGCAGCATCTAATCGAATTGATTCTCCTTCTAATTTTCTTGCTTCAATTGACGCGAATTTCAGTGTTTGAATAGTCCGGTCAACTTCCCCTCTAGCAAACTTGATAGGCTTCCCTGATTCTAATGTAATGGTTTGAGCAAAGTCTTCTCTATTTTCCGCAATAATGCTACTAGCCCTGTCCAAAATATTCGATCGTTCCTCTGAAGTCAGCGCTCTCATTTTATTAAATGCTTGTTTACTTTTCGTTATTGCTTCTTTCATTTGAATATCACTGCAATCAGGGATATCTCTAATTTCCTCTCGAGTATGAGGATCTAATAGTGAATACGTATTCAAACTTGATTCCCTTAACCTTTCTAAATAGTTATTGACATAACACATTATAAAACCTCCTTATTTTTGTATATTTTATGCAAATGTATTCAATTTTAACTTTAGGTTTATTCTACAACTTTTTGGTTGTTATTCTGGAAAATAATTTTGTTTCCAATGTTTTCTGAACAAAGCCTGGATTATTGTTTCCTTCTCCATCAATAAGGTTAACAAGATTTTCAATAGCAATCCTGCCAAGGTTTTTGTTATTGATGATTCCAACGGTACTAAGTTGGAATGAATGATGACGACTTAACTCCACATTGTCAATACCTATAATGCTAATGTCATCAGGAATCCTGTAGCCTTTTTGTTGAAGAAAATCCATAATATAAATTGCAATAGAATCTGTTGCTGCAAAAATAGCAGTCGGACGTTCTTTGCGCGACATAACAGACTCAATTACCTCAAAAATGGATTGCTTGCTCGTATCAGTTATAATAATGTTCCTAGGATCTTCGGCAATACTGTTCGCGATTAAAGATTGTTTGAATCCTTCTAATCGACCACTAAAAGTTGTCATGTTAGTAGGGCCGCCTACCCACACAATTTCGCGATGATTCAAATTAATCAAATGATCCGTAGCTATTCTCCCTGCTTGCACATTATCCATTTCAACAAAATGTCCCGGTTCTTTATGTTTTCGATTAAACATGATAAATGGAATATCAAGGTTCTTAAGTTGGTCATAAATTGGATCATCATACAAAACGGAAGACAAAATTATTCCATCAACCCGATGACTTAAAACATCCTGGTAAACGGACATGTTATCCCCAAGATTTTCAAAATGGACATTTACATTGAATCCACTTTCTTTTGCATAATTAACGATAGAAGTCGTTGTTTCTACAAAGAAAGGATTGTGTAGCGGACCTGATAATAGCGCTATCGATCCTGTCTTTTTATTAACTAATGATTGGGCAATTGAGTTTGGACGATAATTCAATTCCTTCATTGCTGCGAGAACTTTTTCATATGTTTCTTTATTCACTTTATCTGGAGAATTAAGCACTCTAGATACCGTCGTTTGTGATACACCTGCGTAACTTGCTACATCTTTTGATGAAACCATCCCAACCACCTATTTTTTAAATATTTAAACTAAATATAAATGAAAACGTATTCATTGTCAATATATTTTTTAAAAAATAAAATAACTGGGACATGGGGACAGGTCCCGCGTCCCACCCTCTATCCCGCATCACTCCGACAATCTCAGCCGGGACAACAAACCTGTCCCCATGTCCCACCGTGACCGCCCATGTCCCAGCACAAAAAAATCCTGGGGGAATTCCCCAGGATTGGATTGCTAAGCTTATGAAATTGAAGCTTCGTATATAGATTTTACTGCCTTGCCAAGCGCGTTATTGAATTCTTCATCTGTTTGGTTGGCATTTAAATCCTGTGATAGTGCACGGGAGAAGCTGGCAATAAGTCCATTATTTTCCTTCAGCTTTTCATTTGCTTCGTCTACAGCGTAACCACCAGAAAGTGCGACAACACGCACAACGTTTGGATGCTCAATCAATTCTTTGTATGTGTTTGCAACAGTTGGAATGGTAACTTTCAACATCACATGCTCATCGTCACCCAACTTGTTAAGCTGATCAAGAATCTCAGCTTTCAATAGTTCCTCACATTTTTCTTTTTCTTTACTGTTAATGTCTACTTCCGGCTCAATAATTGGAACAAGACCAGCAGCTACAATCTGTTTACCAATTTCGAATTGTTGCGCGACGACAGCCTTGATACCTTCTGGATTTGCTTCCTTGATAACGGAGCGCATTTTTGTTCCAAAGATGTGACGTTCATTCGCTCGTTTCAATGTTTCATCCAAGTCAGTGATCGGCTTCATCATTTGCACGCCATTTGACTCTTCAGCAAGACCCTTGTCCACTTTTAAGAAAGGAACAATGCCTTTTTTTTCAGCTAAATAATCAGCTGTGTACATTCCTTCGATTTCGCGATCCATCGTTTGTTCAAACAAAATGGCACCGATGATATATTCGGAATCAAAAGCAGGTGATGTGATGATTCGAGTCCGCATCTCGTGTACAAGATCAAACATTTCGTCCTTGCCGTTATACGAATCCTCTTCAATACCATACAAGGCTAGTGCTTTTGGAGTACTACCACCACTTTGATCAAGTGCTGCGATAAACCCTTCACCGTTTTTCATTTTTTCAAATTGACTCTGTTGCATAAGTTCCACTCCTTTTATGTGGTAAATTACCTTTTTTCAACTAAGATAATTTATATCATGAATGTAAAGAACCTTCAACTTCATTATACCAATAATAACAGAAACGTAATAGTCATGCGCATTAATTATGGGACATGGGGACAGGTTGAGGCCACTGAAAAAGTGACTATTATATAAGATAGCATTGAACAAAACGCTATATTTAGTGTCGTTATCAAATATAATCATCTATATACCGTGGATAGTATACTTTTCATTTTTGTGAACCGGACTTTTTCAGTGGCCTCGGACAGGTTTCTTGTCCCAGCGCTATTTTAAGACAGAGCTTTAAACTGGGGATGGGACACCGGGACAGGTCGAGGTCACTTAAAAAGCTGCACTGAAAATTCAATACCTTATTAAAAACTAAAAAAACACCCCCAAAATTTGGCATAATAGAATTGCGAAGAGACCATCAACCAAACTGGGGGTATTTTCATGCTTAAAGACAAAATATGCAATGAAGCATCTATTCCATTTTATACAGTAAAATTCCTAAATACTTAAAATACTTCGTGACAAGGTAGAGCTATCAACGAAACACTCGAAAAAAAACAGCTGGACTAGCAGATGATTTGCTAAATATCCGAACAAATTGAACCAGCAACGCACCTTTTTCGGACTGAATAACATGTGGTGCACCTTTTATTTGATCAGGTAGAACAACACTGTCACTTCCGCATCTGCTGCACTTGGTTTAATTTGTCGATTGCTTCCTTCTTTTGCATCAGCAGAATTCCATAAGCACCAAGCATTTTGGAAAAAATTGGTGGGACAAGGAACCTGTCCCCATGTCCCAAATCACTGCTTCGTGAAATAGTGCTTTGCTGCTCCTAATAGGTTTGCATTATTATCATTTAGGGCTAGCTTTAGGTTGAGTTGGTTGCGGTGGTTTGGCATTAGCTTTTCATCGACTGCGGATTGCATAGCATGTAGCAAGAAGTCACCTTGTGCGGTAATTCCACCGCCAATAACAACCAGCTTAGGGTTAAAAATATGTACAATTGATTGAATACCTGTCGCAACATCATCAATCCATTTATTGAAGATCTCCACGCTTAACGCATCACCTTGTTTCACCATCTGAAAAAACACTGGTAACTGGATGGATCTACCAAACTCACTTGCAACAATTTCAGATAATGCCGCACTTGAAGCATAACGCTCGTAACAACCATAATTGCCACAGGTACACAGCTTACCGTCCTTATACAAATTGATATGTCCGAATTCGCCTGCTGAAAAGTTGGCACCGGCATGCAACTGACCATTCATAAATAAAGCACCGCCAATTCCCGTTCCAAATGTCATGCACACAAAATCGTCTACACCAACAGCTGCGCCTTTCCAATGTTCACCGATTGCTGTACAGTTAACATCATTCTCAATCGTTGCAGGTAGCCCCGTATGTTCGGTAACCATTTCCGTGACAGACATCCCTGTATATCCTGGAATTGTCTCGGTAGCATGAACAACAACACCATGCTCACTATCAATTTGTCCCGCCGAACTAATTGCGACACCGAAGACATCCCACTTACGCTTCACTTGATCACAAATACGTAAAACTTTCTTTATCAATTCATTACCGCCAAGATGTGCCTCAGATGGAATACTTTCGCGAAACAATAGATTCTCATGTTCATCAAGCACACCATATTTTATCGCTGTTCCGCCAATATCGATAACGATTAATTCCATTAGCTTTACTCCTTGTTAAGTAGAAAGAGAATAGAAAAGCCCGGCATACACCTCAACCAGTATGAACACGTGCCGGCATTTTCGTATACAAGCTCTATATTGCTTTCCTACAATGCAAAAACGTCCGCATTTTTTATCTCTTTACCACTTACATATATTTTTTAGCAAGTTCCTGAGCACGGGCAACTTTCTCTTCTGGAAGTTGTTTCATAGGCTTGCGACAATAACCAGCATGAACACCCTTATATTTCAGCATTTCTTTGATCGTTTGATAGAGTCCATTATCAAGAATGCCTGCAATCAAATCATTCGTCACTTTTTGAACTTCCAATGCTTCGGCAACATTTCCGTTTTGTGCTAATTCAAAAATATCACGAGCACGCTTCCCATTTACATTAAACGTACTTCCTATCGCACCATCAACATTCAAAACACTTGCAGACAACAGCATTTCATCGAATCCTGAGTAAATTAATTTGTCTGGGAATGCATGGCGCAATCGTTCTAATAGGAAGAAATCCGGTGCCGTAAATTTCACACCAATAATTTTGTCATGTGCTAACAATTCACCAAATTGATCCAAATTCATATTTACCCCAGTTAACGCTGGGATGGAATAAATAATCAAATTATTATCGACACTATTTACAATCGTTTCATAGTAATCCTTAATTTCTTCAAAATCAAATTTGTAATAGAACGGTGTAACAGCAGAGATAGCATCATAGTTTAGCTTTGTAGCAAATTTAGCAAGATCAACCGCTTCATCTATATTCAAAGATCCGACTTGAGCGATTAATTTCACTTGATCGCCGCCTTCGTCTTTTACAATTTCAAAAATACGCTTTTTAGCTTCAGTAGTAAGCATGAAACTTTCTCCCGTACTTCCATTCACATAAAGACCATCGACCTTTGATTCCTCAATATTATGACGAACAATTTCCCGCAAACCTTTTTCATCTATATTTCCGTTTTCATCAAAAGCACACATCAGCGCTGTAAAAATACCCTTCATGTCAAGCATCCTCCCCTATTTGTATGGTTTTGCTGTTTTGTATCGCTTGAGCAAATGTTTCTGTAATATGTTTCGGCCGTGTAATCGCACTTCCCACGACAACTGCGTGTGCCCCCGCTTCAAGTGCCTTGCTCGCCTTTTCTGGTGTATCAAAATTACCTTCTGCAATGACAGGCACATCAACTTTTGTTACAAGTTCCTGTACTAATTCCATCGGCTTGATTTCCTTCGAGTATGGCGTATACCCTGCAAGTGTAGCAGCAACAATGTCTACTCCTGCTTGGGCTGCCTTCATTCCTTCTTCTGCAGTTGAAATATCAGCCATAAAAAGTTGATCTGGATATTTCAATTTAATAGCTTTAAAAAATTGATCGAAACACTTACCATCAGGCCGCTCGCGCTGAGTTGCGTCAAAAGCAATGACATCAACACCTTCACGATAAAGTTCATCTACTTCTTGGATAGTTGGTGTAATAAAAACGCCATTGCCCGGAAAATCTTTTTTAATAATCCCAATGATCGGCAAGTCGACCTCTTGTTTAATGGCACGAATATCTTCTACTGTATTCGCACGTATTCCCGCCGCACCGCCAAGTTTAGCTGCAAGCGCCATCTTGCTCATAATAAATGAACTATAGAGCGGTTCATCTTCCAGTGCTTGACATGAAACAATTAATTGTCCTTTTACCTTATCAAGTATATTCATTTAAATTCCCCTCAGTTGTTGACTAATACCTTCATTCATACATGAAACATAAGCTTTTAATACACAAATCATACCACCATTGAAATTAAACTGTCAATAATATAATAAAAATGATAATTAATTGTCACTACTAACATTAATACAGTTTATTAGCGGCATTTTCGCTAATTTTCATCTTAATTTCTTTTGCCTTTTCTACGTTTTTCATCGTAAGTCCCGTACAAATCAAGTCAATTATATACAACTGCGAAATTTTAGACACTAATGAACCGCTATCTAAGGGGTTTTCCTTAGCTGAGGATAATAATACATGATCCGATAGTCTCGTTAGTGGTGATTTCACATAATTGGTCAATGCAATAACCGCAGCATTACTCGCCTTCGCAATCTCTACGGAATCATAAATATCCTTCGTACTACCCGAGAGACTAACAGCTATAACAACAGTTTCCTTCGTCATGGTCGAAGCGCGCATGACTTGGAAATGTGGATCTGTAATTACTTCGGCGTGTTTCCCGATTCGCATTAAGCGATTATGCATATCGTGACAAGCAATTCCCGATGAGCCAACACCAAAAATAACGACATCATTTGACGAATCAATTATATCCACACACTGTTGCAATGTATCCATCTCAATGATTTCCGATGAGTCATTAATGGCCTGCACAATATTGTTGCGAATCTTTTCAATAAACGTTCCATCATTGTCATGATTAGGATGCATTGTTCGTTCCTGCGCCAAGAGGAATTTAAAATCTTGAAACCCCTTAAATCCAAGCTTACGAAAGAAACGCAATACTGTCGCCTCTGCTACACCGCTCGCTTCAGAAAGTTCAGTTAGTGAATCATATAAAACTTTGTCCATATTCTCATTAATGTAGGTATAGATTTTCTGCTCTGATTTCGTAAAGATTGGCTTATTCTGTTCCATAATCACGGTCGGCTTTTTCTGATTTCCTTGAAAATCTTTATTTGACATACAACCCCGTCCTTTAAAGCAATTTCTAATTAAGTATTTTTAGTATAGCAGGTAAATGAAAAAAGGAGAAAAACCCCGAGCAAGGTATTTTTCCCCTGAAAACTTACGGATTTAATGCATTTGGTAAAAATAACACCAACTGCGGGAACACAGTAATGACTAGCAACGTTATTACTAGCGGAATTAAAAATGGAACAACCCCTCTAGTAATTGTTTTCATCGATATATTTCCGACCTTAGATACGACAAACAAAGCCATTCCCATCGGTGGAGTTAAAATACCAATCATAAGATTTAATATAACTATGATTCCGAAATGAACCGGATCTACTCCAGCACTTACAATAACTGGAACTAGGATAGGTATTAACAGAATCAATAATGCCAATGATTCAATAAACATTCCTAAAAAGATTAATAGTACGTTTATCAGTAGCAATAGTACGATTGGGTTTGATGATACATCTAAGAAGAAGTCAGCAACTTGTATCGGTATTTGTTCAATTGCAATCATTTGGCCAAAAAATTCAACCCCGACAATCATCAACACCGCAATCCCCGTCAACCGCATCGAATCAACAACATTTAAAAAGAACTTTTTCAATGTCAATTCTTTATAAACAAAAAACCCTAAAAACATTGCATATAACGTAGCAATTACAGCAGCTTCGGTTGGTGTAAAATACCCCGAAAAAATACCGCCAATAATAATGACCGGTGTGAGCAATGCCCAAAATGATTTTCTAAAATGGTAAAATCGTTCTTTCATTGTGGCTTTTTTAGCCTTTGGATAGCCACGTTTTTTTGCCCAAAAGTATGCCATAACCATTAAAGAAGCTGTCATAATCAACCCTGGAATGACACCAGCCAAAAATAATGAAGCAATCGACTGATCGGAGACAACCCCATAAATAATCAGTGGAATACTTGGAGGAATGATCGGACCAATAATCGCTGAAGCCGCCGTCAGACCACCTGCGTAATCATCATCATACTTTTCATCACGCATCGATTTTATTTCCAACTGGCCAATACCGCCAGCATCCGCTAACGCTGAACCAGACATCCCGGAAAAAAGAAGGCTTGCCATAACATTTACATGGCCTAGACCGCCAGTAAAATGACCAACAAATGACTTAGCAAAGTTAAAAATACGCTCTGTTATTCCAGATGAATTCATTAAAGATCCAGTTAATATGAAAAACGGAACTGCCAATAGAGAAAATGTATCAATACTGTCAATTAATTTTGCAGCTGAAAAGTATGCCATTTCCCAATCATTAGTGGCAAAATAAACAAGTGCAGCGATGATCAGTGTGAATCCAACCGGCATCCCTAAAAACAACAGTACAAGCCAGCCGATAAGTATTGTAAGTGCACTCATTTATTTCACCTCACTTTTATTCTTGATTTGTTTTACATTCACCTCAACAAGTCGATATAAAATTAGAATAGAAATCAATGGTAAGGCAATGTACATATACATATAAGAAATATTTAAGGAAACAATCTCGACCGGCACTTTACGCAATGCCATTTCATAGCCTAAATATCCCATAATAGAAATCGCAATAAAAATAGCAGCCTGGAATACATAGTAAATCGTACTCCGAATTAACTTCGGAAATTTATTAACAAAATAATCGATCAAAACGTGATTACTTTCTTTAATACCAAATGAAATAGATAAATAGCCAACATAAACGAATATAAATTTAGCCAATGCCTCGGACCATGTTAGTGGCGAGTCCATAATTTGTCTAGAAAAAATCTGCAGGGTCAAGATTATTAACATGATAATAAATAATGACCCTCCAATGATTTCTTCCAGGTTAGCAAAAAATTTTTTCATATAATTCACCTGAGCTTTTTATTTTGCTTCCTGAATTTGTTTCAAATAATCTTCCGCACCATCACCAATTTCCTCTAAATACTTTGGATATGCTTCAGACACAGCTTTTTTAAATTCTTCTAAATCTGGTTCTGTAACAGTTACGCCCTCATCCTCAAATTTAGATACGAGTTCTTCCTCTTGTTTCTTAACCATGTTTGTATGTTCCTCTGCAGCCATTTCAATTCCATCAATTAGAATCTGTTTTAAGTCATCAGGTAACTTTTCTAATGTCTTCGTACTAACAACGTATTCATTATCGTTAACAACGTGGTTCGTTAATGCCAAATAGTCCTGTACTTCATAAAACTTCTGTGCATCAATTGTTGTGAGTGGATTTTCCTCACCATCAACGGCATTTGTTTGTAGTGCAGTGTATACTTCTGTAAATGCCATTGGTGTAGGAGAAGCACCTGTGAATTTCGCATAATCTAGTAATGTATCAGCTTCAGGAACACGTAATTTTAATCCTTCCATATCGTCAAGTGATTTAATAGCACGGTTTGATGTCGTTTGACGTGTACCATTATACGATGAAGCAACAATCTTCCAGTTATGTTCTTCTTCCAATTCACTTAACAAGCCTTTTCCATACTCGGTATTATGAATTGCTGCCTTTAATTGTTCAAAGTCATCTACCACATACGGTAGTCCCAATAATGATGCGCGAGGTACCCAAATACCGAATCGTCCACCCTCAGCTTGCGTCATATCCAATGTACCTTCTTGAAGCTGTTCAAGCATTGCACGATCATCACCAAGCTGTGAATTTGGATAAATCTTAATTGTTAATTGACCATCACTTTCTTCATTTACATAGTCTGCTAGTTTTTCAACGGCTTTGTATTCAACCTGTTGATTCCCAGCCACCAAGCCAAACTTTAACTCATAATCCTTATCACCATTACCCCCATCAGCTGAAGCCTCATCGTCGTCCCCACCTGAGCAACCTGCCAGCCCGACAATTGCCAATAGTAAGATACCTAAATACAGAAAACTCTTCTTCATACCATAATCCCCCTCCAGTAATTAAAATTATAGCGCTTTCATATGTTTAAGTAGAGTTTAGCATCATGGCAACCTATTGTCAATATATTTTTAAAAATGATTTTTTGTTGTCAATACCCATTTCATCCCAGGGGACATGGGGACAGGTTCCTTGTCCCAGCGCCATATTCAGACGGGGCTTTAAGTTTGAGCTGGGACGCGGGGACAGGTCTCTTGTCCCAGAAGATGAAAACTCCTGTTGGCTGACGCAAAAAAAGACCCACGCACCCGCGCAGGCCCTCACCCCCTATATATCCACACCCGCAATCATCCCATGCACTTTCTCAACCTCTTCATTAGGAATCATCAGGTAATACACACCGTCAATTTTGGTTCCGTTCCCTTTCATCATATAACTCGTAACATTTTTTCTTGTATCCTTATATCCACTCATCAAATTTTTCATATCATCAAAATCCAAGTTTGTTGCCATATTGTTTCCAAGAATGTCGATTACACCATTAATCTTACTAACAGATCCAGCGCTTGCACCCTTATCAACAATGCCTTGAATCACTTGGCGTTGACGTTTTGTTCTACCAAAATCACCATTTGGATCCTTCTTACGCATGCGAACGAAGTGCATCGTTTTATCCCCATCCATTTCAACCGGACCCAGGTCAAAATCGTACTTCCCATCATTCCACTCGATTTCATTGTCCACCGTAATCGTTCCAAGCTGGTCAACAAGCTCCTGCAAGCCTTCCATATTCATCCGGACGTAATAATCAAGCGAAATATCCAGGAAATTCTCCACTGTTGCAACAGACATATCAGCGCCGCCAAATGCATAGGCATGATTTATCTTGTCTTCGGATCCTTTACCAATAATAGTTGTTCGAGTATCACGTGGGATACTAACCAACTGCATTTTGTCACTCTCAGGATCTAAAGAAAGCACCATTAACGCATCAGAACGCCCTCTGTCATTTGCGCGCTCATCCACACCCAACAGCAAAATATTTAATGGCTTTGTCGCTTTCACATTCTTCTTCGCTTGTTTATGGTCAATCGATTCCACTGGCTCATGCATTTTTTCGTTGACTGTCTGTTTCGCATTGTTATAAATGGAAAACGCATATATGCCAACACCCATTATCAGCACAACAATAATGGCTAAAGGAATTATTAACCATAATTTTCTGGACTTTTTATGTTTCGTTCTCTTTTCCATAATAGACTCCTCGTATTTATATGGTTTCAAACAAACTCCCACTATATTCCTCTAAAAGATTGTTATTATATTAATTATTCGCTCCAAAAAGCAGGCATTAAATAACCGATAAACTATGATACACCATCAAATCACGGCTGTAAATGCGTTTTGGTCCTTATTCCATTTATCTTCTTTCTTCTTTTTAGAATGTCACACTTCCGACCATCCGGCACAATTGTTACTAGGCTAATTTTACCACATTATAGTAGATAGATAAAAACCGGGACATGGGGACAGGTCCCTTGTCCCACCCGCAATGTCAACGCTCATGCACATTTCAAGCTGGGACACCTAACCTGTCCCCATGTCCCACCCTATCTTCCAATATTCCTTTCCATTTTCATTTTCTCTTTCCTGTACAACCATATTATTCGTCTAGCCCTTACCGCATCATTTCTAGCTACTTTAATATAGACAGGGCTTTTCTGGTATCCAAATTGATAAAAATTCTTCCAATTATATGGGATTTGGTATTTGAAAGGAATTTTATTATTTTTTAACAGCCAATAATATACGTTAGCTTCACTTAATGTTGATTCATCACCACTATAAACGGTTTCATATTTATTATTATCCCGGTCCCTGAACAAAAACATTAATGCTATGGCGGAAGTGATTAATAGTACCTCAAACATAGTAAGTTCCCCTTTTTTGTCAACTGATATATTGATTTGGACATAAACCCGCATAAATAAACTGGTTCATTGTATATCCCACTACTACACTAAAAGAACTTGGTGCAACGCAGTATAGCTGTAGCCTTTCAAAAACACATGCTTAGAAACCAGTATGTCCAGATAATCAAATCACTAAAAATACCAACTGATAACTATCCGGTAGTTTGAAATCCTCTAGCCATGATTAACCATTCCTCACACAACACAAAAAAGCTATCCAATATTTTTGGAAATCAATCAAAGTGGATCAAACGTATTCCCCTAAATTCAATTATAGTTATTATTTTCTCCCACAAAGCCAAATCATCCCCCGCTTCCCTCTGTTTCTCATTACAACTATTCCCATTACCCACTTCATTTTTCAGGCATATCTACTAAAACTATTTCCCGAAACCACAACATTTCCACCATCATTACCACCATCAATTTAGCAGAGATCTTATCTGTATCTAACCGATTGCCAAAAAACCCCTAAATTAAATTAGGGGCAAATCAGTAAATTATGTATAAGTAACTAAAATTCAACGCAGCAAAATCCTCATAATCTGCAACATGCGGGATAGCTTCCCAGCCATAAGCTCAAAGCGATGTTACGTCCAAATCCCTCCATTCTGATCTCATATATATAGATAAACCTATTTACATATATATTCCATATCTTTAGGAAATATTATATATATCCTTTATTTCCCATAACCCGTTCCGCTAGTAATTTCCAACAGCATTAATATCTTTTTTTCATAAAACATTACATAATCCCTACTCACAGAACAGGGATTAGTTACACATCAAACCAAAATGAGGGGAAACTAGTTCACCGAAAAGAAAGCAAATTCCATTAATCCGTAGTTACTTTGTAGTCAGAAACTATACCATCTTCATTTAGGTTTACTATTAACTCTTCATTATCTATCATCCTTGAATCCTAGTTCAGTGTATTCCCTGACTAAATAACAAGCCTCAATATAAATTTAATTATCCTGATAATGTACCATGTGATACGGATAATAGGCTGTATTTTTAAGATTGCTATCGTTAATGTTGATGATCCAGGTCATGCAACTGCTCTATATCATTTTTCGTTTTCTTTTTTCCCTTTTGCACCATGAAGCTAAATTCCTCCATGTCAATTGAAGGTATGGAAACTAGATCAGAAACACTGGCTATAATTGCATTTACCTCGTCAACTAACCCTCCCGTTACCTGTTCTGCTTTATTAAATCCATTTTGAACATCGTAATTTAGAAATTCTTCCCTAACGAATCCATTTTCATTTGACTCATATTGGCTTTTCTCTGGGCTTTTTATTTCTAATAATATAGGGTAAGTCAAATAAACCCCACCTGCAAATACATCGGGGGTTTATTTGACAGGAATTACCCATGGAGAGAATGTAACTAACCGGGCATTCTTCAAATAATTATAGCCTAATTTAACCTTCCAAAAAAACTATCACTCGTAACTGGTAGAAGTAATATAATCAAATTTACTTGAAGAATTTACCTCGTTATCGTACTCAAAATTATACATTAATATAACAGCATTCACTAGCGTTGCATTAATTAAATTTAATAATAAAAAATATTGGCAATGTTCAATTTTTGGCTGTATAGACAACAAAAAATCCTTTATAATGAATAGGTCAGGTGGTTTTCCTGTCCAAATCCAATATAAAGGACCAACAATATGGACAAGAATACACCAAAATCAGCATTTGGTAAATGGATTGCACCTATAAATACTAAAAATCTTTTTAATCAAGTTAAAAACTTAAATCAAGATAGCTATACCAAAAAACTTACGACTGAAGCCTACATTAAACTGATGCTCTATGCACAAGTACATGAAACGGAAGGGCTCCAAGCATTAAGTGACGCTTTATTGGATGCAGACTTTCAGGAAGCTGTTGGTTTTGAATCGATTAGCGCATCACAGCTTTCTCGCAAGAATAAAGAAATTGATCCATCCATACTAGCGACCCTGTTTTCCGATCTTGTGCAGCAGATACGTGGATATCACAATAAGGCCTACAAGAATTTGCCATAATTATCGATTCTAGCACTTTGCCTCTTAACCTAACCAATTATAAGTGGGCAAAGTTCCGTAAAACAAAGGCTGGTGTGAAACTACATTTACGACTCGTTTTCATGGATAAAGATACAGTCTATCCTGAGAAAGCTGAGATCACAGTGGCGAAAGAACATGATCGTAATCAGCTTGAAGTTCTCGTTGATGACAAGGAAGCCATGTACGTCTTTGATCGCGGCTATGTGGATTACGAACGATTTGACAGGATGACAGACGAAGGATACTTCTTTGCATCCAGAATTAAGAAAAATGCCGTCATTCGTGAAGTATGTTCCTTTTCCGTTCCAGCTGAATCATCGGTTCTATCTGACAGAATGGTTTACATAGGATCCACACAAAATCGGTGCGAAAACGTATTTCGTCTTCTTGAAGTGATGGATACGAAGGGAAACATCCTTCGATTAATCACGAATCGATTTGACTTGGAACCACAAGAAATTAGTGATATTTATCGATCACGCTGGGCAATCGAATTATTTTTCAAATGGTTAAAGCAGCACGTGGAAATCAAACATTTTTACGGAATGAGTGAAACAGCGTTACAAAATCAAATCTATATTGCGCTCATCACCTATTGTTTGCATGTGCTCATCCAACTGGAAACGAAAAGCAAAAAATCACTGCTTCGAATTACTCGTTGGTTAAAGGCCGCGTTATGGAAACCAGCTTACATTTGGCTACATCGATTTGAAAATAAGACAGTACCGTAATAAATGATATTGTCGTAGGTTGTATTAATTTGTATTAATTGTATAATTTTACCAGATGGACAGAGCCACCTTTAATTGGACTTTGACTTTTTGGCAAAAATTACAGAAATGATGTTTACAGAACATTCCGACTAGTTTTATGCAACGCTAGTGAACAGCATTATAATACTTATTTAAGTTAACACTCTCGCTTATTTTGGGTAGAATAATTTCATCGTATGAACATCCCTCCAATAGATCAGAAATATTATTACTCTTTTGTACTAATACTGCTTTTTCTATAAAATCTTCATCTGTCTCGTCCATATCAATATTAAAATCTACATAAAATTTTGAAGGGATAGACTCTCCCTCTTCATCGTATTTCAGGTCCACATATTCTTTTAAGTCATATTCCTCCTTAACGTTACCCAACCATATGGAGACTATCCCTTTTTTTCCATTAGCAATACACACTCCTATTCTAATCTTAATTCTTTTGGCAAAGATGAAATGCCATCTTCTAGTCTCTAGCCCAATTATTAAGTCTTCTATTAAATATTTTGTAGTCAGTTGATGTATCAATAATAGCTAGTTGTATTTCGCAATTGAAATTTGGCCCATTTCGCAACTAATTTTGAGCCACTTGAAATTAGAGGAATTCACAAACTTAGATAATATATTTTATTACTGGGCAGGATTGACATGGAACCTCTACGGGCATGATTACTTTGCGAAAGCGTGCGGTGGGAAAGATTTCGCACCCCTAATCAGGGTATCATGCCCGCCTCTCCATATAAATCCAATTAAGTTTTGTGGTAAATAAAATTCACAAACTTATGGTGGCTCAATATTGAGTTGCCATGTGGCTCATTTTTCGATTGCCATATACACCACTAGTAACTCGATATGGCTTTCGTCGATCCAAAACACCAAGCACCGTTATAATTATTAAGACAATTTTACCACCCGCCATACCAGATCGGAATCACTGGCTATAATCGCATTTGGTTCGTAGGGTTGGATGGTTAAATGATGACCTTTTACTTACTCAAAATCAGTATAGTAGTTATCATCCTGGTCCAAAAATTATTTTTAAAACAAGCGTTATCTTTAAAATAACCGCCACTTATTATTGGTTTCACTCTATCTAGTTTCCTCAACGTACGCTAAGAACAAATCCTGTAAATCATCATTAACTGGCTCATTATTATCATTAAGAGTCAGCTTAAATTCAAACACTTCATCCCCTAAAGTCAATCCCTCATCGATTAAACCTAAAATTGAAAGTATTTTAAAATAAATCCACCGTTCCTATCCTTGAATCCTAATTCGCGATATTCTTTGACTAAAATACCAAGCTTCAATACAAATTCAATTATCCTGATAATGTACCATGTCGTACGGATAATAGGTTGTATTTTTAAGATCGTTATCGTTAAGCTTCAATATCTGGGCAATTGCTCCGCTTTCAAAACTCCAATAACCGCTATAAATGTCATGTTTACTATTATGAGAAGCGTACCATCCCATATCATCATGACCCTCATACCAATCTATTTCCAGATATTTTTTTAATGTTGTGCTTTGATAGTTTTTATCGTTGCTCTCAATAATTTGTTTTAAGGTTAAATAGGGTGTTTCATATAACAGATTCCCGGTAATTTGTTGCCAATTTTTTGTTTGCTTCGCTTGGATTAAATAATCATATAGGAAATCCTCTACCTTTTGTATTTCTATCAATTTGACTAGCCTATCAAATTGTTTATCATCTATTTTCAGCATGTTTCCAATGGATAACATCCAAAGCATTTCTACATAACCGCTATCCGAATTCCAAGCTTTTTCCATTATATTGACAACTTCCGGGTAAAATTCTTTTATTTCTTCAAGGGATACTCCTAAAGAATACATTGCTGTTAATTTACTAAACTTTAGTCCATAAATATGATAATTACCTTTTTTCACCCCTTTATCGTTGGGGCCTCTGTTCTTAGTTAACAGCTCCACCATCGATTCAAATTTAGCGATCCTTTCATTTTCTTCTTCTATATAGTCAATATAATACTTTTCGTTTTTCATTTTGTCCCTAACCACCATGAAACCCTCCTTATTTTATTATTCTCCCATTATCATCAACAGTAAATTTTTTTACATTTCCATCAATAGTAGTTCGAATTAAAACCTTCTCAACATTCTTTGCATTCAACATTTCTTCCAAAATAATTTTATCAGCCAAATTCTTTCCTACAGATTTTTCAAGTCTTTTATTACCATCAACCCACTGATCACTCATTTGCTTACCACTTTTCGTTTTTCCTAATCTAGAGCTACCGTATTTCGCTTCTCCAATAACATATTTTGGTGGTGGATTGGAATTTTCATAGACACCGTCAATTCCTTTTATTATTTTATCATCTAAATCAGTAACCCTATCAGTACTAATTCTTGTATAATCTTTACTCTCGAAATAATCATCCATTTTCATTTCACCATAATTGCCTTTTTGCTTAGTAGTATTTAAAATAATCTTTCCATTTTCGACGGACCTTATAATTTCACTTTGTTTTTCATTTAAAGTATTACTCGAAAATATATTCTTTGAGCTTCCCTTTGAACCATCCAATCTCTCAGCCTTCAAAATCAACTGATCCTTCAAAAACTCCCCATCCACTACATTATAAGGAACCTTACCTCCACCAGCCAATTGATACTGTGGTCCATAGGGTAAATACTGCGAAAAATCCATATTTTTCACGGTATTACCGGCCGTTGCTGCTGCTTTTGTAGTTGCCACATCAGTCTTCGTTACCGTTCCTGCACCTTTTGTACCGAACACGGTTGTGACGGCTGTACCCAGTGCATACGTTACCCAATGCGAACGACTTTCAGCATCACCATTGACCATATCACGCTCATATGACTCCCTTATTGCGTTACCAATGTATTGGCCGGTATCGACGGGATGTAACACAATATTTGCCATGGAATCCATGGTTTCAAACGGGTGTATGATGGTGTTTCCGATACCAACCGCTGTATCTTTAACCACATCAGCACCACCAAGCACTGCTCCTTTACCCGTATTGTACACCCCTTTTCCAACCTTTACAGCACCATCTTTTATCTTGGTCCATAAACTGGTTTCTTCTGTTTCCACCGGGACCGGGTACACTTCTTGTAAAATCGAAGGAAGTGAGGGCAGCTGTAGTGCTGTTAATGCATCAAAAGTGGTGATCGAGTAATCGGAAGCAAACGTGCGTGTCATTTCATTTATGTATTGATGGAGCAACTCCAGATCTTCTCCTGCCTTACTTAATGCTTTTGTCTGTTGATGATCCAGGTCATGCAACTGCTCTATATCATTTTTCGTTTTCTTTTTTCCCTTCTGCACCATGGAGCTAAATTCCTCCATGTCAATTGAAGCTATGGAAACAAGATCAGAAACACTTCCATGATTCGTCATATCTATGTCACGCGTTGCTCGCCCAGTAGAATCGTGTATCTAGTTTATGAACTATCTCCTTAAACAATTAAGAACCCTAACAGGCAATCAGCCAATCAAGGTTCTCCGAATGTAAGAAATAAGTCATATCGAATCCGTCTAAATGAATTAAATTTATAACCCATCTGATTCTTTAATTGCTTCCCATTCATTAGTTGAAATATTTTCCATCAAAAACCCACTAAAAATACCCTCCTGAAATAGGATATAATTTGACGTATCGATTCTATAACCAATTAAGTCACTTTTGACATCCTTACTCACTATAGCAATTTTATTATCATTCAATAGTGCTATTTCAAATTCCCTTGAAAAATCTATATGAGGTCTATCGCTTGAAAAATTATTGTCGCTTATGGCGATATTCTCTTCCTTAAAGAAGAAGACAGTATCTTCCCGTTTTCTTGACACTATTTTTTCATCTTGAAGAAGAAAGCTTATATATTCAATTGTATTATCGTCTGGATTTATTGATAAATCTAAAGGCGGTTTTTTACCATTTCCATAAAAAAAGTGGTAGTTTTGACCGTTTCTGCTAATATCCTTTTTAATTTCAAACAATAGTAATCCTTTACCCATTGGTTCAAATGTTCTCTTATACACATCTGAATTTACGACTTTTTTAATTTGCATAATAATAGATTCCTTTCTTAATTTATCATTCTAGCATGATATACAACGCCTGTTTCTGTATTAATTCCAAGTTCCCAGTTACCATAAACCCCAAAATTCCGACCCCGAGGTATTGTTTGTAAATTATTCATTGCACCGTTTAATGATTTATAATAACTTTCTAACATCACTTGACTGCGAACCCCTATACTGTCGCTGTCACTTCCAAATCTAGAAATATATTCACCCATGTGTTTAGTTGCATTAGAATTAGTCCACAGTGTATTACTGCCCGTTTGGGGATTAATGTAGCTAATATTTTCTTTAAGTTCAATTTGAAAAGTAGCAGGAATCTCTGTATTTGGGATGTTTTCTGCTGTTCCATTAACTTTATTCCAAATTTTTGGCTCCCCATTAACTTTTACATTTGAATTATCAGCTCTGCTTTCCTTCCCCTTTGTCCCCGACAATCTCTCAGCCTTCAAAATCAACTGATCCTTCAAAAACTCCCCATCCACTACATTATAAGGAACCTTACCTCCACCAGCCAATTGATACTGCGGTCCATAAGGTAAATACTGCGAAAAATCCATATTTTTCACGGTATTACCGGCCGCTGCTGTAGTTTTTGTTGCTGCTGCTTTTGTAGTTGCCACACCAGTCTTCGTTACCGTTCCTGCACCTTTTGTACCGAACACGGTTGTGACGGCTGTACCCAGTGCATACGTTACCCAATGCGAACGACTTTCAGCATCACCATTGACCATATCACGCTCATAGGACTCCGCTATTGCGCTACCAATGTATTGGCTGGTATTGAAAGGATGTAACACCATATTCGCCATGGAATCCATGGTTTCAAACGGGTGTATAATGGTGTTTCCGATACCAACAGCCGTATCTTTGACAACATCAGCACCACCAAGCACTGCTCCTTTACCCGTATTGTACACCCCTTTTCCAACCTTTACAGCACCATCTTTTATCTTGATCCATAAACTGGTTTCTTCTGTTTCCTCCGGGATCGGGTACACTTCTTGTAAAATCAAAGGAAGCGTGGGCAGCTGTATGGCTGTTAATGCATCAAAAGTGGTGATCTAGTAATCAGAAGCAAACATGCGTGTCATTTCATTTATGTATTGATGGAGCAACTCCAGATCTTCTCCTGCCTTACTTAATGCTTTTGTCTGTTGGTGATCTAGGTCATGCAACTGCTCTATATCATTTTTCGTTTTCTTTTTTCCCTTCTGCACCATGAAGCTAAATTCCTCCATGTCAATTGAAGGTATGGAAACAAGATCAGAAACACTGGCTATAATTGCATTTGCCTCGTCAACTAGCCCTCCCGTACCTGTTCTGCTTTATTGAATCCATTTTGAACATCGTAATCCAGAAATTCTTCCCTAACGAATCCATTTTCATTTGACTCATAGGATCGGACGGCCTGTTGCAGCTTTTCTAATGTTTGCCTGTAATGGGTTAACGACTGGTACAGATAGATTAAAAATGGTCCGTGAATACCTTCATAAAAGGAGCGGATCGATTCACCCGTTTTCCCTTTAAATAACTCTCTAAATCAATTATGCCACGAACGCCTTTTTGCACGTCGGTTACTTTACTCTGAACATGGTTGATTTCTTTAAGTGTTGCATCGATTCCTTCATGCAAAGTAGAGGAATCCAAAGTCTTCATCCCATCCCTCCTCGTATCATATGTTTAGGACCCACTTTTTCCAGTTGAAACTGATTGTTATCTCAGCTATTTCAAATACGTCATATAGTCTGCCAGCAATTGGTCTGTTTCGATGAGTGACTCAACAGATCCTTCAGTTGTGTTAATAAGATGAAGCAACAATAATTTATAGGACTCCATCAAAGATGAATAAGCACGGTTTAATTGATTTAGCTGATCCAAAAGATCGAGTTGATTTTCCCCTGCAATTTTTTCTGGAAAAGCAGATTCAAAGTTTTGTGCCGATCCTTCCAGTACAGAAATAGCTTGCTTGATTGGATGTTGCTCAATTTTTATTTCCGTAGACATGTTATTCGCCTCCTTCTATAAAATTAACTTTTCTTGAAATACCGCTGTTTTTCTCACGTTTTCCCCTTTTTCTATAGGACGTTACGCCGAAAACAACCAATAGCAAACATTTAATTATTTATTTTTACTATCAATAATTCCCAACTTTTTGTCAATGCTACAGAATGCCTAGTTCATCAATGATAGGAACGCAACTATCCTATTCATATAACAAAAAAGCCATTCAACCTTTTCCGGAAAACAAAATAGGCCAAACAGCTTTATACACAGTTCAATTATCATCATTCATTCGTTTTGGATCGCAAACAAAACTAAATTTCTCTAGACTCTACTATTCAAAAAGGGATCATGAACAATCTCCCAGATTCACAACATCTCCACCATCATCAACATACCAGGGCATTGATCCCAGCATCTAATAATAAACCGAATCCACCACCGTTCGTCCAAAAACATATCCTTCTTTTGTTTTCCCTTTAATATCGATCGTTATGTTATAAACAGTACCCGCTTGATTCAGCTGTATTGCCTGGGACAAATCCGCATTTCCTGTAGCCAAAAATGTCTTTGTATTCGATGGATTTTTCGAATCTGTTACATGAAAAGTCACGCGTAACGATTCGTCGATTACTTGTGAAAAATCGATATTCAAATCATAGGTTAGTTGATTGTTTTCCATTTCCTTTTGAGAACGATAGAGTTTTTGCTGCGCCGTTTGAAAATCCGCCCTGAATCTCTCATGACTAAAGTCACGAGTGTTCTCAGCTTTTTCACAAATATGGAACCACTTCAAAATCCATCACGTAAAAATGATGATCAAATCCGAATACCTTGTTAATCTCTTCCTTTTTCATAATTGCCATACTGACTGCATCGACATAAGATAAACGTTGATCTGGAAAATCCCTCAAAAGCTGTTCTGATATTTCTAGTGTGTCTCTTTCACCAACGATAACATCCAACATACCGCTTGCTTTCGATCGATTGATGACATCGAGAAAGGTTCCCGCATATTTGAACCCCTCGTGATATCGCAACCAGGTATAGGTTTCTGCGATGACATAACTGGAAGAAAAACGTTTAACGGATAAATCAAGGCTTTTCAAATAGGTCTGGGCCTTGTTATGAAAATGATCACTCTCTACGGTTAGCGCAATCCACGCCCCAGTATCGATAAATAATTTACTTCTCTTCATGGGTGTCTCCTTTTTCAAATAAATAAATATCCTGATCATGTTCCACGGATCCATTTTTTGCACCATTCTTTACTAATCCAACCAGTTCAAATAACGGATCTTTTTGGTTTGCTCGGTTATTTACCAGATAATTATCAATGGCTTCCCTAATAATTTCTGCTTCCGTCTTGCCATTTAGCGCGGATAATTGTTTTACTCGCTTATTTTGCTCAGGCTCAAGGTAAACTTGTTTTCTAACTTTTCTTTCATAATCCATAGTTAATCACCTCATATACATTATATATAATAATAGTGATGTATACAAGGAACGGCTTAATACAACTAGGGCGGTCAAAAATGGTGATTATTATTTAATAACTCAAATTACTGAATAGTCAGATTAAATTCATATAACTTACTTAATCCGAACCCAGCCTAAGTTTTTATCAATTTTCACTTTTAGTTTATAGTCATTTGAAATGGATAATATAAATGGGATTGAATTTGCACAGCATATCCTGTCATTGTATGATAACATCATGATCTTTTTTGTGACACCAAGCCAAATTCGCTCACACATCTGACTTTCTTACCAAAGCTATTGATTTTTTTCAGTTCAAGAAAACGATGAACATGATGAAATAAAATAGAAACACGACACTAAATACAAAAACACCCAACCATAACAACACGAAAGGAATGAACAACATGCCAAAACCAATCATTATTGATACAGACCCGGGGATTGATGACGTTGTTGCGATAACAGCAGCACTACGCTCGGATGAATTAGACGTGAAACTGATAACGACAGTCGGCGGAAATGTCGGGATAGAGAATACGACCAGAAATGCAGTTGATTTGGTTACTTTTTTAGGAAAAGATACACCGATTGCCAAAGGATTAGGAGAACCACTCGTACTTCCGGCAAAAACAGCATCACAGGTGCACGGAAACAGCGGGATAGGCGATTACCGGTTTGAAGCGGAGGCCAATCCAGATTTACTATCAAATGATAACGCCATCATGGAAATGAAAAATTACATAATGAAGTCAGCGGATCCCGTTACACTTGTGCCAATCGGACCATTGACGAACATTGCGCTTTTGTTGAAAATGTTCCCGGAAACAAAGGAGAATATTGAACAAATCATATTAATGGGCGGAGCTGTAGAAGGTGGAAACGCGACACCTGCAGCAGAATTCAATATCTATGCTGATCCACATGCAGCTAAAATTGTGTTTGATTCTAGCATGAAAATTGTCATGTGCGGCCTGGACGCGACCCGTTTGACAAGCGTTTCCTTTGATGACATCGCAAAATTGCGCGAACAAGGAAATGTTGGTGAAATGATCTATCAGATGCTTGATCACTATAAACAGGCATATTCAGAAAAAGCCATCGTCATTCACGATTTATGCACCATCTTTTATTTAACAAACCCCGAGCTTTTTCAAGTGAAACGGGCGAACATCAATGTAGTGACAGAGGGAGACGAAGCCGGAAATACAATTGCGGATTTTTCGGATGAGGGGAATGTCTTGGTCTGTGTAGATGCGGACGTGGAGGCGTTTCGGCGGAAGTTTGCTGCTTTGTTGGATTAGTAAAGGCGGTATCATTTATTTCTTAGCTAAATGATACCGCCTTCTTGTCAGAAAGTTGATGTGTTTTTGTTTTTAAATACGTGATTACGCGACCTTCTCCTCTCCTTCCTTCTTTCTTCTCATTACCATTACGTATATTTTCCATTAAATTAATAATAATAACAGGATAGCAGAAGCATATGAATGGAGGTTCATCATATGGGATTCGCAGTTTTTTTCTTGGCATCTTGGCTGATTGTTGCCATATTTGTCGTTTTACCGAAAAAACTCTCCATTATCGAAAATACAGTAATCTTCCTTGTCTTATTAATTATAATCATTAATGCATCGTGGATTATTATTGAAGAATTGAAGCTGATCAAAGAAACTCAAGAGGGCATCAAATATGTCGCCTATTTGCTTAATAGAAGTGTCATCATTCCAATGACATTAATTACACAATTAAATATCATACATCAATCCAATACCCCCTTGAAGTTTATCTTAACAATCACTGTTTCATTAGTTTTCTTGCTGGGATTAAGGGCATTGTCTCTCTACTTTGATATTATTAGTTATGTTAAATGGAATTTCGGCTATGATGTCATCTACATTCTTATCCTGCACCTCATCACGTATTATGCCTATCAATTATTTAAAAAATTAGCCCAGAGCGAGGTGGATATTTCATGAATTTATGGGGGCACTTTGATAAAAATGAAATATATATATTAATCGCTCTTGTTGTACTATACGCCATTTTCTTTTTGCTTCCCAAACGATTCTCACGTGATGTGACATTATTGTTTTTAATATGGGGGTTTGCTTGTGCAACACTGTTTGATTTTACCATTGGGGGAGGTTTGATTGATCTTTATAAGACAAATGATCTGAGCAGCTATGAATTATTTGATCTACTGTTGTATTTCATGGTTGCTCCAGTCAGTTATCTTTTTGTTTATTTATATGATGGCTTAAGCATTAACAAAAAAACATTTATATGGTATATCATGGTATGGATGATTGCCGGATTGGGAGCGGAATGGATTTCAACAAAGATGGGGGTAACAACACATCAACATGGCTATCAAATTTCCTATTCTGTTGCTGTGTTTCTCGTCGTTCTAACAACAACAGCGCTGTATTACGAATTGGTGAAACGTAGTAGAAAAAGTTAATCAATCCCGCCCGTGTTCCGCTTTAATCAAGGCTTTTGAAAATTGGACACTCCAGAAAATAATAGTTTCCAAAAGCATCCAAAGTATCACGACAATTTAAACGTCAAAATAGACCCCACCTAAAATGGGGCCCATCAACCTTAACCAAGTTCAATTTCCTCAACATTTCGCTCTACAATTCGAGCACTCTTGATCGAAACGAGATCCCCGCCTGTTGATGTGAACGCATTTTGGGTAATGACTTCATCCATGGCACTTTTGATTGTTGCCGGATCAACAGGTTCAACGGGTTTTTCTAAGGAATACGTAACTGTTTTCCCTTCTTTATTTAAAAATTTTAGTTCAAGCTTTTTCATGGTTTCCCCTCCCTTCCTCCTTATTTACGAGAGGCTTATGCATCTCTGATTTCTGAGCTATCCCTACGTTCAATGTTGTAAAGCGGGCGCTCCTGTAGTGGTGCAATTGCATGTGCAATCGCGTACAACTGATCTGCTGTTGCAGCCGTTTTGACATTGTTGAAGTTTTTTGTTTTATAAAGTGGTTTCCCAGTCAAAACATCCGCACCATCATCTAGCACTAGACGTAGTGTGGAATCATATTTTTCTGCTACTGCCATTTGTCATCCCCCCTTTCACTAATACAATCGAGTGAATGGGGGTGAAAGGTGGCATGGAAGATCCAAAATTCCCTATTAATTGTTTGCTCATGGACTGCTTCCTATGATCATCCTCAGAAACCATAAGCGCTGAATCCAATCAATTACATCCTTTTCCATCAAATAACCCATAATATAGAAGGAAATGGTTAATAGTTGTCTAAAGAACCAAAATAATATAAAGTATGCAGAGGGTAAATACCCCTTGGGAAGGTCACTTTTCCCAACAATGATAAAGAAAAAGCCTACGTATTTTGTAAATATAAGACCTCTTCTTGTTTTTGCATGAAGAGGTTTTTACATTTCGAGTTTATTTCTAAAAGTAATGAGGTGGTCATCATGAACAACGATAATAATGGAAATCCGTGGGCCCTTATACCATTTGTGGTGTTTTTAGTTTTGTTCATTGGCTCTGGGATTGTCTTACAGGATTTTTATGCGTTTCCGGTCATGGCAGCGATTGCGATTGCAGGGGCGGTTGCGCTGGCAATGGGACGCAAGGAATCGCTGCAAGAGAGAGTTGATATCTATTGTAAAAGTGCTGGCGATCCGAACATTATGCTGATGGTCCTTATTTTCCTATTGGCCGGTGCATTTTCCGGGGTGGCAGAAGGGATGGGTGCGGTAAATTCGACAGTGAATCTGGCATTATCAATTGTCCCGCAAAATTTATTAATCGTGGGCATGTTCATCATTGCTTGCTTTATTTCTTTGTCAATGGGGACGAGCATGGGAACGATTGTAGCACTTGCGCCGATCGGGGTTGGGATTAGCGATCAAACCGACATTTCGATGGCACTCTCCATGGCTGCAATTATTGGCGGATCGTTATTCGGCGACAACCTCTCGATCATTTCCGATACGACGATTGCCGCTGTCCGGACACAAGGAACGAAAATGAAGGATAAATTTAAAGTCAATTTCTTAATTGCTTTGCCCGCAGCGATTGTAACCTGTCTCATTCTTGGGGTAATGACAATGGGACAGCACGCGGAAATTAGTCAAAGTTCCTATAACTGGGTCAAGATTATGCCATATCTATGTGTCCTCATTACTGCGCTGATCGGAGTGAATGTGTTCGTCGTTCTCACTGTTGGAATTGTGTTTGCGGGATTAGTCGGACTCATCGATGGAAGCTATTCGATCATCGATTTGGTTCAAACAATTAATGAAGGCATGGCAGGCATGTTTGAAATTGCGTTTCTCGCCATACTAATAGCTGGTATGGTTGGCGTGATTAGACATCAAGGCGGGATTGACTATCTCCTTCATGCTTTGACCCGAAACACGAAATCGAAAAAAGGCGCAGAATTCAGCATTGCCGGAATTGCAGGTGCAACAGATCTTTCAACAGCGAATAACACAATTTCGATTATCGTTTCCGGTCCGCTTGCCAAAAATATCGCCGACAAATTTGGCATTGACCCACGCAGATCGGCAAGTATCCTCGATATTTTTGCCTGCAGCATTCAAGGCCTGCTTCCTTATGGGCTGCATCTTCTTGTCGCAGCAGAGGCCGCAAACATATCACCAGTCAGCATTTTGGCCTATTCGTATTACCCTGTATTAATTGGCTTATGCGGCATTCTAGCTATTCTGTTTCAATTCCCACGGTTGAAACGGGATGGGATGCGGGGTGAGGTCTCATAGCCACCTGGATATGGGAAATGCTCTGGTCTGTGTGAATGCGGATGTGGAGGTATTTCAGCAGAGGTTTGCTGGGTTGTTGGAATAATAAACACGGTATCATTTATCTTCACCTAAATGATACCGTTTCTTCGTTTGAAAGTTATTGTCTTGTGTCATAAATCAATTCCAACATACTGCTAAAAGCATCTAAATCTTATATTCCAGTAGGGTGGTTTTGCCATTTTGCCTTAATGAGATAACGTGAATGCTCATCCAATTGTTTCCCCTAACCCAGAACACAAACAAAGCCCACACATTCCTATTTCATTATGTGCAGGCCTAACAATCTTAAAAGTCTATGACTTAATCTCCGCTATCATCCCATGAACTTTCTCTATCTCTTCATCAGGAACTTGCAAGTAATAAATACCGCCAATTTTCGTGCCATTGCCTTTCATCATATAGCTAACAGCATTATTTCGAACGTCTTTATAATTCAATAACAAGTTTTTCATATCATCAAAATCCAGATTCGTTTCCATATTGTTACCCAATACATCAATCATGTTATCTATTTTCGTGACGGATGCAACACTTGCTCCTTTATCAACAATTGCCTGAATAACCTGGCGCTGGCGTTTCGTCCGGCCAAAGTCACCGTTTGGATCCAAATGACGCATGCGCACATATCCCATTGTCTTCGGTCCATTTAGCGAAATCTCACCTTGGCTATAATGATATCCCTTTTTATAGTAACCTTCATCGTACCAATCCAGTTTGTTATTAACGGTAATACCACCAACAGCATCAACCATTTCCGTTAATCCATCCATGTTCATTTCGACATAGTAATCCAATTCGACATCAAGCAGGTTCTCAACCGTCGCGATGGACATATCAGTACCACCAAACGCATAGGCATGATTAATCTTGTCCACGGTACCTTTGCCAACAATTTCTGTCCGAGTATCCCTAGGTATACTAATTAGCTGCATTTTATTTTGTTTCGGATCCAACGAAAGGACCATTAGTGCATCGGATCGTCCGCTATCTCCAGGACGTTTATCAACACCAAGCAATAAAATGTTCAATGGCTTTTGCTCATTCATTTTCTTCTTTCCAACAACTGGATCAATCGAAGTAACTGTCTTATGCATCTTCTCATTGACCGTTTCTTTAGCATTGTGGTAAATCGAATATGCGTATGTTCCAACACCAAGCACTAGTACGAAAATTACAGCCAGGCTTATTTTCAGCCAAAGACGTCTTGGCTTCTTTTGTTTATTTGATCGCTTTTGTTCCATATTAGCATTCCTTAGTTTTTTAAAATTTCTATGACTATTATACCATTTGTAGGATAGATTAGTAGTTAGAATTATACACCAGCTGCCGCTCATTTATTTGCTGACAAATATGATCACCCAACGCCATTCAATCATTTATCCCATCCAACAATTTACCAATTTCATATACAGTGATTTTGTACTCTTTATAACTTCTTTTAATTTCTGCTTTACTATCTATTTCTTTATGGTGGGGGATCTGACCAGCACAAACCCCTATTTACAAAATAAGGAAGCAAAAACAATAATTTGCTTTTACTTCCTTTCCTAATGATACAAATATTTTTCTAATGCTTCAATATCATCATGATCAGTCAATATGCTTATTGCCCAGTTATATGAAGATTCATGAAAACCCATTTTATCTTTGAATAAAGACTTTTCCACTTCTGATTACAATACTTTCTAATCCCAAAAGATGACAAAAGTTCTCTTCATCAAATCTTAACTCAATTTTTCGATTATTAGTTCCATCTTTAATTTCATACTTAAAAATATATGGACACAAATTAGTCTCGTTAAAGTTTATTCCATATCCATCGGAAAGATAGGCCTAGGAATATTCTCATACTCAATTTTCTCAATCCGCTGATAAGTCGCACCAGGTGTCATTGCAAGAATATCCAATTTGGAAATGGCACTTAACTCATCAAATAGATAGCCTTGTTTGACTACAATCACATCATAATCGTTAACATCGACACCTGCACGGGTGAAATGGTTAATCGTGATAAACGAATCACCACGGTTTGCAATAATCACATCCAAGTTTCCAATAGACAGCGTGCATGTTTCCCCTACTTTATCATTCGTTGCATTCAAGTATCCAAGCAGGTCCCCTTTTGCTTTAAGTGTTCCTTCCAATTCAACAGGCGTACTATATTTGTCAATATTCGTCCCAACTTTGATAGCTACTTGATCTCCCACTTCATGTGAATTCAACTGATGGAAGGCATCCGGATCATAAATAGCAGAAATCAATACTTTCTTATCCTGCAAATCTCTATCTTTCAACGATTCTAATAGCAAGGTACTCATCCCCGGTGCACCGGCAGTTGAGTTATCCCCTGAATCAGAAATGAAGACAGGCTTGGATGGTTCATCAAGCGCCTGTTCGATAGCTTCTTGCGGCTCAAGAACCGTTGCGTTAAATTCGAATTCATGGCGCCTATCGTATACATAGTTCGCCAATTCTTCCGTAACTTCATCAGCAAGCCCTTTATACTCCTCGGATTCGGGGACTACAAAGATGGAGGATCTTGTATTTTCCGTGTCATTCCATGCGTGGCAAATGAAAAAGTTGGCGCTGATAATCCCTTTTCTTTGTTCTAATTCTTTCAACTTATCAAGTATCGAACGTAGAGGTTCACTTGCAGCAACAGCTTTTTCACCAGGAATAATCATTGGTAAGCCCTTAAATGATGGTCTAATCTTGGCATTGTTTTTAATTGCATTTACTAATAGCTGGGCTGAAATACGTTCCACTTCCGGTTGATCCACATGTGGTACTGTACGATACGAATATACAATGTTGACATATTGGTGGAAATCCTCCGCTAGGTTACCATGGATGTCCAGTGTTAACGAAATTGGAATATCATATCCGATACATGCTCTGATTTCTTTCAATAATGCCAATTCCCCAGAACCAATCTCTTCAACAACCATTGAACCATGCAAATGTAACCAAATACCATCGATATCCTTATTTTTTTCAAGAACAGATAAGAATTTATCAGCAAAATATCTGTACGCTTCCTTTTTCACGGTACCTGATGACAATGCGGTTGCGTAGATGCTTGGTACAATTTCCACCCCATTATCTTTAAATACTTCTGTGCTGGCAAGACGTTTTTCCACTTCATTTCCCTCAACCAGAACAAAATCTTCTACAGATGTAGGAAATGAATTAAATGTATTTGTTTCATGATATAAACAACCAGTAATAATTTTCATTGTAAATTCCCCCATGCACTAATAATTTAAATCTTTGACAATATCTGCGTGATGCTTATCCAATTTATAGAAATACAAGATAATTACTTGCAAAACGGTCAACACTATTGGCAAGCTAAGCATCAAGGTGCGGATCATCGTTTTGGCACCTTCTGTAACAGCCGACGGATCATAACCTGCCCAGCTAAGCGCATAGCCGAGTAAACTCGAACCTATCGCAACCCCAAACTTTGTCGAAAAACTATAACTCGATACGAGCAAGCCTTCTGGGCGAGTACCAAACTTCCATTCTTGATAGTCGATTGTATCCCCTAACATAGTCAATGTAGCTGGGTCACCATAACCAATCAATACATTAGCTACAAAGAAAATAATAGAAAACAAGATCATTGATTGTCCTTCAACAAGGAATAGAGAAGCAAGTAAAACAACAGCTATGGTGAACATGAGCATACTTGAATTACGACTACTATATTTACGTAAAATGGATAAAGCAAAAAACCCACCCACTAAATTTGCTATATTCAATAGTGTCAAATAAAACGGTGCCATGCCTGGTTGCTCCAATACGTATTTAACGTAGTAAATGAGCACACCATTCATGATTCCCATCCTGACGAACCAAAGGAATGAATTGGCAGATACGAGAAGCCAGTATTTATTCTTAAACATTTGGGTAAGCGACTTTTTGATTTCAGTATTCTTTTGCTCTTTCGGAGTCACTACCCTTTCATGACAATTCTTAAATGTCAACCAAAAGAAAATGATACCGATTACAGAATAGATTCCCATTACTATTGGAAATCCAAGCTGTTGATTACCCCCTCCTAAATAATTCACAAGCGGTAAAGTAAGGGAGGCCACAATAATCGCACCTACAGATCTTCCAATAGCTCGGTAACTATTCAATTCACCTTTTTCTTTAGAATTCCTTGACATCAGTGGCATAAGCGCACCATATGGAATATTAATCATCGTATAAACAATACCAAGCAGTCCATAGGTGATATAGGCATAAATTACCTTTCCAGTCATAGACAGGTCAGGAGTAATAAAAGTGATGACACTCAATATACCAAATGGAACCGCAATATATAATAAATATGGTCTTGTTTTTCCATGTTTGCTTTTTGTTTTATCAACAATGATCCCCATCAATGGATCATTCACTGCATCAAAAATACGCGTGATCAAAAATAGTGTCCCTGCAGCGGCAGCAGTTATTCCAAAGACATCGGTGTAAAAAAATAGTAAATAACTGTTGACCATTCCCCAAACAAAGTTGGAAGCAACATCCCCATATCCATAGCTTATCTTTTCCTTTAGAGTTAACTTCGGCAATTTTGCATTTTCTTCCCTAACGGCTAGACCCAATTCATTCACTCCCTTAATTTCTGGTACAAAGTTTAAACCGCTTTCATTATCAAAAAATTAATCGCTTTCATTTATGGCAAATTTCATAAATTCAAGCTAGTACTTGATTCAGTCCACTTTTGACCAAATAAGCTGCACCTATCATCCCTGCATCATTTCCCAATTGAGCAAGCTTTATTTCACAGTTCTCACTAATCCTTGGCAAAGCATATTTTCTAAAATAATGAGTTATTTTAGAAAGCAATAGATTTCCAGCCTTTGAAAGCCCGCCACCAACGATAATAGTAGAAGGATTGATGATAGTCGCTGCACTCGCTACCATAAAACCGAGAACATCTGTTGTATGATCAATGATATGTTCACTGGCCTTGTCACCTTCCCTTGCCAATTCAAACACATCCCTAGCATCCAGTGCTCCATGCATTCTATAGTATAAAGCTAATGGGCTATCCGGGTTTTCTGTAATATAATCCATTGCTTGATGAACAATCCCTGTTGCCGAAGCAATTGTATCCAAACAACCTGTCCTTCCGCAATTACATGGATAACCATTAGGGTCGGCAATGATATGGCCGATCTCTGCTGCTGTCCCATTCATTCCACTTAATATTTCACCGTTTGCAATAATTCCGCTGCCAACTCCTGTACCCAGTGTAATTGCTATAAGATCTTTCGCATTGCTACCGCTTCCTTTTTTGTTTTCACCCAATGCAGCCAAATTGGCATCGTTTTCAATAAAGACCGGTAAATTGGACAAATTCTTTAGCCTATTACCCAAATCGAAATTCTTCCAACCTATATTAACAGCCTCGTAGACCATACCTGTTTCTTTATCAACGAAGCCTGGTGCACCCACTCCGATACCTAAAATTTGATTTTCTATCTGTAACTCCTTTAATGCTTCCGT
Organism: Lentibacillus sp. Marseille-P4043; assembly: GCF_900258515.1. NCBI lineage: Bacteria > Bacillati > Bacillota > Bacilli > Caryophanales > Bacillaceae > Lentibacillus > Lentibacillus sp. Marseille-P4043. The sequence continues at coordinate 1,601,207 of NZ_LT984884.1, read as the reverse complement.
AATAGACTCCCATATATATTCAACGATACGGCTACCATGATCTTTTTTATCTGTTGGGATTTCCCACTTATGAATCACTTCACCACTCACATTTAGCAGCCCTGCTTTCGTCGAGGTCCCACCAATATCCAATCCAATAATCAAATCTTCCACAGAAAAAACTTCCCCTTCCTAGTTAGGAAAAGCCCAAAAAGGAACATCTCTGGCATTCCTTTTTGGGAGTAATCCTATTATCCAAAAAATAAACCCAATCGATTAATATTTTTTATCAAGAAGAGATGCCGCTGCATCGTCAATGATAAAGATTGCATTCGGATGGGTTCTCAAAATAGAAGCCGGGCAATCTTCATTAATTGGACCTTCAATTGTCGCTTTGACAGCTTCTGCTTTTCTTGTTCCTGAAGCTACAAGCAGAATTTTTTTAGCATCCATCATATCTGCCAAACCTAGTGTCAGCATTTGCGTTGGTGCTTCGTCTCGTGTTAGATTTTGGTATCCCATGGTGCTCTGAATGGTTGATTCATCACTATCCGCAAGAAATAGTCGAGATTCAAATGGTGTTCCCGGTTCATTAGCTCCCAGGTGACCATTCACTCCTAACCCCAGAATCTGTAAATCGCGTGGATATTCTTTAAGAACCTTATTATATCGTTCTATTTCCGAATCTAAATCTGCAAGACTACCATCAAGTAATTCTATTACCTTTGGCTGTTTTTTGATTAAATCATATAACTTTTCACGCATATAGGTATGAACAGTGAACTTCTTATCTCTATCGGCTATGTATTCATCCAGATTCATCATGACAGTATTTTCAATAGGTAATTCATCGTTATTGATTGCTTGGACAAGCAAATCAAATAGACCATCATAACTGGCACCCGTAGTAGTATTGACTACAGCGTTTTCATTTTGTTTAATAGTATCAGCAAGAACATCGAATGCTTTTTGAGACAATGCTTGATAATCTTTAGTTTGAATAATTTCCATCATTACCCCACCTTTGTTTTAATATATTTTCATTGACTATAGTTAAACTAAGTTTATTTATTGATAAAAAAACATTGATTAAGACACCACAAAAATACGTGATTATTGTATCCATCCAATTAATTGTTAAACTTAATTTAATAATTGATTAAAGTATAGCACCTACTTAATGAAGACGCAATACATAGCACTAGATTTTTATCATTACAAATAACTTGCATTCTGTTTTTAAAAAGCACGCTTGCAAACAGATTCTTGCCATGAATATTTATTGAATGATGTTTAACAATTAGGTTAAAGTAGGCACTTACCCATATCCTCAACATTTTCATTAAATCTCATCATTGGAAAACCTTAAAAATTCATTAAGTACAAGTGCACTGGCACCAATCACTCCACTGTCTTTACCAATTTCAGGATAAATTAAATGAAAAGAGTCTTTAAAAGGGTTCCAAACGTACTTATCTGATTCTACAGCCACATCTTGAACTAGAGAAGGGAATTCTTGTATCATGGGTCCTGCAAGTAACACTGCCTCAGGATTATAAATACAAATGACGTTTGAAATAGCCAGCCCAAGATAAGTCCGTGCTCGGCTAATTATCCTTATCGCCCAATCCTCCTGCCTTTCAAATGCGGCAAACACCTCTTGTATTGGTTGTTGTACCTGCTTTTCTATTTCCGATGAACAAACAAACGTCTGTAAACATCCAAGCCTTCCACAATCACACATCACTCCTTGAGGATCTAATGTCATATGGCCGATTTCTCCTAGCATATTGCGATGTCCACGTAAAATTTCACCATTCAACATCGCTGCACCGCCAACCCCACTACCAACATAAATACAAACGGAATCATTGAAATCTTTCATACTTCCATATAAATTCTCCGCTAAAAGAACCGTTCTGACATGATTATCCACATATACTACATAATCCAGCTTTCTTTCCAAATAAGCCTTAACATCAATATTATCCCAATGAAATTGCGGAACCCGTAACACTCTTCCCTCCGGCCATGTAATAAGTCCAGGGATACTTACACCAATCGCTATGATTTTTTCCTTGATATCAACCCCCACCTGGTCCAGTAATCTTAAGATTTCCTCTGCAAGTTCACCTAGTATATTGTAGGCAGATTTATCTATATCAAAAGCTAGTTGCCTTTTTTCAATAACTTCCCCTGTTAAAGTAACAACTGCTATTTGAATACCACTCTTATCAAGTTCTACACCAACGATAAACGACCCAGTTGGATTTATTTCCAAGAGTGTCGCGCGTCTTCCCACCTCTCCCTCAGTCTGTCCGACTTCAACAACTAGTTCGTCATTAATAAGCTCCTTGATTATTTTTCCCACACTTGTATTACTCATTTTCGTTAATTGAGCAAGCTGGGATCTAGAGATTTTTTTATGTTTTTGAATGAGGCTTAGCAACATAAAATAATGGTATTTTCGAATACGACCTTGATCATATTTCAAATTCAATGGCATGTGAATATCCCCTTCTTAGTCGATGGCATTAGTTATTAAACTTAGTTTAACATATTTGAAGGGGGTGCGTATAAGTTTGGTGCGGTTAATGAGGTACGCGTTTTCATTCGCCCTTTATACTAGATCTCAAATGCCACGGACGGGACATGGGGACAGGTTAGGTGTCCCAGGCAATTTTGGCTTGATATATGGCTTGGCGCGTGGGACAAGGAACCTGTCCCCATGTCCCACCCATGTCCCACTGAATTACGCGACCACGATCGCTATAGGGACTGACCCCTGCAGTTCATGTATTCACCCAGAGTTTTACTTTTACTTTTCCTGGGAATATTAATAGTAAAGGTTCCTGTATGATGGCGTTTTTATTTACAAACTTACTTGCGAAATTAATATAAGGAGTTCTTTTTTCGTTAACAATCAATATATTTATAAAAATGGAATATTGAGGTGAATTAAAAATGGACAAAGAAATGGATAATAGATATAATAAAAGCAATAAAACCTTTGGAGTGATTGATATGTCAACTATTGAAACGCTCCCCAAGACAGATCAAAAGCGTAAAAGTGATGCAAAGAAACCTCAATCCATTTCAGAACTCAGAAAATCTCTTGCAGTAAAAACCGCACCTGGTCATTCCCTTCTTCAATTATATAGAAGGAGCAAGTAATAATTTTGACTGACGGAATAATTAGATTAGAGGATCTTAATTACGTTTCTTTTGAACAAGCATCCATATACGTTGATGCTTGTTTTTTATTGGCTTTTCTAGACGCAAATGGTGACGAGGATGGGGAATTAGTAGAAAAAGTTTTGTCAAAAATGCAAAATGATAAAGTTGAGAACATGTTAATTAGTAATCATGTTTTCTCAGAAGTAGTACATCACCTCTTTATAGGTAATTTTTACAATGTAATTTACACCGCTTACCGTAAATTTCATTTGAACCAAAAGCTAGACCAACAAGAAGAAGAAATATTAGGTGATTCTAATGTTGCTAGCAAGCTAATAGGATTGGTTGGGAATCGGGAGTTAGAAAAATTACGTCGTTCCGAACAGGTTTTCATCCCAATTAAAGACATTATTAAACAGTATAAAGAGACATATAGAGATCATAGCGGTCTATCCCATTACTATGATTACACACTAAACACTTTTAACAAGATGCTGAATGAATTAAGTGATTTATTCGGTATTGAAACAAGAATCATTACATCTGATGAAGATGCTTATTTCTTCGCACAGGAATTAATGAAGGAACGTAATTTAGAAGTAAACGATGCACTTCATTTAGCGGTAGCTAAAATACATAGCGCTGATTTTTTTGCTACCTTAGATGCTGACTTTATACATAATAATAATAATAACAACGAAGAACAAGATCCATCTATACTTCATGTATCCACAAGATTTATTTGAAGAAATGCTTTCATTTGCATTTAATGACTCATATTTTCTAACGACAAACTAAAAATGACGTGTGAATTTGCATGCATTTTCTGCAGGGTTAAAAGGGCAGGCACATGATATGACCCCCAAAAATTAATTTTTCATGATTTATTGTATAATAAAAGTAAGTAGAAGCATAAACTATAGCCCTTTACCTAAAGCTTAGGATGAGCGTGTGGTGGGGGGGGCTGACCCAGTTAAGAAGTAAAAATAGAAACAATTGTAAGTGCATATAATAATAAAGACCGCCCATGCTGGAACATGGAGCGGTCACAATAGTTCAAACCCCGAAAAGAGGGGAAAAGGTAGCGTGTGAAAATAATCCCTAACGTAATGAGGGTCTGACCCGGGTCTGACCCCTGCAGTTCATGATTAATTTCGGACACTTTCCATCCTCTTTAATCCCTGCGTACCAAAGACTTCATCAACTCGATCACAAAAACGGTTATGGAAAATCTCAAAAAATTGACCGAATCGATGCACTGTGTTTTCTTCCGTAAAATAAAACACACCAACTTCAGACTCATTATTTCCCCTGCGATCAGTCGTTCGTTTACCTGATTCTATGTATCTATCTGGAAAGTCCTTCTCTATTTCCGCTAGAACCTCATCAAAAATCTGTCGCAATTTACATAGACGTTCCAATTTAGCATGCCGCAATTGCTCATTAGTATATGCTGTATCCTTTTGTCTGCCATCTTTTTTTAAATTCCTGTATTGACGAAGCGAAATATAGAATCCGTTTTTCCTTTTATCCATTCGATAAAATAAACGATCTGGAAGGGTTCCGTAACGATTGCCATTTTTAAATGCATAGTGTACCCACGGCTTTCCAGAACTATTTCCCCTATTTACAGGTATATTACCAAAAATAGACTTAATAGCTGTAAACTGTCCTACTTGAGTTTTCAAACTTTCCTCTACGTTCTTGAAATTAGAGCTGTGAATATTTTGTAGTGTCGCTTGTTCGCTATCAAACTTTTCCTTCATGTAACCGTAGTAATTATGAAAGATATCACTATTCGTTAGCTCTACGTGTTGACTCATCCAATTAAGGATTGATTCTTTATCGAGACTTTTCACAGGATAGTGATTATCTCGTAATGCATCTAATTTATCTTCTTCATCAGCAAATATAAAACCGGATTTATAATATATTCCTAATATAATCTTGTCAGGACTTTGTTTTATTCGATCATCAAAATAGCGCTTTATTTGATCGGAGTGCATCATGGTGTTCACCTTATCTTCAATAATAAGTTCAAATTCCTTCTCATCTATCCTAAATTTTACAAGAACATCAATCGAATCAACTTGATTTTTCACATCAACAATTGTTATACGATCAAGATCCTCAACATTCCTACCATGTTTTCCCAGCATCATATTTAATAGGGACAAACCAAATTGCCGCATCTGCCTATCCTCACTTTGCTGTCCCCAGGCCAAACTCCAGCAAATGAAAGCATCCTGTGATAACTCACCCGTCGCAAATTTAAAAATATTAGGCTTACACATAATAATCCCCTTTATGATAGTCGTTTTTTACTATTATAACTTATTTTGATTTAAAACGGGACATAGGGACAGGTTAGGTGTACCAGGTGACTTTGGTTTGGTGTATGGCTTAGCGCGCGGGACATGAAACCTGTCCCCATGTCCCACGCTTTACACTAGAGAAAAATAATAACTAAAATGAAACGTAGTTAATAAATATGTATAAAACCCGAAAAGAGGAATAATAATGATATTAGTTAATATATCCTTGTAGTTATGTTGCAGTTTTGTTTAAAATGCTTGTAGTTAGGTTTTAGTTAATGTAGTATAGGAGGTGGGAGGAGATGTATATGCTAACTGCATATGAATTACATGAGTTTAACAGACAAAAAGATTCTATTGCAGATTCACTTTTAAAGCAAGTCCACGGTAATAGTAATATTCTTCTTTTTAAAGTTTTAGTTAACTATTTAGAGAAAACAAATATAAGTGGTCTAAGGCTAGATAACTTAGATGAAAGTATTTTTAAAGATTCAAAAGAATTAAAGGAACGTTTCGCTCAAATTCTCGAACATATGGCTACAATTGCAGCAGAAGAAACAGAGCATTCGCCTACTTATACTACAGGGCAACTTGCCAAGTTTTTTGGCGTTTCCATTACAACGATAAATAATTGGATTAACAAAGGTCGATTTATCGGGGTTGAAAGAAAAGAACGGAACAAACAGGCTCGAATATCTGCTAACACAAAGTATAAAGCACCTTCTGGGGAAATTATGTTTGTAAAAGATGTAGTTGAAATGTATAACGAGGCAGAAAATGATGGAAATCTAAATAATAGTAATGAGCTAGAATTCTTGGTAACTCAATTGGCGATGTATGAAGGCAAATATGGGGGAGAATATGATAAGACTCTTGGAAATAAACCATTTAGCGGTATGACTCCAGAAGAACAAACGGATGCAGCAGCTTGGAGATATTTCCTGGAACAGGTGGAAAATGTCAACAGGTCTTCCTAATAATGGGACGCGGGGACAGGTTAGGTGTCCCAGGTGATTTTGGCTTGGTGTATGGCTTGGCGCGCGGTCGGGTAGAAAGCAGGTGCGCGCATTCCTAAGAATCACGTTTCCTGTAGCCCCCGTACGATCCCGGACGGTCGGATTTCCCGAGTCCGGTTCTGACCCTGAGTTACTATCGCCACATAAGCCTTCCCTATTTGCCTTAGGATTAAATGATGACACCCATATTCCCCCATAACTAAATAGGTTTACTTATGCGCTAGCCTTGAATCAAGAATTGAGCCAGACTCTGTGTCCCGACTTTATTTCATTCTAGATTACTGGCGCCCCAAGTGCCCAGAGGTCCTTCACCTACTTTGGTGTTACCATTGTAGAAGTTTACTTCCGTATACTTAGAAAGGCATTACCCTTTCCTCCTCGCTACTACGACCTCATGCGTCAATCCTAAATCCTCCATACCACTTTCGGTTGTAACTTATATGGTCGGTCTTTGCTGGTTGTTGTCACCCCAGCTGGAAGTAGGACTTTCCCGTCGTTATCTCTGAAAATCTTTCTCTAGATGCCAAAACCCCTACTCCGGCTGCTTCTATGGTGCACTTGACCGTTTCTTCCCATAGAACATCGGCCTTCCCCACTCGTCCACTAGGTCGGCGCTTCACATTCTCCCTTTATAACAGTATAAAAAAGGGCAGGTATTTCGGAGCTGCAGTATTCGTTAAAGCCTTTTGGCCTCTAGATTTGCTCGCCACTCTAACTGTTCCGATTCTCACCCTCTCTGAGTAGAGTTGAGCCGCAGTGACTTTTACTTCCAAGCAGAACGTGGTTTGTTACCTCCCCACGCATTGGATATACTAGTCATCCGAACCGATCAATTGATGACAGGAGACTTTCACTCCATTAGATTTTCAGCCTTGACGGCTGCTCCGGACGAGGGACCTGTCCCCATGTCCCACTTCACATCCGGGTGGCTCCTTTCCATGAAAACGGATGATAACCTTCGTTCGACATATTTCGGGAAGTGACAGGCACCCTAGAAAAAAGATACAGTACTAAATCTATTAGCAATTTCATATATATAAGCCAGAGGTGAAAAGCTTATGGCTTCATGGAGGGAAAATGTTTCAGACGATACTATGCTCGACAAGCTCCAATTAATAAATAATAATAAAAAATCCTTAACTGATAACCGTAACTTTAACTTAAAAGTAACAATTATTTCCGGTTCCCTGTTAGCTGTTTATGCATTTCTTTTTATCCGAAATCATCCGAATGAAAATATCCTCATTATAACAGTTGATTTTTTCGGTAATGCATACCATCTATTATGGCTTTTAACAACAACAGTCTTTTTCTTTATGCATATTTATTATCAAACCCGTATTGACCAAGAAAAAAACAGTTTAGAAAAGCTCCGTTTAGAAACTATTGATCATCTAAAAAATACTTGGTATATTAATGAGCATTCTCATATTAGAGATCAAATTTCTAGAGATATGGAAAAGCAGGGTATTAATGTTAGGTTTAAAAATGGATAAAAAACTTAATCTGCATTAATGACAGCCATCCTAACAAAATTCGCTTGTTCCGACTTTACGCTAGATTCACTTAATTGACTACCAACACCAACGGAATCCACAACTTTTACATATTCTTTTTCAGATTAAAATTCCGGAATCGGGACACAGGGACAGGTTAGTTGTCCCACAGCGAAACCCACGTATGACGAAGGATACAGAGCGGGACAACTAACCTGTCCCCCATGTCCCACCCCATACTAATCCCTCCTAAACTTCGCGATCACCCGCTCAAACTCCGCCTTCTCTGCCTCCATATCCACCGGCTCAGGTTCACGTTTTTTTAGGTCGTCAACCATTTGCTTCCGTTCCCACTCTTCAAACCAATCCGGTACAACCTCATTACTCGCCCCATGGCCTTGAACTTGAAACTGCTTTTGCCTTTGCTGCATTCTAAATGCTACTTCATCAGCCTCTGCTTCCTCGACAGTCGTGATCCCTTTCTTAGCCCATGCTTGCAAGATCCCCTTGACATAACCCCAATTCGCTTTATTTTTCTCCAACGCCCGTTCCATCGCAGCAATAACCAAGGAATCGCCAACATCGTCTATCCAGTTCAGCATATCGTCGGAAACAAACGAACTTAAGTCACCGAAATTTTCTTGGTAAAATCGGATCGCGTCTGTAATAATTATTTCTTTTTGTTTTGTTTCGTTTTGTTTATGTTTATGTTTAATTAATGGGGCCACAGTGTGGTTCATACTCCGGTCCATACTGTGGTTCAAACTATGGTCCACACTCTCGTCCATACCTCGGTCAGCCTCAAGGGCCATACGCTCATCCTGCATCTTATTGCCGCTCGCGCAATGGTCCGCATTGTTGGTCATGATGCAGTCGTCAGATTGTTCGCAAGCGGATTCAACAAAACCGTGACCATGCTCGTGATTTGGGACTTGCGAGATCATTTCATAAATACCCGCTTGATTTCTTCCCCTTGATTGGAAATTGATAAATCCTTTTTCCTGAAGTTCAGTCCTTGCCCGTTTAAAAGAACTTTCTTTGATACCAGATTTTACTTGAATTATGGAAGCAGCCACGGAAAATTCCTTCTTCCAGCCGCATAAATTGTTGAAATGCATCAACGTATTCCATAGTGCAACTGCTGATCCTGTTACAGGGTTAAATGTGATTTGATGATAAAATGCATTCAATTCTTTTATGTAATTCATACTAACTTCCTCCATTTAATTAAATATGTGATAGATAATGCGTGTCCTTAAACAAAGACACGCATTTTTTGCTGCTTAAACATCCCAGGAGACACGTTTACGAAATTCTGCATTCCTTAATATAGCACGAACCTGCCTCCCCCAACTTTTCACTGCATCAACGGTCGTGTTTTCCTGTATGGCAATATCCTTCACAGCCATATCGTCTATGATGTAAAACCGAACCCACTTCCATTGATTTTCAGTAAGCTCTGATTTCAGGTTCCTCCATAGATATGGGTCGTTTATTGGTAAGTCGGAAAAATTCACTACCGGATAGGTCACTTCCTTGCGACGTAAGTGGTTGCCATTATCTAGTTGGGTCTTTTGCTCGGAGATTGCCTCTTGCGTGTGGTCGTTATCCCTTGTTTGTTTGCGGATTAAGTCAATTAAACGTTTACGAATCGTGAAGTTGAAGTATGTAGCCATTGGGCCTTTATCTGGTTGATGATTTCGCAAGCATTCCACAACGCACAAAGCCCTTCCTGAAAATATTCCCTGTGCGGATCACGAATGTTTAATTTATGAATGTGGTAATGAATCCTCCGCTTGTTCTGTTCAAAAATCTCCTCAAATTCAAAACTCTTTTTCTTATCCATTTGTTCTCTCCTCCCATTCCATTCTCAGCCAAGGAATGAACCCTATTAAATCAAACAATCTAGCAGCCACCCCGCGACTAGCCTTAGCCTATTACAAAAGTAAAAAATGTTCATCCAGGCTAACTTCGCACATTTGACGTGAAATTCAAATTTTCATTATAAAAAGGGTACCCAAAATTCAATTTTCCCCCATTACCCCCCTAGCAAAATTGTATTTTCATAGGAAGATTAAAAGTTAGCTAGTTTTTTAAAAAAAGTGGGATATTAACTTAGTAAAGGGTTGACCCTATCAGTTTGTAGCTATACCTTTTTACCTACCACTGGATGACAAGAAGTGTACCAGTAAATGATAGGCAATTACCACCATATCTTATGGTTGGTTAAAGTTAAAATCCATACGTATTTGCGATCAAGCCATATCGTTGAATAAATTATGTTAAAGTGGAATTAGGAATGTTGTGAATTGGAGATTGAACTATAAATCGGAAATTCAGCTATTTCCTTTATCTTGACTTTTGCACCATTTTATTAAGTTTTGAAAGATAATCAAGTAAGCATTCAACCTGGGAAACCAATATTAAAGACACTGATTTACACAACATATATAAAAAAGAAACCATGTCTACCGTTAAGAACGAAAATAAACAAAATGACTTGCCAAAATTAGGATCTTATCCGTTACTCATAAATTATAATCATGGTAAATACTTTTTAAGATGGACGCGCAACAGCAACTGCAAAAACACTTTTGATACTATCCAAAGTGTTGAAACTGCACAAAAGGACATCGGGGGGGGTTGAGAAATTGAAATTAAAAAAATATATATTATTGTTAATTTTAATTTTTATATTTAGCGGCTGTCATAATAGCAACATACCAGAAGGTTTTTCTAAGGAGTATTATAACGATTTTGTAAAGAGCTATGAATTATATGAAAAAAGGGTAAAAAAATATGACGGTAAATTTGTTGATGATAACGGTGAATTAATTGATTTCGAGGGTGATATATTTAAAGACTCTGATCTATTGGAAGTGGCTTGGGAAGATAGAAAGAGAAAAGAAGACGGTAAAGATATAATGTATCCGTGGGTTTAGACACTAAAAATGAAAAAATAAGATAATACTAGTGCTATGAGTAAAAAACGAAGAAGATATAGTTCAGCGGAAAAAGCAAAGGTTGTTTTAGAAATATTGAGAGAAGAAAGTACTCTTAATGAAATCGCTCAAAAATATGAAGTAAGCCCACAACTTATTAGCAGGTGGAAGACGGAGTTTCTGAATAACATGCCTGCTGTCTTTGACAAAAAATCCACGGAATTAGAAAAACTTAAGCAGGAGCACGAGGCGGAAAAGGAGGAGTTAATTAATCAAATTGGACAGTTGACCGTGGACATGAATTGGCTGAAAAAAAAACAACAACAGGTCTCAGATTGGAGGAGAAAAGAGCACTAATAGACTTTGATAGTAAGGAGTTAACAGTTAAGCACCAGTGTAAACTATTAAACTTGTCTAGGGCAAGTGCTTACTATGAAATCAAGGTGCACCAGCCAAGTCAAGAGGAAATCAACATCAAAAATGCCATTGATCGAATACACCTTAATGAACCTGCATATGGCTGCCGAAGAATCCGAAATGAGTTAAGAAAACTAGGCTTTACCAATATAGGAATCAAGCGGACACGTCGTTATATGCGAGAAATGGGTATAACCGCGTTCTATCCCGGACCGAATCTGAGCAAGCGGGATTTGCAGGCACGAACGTACCCTTACCTGCTTCGGGGTACAAGCATTACCCACCGAAATCAGGTTTGGGGTATTGATATTACGTATTGTGGCACTCCAGCAGGCTTTATGTACCTTGTGATTATTATAGACTGGTATTCAAGATTTATCGTGGGGTGGTCTTTAAGCAACACAATGCAGACCGATTTTATTGTTCGTACAGTAGAGAAGGCTATTCAGGCACATGGAATGCCCGAGATCATCAACAGTGATCAAGGAAGTCAATTCACATCCAAAGATTATATCAATTGCATCAAAAGCTATGAATCCATAAAAATCAGCATGGATGGTAGAGGACGCGCAAAAGACAATGCCAGAACGAAGCGTTATTTCCGAAGTTACAAATGGGAAAGGCTTTACTTACTATACCCGGAGACGGTGTTGGAATTAAAACAAATGACGAAGCTCTACATGCATCATTACAACTGGAGTAGGCCACATCAAGCTTTAGGAGAAAAAACACCGGCCAATATACATTATGGAAGGAGCGATTAACCACAGCGAAGCTGCTTGCCCTTGACCGCCGTGCCACCCCTTAGTGATCGCTGGAAGGGGTCGGGGCCCCGCCAGCGGAACTTAGGAAGTGATTGGCCATGGTACGCTGGCTGTGCGGGTAGGAGCCGTAAAGGCTGAATTTTTCCCATCCGCCACAAGAGAACTACCATGGCATAAACAAGGTCAAGGGTGGTGGGCTTCAGCAAACCTTAAGACTTGGAAAAAAAGTGGCCGTTAAAGCGTCGGGGAGATTAGACTTTTAGGAAGGAGACTTTATCTTAAAAAATCGATTTTTGTGTCTTGACAAGTGGGCACATTACAAGATGCAGTATTAACTGAGAAGGAAAGTCAACTTAAAGACGACATTATGTCTTTATACTTCCTTAAACAAATAGACTTCTTTAATGACGACTTGAAAAAAAAGACGATTGAAAATAATCCAGAATATGCTAATCCCGTTAAGGCATCCATTAATCTAGAAAAAGAGATTATAAAAACTATTGGATTAAAAAAAGAGTCGATCACAGCTAGTTTACAGAAAAAATCTAAACAAAAGGACTCTGACACGACAAAAGATAATCAAAATATTCAACGGGATAGAAAAAAATACGATGATAAACTTAAAGAAGTGGATCATGTTACACAGAAATACGTTGTCAGCCTAATTATTCCTTTAACAGCTATCGAAAAATCTTCCTCTGATATACAATCCACCCTGGCAGGTTCCAGTATTTATTCAAAGGAATCAATTGGAAGGGAATCCGCCATTATTGATGATATTAAAAAGAATGTGAAAATCATATTAAATGCCAGTGATATTATTATGAACCTCAGAGCACCAAAAAACACAGATTATGCTATGAAAGAACAAATGTGGAAAAAATATGCAAAGCGCTATTCGACAATATCCCGCAATATAATAAAGAATTTAGGAAAAAATCAGCATAGAATCAATGAGTTAGAAGAAATTTTACAAGACCTGGATTATGAAGTCTCTCAGGCCGAAATAAAGTTCGGGGAATTAATTGCTGAGAATCATTATTCTGAATACGATTCTTTAATAACCTTGTTGAGCAATGATAACAAAATTACGGGGAGACAAAACAGTATTGGTCAGGCAGTCATTGCAAGTCAAATTCGTGTAGGCATTATACAAGCCGGTAGAAACGTAGAACAGGACGTTAAGAAAATGAATAGAGAAAATAGAGAAGGAGACAAAAGTAAATCTGAAGCCATTGATAAAGGTTCCAAAAAGGATTCTGGTGAAGAATATGAGCCAAAATATATGAGCCCAGACGAGTGGGAAACCTGTATAAATAGTGAAGCTTATACAATAGAAGAATGTATTCGTGCTGATAAATATTACTCGGAAGCTGATCCATATGAATGGGCTCCGGGAGTGAAAGAAAAATTTGAGAACAAAATAGTAGAACTAGGTTATGTGGACTCTAAGGATAATATTAGATATAAGGAATATAAAGTTAATGAAAATAATGAGGGATTGCTAGAGGTTTATAGAGAAAAAGATGGAGCAGAAATATATATTGTTGTCGTTAATGTGAAAACAGGTTGGTTTCATGGCTAATCGTAATGTGGCTATGGAAACTAGCCCCATAGCCACACTTCGTTTTCCGTTACCCTTTTAGCTCTCCTCCACAAATTCCCGATAATTTTTCTTTACCGGCTCCGAAAAATATCCTAGCAGTATTTCAGTGGTTACATGCGAATTCTTTTCTTCCGTTACATACGCCCGATAACTACTCCAGTAATAAGCATTAGGTCTAGCTACCATGTTCGCTTCAACCGGATTCAGGTGAATATAGCGGCTCACATCTAGTTGATGGTCCTTCGTATCAATCAATTCTGCACCGTACCGCCCTTGAAATACATGGCCGACTAGACGGCGACGCTTATTGAAATGTAAAGAATAGCGGGTATTGATCATTTTCATCATATGCTGTGGGTGGTGATTGATGGTTTCCACCTGTAGATGCAGATGGTTCGTCATGAGGCAGTAACTGTGAAGATGGAAGGGATAGTATTTACGGCTTTCTCAAGAATGTCCAGATAGGCTTGATGATCAATCGAATCATAGAAGAGAGAAGTTCGACGATCCCCCCCGATTTGTGATATGATACATCGCCCTGGATACCACACGCGTTGTTTCCTTGCCATTATTTTACCATCCCTTTCTTTGTTTGCGTATCTTGCTTGCGCCGTATTGTCACAGCCTCCCAAATCGCCTCATTGGTAATTTGTTCGTCTCCGCTTAAGTCAGAAATGGTTCTTGCCAAGCGGCGAATCCTCATCTGGGCTCTCGTGCTCCAGTGATATTTGCTTGCCCACCTTTGTACCATTTTTTCTTGTTCTGAAGTCAAAACAGAAAATGCAAGTAATAATTCATTGGAAACAGTGGCATTGCAAACTTCTTTGGCATATCTTTCGTATTGAGTTTTCCTCGCTCTTTCAACTCGCTCTCGAATAGCTTCTGACGTTTCATTTTGTTTTAAAGAAGATTCGTCAAGATGTTCCTTATACAGTTTTAATAAAATATCCATTCGATCCTGAATAGGACCAGACACGCGATTCGTATATGCCTGGACTTTTTTCGGTGTACACGTACAATAAGAATGCCTTGATCCTAAATGACCACACGGACAAGGATTCATCGCACCAATTAGTTGAAAGCGTTGCTGGATAGGTAACTGCCTGAGCCGCTCTGCTGATGGTGGCAGTTCCGGTTTCCAAAGGCTGCCTGAGCATGTCCAGGGTTCGTTTGGGGAATTCAGCCATTTCATCGAGAAAAAGAACCCCGTGGTGGGCTAATGACACTTCCCCAGGCTTTGGATTTGCTCCTCCGCCAATAAGCGAAACTGCTGAAGCAGAATGGTGCGAATCTCGGTATGGCGGAACTTGAAAATCCGTGTTGCTTACCCCTGCTAGCTGATATATGCTCATGACATCAAATTGACTATCTTGAGTTAGGATAGGTAGAATCAATGAAAATGTTTCTGCCAAAAGGCTTTTTCCACAGCCGGGTGGTCCTACCATAAGGACGTGATGCTCGCCCGCAGCCGCTATTTCCAATGCTCGTTTTGCTACTTTGTGACCAATTATATGCTGAAAATCTTTATCGTAGGTTGGAGTTTTTGCTGTTGAAGATTCTAAGGTGGGTTTCATCGGAAGTGAAAATGCAGTTAGCTGACCGGAAAATGATTCAATAACCTCCTGGAGTGTTTCGACAATACGGATTTCCATCCCCTTTATCTGCTGAATTGGAAAGTTGTCCATTCGAGGCAAATAGAGAATACGAACACCTTGCCGTTTTGCTGCAATGATCGCCGGAAGCATCCCATTCACAGCCTTAATCGACCCATCCAGCGATAAAACCCCCAGAAAAGCAGCATGATCAGGAATTGAATCCTTGAATTCCTTCGCCTCTTTCATAATCCCAGTCGCCATCGCCAAATCAAAAATAGGACTGTTTTTCTTCTGTTCAGCTGGAGAAAGATTGATAATTATTTTCTTATTCAGAATCTGACAGTCATTAGTATACAATGCAACCATCACCCTATCCTTTGATTCTCCTTCACAGAAGCATCTGGAAGTCCAACAATGTTCACACCCTCTACACCTGGAAGCAATTGTACCTCCACTTGGACAAGATACCCTTCCATTCCCTTTAACCCAATACTCGTTACAATCGTAGCCATCTTTTTTCCCCTCTTTTCTTAATCGATTATAAATAAGATAGGATAAAAGAAAAAAGAAGTCAAGAGCGTTTGTTCGCAATATTTTTTGCAGAAATTATAATGTAACGAAAGGAAAGATAAAGAAGTTCAATTTCTGCTAACAAAAAAAGCAATTTCCGGTATGAAAAACAATGGTAAAATAAAATTTTGGTAAAAGTAAAATAAATTTCAAATCAAATTCTGCAATAGTACTTGCTTTAGTGCTTTATTGCGGTGGGGGTCTGACTCCAATACCACTATTGTAATTACAGAAAATAAAAGGAAAGGAATTAACAACTATTTTTCTTGTTGTAATTCCTTTCCTTAATGGTAAAAATGTTTTTGCAAAGCTTCAACATCATTTTGATCAGTTAGTATGCTAATTGCCCAATTATATGGAGATTCATGAAATCCTAGTTTATCTTTAACTAAAGATTCTTCTACTTCTGATTCTTTAATTATTTCCATTGCTTCCTCTTTACTTTTTCCAAACTCATTTATTAATTCCTTAGATATATGCTGAACCATTAAGTCAATCTCATTACGAAGCTCGGTTGCTTTGTTTGTATTTAACATTTTATCACCTCCAAAAGTTGTAAATATCGAGCAGCTTCATTTGTTAATACTGCTAGCTGATCTTTATTATTATATGCTTTTATCTCCTCATAATTCACTGATAATAAACCGCCATCAGCGACAGGTCCATAAATCCAATCTTTATGTTGTATAGAACTTTGCTTAGCTTAGCGCATATTCCAAACAAACTGTTTCCAATCAGAACCCTCGTTATCAAATACTTTATAGTTTAATTCTTCCCATTTAGAAGTGTCTTTAATCTTAAACTTTAGAACAACGGGGTTAAAATCCTTTTTCATTCCAAGAAAATCACCAATAGTTATTCCAGATAATTCGAGGATTTGATTATATATTGGTTTGTTCGTTCTACGTTTTGCCCAATCACTGGCTTGTTCGAAATTATTTGTTAAGTAAAATCCAGGTCCGAAATCAACTCCACCTTTTTTCCTTGGAAATATCTTCACCCCATGTTTTACAATATTATCAGAGTACAAATCTATAGTTCCATGATATAAAGGTAGATTAGGGTCATAATTTATATACAACGCATTGACTCCAATCTAATTCTCTATTTACTAAATTATATCATGAAACACTATTTTTTCATATATTTTCTATTGTAGACAAACACCTTTAAATCGCTTTTCTAACGTAGTGGGGGTCTGACCCTAGAATCTCCTGAGAAAATAGTATACCTTAGTACGTCGGATCGATCGTATTCCTTGGCCTTATAATCACAGTAATAAACAGAAATTTATGGAAAAGGAAAAGATTGAATCCCCAAGGGGGACGCACTAATCCCGAGACTTCATTCTTCTTGGGCAATCAAAAATTTTGCGGATAGTAGTTACATAGAATTGAAGAAGGCACGATGAGCAGATTATATCCGCTTATCGTGCCTTCTTTCACGCAAAACTTCCGATTGTCCCCTAAAAGAACCGTCCCCCTTGCCTCCTGCTAATCTTTACATAACTTGGTTATCAACATATTGCTTGTGCTCTACCACCCTTTTCCTTTTCCCTTCTGATTTATCTACAATAGCGGTTCCTGTTAAGTCACCTGTAACATTAACTGCCGTGCATCCCATTCCAATAATTGCATCCACTGAAGCTAACAAGGCAACGGTTTCAATTGGCAAACCAATTTGGGTGAAAACGGTTGCAATAATAACCAGTCCTGCTCCTGGAACCCCAGCAGTACCAATACTTGCCAAGGTTCCTACAACAACAACCTCAACCATTTGGCTTAAGCTTAAAGGATCTCCAATTATATTTGCTGCAAACACAACCGAAACAGCGATACGAATAGCGTTTCCATCCATGTTGATTGTTGCCCCTAAGGGTAAACTAAAGCTGTATAAACCTTTTGATAAGCCCATATTGTTGGCTGCCTTTAATGTAACCGGTAGTGTGCCTGAGCTACTTTGGGTGGTAAAGGCTGTTAACATTGCTTCTCGCGCATGTTTAAAAAAGTTCCTTAGTTCTATTTTAAATACAAACAATAGAACAACATAAATAAGGATCATTGCAATCAAGCCGATATACAAGACACCCACCATATTCCCTAAAGATATAAGTGTATCTACACCTTGTACACCAACAGTCCCAGCAACAATAGCAAAAATACCAATTGGTACATATTGGAGAACCCATTCCATAACTTTAAATGTAATATCATTCAGACCACGAACGGTTTGGTATAAATGTTCTCCTATGGCATGACTTTGTTCGGAATCCCTTAACTTCGCTATCGCAATCCCGAACACCATCGCAGTAAATATAATACCCAAAAGGTTCAACTCACTAAAAGCTGTGACGATGTTTTCCGGAATAATGTTTAAAAATGCGCTTACGAATCCTGAGTTTTCTGGTGGCTCAATTTCCTTGCCACCGCCTAAAGACAATCCTTCACCGCCAGGATCGAGCACATTAGCAACAACGAGACCCACAATTAGTGCTAAGGCAGATGATAGAATGTAATAGACAAAGACTTTTCCACCCATACGACCTAAATTTGTTATTTCAGTTTGATTCATTCCATCGATTAAAGTGAATAATACAAGTGGAACGATCAAAAATCGAAGTAGCCGTAATAAAAGCTCTCCAAGTGGTTCCAAAACCGTCGCTTGCTCCCCTAATAGGAAACCAGCAATGATTCCAAGTATGAGCGCAATTGTAATCTTTAGTATTAATGATGCTTTGATATATCCATTAAACAAACCCTTCATAAATTAATTATCCCCCTCGTTAAAAAATCAATTGACAAATAGTAAAAGCGCTTACAAATCAAAGTGAATACTATAACTTACTAACATACAAAGGTTATCACCTGTATACTATAGTCAAATAATTAACTCGTCAAACTCTTCAGAAAATTATGGTCGTAATTCCTCTGCTTTACCAACATTCACCAAAGCGTCTGTGTTGTATTTTAACGATATGTAGAAGTGTGCTGTTGAATGATGTACCAGACTGTTGTGAAGAACGTCCAACATGCTAGAAGGCACTATCCTTAGTTATGCTGAACGCCCGTAGAACAATAACTAGAAGCTATGTTAAAAAATCATACCAAATTTTTATCGCCGTGACCATAATCAATAACGCCAATATTCCTTGCAATAACTTAATGTTGACCCTTTCGCCGACTTTTGCTCCTATCGGTGAAGCTACAAGGCTAGCCGCAATCATCACAAGTGCAGGAATAAATAGCACTTGATCAGTCGCAATCTTTCCTATTGTCGCCCCAATGGAGGAAATGAAAGTAATTGCCAAAGAGGTGGCTATCGTTACTCTTGTTGGAATTTTCAATACCACCAACATAATCGGGACAAGAAGGAAGGCCCCTCCTGCACCAACAATACCTGCACCAGTTCCAACAATTAATGCTAGGGTTGCAGCTAACCATTTATTATAGTTAAGTTTACCATCATCTGCATTTGCCACACTCTTTTTTGGTAAAAACATAATAACAGCAGCAATGACAGCTAATATACCGTAAATAAAATTGATGCTTTCTTCCGCTAAGAAATGAGATCCATAACCGCCAGCAAAACTACCAATTAAAATACTTACCCCCATTGTTACGACTAGGCTTTTATTTATATATCCACCTTTACGATATACCAAAATCCCTGACAATGTTGCAAAAAAGACCTGTACAGCAACAATACCTGATGTTTCGTAAGCATTAAAACCCGTAAATCCAAGTAGAACGGGAATGTAAAGTAACATGGGATAATTAATAATGGCACCGCCAATACCAAGCATTCCTGAAAAAAATGATCCAATAAAACCAATAAGGAATGTAGTTAAAATAAAAGCCAGATCCATCCTTTTCCCCCTTCCCGTTAAAAGGATATAATGATATCCACATTTATTTACATTTAATTATCACTATAGGGTTCTTCTTTGCCTACTTCATAATTCGTATAACATCTTTCATCCTCCGTTCAACCGGTGTAAACAATCGCTTCGATTTCTACTAGTACATCTTTTGGTAAGCGACTTACTTCTACCGTTGAGCGAGCAGGTTTATGATTATTTAGGTGTTTACTATATTCCTCATTCACAATAGAAAACTGATTCATGTCATTAATAAAAATCATTGTCTTGATAACGTGATTAAAAGTCAAACCTTCACTTTCCAGAATCCCTCTAATATTATTCATTACTTGCTCTGTTTGTTTACCAATTTCTGATTCAACAACTTCATTTGTCTCCGGATTAACAGGAATTTGACCGGATATAAATAGAAAGTCTCCTGCTTTTAATGCTTGTGAATAGGGACCTATTGCCTTAGGTGCCTTTTCTGTAAATAGTGATTTCATCATTTTACTTCATCTTCCTTTCCAATAAATATTCTTTTTGGGTCCTAACTCTTTGTAGATAATTATAAATTGTGAATTTAGAAACACCGAGGACCGAAGCCACATATTCAGCCGCCCCTTTAATTAAGAAAGTGCCTCTATTTTCTAACCTACTGACAAATTCCACTTTTTCCTCTAGGTCCATTGATGACGGGGCCTTTTTAAATTCTTGTAAAACCTGGTCAACTATACCTTGTATAGCATCTTGAACCGACGTAAAGAAACTTTCGGACTTTTCCACGTGATCATCAAATGAAATAAAATCCTGTATTTCACCATTTAGTTGCATGAGCAGGCTTATATCATAATTGATGCACAATGCACCAATTACCTTCCCTTCTAGATCCCAAATATATATTGTCGACGACTTCATGACATTTCCGCTTTTTGTTTGTGTTTTGTAATTTGGAATATCTGAAATCTCAACTGATGGTTTTTTTAGTCCGTTTAAAACTAAATCCGTTACAGGAGATCCAATTTCCCGGCCCGTAACATTACCTGCTATATGAACTAAAGATTTCTCCAAATTACCAAAATCGTGGACTGCCACTTCACATCGTGAGCCAAATGTTGCCACCAGCATATCAGCTGTGCGTTTAGCAAAATCAAACAAAACTTGATTACATCTCTCCATTTATTTCATCACCTTAAGAAATAGTAGTACTTTGCTGATTACAACATTTTTCCAACGCATTTAATGCTGTTTTTAAAGTAGCACGTGGGCAGGCATAATTCATCCGCATGAATCCGGTCCCACCAGTTCCGAAAATTGATCCAGCGTCAAAACCGACATGTGACTCATTAACAATCAATTGATTAAGCTCCTCTTGACTTAGACCAAAATCCCGAAAATCTAGCCATGCAAGATATGTCCCCTCGGGTTGAATTAAATGAACATTTGGCAGGTTTTCTTCTACATTATTCTTTAAGTATTGTAAATTCCCGTACAAATAGTCAATTAACTGATCTAACCACTCATCCCCATATCGATATGCATTCTCCAATGCAACGACGCCAAAATAATTAGGAGCAGCAAGCGAAAAGGCATTAATCACCTCATCAAATTTAGCTCGAATTCCTTCATTTGGAATAATAATGCTAGAGGTTTTTAATCCCACTAAATTAAATGTTTTACTTGGCGCAACGCAGGTGATTGAATGCTGGGCGAATTCTTCAGAAATGGAGGCAAATGGAATGTGAGTTTGATCCTTAAAAACCAAATCACAAAAGACCTCATCAGAAACAATAAGAATATTATGCTTGACACAAATTTCACCTAATCTTATTAGTTCCTCTTTACTCCATACCCTACCGATTGGATTGTGGGGGCTACAAAGAATCATCATTTTGACACTCGAGTCAATTTTTTGTTCTAAATCTTCAAAGTCCATTTGATATCGACCATTTTCCAATTTCAAAGGACTCTCAACAACTCCTCTCCCCTGCGAACGAATGACTCGATAAAAAGCATGATGGACCGGGGATTGAACAAGAATTTTATCGCTTGCTTGTGTAAACTTATTAATAATTAATGATAATGCAGGGATAATTCCCGGACTGTGTGTAATCCATTCCTTCTCAATTGACCAATGGTGTCTTTTCTCAAACCAATTCATAATGGAAGATAGATAGGAATCTGGTCTAATAGTATATCCGAATATCCCCTGATCTGCTCGTTCCTTTAAAGCTTCAACCACTCGTTCCGGAGACTTAAAATCCATATCAGCAACCCACATTGGAATTATGGAATCGCTCCCAAATTTATCAGAAAGTGTATCCCATTTTTTACTAGCCGTACGTTCCCGATCATTAACCTGATCAAAATTATAGTTCATGTGAATTTACCTCCTTATAGAATCAAAAGCTTATTAACAATAATACAATAAAATTTTAATTAGTCAAATATTTTTGTAATAAATAAATATTTGAATTATTGAAAGTTAGTTAAAAGTGTGTTTTATTAGAATTAGAGTAGTTTCTAATTTGAAAAGGGAGGAAAATTTATGGAACTTAACAAAATAAAATATAACCTGTCAGACTTTATTAAAGATTTAACTAATGTGGTAGAAGCAACCAATGATGATAGTGAACGAGTCTCACAAGCTGAGCATCATCTCAGTAAATTATTGTGCACGAAGTCATGGCTGCCCATGGAAAAACTGTCTGCGAGCAACAACAATTATGCTAGGCACTCTCTTTATCGCGATCCCCAAGACCGCTTCGAAGTTCTTGCTCTTATTTGGGAACCAGGACAAAGTACACCATTACACGATCACGACGGAACCTGGGGAGTAGAGGGCGTTGTTTCTGGTCGTATGAAGATCCTCAATTATTTGCAATTAGAATCATATTCCGATCAAACTACTAAACTACATCATGCTGGTACAATGACTATAAACGAGCAAAGCACCGGAGAACTTTTACCACCAGCAGACTGCCACATATTGAAACCCGAGGGGGGTGAAACAGTCATTACTGTTCATGTTTACGGAAAACAACTTAAAAAGTTTCGGATATTTGAACGTACTGATCAAGATAATATCTTCATTGCTCATGAAAAACCTGTTGGATATACAACTGAACCATGACACTTAATCAAGAGTGGAAGCAAGGGGATGTTCTCTGACTTAGGCTATTTCTCGCAGGATAATTTTTCAGCTATTGCCGAAAGAGGCGGTTTCTTTGTTTCTAGAATAAGAAATGA
This sequence comes from Lentibacillus sp. Marseille-P4043, assembly GCF_900258515.1. Lineage (NCBI taxonomy): Bacteria > Bacillati > Bacillota > Bacilli > Caryophanales > Bacillaceae > Lentibacillus > Lentibacillus sp. Marseille-P4043. The sequence goes on along the minus strand of NZ_LT984884.1, from coordinate 1,578,225 downwards.
TACGAATCTTTATCAAAAAAAACGATGATGGACAATGGGAAAAGATAAATATAACCAAGATCATGGAGCCATTACAACCGGGAGAAGTTACCGAACTGACCCAGGTACGGGTAGGGGCTAAAGCTAAGGAGCCGCTCATTGCACGAATCGTTGTTACAAAGCTGACCGAAGTACAAATAGAAAAGCGGAAGGAGCACTAACGTAGTGGGGGTCTGACCCTAGAATCTCCACGAAGCTCTATCCCTTCAACCACAATTGGCTTTCGGCCCATCATCAAACTGTCTACGCTTAAAGACAGCAGTTACCCACTGTCCTCCAAGACTCGCTACGAGTGAATGGCTAGTCCTTACTGGAATCCCATCTGCTATCGCTATATGTTACGACCTATGCTCGGCCGCACGGTCTGACCCCATAGTCTCTCCAGGTTTCTACTATTGTAGAGGTGGCATTAATTCGTTAACAGGAAGCATTTTGCATAAAAAAAAGACCCACCAAACAGTACTAACTTGTTCGGTGGGTATTATCTTTAATCTATTTTTTATAAGTAACTTCTGTTGATACAGTAGTGCGATTTTCAACACTAATTTTAGATTCAATTTTATTTTTTATGACAGAATATAAATCTACTTCTGTCTCAGGTGCCTCAATACTTACTATTAAAGAATATCTAATCTTTGAATTATATTTTTTTAAGTTCGTTCTCAGTTTCCACCAGCCCGTTATTGGATAAACAGCAATTTGATTGCTTTGACTTAATTCACTTGCTGTTCCTTCCCAAATATCAGAATGAACTGATCCTACGTTTCTATTAGTTGCCCCGATAACCCAACGGCTGCTATCATTTTTTACATCACCTTTATCTTCTTCATCATCTCTCATAGCCTTATTAATTCTCTTCAAGAAATTCTCTTGATCCTCAGTTGAATTATTCACATCAAACTGTAGGCCACAAGAAGGATATCGGTATTTATCTTTCCACCCAACTTCTCCAGGACCTGGTTCAATAAAATAAGACAATGTAACTCGCATCTTTACATTTTTATCTTCCAGACTAAGTAATACATCATCTGGCCAAGGTATATTATGAATATGCATTTCTTTTGAAGTAATACTTCCAGTATCCTTCTTATAAAAAGGTTGGATTTCATCTTCTATAATAAGGTTAACTCTATTAGAAACACTCCAAAGTGCTTTTGAAAGATTTGGCACACCATACCCACAAGTTCTCAATAAGTTTCTATAATCCATTCTTTTTGGGGGATCGTTCTCAAAACAAGCATTTTTCATTGCATCTGTCCATTCAGCTGAATGAATCATCAAAGCCCTTATCGTTTCTGGCCATAGTTCAGGATAATGATGTTGAATATTTGCACCCATCCATGCAGCTTGTGCTGTTGCAGAACTTGTCATACTAACTGTATCGAATGATTTACCCGTCGCAGCATCTTTACCTGTCGTCAAAAGTTGTAGATCTGGTAATTCTGTATAAAAATCAGAACTTTCATCATAAGCTAAATTTCCACCCTCTAAAACTATATCCGGTTTCACCGGCCATTTAATACTCCACGTAAGAGAGCTAGAGGTAAATGGTGAGAAACATCCAGGTTCCACAACTGGCTGATATGTACCACTTAATTCATCAGGTATTTGGTATTTGCCTGTATAAGCACCTACAGTAATAGCATTCCAAGCTTGTGCAGGATCTTCAATTGCATGGTTGATGACAGCAGTTTTTACATCACCTGATTCGCTAATCTCTGTAACAGTTGTATTTCCTGCAGAAATGAACATAAGCTTTCTTTTTATATCCGTTTCCTCTATTTCATTTGCACCTGAAATAATAGAATCAATCGCTCCTGACCATGAGGAAGGTCGTCCATCACCTTTAAGTGTATTGGTGGGAGCCGTAATAGCCATACAAATAGCTCTATTAGTCTCAGGATTTTGTATTTCCGCTAAGCTAATAGCACTTTCGGTAACATAACCATATAATTCTCGTTGATTATCATTACTACGATCAAATAACTTTACAGACTCTAAAAAGTGATTAACTACAACAGGAGTAGTATTTTCAAGTTTATCTTCAAGTGTAAAGTAAGATGCAATTCCGGCCATTCTTGTACCATGATCAGCAATGTCATACACACCTTTTGAAGGATCTATTCCATGCATATTTTCATCAATTAAAAGTGGCGCTAGCAAATCATGACCATTATTAACACCTGTATCAAGTAAACAGACCGAAGTATTGGACTGTTCTGAAACATCTAGTCTTTCTACTAAATCTTTTACAAAGTCTCTTTGATCTAATTCAGAAAGCTCTTCAAAAAAGCTTGTTGGGGTAACCATAATTCTGAATTCTGCAATTCTAGAACTTAACCATTGTAATTCTGATAATTGCTGCTTATTGGCCCTTACTCCCAATACAATTCTCTCTGGAAATACTATTTTTTGATTCTTGTGTTGGATATTCCCTCCATCACAAATTTGAAAAAATTCATCGATAATGGTGTCTACTTCCTCTTTCATATCGAACATTAACCACACTTCACACCATTTTGGAATATCGTTGGGTAATTCACTTTTATCGCTCATCCAGAGAGCATCGACCATTGCAAGATTAATACTTTCTATTGTTCCAATTACTTTTTCTTTATTCTTTGTCACTTTGTATTTATTTAACTTTTTAATAAAAAAATCCCTTTGATTTTCAGGGACAAAAATAGTAGAGCTTACAACATTCTGCTCCTCACCATCATCTTCATTTTTTATATTACAAATTCTAACTTTTTGTGCTATATTCTCTAAGCTTTTAGTAATAAGATCATAACCAGCCTGACCCTTAATTTCCAAATATATTCCATGTCGAGAGGATACCGAAACAGCACCCAATGCTTTCTGCTGTTCTTTAGCTTGTTCCCACGCTCTTTTTAAGTTTTCTTCTATTCGATCTGCATGGCTACGTCTGCTAGTTCTAACAGGATAATTACCCTTTCCACCCATGGAGAGAATTGGTGTGTAATCAACCGCTTGGGATGATTGACTAATATATAAGTTGCTTAAATTTGGGTTCATTTAATGCCTAAGCCTCCTTATATTTATAATGATTTTTCCGATCTTTAATGTAATTCAATAGAATGTTTTTTGTAATCAGCTGATCCTCTAAGATAGAATACTTAACTGCTTCTTCACACGCTTTAACAATATCTGCGTAATTTAACCCTTGAGCCTCTTTGTACACATCGTCTGAAAAAATATCGTTAGATGCTTTGCCATGAAGCTTCATCTTAAATAGCCTTGTGATTTGTTCGATATCAGGATTTTTATATTCCATCACGTCATCAAAACGTCTAAAAAGAGCATTATCTAATATACTTGGATTATTGGTAGCTGCAATGATTATGCTATAGGATTCATCGTCTTCAAGATTCTGTAAAAATGAGTTTAAAATTCTTCTCATCTCACCTACATCATCATCTAAATTTCTATCTGATCCAATAGCATCAAACTCATCAAATAAATATACTCCTCGAATTTCCTTTATCTGATCAAATACTTGTCGAAGTTTTGCACTTGTTTCCCCCATGTATTTCGTTATCAACCGATCAAATTGTATTACATAAAGCGGTAAATATAATTCGTTCGCTATAACCGAAGCAGTCATGGTTTTTCCTGTACCAGGGTCACCTGCAAGTAAAAGTTTTGACCGATTCATAAGTCCATTTTTTCTTAAAAGATCTTTCTTGTGATACTCATTGATTACACGTTTAATTTTCTCTTCTATCTCAACCGAAACAATTAAATCAGATAAATGGACATGAGTCATCTTCTGTTCAAGAATGTCTAATTCCTTATTTAAGGCTACAACCTTATTTTTGTTTAGAAATTTAGAGCTTTGAATAATTTCTTTAATTTCTCGAGCACTTGCTGTATGACCTACTTTTGCTTCGTGAGCCGCAATTTGCAAAACAACAGTTTTAAATTTCTCTTCATTACTATTAAAATGCGCCCTTATTAAAGCTTTAATCTGTTCTATTGTTGCCACGCGGATTCACCTTCTTTCTTTAGAAGTGCTTATGATAAAAATATAAGGCACATAATTCCTTTGTGCCTCAAAAATAGTGGTAAAGTATATTGTATGTTAAAATTTCCATTTTGTTACAGCGCATAGCTTCTCTCTCTTTATTTTATCATTCAATGTCAAGCATCTCAACTACATCACTTGGTCTTTTTAGGTTGAATAATCATTTTCATTTATAAAGATTTCTTCTTTCTTTGGTAATGGAACACTTCCCTAGTTCCACCCTTTTCCGGGGCTTTGAATCTTTCCAGTTTACCTTGCCGCATTAAAATAACTTGGAAAATATGCGAATCAGAAATGACCATCCTCTCATTCATAAAACTTACATTCTCTTTCAGATCCTTTGGGTCCTCGCAAAATACTAGCATCTCTGCCACTTCAGGCCCTTCAAGAAGTTCCTAACGTAGTGGGGGGGGCTGACCCTAGAATCTTCCTGACCCCAATACCTTCCACGTTCTGATCCCATACTATCTAATTTTGCATATGTTGTGTTAAACTGTGGAAGTATCTATTCAAGTAACTCCATTTGGATAATTTTATATAAAGGTACATTTCCTTTGTAATGATACGACTATCATTGCCAATCGTATATGCTGTAACAATTTTTGGAATACATTCTTCGACACAGGTATCATCATAATCCATACTTTTCACTATATGTGCAACACAATAGATATTCCATTTTGGCTTAAGCAATTGTTTCGGTACAACATCTCTTTTTGTTGCATTATTTGCAATGCTTATTTTAATTTGTCCTAACCCAATACTAATATCCTTCTTAATTGCGAGATTAGGTCTAAAAATGGCTACAAACTTTTCTATAATCTTAGTAAAAAAATCTCCCCTATTTATTTGTTCATTTGTTATAAGAAAGAATACTATTTCTGGATCAACCCTTAGTTTGTTTGAGTAATATAAAATATCATTTTTATATCTTAAAAATACTTTATATCCCACAGCCTTATATATTGATAAATATTTACTATAGTAACGATTAGAAGTTAGCATATTTTTGTCAAAATCACTATTTTCCATCATTACTATGTTCCTCTTCATCCTCTAATTCTTTTTCTTTGTCATTTCCCCTTAGTTCATCATCACTCTTATCCTTTTCCAGTTCCTCCGTAATGTTTTCCATTACATTTGATCTAAATCGAATATTTACGGCCAACAATGCAAAAAATAAAGCAGCAACTGTACCAATGGAACCAACCCAAGTAGCTATATTTCATAAGAAAATGCCTCCGGAAAAACAATTAAATCAATTTTTTGATTATCTTTGTCAACAATTTCTATTATTTCATCATAAAGATCCTGATATATAAAATGTTCATCAAAATATGGCTGCACAAGTAATATTCTCATGTCTATCTCTCCTCGTATATTGATAGAAAGAAATTCTTTTAAATTACTAAATTATAAATCATGTATTTCAATAAAAGTTGTGTTCCTTAATCCTAAATAGTATTGATATGTATCTACAGCACGTAATAGCTCTTCATCTCCAACAATCCACCCGAACTGATGAAAACGAGTAACATTCAAGAAACCACCGATTGCATGTTTTGAATGCTCAGTCTCTATTTCAACCCCTAGTAATGGATGGTAAATTTTACGAATCCGTTTCTCTTGTATATAAGCAAGTTCCTCGAAATGAACAACATCTGATTTTAAACGTTCAGCTACAATATGTAAGAAATCAACAAATCCTCCACTAATGTAAAAGCCTGCAGATATATCAATCTTAGGTTTGTAATAATAATGTGTGTCTCTTGTAATTTTTTTCTGTTGAAAAGTATCAGGTGAATAAGTATATTCGTTTGATAATAGGTTTTTTTAGTTGTATTAAATTGAACTTTGAAATAATCTGGTACAACATCAAGATCAACCGTTAAATTTGTGCCTGCCAATATACTAAGTATCTTTCTAGCAATAGGTAGCGACACTGTTTCTCCTCCAGAACCCTTCATGCGTTCAACTGCACTAGGTTCTGTTGTGATCATGGTTTTTGTAAAATTCGGTAATTCATAAAGCATTGAAGAATCAAGAAAAAATAAATGCTGCTTACCGAATAATTCTTGCATTGTACGTACTATCTTCATTCCCCTACGATAGGTATCATTTTCTTTACCTGCCCCTTCATTGTCCACAACCATAAAGTGATAATAGCTTGGGGAAATTAGTGAATTCCCTACATTCCCAATTTGATTTTTCGAGGATGTAGTTGAGCCCTCTATTTCAAAAGTAGAAAATGGCAACCATCTCTGTTGTACTAAATTCAGACCTAATAAATGTTCGATTCCCAATGCTGAAACATCAAGTAACCAGACAACATCGAAACGAGGGGTATAGGGCATTTGATTTTCGAAATTAAACTCTTTTTCTGCCCTAAAACCTAGCTGCTCCCCAATTGAAACGAGAGTATCTTGTATTCGAACTGTTGTTGCTTTACTCATTTTTCAACCTCTTTTACTTCATTTTAATTATTCATTACTTGAATGAATTTCATAATTCCAAGCCCTCGCACAGGAAGGGGTTGAAACGTAGAAAAGGAAGTACCTCCCCAAGTCTTGTATAATGGCAGTTGACGAAACATCCAAAAAGACTCGAGGAATACTCCCTGCCTAATCAGTCTCTTTCAAATTTGATACCACCCTAAGACAGTCCGCTAAAACAACCAAAAACCTACTCACCAAACCCACTCTCATGACCACAATGCCAACCCCAAGCATGACTCACCATCGACTTCAAATCCGGATACACCGGAGACCAATTAAGTTCTTCTTTAGCCTTATCCGACGAAGCAATTAGCACCGCTGGGTCACCTGGACGCCTCGGAGTTAATTCAGCATCAATAGTCCGATTCGTAATTTCTCTACAAGTTCCAATAACCTGCTTCACTGAAAATCCTTCTTCATTGCCAAGATTATATACCGCACTCTTAGAACCATTCCGAAGCTTCTGCACTGCTAAATAATGAGCCTGCGCTAAGTCCATCACATGTATATAATCACGTACACAAGTACCATCATCTGTAGGATAATCATTACCAAATATCTTCAAAGACTCACGCTGCCCTAATGCAACCTGTAGGACGATCGGAATTAGATGTGTCTCAGGATCATGATCTTCCCCTATTCGACCTTCTGGATCAGCACCGGCAGCATTAAAATACCGTAAACATACTGATTTCAACCCGTATGCCTGATCATTCCATTTCAACATCTTTTCAATAGCTAGCTTCGTTTCCCCATATGGATTTGTTGGTATGGTAGGGTCATCCTCTTTTATTGGAATGGATTTCGGCTCACCATACGTAGCCGCTGTTGATGAAAATACGATATGCTTCACGTCATGCTCGACCATCTTTTTCACTAAATGATACGTCCCCATGACATTATTTTCATAATAACTTAATGGATCAGTGACACTTTCCCCAACAAGCGAACTTGCCGCAAAGTGAATGACCGAATCAATCGAATGTTTCCCGAAAACTTCATCTAATAACTCTTCATCATGTAAAGAGCCTTCATAAAAAGCAGCTCCTTGCAATGCATCCTTATGGCCTTTAGACAAATTATCTAAGACAATCACATCTTCCCCATGTTCCCTTAAATAAAGTACTGTATGGCTGCCTATGTATCCTGCACCGCCTGTAACAAGTATTGACACAATTCTCATCCTTCCTTATGAATTCTTAAGCATTTCCCCAAAAACCAAAACACAAACAAAGCCCACACATTCCTATTTCATTATGTGCAGGCCTAACAATCTTAAAAGTCTATGACTTAATATTCGCTATCATCCCATGAACTTTCTCTATCTCCTCATCAGGAACTTGTAAATAATAAATACCGCCAATTTTCGTGCCATTGCCTTTCATCATATAGCTAACCGCATTATTTCGAACACCTTTATAGTTCAATAATAAATTCTTCATATCATCAAAATCCAGATTTGTTTCCATATTGTTACCCAATACATCGATCATGTTATCTATTTTCGTAACGGATGCAACACTTGCTCCTTTATCAACAATTGCCTGAATAACCTGGCGCTGGCGTTTCGTCCGACCAAAGTCACCATTCGGATCCAAATGACGCATGCGCACATATCCCATTGTCTTCGGTCCATTTAATGAAATCTCGCCCTTACCATAATGGTATCCCTTTTTATAGTAACCTTCATCGTACCAATCCAGTTTGTTATTAACGGTAATACCACCAACAGCATCAACCATTTCCGTTAATCCATCCATGTTCATTTCGACATAGTAATCCAATTCGACATCAAGCAGGTTCTCAACCGTCGCGATGGACATATCAGTACCACCAAACGCATAGGCATGATTAATCTTGTCCACGGTACCTTTGCCAACAATTTCTGTTCGGGTATCTCTAGGTATACTAATTAGCTGCATTTTATTTTGCTCCGGATCCAACGAAAGGACCATTAGTGCATCAGATCGTCCGCTATCTCCAGGACGCTTATCAACGCCAAGCAATAAAATGTTCAATGGCTTTTGCTCATTCATTTTCTTCTTTCCAACAACTGGATCAATCGAAGTAACTGTCTTATGCATCTTCTCATTGACCGTTTCTTTAGCATTGTGGTAAATAGAATATGCGTATGTTCCAACACCAAGCACTAGTACGAAAATTACAGCCAAGCTTATTTTCAACCAGAGACGTTTTGGCTTCTTTTGTTTATTTGATCGCTTTTCTTCCATAATAGCATTCCTTTGCTTTAAAATTTCTATGACTATTATACCATTTGTAGGATAGATTAGTAGTTAGAAATATACACCAGCTGCCGCTCATTTATTTGCTTATAAAAAAGTTAAATGGTCACCCAACGCCATTCAATCATTTAACCCATCCAACAATCTATCAATTTCATATACAGTGATTTTGCCTTCTTTAAAACTTCTTTCAATTTCTGTTTTAATATCTATTTCTTTATCATTTGCTATTCCTTTTAATCGATCAAACTCATCTTGATTAATGTACCGACTTGAAATTTCACTTGTTACAAATCCTGATTTCTTTTTTGTGATTTGATCTTCACAGTTTATTATATTAATAAGCTTTTCTATGAATTCAATAATTACACTTAGTTCCTTTTCTACTGCATTCAACTTAATCTTATTACTTAAATCGCATAAATTCCCTATTATCCTTTTAAGACTCAGCAATATTAATTTTTTGCGTTCGTTTGTTATTATGTCATTACTATGATTAAAGAACTCAGTATCTGTATAGCCCAATTTTGATAATGCACCAATATATGTTTTTAAAAATTGTGAAAAACAGTCCTCAGAATTTAAATTACCTTCAATATGTAACTTATTGATCCTGTCTAGAATGCTTATATACTCTTTCCTTGTTTTTAAACCACAATAATTCATTGTTTGCACAAGTTCGACATTAAAGGTTTTTATATTCTCCACGCTAAAATAAATATCCACTAATTCTATTTGCTGCTCATCTGTTGCATCTACAATACGAAATGCTTTAAACAATTCTACAAATCCCGGTGCACCAATTTTGAATATCGTTTGATTATCCAGTTCATAACTATTGTGAAATAATCGATCGCGAAACTGATTATACTTTTTTATTTGGTCAGCCCTGTTTCCCCCTAGGACATCTCTAATGAATATATTTCCCACATATTCATAATCGGTATATTCGGATTTTCCCTGTGCCAATAAGTTCCAAATCAATCTATTTTTCTTTTCATTGCTATCTTTATTTTTTAATTGATGAATAGGCTCTTCTAATATAGCCTGTAGCCTTTCATTACTGTCCTTTGCATCAATTTGCGAATAACCTTTATAATTAAAATCAAACAGCTTCAGCACAAAGTAAAATAATTGATTCTCCTCAACCTCAAATATTTCTTCTACCTCTTTTTTGCTAATCTCCCCCGAGTTATACATTGCTAATAGTTCGTTTATGGTATAAGACTTTGAATCATAATTAAACCTGATTGCATCCAGTAGCCCTTCTTCAATACTTAAGCATTCATATACTGACCAAATAAAATGCTTTACGAAAAAGAAGCTAATTACAACTTCCTTATATTCTTTATACTGTTTTCGCTCTAATACTTTAGATAATTCATTCAGGAAGTTTTTTACTTTTCTTATACTCATATTTTTAAAGGGTACTGTTACATCCTTATTGATTCCAAATGCTTCGTACAGAACATTAAATCTATTCAGTAGGGAATACTCATTCAAAAAGTTAAAATCATTTAATTCTACCAAATTACTATTCCGAAAGTTATTACCCAATTCAAAGTTTAACGTTTCAAAAAAGTTTATCTCTGTCAAATTCATTTTAAATGGTATATATTTTTCGATGTAATCAGCAGTAAAACCTATATCTTTTAAATTATCCTCATGGTATTGATAAATAATCTTTATCCTAGAATTTGATAGTTTTTCGGAAATATCAAAAATCCTTTTGATTACATCCTTATTTGATATCCTGTCTATGTCTTCATAAACGATGATTATTTTTTTATCTAATTTATTCAATTCTTCCTTAAAACCTTTTATCGTTTCCGAATAAGACATATTATTATTTATAAGGAAACTTTGCATGCCCTGCAATTTTGACATAACCGATTTACTTTCCAAGAAACTTTTTAACCTATTAGAATACTTTGATACAATTCTATTTTTATACATTACCTCTTCTAGTTCTTTTATTAGCGTTAATTGAAGCTCGTCAAGATTACAGGCTAATATGTCGATTTCAATAAACTCATATTCAGTCATCATTTCCTCTTTTAACTTGCCAACTACAAAGGATTTCCCTGTTCCCCACCTACCATTTAAGCCAACAATATCAAACATATTCACATAATATTGAAGGAACTCCAGGTCTTTTTTCCGTTTTGTCATTAACTTCGCCTTGTCTCCCGATGTTTCTGCATCGCCACCAGAATAAATAGTATAGCTACGTATGGATATGATCATGAAAAAAACTAGATAGCAGAATAAAAGTACAATACCTAAATATCCTTCTCCAAACCCATTGCTTTGCAGTTCCTTTGTTAATATGAACGATCCAAAATTCCCTATAAATAGTATTATGATGGTATCAAAAATCTCGATATTCTTTGATAGACTACAATTTAAAAAGATCAGGGCCCAAATCGCTGAAATGAAACAAAAATATACAATCACGTTAACTTCAACAGTGAGAAAAAATAGGGAAGATAAAAGTATTGCAATTATTAGTTTGCTCATGAGCTTTTTCATACGCTTATCCTCCGAAACTATTTCAAAAGAAAGTTGGATCCATTGATGTATTTGATGATCTTATCACCTTGTTTCCATTATCATGCAAAAACGTCAAAACTACTTGTATTCCAAAAGGTCCGTGTTTTTTGACAAATGACCACAGGCACCAGGGACTATAGCCGCTTATGTATTCTTCCCCAATGCCGTTTAACCTGCTTACGTATAAGACTTTTCGTTTTTAACTTATCCATTTTTTCGTGGGCCTTATAAGCATAAGTAATAAAGTTGCCACGCCCTTTATAGTTAAAACCTAGATGTGTATATATTTTGTATAATTTCTCTTTTGGACCCTTTCTTTTTGTTGCAAGTGCAACACGACGGCTTGTGTCCGCTTTACGATATGCACGACAATAATATTTAAAAAGGCTTTTTTCACGTATCCGTACAGATTGACCATCTGTTACAAAACCGAGATAATCCAATGTACTGTTTTGTCGGCTTTCGTCTAAAAGAACCCCGTTAGAATAAATACGTATTTCAGTTTTTTCCTCTTGTATCTTTAATCCCTGTTCCTTATAAGCCTGAATTATTTGGAGTACTTCATTTTTTATTGTCTCTACCTTTGATGATGTACTGGTAATTGGTATGATTAAAATTAAATCATCACAGTATCTACGATAAAGAGCCTTATGAGCATCAGCCCAAGCTTTAATCTTTTGATCAAAATGAATTAAATGTACGTTAGATGAAACAGCACTCATCCCTGATCCCTGTGGAATACCGTAGGGCTTTTTATTTTTATAAAGGTGGCCTTCTTTAAAAACACGAAACTCAGCAGGAGTCATAATTTTTGTTAACTTTTGCATTTTCATGAGCTCTTTAAGCTTTTTGACGCCATATTTTTGTTTTAAAAAAATATCAATATCGGATTTATTTACATATGAAAACTGTGTAAGGTTCTTAAATACCTTATACCAATCAGTGGGCAGTTCCTCGACGCCTAATACAGTTTTCATATTTTGTTTAAGTGTTCGATGATCGATATTATTCTTACCATTCTTGTTATTACGATAAGCTAATGCGATATCATCTATTCCATTCCATTCAGCATAACTATTATAAGCATTATTTAATCTATCACCATAGTATTTATAGATAAATCTATCTTTATGAGCAGCATAAAAGATTTGACGTACTTTTTTCTTTTTTCTTTTCCGTTGATTAGTTGAAAGTGTCTTATCGTTTGAAATCGTCACATATTTGTTGAAGTTAATTTTGAAGTGAATAGAAGGCAAAAAAGCATACGAAGAAACCCAATTAGGGTCTTGGATTTTATTTTTTACATGCTCTATACGTACCCGGTCATCAAAGTGTAAATAATATTTAGTTTCATATTTAGACCAGTCAATTTTCGAAGAGCTAGGGAGGCTATGTAATTGTTGTGGCCTATTACTCTGTTTCATAACAGAAAACCTCCTAGCATACGTTTTTGGGATTCAATAAATGAAGAGCCCGTTGACCACTAAATTCGTTAAACAATTCAATTACAATATAAAGGAGAATATTATAACTGTGATAAGTTTAGTAGACATTCCAGATTTGCAAATGATATTTACAGTCATGGAAGTAGTCTGGTTGTTTGTCAAAATTCTTAACAGCCTGAACCTTGACAAGTTTAAACTTATCTCTCTTGCAACCAATTTGCAAGACGCCTTCAGCAATTGCTGAATTAAAATCAATTCTACATCAAAATTCAATTTACTTCAAATAAACACTATCATTCTACAATTCTCTTAATGAAACTGATGAGACCCCCAAAACCCAAACTGACAAGTTCTAAATCCTTTATAATGACAAAAACAGACTTTACTAACAATTTGAAGTCTCCCTACTCCGCATCCCCAGAAAGCATGTATTCATTGATCTCATAAGGCAATACAAAATGATTTCCCTTCTCTATAGCAAAAGACTTCTCACCAACCATAATCCGTGCATTACCTTCAATCACGCTTACCTGCATAAAATCTTTCTCCATTTTCTGTGAAACCATACCATTTAGCTGCCAATGATAAACCGAGAAATATTCATTTTCGACTAGCTTCTTTACTTTCAAATCTCCAACATTCTGCTCAAGTTGATCCAATTGAGCATCTTGGTGTGGAATAGTTGTTACTTGTTTGGCTTGCTCCAAATGCAATTCACGTTTATTGCTAGCAGCGTCCATACGATCATAATCATAAACGCGATACGTAATATCCGAACTTTGCTGTGTCTCCAATATCACAATTCCTTTCCCAATTGCATGAATTGTACCATTAGGAACATAGACAAAATCACCTGTTTTAACCTTAATACGTCTTAATAATGTATCCCATTCTCTATTGTCCATCAGGCGTTCTAACCCATTTTGAGACTTGGCATGATGTCCCAAAACAAGTTCAGCATCTGGTTCTGCATGCAACACATACCAGCACTCTGTTTTCCCATATGGTTCATCTTCCACTTTGCGCGCAAATTGATCATCTGGGTGTACCTGTACTGATAATTCATCATTTGCATCCAGAATCTTAACCAACAACGGATATTAAAAGGGTTTCGCTTCTTTGTACACTTTGGCACATTAATGCAGTGGGGGTCTGACACCAGTATTTTTCCAAATCCTTCTTATTAATCATATCTTTATAGGCTATGGGGCAGACCCCATAGCCACGCTTTACCATGACACCAGCAGTTCCCCTGCATTTACAATAACACTTTTTTCTTTTACTGTTATAGGTTATTATATAAAAGAGGTGTCTAAAATGTTTCCAAATGAATTAAGTCTACAGGAAAAGTTTATAGAAATTAAAAGAGTCGATCTGAAGGAAAATGAAAAAGTTCTTTCTGAATTTAATGCACGGTTTGGAAATGTAGATATAGTTCAAGTAATTATTAATAATTCAAATCTAATGAATCCTGAACAGGCAAACTTACTTTCAAATTATCAATTTGCCAAGGTTTTAGCCTATCTACACAAAAAAGCAGTTCGAACCTTTGATTACCTTAAAGATCGCACGGATTACAATGAAAAAGTGTTATCTAACTTGCTGTCTAAACTAACAAGAGCAAATATAATCAAAGAAATAACTCCAAAAAGATATATAATTTCAAATGAATTTCAATTTCCCATTTTACAGTTTATATCATATGAAGCAAAATTATCAAAATGGAAAAAGGCAGTTCTTCAAGCAACAATAAATAAAAAATTTTCTTCATATTCCTATGTGGTCTTACCGATGGGTCTAGCAAAAAGATTATACGAAGGTAAGATTAATTACTTTCTAAATCAAAATGTGGGATTGATTGGGGTTTCTAAAGATAGGATTGAATATTTCTCCAAACCTAAAAAGGAAACGGTAAAAGTTCAATGTAACCCTTCGTTTATCAGTAGTATTGCTAAATATCAGATTGAAACCTCAACATTTTCCATACAACAATAAAAAGCAAGCTATTGGCATGGTATCTGCTATGCTAATAGCTTGCTCTCTTTATTACTTATACAAAAATAAAATTATCTTCTTGAAATTTATTTAATGCAATTTTATAATTTTTAATATGCTTACCATTAATATTTTGTAATGTCTCCAGTTCATTATATCTTTTAATATTTGTATCTGCCGTATCAAGTAACTGGTTTACTAATTTTACTTTCTCTTCAATCTTGTTTTTTTTCTTTATCTCATCTACAACCTGTTTCATAGCTTCGAAATATTGTTGATACATATCATTAAAATTTATATTTTCAATATTACCTTCATTAACTTTAGAATCTAATTCACAGCCAGTAAGTATTTTTTCGTATAGTTCTTCCTTAAGATTTTTAGGTATACTAAATATTTCATCTTCAATTGCTAATTCGTATAACATACTCATCGATGTATACCGCTTTTTCTGTCTTCCCATACTTTCAACTGGTTCTAAACCCTTTTGTTCTCTATTAAAATTTCTTAAAGAATAAAACCAACCTGTTCCAATAGCATTAGCGCCAACAGCAAAATATAACACACTTTCAATTCCGGAATAACCTATAACAACTTTTAGACCTAAGTTTTTTAAATCATATATAAATTGGAGCATACCATTAAGACGATTAGGATTAAAATCATGCCTATGTTTAACTTTTTCCCTATCAATAGTAATATATATCCCGTCAAACTTTTGCGAAATGTCACTAAAGTCATCAAGAAAATCAGAAATGTAAGACTTATTCTCGAGTGCAGTCTCATTAAAAATTATTGAAACGAATTTATTTTTATCTATTCCATTATCTTGAAGCTGGTCATAAAAAATCTCCCATGTATCAAATAGTTTATCAACTATTCTATCATTAAAACTATATAAATAAAATGACGGTGCCATTACTACGTCAACATCAAATTCTAATTGAAAGTCTATAGACCTACTCACTAAAGTTTCAAGGTTCTCTGTGTTTCGCAAAAAGGCCCTATCAATATTACTCTTCGGAAAATAGTCTAATTCACTCAATCTTTTTACGATAGATGACTCAAATTGTTTATAATATATTTTTAGATCAACTACATTTTGAACTAAGGAATAATTATGATCATTATTTCGGATTTCTTTAATTCTATCTACTTTCTCTTCTCTTGGATCCCAAATCACACCATCAATTAAGTCATTTGAAAATAATCGTTCTAACTTAGGTTTCCACGCTGGACCATGTTGTGCAAAAATCATTGTATATCCTCCCTAGTCAAATTCTCTAACATAGATAATAATTCATCTAAATCTGACCATCTTTTGTGACGTTGTTCTATGGCAAGTCTAGCTATCACTTTACTAAATAAATATATTGACTTTGGACTAGAATCTTTATCTTTCCAAATTTGAAAAATAAAATGTAAATCCCTTTTGTCCTTTTTGTCAAGAATCCGAGACTTTGGTAAAAATATTTCAATTGCAATTAACCCAACTGAAAATAAGTCAGTTCTAAAATCCCATGTATAATCAGAAGTCCTTTTAGCTTGTTCTGGCGCCATATAATATGGTGTACCAATTTCAACCCTAGTAGCAGTAAGTTTTTCTTCATCATTTGATTTTACTAAACCAGCATCGATTATCTTATACTCACCTTGATAGTAGATTATATTTCTTGGTGTCAGATCTCTGTGCACATAACCAGCATCGTGCATTATCCTAATTTGTTTGACCATTTGAAGTAAAAATTCAACAACGGTGTTAATATCTTGCTGGCTTTGGTACAAGTCACTTTTATCTAATGTTTTTCCTTCAAATTTTGTTTCGAAATAGTATATGAAATTATAATTTCCTGTTGTAAAAATTTGGTATCCATCCAATATCTCTAGTTGTGGCAAGATAGGACATTTTTTTGATGCCTCTAACTCCCTAATAATTCTTTTCGATCTCGCCTCAATTTCATATTCCTTTTCATGTTCAAATTCAGTATCTGATAGGTCATTCCACTCCAACCTTTGATAAGTATAATAAGAAGACACATCAACAAACTTAAGCATACTTGATCTTTTTGTATTAAATTCCACTTCAAATACTTGTCTTTGGCCACTCCTAGGTAATTTACCAAAATCTCTAGCTATTAACCCATGTTGATTTAACACTTCGTGAACATCAGAATTAGTTATATAATATTGATCCATGATTTACCCCTTTAAATTAAGTTAATACTATGTCCCTCTTGTGATTTATAAAAATAATAATATACTATAATTATGCTAATTTAAATATAACGTAGTGGGGATCTGTCCTCAAACATCCTAACTAATCCTCCTTAAAAATTTTCATACCCTCACAGTCCTAACAATCTCATCCCACTCCACAGCAATCCGAATAATATCCTCTTCCACCAACTCACTGCCAGTTTGCACTTCAATAATCTCCATATCAGTAGTAGCTCTTAGCGCATGCTTAGCTGCCAACGGAACTTGAATAGTATCCCCTGCTCTTACATGGCTTAAGTGATCATTAAGGACAAATACACCTTCCCCTTTAACAATCGTCCACACTTCACTGCGTTTGTAGTGCATTTGATAGCTAAGGTTTTTGCCTGCGTTAATGCCAATTCGCTTGGTTAATACTTCATTTCCTTCATCATATTTCGTATGTTCTAGGACTCTATACCAGCCCCAGCGGCGTTCTTCATACATAGGACGTCCATCAAACCTACCAACATACCCTTTCACCTTGGGACTAGAATCCTTATTTGTAACAAGTATTCCATCAGGGCTAGCTGCTACAACAGCATTATCGATCCCTAGTAAGGTGATGGGAATATCCAGTTCATTAACAACATGTGAATTCGTGGCTCCTTCACCTATAACACCTTTTCCGATGAAATTAGATGCCATTTCCTCGGTTAGTGTATTCCACGTTCCAAGGTCTTTCCAGTAACCATCGTAAGGTAAAGCAACAATATGTTTTGCCTTCTCTACAACCTCATAGTCAAAACTATTTTTAGTCATTTGATTATATTGGTTTAACAGCTCGTCATATTGAATTGGTAACCCTTTTCCTATTAATAGATCAATAATATAGCCCAATTTAAAGGCAAACACGCCACAATTCCATAATGCATTATTTTTAATCAACTCTTCAGCAGTATTTTCATCTGGCTTTTCCCTAAATGATTTTACCGTTAAATAGCTTCTTTCAGAATTAGCCTCAGGTACAATATAACCATACTTTGCTGACGGGTATGTTGGTGTTACACCCATTAGTGCCAAATCGGCATTTGAATCGATTAGGGTTTCTTCCAAATCTTTTACTCTAGTGAAAAAGCGATCTTCAACATATGGATCCACCGGTAACATCCCTACAACTTCATCAAGGCTACAAGCTTGTATGGAATATAAATAGACTGCCGCTAGTGCAATTGCAGGGAAAGTGTCGCGTCTTTCGGGTTCTGTAACAATTGGTATATTCGACCCCAATTGATTTTTTATCATATCGACTTGGGCAACACTTGTCGCAATGACCGAGTTGTCAGCAAGGTTGTTTTTCTCTAATTGTCCCCATACTCGTTGCACCATAGATTCTTTACTTCCATTTTCGTCACTTAACACTTTTAAAAATTGCTTTGATCTTGCATCGTTTGATAGTGGCCACAGGCGTTTCCCCGAACCACCAGATAGAAGAACTAACTTCACTTTATATAACCTCCACGAATTTGCTTTCCATTTTCTTATATTCTAGAAACAGTAGATTGATCGCATTCTCATATCACCCGGGGGAATGTAATGATGCCTTTCGGTGGATTAATTTTTGAAGGATTTTTCAAATTAATAAATACATGAATGTACTATTTCACTCACTAAGTGGCTTGTCCAATACAGGAATCCTTAGTGAAAATCAATCACATATCTTTATATAGTAAGGAAAATTAACTATTTTAAAAAGATAGTTCACAGTGCCAAAATACCTATTCGCATCACCATTATACACGATTTGTACAGCAATATAAACAGGATATTCATTTTACGAAATTTAACATGTATCAACATGCAACAAATTTCAGGTAAACTTGGTGTTAAAAAAAGTAATTCAGTTTAGACGTAGGTCTTTCCCGTGAAATTTTAAAATCATCACGATACTTTTATCATAACATCACCCCAATTCATTGCAACGTAAGATCAAATAAACCCCACCCGTAATCAGATGGGGTGTATTTGATCTTACGGACCTAATTAACTGTCGAAAAAATTAGGTGTTGACCACACACAATCCTTCGACCCCATACCCATTATTTTCTATACCTTTTATTTTTGGCTAAAAAGAAGAATGTTAGTTTACGCCATATTGGGATCAACCGAGGCTATGGAAGGTTTGGCCCATAGTCATCGATGTCACAAACTAATTCACCATACTTTGTGTACCTTAGCACATTAACGTAGTGGGGGTCTGACACCAATATCATCTCGATAAACCGCTGCAAGTGCTATTACAGGGAAGGTGTCTCTTCTTTCAGGCTCTATTACAATTGGTACGTCATATTTCAATTGATTTTTTATCATATCCGCTTGTGAGTAACTTGTTGCTATAATAGATTTATCATCAAGATTAGTCTTTTTTAACTGTCTCCATACTCTTTGAACCACGGAAACCTTTTTGCCTTCTTCGTCATTTAGTACTTTTAAGAATTGTTTTGATCTAGCATCATTGGATAAAGGCCAAAGACGTTTTCCTGATCCACCTGATAATAAGACTAATCTCATAGTTAACCCTCACTTACTGTTATATTTGTCAAACCTGCTTTCCACGAAGGTTTTTAATTCATTCCTAAACCTCTCTGGTGAAAATCTAATTGCATTTTCCCTGCAATCCATCAAAGATATCATAGATTGGTTTTCTTCAAATTTGTTAACCGCCTTTATAATTGCATCCGATGTTTGTTCATGAAAAAACACTCCTGTAGGTTTATTATTTTCATTTAAACCGCTTACTGTTTCCCTGGAACCACCTTTTCCAAACGCTATAACTGGGGTTCCACAGGCTTGCGCTTCAACAGGAGTAATTCCAAAATCTTCTTCAGCTGCAAAAACAAAGGCCTT
The DNA here is from genome assembly GCF_900258515.1 of Lentibacillus sp. Marseille-P4043. Taxonomy (NCBI): domain Bacteria; kingdom Bacillati; phylum Bacillota; class Bacilli; order Caryophanales; family Bacillaceae; genus Lentibacillus; species Lentibacillus sp. Marseille-P4043. Next base: position 1,558,307 of record NZ_LT984884.1, on the reverse strand, counting down.
GGCACGTTGCATATGATCCTTAAGTACTTTAAAAGACTGATACCCAAGTAATGTTACATTAGAACTCGCCTTACTCATTATTTTTTTGAAATCCGGCCCATCGCCGATCACAACCAATTCTTTATCCGGCATCCTCGAAAATGCATCTACGATAATATCAATTTTTTTATATGGTACCATCCTTGATGCAGTAAAATAAAAATTTTCTTTTTGCTCATGTAAAGAAAAGGCAGATACATCTACTGGAGGATATATCGTTTTCGATTTTCGCCGATACACCTTCCAAACTCTTCTACCTATAAAATCAGAATTAGACAAAAAGTAATCCACTCCATTAGAAGTCCTGTAATCCCAATTTCGGATCTTGTGTAAAATAAGCCTTGTAATCGCACCTTTTAAACCTTTACCCATTTTCGATTCTTTTAAATACTGATGTTGTAAATCCCATGCATATCGAATTGGCGAATGTACATATGATATGTGTAGTTGATCTGGACCTGTGATGATGCCCTTTGCAACCGCGTGTGAACTTGATATAATTACATCATATTTCGATACATCTAACTGTTCAATAGCCAATGGCATGAGTGGTAAATAGTTTCTATATTTCTTCCTAGCAAATGGTAGCTTTTGTATAAAGGATGTATTAACTTTTTTATTCTTTATAAAACCTCTACTCTTGCTATCTATAAAATCAACAAGGCTAAACAAATCCGCGTCAGGATAAATATTTAATATTTCTTCCAGTACTTTTTCTGCTCCTGCGTATGTAACTAACCAATCATGTACAATAGCTACTTTCATTTTAGTCACTCCACACCTAAATTTTATGATTCATTGGTTTACTATAATTTATTTAACACTTCTAATAATCCTTTTATAAAGCAGAAAAATCAACATTTTACGAATATCAAAGGTACCCCTACGATTCGATAAATGGGTTCTATGGCTAATATTTCTTTTTTATTTTAATAAGTAGTTGTCGAAAAACAAATTTGAATTTCACACAAACAATAACGTAGTAAATTAAAAAACCTAAGATGAATATTATCAAATTGTCAAAGGTAATATAGGATAAATATAAAAATATACTACTTACAATTCCGACCACAAAATATTTATACACATTTTTAAAAACACCTAAACCAAAAATCATTAAAAGTAAATAAGTAGCATAAAACAAACTTGTTGAAAAACCTATACCAAACAATCCTAATTTATTAATTAGTAAAACATTGCTAACAATACTTATTACAAAACTTATAAGTAAATATCCAATTAACTTTTTACTATTTAGACTAGCATTATAAATTTTCTGTAAAACTAAAGAACCTGACATTGCCCACAAACCAAGTATATATCCCTTAAAACCAATTTGAGTTAATTCAAGAGAAGTTTGGTCAAACTCTCCCCTTAAATACAGCAATTTCATTAATATCTCAGAAAACGGAAGTAACATTATTCCAATTGGTAATAGAATTAATGCCAAAACCTTACTTAATTGGATGGTTACTTGACCATGTTCATTTAATTTTGAACCGGAAAAATAATTAAGTGCTATGGTTGCAATTGGTACACCAATCATAAAATGTGGAGATTCCACAGCAAATTTGGCATAATCTAAAGCAGCTATAGCACCTTCTCCAATTGCCGAAGCAAAATATCTTTCCAGAACAAATAACCCCTGAAATATTAAAACTACTAAAATTAGATACTTATATTCCTTGAAAAAATTACCTAATAAAATTCTACCTTCATTTATTTTTATAATAGGTTTTAAGGAGTCCCTATACATAATCAATGAAAATATAACGATAATAATATATGCAAACGAAAAGCCCCATCCAATTAAAGAAGGCATAAATAGAAAAGAACTAATGATCATAAACAAAATAAAGGATAAGTTTTGTACTATCGGTCTAGCGGATAGCAAATAAAAGTTATCATCTGCTTGTAATTTCCATATAAACAATATAGATAATGTATAAAATATTGTGCATAACGTCATTGGTATAAAAATTACCTTAGAATACTCTAATACTTCATTGGAAACATCTGAGACAAAAAGTAATATTATATCCTCAGTATATAACAAAGCTATAACTGTGAAAATCAAAGAAAAAAACACAAATATAATAAGAATTAAACTATATAATGATTGGGCCGATTCTTTATCATTTTGTTTCAAATATTTTCTATACTGTGGAATAAATGAACTTGAACTTGCTTCGCTCGAGAGCATACTTAAAGGCACTAGAAATACGTGTTGAGCAATCCTTATGGCATCAGCAACTGAAGATGTTCCAAATAAAAAAGCAATCAATAACTCTCTTACTAGTCCCAAAGCTTTACTAATAAAATTACCTATAAAAAGGATTAGGAAAGAAATCCAATTTTTCTTATTCAACTTTCATTCTCTCCCATGTTTTTAATAACGTTTCTTCATATTGAGCACATACCTTATTCCAATCATATTCTTCAGCAAGTTTTCTTCCATTCTGCCCCATTCTATAGATCCCTTGGGAATCATCGACTACATGAAGTAACTGTTCTGTCAACTCCGAAGCATTACTTGGATCATTCAATAATAATCCTTCTTTCTGATGAGTAATCAATTCAGCTGCTCCGGCTATTTTACTAGTAATTACAGGCGTACCACAAGCTAATGATTCCAAAATAACTAAACCAAAAGCTTCATAATAAGTTGGAAATACAAATAAATCAGCAGCAGAATAATAATAGTCAGTATTATTTCTTTTACCTAAAAACATCACATGATTTTTAAGACCTTTGCTTTCAATAATCGACTTTATACGACTATTGGCATCGCTCCCCACTACTAACAGTTTTATATCATCTCTTTTGATTGTATCTAAAGCCTTTATAATTGTTCCAAACCCTTTTCTTTCTAATTCCCAGCCTATAAACAACAATATTTTATCATTATCATTCAACCCTAATTCACGTATTAATTTATGTCTGTTATAAGTTTTATTTTCCGTTATAAATTGCCTGCAATTAACCCCGTTATAAATGACCTTTATGTTATCAGACTTAATATTATACTTTTTTAAAACTTGATCTTTTACTACATTTGAAATAGCAACTACAAATTTTGCCTTACGATAATTTATATTTTCTACAATTAAATTAATTGAATGCATTGGATTCAAAAACCATAGTTTACTTTTTATGCCTTTTTGATGTTTAATCTTGTAATTTATCCAGCCACTGTGAAAGCTATGCTCTACAAGAATATCATGTACTAAAGTCGTGCCGCAGCCATTTGAGACAATCAAATCAAACTTTGACCTATTCTTAATTAGATATAGCGTTGAATAAATAATAAATAAAAGAAAATCCATTATCAAATTTTTCTTAGGTTTATTTACTTTGTGCATTGTTATTTTCTTTACAATATCTAGTGATTCATCCCAATAGTTTGTTACCACGTGAACATTATGTTTTTTTACCAGAAATTCAGCTAATTCTACAGAATGCTTTGAAATACCACCATTATTATGAAAAGACCTTACTACAATCGCAATATCCATGTTAAATCTCCAATTCTGACACTTTTTCATTAACTATTCTTAACATTTTATTAATTCTTGACTCCCAATCATGCTTTTTAGCCTCTTGAATCCTTTTTTGAATGATCGTTTCATCTTTTTCATTTATAGCTTTTTGAATTGCTTCAGAGAAGGATAAACTATCATGACCAACATAACATAAATCATAATAATCCTTTAATGCATCAAGAGGAGTCATAACCACTGGTTTCCCGGCGGCAAGGTACTCAAAAAATTTCATGGGGAACATATTCTTTGTATACTCATTTAAATTGTTTGGTAACAGACAAACATCAAATTCTTTTAGATATCTCGGTAACATTCTATAGTCTTTTGGACCTAAAAAGAAAACATTTTTGATGTTTGTAAGCTTTTCAATATTAGTACTAGGCTCTCCTTCACCTATTTGACCTATAAAAATGAAATTTAATTCAGGATTCATTTTAGCTACAGACTCTATTAGATCAAAATTGAGTTTATAACTACTGATTGCACCAATGAATCCTACTATAGGACCAGAAATATTCTTAAATTCTTTTGGTCTTTCAAAATTGTCTGTGATGGCTTTATTAAAATGGGCAAAGTCTGCTACATTAGGACTATAATAGGTATGTTTATTAAACCTTCTTTTTAAATTATAAAGATTTAGTGAGGTGGCATATACTAAGTCAACTTTTTCTAGTAGTGTAGATTCTTCACTTTTTAAAGTTTGAATTGGCATACCTGGTTGTTCAGCCAATTCATCAACACAATGGTATACTGACAATTTTTCATTTAATTTTCCAATTAATGATTGTGTTAATGGGTTGTAAACCCATAAAATAATATTGTTGAATTTCAATTTTTTAGAATATCTTTTCAGAAATAGTTCTAATAACTTAAAATTTAATTTTCTTACAAACACGTTTCCATGTAATGGCAAAACTACAGGCGACCAAATCCAAAGATTATTTTGTTTTTTCTTAAATCCTTGCGTGAACTTCTTGAGCTTCGAGAATATTCTTTTTACATCCCTTTTATTAACAGAAGGACGTCTAAGTCCTATTGAATCCACATATAAAACTCTATGACCTCTATCAGCGAGTCTTTTAGCAATATGCTGCTTATTTGTCCAAAATGGATTATTCCAATCCGCTGTTGATATTATTATAAAGTCATATTTCATATTTTATTCACCTTTGTTATGTCGTTTTAAGTTTTTAAACGCTTGTATATACCTTACAGCCCATTTACTTACAGAATATTTATCTATTATCATATTCTTTCCTGATTCAATATCTAGATTTAAATTATCTTTTTTTATATATTTTATAACTTTTTCTGATGAATACATTACATCATTAGGCCTAATTGTTACTAATGGAAAATTCTCATTACTCTTTACAAATTCTGAAACAAAGCAAATTATTGAACTTGACATTGCTTCCAATAAAGTTAGTGTAAGACCAACTTCCTGTCTTAATGTGGAAAATAACATATAGTTTGAACAACTATAATATTTATTTAACTCGTCTCTCTGAATTTCTCCCAAAAACAAAACATTGTCCTGTAATCCTAGTTGAGATACTTGATTTTCGAGGTTGTTTTTCTCGGGACCATCACCAATAACAAGAAAATAGGAATTATTAAAGTTTTTTCTGATTTCATTAAATATATCTATCGATTGCTTTACTCCTTTTTCAGCGTGTAATCTAGATGTCGAAATATACACTTCCGCTTCCAAAGGAATATTTAGGTGATGCCTTACATTCTTATAGCTGTTTTCATCATATCTAAATTTATCTGTATCAATTGCATTGTTAATTAAGATAACCTTATTATTTAGTTTAATAAATGAGTCCAAATAATCTTTATATACTTTCTCACCTACTGTAATAACAAGATCATACTTGGGAATAGATAATAAATCTAAAATATAGCCATACACATTTTTCAAGCTGCTTAATTTCTTTTTCCATCCCAATTGCAGTTTTGTTTTGAATTCTCCTAAAGACGTTCCGTGGGCTTGAAATACGAAAGGGATATTATAGTTGACCTTTTTCTTTACCAAAGAGTTTGCGGCAGCACTCACACTAAAAACTAAATCGAAATTGATGTCACTATTTAACTGTTCAAAATAAGGAATAACCCGATTCCACCACGACCTGGAATATGACATTGGCTTAGTATTAGGTATTGAAAAAATTTCGTACCCGTTTTTTTTAAGATGAATTAAATCTTTTTGACCTTCTGAGAATGACGTTGTTATAAATGCAATATTGTGTCCCATGGCACTTAATTGTTCCGCAAGTTCATTTGCTACATGTTCCATTCCACCATATACCTTGTGGAATATTGTTGATCTGGATACCATGCATATATTCATTTTTCAACAGTCTCCTTATAAATCTGTTCCAACATCTTACTCTGAGTATTTATATTAAAATTTTTTTCCATATTCTCACGCCCATGAGAACCTAATTCTTCTCTTAATTTTTTATTTTCAATTAAGATACCAATTCCTTCAGTAAGTTGTTTTACATCCTTTTCTCTTACCAAATATCCCGTTTGATTATGAATGATACCATCTTTAATTCCACCGCTATCAGATGCTACAACTGGTAATCCCGTTGCAGCCGCCTCTAATTGAACCATTCCTAAACCTTCCTGATCACCATCACCCGCGGTTATGCTTGGAAAGCAAAAAATATCTGCATTTAACATCTCATTGATGACTTCAATATGTTTTAAGGCACCTTTAAATACGATTTTTGATTTTGATTTAAGATCATCAGTAAATTGCATTAATTTTTCTTTTAAGGGTCCATCTCCAACTAATATTAACTTTATATTTTTATGCTTTTGATATAGCTCCTCAAAAGCTTTCAATAAATAAATGGTCCCCTTTTTTTCAGTTAACCTCCCAACAGCTAATATTGTTACCTCCCTATTATTCCTAACTTTCTTATAGGGAATTTTATCAACATCTATACCAATATGATGGAGTACTATTTTTTCTTTTGGAAATCCTGCTTTTTCTAGTTTTTCTTTAATATAATTAGAAACTGCAATAAATACGTCTCCCTCTTTTTTTAATTTCTCAAAATAAATATTATAAATCATCCAGGATAAAGGGAATAACGTGAACTTAGGCAACCTTGTTATGTCGTACCCGTGAAATGTTGTAATTAATGGAACATTATTTTTTTTCGCGAGTTTAAGTGCATAAACCGCATCTACACCAAAATGTGCATGTATTAAATGAATATTGTTACTAACAATACTATCTTCTAGCGCCTTTGACTTTCTAGTAAGAGTAAATAATATTTTTTTAAAACTTTGTGCACATAAAAGCTTTTTACTATCTGTTAAAGATAAAATACTTAAATTATCAAAATTGAAGTATTCTGCATTTGCAATTTCTCTTGTAATGACTTTCACATTAGTATTTGTAAAATGGCTAATTTGATCATATATAAATAATTCCGACGGTGGCAGAAAAGTATTTCTGTATAATCCTATATTCAATTCAATACTCCTAACTATTGAGAAGATGATTTTTGTTTATTTGAAGGCCCTCTGCTACTGAATATCAAACCCACTAATAGAAAATATAATAATGATATTCTTAAGTTATTCAAGAAATAATTATCAAAGGAACCTTGAATTAACACGATAATAGTGCTAGCAAATACTATTATGTTAATATATTGTTTTCTGATTCCACGATAAGATTCTTTTAGAATATAAATGAATAATAATAAAATAGCGAATAGACCTAACAAGCCACTTTGTAACCAAATTATTAGAAAAATATTATGGGCAGGCATGTTATGAAATTGCTCCCACCCACCAAAACCCAAACCTAAAATATAATTATCAACTATTATTGGTATTGAACTCCATAGGCTCATTCTTGGGTCGTTTTCTATTGTATTAACAGAAAGCCTATCCAAGATATTGGAAAAATCACCCAACATTAAAACCCAAATAATCCCTATGACAAAAATTGGTATTCCAAATATAAAACAACTTAAGGTTTTTAAATTTCTCTTTGAGAATATTAAAAACACAATCACTGACGAAAGAACCAAAGATAATATTCCCGCTCTGGAGTTAGTTGTTAGCATTGCACTTAAATGAAGTAAGCTTATAAATAAATAAATTTTGTTTTTATTTGCTAAATATATACTTAATCCAATCCAATAAAGTATATTAAAAAATACTGCTGCAACATTAGTATTTACGAAAACTGTACCAGCCTTTGTAGGATCAAGTATATTATTAGGACTCCCTTCAAACAAGCCGTTTACAGTTCCTGGATGCATTAACCATCCGGCAATTTCACTCTTTAAAAAAATTATCTCTGATTCAGGGTAAAGAAAAAATATTATATTAATTATTGATATCGGAATTGTTATTATTGCTATTCCTTTTAAAATAATATCAATATATTCATACCTTATATTTTTCAAACCAAGTCCCACAATGATAGCTAATAAACCAACAAAAACATAAAATATATAGGTCAAACCGAATTCCATATTAATAGAGTATAAGAGACTCAAACATAAGGTTAAAATGTAAAAAATATATAAGTGTAAGATTTTATTATTGAAAATTGTACTATCCCTATAAATATAATATATTGCAAAAACCAAATACATTAAAACAGCCAATGTTACTGATTCACCAGCAGGATAAATCTGTAGTATTATCATTGATGAAAACATAAAATAAAAAATCTTTTTATTAGAGATACTTATGAAACAAACTAATAATAAAAATAATACTATAAGCAAAGAATGATAAATACTCACACTAACAACAGTAGCTAATGTACAAGCTAGCAATATAGTAGTATATAATTTTTGTTTATTAAATATCAAGCTGAATCTCATCTTTTAGCCTCTTTGTAAAATAATCTAAAAAAGTATCTTTGGAACTAAATAAAATAAAAACTGTTTTAAATATTAATTTGAAATCTTACTCAATTCAATCCTCGAGAACACTCAACCATTGTCTCTCACAATTCGTACATTGATCCACCTCATTAAGTAACAGTGATCTTGATCCAACCAAGCTCGAAACATTAGGTGATTGCGGTAATATTCATCATTAAGTTTTTCGAAAAATTTTATTACCTATGGATCATATTTCATTTTAAAAACTGGTTCAGTAGATTTATTCTGTGCCAACATAGTTGCTTCCAACTTTTCTACAAGGATATCATCGTCCAAAATTAATACATTAAATTCTTTTTTCAGTATCTCCAAATTTGGATTTTTGAATTTATTCCCATGTCAAAAACCGCCATTTTTATGTATCCTAGTAAGCACCTTTTTTTAAAAAAACCACTATCACTGTTATAATTAGGATTTTCATGTCAAGATACAATGATTGATTGTATACATAATATAATTCTAAATCCACTCTCTCCGGATACCCAACATTACTCCGACCACTGACCTGCCAATAACCAGTAACTCCAGGCTTCACCGAAAGAAAATCATCTCTTTTATACTTATACTCCCTTAATTCTTCCTCAACAATCGGTCTTGGCCCGACCAAGCTCATATCACCTTTTAACACATTAATTAGCTGAGGAAGCTCATCCAAACTAGTTTTTCTTAAAAATCTACCTAGCTTCGTTATCCTAGGATCCTCATCTTGCTCAAGCTTATAATTATTTTTAAGATACTTTTGATACAATACTTTGTTACTCTTTAGTTTTTCATCTGCATTAGTAACCATAGACCTAAACTTATAAATACAAAATAGATCTCCGTTTTTTCCATACCTTTGCTGTTTAAAGTATAAAGGGCCTTTAGAATCACCAAATAAATACATAATACTAATAATGGCAAAAATAGGTGAAGTTATGATTATCCCTAAAAAAGCAACAACAATATCCATACAACGCTTTACGATTAAGTACACATTTGAAACATTAACCTTCTTTATTTCCTGTTTAGTTGTCGATAAATAAGCCGAAGTAGAATTCAATTCTGAACCATTTTTACTCACTTAAATACTCACCTACTTTCATAAAATGAATTCAACTATTAAATAGCATATCCTTTTTTATTGAAGGTACAAACGGTCTTCCAACCGAATAATATTCAACACGATAATCTTTCATTGTATCCAAGGCAAAACAATTCCGACCATCAATAACCAATGGATAGTTCATCGTATCAAACAAATTCAAATCGATATTTTTAATTTCATCCCATTCCGTAAGAATCAATGCAGCATCGGCACCCTTGATAGCTTCTTCCACATTTTCTGCATACTGGACTTCAGAATTTAGAATTTGTTTAGCATTATCCATCGCAATTGGATCATAAGCAATCACTTCTGCACCGTGTTTCACTAATTCTTCTGTTATAACAATAGAAGCTGCTTCCCTCATATCATCTGTATCTGGTTTGAAAGCAAGTCCTAAAACAGCAACTTTTTTACTTTTTAATGAATCAAATCTATTGTTCAACTTATCTATTAATAGTCCTTGTTGCTTTTTATTCACATTGACTACACCTTTTAATAATTCAAAGTCATAATCAACATTACCGGCAATTTTAATAAGTGCTTTTGTATCTTTAGGGAAGCAAGACCCACCATAACCAATTCCGGCGTTTAAGAATTTGTTACCGATTCGTTTATCTAAGCCCATACCTTCTGCAACATCTTCCACGTTGGCATCTACTAGCTCACAAATGTTTGAGATTTCGTTAATAAAGCTAATTTTTGTTGCAAGAAATGCATTGGCCGCATATTTAATCATTTCTGCACTTCTAATATCTGTCCGATAGATTGCGACTCCAAAGGCTTTATTAACCTCTTCTAATAGATTTGAAGCTTTTTCACTATCCGAACCGATCACAATGCGGTCGCCATGGAAGGAGTCATGAATAGCGGATCCCTCTTTTAGGAATTCTGGGTTTGATACCATGTCTACTTTGACATCATGAACTAGATTCGTATTAATGATTTGTTTCAGTTTATGATTCGTACCAACAGGGACCGTGCTCTTTGTAACTACAACCGTATCCTGTTTTACATGTTCCGCAATGTTTTTGGCAACTTGTTCGACAAAGTTTAGATTGGCTGAACCATCTTCATTTTCCGGTGTACCGACTGCAATGTAGATGACTTCTGCATGTTCAAATCCTTCACGATGGTTTGTTGTGAAGAATAAACGGTTTTTCCCTATATTCTTGGTCATTAATTCGCTTAAGCCAGGTTCATAGATTGGGGAAATTCCATTCTGCATCTTTTCAACTTTTGCTTCATCAATATCAATGCATGTCACATGATGGCCAATTTCAGACAGGCTAACACCAGTGACTAGGCCTACATAACCAGTACCAACAACAGCGATATTCATTTTCTTACCTCCATATATTAACCCTTATATATACGTTTTTTCAGTCAGAAGTTCTTTAAGCATAGCCTCTACTTCTTGTCCAAACGCTTTATCTTGCAATGCCATCTCAATCGTTGTCCGAATAAACCCTAACTTCTCCCCAACATCATACCGCTTACCCTCAAAGTCATAAGCATACACACTCTGAATACCATTCAACTTCTGAATTGCATCGGTCAATTGAATCTCCCCGCCAGCACCAGTTTCTTGCTTGTCCAGAAAATCGAAAATCTCAGGCGTTAAGATGTAACGACCCATAATTGCTAGATTAGAAGGAGCAGTTCCTTGTTCCGGTTTTTCAACAAAGTTACTTACTTGATAACGTCTGCCTTCAATTGTACTAGGATCAATAATACCATAACGATGTGTTTCTTCATGAGGTACTTTTTGCACACCGATAACGGATGATTGTGTCGCATCAAACTGTTCGATTAATTGTTGTAAACAAGGTTTTTCTGCCTGGACAATGTCATCACCTAATAGTACGGCAAATGGTTCATCCCCAATAAACTTCCGTGCACACCATACAGCATGTCCTAATCCCATTGGTTCTTTTTGTCGTATGTAATGGATTTCCACTTTCGACGACTGTCTAACTTTTTCTAGTAATTCAAACTTGCCTTTCTTTACTAGATTGTCTTCTAATTCGAAGTTAATATCAAAATGATCCTCTATCGCACGCTTCCCTTTACCTGTCACAATAATAATATCTTCTATGCCTGACTCAACGGCTTCTTCGACAATATATTCAATCGTCGGTCGATCAACAATTGGTAACATTTCTTTCGGCATTGCCTTTGTTGCCGGTAAGAATCGTGTACCCAGACCTGCCGCTGGGATGATTGCTTTTTTTACTTTTTGCAAGTAATCCCCTCCCTAAGTTTGATTATTGTATGAATAATATATAAGTATATAGTTCTGAATCCTTAACGTTTACTATAAATAAAATAGCAATGGATGATTACTATAAATTTATGTAATAACCATGCATCACTATTTTATTAACTTAGGTATTCACAAACCAATATATTTCGACAATCATGACGTCTGTATTTCTTTGATTTATCGCAAAATACCATAATTAATTATATACTTGATTACTATCTTTCATCTAGTAAAAGATATTTCATTTCCAGACATAATTTGGCTACACATCCACTTACTTACTAGCAGCTCGAATATAAATGAACAACATTTCAATCATACTAAAGCACTAGTCATTTTTATAGTGACTCAGCTAGGAAAAAGTCATAATTTGTATGTTCCTGAAGGATATAGTCTACGGTTAATTCTTTAGTAGTTCTTTTAAATAACCCCGTGCCTGTTCGCGATTGTGAATATTAATTTTGTTATAGATTTCACTAATATAGTTTTTAATTGTCCCTTCACCAAGGTACAGTTGCTTCGCGATTTGCTTATTGGAATTGTCCTTCATGAATAGATAGGCGATATCCAGTTCTCGATTTGTTAGGTAAATGTTTCGGTTTTCTAGTTTCTTTGCGAGGATTTGCTTTTTACTTAACGTTAATTGCCGGATCCGTTGCGCTAGTATTCTGGCTACGTCTCCCGAGAAAACGACTTGTCCTCGATATGCGTCACGAATCGCCTGATGGAGGTTATCCGCATAGATTTCTTTGACTAAGAACCCGTCCGCTCCTACTGTAATTCCCCGGATAATGAGCTCTTCCTCGGCAGTTGCAGTCAGTAGCACAACTTTCACCATGGGATAGGATTCTTTAATTTTTGCTGTAGTCTTAATGCCATCCAAATCCGGCATATGGATATCCATCAATACAACATCAGGTTGCATATCAGCAGTTTTTTGGAGTGCTTCTTCACCATTCTCCGCGATCCCGATAACATCCATGTCATTTTCTGTGCGAATTAACGCTTGAACGCCTTCTCGGAACAATCGCTGATCATCAACTACCAAAACGTTTATCACTGGTCCTACCCCCATTAAACAAGAGCTGCATCGCATCAACACAGCTAGTAAAAATCCACATAACAATATGAACGTACCATACCCGTTTTACAACGTTTTTAATCCATTAAGGATACAGTATGGTTAAGGTTATAAAGGTGGAAAATGCGATATAACATGCTGAACTTCGGGATCTATGTGCGCGATATAAGCATTTTCCTCCATCATTCTTCAAGTTAAAACAGCCCAAGAAACTTCTTCTTTTTAACCGGTTCAGGTTCATTTTTGATAACATTTTGATTATCTACTAACAGCTGGCAATTTTCCATGAATGTGTAAAACGCCTCGTTTCCGTGCTGATCGCGTAATTCTTGATACGCTTCTTTCATCGTGAAGCCTCTCGTTGTCGTATTGTGCGCGTCAGATGCGATGAAATGAGTTAGATTTGCTTCAACAAGTTGATGGGAGAATTTTTGAATGTTTTTCCCAAACTTTCCGGCTAAACTAGCAGCTGTAACCTGTGTCAGTGCACCTGTCCGCACAAATTCATAGAGTATCGATGGGTGCTCAGATATCGCCCGGTTTCGCTCAGGGTGAACGATTACTGGTGTATACCCAGCTACCTGGATGTCAAACAACATCTGTTTCGCATACCGTGGCACGGAACCAGACGGGAACTCAACAAACAAATATTTCGTGTCCCCATTCAATGGAACGAGTACATCGGTTTTGATTTCCTCAATCATGTCCCCATTTATCCGCGTTTCTTGCCCAGGAAGGATTGTTAACGGAATATCCTCCTCTTGCAACTGCTCATTTAAATCCGCTACATAGGTGATAATATCGGCTTTTCGGTTATTATATTTTCCATTTTGATGGTGCGGCGTTGCAATAATTGTATGGATCCCCTGTTGCACAGCCGCTTGAGCCATTGCCAAGCTTTCTGCCGTTGTTTTTGCGCCATCATCGATTCCGGGTAAAATATGACAATGTATGTCGATCAACATAACCACTTCCTCGTAAACAATCTAGTATAGTGTACCAGTTCAATAGAATAACTGCCAAATAATGGCGCTTGGATAAATAGTCGTATTTCCTGGTTTACCATAGGCGGAATGTCCTATATAAGCATAGAGGCGTCCTTTAACGCGAGAATAAGCCTTTACGTTTCGTCATGCGACTTGGTGCATCTTTAATAATCGGTTTGCCCTGAGTAAGTAATTCACTATTTTCCATGAGCAAATCGGCCGTCTGGGCACCCAATTGTTTTGTCATTACTTTATATGCCTGTTGTAGTTTACTATCCCGTTTTTTCGCATCGTAAGCATTTGACCCGATAAATTGGGCTAAGCTCGCTTCCAGCATGTTTAACGCAAATTTTTCCGTTCGCTTGCCAGCTGAACCAGTTATACTCGCTGCATTCAACTGTGTTAGTGCGCCATTTTTCACCAGATCATACAAGCGATTCGGATTATCTACTAATTCCCGGTTCTCCTCCGGGTGAGCAATAATCGGCTTGTACCCAGCAATTTGCATGTCGAAAACAAGCTGGGAAGCAAATGATGGCACATGGCTGGTCGGCATCTCGAGCAGCACATAACCCGAAGACTCATTGAGTGGCAACAATAACCCACGTTCCAAATCCGCTACGATGTCTGCATACATCATAATCTCCTGGCCAGGCAACACCATCAGATCAATCTCCGCCTCACGTAGTTTTGCATTTACATAGTCTACCGCCCCAATAATCGCATCCTTCTCATTCTGAAACATGCCATTATTGTGATGTGGCGTTGCAATTACCGTATGAATCCCCTGTTTAGCAGCCTTTTTGGCCATCGCAAGTGTCTCCCGTAGTGACTGAGGACCATCATCAAGGCCAGGCAAGATATGACAATTTATATCGATCATGTAACCACCCTCACTTCATCATATTTCGTCTATCTGAGAAGCTTTTCTTGTAGTAGTTAATTCCTAATTACAAGGATAACAAACATAAGCTATTAAAACGATGATTTTCGTGTTGTTGTGGAACTAGTCTTTGCGCTGATCGAATTCGTATAGCAAAACTCCTCACCCAACAAAAGTGAGGAGCATGATTTAATTTGTACCGTAGTAGTAATAATAATTCGCTTCTTTTTTCTCCCGGTCGTTTAATACCGTACCAAGGAATTTAGCTTTTGCGGACTGTAAGACGTCGATTGACTTTTTAGCCGCATCGTATTCTGTTTGGTTACTTCTTACCACCAATAAGGATCCATCACAATAGTTAGCGAGAATTTGCGCATCGGTTACCGCAAGTACTGGAGGTGTGTCGAACAGAATCACATCATATAACCCACGTATCTCCTGGATAAATTGCTCCATCTTTTTGGACCCTAGTAATTCAGATGGATTTGGCGGGATTGGCCCACAAGAGATCACATCCAAATTTTCCACATTCGTATTTGAAACGGCTTCCGCTACCGGTGTCTCCCCAACAAGGATGTTACTCAACCCGGTCAGGTTATCAAGTCGAAATGTGTAGTGGGCAGTGGGTTTCCTTAAATCAGCATCGACAAGCAGCACTCTTTTACCTTGTTGTGCGTAGACAACCGCCAGATTCGATACCGACGATGACTTCCCCTCTGCCGGCCCTGATGACGTAACAAGAATCGTTGCTAATTCTTCATCAACCGAAGCAAACTGCAAATTTGTCCGGACTGTCCGGAACTGCTCAGATATTGGTGACTTCGGATTCAGCTTGGTGATTAAATGTCTGATTTTGCTCGTTCTAGATTGATTTTTTCTGCGTGCCACGGAAATCACCTCGTTTCGCTCGTTTTGCTGCAGGTTGATAACTATCGCCCCGCACATCTTTATCATCGATATGACTGATCACACCTAATACCGGTACATTAAGCTTCTTGTCAATATCATCTTCCGTTTTAATCGTGTTATCCAAGTACTCAAGCAAGAACGCAAGCCCAACACCGACCATTCCGCCAAGCACAATCGCAATCGCAATATTCAACATTGGCTTCGGACTTACCGGTGTTGGATCAGCCTTCACTTCCGCTTCCGATAATATTTTCACGTTATCGACATTCATAATATCAGGAATTTGCTCTTGAAAAATTTCCACCGTTTTGTTCGCCATTTGTGCGGCAAGGTTTGCATCTGGATCTGTCGCTGTCACCGTCACAACCTGCGAATTTTCTGCACTGGCGACTTCAATTTTATCTTGCAACTCTTCAGTAGTAAGCGATAGGTCTAATTCATTAATAACATCTTCCAATATCGCAGGACTTTTAATGATAACATTATACGTATTGATCAATTCGACATTTGTCCGGATATTATTTACATCATATTGTGCAGCAGGATCCTGCTCACTTTGGTTAACAATAAACTGCGTGCTAGACTGATACGTCGGCGTTAAAACAAAATAACTAATAATAGCACTAATCAATGCCGCACCAACGATCAAGGAAACAATCAGCAGCAACCGCTTCTTGATAACCTCAAAAATTTCTTTGAGGGAAATCGTCTCTTCCATTTCTGTACCTCCATATGTTTCGATTCTTGTAGTATCTAGTAAAATAGAACTAGTCATTATTTAGACATCATAAACGAAATTATAACATAAACAGACCCATTTGCAGCGATTTTTTCTGAAATTCACCTGTGGTGGGACGTGGGGACAGGTTTGTTGTCCCAGGACAAAACCCATGTATGGCGCGGGATACAGGGTGGGACACTTAACCTGTCCCCATGTCCCAAGTGGTTATATTACAATATGATTACAAATGTGCTATAAATCTATTAAAAATTTAGACAATCATGGTATAATAATGTCACTTTATAGTGTGTGTTCAAAAAGGAGGATAAAAAGGACCGAGTAGTTCGAGGCGACGTAGCTTTGAGTACCGGAACGTATGCTATTAATACGTGAGGAACGGAAAAGCAAGCCAACGAAGAAATTCGATGTGTCATTTTTACCGGACTTTTTTGAACAACCTTTTATAGGAAATTTATGGGGAGAGGGGATAGTCAAATGGCCAATAAAAAAATTATCATGTCGGTAACTGCTAGTGCAGCAATCGCATCAGCAATCTTCGCGGCTGATGAAGTTGAAGCAGCATCATACAAAGTACAAAGCGGGGACTCGCTATGGGCCATTGCGCAAAAGTTCGACACAAGCGTTTCCCAATTGAAAACGGTTAATAATCTAGCAAACGATATTATTTATCCTAATCAAGTAATCGAAACAGAAGGCGGAAAAACGCAATCTTCAACTAAACCTACTACTACTAAACCATCTACAACAAAATCGAGTACATATACAGTGAAATCTGGTGACACATTGAGCGCCATCGCATTTAAGCATAATGTCTCTATTGCAGATCTGATGAAATGGAACAATCTTGATTCGACATTGATTTACCCTGGGAATGTGTTTGTCGTTACTAAGAACGGATCTAGTTCTGGCGCGAGTGCTGGATCTGGATCTAACGCTGGGGCTGACACAAATACAGGCGGTAATACGAGCTCCAATAGTGGGACAAGCTCTGATGCCCAAGTTGGATCATCCACCGTCTACACCGTGAAATCTGGTGACACATTATCAGCCATCGCCTCACGTAATGGCGTGACCGTTGATAATCTGAAAAAGTGGAACAACTTGAAATCAGATTTAATTTACATCGGACAAAAATTGAATATCGGCTCCAATGCAGGTAATGGAACCGTTGATAAAGATACATCCGAAAATGTCAGCTCAGGCGGATCTTCCTCAGTCGGCGTCGATTACGATGTCTCCAAATTGATCAGCACGGCAAAAAGCATGAACGGCGTAGGATACGCATGGGGCGGCTCATCACCAAGCGGTTTCGACTGCAGCGGCTTCATCTATTACACGTTCAATAAAGCAGGCAAAAGTATCGGCAGATTATCAAGTGAAGGATACTACAACCGCTCATTCTATGTAAACAAGCCAGCAGTTGGCGACCTCGTATTCTTCGAGAACACATATAAGAGCGGAATCTCACATCTAGGAATCTACCTAGGCAGCGGCCAATTCATTCACGCCGGATCAGATGGTGTGCAGATCTCAAGTGTGAGCAATCCATATTGGAAGAAGCACTTTGAAGGATATAAGCGGTTTTATTGATTTAGAGGTACTTTGAAGGATATGGCGGGTTTATTTGGATTAGAGGCACTTCGAAGGTTATGAGCTGGTTTATTTTGGATTAAAGTTAATAAAGTGTTGGTTATGGGAGGACTTCAGCGTGGCTGGAGTCCTTTTTTTATGTGGGTGGGGCGCGCGGCTTTCGGACGCAGTGCGCGGCTTTCGGACGCAGTGCGCGACTTTCGGACAAGCGTGCGCGACTTTCGGCCTGGGATGCGCGACTTTCGGGCGAGGGTGCGCGACTTTCGGACGAGGGTGCGCGACTTTCGGACGAGGGTGCGCGACTTTCGGACAAGCGTGCGCGGCTTTCGGGCGAGGGTGCGCGACTTTTCGGACGGGGTGCGCGACTTTTCGGACGGGGTGCGCGACTTTCGGACGAGGGTGCGCGACTTTCGGGCGAGGGTGCGCGACTTTCGGCCGGGGTGCGCGACTTTCGGACTGGGTGCGCGACTTTCGGACGAGGGTGCGCGACTTTCGGACGAGGGTGCGCGACTTTCGGGCGAGGATGCGCGACTTTCGGACTGGGGTGCGCGACTTTCGGACGGGGGTGCGCGACTTTCGGGCGAGGGTGCGCGACTTCAGGCTAAGAGTGCGCCCCCTACCTTTTAATCCACCTATTATGCTCTTTCTGATATATAAGGTTGCTAGCTTTTAAAATCCTGGTGGCCACGCTTCTGGAATTTAAATTTAGAAAGCGACGGCACTCTTGGTTGGTAATCCATGGTTCTATTAATAATCGATAGTCAGATAGCGCGTTCAAGTTGGCTTTTTTAAACGTTTTTTTACAATAATCGCATTTCCATTTTCCATAGATACGTCTCATCCCCAACTGCCCACAAGACGGACAGCGCACACCTGGCTTAATATCCTGTTTTTTAATCCCGTACTGCGAGAGGATGTCCACGTCAAATTCCTGACATTCTCGCAAAATTCCCTCACCAATTTTACGGCTTGGTAATCTAGCACTATTATTGCGAGCGTATTCAGCATCCATTTCCATCAGCTTCATTGGAACGTGGTCGCCGTGCATCACGACTCTAGCAATATCTTGTTTATCACCGATTACTTTTATAACAGTACTTGGTTCTGCGATTGCAATGAAAAAGTGTATGGGAACGTTAGGCAAGTGATGGTCATGGAGCCAGTTTTCGATTTGAAGGTAGTGATTCTCGGCTTGGGTGATGGGATATCGATAACCTGTTTCTTTATCCCCATCATCGCGGGTAAATTGTTTGAGAATAGTATCAAAGGTAATGGTACCGGTATAATTTTTACTATCAATAAGGAAAATTGCATGTTGCGCTATAACAATAGTATCGATTTGAAAGGTTTTGCCATTCCGTGTCTTTAGGCAAACATCATGCAAAATCGTATATCTATGAGCGAGCTGATCCAGATGATGATCAACTTTCTTTTCACCAATATATCCTTTGAGTCTTCTTGCAACATCTTGTTGTAATTCAGGTAATTGCTTAAAATGGGGCGGTATTCTTGGAATAAGCGCTTCTAGTTTTTCCAGTGGGAGTGGTTTGGGGCGTCGTCTTATAATCATGTTATGCTCCTTTTTTATGAAATTGTAAGTTGAGGAAGATAAGTAGTCATACAATTATTATTCGCAAAGTCCAAATAATTTGACAGTCTAAATAAATAAAATTATAATATACTTATAATGAAGTATCGAGTAGCGTGAACTACCCGATACCGGCAACTACAAACTGCATAAAGAGCAGTTGGCCAACGTGAATATGTTTGTTCTAAAAGAAGTAATGCTAGCCTTGGTGGGGTGAGCGATTACTTCTTTTTTTCCAGGTAGACGACAATAGTTACAATTAATGTAAGTGTAGCAACAAATAATAAACTAAATTGCGCTACTAAGTTTAAGGCTTCATATGTCGTCATCCTACCACCTCCTCCCTTTTACGGATAAAGGAGATGGCCAACCGCTCACTATACCTTGTAGTTGCTGATACCATTTTATCATAAGCGTTGATAGATTGGTAGAAAAATCAGAATATAGGTTCATGATTTAATGATACGATAGCTGTATCACAATGTTAATAAACATCACCTCTATTACCCGTATTTTTTCAAACAGTTTGTCTATCTAAAGTGCATTTTAAAATTAATTTGATAGAATAATAAAGTATCGATTAGTGTGAACTACCCGATACCGATAACTACAAACTGCATAAAGAGCAGTTGGCCAGCTAAAATATGACTGGACAATAGAAGTAATCGCTAGCCTTGGTGGGGTGAGCGATTAATTCTTTTTCAAGTGGCACCAAAAGTTAACGTTTATCTTTTCTAGAATATACTTCAATCCCAACCGTATCAATATGAACTTTTAACTTCTCACTCCCAACAGTTTTATAATCCAAAAGATCGAAAAAATAAGGCAGTGGATAATCCTCGTTTAATAAAATATTTAAATCCGATATGGTTTTTCCTGTAACTTTTTTACCAGTTATAGCCATGTCTACATCCGAGCCTTTTTTATAATTACCGATGGCTCGACTGCCAAAAATAATTGCCTGATCAATTTCTTCAAAATGCTTTAATGCTTTTACAATAAAATCAATATCTCGGTCTAATAATCCAAACATGACCATCACCATTCCTTCAAAAGTTCTTCATACAATACTTGGATGGCTGGCAAATATATTGTCGTAATTTCTTCTACAAATTCTTTTGCTAATGTTTCATCGTACGTATGCGTGGTCAAATTTCGTTTGGATAGGGCTTCCAACCATACATGACCGTCATCAATTAATTCAATTTGAAATGCCTGCTTAATTGCATCTCTTGGACTCTTAATAATATAGCCTTGCGCTTCCAAATAATCCTTTATAACCTTCCAGGATAGTTCAAATGTCATTTCAAAAAATCGGATGATGCCCGCTCGTTCTAATTCGGTTTTTATAGGTTCGGTGGAATACTTCTCCAACAGTTTATAGGACCTTTCAAAGTTTTCAAATCTCTGCTTCCAGCGTACTTCGTCTGACTGTTCCATATTGAGCAAAACACCTCGCTAAATGTTAGTCATATTCTATATATTATAATTAAAACATGCACAAAAACAAAATTCATCTTAGAAACTAGAAAATACTTATAGGAAACAGTTGGCCAACGTAAATATTCTAGACTAACAGAATTATTCGCCAGCCTGGATATGGGGAACGATACTTCTGTTAGCTCAGAATTAATACAATAGTAGTTGCAGCAATAGAAAATCAAATTGTGATCAAACTTAATGCTTCACCAGTCGTCATTCTACCACTTCCCCTTTATATAACATAAAGTACGAAGAAGATGGTAAATCGACAGCTCTTAGTGATCCCATTTTACCTCAGCTTATAATAGATTAGCAGTGAAATGGAGACAAATTAACCTCCATATGATAGATACTGTCATAATTCCTCGCATATACTTCATCTATAGCTTCATCATCAACCATCATCTTTTGACAAAATATTACCCGGGAAATATCTCATAAATTTCCGGCAATTTTAACATTCCATATTGTAGTCACTTACTCCCACACAAAAGGCGTTTGCTGGTACACATAGTAATTTAGCCAATTGGAAAATAACAAATGGGAATGGGATCGCCATGTGTTAAGTGGTTCTTCGTTGGCATTATTATTAGGAAAATAATTTTTCGGCATTTCGGTATCTAGGCCTTTATCAATATCACGCGTATACTCGTCTGCAAGTGTCGTAGCATCATATTCCAAATGGCCAGTGATCATGATATGTTTTGCGTCGTTGGACATGATAATAAACGCCTCGTCATCATATGTAGTAGAAAGCAGTGACAAGCGCGAATCCTGTTCAATCGCTTCCTTGGAAACCTCAGTATATCGCGAATGTGGTGCATGGAACACCTCATCAAATCCCCGCAAAAGTGTCTTGGATCGATCTAAGATGTGATGCTTATAAATGCCAAAGCGCTTTTTCGGCAAGGCATGTTTATCAATTCCGTAATGATAATACAATGCGGCCTGCGCTCCCCAGCAAATATGCAAGCAGGATGTCACATTTTGCTTAGACCAATCCATTATTTCCGTTAGCTCGTTCCAGTAATCGACATCCTCAAAATCCAACTGTTCAATCGGTGCTCCAGTAACAATCATTCCATCAAAACGATTCTGTTTAACATGGTCAAACGTTTTATAAAATGTATCCAAATGGTATTTACTTACATTTTTAGACTGATGCGTTGCCATTCGTAAAAACGTAATATTCACCTGTAATGGTGTATTTCCAAGCAACCGCAAAATCTGTAATTCCGTTTTCTCTTTTTCCGGCATCAAATTTAAAATCAAAATATTAAGCGGACGAATATCCTGCGTAACAGCACGATCCTCATCCATCACAAAAATCTTCTCCCGCTTCAACTCATCCCGAACCGGCAACCTCTTAGGCACATTAATAGGCAAAACAACATCTCTCCCCTAACCAATATTATAAAACCCATTATATAATTGAAAGAAGATTTGAACAAGGGCGGGACATGGGGACAGGTTAGTTGTCCCAGGCGGAAAGGCAGGATATATGTGGATAATCGTGTGGGACACGGGGACAGGTTAGCTATCCCCGTCAGTTTTATGGAACATCTAAAAAGAATGAGTAATGTAAATTTCGTAAAACAGCCAACAAAACACTTGTTCCCTATTTATTTATCTGCTATACTATTAATAGAAAATTCACACCTCGGTTAATCCCACTTCATAACCCTACAAAAGGATGTGCTAATATGTCAGTAGCGACTTTAGTAAAAGAAGAATCCACTGGCTACACCAAGCATGATCAGCTATTCAAACAATTAATCCATACGTTTTTTGAAGAATTTCTAGCGGCATATTTCCCAGAAGTTCACCGCAACATTGATTTTCAGTCCATCAAGCCATTTTCAGAAGAAGTTCATACCGACTTGCTAGAAGGGAGTACAAGAAGATTAGACATCGTCATCGAAACAAAATTAAAGGGCACGGATACGATCATTATCGTTCACGTTGAGCCACAAAGTACAACTCAAACGGATTTTCATGATCGGATGTTTCGCTACTTCAGTCTGTTGTATAATAAATACAGAAAACCAATTATCCCTATTGCCGTATTTAGTTACGATGAAAGTTGGGAAAAGGATGAATATACGATGCGCTTTCCCTTCTTTCACGTTCTCACTTTTAACTACATGACATTGCATTTACAGAAAAAGAACTGGAGAGACTATATTCAATCGGATAACCCTGTAGCAGCCGCCCTGCTTAGTAAAATGGGATTTTCGAATGAAGAACGGATCCAGGTGAAAATTGAATTTTTAAAAATGATGGCCCGAATGGAATTAGATCCAGCAAGGCAACGACTTATCTATGGCGTTTTTGAAACATATTTGAAATTAAACAAAGGTGAGGAGGAAGAGCTAATGAAGGAAATTAAGCAAATGGACGATGCTGAAAAAATTCTGGAATTACCAATTTCGTATGAAGAAAGAGGAATTGAGAAAGGCAAGAAAATTGGCGAACAAATTGGTAAAGAACGTGGTGAACAATCTGGAATTAAGAAGGTTGCGCGAGAAATGCTAAAGAAAGGATTGTCCATTGAATTCATCGCAGAAGTTACCTATTTGGAAAAGAGCGAGATTCAGCGTTTGGCAAAGGAATGTAAAGAAAATTTTTAATCAAAATCATCCCTAACCACAGCACTATGTATTAACAATTTCTTTTTCACTCAAATTAGAATATCCTTTAAAAAAGGTTGGTGAAGGGAATGAGTTTATTAAGTGAGCAATAATATTTCGTTCGAGGACTTCAAAAAGATCCAAAACAAAACAGATAAAGTATTAGAATATATAGACGGACTAGTGTATATGGCACCCTCCCCAAGTATTCAGCATCAGGAAATTTCTTCGTTTCTGGATTGTTAACCCTTTGTTGAACAATATAATGATATATTCCTTAAATGAAAAGGTGAATATCAATTGAATCTAATTTCTTCTGAGGGCACTGCTAAATCAAATGAGTGTAATGGCTTTGAAGTAAAAGTAAAAGACATATTCTAATGACAGGGTCAAAAAGTCTATGAACGATATACCCGATCCATCAAAAATAACGGGGACAATATCTCATCCAAACTCACACCTACAGCGCCGTGTGGGACAAGAAACCTGTCCCCATGTCCCACCTCTAATTTTTTAGTGTGTTGGTTAGGTTTGTGATTTTCTTTTGGTTGAAGGGGTTTGCGAGTGTTTGATCGATTCGAATTGCTTTGCCAAAGTGATATTGGTTTGCGTTTACTGTTTTATGAATGTCTTGGATATTTTCAGGTGTTAGTCCGGATCCAGGCATTATTTTAGGTCCGTCCAGTTTTTTAGCGGTGTGTACGAGTTCTTGGAGTTTGCTTTTACCCGCAACACAGTCACGTTCACCACCTGAGGTTAGTATTCGTTTCACGTTTTGCTTGTATTTGGTGAGCGTTTGGTATGCATCGTGAAGTGAAGTCACTTCGTCAAATGCTCGGTGAAACGTAATATCCAGTTGTGGTGAAATCTCCATTACGTTTTCTAGGACTTTTTCATTTATTGTATTGTCTTTATTCAATGCCCCAAATACAATCCCATTTCCGCCAAGTTCCAATACATTCTTAATATCTTCATAAATGATTTGCAGATCGGCATTTGTATAATAATAATGATAACTGTGCGGTCGAATCATCACCTGAACCGGGATCGACACACTACTAAGGACTTGTTTTATTGTTCCATAGCTTGGTGTTAATCCTCCCTCTTGAATGGCAGATACTAATTCGATCCTATCCGCACCAAGTTCTTCCGCCTGTTTTGCCTCTTGACCATTTTGCGCGATAACTTCTAACTTCATATTACTCAACTTCCTTTTCATTAAAAATTTTCTTTGCCCATATATCTTAAATTGTTTGATTAATTTGTTCTGCTAAATTTTCAATCCTCATGCTTTTTCATCTCTCCTTTTTTCCACTGGGGCTAAAATCAGAAAAAGGCGACTCATGGAGTGTAACAAAGGATACTATAAAAGAGACATTGAAGGCGTATCTATAAGGCTTTCCTTTTTCATAAATTATAATTCTTCCCCATTCGTTGCAATGGCACCAAGCAAAACTTTTCCTTTTGCTGGTTTTAGTGATCCGTTTCCTTCATTATCCCGATCAACATAAATGTAGCCAAACCGTTTTTTTCATTTCACCAGTCTGAACACTAACAATATCAATTTGACCCCAACTTGTATACCCGAAGATATCAATACCATCTCCTTCCTTTTAAATGTTCTCTATGCATATGTATTTTCCAAGGTCTATAAAATTCATATTTCCAACTACTTTGATCACCAGGAAAGCTCAAATAAGATTATGCTGAAGGTTAATGATGATACTATTTGTGTTTTTTCTAATCTGATTTCGATAGTATTCCTTAGTGAGGTCGGCTAAGAAGTTTGTGCACGCATATCGATTAGGGTACAATGAATATGGAAATTAAACCAATACTGTATGGTAGGGGTAATTGAATAGCTCTTCTTTCTTTGCACCTCGCTAAATAGGGAAAGCAGACGATTCATGTTAGCCAAGACTACCATTTTGCGTTGTTGCGTTTGTTGCGTTGTTAATAGATTTTATGACTTTACACAGGTTTACAAAAGAGAGGAGAACTAACATGACACAAAAAATCATTTTCTTTGATATAGACAACACATTGCTGGATTACGAAAAAAAGTTGCCCGAATCTACGAAAAAAGCTGTCCAGCAATTACAAGATGATGGGCATATCGTAGCAATTGCTTCAGGACGCGCGCCATTCGCTTTTAAAAATTTACTAGAAACGTTAAATATATCAACATATGTCAGTCTTAATGGGCAGTACGTCGTGTATAAAAATCAAGCAATCTATGAAAACCAGCTAGATTTTGCAGCGTTAAATCAGTTAAATGAGGCAGCCGCAGAAAGTGAGCATCCAATAGTTTACCTTGACCATGAAGATTGGCGCTCAAGTGTTGAATACCATCCACATGTAGAGGAGGCGGTAAGTTCTTTAAAACTCAATCATCCAGTTACATATGATCCAAACTATTATCGCAATCATGCTATTTATCAGTCCCTATTATTTTGTGATGGAGAAGCTGAGCTGCAGTATAAAGAAAAATTCCCTCAGTTTGAATTTATACGTTGGCACCGTTATTCTGTTGATGTTTTGCCAAATGGTGGTTCAAAAGCAAACGGAATTAAAAATCTGATTCATCATCTTGGCATTGACCTTAACAATACCTATGCTTTCGGTGACGGGCTAAACGATATAGAGATGCTAAAATTCATTCCAAACAGTGTAGCGATGGGGAATGCGGAACTCCCAGTTAAAGAGGTAGCTAAGCATATCACAAAAGACGTTAATCAAAATGGCGTTTTTCATGGTCTGAAGATTGTTGGTCTTTTATAAAAAAGTGATGAAAGCGGCTAAAAAGGAAGATTATGGCGAGAGATTACAAACTGATTGCTATAGATATAGACGGAACTCTGCATAGCCATCATCAAATCACACCTAGAACGAAAGCAGCATTGATGAAAGCACAAGAAACTGGAGCTGTTATTGTTTTGGCTTCGGGGAGGTCTAGGTCCGGTTTTGTTAATCAAATAAGATCTTATCAGCGCCTTTCTATTTAGAAATGACAATGCTTGGAATTAGTAAACGTAGTTCATTGGAAAGAATTTGTAACCATTTAAATATCAGTCAAAGTGAAGTAATTGCCTTTGGTGACGCGGAAAATGACATGGATATGATTTAATTTGCAGGTAAAGGTGTCGCCATGGGGAATGAAATACAGGACCTGAAAAACATAGCGGATGAAGTGACACTTTCAAATGATGAAGATGGAATTGCGTATGTGATTGAAAGGTATCTTGATTAGATTTTACAGGCGGGGTTGAATTTCCCCTCTTCTCGTTCTAGAATACTGCTATTCCATTTTCAGATAACTCTGGCTGCAAATATCTTTTTTATGAAAAAAAGGATGAACATCTGTCCACCCTTAAATCTGAAGAAATTTTATTGAAGTGTTTTTGTGTAGGTAATCTAGTAGTCATTTCATGCCCATTGTTGTCTTAATACGATGGATGTCAACTTTGTTCGCCCAGGTTTCGTCCCGTACCAGTTCTAGTTTTACGGAATGATCATCCAGCGCCTCTTTCAAAAAGCCGAATTCCTTTGCATTTGAAACTTTCATGCCATCGACTTCTGCCTTTAAGTATTCTTGGCCAGTCCGTAAAGCACGCAAAATTTGTCCATGCTCTTTCAACGTTTCGCCTTGCATTTCAAGCTTTTGTTCAAACCCTTCCATTCGCTTATCCACTTCGCCAAAGCGTGTGTCCATGCCATCAAAGCGCTTGTCCACCTCGCCAAAGCGTCCGTCCATGCCATCAAAACGCTTGTCCACCTCGCCAAAGCGTCCGTCCATGCCGTCAAAACGCTTGTCCACTTCGCCAAAGCGTCCGTCCATGCCGTCAAAGCGCTTGTCCATACTATCAAGTCTTTCCGTGATGGCCTCCAGCATACCAATGATTTGATCTTCTTTTTCCAATCTGTTCACCTCCCCTTATTCTTTTGTCTAGTATAGCATATTCCGAACTGCTAAAGTCGATATTTGTAGAATTATTGTCAAATACCTGACCCCATTCAAATCCAAAACCACACCCACAAGAAAAGCTCCTAGCCGTGGGACGCGGGGTCAGGTTAGGTGTCCCAGTCACCCAATCCCGCTAGAATAGGCTTTGCGCGCACTTAATATATGGGACAATTAACCTGTCCCCATGTCCCACTGTGTTCATCCGATATGCTCCATATCTTTCCCCATGTCATCCAGAAAGCGAGAAAAAAGTGGCGAAAAATAACTCTTCCGAAATTGAATATTTTTAGTTTCGTTCCAAGTAGCAAGATTGTCCTTCACGAAGACCCCGTCCCTTTAAAACCAGACCATCCTCATTAATTATTTTTAGTTGATAGTGAAATAAAACCGCTCCCATATCATTAGAACTTTCGTCTGGACCTGAATCACGAAATGTTATTTTCCCTTCTTCATTTTCGCTAAGATAGTACTCAAAATCTCTTCCACGTGTTTCTACATAAACAGTATTCCCGTCCTTAAATTTTATTCCGTCCTGAAAAGGATAACAATTAGGTTCGCCTTTCGCTTCGCCATCCTCATATCCTGCAGTCCCAATCCAGTTTCCTCCAATTAAATCTTGTTCGGTTATTTCTTGTCTACATCCGATAAGAATAAATAAAAGAGGTATTATTAAATAGATCTTTTTCATGGTTAGCAACCTCCAGCTAGGTAATCAAATTAAATAAGCTTTAAACATTCGAACCGTACAAAATCTGTCCAGTTTAACATCCTATTCTCCAAATCTGATATAATCATACACATCATCATCAAACTCTGTATTATGATCAATCCAATATTCACTTATCTTTTGCCAATTTTGAGCCTCAATCAGATCATTTCGATAAGGAATATCTTGATTATCATCATAAACTTGCTTCCACCGGTCAAGAAAATCAAATGTTTTATCTGTTGGATAAAGTTGTACTTGTGGTTCTTCATTTGATCCGGGTAGGGTACGGTTTTGTGAAATGGTAAATTCCATATTTAAAAATCCTGCTGTTTCTTTAGCTTTTTCAATTGTTGTCTCCCCTTCAAGTTTTTCTTCACCTGAACGATACCCAAATACTGATTTAGCAATATTCATTGATTTTCCCGTTACTGCTATAGGGGTACTTACTGATTTTGTCATTTCACTTACAATTTTGTTTAAGGCCTGCTTCGCGATATAGCTAGATGTATAATTTGCTTTTTTCTCCAATAACTTTTCAGTTTCTAAGTGATCTTCAAGATTGGAGGCATCTGCCGTCGTGTAATACGTTACTTCGGATATATTAAAATTTTTTGCTATAGGATTACCCGGGTCAAAAATACTATTTTCGAAATTCCTCTTCTCTTAAGACATTGTTGGAACCAGAATTATACTCAGCTGTTTGTAATGCTGTTTTTAAAAAATGTCCAGAAACGTTATTGGGATCTTTTTCATATTCAAGCATATCGACCCGTGCAACAGTTTCTTTTCCTAGTGCAGAGTAATAATTTTCTAATAGTATTAAATAAGCTTCCAATTTTGCTTTTATGCCACGATCCACATTAAGCTGCTCAGTCCTTTTATCCCCCATGTAAACATAAGCCTGAATCATGGCCATTTCTTCATCCAGTGCATTCTTTGAAATAACTATTTTTTCATTCAATCGTTCCTTTAACTTATCAATACCGTTTTCACTGATAGAATCCGCAATTGATTTAATTTCGTTCCTTTTTTCCGAATCCAGGTACACATTTTGAAAATAATCATAAAGCTTATTTTTTTCAGCAGGGGTTAAACTTCCACCATTACGCAGTTTTTCAAATAGAGGCTTAAACTCTAAACTCTCCATATACCCCTCGCCATAAATACTATCCATAACCGCTTTATACACACCAATCCCTTTCACAGCTTCCATACTAAAATCAGCAACCGATAAATCGCCACCTTTAAACTTAGCCTGGATTTCTGTAATATACTTCTTCATCGTCTGCAAATCTTCTTTCGTTTGTTTTAGCTGGGAAGTTTCATAGTTATCAAGAATCGTAAGCTCCTCTACAACTTTCTCCGCTTTCTTCTTCCCATCCTGAACATTGTCTAGTACTTCTGTATCATCAATGTGTTCAATCGCAACCAAATCACGCACACTATCAATAATGTTATTTGCATCATCTGTTAATGCAATTGTCTTCTTTTTCACCTTATTAAAACCGTCTTCCACGTCTTGTTCTAAAAATTGCTGTTTAACAAAACCATCCTCATTCGACTCAAACGTTTTAACGGAATCCTTCATTTCCGTCAATGTATTTTGGAAATCAACCATGGATTGATACAGGAAAATTAAAAACGGCTGATGAACCTCATTGAAATAGGAGCGAATCGCCTCCCCACCTTTTCCTTTTAACGCTTCTTCCAATCCATAAAAGTCCCGTACTCCCCGCTGCATCCCACTAATTTGATCGTAAAAGGTATCAATATCCTGAACTGCATTATCGATCCCAGCTTCCAAACTGCTAACCTCTAAAACTTTCAATACAAGCACCTCCTAATCAGGATTTTTCTTATGCTCTAATCCGAAATATTTATAAAACACATGAGATTAATCCGTCATTTCGATTGCTTCGGCCACCTCTTTTTCTTTCTCTAGGAAATTTTCAACGGCCTCATTGGCTGCTTGAACATTATTCAAAAATAATGCTTTAAATTGACTTAGCAACTCATCATAATCGCGTTTAATTTCATTGAATGCTGTGACCATATCAAGCTCATTTTCCCCTTCGATTTCTTTGGCAAAAGTAGTCTTGAGTTCCTCCGCGGATGAATGTAAATCGGCAATACCCTTATCAATCTTATCCGGTTGAAACTTAATTTCATTGCTCATGATTAATTTTTCACCTCCAGTTACAATGCTGATAAGGCCGCTAGCTGTGCTTCAAGTGACGAAATAGTGTTTTCCAAGCTTGCTATCTCCTGTTTTACGATGGCAATCCGGGCACTTATTTTCCCCTCTGCAGCACTAATTTGTTCATTGTGGATAGCAACAAAGCTCGCCTGCAAACCATCTTCTCTAAACCCATCCAAATCATCGGCATTTTCGCCGTGAAACGTTTTCGCTGTAATCTCAGGTTTTAGGCACATCCCTTTCGATTCCATAAAATCACTTTTGTTCATTCCCAATTCAGACAAAGCCTTTTTTAAACGCCTTAGTTCTTCCCTCTTTTCATTTAACTGTAAACGATAGGCACTTATCAGACCCTGAATAGCCGCAAGCTGCGCACCCGCTGAGCTCATGCTAACACCCCACTCCACTAATCCATTCTGCTTACCTTTATTTTTAAATTGAGGTATTTTTCTAGTAGGGACGCGGGGACAGGTTAGGTGTCCCAGCTCAGATATCGATGAGGACGGGGCTTAGCAGTGGGACAAGAAACCTGTCCCCATGTCCCAGCACCGGCAGCCCCATGTCCCGGCAGCAAAATAGCAGGACAGGGATTCATCCCTTGTCCTGCTATTTCTTCTTCTTCTGCTTTTTCCATCTTTTCTTCTTTTTAGTTTTTGGTTTTGCAATTTTTAATGTTCTTAGCCTACCTGGCAGTTCCTTGCTTTGTGCTCCCATACACATTCCAGCAAATGGATAGAAGGACTCTTTCTTTTCTGGGAATATTTCCGCTTCAAGTTCCATTATATTTCCTTCAATTTCATCCATTTTACCAGCTGCCTCTAATTCTTTCCCAGTAGGCAAGAATGGAATTTCACCATCTGTATACCGATAAATGTTAAACAGCTCTAATAAACCAATAGCAACCATTTCCCGCAAGTTTTCTGGAGATAATACGTGATAATCACTAGCACCTAATAATAACTGTTTATAGTGATAAGCAGCTTTTTCATACTCTTTCATCTGAAAGAAAAATCCACCGAGTGTAAAATGGGACTCTATTTGACCAGGATCAATGAGTAAGAATATTCGTAAACACACGCCGCCAGCTCTGGGCGATTCCCCTTATCATATAAATTACCAAGCCGGTTCCAAATAAAAGAATTGGCCGGATCTTCTTCCAACTGGTTAAAAAGATGCATTTCACCATCGGAACTAAATAAATGCCAGCTTCCGTCATACAATTGGCTTTCTCCTATTTCAAATCTATCTTTCATTCCCCCGGCAACACTTGCCAGCACTCCTGCCATAGGGGCGATTGAAAATTGTGTTGGCATTTCCCAGTTACCTGCATCATTACAATGTTTGCAGCGAAAATATCCCGTAGTTTGTATCTTACTAGCTGGATCATCAGCATTTTTCTTCTCATCATGATTATAAATCATCAGCCCCACATCATACTTTCCTTTTCGCCCGCAACTGTTACACTTTATCATGAACGAATTTTCTCCAAAATGCTTTTCAATATCCTCTTTTTTTCTATTGACCTGTTTAGCATATCGGCCCGGTAGCCATGATATCGTTGGTGAACTTGGAATATCTGCTGCATCTTTCCCTGTTAGTTGTTGAATCAACAATGGATTAATTTCCGCGCCAGGCACTTGAATCACTCCCTGAATTTTGATCATTTTTCTATTATACTATTAGATGGGGCAGATGGATAGGTTCGTCTTAACTATGAGGGATTTTTGGATCTCCTTTATAATTTCTTACTCTACAAAAAGCCCCGGTATTAACCGAAGCTTTTGTACAATCTAGTTTAATTTGAAATTCATATTTATTATATAACTTCATCCCAAGGTGTCGCCGTTTCTTTGATTGCACCCATCACGTTTTTCAGATTGGCAGATCCTGTTGTTTCAAGCCATTGGTAATAGGCATCCTCGTTTCCTTCCGCGAAAGGCTTCACACCTTCCTTCCAAATAGCTCTTCCACAAAGACTTCCACTGAACCTAGCACCTGCCCTCTTGGCAAAATGCAATGTTTCAATGAATTGCTCGTTTGTCACACCACCACTTAAATAAATAAATGGCAAGCGGCTTTTTTCGGAGCAGGTACGATACAATCCTGCTGCTTCTTCCCGGCTGAAAACGGGATCATAATTTTCGTATTGATCATAGCCTTCAATATGGAAAATAGACACAGGTACTTCAACTTTCAATACATCAATGCTATACATTGCTTTTGAGAACTCTTCCATAAAATATTCCACAATTTCCGGTTTTCTTTTTGCAAATTCAGTCCCTTTCGAATCTAGACCTTCAGCGCTATATGAAACAGGCTCTAAAATGAAAAGAATATCATTTTGCTTACATTCATCACCGACACGTTTGATAAGTGCTTTTTTTATTTTGTTGATTTCCTCTTCTTCCTTATGATCATAATACACTAGCAATTTAACAGCACTTGCCCCAGCCTTTGCTAGATCCTGAACTGCATAATTATCAACTAGATTAGGTAAACGGCCTTTTTCCGTAGCATCATAGCCCGTTTTTTCATATGCCATAATTAAGCCGATTCCCTTTGTTAATTTCCCTGCTGCATCCCAGCCATATTCGGGATCAAGAAGTAATGAAGATGATTGATTGCCAAGCACCTCACTGACACCCACTTTAAATTGGCTTAATCCCTCTTCATAGGAAATCGTGTCATTAAACGATTTGATCATTTTCCCTAACGATCCCCGCTGATCCATTGCGGTCGCTAAAATAACGTTATTTTCATTTGAAATTAATTCTAATCCTCGTTGTTTACCTGGTGATAGTTTCATTGATTTATCCCCCAATTGCTATTTCTTCTACTTGGATATTTTCCATACACCAATCTATTTTTTCTGGATTAATATGACCTGTTTTTTCCTCCATCGCATTTAACACACCCATAGCCAGTCCAAATTTAATCAATTCCTCGTTTATGAACCCGCGTGACAATCCAGCAGCAAAACCGGCTATTACAGAATCACCTGACCCCACTGGATTTACTGCTTCAACTTTTGGTGGCTTTGCACGATACATTACCTCATTATGTTTCACAAGCGCACCTTCTGAACCAAGTGTTACCACTACCCATTCCACATCAGCAAACATAGCAGATTTCATGGCATCGATAATGTCCGCTTCATTGGTCAATTTCCTCTTCAGTAAATCAGCCAATTCCTCCTGATTTGGCTTTATTAAGTATGGCTTACTAATGCCTTTTAATGTGTGTTCTAAGAGTTCCCCTTTGGTATCTAACAAAACAGAGGTATCGTTGTTTCCAGCTGTATCAATTAATTTTTCATAAAAGTCATTCGTTAAGCCTTTTGGTAAGCTTCCTGATATCGTAACCAAATCTACCTTCCGAACATATTCTGTAAATTTTCCAAGAAAGTCATTGGTCTCACTCGCCTTAATAACCGGACCACTTTCCAGGATTTCTGTCTGTCGTCCTTCATGGATCACCGCAATACAGTTCCGTGATTCGCCTTGAATCGGTACAAAAAAGTCGTGAATACCAAGATGGACTAATTGTGATTGGATAAAGTTACCTAAACTGCCACCTAAAAACCCTGTTGCAGCGATATCTTCTCCGAGTAGCTTCAGTACCCGAGACACATTTAGACCCTTACCACCAGCAGTCTTGGAAACATCACGTATCCGATTAACGCTATCAAGCGCGAACTGATCAAGCTTATAGCTCACATCAACTGCGGGGTTCAATGTCACTGTTAAAATCACCATGATCACCTACACTTTCCGATACTTCATCTCACCTGCAACAGCCGTAGCTTGGACAACTAATTCATCATCTAACACAACATAGTCTGCTAGTTTCCCACGAGCTATGCTGCCCATTTCCGTTTCACGCCCTAGACTTTTAGCCGGAGAGAGGGAGGCCCGATGCCAGATTTCATATAATGGCTTATCGCTCCATCTATGCAAGTTAGCCACCCCGTCAATAAGCTTTAACGTGCTTCCAGCTAACGAACCTGCTTCTGTCCGTGCAACTCCATCCTGCTGCATCACAACCGGAAATTCACCAAGATGATAATGTCCGTCTGGCATCAACCCCGCACGCATGCAATCCGTAATCAAAACGAGCTTATCATCCTTCACACGTGATGCTAATACTGCTATATCCGGGTGCACATGATACCCATCACAAATCAACTCAGCAAATGCTCTGGAATTTGTAAGTGCAGCACCCGCTACACCAGGATCACGATGATGTAATCCTGACATGCCATTAAATAAATGCACAAAGTCTCGTGCCCCGACGTCCACGGCAGCACAACAACAATCATAGCTCGCATCCGTATGCGCAAGGCTCACTAACACGTCTTCCTCACTAACCCGACGAATAAACTCCAACGCTCCATCACGTTCAGGTGCCAATGCAATTTTCACAATGGTACCACCCGAAAGTTCTTGCCAATGTTGGAATTCCCTAAGATCAGGATCACAGAAATATTGCGGGTTTTGCGCTCCTTTATGTTTTTCCGTGAAATACGGCCCTTCTAAAAAGATCCCTTCCGACTGTGCACCTGGCAGACCTTCCCTAACAGCTTCTGCTACAGTCGCAATAGCCTTGTCTAAGTCTGCTTTACTTGATGTCAGTGTCGTCGGCAAATATCGTGTCACACCTAATGGAAGAATTGCTTCCGAAATTTTTTTGGCTGCGTCTTTGGTTCCATCCATAATGTCATAACCATTGATTCCGTGAATATGTGTATCAAACAAACCCGGGGCTATTGTATAACCGGTCCAATCCACAACTTCGGCATTAGGTGGAACCGTGTCAGCAAACGAACCAAAACGCCCATCAACAACCTCTATATATTGATTAAATACTTCTTGACTTTCTAGTAAATAACGATCTGCTTTGATGTAAAATGTCATCGTGCATGCTTCCTTTTTTATAATTGTTTAAATTCCATCTGCATCGTCTACTGCCTGCTTTTGCTTGATTCCAAATTGCTTGATATTTTCTTTTCCTTCCATTAAAGCTTTCTCAACAAATTCATCTACACTAAGTTCCCGTTGAAATAGTCCACTTAATAACATAGGTGAATTTGTTCCGCCAATAACACGAACACTTTCCTTCGTTGCCGCCAGTCGTGAACACACATTAAACGGTGTCCCACCTGCTAAATCGGCAAAACAAACGACCCCAGAACCTGTGTTAACTTTATCTATAGCCTTCTCCAGTTCTGTTTGAAGTTTTGCCTGATCTTCTTCAAAGGGAATAACTTCCACTTGCTTTACTTCCCCTGTAATTAACTGCACTGACTGCAGTATCCCATTTGGAAATGATCCATGTCCTGTTAGTACAATTCCAATCATGTTATCTACCCTTTCTCATGATGAATTTTCAAAAGGAAGGGAAGCTCCCCGATTCATCAGAGAGCCCACCCTTAAATCCGTTACAAAATGTTAAAGTAAGAGCCAATCAATCCAACAACTACAGTAAGCCCGATTAACATTAATGGGGAACGGCCTTTTTTTAATAACCAATACATCAATAATGTATAGGCCAGTGGAAGCATTGCTGGCATTATTTGATCTAATACATCTTCCTGTACATTCAATTCTGCTTCGCCAGACTTCCAAACGTAAGTTACGTTAAACGCTACATATGTTGCAATTAATCCTCCAACTACTGTCAAACCAACAATGGAGGCAGCACGAGATACATGCTTTGTCCCTTCTTTCAATTTTGCGATGGCTTTTACACCTGTTTTATAACCATAGCTCATTAATCCAAAACGAGCTCCAAAGTGGATGACGTTAAATGCAATCAAAAACACAAACGGACCAAGGACATTTCCATCTACGGCAAGTGAGGCACCAATCCCGGCCGTAATCGGCAGCAAGGTTAAATAAAACATCGCATCCCCAATACCACCAAGCGGGCCCATTGTAGCTACTTTAATCCCACGAATGGCTTCTCGATCCTCTTTCTTCTGTTCCATTGCGAGAATAACACCCATGATAAACGTAACGAGAAATGGATGCGTATTAAAAAACTCCATATGATCTTTCATCGATTTACTTAAGTCTTTTTTATTTTTATGAATATGCCGTAACCCAGGCAAAATGGAATAAAGCCATCCACAAGCCTGCATCCGCTCATAGTTAAAAGATGCTTGCAACAGTAATGATCGCCACACCAAATGACGTAACTGTTTCGGCTGTAAGTCTTCAGCTGGTGTTTGATCTTCGTATACATTAGATGCCATCAGTTATTTCCTCCTCTCGAGGTGCATTCGCAGGACCTTGCTTATTCTTGTTTTGGTAAAAATCATACAATGCAATCGCTAGACCAATCAGTGCAATTGCTAGGATTGGCATTCCCAGATATGCTGCCAGAACAAAGCCGACAATAAAGAACATCACATATTCGACCTTCATCATAATCTTCAACAACATCGCAAAGCCGATTGCTGGCATGATGCCTCCAGCAATTGAGAGTCCATCAATAATCCACTGTGGTACCGTTTTCACAAATGCTGCTGCTTCTTCTGCACCAAGATAAATCGGTAAAAAGGCAATTAAAGCATTAAAGACAAATAAGATTGTTATCCCCAGATAGTTTATCTTGTCAATCCCCTTATAATTGGCATCCAGTGCAAACGTATCCGCTTTATGCATCACTGGTGCGAAAGCTGTGAAGAATAACGTAATCAAACCTTGTACTGCTACAGCGAATGGTATTGCCACACCAACTGCAACATTCGGATCCTGACCGGCAATAATACCAAAAGCAGTACCAATGACTCCACCAATAACGACATTAGGCGGTTGTGCACCTGCAAGCGGTACCATTCCCATCCAAATTAATTCCAATGTTCCTCCTACAATTAAACCCGTTGTAACGTCGCCCAAAATCAGTCCAACTACAAGCCCTGTAACTACTGGCCGGTGAATATGTGTCAGACCAACATAGAGATCAATCCCAATAATACCAGCCCAGAGAGCAATTAATATAGCCTCAAACAACATAGGTAAACCCTCCCTTGAAGTTTAGTAATCTAGTTTTCAAAAAAATAATGTGTATCGACTCTAGCAAACTTACATACATTTTAGAGCAGATCTAAAATATTTTGTCCCTTTTCATTCGGTACCCTTCGCAAATCAAGTTCCACACCCAGTTCATCTAACCGTTTAAATGCTTCAACATCTTTGTCATCAACAGATACAGTAGATGAAATCTGTTTCTTACCTTCCTCGTAATGCATGTTTCCAATGTTCAAATGATCAATCGGGACTCCCCCCTCTTTTAATTTCAATGCATCATGCACATCTTTCACTACTAAAAATATTTTCTGACGTGGTGATGCTTTATGAATAATATCCACTGTTTTTTGCAATGAAAAATAACGAGCCTGTATCACGTCTGGTAAAACCATATCCATTAAATTTTGCTGTACCTCGTCTTCCGATACTTTGTCATTCGCAACAACAACTAAATTAGCGCCTAAATGATTCACCCATGTAACACCCACTTGACCATGGATCAAACGATTATCAATTCTTGTTAGTAATATATTTGGACCTGTTTCCATATCTACCATTCCTTTGTTTTTAGATTTTCATTTGTAAACGTTAGCAATATACTTTTATTTATAGTCACGCAACACAGCTAGTGCCACGCGACTTCCTTAACAATAATTATTTATCATACCCATAAATCGTTACACCCTGAACAACCCGGTTTACACGCCCATCTGGACTAGGGTTATCCGGTGTAATGCCCAATTGTATTGATTTTTTCAATGCTAATGTTTGAGCAAAAATAATATATAATAATGCGAGATGAAAATCACTAGCGAATAAATCCTGACCATAGTTTACTGGAATCGTCCAATCAGCAAGTTCATCCACCTCTTGATCTTTTTTCTCTGTAAGTGCAATCACCTTCATTTCGGAATCGTCTGCTGCCAATTCTCGTAAAATATCCATGTCATATTTTCTCGTATAGGCATCTTGGGACATGAA
Source organism: Lentibacillus sp. Marseille-P4043 (assembly GCF_900258515.1). NCBI lineage: Bacteria > Bacillati > Bacillota > Bacilli > Caryophanales > Bacillaceae > Lentibacillus > Lentibacillus sp. Marseille-P4043. The sequence continues at coordinate 1,519,669 of NZ_LT984884.1, read as the reverse complement.
TAAAACGACTAATGACTTTTCATTCAAAATTGATTTCGGACCATGTCGGAAGCCTAGTGATGATTCATGAATAGATACAACTTTACCTGCTGATAATTCAAGCATTTTCAGTGCAGCTTCGTGGGATAATTGTCCGAGCAACCCTGATCCCAGATAAACAACCCTATTAAAGTCAAATGCCAAAATATCATCGATGCTCTCCGCTATCGATTCGATTAATCGTTCGCCACTCGCAATGATTTGTTTAGTCCTATTACCAGTAAAGGCATTAGACGTAAACAGTGCGTATGCTGCAATGATCATACACGTAAAACTACTTGTCATCGCAAATCCCTGATCATGCGCTTTATCTGGTGTCAAAATCGTGATAGCATTATCATCACTTTTTATGTTTTTCGCAAGCTTGCCGTCCTTATTACATGTAATAACAACCTGATAAAAATGATCAATAACCTGTTCTCCTAGTGAAACAGCCGCCACACTCTCCGGGCTATTCCCTGATCTTGCAAATGACACCATGATCGTTGGAATATCTTTGAGAAGGTATTCATTCGGATTGGAAACAATATCTGTTGTCGGAATCGCTTCAAACTGCACTTTTCCTTTCGTTTGTTTCCGTAATTCCGGAACAAGTATGTCACCAATAAATGCTGAAGTCCCTGCTCCAGTCATAATCACTCTTATGTTTTCATGCTTTTGATAAATCGATTCAATAAATCCTTTTAACGATTCTCTTTGTCGAAAAATCATCGAAACGAGTTCCTGCCACACTTCTGGCTGCTGGTGAATTTCACTTGCGGTATGCACTGCTTTCTTCATTTCTAGCTCTTCAGCTGTTAGATTAAACATTCGTCATCCTCCATCAGGTAATATTTTTATAGTCTATTTATAATAGTGGTTATGTTGTCATTACCAGTTTGCGTTTTAAGTAACTCTATTAAGTAGATAATCGAAACTTAATAGAGTTCTTACGTCAATTCAACCGTATAATCAAATTTATCTCCACGGGCTACACTAATAGTATATTCGATTAATTCATCATTATGATAAGCAAATCGTTTGATTAGCATCGCGGGTTGATCTGTTAGGATACACAATTGTTCTGCTTCCTTCTCACGAGCGCTTGTTGCAGAAAAGCGCTCCACTGCTTTTGTCACACCAACTTGATAATCGTCATAAAAAATATCATACATTGGTCGCTTTCTAAAATCAGCTTCCGTTAAATTCGGGAACGTTTTCTTCGGCAAATAGGATGTTTCATACATCAACGGCTCACCATCTGCAAGACGCAACCGGACAACTTGGAAAACTTCATCCAAAGGGTAAAGACCCATCTTGTTCGCCAATCGCGCATCCACCACAATCTCTTGGAAAGAAAGTACTTGGGTCGTCGGTTCCTTACCCATTTGCTTCATTTCCTCAGTAAAACTATATAGCTTCACCAAATTTTGATTGTACGACTTTGAAGCAACAAATGTACCTTTCCCATGCAGTTTAAAGATGTATCCTTCCCGTTCTAATTCCTGCAATGTCTGTCTCACCGTAATTCGGCTTAAATCATATATTTCGCACAATTCACGCTCAGAAGGTAGTTTTTCATGCTCAGCATAATCCTGAGCTTCGATTTTTTTAATTATCTCTTCCATTAGTTGTAAATATAGTGGTACTTTACTTTTCTTATCCAATTGATGTATTGCCGCCTCCCTAACTGTTCATCATATTGGTTATAACCAGTTAATTTTAGTATAAAACATATTTATAAAAATGTAAAGGCTTTCTGTTTTGAGTCAGGTACCGGGCCTAATAAATAGATGCTTGATTAATGTTAGTCGATTTGTGAATCCATCAAAACAATGTGTTTCACAACAATTCATACCAGATAAAAAGTGCGAGTTCATTAAGATCTGACACTTTTCCTAATATACACCTAAAGATACCTCTGTAGTAATTAAACTTGCCGCAGAGGTATCTAAAACTTATAAACCTAGCTCAACTTACTGCTGTCAAATGTACCTCTAATAAATGGAAAGCATCTTCAGAATGCACTTCATCCTGATAATCTACAAGCATATTCAGCATTAAAGAAATACTTACATCTTTTATTTTGCCGCAAAAACGTTTAATTCTGCAACTGAAGCGAATCCACCAACACCTTCAATTGCTTCTAATTTAATATGTGATGCCTCCATTGGATCAAAGGTAATACTTTTTTCGGCTTTATCGTTCTTCCACTTTCCGTTTGATATCTCCGTGAAATTTTCCCCATCTGTGCTTGCATACAACTTGTAATCCGTAATAATCCCATTTGCACCAGATTGTCTAGGTAAATACGTGACTTCACCAATCTCATGCACGTCTCCCAGGTCTAGTGTAATAGATTGAGGCAAGGTATCATCCCCGGACCAGTCGGTATGCCACATTGTGCTTTCCTTTCCATCAATTGCATGTTCAGCTGGATCAGAACCCGATTGTTCACTCGTCGCTGTTGCTGTCATTTCCGATTGATTTATTTTATAAGGATCCATTACAAAAATATCCGCATACGCATTAACAGAATAATCACTTCCCGTTTGCATAAAAGTTACTTGTGCTGATATGTCGTAATTAGCCTCTTCGATATCCTCAGGAGGTGTGATAGAGAACACGCTGGTTATCTCTTCCCCCTTATCCACCTTATCAAATGTAGCCTCTGTAGCTTCATCGACTTCCCATCCTTCAGGTAGCTTTAGTGAAAGCTCCAAATCTTTCATTTTCTTGGTCGATCCATTTGAAAAGCTAGCTGCCACATTTATGGAATCTCCCGCCTCTGTTTTATCCGGTACATCTAATTGGAATAACGCAGCTGGTTCACCCTCAGCGTCTCCAACACTACTTGATCCATAAACCGTCATGGTGAAGGACTCACTCATTTTCATTGGTTTGGTCTTTACGTGAACAATGCCGCCAAGGTCATCATCGTCATAATACCAACCCTCGCTTGCCTCTGAAAAATCATCTTTTGATTCATATTGCGTTAATTTCCTACCTTTTCCTATCCCAACGTTTGCAGGTTTTTTACCTGTATGGATTGTAAACTCATACGGCCTAATCTCTGGTTTCCCATCATATTCACCATCACTCGAACCAACTGTGATTTCAATATTGCCTTTACCCTTCTTCGGGGCATTAGTTGTGATTTTTTGTTTAGCAAAAGCTCCATCCTGGTACTCCCGAGTGGCACCATCATCCTCATATAACGTGAAACTGTTTTTTCCTTCCGGGTAAATATCAAATATCATTGGATGATCATTTGTTAATTCTTTATGGGAATTATTTTCAGGCCACATTGGAATGATCGCACTAGCTTTCACAAATAGTGGTAGTTTCTCTAATGGTGCATCATAATCGTTTACGATACGTGGCCCATGAAAAACCTCGCCACTCCAATAATCGATCCACTTCCCTTTAGGCAGATAAATGCCATCCCGTTTGTCCGTGTCTTCATATACCGGTGCAACAAGAATAGATTCTCCAAACAGGTATTGATATTGTGTCGTTTTATCCCATGTTACTGGATCATCGGGATATTCCAATACCATTGACCTTGCCAAAGGGACACCACTCTGATGTGCTTCAGCAGCATACGTATAAATATACGGTAAGAGCTGCTGCCTCAGCTTTAAGTACTTTCGGTTTATGGATGTGTATGGTTCACCATAACGCCAAGGCTGTTTATCTGTTTGTGCCCAACCCGACATACTCATTAGTACCGGATTAAAAGCCTTCCATTGCAAATCTCTTACATATGTCTCAGCACTTCCACCAAAGATTCCATCAATGTCACCAGTTGTGTATGCTTGCCCCGACAAGCCCGAACCTGCAATTGTCGGGATGTGAAAGCGAATGTTTTCCCAAGAACCAGTTTGATCACCGGTCCACTGGACAGCATAACGTTGGGCTCCAGACCAGCCTTCTACCATCCAAACAAAGCCGCGCGCATCACTATTCTGCTCAATTCCTTCATATGCTTCCTTAGCAGCATCCAATGCGAACTGATAACCAGATCCAACCCAAGCTACGTCCAGTTTTCGTACACGTACGCCCGCTTTATTCACTTCAAATTCCTGATTCGGCAATCCATCTTCTGTCCATAATCCGAGTTCTAGATTACGATCTCTCAATTCGTTACCTACCTCTTCAAGGTTCTCATAGCCACAACCATACCCATCGTTTACAAGCATCCATCCAGCAGGCATATCATTTTCTTTATAGCCATTAGCAACTTCTAGTGCATCCAAAGTCGTCTGGCCTTCGTCATTGTAACAATCAGCATCACCGGGCTCGAGGCCATATAATGGTGGCATAAGTGGCCGGCCGGTAAGCTCCGTGTATCCATTCAGTATTTCTTTCAACTCAGGACCATAAAAATAAAAGGAATCAAATCTATTTTCTTTATGTGTTGTTACTACTGGGTGTTTAAACGAATAAGACCCGGGGGCAAAGGTATTGCGGAAAACACCGTACCCGTTTGTACTCATGTAAAAAGGAGCAGCATTTGGATGCCCGCCATCATCCCAATTATAGGATGTTGAAATTTCAATTGTTTTATCCCGGTGTGTAAATCGGCCATTTTGCATTCCACCGCCAAAGAATTGCTCTTTTTCACCGCGGCTTAGGGTTTGCTTTGTTTCTTCCTCGTTCCACGATAATCCTTTCGTCTCTTCCCATACCAATGTTTTATTGTCAGACTCATACAGTGCAAATCGAAGTGGTTTCTTATAAATCCGTAATGTTAAATCCTTCGTATCAACTCGGTAATAATCACCTTCATCTTGCCAGTCCGTTGTTATTTCCGGAAAGTCCTTTTTGACAATAATCTCATCCCCAGCAGGGTCCGTGAATTTTCCATCTTGAGCAAGCCAGATCCGAAACATATCGTCCTTATAGAATTTCACACGAACTTTTGCATCACCAGCAGATAATGTATACGTGTTATCATCGTCAGAGAAGTTCGTAAGATTCCCAATTACTGTTTCATCCTTCTTTTCCGCTTTTGCGACGGTACCTGATGTAATAATAGTAAGTGCAAACATAATAACAGCACTGTAGACCAGGACTTTTAAGTTTTTCTTCATATTATTTAACACGTCCCTTGTTTTTTAATTTTCTTTTTCCCTTTTCACCATCCATTTGCATTAGAATAATCAGTATTCATTCACCTTGCGAAGATGCCCCCCTTCTAATAAACAATGTGGTTATAACCAGTTGCACAAAGTATAAGTTATTTACAGAAAATTTAAAAGGGTATTTTTGTAAAGCATCACTTTATTCCCTCCAAAATAGGCCCATTTTATTCAAATTCCTCCAGTGTAATCTCTGTACTCTTCTGAAATAATATGCTAAATTTTTTGCATATTACGAAGGGAGAGTTTTTTTATGCTTTATATTCACGATTTTGAAATTGAGCTTGAGGAGTATGCATTAAAAGGAAAGATGAATGAATTCCCGGTATTTGATTATTGTCCTAGTTGTAACAGTTTCGTTCAGGGGAATCTACATAGAAATGGTTATTACTGGAGGTATGGGATTAATGAAAATGATGAGGCATTTCACATTCCAATTTGTCGATTGAGATGTCTGGCTTGTAAAGCTAATATTTCCATCCTGCCAAGCTTCCTTATACCTTATTTCCAGCATACCTTATATACGATTGTTGATCGGGTACGTCAATTCCTTGAAGGGAAAAAAGTGAGTGGATGTCGCCAGCAATTGGGGCATTACGTTAAACGTTTTTGTGAGAGAATCCACTGGATACATAGTTTTTTTGTGGACTCAGGGCATCAGCTTGGGTTATCTAAAGATATAAAAAAAGAGGCCCAAAAATATATGAAAATGATCCTCGATATTGGCATATCCCCCTTCTTTCGAAGGAGCTGGGGTCACTTATCATCATATTTTATGGGCAAATTAATTCTACCATATTTGAAGCACGAAAAAAATTATAACCGTCCCACATAAATTTTGCCTATGAATCTTTTGACGAAAAAAGTAGAATAAAAACAATGGATAACCGGTTGTCCTTCTATCAAAAGGAGGAAAAATTCAATGAACGAAAAAACACGGGAAGAAATTGCTTTATTTCGCTATGGACTAATTGCCCCACTGTTGAACGGGCAGTTGGAGCCAAAGGAATATTTTCAACAAATGGAGGGGAAAGTTCATTCCGTTCCATACTACGGGGAACGGAAGGTTGCGGCTAAAACGATGCAAGAATGGCTACTTCATTATAAACGGAATGGTTTTGATGCATTAAAGCCAAAGGCTCGCTCTGATAGAGGTAATTCAAGGAGACTATCTCCAGATGATAAGGATCATATTCTGGAAATAAGAAAAGAATCCCTTCACATGCCAGTCAGTGTGTTCTATGAACAGCTTATCCAGCGTGGAGAGATTACAAAAAATCAGGTATCTTATGCCACTATAAATCGTTTATTAGCAAAACATAAACTAGCTGGTCGGAATCATATAAGTTTTCATCCAGAAAAAGAACGGAAGCGCTTTTCTTATGACAAGATCAATGTATTGTGGCAGGCTGATCTGTCACATGGCCCCTATATACCGATTGATGGAAAGATGAAGAAAACATTTCTTATCGCCTATATTGACGATTGTTCAAGGATTGTTCCTTATGCGCAATTCTTCACTTCTGAGAAGTTTGACGGGTTACGAGAAGTGACAAGGGAAGCGTTAATACGACGCGGAAAGCCAACTATTATTTACGCAGATAATGGAAAAATTTATCGGTCAGAAACGCTGCAGTATGCATGTGCTCAATTAGGTATTACGTTAGCCCACACGCAACCGTACGACCCTAAAGCGAAAGGTAAAATTGAAAGGCTGTTTAAAACAATACAAACGCGGTTTTATCCGTTATTAAAATCAAATCCTGTTCACTCTTTAGAGGAATTGAACGAAAGGTTTTGGGAATGGTTGGAGGTGGATTACCACCGTAAAAAGCATGCATCGCTTGATGGCAAAACTCCACACCAACTATTCCAATCCCAATTGGATAATATCACGTTTATAGAGGATTTGTCCATTTTGGACACTATCTTCTTAAAGCGCGCAGTGCGTAAAGTGAAGCTGGATGGAACAATTACGTTAGAAAAAAGGTTATACGAAGTTCCTTCTCAATACATCGGGCAGAAAATTGAGGTTCGAATGGATGAACAGGCTGTATATGTTTTTGAAGATGGCAACAAGATAGCTGAAGCTATCCCAGTTACCATGCATGATAACGCTCATGTCAAACGTGGACAATCACCATTCGCCATTTCTGATACATCCCATCAGGAGGAGGAATTAGATCATGTATAAACCTTTTTATTCATTAGCAAAGGAGCCATTTTCTAAGGATATGCGACCAACAGACGCATTCCTATCAAAAAGTTATCAAGAAGCATTAAACGGCCTTAAATATTTACAGAAATCCAAGGGAATTGGTTTGGTTATTGGTGATCCCGGTGCCGGTAAGACATTTACCTTGCGGTCATTTAAGGATTCCCTTAATCCCGCACTGTATCATGTGGTCTATTTTCCCTTATCCACAGGAGGCGTGATGGATTTTTACCGAGGGTTGGCTTATGGTTTAGGAGAAGAACCAAAGTTTCGCAAGGTAGATTTATTCCGCCAGATTCAACAAGGGATTGAAAGAATGGATCAGGAGCGAAAGGTCACACCGGTTTTTATTTTGGATGAAATGCATATGGCAAAGGATGCCTTTTTACAAGATTTAGCGATTCTATTCAATTTCCATATGGATTCATCGAATCCATTTATCCTTATATTAGCTGGGCTGCCACATTTGAAAACAAGGTTGAATCTTAATCATCATCGACCGTTGACTCAGCGAATCGTCATGCGGTATCAATTACAGCCATTAAGTAAAGATGATGTTCACGCCTATGTAGATCATCATTTAAAACTAGCTGGGGCTAAGATGCCAATATTCACAGCACCCGCCCTTGAAGCCATTGCCTTGCGATCGCAGGGCTGGCCACGTGTTATCAATACATTAACAATAAACTCTCTACTGTATGGAGCGCAGCTAAAGAAAGAGCAAATTGATGAGGAAATCGTCCAATTGGCTGTCGAGGAAAGTGGTTTATAATGCATACGGGGATCATGGCTTTTGATGAAAGTGAACGGGGTTGGAAAATATGGATTGGCAAAGATGCATTCGGAACAGCTACGGGAATGAGCTTCGAAATTTGCATTCAACATCGCTTTTATAAAGCAATTTTCGAAGAAGACTATTATGATTGGTTTGTGACAATTGAAGACGATGTTAATTTCTCACTTCGCTTAGTAGAAATCTACAAGGTGCAAATACTTGAGAAAGAATTGATTCCGATAATCGATCTCCCTTTTTAGGGGGATCTTTTTATAAAGGTTCGTCTGAAATAATTTGCCTAGTTATTTTCAAATCTGAAATAAAGTGAATAAAGTTGCACATTGTACCAGATCTTAGACTGGATTAATTTGATATTTGGTGTCTGGGATAATGTGATGCTTTACAGTATTTTTGTTCAAAATTAGTCACTACTATTTTACTACTAATACCTATATGATTATAAATACTTGACAATTGCTCCATCTATTTGGGCACCTATCAGAACAAATTAGAACAAAATCTCCTTTCCCTACACGTAATACAGTTTTTAGGGGAAAGTGGAACAAGCCTTTCAAATACCAAATAAAAAAAGCGCCGGACCACTCAAGATCTGACACTCTTAAGAAATTGTTACCATAAAGTCACCCTTTTTCTTACTGAAGGTACTACCCAAATGTAAAGTTCTTGTATTTGGGTAGTATTTTATTTCACCATTATTTTGAATACTGATGGATATTTTATTATCTATTATCTGAATGAATTTCATAATTCAAAGCCCTTGCACGGCAAAGGGTTTGAAACGTAAAAAGGAAGTACCTCCCCAAGTCTTGTATAATGGTAGTTGTAAAACATCCAAAAAGACTGGAGGAATACTCCCTATGACCATTATACGACAATATAGCTTATTTAGCATTCAAGAATTATACGACATGGAACCTACCCAAAAATATGAAGCAAATATTTCGGCTATCGATTTGGATACGATTTTTCATAAAATAACCAAGAAATCACGACTTGGTGCACCAGAAGAACTGAATTATGCGGCCATGATTATCTCTTTTTTTGTAAGATATGTTGAACGGATCCCAACAATTAAAGATCTTATTAAACGTCTCAACGACGATATTGCTTTTAAGTTGAACTGCGGGTTTCTAGTTTCAGACAGCATACCTTCAGAAGCTACCTATTCCCGACTTGTAACAAAATTAGAGGCGTATAACATCCTTGAGAAAGAACGAGAAAAGGTTGTCCTTCAAGCTATCATAGAGGGGTTTATCATGGATGATACTGCAGCCACTGATGCAACCCATTTTGAAGCACGTGATCAAGCACCACCAAAAGAAGAAAAGCCAAAATCTGAACCAAAAAAGCAAGGGCGAAAATCCAAAGAAGAGCGTGAACAATGGCTCAAAGAACAAGCTGAAAAGGAAGCCAATTTTCCCCTTTATGAAAGGAAAATTGAAGCTCAGTTGGACGCGTCTTTAGATGAACTGCGTGCTGAAGTTCCTCAAGACCCAAAATGGGGTGTAAAGAAGAACTCAGAAGGAAAAAATGTCTTTTGGTTTGGTTACAAAGGTCATTTGGCCGTTGGTACATCAAGCCAATATATTCTACAAGCTCTTTTTTCGTCAGGCAATCTAAATGACGGAAAGGCAGCAATCCCATTACTTAAGGGAATTGCGGAACGTTTACCCCTTCCATCTTTGCGCTACCAAACTATGGATGCTGGTTATGATTATGACCCAATATACGAACAAGTGCATCGAATGGGACAACAATCCGTGATTGCATACAATAAACGAAATGAAGGGGAGCCAATTGGTTTTGATAAACACTTTGCCCCGACTTGTTTTAGGGAGCATTCCTATCGTTACGATAGTTTTGACGCTAAATACGAAACTTTGAAATACACAAGACCTAAAGAATGTAGTGACTGTCCTTTCGCTAACGAAGATATCTGCCAAAAGGTATATAAAGTAAAAATAACTCAAGACCTCCGGAGATACACAGCGTCGGCTCGTGGGTCTAAGGCTTGGAAAACGATCTTTAAACGCCGAACTGCAGTTGAACGAGTTAATGCATATCTCAAGGAATTCTTTCAGCTTAACAATGTCCGTTATCGTACTGATAAACGCGCTAAAATTCATTTTGACATGGTGACACTTATTTATAATGCTTCAAAACTAGCAGCAGATCGCATTAATGCGCAATTAAACCAGCAACAAGCTGCGTAGGCTATTTTAAAAAAACATGATTTTTTAAATTCTGCAGGTCTTTGTATTTTTAAAAAGATTAATTATGAAATTCATTCAACTAATTACTTTTCTATAAAACTATTATAATAATCATCCAATTCAATTGAACTTCCACTGTTTAACCTAGATTTCTCTGCCGCAAAGGCCATTAAATGGCTTCTTAATGAACCAGCAGCAGAAGAAACACTTTCCGTTTCACCTACTTTATCGATTTCCCGTAAAAAGGTCCGAACAATGCCATTATCACCACCACCATGTCCGCTTACAGGATTATCAAACTTAATGATCGTTTCATGCTTCGTGAGGAAATCGTAAATTGAAATACTGTTTTCTTCCATATTGCCACGTATTTCTCCCTTTGTACCCATTATTTGCACGATACGTGTCTGTTCGCGGGTAAAACCACACATACTAAAGATGGCGGTTGCACCATCTTCAAACTCCATGTTTACAACCTGGTGATCCACCACATTATTGTCCGATTGATAGACACATCTTCCGTATGGGGTTTCATGCAGGGCTTTAATAATCCCCTCGCGAGTAGTGTCCTCAGTAAATTTCCTTGCCCATCCTCTCCCTTCACCAAGGTAATATCTACCTGCATGAAATGGACATTCAAGTTCAGCAGGACATCCATCCAGACAGCGCCCCGGCGCATCTTTTGGAGCATTTTCTTCTTTGAAATGCATTAGCGACCCATACGAACTAATCCGTTCACATTTTTTATCCAAAATATAACTGATAATATCCATATCGTGACAAGATTTCTGTAAGATCATTGGGCTGGACTTTTCTTTATTGTTCCAATTTCCTCGTACAAAACTATGAGACATATGCATAACTTCTACATTTTCATTTAATTGTAAAGATGCCACCTTACCAATTTTCCCATCAGATATTACTTTTTTTATAGTTGACCAAAATTCTGTATAACGTAATACATGGCAAATCGTCAACTGACGGTTGTATTTCTTAGCTACTCGTGCCATCTCAATACATTCTTTAGGATCGGGGGACATAGGCTTTTCTAGTAGTACATGGTAACCTAATTCTAGTGCTTTTATCGTTGGCTGAAAATGAAATCTATCAAGTGTACATATAATTGCGATGTCAGCTATTTTTCCACGATCCATCATATCTTGCCAAGAAGAAAAACAGTTTTTCGCAGGCAAGCCATGTGTATCTTTAAATTTGATTCTTCTCTCCTTATTTGGCTCAGCTACAGCCACAATTTTTAATTCATTCGGATATTCTAAAGCATAAGGAGCGTAGGCTCTTGCCCCACGATCCCCGGCACCAATTACGATGGCTGTCTTTGGTTGCATCATTATCTCTCCTTATTTTTTAATTTACCTTCCTCCAAAATAGACATTCATTTATTTAAATATATGCAGCAGTACTTACCGGACTTAATGGGTTATGAGGAACCATTTGAACACCACGCGCCTCCGCTATTGCTGCTATTTTTTTATCCCTGTAATTCCTCCACACAAGCATACATGGTAGCTTCACAATTTATGTCTTCCCATTCTATACCATACAATCAAGTGGACATACTGGAGACTCAGAAATACTGTCCAATCATTGGCAAATTAGCTAGCGTCAACGTCAAACACTCTCAATCCCGCACCAATAATCCCCTGCTCATTACCTAACTGACTTATTTCCATTCCATCTAAAATATGCCTTTGTTCATCGATTAAGTAACGTTCTAATTTTTCTTTTACTACAGTCAGCAAATAAGGATTATGTGTTGCTACACTCCCTCCAAAAACAATCTTATGCGGATCCAATAAGCTATTGATCATGTACACACCATGCGTAAGCGACGAGGCCATTTCATCAATTAATTGCTTTGCCTTGGAATCTCCACTGTAAAATGCAGAAAAAATTTCCTTTGTTGTCAGGGTACCATCTTCATACATTTCTCTCGCACGTGCCTGTACAGCCGGACCAGAGGCAGTCAATTCAAGCCGCTCCATATGTCTTTCTTTGTTCTGTACATGGACTGGAACCAAACCTATTTCACCAGCAAAACCAGCTCCCCAAATAAATTCTCCTCCTTGAATAATGGAACAGGAAATTCCTGTACTAATGGTTATGTAGACGAATAAATCTGTTGTTTTCAAATTCGCCTCCTTCCACTCTGCAAAGGCTGCCATATAGACATCATTATCAATGACAACTCGGTCAATTTTTAACGCTTCCTGTATTCTTTTAACAAATGGAAAATTACCCCAGGGCAAATTATTTTGAAATACAGCAACGCCATTTTTTTGATCAACTTTGCCTGGAATTCCTGCTCCGATGCCAAAAATTTCATCAGCTGGAATGCTGGAATGGTTCAAAAGCTCTTTCACACATGTTTTGACTCGTGAAAACATGCTCTCTTTGTCAGAAGGATCGCTTTTTACTACTTCCTTTTGAATCAAGTTTCCTTTTTCATTCACGATTCCAGATGCAATTTTCGTTCCACCGATATCGATACCGATTGCGTACCTCATCTAAAATCCCTCACCTTCATTTAATTATCTAATAAAAGCAAGAGCAAGGGCAAAACCGACTATGCGTAAATAGTTTTTGCCCTTACTCCTTTATATCAAATAAACTTCCGATTATAGTTCCAAAGCAAAAACAGCAGTCCGGCAAGGCCAATTAATTGGGTCAGCAATTCCACCTTACCCACTGTCCTTTGTCCATTAACGATCAAAAACATGCAAAAGAGAAAGAAGATGATTTTCAATATACGAATAATATTATCCTTCATCTAAAAATTCCTCCCATACGATTTCACTTGGTTCCAATGTGACAACACGTTTCTTACCAGTACCATCATAGACATTCGTAACTTGTTTTTCTGTTGAATTATTAACGACCGCGTATTTTTTAATTTCAGGGTATGCATGCACCTCGCAATGTACATTGGAAGCATGCCAAATTTTAAATTGGTCTTCCTTATGTGCTGCGTAATACAATGCCCGTATCAGCAACCGTGTATTCATATGACTAAAAGGAAGACCAGCGATATATACGCCGCGGCCTTTCCCAAATGGGGAACTAGAAAGATGGATCCCCCCGTCGGAGTACTCAATAATTTCTGTTTCTTTATTTAATGCATAGATGTTTTTAATGCTTTCGCCAAAATCGTAACCATCGCTATCTTCTGAAATAAAATGTGAATCGACAGCTTCCGCAAAATACTTGTTTGTCGATAAACTGAATCCTAATTCTTTATCAACACCCAATACATTAGCCAATTGAAAATAACGGCCTTCATGATGGCAAGCAGTAGGTTCCCCAATACCAATAAAACCACCGCCATTGTAAATCCACTCTCTTATTTTTGCGGTCAATGCCGCTTCAAGCCATCTTTCTCCTCCAGAAAAGGCAGTTCCTACATCCCCTGTATTAATGATGACATCCACATCTTTAGGAACACCATTTTCGATCACATCATCAAAGCTGATAAAAATTACATCTGCTGCAGAACCGCTAAGTGCCTCCAAAACACCATGATAAGAATACGTTTGTTTGTACCATTTACCATGTGCTACGGTATGTGATTGCCACGTTCTGAGTTTTCCCCATGCATTTAAAATGGCAACTTTTATTCCGGCATATGGTTTCACATTCTTAATTTTGCTATAAATATCACGGAATTCATCCGTGATATGTTCAACATAGCGAACAAAGTCTGGGAATTCATAGGCCAAACTTAAGTATCCACCATAGCCAATCCGATCTAGGGGCTTACGCATTAGTGCTCTTCTAGCAGATAGCCAGTTTTCATTTGCTTCCATAACTGGATTGTTCCCTTCATAAAACGTATCAGGAAAGAAATAAGGTAGGAATCTCCCCTCGGTATACGTCACGTTCGGAATATCCGCAATCATTCGCAAAGTTGTTCCATCACCAACACTTCCAACAACAGCATCGATTCCCGTTACCCCAAAATATTTTCCATAAGGCTCTGTTCCAATCCAGTTATCTCCCAAGAACATCATGGCTTCCTTGCCACCTTCGTGAACCATTTCCACCAAGTCTTTCACTTCCCGGGCAACAAATTGCTGAATGAAGTCTATATAATCCAAATAGGCCTTTGTCGGAACTCGGAATGTTGTATTGTAGTAGCCTTGATCGACTATATCTTCCGGCCTTAAACGGTAACCATTTTCTTTTTCAAATGCTTCCAATGCAGCAACAGAACAACTTGCTCCATACCCAAACCAATCGACAAATTTTTCTTTTCCTAAGTTGTTAAATACCAATGTAAAATGGTAAAAAAAGGTGGTGAATCTAACAACATCAGTGTCCGGATTTTCCTTCAACCACTTTCTCAAATAATCCCTGATAAAGTGATTTGAATGCGGTTGGCGGACATCAAATGGAATCTCATGAGGCTTTTCTCCCCAGTCATTGGTTATATGATTATACATTTGCGTCGGATCCCATTTCATATAGGCTAAGAAAGAAACGGTGTATTCATGCCAAGGCACCGCATTTCCAATCAGTAATCGATTCTCATCTTTCTTGACTTCCCAATTATCCGTATGAACCACTTCTCCAGTTGTCCGGTTGATAACCTCCCACCATACGTTAGGATCATGGATATAATCAGGCTCTATCTGCTCGGAAAAATAACCATTCATAAATGCTACTTCCAGTTCTGTATCTGTCGCTGTATGATACTGTGACATCAAATACAGCTGCTGTACTTCTTCTGGATGCTGTTTCGCAAATTCATTGTGACTGCGCGCTACAAAATATGTTGTATAAATTTTTGCATCCAATTGTTTTATTTCATTATCGAGTTTCGTTCCATCGCTGTCACGAAGCGCATCAGCTCCCCAGCGTTCCATCAGTTCTTTTGTTTCCTTTAAAAAGTTTTGCTGGCTTGGTAGCGTAACTCTCCCTTTTGACTTCTTCATTTTCTGCACCTATCCTTTCACTCCTCCAACAGTCATACCTTGCGTCAACCGTTTTTGCACGATAATATATAAAATTAATGTAGGCAGCATGACGATTACCATCCCCGCATACAATGGTCCGTAGTTTACTGCAGAACGTTCAGCGGCCATCAAGTTTAACAATCCAACCGGCAATGTTTGATTTTCCCCAGGCATCAATGTAAGGGCCAAAATATATTCATTCCAGAATAACAGGAAGTTAAACAGAATAACGATCACAATACTCGGGGTCGCCATGGGAAGCATGACAGTGAACATCGTCCGGTAATATCCTGCACCATCAATACTCGCTGCTTCTTCAAAATCTGATGGCAGAGTCTCGAAATAGCTTGATAAGAGAAAGATCGTAAACGGTAGTGCTGTAGCAGCATAAATAAGGGCAAGCATAAATCGATTGTTTAAAAAGAAGCCATCCCCCAATATACCTTTTATAACCGTATCCCAATCCAATAACATGAGGAAAATTGGTACCGCAATGTAGCTGACATTGATAAACAAACCTGCTTTCACAAAGGAATTAAGAAAAGCACTTCCCTTAAATTTAAATCTGGATAAAACATACGCTGCAGGCAGGGCTACAATCAGCAAAATTAGTAAAGCAAGTGCGGTAACAACTACAGAATTAAGCAAGTATTCCCCCATTTTTGCTTCTTGAAATGCTTCTATGAAATTTTCAAAATGAAAGCCGTTCGGAAATGTCCAGGGACTTTCATAGAATTCAGCGTTTTCCTTGATGGAAGCCATAAATACCCATGCCACAGGTACAATAATCGAAATAGCCAGTGCAATTAAAGCAACGTAAATAAATAATTTAACAAGTGTATCCGTGCTGAGACCTTTTGAATTTTCCATAAAATGGTAAACCCCCCTCCCTAATACTCCAGTACATCACGTTTTGTAATGCGACTAACAATGGCAGCAAGGGCAAATGAGAAAAGAAAGACAACGACACCGATTGCCATGCCATAGCCATATGTTGAATTTCCGTAAGCTTGATCGTACATATAGGACAGGAAGACCTCTGTTGACCCGTCAGGACCTCCGCCTGTCATCGCTTTTACTAGCAAAAAGCTCAAATTAATAGTACTGATAATAAAGAACGTTAATGTGGTCCGGATATTATTCCATATCAAAGGCAATGTAATGCTAGTAAATTGTTTGAATTTACTTGCCCCCTCCAGTGAAGCCGCTTCATAGTAGCTTGCTGGAATACTAGCCATGCTGGACATATACATCACCATGTAATAACCAATTGCCTGCCAGATCAAAGCAGCCCCAACACTATAGATAACGATATCTTGGTTACCTAACCACATCTGCTCCAAACTTTCTAAACTGAACACACCAAGAATACTATTCAACAATCCGCTTGCTGGGTCGTAAATAGCCGAAAATATACCTGCAATTACTACAATTGATAGAATGTTAGGGATATAGAAAACAACCCGAAAAAAGTTTCCTCCACTTACATTCTCTTTTGTTAAAATGGCCGCAAAAAAGAGTGCTAGAACAATAGTCACAAGGGCTACAATTACAATTAGTAAAATGGAATTTTGAAAGGAACGAATAAAGTCCATATCATTCCATAAAATCTTGAAATTATCGAACCCTACAAACTGCTGATTATTTGAAAACCCGCCCCATTGATAGAGCGACATGCGAAAAACCTCAATTGTCGGTAATGCCATGAAGAGTATCAGCAAAATTAATGCAGGAGTAATACATACGCCAATGAATAGATTTCTTGACTTCTTTTTACTCAAAATTTTCACCCCATTTTGACGGAATAAAACGGTGAGGCATGTGCTCACCGCTTTATTATTTAATCTCTATCGCTATTGATAAATACTAGAAGTGGCTTAATTCATAGCTGGTCTTAATTTGTCACTTGCTTTTTCAACGTTTGCTTGCCAATCTTTATAGGAAATATCACCGCTCATCACACTGTCGATAGACCCGTACAATGTATCTCCTATACTGACTCCAGGTACAGGTTTAGTTGAAGCAAACGTACCCATTGCCGGCAGTGCTCCTCCTTCTTCATAGATACTGTAGAGGGTTTGTTTTTGGCCTTCTAACTTTTCTGTCATACCATTGATTGGCTGTACTGCGCCAGCATCCAGGAATGTTGAAGCTGCTTCATCTGAATACATATAGGAAATAAACGCTTTGGCAGCATCTTTATTTTCAGCTGCAGATGGAATCCACATTTGTTCAAAGAAGGTAAATGCATAACGATCTCCACCATCTTCAAAAGCAGGAATTGGCATCATTCCCCATTCAAAGTTATCTGCTCTAGGGGCATCCTTCATTTCATCGACTACCCAATTACCATTTGGCATGAACAGCGCTTTATTGTCTAAAATCAATTGCTGGTTTTTGGTAAAGTCATTTGGATTCGCATTAGAAACCGTATTTTGTTGTGTATAGTCAGCCAACTTTTCGACTGTTTCAAACACCTGTGTTGCTTCTTCAGATTCCCAGACACCATCTTCATAGGTCATTGCTGAATTAAAAAATTCGGGACCACCAGACGCATACAACATAGATCCAATTAATGTATCAAAGTATCCGGTTGTCGGATAAGTAAAGAGTGAAATCCCCTCTTCGGCAACTTTATCGCCCAATTCCCACATCTCATCCCACGTTTCCGGAACTTCCCAACCCTTCTCTTCAAATAATCCAGCATTGTAGAATAACCCAGTTGGACTATAAAACATAGGAGCCAGGTACGTTTCACCATCAGCGTATGGATTGGTAGCAAGTGTATCAGTAAATCCTTCCAGCAATTTGTCACCTACTGTTACGTCTTCACCAGACACATCCATCCCTAAGACATCCGTAATATTTTCCAAACCATCTTCCTTAATTAACGTTTCTGTCAATGCTTCAGGCCTGCCAGTTGCCAGTAAAACAACATCAGGATACTCACCTGCCTGCATATTCGGACGGATTACTTCTTCAAGGTTCTTTTTTAAAGTCAAATCAATTTTGACATTTTCATTAACTGCTTCATAAGATTCAGCGATCTTGTTCCACATATCCGCTCCATATGCAGATTCTAAAGCAGCTACATGTAAGGTTGTTTCTTCCCCTTCTGCTCCTTTAGCCGATTTCTTGGATTCGGATTCACCATCACCCGAACACGCAGCTAAACCAAATGTTAACAAAACGATTGATATAACAAATAAAAGACTCTTAATCTTCATAAATGAGTACCCCCTATTTTTAATTAACTATACTTTAATCGTATAGTTAATGAAGCGCTTACACAATAAATATATTGTTCAGATTTTTAGTAATATTGCTTTTTATGCCATTTTACAATAAAATATTTGATAATAGAAGGTCTCCCTAAAAAAGGATGGAGGGAAAATATGTCTTATGAAGTCTATAAAATGAAGGATTTTTCCACTGAAAAAATGTCTTTGAAACTCTTGTATATCACCCGTTCAGAATATGACAAAGGATGGCATAGCACACAACATACTCATCACTTCACAGAACTTTTCTATATTGTAAAGGGAAAAGGATCTTTCATCTTGCCAAATCATGAAATTCCTGTTAGGGAAAATGACTTAGTAATTATTAATCCGAACGTCGAACATACAGAAAGATCTAATCTAAAGGATTCACTCGAATACATTGCATTAGGAATTGAAGGACTGTCTTTCTCGCTTCCTGAAGAAAAAAGTTCACAAATGGGGTTATATACGTATCAAGGTGATCGTGTGGATATTCTTTTCTACCTTAACAGATTATTAGATGAAGTACAGGATAATAATGAGGATTATGAAGTCGTTTGCCAAAATATAATTGAAATACTTATTGTCAAACTAAGGCGCGGGAAAAAATTCACCATTGAAAAAACCCAATCAAAGAATATCAATAAAGCTAGTGCTTTCATCAAATATTACATCAATCAAAATTATCGTGATACTATTACACTCAATACGTTAGCTAATGTGGGACATATTAATAAATATTACTTAGCACACACATTTAAAAAGGATATCGGGATTTCTCCTATCGAATATTTAAATCAGATCCGAATTAGAGAGGCACAAATTCTCCTGGAAACAACCAATTACAATATTGCAGACATAGCCGAATTCACCGGTTTTTCCTCTCAGTCCTTTTTTGCGCAAGCATTTAAACGAGCAACTAGTCAAACTCCATCAAGATATCGGAAAGAGGCTAGGAAAAAATTAGGTGCTTTATAGTTATTATTTTGAACTGAGAGTGGCTTAGAGGCGAATTATGTAACATACGAGAAAGAAGAACTTCCGTAGATGATTTCCTGATTGATCCAATCACATTAAGGATTCCGCTTATACGCCGGTTTATTCCACTTCAGCAATTCTAAAGCAGTACAGCTTAGTTATTGTAACCTGTTTCGAAAATGAACAAACGTACTACTAAACAGTTCATAAGGAAAGCTAACTTATAAATAAATCAGCTTTCCTTACAATTATAAATACAACTCCTATTTATTCTTATTCAACACATCAAACGCAACAGCGCCTAACAATACAATACCTTTAATAGCCTGTTGCCAATCAATCCCGATACCCATTAGGGACATTCCATTATTTAATATCCCCATAACTAGTGCACCAATTACCGCTCCAAATACTGTTCCCACACCGCCTGTCAATGATGCACCACCAATAACTGCTGCGGCAATAGCATCTAGTTCAAATAGATTACCAGCTTGAGGTGTTGCTGCGTTTAACCGACCGGCAAAAATAAGACCAGCTAATGCTGCCATGATTCCCATATTAACGAAAACCCAGAACTTCATTTTTTTCGTCTTAACACCTGATAACTGAGCTGCATTTTCATTTCCACCGACAGCATATATATGTCGACCTACAACTGTTTTATTCATCAAAAATGTATATCCAATAATTAGGACAAATAATATAATCAATACATATGGTATACCTTCATACAATGCTAGCACATATGTAAATACATTAATAACAACCACTAAAGCAATTAACTTCGCGATGAATAAAGGAAGAGAATTTGTGTTAAAATTGTATTTCATATCTGTTTTTCTTATTTTTAACTCATTAAGTATAAATAGAATTGATAATACGATCCCAACCACTACTGTAAATAATTGAAGTTCTCCTCCACCCCCGAAAATATCTGGTAGGAAGGAAGAGCTTAAACTTCTAAAACCATCTGGAAATGGTGCAAGTGTTTGGCCCTGTAAAACTACTAACGTTAACCCTCTGAATATTAACATTCCAGCTAAGGTCACAATAAATGCAGGAATCTTAACATACGCTATCCAAAATCCTTGCCATGCACCAATAATCGCCCCAAGAATTAAGCTTAACAATAACGCAACAATTACAGGCATATCATGAGTTACGAGCATCACACCTGCAACCGCTCCTACAAACGCCGCAACTGAACCAACTGATAAATCAATCTCACCTGTAATAATGATCAACATCATACCAATTGCCAGTACAATCATATAACTATTTTGCATAACAATATTCGTTACATTTAATGGAGTCAATAAAATTCCATCCGTTAAAATTTGAAATAATATCGATATGCCAACTAATGCAATAACCATTCCGAATCGTCTTAAATTATTGTTTATTAAATTCTTAAATCCATCCATTACTTCTCATTACCTCCCACTTTGCGTCATGTATGTCATCAGAATTTCTTGGTTTGCTTCACTTCCATCAATCTCACCCGTGATTCTTCCTTCGCTTAAAGTATAAATGCGATCACACATACCTATTAATTCAGGTAGTTCAGATGAAATCATAATAATACTCTTTCCCTGCTCAGCAAGTTCATTAATAACTTTATATATTTCAAATTTAGCTCCAACATCTATTCCCCTTGTTGGTTCATCCAGGATTAAAATTTCTGGATCCGTAAATATCCATTTTCCTAACACTACCTTCTGCTGGTTTCCCCCACTAAGGTTTACCACTTTCTGTTGAATACTAGGAGCTTTAATATTAATTTTCGATTTTAGTGTCTCTGCTTCTACAATTTCTTTACTTCCATCAACAACATTGTTTTTTGATAATTTATTTAAGTTTGCTAGTGATAGATTATTTTTAATACTATCAATTAATATGAGTCCATATTCTTTTCGATTTTCAGAAACATACGCCACACCATGCTTAATCGCTTGATCAACATTATTAAACGATAGTTCCCGTCCATCTTTAATGAGCTGTCCTGATATTTTTTTACCATAGGATTTCCCGAAAACACTCATAGCAAGTTCTGTTCTTCCTGCTCCCATTAGCCCAGCAATACCAACAATCTCTCCGCGTTTAACTTTCACATTAACATCATGCAATATTTTTCTTTCTGAATCTTGTGGATGATAAACAGACCAATCTTTAATTTCAAAAACAATTTCATCCTTAATGTTATGTTGCCGTTCCGGAAATAAATTTGTGAGGTCACGACCAACCATGTCTTTTATCACTTTATTTTCGGTAACATCATTAATAGAATATGTCTCAATTGTTTGGCCATCGCGTAAAACCGTTATACTATCAGATACCTTAAAAAGCTCTTTTAATTTATGAGAAATGAGAATGGATGTCATCCCTTGCTTTTTAAATTCTAGTAATAGATTTAAAAGGTTTTCGCTATCCTCTTCATTCAAAGCTGCTGTAGGTTCATCAAGAATTAATAATTTCACCTTCTTAGATAGCGCTTTTGCAATTTCCACTAATTGCTGTTGCCCCACTCCAATATTTTTAATTTGTTCTTCAGGGTCTACATTTAGTCCAACTTTCTTGAGCAATTGTCTTGTTTCGATAATCGTTTCATTCCAGTTAATGACGCCCTTTCTCGCTTGCTCATTTCCTAAAAATATATTTTCTGCAATTGATAGGTCAGGAATTAATGCAAGTTCCTGATGCACAATAACAATTCCAAGCCCTTCACTTTCGTTAATATTTTTAAACTTACATGTGCTGTCTTTAAAAATAATATCCCCAGAATATGTCCCGTATGGATGAACTCCACTTAATACTTTCATTAAAGTAGACTTACCAGCACCGTTCTCACCAATCAGAGCATGTATTTCGCCTTCTTGAACTTTAAGATTTACATTGTCTAAAGCTTTTACACCTGGAAATGTCTTCGTTATTTGTTTCATTTCCAAAATTGTCTCAGCCATTGTGATCACACCTTTAAAATGAAAATAAGTAGGATGATTTAGCAAAATAAATGATGCTAAATCATCCTGAAGCTTTTTAATGTTACTTTAATTGGTCCTCTGTATAATATCCTGACTCTATAAGCAATTCTTCATAATTATCGATATCGACTGAAACAGGTTCTAATAAGTATGAAGGAACAACTTTCGTACCATTATCGTATGTTTCCGTATCATTCACTTCAGGTTCTTCTCCATTTAACACAGAGTCCGCCATATTAACTGCACTTTTAGCTAGCTCTCTTGTATCTTTAAAGATTGTTTGTGTTTGTTCCCCAGCAATAATGGATTTAATTGATGATAATTCCGCATCTTGTCCAGTTACAATTGGCATTGGATTGTCGTCTGTCCCATATCCTACTGCTTTTAGTGAAGAGATTACTCCGCGACTTATACCGTCAAATGGTGAATAAACAACATCTATTTTTTCACTAGAATAATGAGCGCTTAACAAATTATCCATGCGTTCTTGTGCCTTTGCGCCATCCCAACGTAATGTTGCACCTTGATCAAAACTAGTTTGACCGCTTTGAACAACTAATTTCCCTTCATCAATATATGGTTGAAGGACTGACATTGCGCCATCCCAATAGAAATATGCATTGTTATCATCTGGAGATCCAGCAAACAGTTCAATATTAAATGGCCCTTCTCCATCTGCTAGTCCTAACTTTTCTTCAATGTATTCACCTTGTAGCTCTCCAACTTTGAAGTTATCAAAAGTTGCATAATAGCTTACATGGTCACTGTTCATAATCAGACGATCATATGCTATTACAGGAATATCCTGATTCTTTGCTTGTTCTAAAACATCTGTAAGCGCCTCACCATCAATTGAAGCGATTACAAGAATGTCAACACCTTTTGTGATCATGTTTTCAATTTGTGATACTTGATTTTCCACAACGTCCTCTGCATATTGCAAATCAGTCTCATACCCTAAATCCTCAAATTGACTTACCATGTTTTCTCCATCTTTGACCCATCTTTCAGAAGACTTTGTGGGCATGGCAATTCCGACAGTTTTATCGCCATCTCCACCATCACCACTCGCATCATTGCTGCATCCAACCATAGCAATGGCAAGAACCAGAATAGATAAGATCCAACTAAATTTCTTCATTCTTTTACCCCCTGTTTTTGTTAATCTACTATACAGAGTTTATTAGATAGCGCTTTCATTAGGTGCAAAAAATATATGCCCTTTTGAATAACCCTGTATAATAAAGATTAGTGATACAAAAATTGTTCGTACAATACATCGATCATATACGTCCATCTTGTACGTACATTTATTATAAGACAAAGGGGCGTATTATGCAATAAATATTTTGAAAAATTTTTTTATTAGAAAATAAAACCACCTTATAAAATAAGATGGTAGATTGTTAAGATGTCATTTTAGACTTATTTAAATCTTTTGTAGATGTTCTAATTATAATTTCAGGGGGATATACAATTGAATTAGCATTATAAACGTCTTTATTTTTATTATCCTTTTTCAACTTTATAAGATCTATAATCATATTCGCAGCAGCTTCCCCTAACTCACTTTTCGGATGTGCAATAGACGTTAGTTTCACTTCTGATATTTCCGCCAATGGAGAATCATCATAGCCTACGATAGACAAATCGTCTGGTACCTGTATATTCATCGTCCGCAATACATCGAGGAACTTCATTGCAAGTTCATCATTATAGCAAACTAACCCCGTATTACAATTATTCTTTGAAGCTAGAATTTTTTTCAGCTCATCAACAGGTTTCGTATCCTTTTCTTCCGTCGTATACGTGATAATATTACTCGGATTTATTGGTATCTTATTTTGCCTATGAGCTTTTAAAAACCCCTTCATACGCTTGGTTCCTTGGGTATCATCCGTTTTAAAACAACCTATTATATTCTGATGGCCACGTTTTATCAAATGCTCCGTTTGCAAAAAGCCACCCTTTTCGTCATCCATCACAATATTAATTGGTTCTAACTCATCATAATAGGCATTAATCATGATATAGGGTATGGAAAGGCGTTCTAGATTTAAATAATAATTAATGTTAGGATTCGAATACGCACTTTTTGTGGGTTCAACAATGATGCCGTCAAATTTCTGTGTTAGAATCTTTTCTAAAATACGCTGTTCATTCTCTTGGTTATTATTTGTGCTAAAAATGCTTACCTGATATCCTTCATCACTTAACCTTGCTTCAGCACCACGTATAATGGATGGAAATATATAATCGGAAATATAGGTAGTAATGATAGCAATATTCTTTTGGCTACCTTGTTCTTGATTATTGCTCATTGCGCTTCTATCTGCACAAAAGGTTCCTGAGCCCTGTTCCCGATAAAGCCAACCGGTTGTTACCAAATCACCGATTGCTTGTCGCACCGTGTGACGACTGACACTAAATTCCTTCATTAATTCACTTTCTGAACTGATCTTCTGATTAGGTATATAGGTTCCGTTTATGATCTTTGATTTTATTGCCTTTTTGACCATATTATATTTTGTCAAAATAAAAACACATCCCTACTCGTACGTTTAGGCATTTATCTTTAAAATGTGTACAAAAAAGCCAACAAATAGAAAGTCATTATCATTGGTATTATTTGAAAATTATTCAAAACACATTCGTATAAGTTAAGCTTAACATAAATACAATAGTTATATACAGTTTATTTCTACTCGTTTCAAACTGCAAACTATTACAGAGCTATACACAAAACTATAGCTCTGTAATGAAGTAGTTTAAGTATTTATCCCCAAACACCCTCCCCCAACTTCAACTCATTCCGCAATTGCCTAGCCCTCGTACCACGATCAATCACAATACATTCAATACCCGCCATCTCTGCAAAATCATATAATTGATCTGTCGTTATATTAAGTGAAAATACCGTATGATGCGCTCCGCCCGCATATATCCATGATTCCGTTGCTTCGCTTAAAGATGGTTCAGGTTTCCATAAAACTTTTGCCACTGGAAGATTTGGTGTTTCTTCCGTTGGCTGTTCTGCTTGCACTTCATTGACAACAAGTCGATACCTGCCACCTAGTTCAATTAGTGAGGCAACAACTGCTTGACCGCCACGGCCATCAAATACTAAACGGGCAGGGTCGTCTTTATCGCCCATATCAAGTGGATTAACGACAATTCTAGGCTTTGTTGCGGAGACTGTTGTGCAAATTTCCAACATGTGTGATCCTAATATCATTTCATTGCCTGGTTCTAGGTGGTACGTATAATCCTCCATAAAGGATGTTCCCTTGTTTCCAGCGATAACTTTCATCATCCGTAATAAGGCCGCTGTTCTCCAGTCCCCTTCCCCAGCAAATCCAAATCCTTCCGCCATTAAACGCTGAGCTGCTAAGCCTGGCAGTTGCTTCATACCATGCAAATCTTCAAAGTTAGTTGTAAAGGCATTATAATTTCGCGCTGATAAAAATGCTTTCAAACCCAGTTCAATCCGTGCCTGTTCCAATATGGAATCTCGAACAGGCCCCGATTCATTGGCTTCAACCGGCAGTTCGTATAATTCACTGTATTCGTGGTATAAATTTTCCACATCAGCATCAGCGATTTTCTCCATTTCCTCAACTAAATCCCCGATTCCATAGTAATCCACTGTCCAACCAAATTTAATTTGCGCTTCCACCTTGTCTCCATCTGTAACAGCGACATTACGCATATTATCGCCAAAACGAGCAACTCTAATATTCGTTCCTTCTGTTACGGCTACTGCGGTTTGCATCCAATCACCGATTTTTGCTGTTACATCTGGATTTTCCCAATGACCGACAACCACTTTACGCGGGATATTCATACGTGTTCCAATAAAACCAAATTCACGGTCCCCATGTGCGGATTGATTTAGGTTCATAAAGTCCATATCAATATCTTTCCAAGGAATATCACGGTTAAATTGCGTATGTAAATGTAACATTGGTTTCTGCAATGCCTTTAGTCCGGAAATCCACATTTTTGCAGGGGAAAATGTATGCATCCACGTGATTAGTCCTGCGCAATTTTCATCGTTATTTGCCTCAAGCATTAATTTGCGGATATCATTTGCGTTCGTTAATACCTTTTTAAAAATAATATTAAATGGTAGATTACCATTTTCATTGAGTTTTTCTGAAATTTGTTTTGAATGATCTTCCACTTCTTGAAGTGCCTCATCCCCATATAAGTGTTGACTTCCTGTTACGAACCAAAATTCATAAGGTTTAATTGTTAACATGTTCGTTCCTCCTAATTTGGGCATTATTTGTAGTAAGTTTAATTGCTCGCAGCCGCTTCATCACATCATTTTCACCACGGCCAAAGTAATCATGAAGCGTCGAATATTCTTGGTATAGTTCTTCATAAATAGCTACATTTTCAGGTATCGGTTCAATAATTTCATCTTTTATTCGAGCCATTTTTTTAGTTGCATCTAATATTGTGTCATAACCACCGTTAGCTGCACCCGCTGCAACTGCGCCAAACATCGCAGCACCTAGAGCAGGGGTTTGAAATGAATCTGCTATTTTGATAACTCGATTCGTAACATCTGCATATATTTGCATTAACAGCTTGTTTTTATGTGGCAACCCCCCACATGCATATAACTCATTAACCTCAATTCCATTATGATGAAATGCGTCAACAATTTTACGAGTACCAAAAGCAGTTGATTCGAGGAGCGCTCGATAGATTTCCTCTGGTTTTGTCTGTAATGTCATCCCCAATAGCAATCCGCTTAAGTCTGTATCGACAAGCACCGAACGATTTCCATTCCACCAATCAAGTGCCAATAATCCTGTTTCACCTGGCTTGTAGGTTGCTGCGCTTTTTTCCAACCATTGGTGAACCGTAACACCTGCATCATCAGCATCCTTTTTTACATACTCTGGTACTCCTTGATCAACAAACCATGCAAAAATATCTCCCACAGCTGACTGGCCTGCCTCATAACCGTAAAATCCAGGAATAATTCCATCTTCAACGACTCCACACATACCTTCAACCTGCTTCTCTTCATTACCTAGAAGCATATGGCAGATCGAAGTCCCCATTGCCATCACTAACTTTCCTGGTTCACCTACACCCATAGCAGGTACGGCAGCGTGTGCATCCACATTTCCAACGGCAATTGCTGTCCCTACATTTAAACCAGTAATCCTAGCCATTTCTTCCGTTAATTCGCCGGCTTTTGTGCCTAATGGAACAACCTCCCCACGTAGTTTTGTATCTGTTAAATCTTCTAACCGTGGATCGAGTGCTTTAAAAAATTCCTTACTTGGATACCCATCTTGCTTATGCCAAATTGCCTTGTATCCAGCTGTACAACTATTACGAACTAAGTTATTGGTAAGTCTTGCTATAACCCAATCTGTAGCTTCAACAAATCGGTCTGTTTTTTCATAAATATCAGGTGCTGCATTTAAAATTTGCCATATTTTTGCGATCATCCACTCGGAAGATATTTTACCTCCATATCTCGGCAAAAAATCTTCCCCCATTTGTTCAGCTATTTCATTTAATTTGTTTGCTTCATCCTGTGCTGCGTGATGTTTCCACAGCTTGACCCAACTATGTGGATTCTCTTTTAATTCGGGATTAAAACTTAAGGGATCTCCTTTTTCATCGACCGGTAACATTGTACATGCGGTAAAATCAATTCCAAGCCCAATCACATCGTTTGGATGTACGCCTGATTCCTGTAAAATAGCTGGGATAGAGTTTCCTAAAACATCGATATAATCGCGCGGGTTTTGTAATGCCCACTCATAGCCTAATTCAATTCGGGAATCAGGCAATTCTTGATCAATCACACCGTGTCTATACAGCGTTACATGATCAGCAATTTCTTTACCATTTTCTAGTGATACTAAAACAGCTCGACCTGATTCAGTTCCATAATCAACACCAATAGCATACTTTTCTGCCATGTATGATATCCCCCTTATTTCTCTTGTCCGTAATATGCTTTTGCACCATGTTTTCTTAAATAATGTTTATCTAGAAGCGCTTGGTTCATGGGTGAAGCATTTGGATTTAATTGATATGTTTGTAAAGCCATCTTCGCAACTTCCTCCAAAACAACGGCATTATGAACTGCCTCGTTTGGATCTTTTCCCCATGTAAACGGGGCATGACTATGAACAAGCGCTCCAGGTACTTGGTTCGGATCGAGTTCTTGAAAAGTCTCGACAATAACATTTCCAGTTTCATGCTCATAAGCCCCGTTAATTTCTGCTTCCGTCATCGCCCTTGTACACGGAACTGTACCGTAAAAATAATCACCATGTGTTGTTCCTAATGATGGTATACCTCTCCCCGCTTGTGCCCAGCTTGTTGACCATGGTGCATGTGTATGGACAACACCACCGATTTCCGGGAAGTTTTGATATAAAACGAGATGTGTTGGTGTGTCCGATGACGGATTCAAATTCCCTTCAACGATATTCCCATCCAAATCAACTACAACCATATCTGCCTTTTTTAATTCATCATATGGAACCCCACTAGGTTTAATAGCGATAAGCTGGTCTTCTCTGCTGATACCGCTTACATTTCCCCATGTAAAAGTTACTAAGTGATGCTTTGGTAATGCAAGATTGGCCTCTAACACTACTTGCTTTAAATCTTCTAACATGTTATCAACACCTTCCACACAAAATATCATGTACGTATAACATATGGATACTATTCTTATATTAATACAATTTGTACGTACAATCAATAATATTTGCGATAATTATAACTTTTAAAAATATAAATAACATCAATCGACCTTGAGCAAACAAACAATTGTCTTTATAATGGCTGTGTAACAACAGCAAATGGCAGAGGAGTTTATACATGATAAAAGGTATTATTTTTGATTTTGATGGGTTAATTTTTGACACAGAAACATTGCAATACCAAGTTATAAATGAGATTTTCCAGGAGAATGGCAGTGAGCTTCCTCTTTCTAGATGGCAAGAGGAGATCGGTACTCATACTGGGTTTATGCCATTTCAATACTTGGAAAAACAGATTAATAGAAAAGTAAATCAGCAGGAACTGGAGAGAAAATTTAATGATCATTTTCAGGCAAAACTAGCTGTAGAAAAGGCAAGGCCGGGTGTTGAGGACTATTTGAAAGAAGCTGAACAACTTAACTTGAAAATTGGATTAGCTTCAAGCTCTAATTTTAAATGGGTGTCGAATCACTTGAAGCAGCTTAACTTATACGAATATTTTCAGTGCATCAAAACCTCTGATGATGTTGAATTTGTAAAGCCCGATCCAGCATTATATGTAAAAGCTGCACAATGTTTGGGTTTAAAAGCTGAGGAATGTCTCGTTTTCGAGGATTCCGCCAATGGTGCTTTAGCTGCTAAAAAGGCAGGAATGCATTGCGTGGTTGTCCCAAATGATGTGACAAGAGCCATGGATTTTTGTAAGGTGGAACATAAACTAACATCCATGGCAGATGTGAGTTTGAAGGAGTTACTAGGAATTGTTGATATACGATGACAAATATAGTAAAATGCCTGAGTCCTGCTGATTATCGCCTGAGTTGCTCCGGTCATCGCCCGAGTTACACCGGTTATAGCCCGAGTACGGCTCATTTTCGCCCGAGTTGCTTCGATTTCCGCCCGAGTACAGCTGATTATCGCCCGAGTGACGCCCTTCCCCCCGGGCCCGCTGCTCAGCCGGCGGGACATGGGGACAGGTTAGTTGTCCCAGTGCAGATACCAGTAAGGACGGGGCTTCGTAGGTGGGACGCGGGACCTGTCCCCATGTCCCACCTCACCATATCCCGGCAACACCCTGGCTAGAAAACTGCCCAACCCTTTCCCTAGTCTGCAAGCTGTCGTTTCAAATAGTCTATGCTAATTTTCACACTTTCAAATGGGGTTCTGTGGCTTTCATCTTGTTCGATGATCCACCACTTTACATTCGCTTCGTCCCCTTTATCTAGGACTGCATCAATATCAACGCCACCCGTTCCAAGCTCGGCAAAAAATTGTTCCCCGTCTGTTGTCATATCTTTTAAATGTACAAGTGGTGTACGGCCTTGGTAGCGATTGATCCATTCCACTGGATTTTCACCTGATTTCGCAAGCCAGTAAATATCAAATTCAGCTTTGACATTTGCAGAATTTGTATCATCTAAAATAGCCTCCAGAGCCATTCTGCCATCAGCCAAATGTTTCAATTCAAAATCGTGATTGTGGTAACAAAGTGTGATGCCTTCAGACTGACATTTTTCCCCTGCATAATTTAACAAGGAAATGAGATCGTGATAATCTGTTTCCGTTCGAGCATCCGGCGGTAAGTATGGGCAGACGACATAGTGGTTTCCCAATATTTTTTGTTCTTCAATCACTTTGTCTAGATCATTTTTTAAATCGTCTAACGGGACATGACTCGCAGCTACCTGAAGTCCTAAATTGTCCAACAAATTCCTTACTTCTTTTGCAGTCAATCCACCATATCCAGCAAGTTCAACCCCATCAAAGCCAAGATCTGCGACACGTTTCAATGTACCGGGAAAATCGTGCTGACTTTCTTCACGTAATGTAAACATTTGCAATGCTATCGGAATTGGTTTCATTTTGTTATGCCCCTTTTTCAGAAATTATGACTATAGCAATACAAGGCGCTAAATCATCATTAGCGCCTTGTTCTTGAAATGTATTAAGCCCACCACATATCGGCTGGCTTTTCTTGTATATTAACTGCTTTTAAGTTTTTAACAGCCTGGCTAAACCCTTCATCAATTGACATAATTGGATCTTCATGTTCAATGCTGATCACATAATCATAGCCATAAGTTCGCAGTGCACTAACAATGTTGGACCATTCTTGACTGCTGTGGCCATAACCTACCGAACGAAAACTCCAACCACGTGTTTGCACGCTGGAATATGGCTGCATATCCGTCAAACCATACATATTCACATTATCTTGATCGATGTACGTGTCTTTTGCATGAAAATGATGGATTGCATTTGCTTTTCCTAAAATTTTTACCGCAGCTACTGGATCAATTCCTTGCCACCATAGATGACTCGGATCCAGGTTAGCACCGATTGCATCATTTGTTGCTTCTCTTAATTTAAGCATCGTATATGGCGTATGTACCAAAAATCCCGCATGAAGTTCCAAACCGATTTTAACACCATGATCTTTAGCAAATTTTCCTTGCTCTTTCCAATACGGAATAAGTTTTTCTTCCCATTGCCATTTCAAAATATCCGAATACTCCGTTGGCCATGGTGTTACGGGCCAATTTGGATATTTGGCATCCTCATCAGACCCAGGCGTTCCTGAAAATGTATTTACAACTGGCACATTCATTAATTCGGCAAGTTTAACGGTTTTGACAAATGTTTCATGCGCATTGTTTGCTTGTTCCTTGTTTGGCGAAATTGGATTGTCATGGCAGCTGAAAGCACTAATTGTTAACCCACGAGAATGCACCTTTTCCAAGTACGCTTTCCGTTTATCTTCGCTTTCAAGTAATTCATCAAGCGCGCAAAAATCATTACCAGGGTTTCCACCTGTACCAATTTCAACCGCCTGTAATCCAGCATCACACACATAATCAAGCATTTCCTCAAATGTTTTCCCCGCAAACAAAACCGTAAATACACCCAATTTCATCACAATCACTCCTTGTTTATTATGTTCATCTGGGACATGGGGACAGGTCCCTTGTCCCACCTGCTCCCCTGTCACCCACGCTGTTCTCTCGCCGGGACAACTAACCTGTCCCCGCGTCCCGCTCCTATAGTCGTACGCTTCGCCGAATTTCGCTGCTTTGGTAGATGGCTTCGATTAGTTGGCTTACTTTCATGGCTTGTTCTGGTTTTACGAGCAATTCTGCTTGGCCTAGGCAGCTATCGACAAAGTTTTCTGCTTGCAAATGGCCTGCCTCTGTTTCGTTATGTTCTGCTTTTGCTTCGCTAGTTAAAAAGATTCCATGTTGCGGTCGGTAGAGTTCAAATGGATATACATTCATACCGCCATCCGCACCAGATATGCTGAGATGCATTGTATCTTCTTTGATATTTGCCGCCCAAGAACATTCAAGTAATAATGAAGCTCCATTTTCAAACGTAATATATCCCGATACATGATCATCCACATTAAATGTTTCATGATCAAAGGTGCCCCAGTCGTTCATTTGATTAGGGGTTTTGCTCAAACGATTATAAGTTGTTCCCATTACTTCAACAGGATTCGGATCATCGAGAAGCCATAAAGCCATATCTAGCAGGTGGCAGCCATAATCAATTAAACTACCGCCTCCTTGCAATTCCTTATTCGTAAAAACACCCCATCCTGGGACCTTTCGTCTTCTCATCGCGCGAACCCTTGTTACGAGCGGATCACCAACTTCACCATTTATTACAGCGCTTTTGGCAGCCTGAGCCGCTTCGGTATAGCGGTAATGATACCCAATTGATAAAAGTTGTCCTGCCTTTTTTGAGGCGGCAATCATTTCCTGGCATTCCTCTGTCGTCATTGCCATCGGTTTTTCACATAACACATGTACACCCGCTTCCAATGCCGCAACCGCAATTTCGGCGTGAAATTTATTTGGCGTACAAATCGTCACCGCATCGACAGTCTGAAACAATTCGCGATAATCCTCAAACACGTTTGGAATCGCAAATTTTTCAGCTGCTTCCTGCGCATGATCGATATTCAAATCTTGAACGGCGCTAATTTCCACTTTGTCTGTTAATCTTAGGTATGCAGGAATATGCCTACCCTGGGCAATTCCGCCTGCACCAATAATTCCCATTTTCAACTTTGTCATCATTACATCTCCAGACTGCTGACTTTTCTCGTTTGCTCAGAATCCAATGCCGCTAAAATAACGTTAAGCGATTTCATTCCTTCTTTTCCATCGATCAGCGGTTCCTTGTCATTAACAACACAGTCCACAAAATGATCGATCACGTGTGTTGTTGTTTGACCGCCCTCTTCATTCGATTGAATGCCACCCAATTCATATTTCACGACTTCCCCATTTTTATAATTCACGATCAGCGAATAATTTGGGTCGTCTTCCAAACGAAGAATCGCATTTTCCCCATAAATAACCGTCGAATTATCCTCGTTTGCCGTATATGCCCAACTTGCTGCAAGTGTTCCGATAATCCCGCTTTCCGATTTCAAAATACAAACCGCGTTATCATCGACATCGGTGTTTTCTTTTGCATTTGTTCCGACAAATCCAGCAACCTCAACGAATTCTTCTCCTAAAAGATAGCGAAGTAAATCTGCTTTGTGCACGCCAAGGTCACCCATTGCTCCAATGAATGCTTGATCTTTGCGGAAGAACCAACTATCCTTCCCATCCACACTCCAGCCTTCAGGACCGCCATGGCCAAATATTGTACGGAAGCTATAAATTTTACCCACTTCGCCACTCGCAATTAGATCCTTTGCTTTCTGGTGAGAAGAAACAAATCGCTGATTATGGGCAATCATTAATTTTTTATTGTTTTCTTTTGCCGCTTGAATCATGTTTTCCGCTTCTTCTTTTGACGTTGCCATCGGTTTTTCACAAAGTACGTGACAGCCGGCTTGTAAGGCAGCGATGGAAACAGGTGCATGCAGATAGTTCGGCAAACAAACACTAACAGCATCGACCGTAACTTCTGCCAACAATGTTTCATAGTTTGTATACGCCTGAGCTTCGTATTTTTCAGCAAATGTCTTCGCACGTTCCTCGATAATATCGCACACGGCAACGATTTCCGCGTCTGGATTGTTATGATACTCGATTAAGTGTCTATTTTTTGCAATACTTCCACAGCCAATCACTGCGATTCGTAGTTTTGCCATGTTGTCATCTCCTTTAGTTCTTTTGAGAAATTTTCTCTAATGGTTTAGCATTTCCATACGTATGCTTCGGTGTATTCGTATTTTTTGCCCATTTCACGGCATTTTTGATGACCTGTCGAATTTCCTTATTATGGTATGTTGGATATGTCTCATGACCAGGACGGAAGATAAGGAAACTGTCTCCATACCTCCGATAAAGCAAGAGAGAGCCTTCACATTGGCTCCCTCAAATTTTTCTCACTGATTCTCGATAAACGATCCGATGTGGGATAATAATCCGCTTTTCAGGCTCATTCTTATTCATCGTTTTTTCAATTAATGCCCTTGCTGATTGCGCACCAAGCTCATATATCTGAACATCCACGGTTGTCAACGGTGGTCTTGTTATTTCTGACAAATAAACATTGTTAAAACTCACGAGTGAAATATCCCCTGGAACATTATATCCAGAATCCTCTAGCATGCTTAACACGCCAAGACTGATCAAATCATCACTGACAACGATCCCGGTCGGCTGACTTTCTAGTGCAAATAAGCTTTCTACTGCTTCTTGTCCACCAGATTTCAGAAACTCCGTATAAATCTTATAGCCTTCACAATTTTGGATACCTGCATCTATTAAAGCTGATTCGTACCCTGCTTGCCGATCCATTGTGACAAACCGATCACTCGATCCCCCAATAAAGGCAATTTTATGATGCCCTTTTGCAATCAAGTATTCAGTGATTTCCTTTCCAGCACGGAAGTTATCATTGTCAACATGTGTTATTTCGTTCTCATGCTCATGTGGTTTTCCGACTATTACAAATGGAAAGGCTTGCTCATGCAAGAAATTTGTGACACGATCATCGATACTGGAATAGAGTAAAATCACGCCATCAACATAACTGCCATACACCATTCGCTTGACCTCTTCAAAAATTTCATCTTCTGTCTCGCCAGTCGACAGTGACATCGAATATTGCATTTGATGAATCACTGAACCGATTCCACGCAATACTTCAGGAAAAAATGGATTTTGCAATGCTTTATTCGTTGAAGAAGGCATAATGACGCCAATTGCCTTTGTCGATTTGACGACAAGATTCCTTGCAGAGATGTTCGTATGATATCCCAGCTTCTTCATCACTTTACGTACTTTTTTCTTTGTATCCGCACTTATTCTCGGATTGTCGGCAATAACTCTGGAAACCGTAGAGGGTGATACTCCACTCGCCTTCGCTACATCTTTGATTGTCACCATTTTTCATCAACCCTCTACTAAATTAATAAATTATTTTACAGGAACAACACGCTTTTCACCGCTATTTTCTCCGTTAATTATAACATGCTGTCCTTCTTTTAGCCCTACTACATTCACATTTATTTCTTTATAGGCCGGTGATAGATTTCCTTTCTGTTGCAATACATTTATTTCAACAGAATCTTCGTTTGACTTTACTTCGATGTCAAGCTCAACAAATGCATTCTTTTCGTATTCGAATGTTTCCCCGTCATCATCATAGAATGTAAAACGATAGCTTTCATCGTGATCGCTTGCATATACATTCATGGTTATGTTTTTTGACGATTTAACTATATTCGATATCCATTCTGTCTGCATGATTGCCGAACCTTTCTTCACAAATATTGGCATTTCATCCAGTTCAGCATGGATCAAATGAGTTTCTGCTCCTTCATAAACGATACCAGTAGAAAATTCAATCCATTCACCAGCAGGCAAATATACAGCCCGGTCCGTTACAGAAGGTACTAGAATCGGTGCAACGATGACGTTGTCACCAATCATAAACTGATCATTCATATTATATGTTTTTTCATCATCCGGAAACTCCATCAATAATGGACGCATGACAGGAAGACCTGTTTTGCTTGCCTGATAAAACAAGGAATATAGCTGTGGCATCCATTCATAGCGCATCTGAATATACTTTTTCATGATTGTTGCATATTTTTCACCGAATTGCCATGGTTCCTGATTTTTAAATCCAATAGCTGAATGATTACGAAAAAATGGTGTAAATGCTCCAACCTGTGTCCAGCGCGTCAGCAGTTCCGCATTGGTATCATAGGCAAAACCGCCAACATCGGGGCCGGCAAAAGGGGCACCAGACAGTCCAAGATTCATGACCATGGGAAGTGACATTTGTAAATGTTCCCAAAAGCTCCGGTTATCTCCCGTCCAGACAGCTGCATAGCGTTGGACACCTGCATATCCTGCACGAGTCAATAAAAACGGACGTTTACCGTTAAGCTGCTGCCTTAACCCTCCATAGGTTGCCTTCTCCATTAAAAGTCCATAAATATTATGAAGTTCACGATGTGTTGCCGGACGACCCTCATTTCGGTGGATCACTTCCACATCCATTGTTTTTGTTTCATTGAATACGGCAGGTTCATTCATGTCATTCCAAATACCCTCTATACCCAACTTCGTATAAAATTCATGCTTGTCGCCCCACCATTTGTGTACCTTCTCATCAGTGAAATCAGGAAATGCACTTGGGCCAGGCCATACATCACCATGGTAAATGTGGCCCTCAATATACTTACAGAAAAGATCCCCATTAACGCCTTCTTGATATATGTTATATTCTGGATCCTTTTTTACGCCAGGGTCAACAATTGGGACAACACGAATCCCCAGTTCACGCAAGTCCTTTATCAACTTTTCCGGATTTGGAAAACGTTCTTGATCAAACGTGAATACGCGATAACCGTTCATGTAATGAATATCCAAATGAACGGCATCAAGTGGAATATCACGCTCAATAAAGTTCTTCGCAAGCTCCCTTACCTCTGCCTCCGATCTATAGCTATAGCGTGATTGATGATAGCCAAGAGCCCATTTCGGTGGCAATGGCATTTTTCCGGTAAGATGCGTATATTGTTCAAGTACTGATTTTGGTTCCGGACCGGCAAAAACATAATAATCAAGCTGACCACCTTCCGCTTGAAAAGAATAATAGTGTTCCTCCGATTTCATATCAAAAATTGTTCTGAACGTATTATCAAAAAATACACCATGAGCACGTCCATCACGCAATGTCATGAAATATGGGATCGATTCATATAAAGGATCTGTTTCCGGATTATGTGGGGCATAGACATCCGTGTTCCACATTTCATATTTTTCCCCACGCTTATCCAGATGACCTGATTTTTCACCAAAACCGTAAAAATGATCGGCTTCATTCATTACCTTATAAGCAATGACTTCCCCAGTTGACTTGAAACCCATGCCCCTATCCATTTCCGCTATCAATTCACGACCTTGATGATCGTTAACAGTCAAGCGGAATGGGGATTTTTTAATGACAAGCTCCAATTTACTTGTTTTCAAAATAAGAGCTTCCGATGATTGTTGTTCTTTGACAGTAACTGTTTCAGGCAGAGTGATTACAGCCTTGGAACCACTCAATTTGGGTTCATCTACCGGATTCATAACAACCCGTACAATAAAGTCTGTGTAAAATTGAATCACTACCTGTCCATTTTTACATTGAAATAGATATTTATTATCTGTCTTTTTATAATTTAATAGTGTACCAATATCAGAATACGCATCAATACCGGTAACTTGTTCTTTGCCAGGGTGAATGGCAAAGCTAGTGTCCTCAAGCATAAGTGTACCTCCTGACTCCTGTTGTATTTATCCTTTTATACCACCAGCTGTTAAACCAGACACAAAGTATTTCTGTAAGGATAGGAATAAAATCGCTATCGGAATAGCAATTAAAATACTACCTGCAGCGAATAATGTAAATTCACTACCGTACTGGCGTGAAACTAATTCATACAACCCAACTGCAAGCGTGTATTGCTCTGGTTGTCGTAGTAAAACTTTTGCCAAAATAAAATCCGTAAATGGCGTAATGAATGAAAACACAGCAACAACCGCAATCATTGGTTTCGCTAACGGCATAATAATTTGCCAAAAGATCCGGAAATGTCCGGCACCATCCATGCGAGCACTTTCATCCAATTCTTTAGGAATAGAATCCAAATATCCTTTCATCAGCCACGTATTCATTGGGATTGCCCCACCAATATAAATGAGAATCAATCCGAGGTGGGTATTGATCAATCCAGTCACATTTGCCAAGACAAAAATCGCAATTAGCGCCGCAAAGTTTGGAATCATTTGCAAGATCAAAAATGTTACAAGACCATTTTTTCTTCCAACAAAGCGATACCGTGAAAAGGAATAGGCCATCAGACTAACGGTAATCACGGATGCAACCATGGAAATAATGCAGACCTTGAGTGTATTCCAATACCAGGTCAAATAAAGACTATCTTTTCCAGTGAATAGTTCCTTATAATGATCCCACGTCGGGTTTTTCGGGATGATACTAAAACTTGAAACACTCGTACCAGGTGTCAATGATGCACCAAAAACCCATACAAGCGGATAAATAATTACAATCGCCATAAAGGCAATGATTAAATAAGTCGCTGTCAATCGAAATATTCTCGTCTTTTTCATATTCATATCACATCATATCCTCTTCTTGGAATGACTTGGTTCTTCTGAATTGCCAGATAGCAATGACAATAACAACAGCTGACATAATCATTGTAATAGCAGCAGCCATGCCGTATTGTTGAGTGGTCATCGTCAGGTTGTAAATCCATGAAATCAAGATATCTGTACCACCGGCGTTTTGCCCAGGTATTGACGGGCCACCACTATTGAACAAGAATATTACATTAAAGTTGTTAAAATTAAACGTGTACTGCGTGATTAGTATCGGGGCAATGGAAAACATAACGAGTGGCAGCGTGATTTGTTTGAATTTCTGAAACGCACTTGCCCCATCAACTGTTGCTGCTTCATATAACTCACCCGGAATTGCCTGTAATACGCCAGTAACCATGACAAAAATGAATGGAAAGCCAAGCCAGGTTTGAATCATGATCAGAGCTAATCTTGTCCACATCGCATCCGTCATCCAAGGAATCGGGCTAATTCCCAATGCATCTAAAATGGTCGTATTAATCGCACCAAATGATTCATTAAACATCCCTGAAAAAATCAAAATGGTGACAAAAGCAGGTACAGCCCAAGGCAAAATGAGCAATGTTCGTATAATCGCTTTTCCCTTCAAGTCCTTTTGATTCACCAAGATTGCTAGAAATACTCCCAAGGCAATTTGTAGTGTTGTTGCAGCAAATGTCCAAACAATTGTCCAGGCAAAAACACTAAGAAATGTATCGCGCCAAACGTCCATCGTAAATAAATTCTTGAAGTTATCCCAACCAATCCAATCGGTTAATTGTGCTGGCCAATTGTGGTATAAATCGTAATTCGTAAATGCAAGCAAGAAAACAAAAATAATTGGCAGAATCACGACAAATAATAATAAGAAAAATCCAGGACTTAACATTAAATAGGGGAACCCATTGTCAATCAAATTTCGATATTGCCCGCGAATTGTATTAAGCCGTTGTCCCATGTCTCGTCTTTCACCATTTTTATATGCATCACGTAGATTCATGAACATAAAAATGGCAGCAATTGCAAGTAAAAATATGGAAATGATGCCATATACGATAAGAAAAATTGAATTATCTCTTGGCAATTTTTCACCGAGTGTTAAGATCCCCCAAATTCCAATATCAATAAAGTCCCAAAAAGCAATAACAAAAGATATAGCTAAACCTAAAAAGATAAATCCCTTGAGATATTGCCGATTATAAAATTGACCTAACCCTGGAATAATGGAAAGTAGAATTGCAATTTTTCGATGGTTTGATTGATATACATCATCCATTAATGGGTCTCCTCTCTTTTAAAGTGCATGTTCAAAAAGTTGCCAAATTAGAAGCAAGAAGGTCGAGGCGGCGTAGCTTCGAGCCCCGAAGTGTACATAAATAGGTACATGAGGAGCGGACTTGCACAGGACGTGCTGGCTTCTGCGTTGCCCACAGGACGTGGGCGGTTTTAGCAGAAGTTCTTCTACCCCAACGAAGAAATTCGCCGCTTATAATTTGGTAACTTTTGAACAACCTCTTAAAAAAACATTTTTCTTGAATGAACATAACATATACGATCGATAATAAATATTCGTTGTTTTTTCGATAAAGC
Organism: Lentibacillus sp. Marseille-P4043; assembly: GCF_900258515.1. Lineage (NCBI taxonomy): Bacteria > Bacillati > Bacillota > Bacilli > Caryophanales > Bacillaceae > Lentibacillus > Lentibacillus sp. Marseille-P4043. The sequence continues at coordinate 1,479,141 of NZ_LT984884.1, read as the reverse complement.
GAAACTTCATTCAGTGGGAATTTTCAATACACAGTTCCGTGCTAGTACCGACGTTGCTGCAGGACGTAGCGATTTTAGCAGGCCACCCAGTTGATGCGGGATAAAATGAAGGCGGTATCTCGTCTAACAGATACCGCCTATGCTGAATATTAGTTAGCTCCACCATGATTCATTTCAATATTTTGTTTAATCAATTCAACAGCTGTGTCAAGCGCTTCTTTTGGTTCTTCCTTTCCGGTTGCAACCGCTTGAACCGCCGTTGCCATTGGATCCCAAACCTCAGCCATTTCTGGAATAGACGGCATTGCAATGGCATCTTTTGATTGTGCCATAACAGCTGCTGCACCTTCGTTTTCACTAACCCATTGTTCATCATCCAACAGTGATGCTAGTGGTGGAATTTCTCCCGTTAACTCAAATCTCGTTTTAGCATTTTCTTCATTGGATACAAATTCTACAAATTTTTGCGCCCATTCTTGATTCTGACTAAAGTTTGTAACAAACCAGCCTTTTACACCCATAAATGTTCCCACAGGTTCACCGTTTGATAATTTAGGCATTGGCGCAATTCCGATGTTAATTCCTGCATCTTGATAATCCTTAAAAGCCCATGGACCATTTTGAACTGCAAAAGCTTTACCTTCTTTAAATAATCCATTCATTTGGTCATTAGATTTTTCACCAATGATACCGCTTGGGAATAATCCTTCTTCATACCATTTTTGAATATACTCCAATGCTTCCACCGATTGTTCATTGTTTAGTCCAATGTCTGAAACATCATTTCCATCACCAAACACATAACCACCAAATCCACTGAATATGCCATGTGAATGATAGAAATCATCCCAGATTGCTAGAAAACCATAGTTGTCGTCGCCTGTAGCCTCTTTAGATAAGTCATATACCTTGTCCATTGACTCGGGAACTTCTGGTAACAAATCTTTGTTATAAATAAATACCGGCGTTTCTACTGCTTTTGGTAAACCGTACAATTTGCCTTCATAATTCATAGAATCAACCGATGACTTTGTATATTGACTAAGCACATCATCACCTACTTCAAGTGGTGAAAGATAACCTTTTACCACCGCTGAACCAATTCTATCATGTGGCAATGTAACAACGTCTGGTGCATTTTCTGTGTTACCATCCAAAGCCAAGTTTTCTTCTATTTCTGTAATGTTGTATTCCACATACTCAATTTTGATACCATACTCTTCTTCAAACTTAGCTGCAGCATCTTCCAGTGCAGGACCTTTGTCTTGGTCTTCCCACACAATAAGTTTCTCAGGTTTCTCTGTATCTTTTGTTGTATCTTCAGTGGTGTTTGCATCCGAATCTTTGGATCCTTCCTCCGATTCATCATTAGGTCCGCAAGCTGCAAGTACTCCCATTAATAGTGTAAAAGCAAATAAGACTCCTAACCACTTCTTCATCAATTAACCTCCCCAAAGGATATTTTTGTACAGTGCACGCAATTTGTGAAAACGTTTGCGCAATCACTTTAATTTTATTATACACTGTTTTTTTCTAATATCAAGAAGAAATTTATTATTTAGATAACAAAAGCGTTAGCGCTTACAATAAGCAGTGCTTTCTGATATACTTATTTTTGATAAAGGCTTTATTCTGAGCATAATATTATGCAAACGTTTGAACATAAGGAGCGATTCATATGTTAATGGAAGCAATTTACCACCGTCCCAAAGATAATTTTGTTTATGCTTACAATCACGAAACATTACATATCATCTTGCGAACAGGAAAAAGTGATGTCGACTCTGTTGATCTCCTATTCGGCGATCCTTATCATATCGATAATGAACAATGGTTGTACAAAATAGCGGCTATGGAAAAATCGGGATCCACGAAAATGCATGACTATTGGAAAATTGCAGTAAAACCTGAATTCCGGAGAATGCGATATGGATTCCGCTGTTCAAATTCTGATAAAACCGTTTATTATACAGAGCGTGGATTTTCTGAATCTGCATCAACAGATAAAGATTCCTATTTTTGTTTTCCATATTTGCATAAAGGTGATGTATTTTCGGCTCCTGCCTGGGTGAAAGAAACAGTCTGGTATCAAATTTTCCCTGAACGATTTGCAAATGGGAACCTTTCCAATGATCCAGTTGGGACATTACCGTGGGGCGAGACCGATCCAACTCCGTCTAACTTTTTTGGTGGTGACTTTCATGGGGTAATGGAACATCTTGATTATTTGGTTGATTTAGGCATAAACGGGATCTATTTTACCCCAATTTTCAAGGCACATTCGAATCATAAATATGACACCATTGATTACATGGAAATCGACCCGCAATTCGGGGACAAGGATACATTTCGCCGTCTCGTTTCGGAGTGTCACAAACGAGGGATTCGTGTCATGCTAGATGCGGTATTCAATCACAGTGGTTATTACTTTGCCCCGTTTCAAGATGTATTAGAACATCAGGACAAATCCGCTTACCGTGATTGGTTCCATCTTTGGGATTTTCCAGTCGTTACAGAGCCGAAACCAAACTATGACACATTCGCTTTTGGAGCTTCCATGCCAAAATTAAATACCGAGCACCCAGATGTAAAGCAATACTTATTGGATGTTGCCCGCTATTGGATCGAAGAATTTGATATTGACGGCTGGCGCCTGGATGTTGCTAACGAAGTCGATCATGCATTTTGGCGGGAATTTCGAGAAGTCGTTAAATCCGTCAAACCGGATGCATACATTTTAGGTGAAATTTGGCACGACTCGATGCCTTGGCTTTTAGGTGATCAATTTGATGCTGTTATGAACTATCCATTCACAAATGGGACTATTGATTTTTTCGCCAAACAGGAAATGGACGCAAGCACTTTTGCCAATTCGATAACTAAAGTTTTACATATGTACCCTGCTAATGTGAATGAAGTTGCGTTCAACCTGCTTGACAGCCATGACACACCACGGATTTTGACTTTAGCAGGCGGGAATGTAGATCGTGTCAAATTACTCTACCTCTTTCAATTAACATTTATTGGAACACCATGTATCTATTATGGGGATGAGATTGGCATGACAGGTGGACAGGATCCGGGGTGCCGAGCATGTATGATTTGGGATAAAGATAAGCAAAATCGTGATCTCTTTCATTTTGTTAAAGCGTTGATCTCATTACGAAAATCAAATTCCGTTTATGCGAACGGAGCAAATTTTCGTTTTTTACATGTAGATGATGCAAAAAATACGATTGTTTATGAAAAGTACACTGAAGACAACCGTGTTATTTTTGTTGTGAACAATAGTTCCGAACATGTCACAGGATCATTTGGACTGTCAGGTATGTTTGATGAACAAATTTTAACGGAATTTGGATTTCAAAAAAATCTAGTTGACACTGGTAAAATCTCTATTGATCTAGCACCATATGGATTTAGGATTTTTGAACGGGTCGATGTAAAAGTAGATTAGCAGAAACTAGTAGCGTTGAAGAGAAAGGTGTTGTCTATCAAATTTATCCACGAAGTTTTCACGACAGGTATAGGGACGAGATAGGCGACATCAGTGGCATTACCCCTAGATTTATAAACGAAGGATTATGACAGGAAATAGCCTTTATTAGAGCACCGTCTACCCTAAGGCGGTGCTTTTCAAGTAAATAGCAAATAGCGCATGAATGAGCAACTAATTTAAATGGGACGGAACATAGAATGGTTGCAATATTTCATGTGTTACTGTCTGAGGGAGGGTAACCTAAATGATTGGTCAAAACAAGAAAAAACTAACTTTACTTGCACTAACATGGCCGATATTTATTGAAACATTGCTTCACATGCTAATGGGTAATGCAGATACGCTAATGTTGAGTCAGTATTCAGACCATTCTGTCGCAGCAGTAGGTGTAGCAAACCAGACTATTTCAGTTGTTATTGTAATGTTTGGTTTCGTTGCAGCTGGAGCAGCCATTCTTGTGGCACAAAATCTAGGAGCTAAACAAGAAAAAACTGCCGGAGCGATAGCAGTTACCTCGATTAGCCTAAATTTATGGTTCTCACTATTATTAAGCTTGGGGCTACTTTTCTTTAGCAAATCGATTTTAAATCTTATGAATCTCCCTAATGAATTAATGGGAGAAGCAACAATCTATATGAATATAGTTGGCGGATTCATTTTTGTTCAAGCTTTAATTATGACAGTAGCAGCAATTTTGCGGAGTTATGGTTTTACCAAAGACACCATGTATGTGACCATTGGCATGAATATACTTAACGTTATCGGAAACTATTTTGTTATTTTTGGTCCGTTTGGCTTTCCAATTCTAGGTGTGGAAGGGGTAGCTTTAGCCACAACATTTAGCCGTTTTTTAGGATTCTTGACATTACTTGTTCTTTTAATAAAAAGAAGTAAAGGTGAATTACCAATCCTTTCGTTTATCAAATACCAAAAAGATCACGTAAAAAGTTTACTGGCCATTGGTATTCCTTCAGCCGGAGAACAACTTTCCTACAATGTTAGTCAGATGGCTATTACGTATTTTGTTGCTCAAATGGGTACAACTGCTATCACTACAAAAGTTTATACCCAAAATACAATCATGTTTATTTTTCTATTCTCAATAGCTATTAGTCAAGGAACCCAAATACTAATCGGCCATATGGTAGGGGATAATCAACTAAACAAGGCCTACAAACGTTGCCTAAACAGCTTAAAATTAGCAATTATCATCTCTGTTTCTGCTGCAATTGTCGTGTGTTTTTCAAGTGATTTGCTTCTTGGCATTTTTACAGATAATCGCTCTATCATTGAAAAAGGCGCCATCCTTTTATTACTTACCATTATTTTGGAGCCCGGACGTGCATCTAATCTTGTGGTCATCAACTCCCTTCGTGCATCTGGAGATGTAAAATTTCCTGTTTTCATTGGGATTATCTCTATGTGGGGGATTAGTGTAACGTTTGCGTGGTATTTCGGATTGTATCTAGGTCTTGGTCTTGTCGGAATTTGGATTGCCTTTATCGCAGACGAATGGTTAAGAGGATTTCTTATGCTTAAAAGATGGAAATCTAAAAAATGGACAAAAAAGGCATTTGTTAAAAATAATGAATCGGCGATATCCTGATGCTTTATTTTTTGCGGGACGTGGGGATAGGTTAGTTGTCCCAGCACAGTTGTCGATGAGGACGGGGATGAGCGGTGGGACGCGAAACCTGTCCGAGGCCACTGAAAAAGTGACCATTACAATAGATGTCATTGAACAAACCACTATATTTAGCGTCGTTATCAAATACAATCATATATATATTGCGGATAGTATACTCTTCATTTTTGTGAACCGGACTTTTTCAGTGTTCTCGACCTGTCCCCATGTCCCACCAAAACCAAAAATAGCGCCTTTCTTCCTAACAGAGAACGAGCGCTATTTTTTTATTTTTCTTATTATCCAGGTTCAGAAATTCACTATCATTGGCAAACTCAACATCCCGGTCGGTATATTTTATCACATTTCATTGTTTGTTCTTGTCCTTATTGCGATTTTTGTTCTCCTCTGACATGGAATTAATCTCCTCCTCTTAAAAAATTTATTCGTTTTTTATTGCTCCTTACCGGGAGTTTTTATTTGTTAAGCATTATCACATTTTTAGATGAACCCGGACGCTAAGCTTAATCCCTCAACATATGGTAATCTAGCTACGCGAGAACGCCCTTTATAAATGAAGTTTTTTGCCTGGATCTGCTATAATGGAACAGATATATTCAAACAGACACCTTTATGTTTGGTGAAAGGAAGTTTAGGAAAATGACCATTCGTTTTCAACTCAATTTTGATGATTTAACTGCATTCCAGCAGGACGTCATTAAGCATTCTTATACACATCATATTAAAGAAAGATATTTTAAGTGGATCAGTACAATCGTGCTTTTCCTCGTTGCGTTGTTTCTCATGGATACGTCATTCGCGGCCGTTGTTGCCAGTTTGGTGATAGCGATTATTTATTTTATGATTTTTCCGATGCTGTATTCGAACATCGCATTTTTCAAGCTAAAAGCACAAATGCAGAAAAATGATTATTCCCATGTACTAGGTGCGTGTGAAATGACCTTTTCAGACAATGGCATTGATCGAGCAATGAATGATGAAACAACGCATTTTAATTGGGATGGCTTTGTGAAATTGACGGAAGACCCGCACCACTTTTTCCTGTACGTATCCGATTTGCAAGGTTTAATTATCCCTAAAGAACCGGATGGGATGGATAAAGAACAGACAGCCGCCTATCATAAACAGCTTAGAAGCTACGCAGCGTTCTCTTAAGCAGTGCTTACGTGGGGTGCGCGGGACATGGGGATGGGGGATGGTTCCTTGTCCCACTGCAGCTTCCCTTCTAAACCCGGATAGATGCTTGTCCAACATGCGATTCGCTACTGGGGACAAGAAACCTGTCCCTACGTCCCACTACCAAAATCAAAAGGAGACTACTATGACATATAACATACTTTTCCTGGATATAGATGGAACAATTTTGAAACCGGATCATACTTATTCTGCATCAACGAAGGAGGCAATTTCACAGGCCAAGGCGAAGGGTATAGAGGTTTTCCTGGCAACAGGGCGCCCTTTACACGAAATTGCGGATCTTGCGATGGAACTTGGAGTGGATTCATTTATTGGATACAACGGGGCATATGCCGTTTATCAAAACGAAACCATCCTCGATGAGCCGATAAACACCAATACGGTTGAGCAATTTCTTGAGATCGCGGAGAATAATGGACAGGAAATCGTGCTTTATACGAACGAAAAGAACTATTTTACTGCACTGGATTCACCAGCAACGAGCAATTTTATCGAGACATTTCAGATGGTGAAAAATGAACGTTTTACGAAAGCTGTAATGGATCGTGTTTTAGGTGCCACCATAATGAAACTGGATCCTTCACAAGCATCCCTTTATGAAATCGAAGCTGATATCCGCCTTTCACAAGTGAACATTGAAGGCGTTCAGCATTGCTATGACATCATTCGCAAATCGGTCAACAAAGGGGAAGCAATCAAAAACGTGCTGAAACGTTTGGATATCCCTAAAGAAAAGGCTATTGCGTTTGGTGACGGAATGAATGATAAAGAAATGCTTCAAACAGTTGGAGAAAGCTTTGCAATGGCAAATGCACACCCTGATCTATTTGATTTTGCAAAACACCGCACAACATCAGTAGAAGAATCGGGGATTTTTAATGGATTGAAAAAGCTTGGGATAGTGGGATAAAAACTGGGGGCTGACTCCTCAAATGATGTCAGCCCTGTTGCCTATCCCTATTCTGCTAATTCAATATCTGTCACAATCCGATCCACGACTCGTGCACTCTTGATTGAAACAAGGTCACCGCCTGTGGATGTGAAAGCATTTTGTGAAATGATTTCCTCCATGGCACTCTTTACTGCCGCTGGATCAACTGGTTCAACCGGCTTCTCTAATGAATACGTAACAGTTTTACCTTCTTTATTTGCAAATTTCAACTCAAGCTTTTTCATCATCTTTCCTCCTTCCATTTAATGGTGGGACGCGCGGACAGGTCACTTGTCCCATTCAAAGCTTCGGGATAAAAGGCTCTATGCCGCCACTTCCGCCCTATCTAGATGCTGGGACAACAAACCTGTCCCCATGTCCCGCTATGCTTGTCTGATTTCGGAGTTGTCTTTTCGTTCGATGTTGTAGAGTGGTCGTTCTTGTAGTCCTGCTACAGCTTGTGCGATTGTGTATAACTGATCGGCTATTGCGGCTGTTTTGACGTTGTTGAAGCTTTTTGTTTTATAGATTGGTTTCCCTGTCAAAACGTCCGCACCGTCATCAAGCACAAGCGATAGCGTCGATTTATACACTTCTGATTCTGCCATGTTTCATCCCCTCCTTTCACCATTACAATCGTTCGTAAGGGGTGGAAGGTAGCATGGAATATATTTTTTTAAAATCATTAAAGTGCACCTTCTTGTCAACAGATGATAAGCAAGTGATGACTTTGTTGAAAATCCATACAAAAGGCCTACACTTTTCCCCAAACTACCTGTAAAATGGGACTAAGTGTTTTTTTCAGAGAAATAAGTCCTAAGATCAACCAAAAAAGGTGCCAACTGCAAAAAGCCCGAAAATAAAGTGGATCTGGTGATTTAGTCACTTTCATACTGCTTGATTGGGTGCACAATGCATTTGAGCAATGAAACAAAGGAAATGGCTGCAGGGTTCCCACCATGCTGTTGGGCGTGAGAACAAGCCACTGAATCTCAGCGTGGGAAAAGTGTGGATAATATTTCTGCTTGTTAGAGTAGACGACACGATCCATGCTTCTATATAAACATGACCTCTAAAATTCGACATTTTCCCCAACTGTGCCAAAAAAACACCATATAAAAGTAAATCTTTTTTAAGCTGCAGAACGTTGTCTGGTAAAGGCTTACACACTACGTTAAACGTTTCTAACACGATTGTAATCAAATTTTAATTTACGAATAGGCTATTTCATAGTAAAATTAATGTTGATTTTCCGTATAAAATGTAACTTTTTAGAATAAGATCGTTTTGCTTATGAATATAAATTTTTTGCTATATAGATAATCACACTAGCATAATACTAGAACTAAAGGTATTTTGCTTAAAAAGGGGAATTTTTCTATGCCAGACAATTCACGTCGTGTCAAGAGAAAGAAGCGTAGGCTCAAGAAACGCGTTGTTTTCATATTAGTGCCCATTCTTATTGTGTTTTTCGGGCTTGTAAGCTATGCCACGTATTTATATGTAAAAGCAGATTCCGTTTTTTCTGATTCCTATAAAGATGACGGACGGGAAAAATCAGAGTTACGTGATACAACAGTTGATCCTGATGTCGATAATGTTTCAGTCTTAATCATGGGTGTGGATGCCAGTGATATCCGAAAAAATAATAAAAACGGAAATTCGCGTACAGATACCCTAATACTCGCAACACTGAATAAAGACGATAAGAGTGTAAAGCTACTTAGCATACCACGTGATTCTTATGTTTATGTCGAAGATGCCGGCAAAAAAACGAAGATCACAGAAGCACACGCATACGGTGGACCCAAATCAACCATTGAAACAGTGGAAAATTTATTGGATATTCCAGTCGATTATTATGCAAAAGTTAACTTCGAAGCATTTATCGACGTTGTCAATGCCGTTGATGGCGTAACCATTGATGTTCCTTATGAAATGAATGAACTTAATTCCAAAGACCAAGCCGGTGCCATTCACTTGTTACCTGGCGAGCAGAAATTAAATGGCGAGGAAGCACTAGCCTTTGCTCGTACCCGGAAACAGGATAATGATATCGAACGCGGGAAACGACAGCAGGAAGTAATCAAGGCTGTGATGAAAAAAGCAGTATCGATGAATTCCATTTTAAAAATTGACAACATTATTGAAGCAGTAGGAAAAAACATGACCACGAATATGACATTCGATGAAATGAAAAGCTTTATTTCTTATGGAACAAGCGGAAAAAGTTTGGATATCGATTCACTTACGTTGGAAGGGCAAGATTATCAACCGGGTCGTAAGTATTTTTACAAATTGGATGAACTAGCTCTTGAAGATACAAAACAGATTCTAAAAAGCCAATTAGATTTGACAGATAACACAAGCGCAACAGCCAGTGAAACTGATCAAACAGATGAAGATACGAGTATAGAAGCAAGTGATAATTCAACAAATTCATATTAGAGTGAGAAGCTGTCGGCTGAATTTTGCTGGCAGCTTTTTTTGTGATTAGTAAAAAGTTCACAGCGCACCACCAGACAGACATAAGCGAATTTTCGATTGTGAATCTATATGAAGGGGTTTCTGATTGTATACAGTACCACAATGAATCACGTAACCCCTCAATTCCATCTTCCCTAAATGCGTTAACTTTTGCATCAATTCAATGTAAATCCCCTTCTTTAACACCTAAAGCAACTTTCTTGATTGGCGTTTATTCATCAAGTTCTGTGAAAAAGCCCCATCAATACAAAAGAAAAAAACACTGAAATTTGCTCCAGTGCTTTTGCATTATTTTAAACCTGTTCTTCTTTGGATTTGTGCGATATCTTTTTCTGTATTCCAAACACGTTTTGCAAGCGCCTCTATGTTGTCCAATGGTTGACTGACTTTCTCGCTAACCGAAACAAGTAAATCAAACATTCTTTCTTGTCTTTCTTCCACTGTTGTAAGCCTTTCATCCATTGTTGTAAATCTTCCATCCATCGTTGAAATTCTTTCGTCCAATGATGTAAGTCTTCCATCTATTGATGAAATTCTTCCGTCCATTGATGTAAGCTCCTTATCAACTGTTGTAAACCTATCTTCCAGTGATGTTAGCTTTTGTCTTACTTCTTCTTGAAATCCCTCTTGTTGCTCAAGTTTTTGCAAAATCTTGTTTAAGACTTCCTGATTCTCCATGATATCAGCGCCTCCTATTTTTATTATAAGACATTATGGGCTTTCTGACTACGCTTATTGACTTTCTTTAATTCAACTTAAAAAAACTCGGTATTCGCCTCGTATTTGGCGAACGCCGAGTTCCTCTCTTAGAAGCTTTCCTTATCGATTTCCTATTCCTTGCTTCTACGCCTAACCACAAACAAAATTAACCCAATCACAATAACAACCAGTGCACCACCAATCACATACTGTAAAACATGGCTATCTTCCTCTGCCGCAGTCTTCCGCTCGTCAATTTTCTGCTGACTAACGATATCTGTCAGTGGAACAGCGTAGACATTCGTATCCTGGCTGCCTACGAACAATGTGTCATTTATGATAATTGGGCCGGATGGTGCTAATTTGCCACCCAGTTCCTTTTTTCCGAGAACGTCGCCTGATTCCGCATCTAATGCATAAATGAACCCTTTTGTGTTGGAAAAATAGACGATCCCATCTTGTGCAACAGGTGGAGCTTTCATGACCTCGTTTTCATATTTCCACAGTTGATCACCCGTTTTTAAATCATAGGCGTAAAATGTTTTGGTAATCGGGCTACCAACATATATAGCCCCTTCATAAATAATCGGCGCACCAGACTTGTTGTTTTTGACAAATTCGCCTGTGCCAAGACTTTCCCGCCAAAGGATTTCGCCTGTTGCAATATCCATCGCATACAGAAAATGTTCCGGGTTGTCGCTATCCCCTTCCAGTGCCGTTGTAACAACAATATCGCCTGATACGGCAGGAGGCACATCATCTAACCCGGCAAAAACTGCTGGAAATTCCGTTTGCCATTTAAATTCATCTGCCTGCAAATCGTACGCTGAAAATGTGTATGGAAGTGGGCCGCTACCACCTACATATAATGTGTCATCCGTTATGTTTGGTGCCGACATACTCACAGTCGATCCAATGTCCGCCTTATGTAACAGCTCTCCGTTTGCGGGATCCAATTTATACAGATGCTTGTCACCAGTTGCAACATATAGCACACCATCATAATATGCGGGCGTTGGCATCACTTCGCCTTCCGTATTAAACTTCCACTCGATGTCACCGGTTTCCGCATCAAGCGCTAACACACCACTTTCTTCTGTTCCACGAATCCCGTTTTCCTGAAAAAATCGATTGCCAAAGCCAACGTAAACAAGCCCATCATGGTAGATCATTTCCGAATGAACCCAGTTTGGTGCTTTACTTTGCCATAGTTTTTCACCAGTAGTTACATCAAAAGCAAACAGATCACCCGAATTGTGATTTCCAATAAATAATGTATTACCAGCGATAACCGGAGTCGCCCTTACCTGATCAGCCGTTGTAAATTCTTGGTAATCCAAAGCATCTGAACCATTATCAAATACCGCATTTTTATCACTGTTCAAGCGATACTGATTCCACTCATCCGGCCCAAAGCTCGCCGCAACCGCACTAGACGGCAAAGCACCGAAAACCACAACCACAAACAAAAATAATATACCCTTTTTGATAATTAGCCTCCTCTCTGGGACATGGGGACAGGTTAGTTGTCCCACCTCGAAATCTTGTCCTACCGCTATTAAAGGCCGGGACAAGAAACCTGTCCCCACGTCCCCCTATTCAATAAGTTCCTGTATATATTTCTCCCATTTGTCGATGTATACTGTTTTATTATAGTGGTTGTCGATGTGTTGTTTGGCGTCTTCCCCCATTTTGATAGCTTCTTTGGGGTGGGTAAACATGTCAATCATTTTCTCGGCTAGTGCGTCGATGTTTGCCTTTTCGACAATAAATCCGTTTTGGCCATTTTCAATTAGGTCGTTTGGCCCGTACTTGATGTCATAGCTAATAACAGGGGTCCCATTCGTCATTGATTCAAGGATGGATAACGAGAATCCCTCACTTTTTGATGCTAAAACAGAAAATAACGCATTGGCATAAACAGTGTCTGGTTCATTGGTATACCCTTGCATTGAAACATTTTCTCCAAGCCCTAAATCCTGAATCAGTACCTTTAATTTATCTGTTTCTGTTCCCTTCCCATAAATAACAAGTCGCGCATCTGGAACTTTATCCACCACTTTTTTAAACGCCTTAATAATATGATCAACACGTTTTAACGTTGACAGTCGACTAATAACAACAGCAAGCTTTTCATCCTTACCAATCTGCTGCTCCAGCACAGGTTCATGGTAATGTGGCACGACATACATTTTTTCGCCATAGCCATATTTCTCACTAATATCCCGCTTCTGTTGTTCGGTTAATAAAAAGATGCCATCAAATTTATCCAAATTTGCGATGCCATGCTTCACTTTCCCAGCAATCGGCGAATCATCTTCATATGGATGTGCTACATGATGACTATGAAGACGCCAGATTTTCACAGCTCGCTCTTCTTTTAAGCCAGTTATTACAGCATCTGTACTTCTCGTATCAGACACAATCACAGGGTTTTCATCATGTTTAATAACCTCAGCAAGCCAGTCTATTTTTAATTTCAGTATATCACCCGTATACTCCTTGACTATCTCACCATTTTTGGAAAAACAATAGACGCGATCATATTTGTCCTTTTCCTGATTGTACCATGCGGCAAGATAAGCTCGCCCTTTTTTGTCAAAGTAAATGGATTGACGTGGTTTATTTGTCAAAAAGTCCATGTACGTCAGTTGTTTCGGCTTTCCCCAAGGATCAAATTGTTCCCTTCTAATCCGGTACCGATTTTCGTTAAAGTAATCAATAAATTTCAATGCGTCTCCGCTTGCAAGGCTAATATATTTTGTATAACAGCCATTCTCAAAAACTCGGTATGCATTGTGCCCTTTGCGTTTGCTTAACGCACTATTACCGGCCAATTTTTCCAGATTGGCTGGTTTCAGCTTTCCGTTAAAATACAATGGCTCCGATTGACCTTCCAATTCCTCATACATATTACGAATGACCACATTTTCATGTACCTTACCAAGCTCTACTAATTGCTGTCTAATATAAGGGTAGAAAGCATTAAAATTAAAGGAAAGCATTTGTACCTCATACCCTAATTCAGCAAACATAGAAGCCTGTTTTAAAGAGGCCTTTGTTAAACCGCCCCGCTCAATCTCCAGTGAATTCATTAAAAAGTAAATCGTGGGTTTATCCATGCTTGAATCTCCTTTTCTACCTGCAAATGTACTAAAATTGTTCGAAAAGTCTTCTAATTTTCTGTCGGCCTTTCAAAGGGACATAGGGACAGGTTAGTTGTCCCGCCTCGAAACCCTGTCCTACCGCTGTCTAAGACCGGGACAACTAACCTGTCCCCCCGTCCCACTAACAAAAAACCCATCTCATTAAGCCAGCTACTTAAGGAGATAGGTTGTTATCGTTTGCCCAGCATAATCAATACCATGAATTTCAGGGATTTTAAAATTCTTTTCCAGCGAAATGGCTGTTTTAGCAGCCGGTATAACCATTCCAAATTGAGCCTGATCCAGGAATCAGGTGCGCGCTTCACTTCGCCTGCCAACACGTCAAAACTTCCGCCAACCCCCATGAATAGCCCTTTTTCGAATTGAGTAAAATGTGCGGTAATCCATTGTTCCTGTCTAGGGGAACCAAGTGCCGCGAAGACAAGATCGGGCTCCGATGCCTTAACCTGCTCAACAACTGCAGGATCATCAATCGAAAAATAGCCATGATGATTCCCAGCAATACGTAGATGAGGATATCTTTTCTCGATCTCATCAATCATTTTCTCATTCACCTGCTCTTGAGCGCCAAGGAAAAAACACGATAACCCTTTATCATTAGCAAATTCTAGTAAATCTACCATTAATTCGAAACCAGGAATCCGCTCCTGAATTGGTTGTTTCATAAATTTGGAGGCAATCACAATACCCGCTCCATCAGGTACGATAAAATCGGCAGCGTTCACCTGCTTTTTATAAGAGGCATCCTCCGTTGTGCGCATAACCATTTCAGGATTAGCAGTAACAATATAGCACTTTTCCTTCTCGATTAAACGAGGAAATAGATGATTCTGCAATAATTTTTCTTTGGTAATATTAACAAACGGAATACCCATAATGGAAACGAAATTGTTCACCTTTGCTTCATTTGACATCTCGTACAACCTTTCAGCAACATGACATACGCTTAGTTCAAGTCCTCGCCAACGAGTCTTTGTCATATCGTTGTTTTAATGCTTCAGCTTTATATGTCGCTCGCTCTTTCTTCGTCATTTTTTTATACGATTTAATAAATGACTCATACTTTGGCAAAACTTCTTCAGTCGGCCCATATTCCTTTATTTGACCATATTCAAGCCACAAAATTTTATTCGTAAAGTTTTTCATTTGTCCAATCGAATGACTAACAAACACGATCGTCTTGCCTTGATCTTTGAATTCGTTCATTTTTTTAAAACTTTTCTCAGCAAACGCCTTATCACCGACTGATAAAGCTTCATCAATAATAATAATGTCTGGATTAATGGAAACAGAAATAGCAAAGCCTAACCGCGATTTCATTCCACTTGAATAGGACTTTACCGGCTGATCGATAAATTTGTCAATTTCCGCAAACTCGATGATTTCTGGTTCGAGTGCTTTAATTTCTTCTTTGGTAAATCCGAGCATTAAACATTTTAATTCAATATTATCGCGGCCCGTTAGGTCACCTTTTAATCCGGACGATACGGCAATTAAGGATACTTGTCCATTCGTTTCCACTTCACCTGACGTTTCCGGGACAATTCCTGCGACAATATTCGACAAGGTTGATTTTCCTGACCCATTGATGCCAATAAAGCCAACGACATCGCCTTTTTCCGCAACAAAATCTACACCTGTTAGCGCATAAAATTCTTCCCCGTAACTTTTCGGCGTAATCAAATCCAAAATACGCTCTTTTGTACCATTATATAATTTGTATTTTTTTGTAACGTTTTTAACGGTAATTGCTTTTTCCATCATCACCACAAGCCTTTATAAGTAATCAATAAAGTGTCGTCTGAACTTAACATGCAGCATCGAACCGAATAAGAACAGCACGATAACCAATCCCCAGAAATAAAGGGTGTATTCCCAATGCGCAACAAAGTACCATTCCGTCCCGAATAAGGCCGATCGATACCCTTCAATTAAATAGTACAGCGGGTTTAGCTTCATGATCATTGGCAACGGATCCTCCAATGCTGTTGACACCTGCCACAAAATTGGCGACAAATACAACACCATTCGCAACGTAGCATTTAAAAACATGTGTACATCCCGTACGATCGTTGATAATGTTGACATGATCAATGAAATCGCAAATAGGAGGCAAAAGGTTGCCACAATAAAATAGATGAA
Organism: Lentibacillus sp. Marseille-P4043; assembly: GCF_900258515.1. Taxonomy (NCBI): domain Bacteria; kingdom Bacillati; phylum Bacillota; class Bacilli; order Caryophanales; family Bacillaceae; genus Lentibacillus; species Lentibacillus sp. Marseille-P4043. Next base: position 1,463,374 of record NZ_LT984884.1, on the reverse strand, counting down.
TTGCACATAATAAATCGTCACAAAATAGCCTGTCAGTTGAAAAATGATAATCGTAATCGCTAACATAAACAAATGAATGTAAAAGTGCGAAAAAATCACAAAGTTAGGGATAACACTCATGGGAAAATTCATTTTTGATAACATGCGCAACCTACTATAAATCGATTTCGACCCTTCAATGGTTGCTTTGTAAAAGAAAATCCACAAGATAAATCCGCCAAGCAACCAGTGGATAAATGGCACGTCCACACCGGGCGCAATTTCGACATCACTGCGCTGTCTAATACTGCCGAACACAAACCAATATATTAAGATCTGGATTAACGGGTTGATCACTTCCCATGCCATCCCTAAATAATTATTCCGGTTTTTACTCTTTAATTCATATATGGACAATCTTTTTATTAAATAAAAGTGTTTTGCTTGCTCTTTTAAAACAGTCCAGCCAGCTTTCATAAACATGTTCCTCACAAATCTAAATAGTTGTTTCTAGCTACTAAATTATACAAGCCCCAAATTGAAAAAACAATCCTTCCCTATTATTTGAATACGTGATCAACCACACGTTTACTCGCATTGCCATCCTCTAAATAGCAAAATCGCTCATAAAATTTGTCATAGTTAGCAGATGGTTGAAAGCCATTTTCCTCAAGTTTGGCAATTTCCGCGATGATTTCCTCCGTTGTTTTTACCAATGGACCAGGTGCTTTTTGTTCAAAATCAAAATAAAAACCACGCAAATTGTCCCGATAGTCGTCAATATCATACACAAAGAACATCATCGGCCGTCTTAAGTTAGCATAATCAAAGAACACGGACGAGTAATCAGTGATGAGCAAATCCGAAATTAAATAAAGATCCCGAATATCATCATATTTGGAAAAATCATACACGAACCCTTTATATGCACTTATATCTAAGTTTTCCGCAACTAAATAATGCTTACGTAAAACAATGACGTGTGTATCGCCAAATTGTTCCTGCAATGCTGCTAGATCTAATTCCAGATCAAACTTATATCTTCCCTTGCCATAAAAATTGTTGTCCCGCCATGTCGGCGCATATAAAATCACTTTCTTATCATCCGGTATTCCCATCGTCTGCTTCAGCTGATGAATCATTTGCGGGTTATTTCCATTGTATAAATAGTCATTTCTCGGATAACCTGATTCAACCATTGTCTGAGAAAATTGAAAGGCCCGTTTAAAAATTTTCGACGAGTAAGCATTTGGTGAAACAAGGTAATCCCATTTACTCGATTCCTTGGCAAAATTTTGTTTATATTTCTCTGTATTTGTACCTGGCATATGCACCTCTTCCATATCCACTGCCAAACGCTTCAAAGGCGTTCCATGCCATGTTTGTAAATAAGTCGTATGTCCTGGTTTTGGGATCCATAATGGCAACCTCGCATTTGTTACCCAATATTTCGCCCGAGTCATTAAAAGCAACCAACGAACCGAAAAACGTCGCACATAGACCACATCTTTATCATTAAAATTGTTTAGATGCCTGCGATCTGCACTCCAAATTAATTGATAATCAGGCTTGGCTTCTTTCATGTATTCAAATATTGCTCTAGGGTTGTCGCTATATTGCTTGCCATGAAAGCTTTCAAACATGACGAGTTTCTTATCAACGGGCATGAACGTTCCTAATATATAAAACGCCATTTTGTACAGTTTAAGTAACTTCTTACTACGTCTTAACGAAATCCATTTCTCCCGCGCTGTTCGAAACATTTCAACAGGTAGTTTATATTCTTTTACGCGTAATGAAAAATACTTGGATTTCTTCGTTGGAAAACACATGAGCTGGATTTTCGCATTACCAAATTTCAGCTTACGATTGATCGTATATTTTTCGCTTCGATCCCCTACTTTTATCCGTGTACTTTCAATCCGTTCCACTCGCCCATCTTTTTCCACATCCATGATCAAATGGAACTTAAAATATTGGGCCCTCCCAAGTGATACATATGGCGTCATATCAATTTCCGCCTGAAAACCGCTTTGCGCATAGGTTTGATAAGCAGCTGGAGCTTGCTGAGGACTGACAGGAATTTGAATAACATCATCATTTAAATTCGTTGTTAGCTGTAACGCCATATGCTTAATCGCCGAAGGATCCAAGCCTGGAAAATGATAAATGCCATTCAAATGCAATATCGCACCTTTTGTTAGGTCAGCACTGGCAAATTTAGCAAGCAAAAAGTTCTCTTTACGATAAAAACTAACATTCCCCTCCTTTGTTGTTGCCGGGTAAAAAATAGTCGATTCATTGACTGGGATTTGTAAAAAATCCATCGGCGCAAAATTACTTTTAATCCGCGAACGTTTTTCTTCATCTTCTCGCCTTCGTACGATCGATAAATCAAAACTGTCCCCCGCAGTAAAAAAGGCGTCATACGCGCCGAATGAGATTTTTATTCGAAAGATATAAAATTCGCTTGTTTCTTCTACCATACGATGGACAAGTGTTTTTACATTACTGGTGTCACGCTGAAAGATGGCAAAAAAATAGTTATCCCATCCTTCAATAAAAACTTTTTTCATCGAAACTTTAATGGAATATGTATCGTCTTTAAGCTTAATCTCCTGAATTTCTTTGTTTGTAAGTTGTTCCATGTTGTTTTTCCTCCTACAAATCCATTGCGTAATCAGTCGTACAACATTTTTATCTTCTACTGTTACTTTCTACTGTTACTATTTACTGTTAAATAATAAAAATTACCAATTATAGTATTTACGTATTAGTATACAATTTTTTAAGTGGTAAAGGGAAATTTTTTATAAAGTGGAGAACTAATTCTTGTTTGAAAAAATAATGTAAATGTAAATTTCATGTTAACCGCACGTAAAAATGTGTTATTATAATAGTAGTGAAATCCGCATTTCGACATGCACATTTCATTTATTTGGAGGAGAACACATGACTACAGTAATCACATATGGAACATTTGACTTACTTCACTATGGCCATATCAATATCTTGCGTCGTGCCAAAGCAATGGGCGACTACTTGATCGTAGCAATCTCAACTGATGAATTCAATAAAATTAAAAACAAAGAAGCTTACCATAGTTACGAAAATCGAAAAATGATACTCGAAGCAATCCGTTATGTGGATGAAGTTATTCCTGAAAAAACATGGGGTCAAAAAATTGACGATGTTAAAAAGCATGATGTTGACATTTTTGTGATGGGTGATGATTGGCAAGGTAAGTTTGACTTCTTAAAGGACTATTGTGAAGTTGTCTATTTACCAAGAACAATCGGTATTTCGACATCTAAAATTAAAGATGATTTATTCAAGGTGCAAAATGGTTAGGGAACTTGCCATTTCCATCTATCTTTGGTTTTTTAAAATTGTATTTAACATGTTCAAGCTATGTCCCCAAAAGAAGAAAACGGTTTGTGTAGCTTCCTTTGGGGATAATATTTTTTATGTGACACGGTCTTTGAGAAGTGAATCCGATGAGGACATTATTATTTTAAAGGATAAAAGTTGTCATTACCCATTCGATACATCCACCAGTAAAGAGCTGAATTTCGAAATAACACATCCTTTTTCTTTCTTACAATCCATATATCACCTCGCAACCGCGACTACAATTTTAGTCGATAATTATTTTGGCTTTTTAGCGGTAACAAACTTTAAAAAAGGCACAACTTGTATCCAGCTTTGGCATGCAGCAGGTGCGATTAAGTTATTTGGGCTAATGGACCCATCGAGTAAAACAAGGAGCAAACGTGCGATTGATCGTTTTCGGCGTGTCTATCGTAATTTTCATTATACAGCGGTTGGATCAGAAAGAATGGCGGCGATTTTCCAAGACAGTTTTGACTTGTCAAATGATGCCATCATTCGTACAGGAATACCACGGACTGATTTTTTCTACCATAGCATGGAAAAGCAACAAATTGGTCAAAAGTTAAGAAAGAGTTATCCGATCATTAATAAGAAAAAAGTCATCTTGTACGCGCCAACATTTCGCGATGATGAACTATCCAATTTTCAACTGCAGCTGGATATTAAAAAGCTGTACGAAGCACTTTCAGGCGAATACGTACTGTTCATCAAACACCATCCTGCAGTCACCTATAAATTAAAAAAGGAATACAATGATTTTGTATACGATGTCTCCGATTATCATGAAATCAACCATTTATTGTTAATTGCTGATATTTTAATCAGTGACTATTCATCCATTCCATTTGAATACAGCTTACTGAACAAACCGATGATATTTTTTGCTTATGATCTGGAGGATTATCAGCGGACAAGAGGCCTTTTAAAAAATTACCAATCGGAAATGCCTGGACCGATCACATTTACTACAGAAGAAATTGTTCAGTCAATTAAACGAAATGCCTTTGATAAGGCTAAAATAAAAGCATTTGCCTCACAATGGAATGAATATTCTAAAGGTCGATCAAGCAGGAACATCGTAAATATCATCGTCAGTACTGAAGGTGCTCCAAAAAAGAAAGAAGCACTATTTTAAAAAAACCTCATTTTGTGAGGTTTTTTCTTTTTTCTGCTCTTGGGGTAATGTTTCCGCATTGGAGCCGATGTTTTTGCTCATGGGGACGATGTTCACAGTCTGGGGATGATATTTTCATTCTCGAGCCGATGTTCTCTCTCTGGTGACGATGTTTCCTTTCTCGAGCCGATGTTCTCCCCCTTGGGATGATGTTCTTACTATGTTTACGCTCCCGACCCACCTCAATTCCATCATTGCGATCGCTTCATGCCGAACACTTTCCTGATACCATCAAGGAATGGTTGCTGTCCATTCATAACGATTCCTGCCAGTTCCGAAATAATTTGTACACCAATCAAGAATATAGCGATGATGAACAAGGAAATCTGTAATGTTGCGCTATTAAAAACAATTGCCATTAAACCAAAGAATGCGCTGAATCCATATAAAATTAACACGGACGCCCTATGACTGTAACCCATTTTTAATAATCGATAATGAATATGCTCTTTGTCGGCTGTCCCAATGCTCTGCCTCCTGATAATCCTCCTAATAATGGCAAGAATGGTGTCAAAGATGGGGATCGTTATAACAATAATCGGAATGATAAAGCTGAACAAGGCAATATTTTTGAATAATCCTAGTATGGAGACGACTGCAATGGCATAACCAAGGAACAGTGCCCCTGTATCACCCATGAAAATTTTTGCCGGATAAAAGTTATGAAATAAAAATCCGACCGTACTGCCAATTAATATTAGTGTCAAATAAACAACAACAAGACGATAATCCATGACCGCCATAATAAATATACTTGTAAGTGCTATTGCCGAAACTCCAGCAGCCAAACCATCTAATCCATCAATTAGGTTAATGGCATTTGATGCAGCTACAATCCAAAGTATTGTGATTACATAGCTTATATTGTCAAAATAGATAATCCCCAAAAAAGGGAGCGTAATCTTATCAATAATAACCCCTGAGAGTACAACGGAAAGTCCTGCACCAATTTGTCCGGTTAATTTCATAAGAGGCTTTAACTGATAAATATCATCTAGCATCCCGGTCACTAAAATAATGATTGCACCAATAATTATGCCAAGCAAGTGCTCATGTTGTGGTTGAATATACAAAAGCCCGGCAATACAGCCAATAAAAATAGCTAACCCACCCATACTAGCTCTAACGCCTTTATGCATTTTCCGATTGTTATCTGGTTTATCAACTGCATTCAATTTTATTGCTAATCGTTTGACTACTGGCGTAATTAGTAAAGCTGCCACCAATGAAATGAGAAAAGCGATAATTAATTCAGGTATGTTATACATTTTTGTACACCTCTATCTGGGGAAAGTCCACATAGGGTGGGATAGGACTATTCCCGTAGTTTGTAGACTCTTCCTACCTCACTACTTTCAATCCACCTAAAACCATTAATAATGTTACAATACCACCAATACATAAAGAAATTATTATATAAGAGACAGCAATAATCGAACTTAGCCAAATGAAACCGGTTGTGATTAACAAGAATAACAGTAGCTTAATAATATATCCCCAATTACTCACAATTAGCTTGAGTTTTGTCGTTGCCACGATAATCAACAGAATCATATTCACAAACGTACCAATTACAGTTCCAAGCGCAATTGCTGATGCTCCCAATTTTTCGATCAGTACCGAAATCACAAAAATATTTACACCAAAAACAGAAATAACATTTAAGATAATAGGTAAGTATGCATTCTCCATTGCATAGAAAAACCGGGTAATATACGTGTTTACTGCAAGCCCTAAAATGGACAAAGAAAATAATTGCAGCAATGGATACGTTCGATTGGTTGAGCTCACATCAAAGTCTCCATACTCGAAAATAAATGTAATAATTTCTTTTGCATAGATAAAGATAAAGATTGTCGCTGGCAACAAAATCAGTGTCAGCATCCGAAATCCTTTTTTATAAGCATTCTTTACTTTAGCAAAATCCTTCTCACCAACAGCTTTTGCTAAGAGCGGATATATAATCGTGGTAACACTTGTCATCAGCACGGCTTGCGGAAATTGCGTCATTTTCGATGCATAGTTTAATGATGAAATAACTCCTTCATTAAGGTTTGCTGCATAAATTCGTTGAATAATAAAGTAAAATTGAACGGTTGCCCCACCAAAGACAATGGGCAGTGCCAGTTTCAGAAAACGTTTCGTCTCTGGAAGTTTGACAAACTTAAAACGTAATGGCGCAATACGTTGCTTCCAAATATAGTATATAAGAATGGCAAACATTAAGAATGCTCCAAGAGAGGCCCCCAATCCATACGAGTATTCCATCATATATGGTGTCAGCCCGACTCCAACAACAAGAAAAACAGCATTAAATATAAACGTTGAAAAACTAGTCAAACGAAAATTATCATGCACGTTGTGTAGACCGCTTAACCCCATCGACAGCGCTAGAAATAGTGTAGCTGGAGCCATCCAAACAAATAGTTCACTTGTTAAACTTAATGCCTCCTCCGTCATACCGGAGAAGAAAAGTTGAATCCAGAATTCGGGGAATATCATAAACAGAATCGTCAATATTCCCACGATTACACTCAAACCTGTAAAAATCGTTTGAACAAATTCATCCTTAATTGCCTTACTAAGCTTACTATAAACGGATATGAATGCAGTTGTAATTGCTCCACCTATCACAATGTAGATAAAATTCGGGATCGTAAATGCGGTTATGATACTGTCCGCATGATAGGTTGTCCCGTATTGATAGCCAATAATGACCTCTCTAGCAAATCCTAATAGCCGTGCGACAATATTGATTACCGTTACAGCACCTAGGATTTTCAAAAAACGCCCCTGCATTATCTCTCCTACTTTCTATGACTCATACAAATCGATAACAGACGAAATTAGTCTATCCTGATCGTATAGATCCGCTTTCTCCAGACCCTTTTCAATAATACTCTTTTGCAAATCCTCATCTCGTAATAATTCCAGTGACTTCATTGCTAAATCATCCGGATCGTGGGCATTCACTTTAACACCAGCGCCATTTGCTAACAAATAATGCAGTCCTCCAACATCTGAACCAACCACAGGTAGTCTACATGCCATTGCCTCCAGTGCCACTAGTCCAAATCCTTCAATATGTGATGGTAAAACAAAAAGGTCTGCAACTGCCATCCATTCAGCGACCTTTTTTTGAGACATTGCATCGTGAACAATAATCGCTGCGTTATCTTTTATCTTTTCTTCTAGTTCATTAAAATATGCTTGATCTTTTGGTTCACCGATAAGATGTAATGATAAATTAGGTTCCTGTTTCTGCATAAACTCAAAAGCATCGACCAGATCATCCAAACCCTTGGCACGGATTAAATTTCCAACGAATAACAAGACACGTTCATCCGTTGCTAGTTCCTGCCTTTCCCGTAAAGAGGTTTTATCCTGCTGCCTAAAAACATGCCGATTAACCCCCATATTAATGACGGAAATTTTCTCGTTCGTGATGTCAAAATTACGATGAATTTCTTCCTTTAATCGCTCACCGACAGCAATCACATGATCTGAGTTCTCTAATACTTTTTTCGTCATTTTTTGCACAAACGGGCTTTTTTTACTCATCTGATCAATATCGCCCCCATGTGAGGTAACAACCAATGTTTTCCCTAACAATTTTTTATAAAGCATCCCAACAACACCTGTTGGAAAGATATAGTGCGCATGTACTGCTTTATATTTTCTGCCTCGAATAATCATATTCCAAAGACTCTTGATAAAAAACATCGCGTATTTTTTCAGTAAATAGATTTTCCCTTTTCTCGGGTCATCGATCGCAATAACATCAACATGTAATCCATTATCTTGCAAAAGTTCTACTTGATTTTTAACAAAAATGCCAAATGTTTTGGAATGCTTCGATGGATACATATTGCTTAATACGAGAATTTTATCAGCCGGCCTAGTTTGAAACGTTTGCTTAACTAGATCCATCCCCTTGTCAGACATTCGCTTCATCATTGTAGATATCGTTTCGAATCGTTCTTCGGTTTCACGCCAATTAGCCGCCATTTTCTGATACGAATGATGGAAAAAATCATGATCCTCATTTAGCTTATCAATCGGGATCGTGTAATCACCACACGCAATCATATCCATAAAGTCTTTTACTTTATGATGATAAGAAACAGCAATAATTGGGGTATTTGTTACGAGTGCCAAAATCAAAGAATGCAGCCTCGTTCCGATTACAACATCTTGTTCACTGGCGAACTGGACAATTTCTTGATGATTTAAGCTATCTTCGCAAATATGGCAACGATCACCCAAATCCATTAATTCTTTGATTTCCTTAGTGACCATCATATCTTGCGGATGCTTTGTAGCAAAAAAGTTAACCGAAGCATCCGGGTATTCGGTTAAAAGTTTGTCAAGGTTATAGGCCATGCCTTCAATATAGTCCCGGTACATTTGCTTGTCTTCATTTGGCCAATAGCTGCTATGGTGAAATGGGACCGCAGTTACCCCAATCTGGATACCATTAGTCGTCCGTTCGATTTTTTTCGGTTTTTTCACTTGAAATGCGGGATCGCCAATTACGTGAATTGGTGACTTTACACCAATTGACTGCAGCAATTCTTTTGACCTTGGATCGCGAACAGTAACTAATTTTGATAAATGGGCCAGCGACCTGAGGAGGACTTTACCGACACGGGTTATAATTGGTCCTGCTCCGACGCCATATAAAATCACAGGGGTTTTAGATAGCTTCCCAAGCCAACCATACATGCCAAACAAAAAGGCTTCTGTGCCATAGAGATCCATAAAGATGCCCCCACCACCAACAAGCAACATGTCCAACTTTTTAATAATTGGCTTATTTTTGACCATTGTCGTAATTAGTGTCATGGGAGCTGTTTTCCTTTTATAATAGAGCTTCGCTGATTGTACGCCATATTTCTTTCGCGTTTGCTCTGGTTGATTGGAAAATACAATAATTTCTTCTCGTTCTATGTTATGTACTTCTTTTAATTGGATTAGAATACCTTCAAGGATTGCTTCATCGCCTTGATTATTATTCCCATAGTTTCCCACAATGCCGATTGCCATTTATTTTTCAATCCTTCCGGGGGTTTATCCCCCATCTATCATTTTACCATTTTAACATGAATACAGGCGGATAAGAAATAACAATGTGTTTAAATATGTTTTTCCACAGATTACAAATGCTTATCAAGTATATCCATGTTATAATATACAATAGCTTAAACAACATCTAAGGAGTTTAATCGAAATGAACGTGATCAAAAATAGATCCAAGAATACTCGGGAACTAAAGACGTATTTAAAAACACTCGAAAAAATTAATAATATAGAACAACACATTGAAAAACTTACAGATGAACAATTAAAAGGAAAAACAATTGAATTTAAAGAACTACTAAATAACGGAAAGACAATCCACGATATCACGGTTGAAGCATTCGCTACCGTAAGAGAAGCATCAAAGCGTGTATTAGGATTACGGCATTTCGATGTGCAATTACTCGGCGGGCTTGTACTTTTAGATGGAAACGTCGCTGAGATGGCTACAGGTGAAGGGAAAACCTTAGTTGCGTCATTAAGCAGTTATCTAAAAGCACTCGAAGGTAATGGTGTGCATATTATTACGGTAAATGATTACCTAGCACGACGTGATAAAGAGTTAATCGGTCAAATCCATGAATTCCTTGGACTATCTGTCGGCTTGAATATACCAGGAATGAGCAATTCTGAAAAACAACAAGCGTACAATTGCGATATTACGTATGGCGTTGGTACGGAATTTGGCTTTGATTACTTAAGAGATAACATGGTTAATGCAAAAGAACAAAAGGTACAACGGCCATACCATTATGCAATCGTCGATGAAATCGATAGTGTTCTAATTGATGAGGCCAGAACGCCATTAATTATCGCAGGCAAAGATAAACCAAGCGAAAATTTATATGGTGTTTGTGCGACTGTTATCAAAGGGCTAAAAGCGGAAGAAGACTTCACGTTTGATCGCGAATTAAAAGTCGTCAACTTTACCGACAAAGGGTTAAACAAATGTGAAAAAGTATTTGGCGTTGAAAATCTATTTGATTTGGAGCATAGTACCTTATTTCATTCTTTACTTCAGGCATTACGTGCGCGTGTATTGTTTGAACGAGATGTCGACTATATCGTAAAAAAAGGCGAGGTCCAACTCGTTGATATGAACACAGGTAGAGTCATGGAAGGTCGTAGTCTCAGTGATGGTTTGCACCAGGCAATTGAAGCCAAAGAAGGGTTAGCAAATACGGAAGAAAACAAAACCCAAGCATCAATCACGATTCAAAACTACTACCGGATGTACCCAACGCTGGCGGGAATGACCGGGACGGCCAAAACAGAGGAAGCAGAATTTAGAAAAGTTTACGGAATGGATGTTATTTCCATCCCAACAAATAAACCAAACCTTAGACAAGACCTGCCTGACATGGCCTTTTTAACACAAGATCAAAAATATAAACAACTGGTAGAAGAAGTTGGTATAAGATATAAGAAAGGGCAGCCAGTCCTTATAGGTACAGCATCGATTTTACAATCTGAGACAGTTGCGGAAGCTCTAGACGAGAAAAAAATACCATACCAATTACTAAACGCAAAAAGTGTGGAACATGAGGCAAATCTAATTGCCCTAGCTGGACAGAAAAAGCAAGTAACCATCGCGACAAATATGGCTGGGCGAGGAACAGACATCATGCTTGGTGAAGATGTTGCTGAATTAGGTGGATTGCACGTAATTGGAACTGAACGAAATGAAAGTAGGCGGATTGATGACCAGCTAAAAGGACGCTCCGCACGACAAGGAGATCCTGGTTCGACCCAGTTCATTATCTCACTTGAAGATAATTTAATCACCCGTTATGTCAGTGATGAATTGGAACGCTTAACACCAAAACTAAAAACCGAGAGTACGGGTCTTATTAAATCACCAAACGCCTATAAATTAATTGATACTGCTCAGAAAATCAGTGAAGGTGTCTATTTCCAATTCCGTGAAAGCAACTTAAAACTTGAAGGTACCATTAATGATCAACGTGGTGTAGTCTATAAATTAAGAGATAATATACTCGAGTCCGATGATGTAATTGACTTTTTCATGAAGCAACTGGAACATATACCAAATGAATACATTGCAGCTTATTGCAACTCAGATTTATTACCAGAAGAATGGGATATTTCAGGTTTGCAAACAGCATTAAACGATGTATTATTGCCTGTTATCTCGTTTGAGGGAAAAGAATTCGAATCAATCGAGGAACTACAGCAGTTTGTTAAGCCGTACATGGAAGAACATTACAATATACTGAAGAAGCTCCAGGAACAAAATGATATCGAAGAAGCAGCACGAAATGTTGGATTATTTGTTGTTGATTCATTATGGAAAAAACAACTGGAAGCAATGAATCAATTGAAACAAGGTATTGGTATCAGACAGTACCAACAAGAAGATCCTGTAACACTATTTCAAAAAGATGGATACAGCATGTTCGAATCCATGTATCAGGAAATAGAATATCAGCTAAGTGTACGATTAAAGAAACTTTACGAAAAGATTTTACAGAAAGACAGTTAGCTTTTCAGGAAGGAAGATACAATGTTTGGCAAAAAGAAGAAACAAGCAGATAACGAAGAAGAAAGTATCGTTGTTGATCAAGACTTTTTAGACAATGAGGAAGCCGACACAGATACAGTTGAAACAGAGCTATCGATACCAGAATCGTGGAGTGTAAAAAACGAAGAACGCTATGTGTATGCATTCCACAACAACCAGAGCCCAAAATTAAAAAGAAATCAAGTCTCCATCTACGGGATTGAACTAAACAAGCTTAAAAATAATGGTTATGTGGCAACAGCACTTATTAAAAATACAGTACAAAAGGAAATCCAATTTAACGAAACAACCATTTTATTATTAGGTCCGGACAATGAAGTTGTGGCCAGAAAAGAATTTGATTTAAGCAGGGTTGGGAAGATACCAGCAAACGGTGCCCGCCCTTGGAAATTCAATTTCACTCCACAGGACATCGTAACAAAAACCGATTTACCAAAAAGTGAATGGAAACTGGCATTTGAATTAAAGAAAAAGCATCAATTAGACTTGGACGAGTCATGGGAAAAGTCAATTGCTGAAGAAACAAAAGCAAACTTAGAAAAAATCGTTGCTAATGCTGCTCCGTTGAAGCCTGGTGAGGTGAATTTTATGGGGATTAGCGCAAAATACAATGATAATAATGATTTAGCAGTAACCATTTTAATCCGAAATGGTTCACGTAAGAATATGACATTAGAACAAATCCCATTGGCATTTAAAGATGCTAGTGAGGAAATTGTTGCCAAAGGTGCATTTAAATTAGAAGACTTTGTCATCAAGGCAAACACGAGCAAACCATGGACATTTATATTTCCAGCTTCCCTTATCAAAAAAGAAGATATAGACCTTTCTAAATGGCAGGTTTATCCAATACAGAACTAAATTTTAGCGACGGCTACCTTACATGAATGGGGTAGCCTTTTTATATGAAAAACTCTAAGATGAGATTTACTCTAGTCAGTATCTAGCTATTCGAAGTACACAAAAAGATGCAGTCCTTATAAAAGGATCTGCATCTCCATTCTATTTTTTATTTTTCTTTTAGATAGTCACCATGTATCCATGCCTCTTTATCACGGAACAGAACTTTATAGTAACCATCTTTTATGATAAAATTACCATTTTCATCAACGACTCCAGTAACTTCATCATTGTTGTGAACAGACCCAACTGGATCGCTCTCATTTGTTGGTTTGCTCCTTATATACAAGCTGGATGAAACATTAATAACTTTCAACAAAAATGGAGGTTTAATATAATCACCTGAAACCCATCCTGTTTTTCCATCCGCTTTGACCTTGTACCATCCGCCGTTTTCACCCAATATCTCTACCATGGTGCCTTTTGATAAAAGTTTAATCGACGTATATGCTGTAGATGGTGCAATTCTCAAGTTTAAATTATCTGTTGTTTGGCCTTTTGTTCCTTTGCTTGATGTATCGATTGCATATTTTGCTTCACCAGTTGGCTTTGACGAGGCGCCTGGCTGATTTTTATATTTTGGAATCTCAAATGTTAATCCAGGTGTATCAAGTAAATTGTATATCTCGTACATATCATGAATCTTTCGTGCTTGTATTGCTGCCCATTCTACATGTGTTGCATATTGTGGAAAGCCTGGACTATCTGGGTTCCATCTCATTTTATAGAGCGTATCTTGTCCTCTACCAATATAATCATTGGTTATATATTTCGCTCCGCCTGTAATAGCCGCATCTACTGTAAACCATTTTTGCTTATAGGCGTGTTCTGAGCCACATTGCAATGGACAAGAATCATAAGCCTTTATTCCATACATGTTATACGTCTTTTTTTCTGTTACCTTTTTTCCATCTACTTTAGAAACGGAATAACCAGTGGACAGTTTCGATGTACCATTTCCAGTTTCGTGTAGGGCATGCGCCATTAGGTATAGTGGATTTACATTAAACTTCTTTCCCGCTTCTATAAATGTTTTTGCTTTACCTTCTAAACTACCTTTTCCGTTAAGAACCTTTTTGTTTATTTCATCGGCATTAAGTCCTGGAGTATATGATAATAATAGAAATTGAAAAAACTCAGGAGAGCCTTTTGAAAAATTATTTGGATTTGCATAGTATTTAATCAATTCTCTACTTGCCGTAAAATTTCCCGTCCCATCAACTTTTTGGTTCTTTTGTTGATCAATTGCCTTTTGAAAATCAATATTATAAGACGTTGTTCTATATTCAGTTTCTGGCTTTTCAGATTGTTCCGGTTCCTCAGGTTCTAATTCATCCTTATGTAAAGCATTATAAAGGAATGTCGCAAATTGTCCCCTTGTCACTATTTCACTTGGTCTGAAATCATCATATTGATTCGTAATATAATATTGCGCTAGAATTTTCACATTATTCTTGTGAGACGCTGAGACATTTGATAGATTAATACCAGGGTTTGTTCCCTTGTCTTGTAAACCAAAAGCTTTAACAATCGTTGTTGCCATTTGTTCCCGGGTCAAATCAGCTGTTGGATTAAATGAACTATTATTTCCCTTAAAAATGTTCGGTGTAACTGCCGCAATTTGACCAGCATATTCATTGTCCATATTTACATCATCATAATATTTATCCAGGATATCTTCCACATTATTTGGAGTAGTTAAACCAAGTGCGTTGTATAATAACACTGCCCCATGACGGCGTTGTAAATCGTCATTAATGCCAAATGTACCATTATTATACCCATTAATAATTCCTGCCTCAGTCAATTCCATAATTGTTTTATAATGGGATTTCTCCTTTTTCACATCTGAAAATTGATGACTGTATGCTGAAGCAAAAGTTGGAATGACTAAAACGGATGCCGAAACAACCATACCAACTGCTATAGCCTTGTTGCAAAACCTCTTGAGCATAATGCAGCTTTCCCCCTTATTAATCTATTAATCATCTTTTATATTATACTAGCTAGACAATAAAATAAAGGGGAAATGCTACTATTATTGGAAAATAAGGTCAAAAGATGTTCACCCATTACTGTGTTAAATAATTATATAGAAATACAGAGAAATGCTCCCGACTTACTTTGTTCATTGGTTTAAACGTATTATCTGGATATCCTTTTGTAATATTATTTGCCGCAAGTGTATTAATCACATCATGTGCAAAGTGGTCTTTTGGGATATCGGTGAACTCGTCAGTGTACGTACCTTGTAAATGATAAGCTGATACAAGAATCGCCGCCATTTGCCAACGAGTCAGTGAACCATTAGGATTGAATGATCCATCTGTCTTTCCTTTTATAAACCCAAGTTCAACCGCTTTAGCAATAGCTTTATATCCGTATGTGTCTGGTGTAATATCTGTAAATCTAGGGTTTGATGCATTTGTCTTTTCTACCTGAATTCCCATCTCATTTAAGATCATTTGAACCGCTTGAAGTCTTGTTACATATTCTCCTGGTTTAAATGTTCCGTCTGGAAATCCCCTAATAATCCCCTTGTCGGTCAAATAATTAATTTCTTGTTTATAACGGCTAACATCACGGTAATTTACTCCATTATTCGGTTCCTGCTTTTCCGTTTCCACTTTGATCGTAAAAGGCTGTCTTGACCAATGGTTGTAATAATCATATATATTTAATAGATATTCGCCTTTCTTCGCTTGGAACGTGTATTCCTCGTTCTCTCCTACTCCATTCTTATCTATAATTTTCGCTTCTCCATTAGGATCAAATAAAACACCTGTTAAATCTAACGTGTCTGTTGAATTCGAGATCGTTATTGTAACACTCGTATTTCCTTCCACATCAATTTTAAACCAATCTGTATCCATAGGAAAATCTACTTTTTCTTGTTGGGGCTGGTTAATCGTTAGTTTTTCAGCTAGATTTTGTTCATTAGGAGCGTCCTCTTGCCATGATGGTAATGTTAATGAAAGCGAGTTGTATGCATTTACTCTCCCATATCCATCGAATTGATTCCATTCCACTTTCCCATGTGGTTGCGCACCTGATTCAATTGCCCACTCTATTTGATCATTTGACCAATTCGGATGAGCAGCCTTTAATAGACTTGCTATCCCACTTACAATTGGTGCGGAAAAAGAGGTACCATCCCCACTTACATATCCATCAATATATGTACTATAGATCTTTTTACCTGGGGCAGCTAAGTCAATGAATCTCCCATAATTTGAAAAGTCGGTTATAATGTCATCTTTTCCTGTGGCCGAAACACTTATCACCGGTGGATAGGAAGCTGGATAAGAATCCTCATATGAACTATCATTTCCAGCTGCTGCAACTAAAACAATCCCTGCATCATAAGCAGCCCAAATAGCTTCCTCTTCCACTTGACTTCGTTGATATGATCCAAAGCTCATATTGATGACATCCACTCCATTGTCTATAGCGTAATAAATTCCCTCCACTATATTTGATGTAGATAACTCTCCAAGATAATTAGAAACCTTCACAGGAAGAATTTGTGCTTGTAAATCAATGCCAACAACACCGGTTTCATTTGCATTTGCCGCAATCACACCCGATACAAATGTGCCGTGTCCATTATCGTCTATGGGATCATTATCGTCATTTACAAAATCATATCCTCTTAATACCCGACCTTTAAGATCCGGGTGGTTTTTACTTATACCACTATCCAAAACCGCAATCGTAATGTCTGCTGAACCTTTTTCAACATCCCAAGCCTGCTGCAATTGCATTTTGTTCAGATACCATTGACTCTGAAATAAAGGATCCGCTGGGGAATAAGTGGTATCACGTGTGTAATCAGGCTCGGCAAGCACCACACTTGAATCTTCCCTTAGTTCTGTAAGCTTTTTATTAAAATCCATTTCTTCCGGAACCTGGACAACCATGTAATTATGCCCTTCCATTATTGTGCTCACCGGTATCTCTTGAATGTCATAATCATCAGCGGAAAAATGCCCACCTTCTGCAATTTTTACTAGTATTCTTCGTTCATTAATTTGACTAGTAGATACTCTTTTATTCTGTTTAACCGATCTTTTCTCTTTTTTATAATCCTTTCTTAGATCTGTTGTACTTTTCTCGATTTCCACCTGGTCTTTAGATTCGGCAAAAGTGCTGTTTGGCAGAACCAGCAATGTAAGAAGTGTAAAAATAATTCCACTTGCAATTAACCTTTTAAAGGACATTCGTCTCATCTCCTATTCTTATAAGCTAGTTTCCGCCTGAGCAGAAAGAGAATTCTTTATATTATAGAGTATGCTTATTTTACTATTATTATACTAGTATATGAAACCGTGTTAAATAGCGGAACCTATTAAAAATTGTGTAAGTATATGGTAACCATAAACTCGGTTTCATCAGCAACAACTAGTTATAAAAACATCATATATAAGAAAACTACTGCTGTTATTGTTATGATATCGGAGGTTTTTGCAAGCTATCGATTAGAGGAAACAAATCGGGGGTATATTGTTTATGAATCAATGCCACGGGGACTTTTGATAACAAAACAGATACAGCAGTACGCCTATTTCAAGAGCAACATGGTTTGACTGTGGATGGGAATGTCGGACCAAAGACTAGTAATAAACTGTTAGAGGGATTCATCCGTAATGCAGCGGCTGCTAGGATAAGAAAATCGGCCATGCTGAAGCTTGATTGAACCTACCCGGATATACAGCAATGTAAAAAACACCTGGAATTACTCCAGGTGCATTGATTTATATAGAAAACTTGCAAGATGAAGGCGTCTTGTTGGATCATGCGGTGAAAAATATCCATTTGGAAGAACCGTGATACATTTTTGGGCAAGAATCTTGATGTTCACTTGATGGGACTCACTTGCCTTACCTAAATCTTTGACAACGGCATCATCCACTGCTTCCCACTTAAACGTATTTACAAGAACAGTAGCCATTTGTTCACGTGTTAAAACGGAAGCTGGTCTAAATTTACCATCATCGCCATTAAAAATCCCAGCCGCTTTTAATGCTGTCACAGCTTTCACCAAATAGGGATCACCATAGTTCACTGGTATATCTGAAAAAGGTGCGGCCTCAACATGATCCGGAACCTGTAGTCCTAGTGCCTGTACAAGCATTTTGGCTGCTTGAGCACGGTTGATGTTTTCCCTTGGACCAAAATGACCATCTGGGTATCCCTTTACAATATGATGGCTGTATAACCAAAAAGTTTGATCGAAATTCGGATGATTTAGCGGTATGTCCTTAAATATCGGTGATACCGTTTTTGATACAAGTGCTTTAAATTCTTGAAGGCTTGTCTTAGGTGTAATTCCATTACGATTAAGTTGATAAGGATCATCCCATGACTTGATATATCCTTTTTTAATTGTATAGGCCATCGAAAATCCAGCCTTTTTTACAAGCTCCTTACGATCAGCATTGTATTGACCAAACGGATATGCAAATATCAACACATCTCCATACTTCGCCAACTTGTCTCTGGATGTACGAAGATCTTGAAACGCATTCTCAGGTGATTTCAACATAAACCCAGACGTCCCATTGCTAAGAAAATGCATTTGGTTTGTATGGCTTTGCATGTCAAAAACTGGGGATATCGTATCCAACATTTCTTGATTCATATATTGGTTTCTGTCTGGGTCCCAATCGACTCCATAATCCTTATCTGTTCGACCTGTGATAATATTGGCGATACCATGAAGACCATGTTCTTTCATAATCGGATATGCGTATCGATAAACACTACGTAGCCCATCATCAAATTGAATCATGACACTTTTTCGTGGTAGTTGTATTTCCCCCGCCAAGAAATCATTCATTTCAGCAGCAGTCACAGTATGGTAACCATTATCAGCCAAATACTGCATTTGTTCTTTGAAATTTTCCACTGAGATAATGCTAGAGTTATTGAGATACATCTTATTTTCTGCCTTCTTCAAAAGGCCATGGTACATCAAAACAGGGATTTGTGTCGCAGGATCAGAAACATCTCCTTCTGTTATAGCAGAATCCAGATTAATAGATTCTTGAGCAGCATATGTTGTTTGTGCCCCCATTATAAAAAAAGCTATTATAGCTATTCCTAGTAAAAATTTATTATGACGCATGTTCACTTTTCCTCTCTATCCTATTTACCCATACTATTTTACCATAGTTTAATTAATAGTTGGCTAATAATTAGTGGTTTATCTTTTCTTCTTAGAGGGCTTTTTCACATTGTTTGTTTCTTTCTGCCCAGCAGCCCGTATACTTCGCTTTCCGGGGCGGCTGGAGAACCCCTACGAAACTTAAAAAGCTTACCACCACTAATGGGTGATAAGCTTCTAAATTAATAATCTACCATCGTCCGGTAAATAAAGATAGCAAACTGTGACCGTGTAATTGGATCGTTCGGGTTGAAAGGATCTGCTACAGTTACATCATTCGAATAGATTGTATTCACAGCATCCGGATTCCAGATGTTTTCCTGATCCTTAAATGTGTGTATGTCTTCCGGCTGTTTGTAATGTGTATCAAATGCTTCTGTCATCACTTGTGCCATTTGGGAGCGGGTGAAGTACTCTTTAGGTCGTAATTTCCCACCACCGCCAAGGTATTTGTTAAATTCCGCTTCAGCAAGTTGCTCATAATACGGATTGTCTTTTTCAACATCATCTGCGACCATTTGGTAATTTCCTGGTGCAGAAAGTGATAGTATGTTATCCAATATAACAGCAACGTGCTCCCGTTTTAATGAATCACCTGAGCCAAAATCACCATTAGGGTACCCTTGAACATATCCATTCATTGCTGCGAAGGCGAGCGCTGCAGCACGCTTGTCATCCATAGGGTCGTTAAACAGTATCTCCTTGCTTCCTTCGTTTAAATACGCTGATGCCATATAACCTTCTGCTGTAACGCCTTTCACCTTATAGTAGGCAAAGTCATTTCCTGTACTTGATGATTCAACGGGCTCACTTGCTATCGTTAATGGGGTAAATGGCCAAAGTTTACTATTTACCGGGCCATCAATGGAGCCTTCGTGCAAGCTAACCGAACCATCTCGCTTGTCAACATAGACAATATCACCTTTGTCATACATTTGCTGAGAAGGTGTAATTGTTTTTGTCTGATAGTTCTTCCCATCTGGAAATTTCATCGCATTGTTTCCATCGTATCGGATATCAAAAGTTGGAAAAATAAAATGCGCCTTGTCCCAATAGATTAGTGAAGATCCTTCCATGCGGTCATAAACTTTTTCTTGATATGGCCTTTCTTCCCCATGATCCGGTTGGATATTTGGATCATTCGTCTTTGACAGGCCATTATATGCCATGATGGCAAAATACCAATCTTCTAAATTTGTCTTGTCATGATTATTCAGTTTAGGCAAATAGTCAAGATTCCATTTGTTTTCCAATACTTGTGCACCGATCTCAATATTGTATTCCATATCTGTTTTTAATCGATCCGTATCTACTGGAATATCAATTTTTTCCGGTGTCACTTGTAGAATACCAATCCCGCAATCATCTGATATATATGGTGTTCCATCTGAATTGTATTGTTGGTATCCAGTTTCCACATATGCGATTGCTTTTAGAATTTCTGGTGGAATCCCTCTTTCTCGTGCCTCATCGGAAATCAACTGCTTTATTTCGTCCGTAGATGGATTACTAGACTCTGTTTGAGCGTCTGCCAACACACTTTGTGCCGTAATTCCAATGAAACCTAGTATTAAAACTTGCATCACTATTAACTTTCTCATATTAGCCCTCCTTTGATCCTAGTATACTAATTCATGAAATGTTATGTAAGGGGGCAATTTCCCAATCTCCTGTATGCTAGATTTTAGCAAGTATGGAAGTTATAATAGATTTTGTGAACTTATACTAATTTGATTGGGGAGATATTAACTTGTGAGACAGAATAGTAAAAAGATAGTTTTTCGTTTTTTGGCATTTCTATTAGTGACCTTGACAATCTTTACTAGTCTTCCAATAAACACGGAGGCAGCGGTAAAAGATAGCTTTAAGATTTCAGATGGAGCTTCTTATAAGGATATTCGTTCATCAGGAAATGCCGTACGGGTTATGGAGATAAACATTAATGATCCATTCACAGATGTGGAGATCGGTTATCCATCTGTTTTAAATAAACTCCAGCGAACAACTACACAGGCGTTGCAACATCATCAAGATGGACACAAAGTTATCGGAGCGATAAATGGATCGTTTTTCCAATTTAGGAAACCAATGCATCTAGTTTCTGAAAGCGGCCGCTTGGTTCATGCCGGGGAAGTTTCTAATGGAAATGCAAGCTATGTGAATGAGCCAATTGCATTTGGAGTTAATGAAAATGGCAAAGGGATAATTGATCATTATCAATTAGGATTACAATATACACATAATGGTAAGGGCTATTCCATAACAAGCACGAACAAACAGCGTACACCTGATAGCGTTATGTTATATACTTCCGATTTCCCTAGTGACTATACGGATACAAATGAGTACGGAAAAGAAGTTATTGTTTCCCTATCTTCTCACCCTACTCTTAAATTTGGCTCTACATATAAAGGAAAGATAGTAGGAATCCGTGATTATGGAAATACGGAAAAAACAAAAATCCCAAAGAATGGATTTGTCTTATCCGCACATGGCAATGGCTTGGAAAAACTAGCTGACATGGAAGAAGGTGACTCCCTTTCCCTTTCCGTAGATATTGATGACAAATGGGAGGATTCATCATTCATGCTGGCAAGCGGTCCGATGCTTGTCGAGAATGGAAAAGTCTCACTCTCAATGGACCCTAATAGTTTTAGAGCCCGTCAAGTAGCACCAAGGACAGCAGTCGCAGTTGATAAATCAGGTGGCAAAGTATTCTTTGTAACAGTTGATGGACGACAAAAAGGCTACAGTGTTGGAATGAACATGACTGATTTTGCCAAGTATTTGGTCAGCCTTGGTGCTGATCGTGCCTTAAATCTTGATGGAGGAGGCTCCACAACAATGGCTGTCCGCTATCCGGGTAAAGATAAAGTTTCCTTAGCTAATTCTCCATCAGACGGAAGTGAACGAGCTGTCTCGACGATGTTGATGGCTGTATCCACTGCACCCGAACCAATCTACACAGATGTCCGGTCAGGGGACTCCCATTTTGATGGTATTCAATGGCTTACAGAAAAAGGTATTAAAGGATATGAAGATGGATCGTTTGGCGTTGATAAAGAACTAACTCGACCCCATACAGCCATTATGTTTACAAGAGCATTAGATTTACGTATTCCAAATCCTGATAAAGCTGAAAACTATTTTAACGATGTAAAAGCAAATGATCAGTATGCTTCATTTATCGCAGCAGTCGGAGAAGCTGGTGTATTTAAAGGAAGCGGTGGTAAATTTATGCCAAATAAAACACTAACCCGTGAACAAATGGCATCAACGCTCGTCAATGCACTGGATCTTAAAAGTGATGGGAAAAACGTTGACGTGAATCTTGATAATGTTAGCAATACTCACAAAGTAAGTGTTCAAATTCTAGCAGATTTGGGGATTACAAATCAATTGGATAATTTCCGTCCAAAGGAACCTGTAACGCGTGGGCAGTTTGCGACGTTTTTGTATTTGGGGACGGATTTACGGTAATAGATGAATAGCGGGACTATATGAAAGCTAACGATGGTGGGAGACAAAAAATCTACCATTGTTAGCCTTTTGATTTACTCTAAATTATTATTCATTAAATACCTCTATCAATTCATTAAAATCAAAAAAGCCCTGCAGAGATCTCTCCCTACAGGACTTCTTTTTCTTGCCATTTGCCACCCGACTCTATATATCCAAGCTACCAGGGGCTAATTTAATTATTTTTCATCTGTGTTGCTGCTGTCAAGAACTTCCCATGCTTCTACAATAGTAGCAAAGTCATTATTAGTTTTATTTTCATCGGCACGTTTGCTAACTAACGCTTCATAAATTTCAGTTGCCGCTGAAACAGTAACATCACCATTAGCGTAAACTGAAGAATCATTTAGCATATCTACCTTCGAAGTTAACTCCTCACCATACGCAGCTTCTAAATCATCAACAAATAGATTCAATGCTGTCCGCATTTGAGTAGTGCTTGTAACATTATTAATTGATTCCAAATATCCATTATATTCTTCAACTGCTTCAGTTAATGCTGATGAAACCTCTTGTGCTGTTGTAAAAGTATTACGTTCAGAACCATTATTTACCCAGAAAGTTTCAACAACTTCACTACGATTTGTAGTAGGAGTATTAACATATGCATCGTTACCATACTCATTAACAAATGCGGTTACTGCATCGTTAATATTTTCTTTCTTAGCATCATTTAGTTTAGATACTAAGTAACTTTCAGTGAAGTCAGCTTTAATATCTTTCACATTTTTATATGTTTTTTCACCATTAACTTCTAAGAAAAGTTTTTGAGCACTTTCTTGGTCGAATCCTTCTGGAGATTCAAGGTTAGATAATGCTATTTTTAAAGCCTCAGGTGTTTCTGCGTCATTTACAGCATCAATTAAAGATTGAGCTTCTTCAGCATTCACATCATCAATGAATGCTTGTAATTGAGAAACTGAAGTGAATTCAAAATCTTTATTTTGTTTAATTAATTCATCAATTTCATTAATATATGCAGTTTTATTATCATCATCAATGTTTTCTACCTCAAGGATTTCAGCTTTTACTGAATTAAGTAGATTAGTTTCATTCTCTGCATCGTTTACATCAACTAGTGCAGATACTACATCTAGTCTTGTTTGGAAGTCTTTTTCAACTGTATCCTTATCATTACCGCTATCATATTTAGAAAGTAAACCTGATGCATTTTCAACTGCATCATCAGTTAGATCAGCTTCAGCCTTTTCTACAAGATCAGTAACTTTGGCCGAGTTTACCGCATCCACTACTTCTTGGATTTGCGTTTTTGTTTCTGTAGTTTGATTAGAGATTGCATCATAATAATCTAGACCTAGACTTACAGATTCGACACCATCTTCGGCATCATTTAATCCAATAACACGATCAATTCCTAGGTCATTTAAGGCTTTAAATAACTCCAACTCACCTTTTGCATCGTTTACTGCCGCAACTTGTTCAGCTTGTGCCTTTGCAACTTCTTCATTAACTCTGTCTACAGCTGCTTGAATTTGAACTCTTGTAGTTGTGAAGCTAGAGCCAATTTCTTCAACATACTTTACTGCAGAATCTTCATCAATGTCTGTTAAGTTTAATATTGGAGCTTCTAATTTTTCAATAACGTTATTTTCTTCGGCATTGTTCACATCAGAAATAGCGGATGTTAAAGCACTCTCACTGTAATCAACTTCAAATTCTTTTCCATTGATTGAAATTGTACCTTTTTTACCATCTAGGTCAGCAACTTCAACATTGTAAGTACCGTTTTCGTTATCTGTTACGGAAACAACTTCCCAAGCTTCGCCATCTAATGTAACGTCCACAGATGAATTACTAGCTTTTTTAGCTTCTTCAGCATTTTCAGCTGTAACTACAAATGTAGAAGTGTTAATTGCACTTACGCTTTCAACCTCTATATCAGCATCTACTTCATGGTTTTTCACATATTCCTGTGACAAATGTAGCATAGTAGAAAAAGCACCACGTGTAATTCCTTCTTCTGGACGGAAATCTTCTACTTGGTTAGTAATTTCTAGGTTAGCTAACACTTGTACTCTATCAGCATGTGAATCACCAACGCCGTCTAAGTTAACGTCTACGTCAGAAACATCGTATTGATCTAATCCGAATGCAAGAACAAGTACAGTAGCCATTTGTTCACGAGTGATATCTTCATCAGGATTGAATTCACCGTTGCTTCCTTTAAATACGTTTGCTTCTGTTACAGCGGCGATTTCTTCTGCGTATAGGCTGTTTTCATCAACATCGCTATATACATTTAATGCACCAGCAACGTCACTTGGTGTATCAAGGTTCATCGCTTTAGAAAGCATAACTGCTACTTGTTGACGTGTTACGTTATCATATACGCCAAAAGAACCGTCTTCATAACCTTTGATTACACCTTGTTCTGTTAAAGCTTTGATTCCATCATAATGGGAATCTCCTGGGTTAACATCAGTGTAACCGTTAAATTCTGCTGCTGATACAGCAGGTACAACTGCTACAGCGGCTGCTGTTGCTGCCAATGAAGTTGTTGCGAACTTACGATAAGTATTTTTGTTAGACATAAAATTAGTCCTCCTAGTTATATTAACTTGATGTGTGTCTGGATGCTGAGGGCTATCCAATTACCTTACCAAGACTATAATTTTTACTAAATTCATCAAGCGGGAATCCCCCTCGACAACTCAATTATATAGGCAATCTATTGCTATTATCAACCGGAATTTAATAGAATTATAACTAGTTATTGGAAGTGTATCTGGAATTTATCCATAGTCTGTAAAATTAGTAGATATTCTAGTCGAATATGTGGAGTGTTTTATTTGGAAAAACCTGTGGAAAACCTTAGATTATTGGATAATCCCTCTAATCATTTAGTCTATCTATAAGTACATAGGTGGTGCAAATTATTTGTTTCGTATAAAAATTCAAGTTGATTTATGGCCCTAGATCCGCTATTAGTTGGGGGTTACTATACATTTTTGAAATTGGGTTTAACATGTTTCCAATTATTTGAATCATATATTTCATGTCAGTTTTTGGAGAAAGTTTACGTTTCCCCTTTTGAATTCCATCTTTCCCTTAATTTACATATCTATATATTTTATCGACCAAAATAAGAATTACTTTAATGCGAATATAAAGGTAAAAAATGGGTATGAGCATAATGTGCCCTTACCCAGTTAAATATAGCAGAGAAATTTTTTTAAGTTCTTTTTGCCCGATAGTACAAATAGGCTTATTCGGATACCGATGGATTGGCTCCTTCTCCCTTCACAATTTCCTCAAATTTCTCAAGGCTCATATCCGGGGTTATTCCAATCCGATTAAGTTGGTATGGATCATCATTTGGCTTCACATAGCCTTTTTCAGTTGTAAAGGCCATCGTGAAACCCGCTTCCTTCACAAGCTTTACTATATTAGAACTAAATTGACCAAACGGGTATGCCAAAAGTGTTACATCACCGTACTTTGACAATTTTTCCTGTGATGCTTGGAGATCTGCAATCGCATCCTCCTGTGATACGAGTATTAATCTTGACTTCTCGCCTGGATCAAGGAAATGCAATTCATTCGTATGACTCTGTAATTCAAAAACAGAGGAAACCTCATCTAACATCTCCTGATCCATATATTGGTTTCTATCTGGATCCCATTCAGCACCATAATCCATCTCTGTCCTGCTAGTAATAATATTTGCGATACCGCGCAGCTCATATTTCTGCATAATTGGCAGGGCATAACGGTACACGCTACGAAGGCCATCATCAAACTGAATCATGACGCTTTTGGGAGGCAAATTTATTTCCCCCTTCAAAAAGTCATCCATTTCCTTGGCAGTGACCATATGATAATCATGTTCCGCTAAATAGTGCATTTGTTCTTCAAAATTCTCAACCGGAATGATACTTGAGTTGCTTTCGATCGTTTTATTTTCAGCCTCGGTTAGAAGCCCATGATACATTAATACTGGGATCTTTGTCGCTGATTTCGTGACTTCCCCCGATGCAACACAGCCTAACAAAGGCCAGAATATTATACATATAAAGGCAATTACAGCCAATCGTCCTGCAAACCTATTGTTCATGTCAAACCTCTCACTCTATAATTTCCATAAAGATGGGCCACACTTAACCGTAATGATAAAGTGTAGCCCGTCCATTTATGTTATTTTATTTTAACATGAATTGCCCGTTATGTTGAGTATGTTTGACAAAAAGCTTTAAGCAAGACAATAAAACTATACCTCTGTTCAAAAAATGGTGGGCAAGTGGGACGACAATCCTGTCCCCACGTCCCACTAGCAAAGTGCCGCGTGGTGTGGCTTTTCACCTGGGACAACTAACCTGTCCCCATGTCCCGGACGGCAAACCATGTCCCACTTATTTGTTTTGGTCGACAATTCTTCCTTCAATTTCAGTTTCTACTGTGCCTAGATCAACTACGTGTTCTTTTAGGTTTTCCCAGTCGGATAATCCGAGGTCCTGTACGCGTCCGTCTTTGTAAATTTCTTCAAAAACTTCGTATCCATCGCCACCCATTGCTGTAAATGCATTTGTTGCTGCTACATATGTTTGATCAGGATCAATTGGTGTTCCATCTGCAAGTTCCATGCTTACAACGCGTTCACCTGTATCTTTTGAGCTATCATAGGTTAACTTCATGCCGGAGATGTGTAAGAAACCACCAAATTCACTTGGCACATTAGCTACACTATGTTCAAATGCCTGCTGTAATTCTGCTCCCGTTATTTCCATGGTTGCTAGTGTGTTACCGAATGGAAGTACTTCCATGATTTCTCCGTAAGTGATTGGTCCTTCATCAATATTTGTGCGGATACCTCCACCATTTTGTAGAGCGATAATTGTATCACTATTAATTGTTTTTGCCTTTTTCAGCATACCGTCTGTGATCAAGTTACCAAGAGCTGTTTCACTGTTACGCACACTTACATCACCACGTGGATTATCGAAAGGGTGGGCTGCAGTTGCACCAGTTTCCTTTTCCATTGTTTCATCTATTTCATCTTTGTATGGTGCCAATACCTTTTCAGCTTCAGCATCTGGCTCTTGATCATCAATGGATACTAATTCTGCTGCATGGCCAATAATTTTTCCATGGTCATCAAATTTCACATTTAGTGTACCAAGGAAATTGCTATATTGGAATGTATGATCAATTATAGTCGGAGCTTTCTTTTGTCCTGCCGCATCAACTATTACAACTGCCGGTTCATCTAGTTCCGTATGGCTGTGTCCACCAAGAATAACGTCAATGCCATCAACAGCTTTAGCTAAATTGATGTCATTACTGTCAGGATTATCGTTATAGCCGATGTGTGTCACGGCAACAATTTTATCGACACCTTTAGCTTCAAATTCTGTTACCATTTTTTGTGCTGTGGCAACGTAATCATCAAACGTTACATTTAATGGGCTTGAGATATTTTCTGTTTCCTCTGTTGTTAGGCCAAAGATTCCAACCTTTTCTCCATCAACATTTTTGATGATCCCATCGTATATATTACTTTCCTCCGGTTGAGAAGTAACTCCACCTTCATAAAGTGGGCTTAAATTCTCGTCATTGGTAACATTAACGTTTGAGCTAACAATTGGGAAATTAGCTGCATCAATGAATTCAGCTAGCTTTTCGTGATTTCCTTCTTTTTGTCCAAGGTCAAATTCATGGTTTCCGAACGTCATCGCGTCATAGCCCATCAGGTTCATGATAGCCATGTCGGCTTGTCCATAAAATTTGTTGAAGTATAACGTACCTGAGAATACATCGCCAGAATCAAGTAAGAGCGCATTTGGATATGCACTGCGGAAGTTTTTAGCAGCAGTAACACGCTTCGGACCATTGTCCACATGTGCATGTGTATCACTTGTATGCATCAAGTCAAGCTGATCCTTGTCATTCAACTCATCCGCTTTGTTCATTAGCTTATAGAATAATGTGGAAAATGCACCTCTCGTAATGTCTTCATGCGGGCGAAAATCATCCGTTTGATTCGTAATTGCCAAATCTGCTAGAATCTGTACCCGCTCTTTATGGGACTCACCCACATTCTCCAAGTTAATATCTTTTCCATCAATAGCATGGTAGTCTGCTAGATTCTCCGCAAGCAAAATAACAGAGGCAACTTGTTCACGCGTAATCTTTTCATCAGGTGCAAACGATCCATCGCTACCTTTAAAAATTCCCGTCTCTGTAACAGCAGCGATTTGTTTTGCATACAAATGATCGCTGTCCACATCATCATATGATTCCAGAATACTATCCATATCCTCTGGTGGTGTAAGATTAAAAGCTTCATATAATATAACTGCAACTTGTTGACGGTTAATATTCTGCCATTGACCAAATGATCCATCTTCAAAACCTTTTACAATACCATCCTTTGTAAGTGCCATAATTGCATCATAGTGGCTATCACCTTTTGCTACATCTGTATAACCATCTGGCGTTTCAGCCGAAGCAACCGGCACAAATGCCATACTAGCAGCAGCCGCCGCTGTAAGTGTACTCCCAGTAAATTTACCAATGTTCTTCTTACTCTTCATTTTTATTTTCCTCCCTTTTTAGGTGGGACATGGGGACAGGTTAGGTGTCCCACACCAAAAGCCTTGCCTGGCGCTGGTCTGCGGGTGGGACAAGGGACCTGTCCCCATGTCCCATTCTTCTTATAAATCGATTTGTACTAAAACTGGTTCGTGGTCGCTTGCTCTTCCGCTCATTTCTGTGAAGTCGGCGTTTACATGGATAATGTCAATTGCTGTGTTTTCTGCTAGGTGATTGCTTACTAGAATATGGTCAAGTACTTGGGAATTTCCTTGATAAACATAGGAATATCTTTGCTCAAGTGGTACTTCATTGATCATATTTGTTAGTTCATCACCAGTTAATATTTCTAGTGGCTTGGAGAATTGGAAATCATTCATATCACCAAGTACGACGACATTCGCATCGGCATTATCTTTTTGAATATCTTCTACAAAACGATTGACTACTTTTGCAAGCTCAACGCGTTCTGCTTCACTTCCCAATACAGGTGGCTGTGTGGAACCAAACGCGCCTGTATCCCCACTTTTAGAGTTCAAATGGTTCGCAATGACAACAACATCTTCTCCTTGGAATGTGAACTGTGCAGCAAGTGATTTACGTGTATCTTCAAATACAGGGTTGTTTGGTTGGATACGGCCAGGATTTAACGTTAATTCACCGTCCTGGTAAGCTACCGCATCATTTGCATCGCCCTGCGCTTTATCACCCGTTAGACTAACACGTTCCGGATTATACAAGAATCCTACACGAATATTCGCATCTGGCTTGCCACCATCAGCATTATATTCTGGGTTAATGTTGACATATTCGTACGCAGGCCCTCCAACAGCTTCTATTTCTGAAATTAATCGTTCAAAACTTTTAGAGGCATCTGCATCATTTGGGCCTTCCTCTCCCCCGTTATTATCCTGTACTTCCGTAATACCAATGATATCAGGGTTGTTCATATCACTTACAAAAGCCTCGGCAATACGCTGTGCTTTTTCATCAGGAGTCTCATAGTCATCCGCATTTGCAGAAAAGTTTTCTACATTGTAAGAAGCAACTGTTAATTTCCCTTCTTCTTGTGTAATCGTCGTTTTCTCCTGTGTAGTTCCACCATCTTGATAGATCGCTTTCATTTTATCTAAATCTGCATAAACCTTATAGTTGGAAAAACCATAATTCACTACTCCCGTAACTTCACCGTTAAATAGGTCACCTGTTTTTACATCAAAATCACGTGCATCTCCATTTGGATATAACTTGAACGGTATGGCTTGAGCATTTTGTCCAGTCGGTTTTAATAAAACACCATCATTCATCGTATCTGTTTCGAATTCTTGGGTAACAGTAAAAATATCACCGTGTTCTTGCGGTGCTACAGCTTTTGTTGGATCCACTGTAACGCGCATTCCTTCTAAACTCTCCCAATAATCCAATGCGTAACTGGAAGGGTCGAATACTTCAAATGTTGTCTCATCAGCGATTTTTTCAGGAATACCGCTTGACGTAACCTTCACTGAACCAGGTAAGGCAACATCACTTTCTTCTACCGTTACACTGCCACCTTGGTCATCCCTTGCATTAATTTCTGTAATCGGAAGGTCTGTTTCTTGACGATCACCATACCCGTCAATAGCATATTCATCGACCTCCCCAGAAACGGTGACACGATCCCCAACCTCAACAAGATCATTTTTACCAAGATATACAACAAGTGCCTCTGAAGTAGCCGGATTGTTATCATATTCATCTTCCGGTTGTTGCAAATGGAAATAATGTGATCCATTCATTTCGTATTTGTAGGTAACAATGCCATCTATATTATCGACGCCTTTCCCGTTAAAAGGAGAGTAATGTGTTGCTCCCTGAATATGATGAATTTCAGGTGAGTCTACTGCTTTTAGGGATAAATAAAGCATCGTGGAAAAAGCACCACGCGAGATGGATGCTGCTGGTGCAAAATCTTCCAACTGATTTGTGATCCCTAAATTAGCCAATGTCTGGACACGATCCTTATGAGAAGCGTCTACATTGCCTAAATCAACCGCAACATCGTTCGTATTCGTATAATAATCATTTAAATCCAAGGACATATATAATACGGTTGCCATTTGTTCTCTAGTTATCGGTTCATCCGGTTGAAAACTGCCATTTTCCCCTTTAAAAACTTCAGCCTCTGTCACTGCTGCGATTTCATTAGCATATAAATCATCGGCATCCACATCATCATATGCCTTTAGTACTTCCTCAACATTTTCCGGTGTTTCTAACTCCATCGCACTTGCCAAAATAACCGCAACATGCTGGCGACTGATGTCATTCCATTGTTTGAAAGTGTCATCCGGAAAACCATGCACATATCCTTTCTCTGTCAGACTCTTGATCGCATCATAATGAGAATCATCGGCATCCACGTCTGTATAGTTCCCTACGTCCGCAGCCGCTACCGCCATAGGTGCAAGTGCCACCCCAGCCACAGCAGCCGTCACAATCGTCGCCCCAGACCATGCACGTAACTGCTTCTTGTCATCTTTCATGTAATAAAGCCCCCTTAAGTTATCACAAATAAATCTAACAATCTCAAAAATGCAAACCCTTACAAAATTAGATCGCAATACGATTATAATGGAATTCTATTAAAAAAACTACCAAAATACGAAATATTCCGTTTTGGATGGGGCGGGACATGGGGACAGGTTAGGTGTCCCGGCCCGAAAGCCATATTTGGTGGGGATCGTGGGTGGGACAAGAAACCTGTCCCCACGTCCCACCACAAATAGCCCTGCGAGGATTGTTCCTCCACAGGGCTTTCGTTTCGTTATTATTAATCTACTGGGCGGTCCTCAAATTGGTAGTCTACAAATCCTTCTGCAACTTGATCGTTTGCTAATGCTGGTGTTTCTGGGCGAACGATTTGGTAAGCAGATGAACCAACAATCTCAGCAACTTGTTGTAGCTTTTCCTTGCTAATTTTATCTATTGTATCTGTTGGCTGATGGTACCAAGGCTCAACAGGCGAATGGATAAACAATGCTGATGGAATACCTACATCATGGAATGGCTGATGATCACTGCGTCCTAATTGTCCGTATGGAATCATTTCTGTTAATGTTCTCGAAACTGATGCGGCTCCTAAATCCGTGACAAGGTTTTTCTCACCGTCAATTGTATACATGATTAAACCACCAGCAGGGTTATCATCTCCGGCATCACGACCTCCAATCATATCCATTTGGAAGTGTGCGACCATGCGATCAATTTCACTTTGCGGAAGTGAATCTACATAATAAGAAGATCCAACAAGTCCTCTTTCTTCTGAACCAAACGTCATAAAACGAACCTCTGTATCAATCGGAGAGTCTGCATAAATTCTTGCTAACTCAAGTACAGCCGATACCCCAGAAGCGTCATCATTTGCACCAGGACCCCCGGGAACAGAATCGTGATGACCGCCAATTGTTACAAGTTGACCAGTATCTTGCTCTGGATCTGGTTTCATGGAAGCGATTACGTTATAGGAAGTCTTCTCGATTTTTTCAGTGTTAACATCTAACGTAGCCGAAACTTCTGATGAATCCAATTGCTCAACCAATTTTTGTCCAGCTTCCTTTGTAATAGCGGCTGCAGGGATATTTTGACCATTACGTACTTCGCCAAAATAGTTTCCATTATCGTTATTGTTGAACATGATTACACCTACAGCACCTTTGTCTAGAACGTTCTGGACCTTTTCAACAAAGGTCAAATCCCCACGTTTTATTAAAGCAATTTTCCCTTCTACGTCCGCCACTTCCTTAGGTGATGCTTTTCCAACATACTTAAGCGGCGCTGTTACCTTACCACTTTCACTTCCGTTAAATGCATGTGGTGATTCAATCTCCGTATCGCCAATTTGAACTTTAGCTTCTGATTTATAATCATAGATAGGAAATGGCTGAATTTCCGTTTCATATCCCAGTTTCTTAAACTCGCTTTCGATGTATTCTACAGCTCTAACCTCGCCATCCGTTCCAGCTTCCCTTGGGACTTCAGATAAATAGGCAATGTTGTCGTACATACTATCAACATTGATATCCTTAATAATTTTGTTATCGTAAAGCTGATACTTATTTCCTAGTTCATCAACTTTTTGTTCCAACTTATAAAGCATTGTTGAAAAGGCACCACGGCTAATAGGTTGTTGTGCCCGATAATTTTCATACTGATTCGTAATGCCAAGGTTAGCCAAAATTTGAACGCGTTCTTTATGTGATGCATCAACATTATCTAGTTCAATCGCCTTTTCCTCAGCTGAATTGTATTCTTCTAGGTCTTTTGCAAGTAAAATAACCGATGCTACCTGTTCACGGGTAATCATCTTACCGGGGTGGAAAGAACCGCTACTCCCTTTGAAAATACCTGCCTCGGTTACCCCAGCGATTTGCTTCGCATAGATATGCTTGCTGTCAATGTCATCGTAAACACTCAACACATCGTCAAGATCTTTTGGCGCCTCCAAGTCAAATGCTTCATACAAGATAACAGCTACTTGTTGCCGCGTAATATCGTCCCATTGACCAAACTTGCCATTTTCATACCCTTTGACAACGCCTTCTTTTGATAGAGCCATGATACCCTCATAATGGCTGTCACCTATTTTTACATCCGGGTATGAATCGGGTGCTGCTGAAGCAACCGGTACAAAAGTTAAACTTGCTGCAGCCGCAACAGAGGCTATTGTACCGGTAAACCTCCTAAAAAACTTCTTATCTACCATTAATACTTCCCCTCCTAAGGTTTTTTATATCAGGAGTATTGAAAACTCCATTGATAGTAGAATTATAGAAAATAGCGGTAAGAATAAAAATACCTTGACGAATACAGACATTAATTTATGCCGCTCCCAAGGTGTCTTTCTTATCGATATTCAAATTTTAATAACATATGACTTAAACATACTTCCAAAGGATAAAAATGTCAATGAATTTATTGAATTTTGAGACTAAACTACCAATTTAAATAATGGGACATGGGGACAGGTTCCTTGTCCCACCATGCCACTTCTTTTTTGACAAAAGTGACAGGCACCCTATAACAAACCCTAAGAATAGGACAATCATCCCATATCATAGGTTGTTTTAAGAAAGGACTGACAGCGTATGAGTAACTTCAAAAGATTACGTCCCAGTGATTTGTTATATATAAACTTAAGTGCAATGGAACGTCAAATATTAAAGGCGATACTCTAAGCCAGAAAAAGGAAAGTATTATAAACAAAATTTTTCTGGAGTCTTTTAAAAATGATCACAATAAGGAATATCTCTATATTCTCATCCTATACTTAGGATTTAATATTACACAGGAACAGCTAAAATACATCGGATGGATAAGAGGAAATGGTATAAAATTCGAGGAATGTCAGTTAACCCTCGAGCAGGAGCATCAATTAATTGATAAGTCGTTAAATCTTAAAGAGGATTATTTAAGTCAAATACGATTGATGATAAACGAAATGCGAATTAGCAATGGCGATAAAATGATTTTTTAAATTCCACTGGGACACGGGGACAGGTCCCTTGTCCCAGCAAAATCCAACTGAAGGATATATTTAAGCATTGAAAAACCCCCATTAGTCTACTAAAACCAAATCCTGGGGGTTTTCTCATCTATACATTCTTATTGCTACTGCGGGACCGTTTCCAACCTTACACTTTCGACAAAATTCGGGAAGTGACAGGCACTACTACCACCCTACCGAGAAAGATACAAGAAAGTCGCAAATTCTCCGCGGGTAACTGCATCATTTGGGCGGAAATCTTCTAGTTGATTGGTAATTCCAAGGTCTGCTAAAATTTGGACGCTAGCTTTGTGCGAATCACTAACATTCTCCAAATTAATATTAACATTATTTTCATTGCTTTCAAGGTCAAATGCATTTACTAGCGTTGTTGCCATTTGTTCCCGTGTTAAATCTTTTTTAGGCAAAAAGCTTCCATCGCTGCCGTTAAACAAACCAGCTTCTCCAACAGCTGCTATGAACTTGGCATATTGATCATTTGCATCGATGTCATCGAAATAGTTTTCTACTTCTTCAGCATTTGGAACGTCTAACCCTAACGCTTTCGTAAACATAATTGCGGTATGTGGACGAGTAAGATCGTTGCTAACACCAAATGAACCATCTTGATATCCTTTTATTCCCTTTTCCGTTAGCCATTGGATACCTTCGTAATGAGAATCCCCTGGCTTAACATCGGTGTAATCTACTTCAGTCTCTTCTTCTTCATTTAAAATTTTAAAAATGTTTTTGGCTTGATCCGTATTATCAATTTTACCAGCAAACATTTCTTCACCTGGGCCATATGCATAAACTGGAACATCGACTCCTGTATGCCCACTAGTCGTCCAACCCGTTGCACTGCGCACGTCTATAATTTTCTTTATCGCAGAGGAAATACTATCCTGGACTTCTTCTGGGTTTGCATTTTCCTTGGCATCGATAATAGATTGAATTTCTTCCTTTGTTAAATCAAGGTCGATATTTTCCGTCAATGCCGTTTCTACATCTGCACCTTCAACAATTTGTTCTGAAATATAGTCTGGTGAATGTTTGACAGATTTAATAACCTCTGGATGCCAAACGTAATCATGCTCGCGTCCAACCGTAAGCCCACCTGTAGCATGGTCGGCAGTCGCAACAACTAATGTATGACCATCTTTCTCAGCGAATTCAATCGCTGTCTTAAACGCTTCAGCGAAATCCTTCATTTCACTCATTGCGCCGACAATATCGTTATCGTGTTCAGCCCAATCAATTTGGGACCCTTCAACCATTAAGAAAAATCCGTCCTCATCTCTATTTAATCGCTCAATTGCAGTGTTTGTCGTTTCAGCTAAAGACGGGATATCTTCTGTACGATCGATCATCATTGGTAACGCAACAGGCGCAAACAGACCTAGGATTTGCTCATTATTATCGTTAAGCAGTTCTTCACGATTCGTTACGTAACTATAGCCATCTTTTTTAAATTCCTTAACCAGGTTGCGGTCCTCGCGAATAAAATAATCCGTTCCACCCCCAAGTAAAACATCGATTTTATGCTTACCATTAATTAGTTCATCATAGTATTCATCCGCAATTTCATTATAATTATGCCGTTCGACCGCATGAGCACCATATGATGCAGGTGTAGCATGGTTTAATTGAACGGTAGCAACCATTCCAGTCGCTTTCCCTACCTCCTTTGCTCGTTCTAGAACTGTTTTTACGTCATTTTTATCATTGTCTACAGAAACTGCACCATTATATGATTTTATCCCTGTAGCCATTGCTGTCGCCCCCGCAGCAGAATCTGTAACATTTTCATCATCATCTTCTGGAAAAGTAGATTGCATACCTACTAAATATGGATCGAAAGCCATGTCGTCCATTAAAGAAGTTGACGTGTCATCATCTTCCATATAACGATGAGCTGTGATAGCAGCTGGTCCCATGCCATCCCCAATCATGAAGATGATATTTTCGATTTCACCCTTCGTTTTTTCCGCTGCACTAGCTTTAGTTGTCCCAATTCCAACAAAACTAGATAGCACCAAGACAGATGACAGCGCAACCGGTGCTATTTTCCTACTGATTTTCCCCTTAAACACTGAAAAACCTCCTTTATTTGATAATGATCGAAATATTTCAACAGTGATTCTATAAAACTATCACTCTAATGTCAACGCTTTCACCATGGATTTCATAAAAATAGATTGATAGTCCTGGGTAGTTCGGTCGGTACTTATCACAAACATTGGCGATAGTGGCATACAACTTGGTGGGTATCTTATCCGGAATACGTATATACCATAACAACAAAACATATATAAAAAGTTACGGAAATGAATTCAAAGGTACATTAAAACATCCATTCACAAGGAGAAATTTCAGTGGCCATAGCTGAGGTTGCAATGCTAAGTAGTGACAAGTGAAAACACTATAAAAAAACATAAAAATAGTATGAGGTCAGCCCCCATACTATTTTTATGTACCTAAATGGTTATTCCCACTCCTGCAATTGACAATTCCACACGTTAAAGAATTCATTCTCATTAATAATAGCTTGATAAATAGGATATAGAAAATTGCTTATTGCCTTCATTACCATGTGGGATTCCAAGTCATCATCCATAGAACCCATTTGACCTACAAAGTCGTTCCATTGTTTAACCCGTGCATCATCCTCGACAAATGATTGGGAAAATACAGCCTGTTCTCTTTCTAAATGAGTACCTCTTTTTTGAAATGTTTCAAAGACAGCCTCTAACAAAACACGTCCATCGAAATTTTTAGCAGTTAATAATGTGTAAACATCGTACAAATTGGCCATCTTGTCATCAGCTGACAGTGATAAAATCGAATCAAATTTTTCAGCTATGACCGATTCTGTTGAATATCCTAGAATTTGCAGTGGATTCACACTGATCAATGTCGGATAGAGCATATCTTGTGGTTTCGGCACAATAATATCACCAAAACCAATATCCAGTTGTAATTCCTTTTTCACGTTTCCAAATGACGCTGGAATTTTCACATGGACACCTTCATAATCTACTGCGATCCGCTCTACAGTAATATTATCCTTACCATACATCACGCCATCTTCCCCATTGGAAATAGCACAAATTGATTCAAACGCCGCTTTGATGTATGGAATATCATTAGGAACTTGTTCAGCCAAGAAGCTCATCTCTTTTACCGGCCTTGCCTTAAACTGTGTGATAGAAAATAAAAAGAGATCCCCTTTAAGCAAAAACTTATTTCGATATTCAGACACGGACAAGCGTTGCAAAAGACGCTCTTGCAAATACAACATTACGATGGAATCAAATGCCTCTCCATTCTGTTCCGCAACATTTCTTAATTGTTCTTCTTTTGAAGATTGTATATTTATAATTTCTTCCATTATGTAACACCCCTACAATTTTAATAGATTTACTGTCCAAGGTTGCAAAGAAAAAATACATAGCCACTATTTGAGTAGAGAAGCGAACATGATAATCCCCCATGGCAGAGCGAGATCCCCTAGGCATTTGGTTCCTTGACTCATGCTTGTGGAGGTTCACTGAAATAATTATGTAATTTTCGTTTCAAAACTATGTACTAGACCATTGCAGTTTTGTGTTAAGCGCAAAACACATATTCAATACTATTACAACTAACAATATTATATCCTAAATATAAGATATAGGATATAGACTGAAGCTATTTAGGGGCTTCCAAATTTTAACCAAATTAATAGTTATTGTATATTAAAAGCAAACCTACTAGCTGATACACAAAAAACCATACTTTGAAAATTTTTCAATCTTAAACTTTAATTGAGCTCAAATTGAATTTATACTTTGATGTTATTTATCAAGTGCTCTAATTCTTCCCACTCCTTTGCTGAATTCCTAAGACTTTCCTAATTAGACAGAAAGACTCCCCATTAGGTATCCAGGTTTTTAATCTGTCTATCTAATAGGGAGCTCATATTCCCTCCACAGGACTTTCCTTGAATTCTATCACTTTAACACTTTAATGCAGCGAATGTCTAACCCCTTACACAAATTAAAAAGCCTTGCTAAACCCAATACATTAAAATGGATGTTCTTCTAGTTGATCAAACGTAAAAGCTATATCTCGAATAAATATATTTTCTAGCATTTCTGGCGCACAACGAAAAATAAAACTTACTGTATCCGTGTTAAATTCCAAAATCAGCAGTCCATCGTAATAATTGGGACATGGGGACAGGATCCTTGTCCCAGCCCAAAAACCATGTATGACGCGGGTTACAGGGTGGGACACCTAACCTGTCCCCATGTCCCTGCCTACCCCAACTTAAACTCCAAAACTCTCCTCACCGAATCGTCAATTTCCGCTTCTGATAGCTTTCCATTTTTAACAGCATCCAAAATCCCGTTATATACCTGTTCTTGGCTTTCAAGGGTATGACAGACAAGTAAGAGATCGGCACCAGCTTTTACAGCGCGGTATCCTAATTCTTCATACGCATATAAATTACTCACTGCTCCCATTTCCAAATCATCGGTAACGACAATCCCTTCATATCCCAACTTCTCCCGCAGCAATTGTTTAACAATAACAGGG
Organism: Lentibacillus sp. Marseille-P4043; assembly: GCF_900258515.1. Lineage (NCBI taxonomy): Bacteria > Bacillati > Bacillota > Bacilli > Caryophanales > Bacillaceae > Lentibacillus > Lentibacillus sp. Marseille-P4043. Next base: position 1,423,968 of record NZ_LT984884.1, on the reverse strand, counting down.
GAAATACTCGCCGGAAGTTTTTTGTCATAAGCTGGATAAATGAAATGGGTTACCATCACAAAATACTTGTTTTGGTCAACCTCTTCTATCATTCTTTTAAAAGGATAAATATCGCTGCCTTCCAAAACATTTTTCCCTGCATCCACAGAAGATGATTCTACATGGGGATCGATGTTGCTTCGACCATTCCCAGGAAAATGCTTCAACGTTCCTACAACAGACGATTCGGCAAAACCGGTTATCACTTGTTTTCCAAACTGGTAAGCTTTTTCCGGGTCCTCTCCAAATGAACGGGTATCTGTCGCTGATAAATCTAGGACTGGTGCATAGTTAACATTAAATCCCATGTCAGCTAATTCTTCTCCAGATCGCTTGGCAATTGAAAAAGCTTTCTCTTTATCGCCTTCTTTGCCAATTTCCTGTTGTGCTGGTATAGGTGATACATGATCGCGCATTCGGACAATATCTCCACCCTCTTGATCGACGCTTATAATCAGAGGAATACCATGCATGGAATCCTTCGCTAAGGTTTGCAGATCTGCATTTAAAGCCGTGACTTGCTCAGGTGTTTCCATGTTGCGCTCATAGAGAATAACACCGCCAACATGATAGTCTTCAATCATTGTTTTAATCGATTCATCGACTTCTGTACTTTGAAAACCAACGACCATTAGTTGACCAATCTTTTCTTTCAACGTCATCGATTCCAAAAGCGATGTAATTTTTTCATCGACATCGGGTTCTACCGATTCATGATCCTTTGGTTGAATTGAAATTTCTTTCGTTGCTGCTAAATGGTTTTCTTTCCCATGATTCTCCGACGTATTTTCCATGGAATCTACCTCAGCTACTTCCTCTGAATGAAAACTTTGATAGATTCTAATTCCCAATACAACACCCCCTATCAAAAGAAGGGCCAAACCTATAAACATAACTGACTTTTTCATCATTCCGTCCAAGAATCCACCTTTTCTAATTCCGTTTCATCTAATCTCCACTTTCCGCTTTCCTTTACAAGTGTCCAGTATCCTTCCCATTCCGAAACAAGCGTTGAATCATCCTCCTGATTATCATAGGACGTCATTTCCAAATATGCTTTTGCCGAATCACCGTCAATACTTTCGACCTCCACGAATGTCACATCATCACTGATATTTGCTTTCAAGCCTTTTGCCCAGCCGTCTACACCAAATTTATCTTTCATGTTAGAAGAAAACAAGTTGTATGCAGACTTAAAATCATCATTAGAAATTCGTTTGTAATGGTCATAAATTGTTTCTATTACCTCATCCGATTGTTCTTCTAGTTTTACTTGTTTTTCCATTTCTGCTTGCGTCAATTCATATTCTTCATCATAATCATCGTAACCAAGATTCAAATCTAGATCATAGGTGTCTTCGGTAATCTTCACCTTATCACTTTTTTTAACACCTGTTGCGAATTTCTTTTGTGCAAAAACTTCCACGGAGCCATTCATTGGGATAGGGCCTAATTTTCCGATGTTATTAATCGTTTTTTTCGTGCTTTTTTCATTTACATATAGGACCGCATCACCATTATCCGAATACAGTTCCACATAATTATCCGAGAAGTCAAAGGAAGAAGCAGCCTCTAGTTCTTCTAAATTTGAAAAATCTACTTCTTGCGTGTTTTCTACTTTTCCATAATTTCCTTCTACAACAGCTTTTACGTTATAGATTCCAGGCAAAAAGGGTCCAAGTTTCTTTTCATTTTCACTATTTACCGTTCCAACCTCTTTATCACCAATAAGAATAGTCGTTTTGTCTTCTGTTGACGAAACCTCCAGGTAAACTGGTAGAACTTGAACAACATAATGATCAAACAAGAGCCACTTTTTCCCATCCTTTTTCAAATTTGCTAGAGTATGGTCATTTGAATCAGAGGCAGCTAGCGTGTCATTTGAACTCGTATCCAGCTTTTGAACATCCTTTTTCAATTGATCGGAAATTGCCGTAATCATTTGTGGACGATCCTCTAAAAATGCTAGAAAAGTTTTCACATCCGCCTTTGTTGCGTCCATTTCCAATTGCCCTTCATTGATAAAGTTTCTAAGTTGAGTCACATCTTTTTCTTTCACGGCTTGAATAAATCGGTCTGACACAGCCTCAGGACTCATCATTATTTTATTAATTGTATAATAGCTTCCAAACAAAGCGATCACAAGAATAACCGCGATAATCGTAATTACTTTTGATTTTTTACTTTTGAAAAAAGGTTTCTTTGTCCTGTTTTGCCGAGTATCTTGCGTTTTTTGCGTATTTGCTGTATGTACAGATTGATTTTCCACTGGCTTATTTTGCTTCGATATTTGGTCGGTCTCTACCGCTTTTTGTACGGTTGTCCCACATTCTGGACAGAACTGAGCCTCTTCCTTCAGTGAATGCCCACAGTTCTTGCAATACTTCATCTCTTTCCCTCCGGATTATGTTATAGTCGGAAAAACTTACTCTCTATTATTATTCGTCTATCTTTTTCATAATATGAAGTCAAAACCAGGAATTTATCCCCGCTTTCATTTAGAATTTAGACTGCTAGCAATCATTATGTAATTCGTTCTTACCATGTCTATACTAAAATTATACTTGTACATTCCAGATGTTTGCAATTCTCTAGTGACAAAAGACTATTGCTCTTGTAATATTAGATTGTCCTAAACAAAATACATATAAGGGAGGATAAGAAATGCTAACATGCTCCAATTGTAATCACGAACAGGAAAGTGGCAAATTCTGTGAAGCATGCGGTCAGCCAATGTATGTGGATGTGGATCAGGCCGAGTCCCAGCAAACAGTTGCCGCGTCAACGGAAACCAGACCAAACCAACCAAATCCTGCGACAGAACAGACACTGCAGCCGAATCAAAATGTGGAAACAGCAAAAAAAGCGCTCAAGCAGTACTGGGGATATTTTCTTGACTTGTTAAAAAATCCATCAACTGCATTTACAGTAAATGAAAGTTATTTACTTAATGGAGTCATTACAATCGCTCTTTATATGGTGCTATTTTCATTAGGTGTGTATTTTTATGCGAATTCTATTTTTAAGTCATTTGGATCATTTTTTATGTCGGATTCATCCTTACCATTTACGATTGTTTTGCAATTAATTATTTTCATTCTCATCATACTTGCTGTAGCCTTTTTCAGCGCATTTGCCATGATTAAGATTGGAAATCATCAAGATTCTATCAAATTACTACTTGCACAATTCGGTAGTTTACTTGTCCCATTTACGTTATTAAATGCAATAGCCTTTTTAGGTGGGATTATCGGTTCTGGTCAATTAATAATGATACCGATCTCAATCTCGCTGCTTTTTTCCATCGTATTCGTGCCAGTATTGTTCGTTTATGAAAAAGTAGCTACCATTAACCAACACGGGCAAAAAGTCTACCTCAGCCTAGCGACAGTTATAATTATGTCCATTATATTTTATATATTAGGAGACGCATTATTATCAAGCCTGCTAGAAGATTTGGATAGAGTCTTAGGGTATATTTTTTAGTGGGACATGGGGACAGGTTTCTTGTCCCAGGGGGAAAACCACGTATGGCGCGGGATGTAGAGTGGGACACCTAACCTGTCCCCATGTCCCTATTAACGTTAAGCTCTATTATCCTCAGGAAGTGACAAGCACCCAGCTAATAAACCCATCGATTGTAAAATATCATCAATATTTTCATCTTTATGATAACCTAAAGCAATCATCCCTTGATCCACGCTGATATAGCCTTTATTCACATACTCTTCTATTTTTATAAACAATCCAATCTAAAACAGAAGATCTGGTAGTATATATCAGAATCACGTGTTCATAGAAGTATTCCCTAATAACCGTTTCATTTGAATCCACACTCGTTAATACAACTAATTTTCCATTCGCCCGTAAAACAGGAACAGCTTTAATTGTTTGCAGCAGCTCTTTATCATAATGGTTAATATATTGATTAGCATAATGAATATGTGAAAAGTCTACATATGTTTGCTGCGTAATGTCACATACTGCTTTCGTAATATCCTTTTCAGATACAAGCCCTAGCTTCCGTAGTGTTGTACCTAAAATTCATATGGATGAACTAAATCCTCCGAGTCATGAATCACTACAGCACTAAACTTCAAATGATATTTCTGTTCAAAATCATATATATTTTTTATGACATTATTTAAATTATCTGCCTTAGAGCTCGGCCCTTCCAATATATGAATAATTTTGTGTACATGATCAAATTCTTCTTCAAGCTCTTTTGCAACTTTTAATGTAACAGGATCATTAGGGTAAACTCCTAAAAATATATGATACATAGATTTTGGATATTGATTCGATCGAATTAAGTTGGTAATCACAGACTTCAATACATTCTCTTCATTATATGCTGCTACAATAATAGCTAGCATTTTTGGCGGTGTTGCCTCAATACTCCCCACATCAATACTTGAAACTTTAATTTCCCCAAGTAATTTATTGAATCCATAATAAATATCCCATATTACATCATCAATACTTATCAAAATAATAGCTAGAACAAAAACCAGTCCAATAATATAAACAATTTCATTCATGCTCATTCTCTCCTAATCACAAGCAATCTATATTCATAGCAGACTGTAGAACACTTTTGAAATCTTACCCTGTTATTTTCTTTCACTAGATTTAATTTTTGAAAGCAACAATTCTCATTAATTAAATCATGTGCAGTATTTTCTGCCAGCTTCAATAGCTTCCATTAGGTTTTTGTTAACTAACTGATTCAGTTACCTTCTCTCCACTAAACTAACCTAGATATTATATCACCCATCTTAGTAACGAAATATACGTAACTTTTACCAAAATAAAAGGGGCAATTATCAGCTGGCTAATCAGCCCTTTCGTCCCTTGTCATTGGCTACGGTGTTATCCATCAAACACAGTGTTGTTTTTCATGAGTTGTAGATAAACGGTGGGAATAGAAAATGATGATTCGTGGAATTTTTTAAAATGAGAGAATAAGAAAAGCCCTGCGAAGATTTCTCCCCCACAGGACCTTCCATTCATTCAACACATTCGTCCCGCATCATTAAAAAAAGCCTAACATACTCAGTTAGGCTCAACTATTATTTAATATTATCCATTTGGTAAAAGAACTTTTGTAAACGTTCTGTTGCGATTCGGTATGCTTTTTCTTTGTTTCTCGGGCCAATTGCAATTACTTCCATTCTTATAGGTCTCTCGTCAATCGGGCGATACACTATTCTAACATTGAGTGTTTTAGATTTTATTTTAGCAAAACCATGTAAGTCTCCGTGTAAAGATTCTGCTACTCCATCTGGTTTAAATAAAGGTCCTTGTTTTGCCCTTCTTACTATTTCTAATAATACTGTTTGTCTATGTCCTTTATTAATCGCTTTAATATCTTTCTTAACATCCTCGGCAAATTTTAATTCTACATTATACTTCTCTAATATTAGTGCCTGTAATTCCTCAAAGTTTTTCAAATCATTCTTCCTCTAATAATTCCATTAGCTCATTCATGTTGATATCCTCCTTATCAAAGGTATCCGATAAAGAGTTATTTGCCGGTTTGTTTGCTCGAGTATTAGCTTCTTCTATAGCGACTTTATCAAGCGATTCTTCTAATATTTCTTTAAAATGTAGCAATTGCTCAAAATATTCAAAGTCAACCATAACTGCCTGGGCATCCTTCTTTTTCCCATTTTGAATAACAAATACCTCATCCGACATTCCGTTCGAGAAACTATCAAGTATTTCTGACAATTTATTGCTTCTTGTTAAGTCCGTAACATTTAAAACATTTTTTCTTAAGAAATCTAAAGTATTAGAATTTGCAATAGGATGGTATTCCTTTGTCATTACAAAAGCACCCACTTTCATCATTCCTCAACCATTAGTATATGCATTAACGATCTTTTTATACTTATATTATACACATCATTATACACATAAAACAACACATAACATCTAGTGTCCTAAATATTTCCGACGACTAATGTATTGGCAGTTGATTTTTGGGTCATTTCTGTACCAAGAAGTCCTGGAGAGGAGTTTCCACAAAATTTTTCAAGACGGCATTGGGCTCCCAAACATTTTTAATTTTATTTCGTAATTGCCTTTAACAATTTCATCTCATTTTCACAATTGCGCCGACACCTGACACCCAATATTACGATGCTTCTCAAGCAAGGCCATTATTTCCGCCTCCGTTTCTGGGTCATCTTCAAGCAGCTGCTGTTCCTTTTTCTCCGCCTTCAATGCATCCTCCTGTTGACGCTTCCAGAACCAATCCGGTACCACTTCCACATTCTGCTGTAGCCCATTCCTACGGCTCTGCTGCTTCCGTTCATTCTGAAAAGCTACCTCCTCTGCCTTCGCATCTTCTACACTCGATATCCCTTTTCGATCCCATGCTTGCAAAATACTTTTCACATATCGCCAGCTCAATTTATTACGCTCTACCGCACGTTTCATCGCTTCCATTACCAATGGCTCGCCGCTGTCATTTACCCAATTCAACAACGAATCCGATACAAACGGACTGATCACGCCAAAGTTTTCTTGGTAAAAAACAAATGCATCTTCAGCAGCAGTTGTTTCGTCTTGTTTTGTTTTATTTATGTTTTGTTTATGTTTAATTAATGTGCTCGCAGTTCGGTTCGCTTGGTGGTCCGCGAGGTGGTCCGCGAGGTGGTCCGCGTTCTGGTTCATATCACGGTTCACGTTCTGGTTCGTAAAATGGTCCGTGATCCGGTCCATCTCCCGGTCCACGTTCTGGTTCGCTTCTACATCCACACCCCGGTCCAGTCCAACATCCATAGTCTGGTCCGTCTTCCCGACCGTAACTTGGTCTGTCCCGCCATCCGTAATTTGGTCCGCACGCATGTCCACCTGCTCGGCCTTCAAGCAGCTCCCATCCCTTCCATCAGCGGTCATCGTCCCTGCACCACAACCAGCCCCAGCCAAATCCAGTCGAATCATCCGATAAGCCGGTGCTTGATTCCGGCCACGTGACGTATAAGTGATATAGCCTTTCTCCTTCAACTCAGCTCTAGCCCGCTTGAATGAACTCTCCGTTAACCCCGATTTAAAACGCAAAACAGGTCCAGCCGCCGTAAACTCCTCGATCCACATCGCCTTATTATTCATATGCATTAAGGTATACCACAAAACAATTGCCGACGCAGACAACGGAGTACGCTCCACCCGATCATAAAACGCATTAATCTCTTTAATATAATTCATCCTTATCCATCCCTTCAAAAATAATGGAACATGGGCGCTGTTGTCCCGTTCGTGGGACATGGGGACAGGTTTCTTGTCCCACCCGCCAAGCCATGCCCCGCGCCAAAATCGCCTGGGACACCTAACCTGTCCCCACGTCCCACCCCCATGCTCACATCAGTGCTTCTTTTACTCCTGCGTTCCTTAGTTTTTTTCTGGCTTCTCGACTCCAGCTCTTGACCGCGTCTACTATGACACCTTCTTGTTCCGCAATTTCCTTTAGTGGCATGTCGTCAATGACATAGCATTTCACCCATTTCCACTGATTTTCCGTAAGCATTGCTTTTATCTCATCCCACAGTGCATCATCTGTCACAGTTATACCGGAAGTATCCACAATGGGAATAAGATCCTTGCGCGAACGGTTACCATTACCCGCTTTTCGCTCTTCTTCTTGGGTGAAATATTTATTGTGGTCCTGTTCTCTCGTTTTCTTGCGGAGCATATCAATTAAACGGTTCCGAATCGTGTAGTTGAAGTAGGTCGACATCAAACCCTGATCAGGCCTGTATTTCTTGTAAGCCAACCACATGGCATATAGCCCCTCTACATAAAATTCCCGATGTGGATCCTGAATACGTAGCTTGTGAATCTGGTAATGAATCCGTCGCTCATTCTGCTTGAAAATTTCTTCAAATGATACCTTGTTATCCTTATTCAATTTTCTCCTCTTTTCTCAAAAGCCCGCTTTCAAATGATACTAGAATATTTTCTACATAAGGGAAGGAACATTAATAACTAAATCGCTTACAAAAAATATTTCCATATCCGAAAATGACTTTTGAACTATTTTTAGTATCCCCTCTACTCCTATAATCGAACGAAGTACCTAGTTAAGTGTCATCTTTTGTTATAAAAGTGACAATTTTCTGTGACAACTTTGTGAACAATAAAAAAAGAAGATCACCCGCCCCAGTGGTAACAGACCCACAAGGACGGACACCCTCTATCAAACTGCGATTATACGATCCATATCATCGCAATGGAGACAATGCAACAGCAGCTTTCTAATCCGATTGTTTTTCAATTTACGCCTGGTTTGCCGCGCCCAGCCTTTAACAGCATCAACGGTGACACCTTCCTGTTCCGCAATTTCCTTGATCGACAAATCCCGCAATATATAAAAATCAATCCACTTCCATTGATTTTCCGTTAGCTGTGCCTTTACTTGCGCCCACAATTCCAAGTTTTCATTAGGTATCGGCGGGTCCTTATCAACAGGCAGATTCATCTGATTACAGCGATTACCACTTTCCATCATTTTCGTTTCTTCTTGGTAAACAAATTTATCGTGTTTCTGCTCTCGTTGCTTTTTCCGTAGCAAATCGACTAAACGATTGCGGATAGTGTAGTTGAGGTATGTATCAAGCAGACATTTTTCCGGCAGATACGTCTCACAGGCGCTCCACAATGCACAAAGGCCTTCTTGATAAAATTCTTGGTGAGGATCGTTGATGTTTAGTTTGTGGATATAGTAGTAAATTCTCCCCTCATGTTGGTTAACAATTTCTTCAAAAGTTAGTTTGATCGCTGGATTCATCAGCAGCCTCTTTCTAAAAAGCCGGCTTTTTGCAAAAGTAATAGCTATTCTACTTCTATTATCGCAAACGCTGTCAAGGCGACAGGATTTTAGAAAGGGGTGTTTTATTTGTCGAAACCCCACGAAGTCTATAACGAACAGACTCACATTTAAATGAATAATGGCAGTTATTGTCGAAACATACAGGTTAATGTCACTAAAACCAATGAAAGTCACAAAACAGCCAATTTTCGACATTTTAGTGACATATTTGCAGCGGGACATGGGCAGTGGGACATGGGGACAGGTTTCTTGTCCCAGGGGAAAATCCACGTATGACGCGGGATACAGCCCGGGACACCTAACCTGTCCCCATGTCCCTTGAAAAACCCCTTTATAAAGTTGTTATTTCCGCCGATAGATAATATAGGTAAAACATAGTTCAATTGGACTATCTATATAGTTTATCCGATAATGGCAAACTTATTGAAAGATAAGGGCGCAAAGCCAAGGACCTAAAGCTTTTTAGTTATGGTAGCCTAGTTACCGAAGTAATCTATTCTTAATAGGTGAGCCTATTTTCTACGGTTCGCCTTTTTAAGTGTCACATCAGAGATTGAAGGAGATTGCGTGATGATTACTATAAATAGAAAAGAAACAACAGGGTACCTACTGAAGTTAATTAATCGTAAAAGAAAAATGATGGTAAAAGCAGCCAAAAAGTTCGGTATTGACAGTAAAAAAACTTTAAAGTGCAGCCAAGAATTAGATGAATTAATTATAAAATACCAGCGAATGGTGAAATCAGAGGGACAAGGAACATCTTGAGTAGTATCATTCAAGATTTATGACACTGATTTTCAAGGTGTTATAGAAGTAGCTGATGGCCAAGAAGCTATTATAGTATATAAGCAAAAACAACCGAATATAGCTTTTCTCAACATTACCATGCCGAATCATAGTCGCGTTAAAGGAAATTATGATTTTGACCCCTTGGCAAAAGTAGTTATGTATTCTGCTAAGGGGTACGAAATCACCAAAAACAGATAGAAAGATGTGATAAAAAACGATGCAACTACACGAAGTTATCAATAAAGTAAATACTTGCACGGAAGAATTTGAGTTCTCCTCTGCTAGAAAATATATTGAAAGCAATTTAAGTGAATTAGAAGAACATAAGCATAAGCTAAATAAAAATGCTAGAGAGATATTTAATTTTATCTCAGATATGTTACAGGCTGGATATCAACCACTAACCAGACAAGAAATCGCCAAAGTTAAAACGATTAATACCTATGCCAGTACGTTTAATATTAAAGGCCTTAAAATGGCGACAAACGATTCTCCTAAACTGTTTATTCGAAATGATATTGGTAATTATTTAAATAAGGATGCTAAAGTCATTTTGGACGGATGGGGAGTTTTGAATAAGGATTAAATCTCCAATTTTCCTTTTGGTTTTACTTAAGGGGTTATTTTACTGAAAACACAGCAGCATCCGTGTCAATAGCTTGGTTTAATGTTACTTATTAATGTTAATCGCACATGCTGAATTAGTGCCAATCCGGAAACCCCTATAGAAAACAAAAAAAGAGAATTCCCTCTTCGTGTATTCCCTAATTTCTAATATATAATTTCAATTTCATCATTTGCAACCAGTTGCTCGAATTCTTTGTTACCGATTTTCTCTTTTTGTTGGTTCAGGTTCAATACCTTATTCACCTTTCTGAAATAACACGTTTTCCTATCCGGACTTCTGTAGATAGGAATTAACTTTGCTAGGGCCTCTTGATTAGGGTTGTTTCTGTAACAACTCTGGAGGAGAGTATCATTGCTTAGGAATGTAATAACGTTTGAAAAGGGGCTAGTCTTTCTTGTGGTAAAATAGCTCCTATCTACAAAGTCGTATAAACCGTGATCCATTCCAACAAATGTTACAGTTGTCTTTCCCGGTAATTGTTCAATGATGGTGGAAACCCAAAGTAAAGATAGTTCCCCTCTATTCGTATTTCCATTCTCTAAGAAAAAGGAATCAAATGCTGAAAATATCATCTGCTCCGATTTCGAAAAGTGCTGTTTTGCAACCTTAACTTGCTCTTTTAGCAGCTGAATGCTCGTAAAGGCCCGATCACTAGCAATTAAAAATTTACTTCTGGTTGCACCTAATTCATAGTCTAATTTAAGTAAGTCAATTAAGTTTTCTTCTTTTACATAAAGAACTTTATCAAAATTAGATAGGTAATCTAGATATCGGTAATCTTGATCTTCAACAATTCTCATTTCTTTTGCAACGGTGTCTGTCAACAGTATGGGAAAGCCTTGAGTGTATTTGTGAAATGTAAGATCATTATGGTGATGAAACGTAAGTTCATGTGAATATATGGCAGAAGTATCATATAAAAACACTTGCCCCATATCATACAGAATATCTACTATTTCTTCTACGTCCGTAATAAAGGACGTTTCTGTTTGTATAAATTGATCGAGGCTTTCGTACATTATAGGCGTTTCTCCTTTCCAATGTCAGAAAAGAAGCGCTGTATTTCCTCCAGAATCCCTTTATTAGATATTTGAGCTACTTCTGGAAGAGAATTATGATCCATTAAACTTTCTAACCCCTTAAAATTAATTACATGACTTGACTCAAGTATATAGGTGTCCTTCCCAAGTTTACGAAACTCCTCTACAAAATTTATCTTTTTATCAAAAAGATCCCTTAAATCCTCTATTGTAATCAAGGAAAGCTCATATAGCCGAATTACGATCGCCTTATAAGGTGCTTTGAAGGTATTCATACTAAGTAGGATTTTTGTAAAAAGAGTCTCTTGCCTATTTTCAGGTCCAGAAAAGAAAGAATACAATTTATATTCATCAAGTAATATCAGTGAGGCAAAATAGTCTGCTTTTCTTTCCTCGCTTCGGTTGTCAATCTCGACTTCAACAAGATGTAAATTTTCTATTTTCCTAAGGCTATTAACTAGATGATATAACTCATGAAACACAACAAAATTTTGATACATTCTTGGCTGAGCTGAGTTAATATAACAAATCATTTTATCCGTATTCGTCGTCCTTATAAACCCCCCGAAAGTCAAATCATGAATGGGTGCTTCAATTAAATAATGATTTTGTTCAATAAATTTTTTTGCACCATCAATACGATTCCAACCTTTAGGATGATAATTTTGTAGATAATGATTTACTGCCATATTAATTTCTGAACGGATGTCCCTGTTTTCTCCCAAAACCTTTGACAGATCATCAAATGTAAGTTCAGGCATTTGATTGTTCCTCCATATTATAGGTTTCAATCAATTCGCAAATCCTCAACAGTTGATGTAACCCTTCTTCGCCTTCCTTAGACAAAGTACCCGCTGAAAAAGCAGTTGTTCTCATATCCGCAAATTCCTTTGGTTGATAATCAAATTCAGGATTCATAAAATAAGTTTCCTCAAGACCTAACACTTCTGCTAATCGAACCGCAAAGTCAAGGATATTCGATCGTTTCCTATTCAAATAATCAGAGAAGTTTGACTCGGACATTCCTAGCTTTCTTGCAAGTCTCTTCCTTTTTAAACCCTCGCCATCAATAAAGGTATTAATATTATTTAATGTTTGTTCCACATGGCGATCTAATGATGATTGTTCATGAAAACCCGTCATTTACATCATCTCCTTACCCTTATTATAACACTCACAACATTTAAAATCCATGAATACCGAATAATTGTTTCTCATCTTTTAATTATATAGTAAGGATAGTTAATTTCACCGCAATTAATTCGTTATAACTGTATATAACATTTTAAAATTCCATCATTGGAGGAGTGACAGGCACCCCGGAAATTAAGAAAAAAAAGCCCTGCAAAGATTTTGAACTGCCCCCTGTCTACTTAACAGGGGACAGTTCATTTCTCTCCACATGACATTCCTATTATCAACATTCTTATTCAACAGAATCTAACAAGCGACAGACAACCCAAATAAGTAAAGCGTCAACAATTCCCAGCAATATTTACATCTTGTTAATTACTCGATCAAGAAGTTCATCGATTGCCGTCATTCGCCTTGCAGCGGCGTCAAAAGCATACTGAAATTGAATCAAATTGGCCATCTCTTCATCTAATGAAACCGCACTTACAGATAAACGATTTTCATTCACAGTTTGTCGTAATATTTCAGTATTTTGTTCCATCCTTTGGGACTCCCGGGATATTGTACCAAGTTCACCTATCACATTCTGAAAATAGCTTCCAAAATTCGCTAACTCACCTTCCGCACTATAAGACAATTCCTCATTGAAAACACCCGCCAAATCTAACGCATTGTCTTCATCCCCTTCTACGTTACCATTTGCGGCTGCGATTTTATCAATATTTTCGATGATTTCAGCGGAAACTTTTATCCGACCAGCATAGCCCTCCTTGGAAAAATCACCTGTTCCAGCGGATTCGATGTGTTCCCTAATAGAAGTTCCCATAATTGTTGCGACCAATCAGACTCCACCAGTACCGTTGGTGATATTTTTTAAATTGAGAGGTGAACGAAAATTCTAGTCATAAAAAAGAAAAGCAATCCTTTGCGAGTTGCTACTTCCTGTCAAATTAATATTAATCCTTCAGCCGCTACAATACTTTATTCATTTTACCCTTTTAAGCATATACCCCTCACTTGATACCTTATCTAAATACCATTTCCTTCCTTGTTGGTATTTCGCTCTGGCTTTTTTCATCTTGACTAACTCTGTTTTCTCCAGCCATATTAATTTCTCTTTTCTCGTTTAATACTTTCAACTTCTTCTTTAGGTAACTTTGTAACTTCCTGAATAAAATCACTATCCATACCTTTTCGTATTAATTCCTGTGCCATTTCAATTTTTTCAGCTTTTCTCCCTTTTTCCTCACCTTCATGTAAAAGATATTTCTCACTCGAAACCTTATCTAAATACCATTTCCTTCGCTGTTGGTATATCGCTCTGGCTTCTTCATCTTGACTAACTCTGTTTAAGATTTCCCCAGCCATATTAATCACCTCATTTCGTTTTTTTATATGATCAATTAATTCTTGTTTCTTGTCATCCGAAGTGTCTCGAATAAATAATAGCCATTGATCCAATGTGCTAAGTTGATCATAATCATTAACTTCTACAAATTTCTTTAGTTCCAAATAGTGAATTTCTAAATCATCGACTAACTCGAACTCTTGATTAGCCTCTTTGAGTTTAAAAACGCTATGGTACTGATCAGTTTCGTGTAGTAAATTAAAATTTAGAATGTTAATCACAATGCACTTTTTCAATTCAAAGTAAGCTTCACCTTCAACAATCTGCTCACCTTATAACGTTGACCAGTAGTAGAGTGAACGTTTACGGTAATTATCGGAATTACGTAATTTCCTCTTTCAGGGAGTGGCAGGTACCGAACTCACACCCCAATATTGAAAAGTTAAATAGAGATATTTGAATATATTAAGTAAATAATAGGAGGTTTTGGAATGAGTGATTATGTTATTCAAATGCTGCAGCTATAGTCTCAATTTCACTAGCTATACTTGGACTAGTTTTTAATATGATCCCAATAATTGGGTGGTTTTCACTACCAGTTTGGGTTTTAGCAATTGTAGTAGGAATCTTAGGCTTATTTAAACAATACCATAGGGGGCAAGCAATAATTCAGGATCCTTATAGCTAATCAGATAGCTAGCCATGACACTTCACCTTCTTTTAAGTTTGTTATAAAAGCAGCTACCGTTCTATCAATTAAAAATATGATGAAAACTAGCATAAAGGCCAATTGGTCTAACCCAAGCATTGATTTCAAATTAGTCCGTTTTTCTATAACTGGCCATTGTCCAAATATAAGGTTCCTTAGTCAGCCTCTTTTGTAGCTTTGTCATAGATCTATCAATATCACCGCCAGCCTTACTAATCATATTTGAACGAAACTCAAAATTTCGTCTTTTATATGAAAGCTCTTCATCATCCATCAATTCAGCTGATTCATACCGAGCATCGGTTACTTCAAAATATTCATTAAAAACATAATGGTTATTGGAAATAGCTTTCTCTATAACGGACTCCAATTGTTCAGAAGCTTGATCATAAAGATCTGGACTATATTTCTTTTCAACATAATGCATCGCTTCTTTTTTTAGAAAATTGAATAGTTCAGGATAATCCGTTATTGATTCATCATCAATAACTTCATGATACTCCATTCCTTCCCTTTCCACATTATATTCATTATCCCTCTTAGTTTTATCATCGGCCGTTTCATCATGGCTTTGACGTATTAATCCCAAATATGTACCAAGTAAACCTATCGATATGACTTTAACAATGTCATCGTAGTTGTATAGGATATCATCTATCTCTTTAATTTCTGTCCTGTAAAGATAGTCTCGATTATTTAATGCTTCCCTGAGTGTTGGGATAATTTCACCTAGCCGCCGGAAAACAGCATTTGCTCGTCCATCTCCTAACGTATAATCTGACTCATACCTAGAATTAACTTTCATTATTGAACTTTGATGAATTTCATACCCGGCTACGCATCTAAAATATTCTCTTAATTCACGTTGCCGTTTAGTATTGAAACGATAGTTATTATATAGTTCCGTCATTATCGCAATTAAAAGTGAAGCCGTTATACCAGTCAAGATTGATAATGAGACATCATACGCTTTTAAGTTTTCATCCATATAAATAATAATAACAGATAATACAATGCACGCTAAAACCAAAAACACAAAACTGAATGCCACAGTTGTTATTGGTCGGAATAAAAAAAGAATGCTATAAATTAAATTTTTAAGTTTGCTTGTTACCTTTACCATACTTTAGCAACCTTTCATATTCTTAACCTTGGTGTGTCCCTATCTCTTTTAGTCTAATCATCTGCCAGCAGTTTTTTCTTCAAATCCCCAATGGCCAATATATTTCTCCAAGGATGGTTGGCCGACTTCTCGAACAAAAAGTAATGTCCGAATTGTGCGGAGGTCTGACTCCAATACCTTCTAATTTCATTGTTTGTTTATATTATAACAAAGGTTTCCAGCATATCTGCAATTAAAAATCGCACGGGATATATTTTCAAAAAGTACGAGAAAAATTGCTAATAAATAGGAAGCGGGAGGAAATGTTGATTAAGGTTCAAATTATTTCATTCAGGACCACTTTTGTTGGGCTCTTCCTTAAATTTATAAAAATAAAAGAAAAAGAAGAGCCCTGCAGAGATTTTTCCACAGGACTTCACTTTTTACTAGCGCTTTAAAGTGGTGGGCTGACCCCGGTACTCCCTTAAAACAACACTTATTTATTGTATAGCGGCTCGAATAATGAAATAGCAATTTGCTCCAGCATTTTAATTTGCGATTCTTCATAATCATCTTCCACGACAATGAACTGTACATACGCATTTTGTTTGATAAATTCTATTGATTTATTTATATCACCATCAAATTTTATAATGGCTAAGTTATCTCTGAAAGTACCGCCTGTATCAAGAGCTGTAAGATTTTGTTTTACTCTTTTTTTTAAACCATGAGTAGCTGTATGAGATTGTCCTATATACAGAGTAACATTTTCCTCATTCTGATACATAAAAAAGCGGTATACGCCCTTTTTTTCAATGTATGTTTTTAATAAACTATAGTCATTATTACCGCTTGTTTTAAAAAATTTTAGACACTGTATTGGAAAACTAAATTCTTTATCAAAAACTGCTTTTAATTTATTTATCATCTATAAGCCCTCCTAAAGTTATTCCACAAAGATTTTTACATTTACTTCTTTAATATTCATCAAAATTATGCGATGACAAATACAGCATAAAGTTTACTATAAAAAAATAAGTGTATAAACCACTAGATTTATACACGCCCATTAGCTTAAATTTGTATTAATATCATCATTCTAGAAGTTTATTTAATCTTTTCTTCAATACAGATACCTTGTTTTTTAACTTTTGCACAAAATCACCACTGTGACATATTTTAAAAAACTTTACAACTGAACTTGGCTTTGCTACCTCGGCCTGTACAGAATAGACACAAAAATCTTCAATTGTATCTTGCTCTATAAGGACGCCTTCTTCCAATTCATCCGAATACACCCTCATATCTTGGTCCTTGATAACTTCTCGAATTTCAAAGTCATTACTGCTGATAATGTTACCTGATATTAATTGAGCTAGGGCAATACAATGGATTTCGCCTATATTATTAGATGTTTTCGGGGTTCTTCCTAGTGCTTCTTTTTTAGCTTTTAAGCTTTCAAATCCTTCTCCAACTCCATCCACATAACCCCAATATATTGCTCTATGCTTCTCTGGCAATGAGTTCTCATCGTTTTGGTCAAACAATGTCCATCCTCTGTCCTCAATGACTTTTAGAATCATATTTCTTTCAGCTTCTACCTTAAACTCATTGACTACTTCGATGTGAATATAAATATTTTCATATACATGGTCTATCCAGTCAAAAATATCATGTTTTTTGAAACCCTAGGCTTGCATAAGCAAATTTGTATCGACGATAACCTTCCCCCTGCGCACCGTCATTTTTTAGTTCTCCTTGTTTCAAATAGTGCATCGAGGAAATCATCATCCTCATCATTTTCAATTTCATCCATGACCTTTTCAACCTCTGCCGCTCGCAGTTGGGCATATTCTGCGGACTTTTCCGGCGATACGGTTGCTAATCTCTTTGAGGCTTCTATAAAGTTTAAATTATCGTCCTGAACTTCTTGAGCAATTCGTTCCTCATAGTCAGTAAAACGATTAATACGTTGTGGTTGATCCAACGGACTTTCTACAATATTTAACTCTCGCCGTATTTCAGTCCAATCTTTATCTGAAAGTTCTGCTAGTCCTTTATTATCTGTTAGTTTTAACTCTACTAATCTTTTGACTACCGCCACATATGGAGCTGAAGATATGTCTGATATACGAATGACTATTTTTTTCTCTTCCTGCTCCTTTTTATCATCTTCTTGTAAAGAACGGATTAAGGAACGGACAAGAGACTCTGGTAGCATTAGTGCTGCTGCAAATCTGTCAGCCGCTCTTTCAGGATCGATATCATCCTTTATCATTGAGTTTATATTTAGCACATGCCAGAACTCATGTGCAGCAGTAAAATATCTATGTCTCAGAGTTTGAGATGTGTTTAGCAATACGTATTTTCTGTTGTCACGTTTTAGTGTGATAGTTGCACCAAAAAAGTCAGGATCCCTTATTTCTTTGTATACGATGGAGGCCAGTTCTTCCACTTTTAACTCTATACTTGAACCAATAAAGGTTTCGGTTCCAAAATGTTCACTTAATACCTGTAGAGCAAAAGCTTCTCCAATACGATCAGCGTGATTTACCTTTTGACTACTCATAACGTCAACCTTTGATTCCTTTGTTGAAGATTTCATTTGCGTAATAAATTTCATCATCTTTAAAACATGAGAAGATAACATTTTGCAATGCGCTTTCTCCTTCTCTGGTAGTAATCTTTCCTCTCAATTGGACTGTATACTCCTTTGATGGACTTTTCTTGTCTATTAATTCATCTACAGAAACATCAAGCACTTCCGATACTTGGAAAATACGTTCGGAAGTAAATGTTCTATCCCCATTAATCATGTGCTGAACTAAAGACTTGCTTACTCCTAACTCATCCGCTAACCATTGATATGATTTTTTATGTTGTTTTAACCAGTTACTGACATAAACTGCAACTACTGAACTAACGCTCATGTTCTTCACCTCTTATAATGTATTTTATTCACGTTATCGTTTTATTTTCTCTCCACTAACAGTATACAACATCTTCGTCTTTTTGTGTATACGTATACCTAATATGCCTCATTATTTCGTTGCATACATATTGTTAAGCGTAACTTCCTGTAAATAAATTGCAATGCATTCCTATCACATCCAATCGGTTTCATTCCTGAGTCTGTAGCAATCCGCCCAATGGTATATAACTATTTTATGTATTCATTCCAATACGCTTATCGAATTTCTTAATCCTTTTAATAAGTGTTATTACAGTTTTATCGTCTAACCAGATGTGCATTCCTTTTCAAATTATAACCATCAAACACTTAAATATGCAGGCCTGTTAGGTGTTTGATTTCATCCGTCTATCATTTATACCTTCATAAATTTTTTTCACTTCTTCCTTGCTAAAATTGCACCTTTTAATAATACGTTCAATAAATCGTGCAGGAACTCCATCTTGTAAAGCAAATTCTATTAGTTCTTTCATTTCCTCTTTCATACGCTCGACATGCCATCGCTCAAACCCTTCCTTAACTTTATCCATCTATCCAACACCCCCTATATTTTTCTTGAGTGTATCATTTCGCTTATTATAAATGGATTATCCCGCCAACCTCCCAATGATACATAATGGAACTGAGTATCCTCTCATGCTTACGATCGCTACAGTCCCAACAGTAGGACTTTCTATTTGTTGGATTAATCTTTCTCCCGCCTCTCGTTGGAAAGTTTGTTACATATTTATATTCACTTCATATTTTTAATTGCTTGAAAATTCCACGTAAATCACCGATGCCAACACCCGCTATTATCACCTCTAAAATCATACATTGTAGCAATTGGTTCTTCTCCCGATGTTTATGAAAGCAGTGGGGGTCAGACCCGGTCAGACCCCAAGCACTCCAGAAAAAACTCTCGACAAATGACAATGCGCAGGCACCTAACAAAACTAGCGGCAAAAATACATCAACGTAAAACTAAGACAAGTTGTATAGATATAAAAAACATAATTTTTAATTTCTACAAACTTTTTATTTGAAAAGAGCTATTATGATATTGATTCAAATGATAGAATTATAGATATAATAATTTCATTTAAACTTGGGAGGTTACTTAGTTTGAAAGAACGTAAAAATTGGAGTTTAAGAAAAGAGTGCATAGAAAAGCAGACCCTTCCATAGGATCGAAAAAATAAATTTTTAGTGTTAGATATTGCTTCTAAATCTTAACGTGCTTATCGGGGATTTGATAACCAAGCGTTTCTAGATAACGAATTGCCATGTCTTCTGTAATTTGCGGTGCATAAGTGTTTTTGGGTTTTGGATTAGAATCTATATTGTATAGTTCGGCATCAAACGGCTCATTTTTATCAAGCATATGGTAAATACAAATGAGTAGTTTATGGGCAATGGCAATAATCGCTTTTTTATGGCCACGGCTTTTTTTGATCTGGTGATACCGGAAATAAAGACAATCTTTACTTCTGATTACCGCATTAGCACATTGAACCAATAAAAGTTTGATATAGACGCCTGCTCGTGATACTCGAACCGATTTTTTCTTACCGGCACTCTCGTTGTTTTGTGGTGTAAGTCCAGCCCAAGAACAAATATGTTTCTGGAAAAGAAATGCAGACATATCAACGCCAATTTCGCCAATAATAGCGATGGCTGTAAAAATATCCTTTATGCCTGGCAAAGATAATATTAATTCAACCTGTGGTAAGTAGGGTTGAGCTAAATTTAAAACAACCGATTCAATATCGGCAATGTGTTTTTCAATACTATCTACATGGTCAAGGCATACACGCATTTTATTAGCTTTCTTATCTGTTTTCTTCCCACGAATACCTTTTACGTATTTTGGGTTAGCAATAATGACATCACAATCATGTTCTAGAACATTAAACACAAGATGCCAGTACTTGCCTGTAGATTCCATACAGACATGGATGCAAGATTGGAATATCAACCAATCCCGAAGATTGATTAGATCTTCTGTAAAAGTCGAGAATTGCTTGGTTTGGTACTCTGTAACCCCCGATTGGTTGTACCAACTGTTGCCACAACAAACTTTTTGTGGACATTAATTCCACAGCAAATAGGATGAACAATCTTAAGCATAAACACATCCCTCCAAAGTTTATAGTGGATAAAGCAGGCATTGACTGTTTGCCACATAATAAACAGGAATTGTTTACGCAAGGATTAGTTTTCGTGCTCATTGGCACACTTATTTGTACTTGAAAATAGCAAACGGCACATCTTAAAATGCGGGCAGTGCAAATCATACTGCACCACTCCCCTCCCCGTGCTCTGTAGTGTGCCTGCTCATCCAAGTTAATTATACCACTTTAGGTGGGAGAGGGAGTTCTTTCATTAAATTTTGTGCCTTGAGAACAGCGAAAGGAATGATACTTAAAATGGGAATAATTCATTTTTTAAATGTTAATAATGGAGATTGTTCTATAATTGAACACAATACAGGCCGTATATCGCTTATAGATGTTTGTAACGCTAGAAAAGAAGAGAAAATCATAGAACGAATGGAAAGTGTCGCCGGCTCAGGGAATTTAAATCAAAAGGCTCACCCTGTAAATCCTATACAATATTTAAGAAACCATAATATTAATTCCATTTTTCGATTTGTACTAACACACCCTGATATGGATCATATGGATGGAATAAAGGATTTAGTTGAAGAGTTTAAACCTGCAAATTTTTATGACACTGATAATAAAGCTGAAAAGGATTTTTCAAGATCTACAATATACCGTGAGGATGATTGGAAGTTTTACAAAAATCTTAGAGACTCTAACCCTCAAACAGATCCGAAACGATTAACATTATTCTCAGGAGATGACAATATTTATAGAACCAAAAATGAGGATGATACAAGACCAGGTGATGCTTTTTATATACTTTCACCAACTAAAGATTTAGTAGAAGAAGCCAATAGATGTGATGATTATAATGATTGTTCATATGTTATCTTATATGAAGGAAAAGGGGGAAAAGTGTTATTTAGTGGAGATGCCCATAATAAAACATGGGAACATATTTTAGAAAATCATGAAAGTAAAGTATCTGAAATCGACCTACTAATAGCCCCGCACCATGGCAGAAAATCAAGTAGAGATTATTCCTTTCTTGATACTTTAAAGCCTAAGCTCAGTTTTTTTGGAAATGCCGAATCAAAAAACTTGGCTTATGATGCTTGGAATTATCGTGGTTTGCCATATATCACTAATAACCAAGCAGGTTGTATGGTAGTAGATGCTAATAAGCCAAATATGCCAGTATATGTAACAAATCAAAAGTTTGCGAACCAACGAACAACATATACATGGTATTCTGATATTTATAAAGGTTGGTATTTACAGGACATAAAATAATTTTAAAAAGGTACCTATCAGCTAGTATAGAAGGTACCTTTATCATTGACTTTTTACATCAACAGCACCCTGCTTATTTAAAATACCTTTTTAATAATAAATAATATTTTAAATAGACTCTGCTACAACAGTACAAACAAAACGTTTCCCATAATTGGCAGCAACTTCTCTTATAACTAAAAGTTCAATAAAAATGACAACCATATGTAACCAAGTACCAGAAAATAAAGTATATACTATTGAAAACATAAAAATCATAAAACAAATAGCAGTCATATCTCTTGTCATCAAAAATTTTTTATGAATATCATAAACTTTCTCTGAGTCTTGATTTGGTTTGTAGATTTTTTGATACCAATATATGTTTTGTTGTTTTGGATCTTTTGGAATTGGTCCATATTTTTCTGATATTTGATCGATTGTCACTCTGTAATCATTATTTAGTGTTTCGTATAATCGAGATGCAGGGAGGGGATTTTTAACTTTTAAAAAAACTAGTTTATATTTTAAGTTGCTTGACAAAGCCCCATTTAAAATAATCGTAGATAATATAACGATTGAAGACAAAGGTAGCAATTTTATAAATGTTTTTTGATTTAATTTATCCATACTTAAGGCTAAATAATTATCCAAACCTACTAGCAATAAATTCACTATCACAAAAGATAATAACGTTAAATTATAATTCTTTAAATTCCTCATTACATTCCTCCTTTATTTTGTGATTGTTACGGCCACTGAAATGTACCAGTAATGACATAACTTTTTACCACCAGCGGCGCTTTAATCATCTCTGTATGTAGCAACTTAAATTCAAGCCACTGTTATTATGTGAATTTTAATCTTACACAAAACTTTACTGGCTTTATATGGAGAGGGGGGCATGATACCCTAATAGGGGTGCGAAATCCTTACTTACCGCACGCTTTCGCAAAGAAGTCATGCCCATAGAAGCTCCATGTCAAGCCAACACTAGACTAAAATGTTTAACCCAAGTTTGTGAAATCTGCTAATTTCAGGTGGCTCAAATTGGATTGCGAAATTCAATCTCTAAACTGTTTTGACTTTCCATCTACATTTTCCTGACTACTAATAGATGTTGTCACACAACAAAATATCGCCTGATGAGTAAACACTTTATAATGCCCATTGGTGTGCTTTCAAGTAAAAATTTATTCATAAAGGCTTTATTTAACTGTTCTGGTATTTAATTATTCTTCCCTTATCTAAAAGCATGAAAAAAAATTGCAATAGGAGCGGGGAGAAGTATTGAATGAGGTAACGGATTAATACATAGAAGGTATCTCCATTTGCTGCCCGATTTTTCATTATATAACTCAACTTTCGCAGCTAAAAACCATTTATAATCTCTTGATATAACTGGGATCTCCCCAGAAATAATATTAAAAAACACACAAAAATACATCCCAATTTGGTAAAATATAGTCACCACAACCATAACCAGAAAGGGATGTATTTATGGCTACTATTTTACCAAACTCTGAACCAAAAAACGAGGCTAATTCTTATATTTCACGATTTTTCAAGGAAAACAAACTAGGGACATTGCTTAATTAGGCGAATATACGAAAAGAAGATGGATTTTCTCCAATGTTTCTTCTCCAGTTTATTTTTTCGCTTGTCTTGCATGGCAAGAACCTCTATCGCATCCTCGATTCCGACCGCATACAGGGTGCCCCTAAAAAAGATACAGTCCACCGTTTCCTCAACAACCCAAAGTATAACTGGCGAAAATTCCTTGTGTTGTTGAGTAAAAATGTAATTGTGTCTAAACTGTTGTCTTTGGTATCAAGTGATCGTGAACGTGTCCTGATATTTGATGATTCCTTGTATAGTCGAGCCCGTAGTAAATCCGTCGAACTGCTTGCACGCGTGCATGATCATACGACAGGCCAGTTTGTTAAAGGTTTCCGAATGCTTACACTTGGGTGGTCAGATGGGAATACGTTCATTCCATTAGCTTTCTCATTGCTAAGCTCTAAAAAGAGTCAGAATCGCTTACAGGGAATCAATTCGGAAATTGACAAGCGTACTGTTGGTTACAAACGTCGTCAGGAAGCTCTGCAAAAATCGACTGAAGCGATGTTTGACCTTTTAGACGAAATCAACCCGATACAGCTTTGTGCCAGAACCCTGTTGTTTGACAGCTGGTTTGGCTTTCCTAAAGTGATCAAGCGTGTTGTTTCGGATTATCCGCTACATGTCATTTGTATGCTCAAAAGTATGCACCGGGTTTATTACACCCATGAAGGCGAGAAATATACCTTAAACCAACTCTATAAAAAAGTTCGGAAAAAACGCGGTCGTGCTAAGATTCTTGCGTCTATCGTTGTCAGCTTGGGTCTGGACGATAATGGCAATGAAATACAAGCCCGAATTGTTTTTGTACGGGATCGAAATCGGTCCAAAAAGTGGCTGGCTCTTCTTTCAACAAACCTTGACTTGCCGGAAGAAGAAGTTATTCGTCTTTATGGGAAACGCTGGGATATCGAGTGTTTTTTCAAGGTCGCCAAATCCCATCTTCGGTTGGCTAAAGAATGCCAGTCACGTCATTACGATGCACTCGTTTCCCATACTACGATTGTCTTCACACGCTATATCATGCTTGCGCTAAGTTCCCGAGAAGAGAAAGATCCAAAAACGATTGGACAGCTCTTTTATTTGTGCTGCGATGAAATGGAAGATATTCGGTTTGCTCAGGCACTCATGATGGTCATAGACGTCTTAAAATCAACGCTTTCAAAGGAACCGGTGCTTTCAGAAGAAAAAGTCCAATGCATAATCGATGAGCTATTTGATAGTCTTCCTCAATTTTTAAAGAAGACATTTCTTGATGATGACGAATTTAAGGCAAAAGCAGCATAATTAGTTTGGTTTGAATCAAAGTATAGCAAGGGTTAAAGGCTAATTTTCGGGTGCGAAAGTTGAGTTATATAATTAAAAGAAAAAAGTCATGCAAAGATTTACTCATTACAGAATTTCCCTGTCATACCAGCACTTTATCACTTTAATGCAATGGAAGTCTCCCAATACTCCCCAAATTAATATGCGTCCTTTAATAATTCCTTCCAAATTTTATTACCAGTTTCAATATATGAAATAATTCTTTGTGAATCTAACTTTAAAACATTGCAATATGCACATATCATACCTTGATGAACTATTTTATCTTCTTTTTTTCATTTGATAATACCAATATTTCGTATTGTTCCATAATATTATTTAATTTTAGAATTATTTGCTCCCTATTTAACATCTGATATCACCTCATCGCTTACGGCATCATCTAACAGTAGCGTTCTTATTGCAGTGCCATCTTGAGTATAGACTTGTCCATCAAGGACGCGCTCTTCTTCCTTTATTTTCGTTGTTAGTTCTTTGTTTTACCTTCCTTCTGAGTATCTTCTTGGTCCGTTATACCTTGCTCATAATCTTCATTTCCCTGTTCAGCAGCCTGTTCTATTTTATTTGTCGAATCATTGGCTGAGATTTTTTTTCATTATTTTCCGAACATCCGACAATGAATAAGGGCAATATGGTAATGCAAATTAAAAACTTAAACTTCATTTTCTTCCTTTTATCATACTTGTTTATTATATCAACATATATTATCGTAATCAAAGTTGTTATTAGATCACTTATAGACGTTCATTAAGATTATTACGAACACTGAAAACGAGATTTTCTGCCCTTTCATTTAGGAATTATTGGGAAAGAAAAAAGAAAACCCTGCTGAAATTTATCTCCACAGGACTTTTCTTTCAATCTATCAATTTAACGCTTTAAAGCAGTGGGAGGCTGACCCAACATTTATAACCTTGATATTTTTAAAACAGTTTCTTGGCTGAACAAATATTCAAATTTTTGATTGACGACAAAATCCTGTGTTTTAGTCCCATATGATAATGTCTGTAAAAATGGAGAAATCATATCATTATCTACTAAAACTTGTAATGCATCTTTTACAACAAACCCATCGTAACCATATACAGATGCTTCTGTAATAATTTGGCTAACTGATGCAACTCGTTCTTTGCAAGCTTTTTTATGTAACAAGGCGAGTAAGTCTTTATCAATCTCGTTTATTGATCTATTCATTTAATTTCACTCCTCTCTACTACTAGTATATGAGTTATCATCATTTAATATACAGTCAGAAGGAATATCTTGTGGAATATTAGAAAAAATACAGGAAATATTTTTATCAATTTATTTGAAATACGTTTCTAAACATCCCTTTATTTACGAATAAAAAAGAGAATATGTATAGCTTCCAAGAAAAACATTAACTCAAACAAAATTAAGCTTCCAAGGCAGTGGGGGTCTGACCCTAATACTCCCCGAGCCAAAATCAGCAACGGAAATCTGGGAACTGATCGCATCGATACCATAAAAGGCATCCCCAACATCAAACGCACTAGCAGTTGTCTCTCCAAATTCTGTTGTCGCAAACGAATTAAAATCAAGTTGAGTCCCGCCATCAAAGCTTGTCGATGTTGAAAGCAATGTCTCTCCAGTAGGTGCTGTAAACTGATAGCCATCACCTAACAAATCTGGGCTTAATGTCCCCACATATTCACCGCCCTGGGTATAGCTCTCCCCACCAAAAATTGTTGGTCTTCCAACGATATCATTTTCCACACCAGTCATGTCTACTGTTGTGCCACCATAAATATTATCTTTAATCGTCGCCGTTTCTCCATTTGCAAACATGGCGTTCATCCCACCAGTTACATCTGGCATACCCTCCATAACTGTCGTACCATTTCCTGTTGTAAGTGAAATCCCCCCCAGAACATTCTCTTTTACCTGTAATGTTTCAGGTAACGGAGAAAACAAATTGTCATTTGCAAACATATTGTTGTAAAAGTCTGAGTTATACATAAAAATCGCCCCAATACAATTAAATATAATTGGGTCTATTATACTATATCAGGGTAATGTCGGGAAGGGGACCATGGGACAGATAGACTGGTCCACCCATAAAGTCAGACTAATAAACCTAGTAATATATTCAATAGTTTCATAATGCCCTACGGGATTTTCCTCCATAGGACTTCATTCTTAAAAAGATTAAAGGGGGAACTGGACATATCCGGTTCCCTCTGGGTGTAGTCTGATGCATTAGTCGACAAGTAACAGGCACGGAGAATGAAATTACTAAATCTGTGTTTATATTTACTTGGATGTACACAATATTCTCCTCAAGAATATTATGCAGTTATTCATCCAAACTGTACATTTTTAAACAATCATTTTTGTACATTCTTAGATTAGCATTTATAGACCTTACTGAGGTCTCTCTGTATCAGTTCTCATGTCAAACTCTCATTCGACATAACAATGATCTTCATTCCAAGAAAACATATTATCCAAAATCCATGAGTTAATCGGATTTTGGTGTTAATATAAAGTTACATAAAAAGTTCAGAAAAAATACCTTGGGTGGGCTTTCAATTTTTATATAAATTATGCTGAAAATTAGCCTCTCGTTATATCAATAGAATGGAGGAGATTAAAAATTAATATCTTTCAATATCAAGCCCAAGAGGAAGATCATTACACTAACATTCTCATGAGTATTTTATCGTTACATGACTATGATTTAACAGAAGAATTTTTAGAGACCCTAATACCTAAAGAAGCATGCAAATTTAAATTTAAGAATTTACACATAAGTACGAGGAAAAAATACTGTCCACAAGAACATAAAAGGTACGAATATATTATTGGAATTGCTCCATTTCAACATGCATTAGACGAGCGAAACAAATACGAAGATAATTCCGGATCGATTCCTGATGCATGGATTTGTGGAGAAAACTTTAACATTTTATTTGAATTTAAAATTAGAGGGGTACTAGATGAATCACAATTAGCAGCTCATCAAACACTTTTGGGGGAGGGCCACAAGGTTTTACGATTGAAGTGGTCTGATGTTATAAATGCGTTAAAGGAGACAAATAAGAATGGCGATAATATTCAAAGCTATTTAATCAATCAGTTTCTAATGGTCACTAGAAACTTTAAATCTAAACGAAGATCTTCCGGAATGCCTAAACAAATCATTAGCCATGTAAATAAGGTAGATGAATTATATTTTATTATTACGGGTAGCAGGAATATTAAACCTTACGTGGTCGAATACGTACATAATGGCAAAAAGGAACCGCTAAATAACAATTTGGGTGGGATACAAGAAGCGAGAAGATGGATTGCAAACTATGTAATCAATAATAAGAAAAGCTTGCCCATCACGTTTGATGGAATGAACACTGTAATCACCGATTATTGTGTTGTACCCGGGAGAATTAAAAGGAAGAATCAATGGAATCAATGGAGATTGGGCGCCTTCATTGGCAATTCAGAAAATTGATCATCAATTTGTGTGGCATTTTTAGGTAGAGAAAATGCCATAATCAGTAAAAGGATAAGGGAACAGGGAGCAAATGACTTTGTGACACACTCTTCTGTAGTATATACGTGAATAGCAAATACAATACAGATAGCAAGTGTAATTCCCCATATAAACAAAATGATGGGGCTTCACTTCCCTTTATAAAAATGAAAGAAAAAGAAAAGACCTGCAGAGAATATTATCTCCACTGGACTTTCTATCTAGCAGCACTTTAGCGCTTTATAGCAGTGAGGGAATGACCCCAATACTCCCATGGGGTCTGACCCCAAGTACCCTGAATAAGTAATCCCTTTACCACTAACCGATTTAACATATGGATTACGTGATAATATCTTAATTTCTTTTTCTGTAAATAATTTGTTACTCACTGTAGCTTCCCCATTCTAAGTTGTGTATTTTACTATTATACATAAAAGTACCCTGTAAAGTAGTTTTTTTAAAGTGTCTACTCTATAGGGTACTTTTAATTTGTGTTTGTGTTTTCTTATTTAGTATGGTAGTATTCTTTTAATGGCTGTTAGCTAATAGCCATTAGGTATTAGCTAACAGCCATTAACAAATCTTCATGAAAGGATGAGTGAAGTGACAATTGATTCGAACACATCTTTAAATGAACTACTAAATCATGCCGTTGGAGCACTAAAGGAGCTTAATAATGATGATGGAGAATTCGTGTTGAAAGATCTTTTTAGGGGGTTTGAATGGAACCGGATTACAAAAGGCGATCGTACAAAGCTTGGCAGTATGTTTTTATCCTATTCAAGAAATGAAAATACGGCCATTATAGAGCCCACAGAAAAAACGCCCCAAAACCAACAAAAATATAAAACAAGGGGAAAATGAGAGATGGATATGAAAGAAGGTAAACAAATTGCCAAAGATGTTAAAGAAGGTTTGTTACAGATGTAATAAAACAAAGAAGTTAGATCAGTTTTATCATAATTCAACTAAGCCAGATTTCCATAATGGAATTTGTAAAGATTGCCAACGAGAAGTTAATCAGAATAACCAATAACCAAAACCAACTAGGAATTACACCAATTTAATTTAATCACTAAAATCACCCTATCTATTAGACATAGGTAGGGTAATTTCCATCCAAAATAAGAGAAATTATCTAATGCTCCAGCAAGCATTACAGCTACTTGTTGACGTGTTACATTATCATACGTGCCAAAAGAACCGTCTTTAAAGCAGTGGGGGTCTGACCCCGATATTCGAGTGTAACTGGACTTATATGCATACTTGAGTTCGTCAACCATAGATTTTGGTTAAGAGCCGGAAAAAAAGACCTGCAGAGATTTTACTCTTCCTTCATATCAAGAACAAACGTTCAACAAAATTTTGAAGATTTCTCTCCACAGGACCTCCTTAGTGAAACGATAAAACCATCCCCGTGTTTCACTTTAGCATTTATTGAGCTATATCTTCATCAGTTGCCCGCAGCCATTCTAACTTTTCATACTTTTCCTCATACCAAGCAAAGAGTCCTCTCCCCATAAAGCTTTTCTTTTCACCTTCTAAAACTAAATTGTCTGAAGTTGTGTCGGTACCTGGCACCTAATATTAAGTCATACACTTTATATATAATGCCCATTGGTGTGCTTTCAAGTAGAAATTTATCCATCGGGAGGAAGTGTTGATTAAGGTATCAGATAGTAAATAAGGGGTACCACGCTTGTGGCCTTTTATATGATAGAAAAAAAAGACCTGCAGAGATTTATTTCTCTCCACAGGGCTTCTTTATAAAGAATTTTCGTTCGACATATTTCGGGAAGTGATAGGCACTTTATATAATTTCTACGACGCCATTTTGAAGATTAAAAGTATCTCCTATTGTTAACGTTGATGCCACAGTCTCTTCTGAAGTCTCCGAAATAATAATTTCATAAACTTGCTCATCTGCTTCTTCTGAAGTTACAAGGATTCGATGATTCCCTTCTGCAGGTGTCGCTTCTGTTTCAACTAATTCAGCTTCTGATGATGGATCTAAGTCTTGCCAGGCAGATCCATCAAATTCTTGAATGATTATGCTAGAGGTTTCTGCTCCAGTTAATCCTTCTAGCACTTCATTTACCTTGATTCCATCTGCAGCAGTTACTTGATAATCGTCTGAATCAACCTCTAAAACTTCATCACCAGTACCAAATTTTATAATTTCGGTAGGTTCAATGATATAAACGGGACCGTGTTCTTCTAGATCACCATTGTCAGATTCAAACGTGACCTCATACGTACCAGAAACTAGATCATTCGTATTTAGTTGAACCTGTTCTCCCGCAGTTGCTTCAACCTTTGTTCCGGTAGTGTAATCCTCCCCTTTTGGAGCAAGATAAATCGAACCATCCATTAGGCTTGTTGCAAGTAAATCCTCCCCAACAACTACATAACCCTTTTCAATATTATCCAGAGTCAAGACTGATACATCATCCTGCTCTTCTTGCACAGCTTCAAGCGTCACCGTATAATCTTTCGAGAATACCAATGTATCCGATGAAAGCCCATATGGAAAACCAGGTACTAAATATTCATCACCTTTTACTTCATACAATGCCGTGTTACCGTCAATAGACTTATATTCTGCCTCTATGACTACTGAAGAATCTAATGAAGCATCAAACGTGATCTCAGATCCTAGTAAATCCTCTTCTGATAGATTAGCACCTTCAGGGAAGGTAACGTTAACTAAAGATATATCATTATTTTCTGCTGAGACACTTTCGGCAAAGATCCCCTCTACGACAGCAAGTTTTTTCTCAGCTTTCAACTCATCAGATGTTGCCACAACAGTTACTTCAGTTCCAGGTTCTACTTCTCCATCGACTGTTATATCTCCAGTTTCAGCGTTAATGCTAATTCCTTCAACATCTTCTGCAAGACTCCATTCAATTGCTATGTTATTTGTAGTCAATACCGAACCATATTGATCCTTAAATTCAGCATTTAAGAAGTTCGTATTGCTCCCAAAATACAACTTATCGTCACCAGTTACTTCTAACGATTCAAATGTAGAGTCATTAAATTGAATGTTATCTAATAAAACAGCTGTATCATAAATGCTATCGCCTTCATCCCAAGTATGGAATTTCAAGGTTACTGTTTCCCCTTGGTATGCTTCAACATCATACGTTACTTTTTTCCAATCGGTAGCAAATGCTGTTTTGTCTCCACCCGGAAGGTCTACATTCACTTGTTGAACCCAATCACTTTCATTAACAGATTCGTTTGCAAGCGTAAATTCTCCTTCTTTTGTTTCTATTGTTGCCTTAAATTGATCATTAAACTGTGAACCGATAAACTCCATTGGTTCTTCAGATACGACGTTATAATCAAATTGAAGTGCATTTGCATCTTCTGGTATCTCAAATGTACGTTCAATCCAACTATCTGAATCATTATCAAGCGAACCTAAGCCAGTACTAACTATAGCCATGTAATCTCCATTAGTTGGTTTTAATTCAACTCCATCTTCATTTTCTTCCCCTAACTTCGATATCACTCGTACATCGCCATTTCCATACCAACCAGCTGTTGTACCAGTTTCAAAGGAACCATTATCCAAGCCACTTAAATTGATTGATAAATTTTCACTACCTGATAACGTTACATCTTCATTTTCAATTTGACTAAATGCCTGTCCAGTCGTACTACCTGCTAATAATTCCGTAATGAAGTCACTTACTAACCCCGTATTTACTTTACTCCCATTAAATCCTAGATACGTTTTTACACCATTCTTCTCCAAAACCTTTGATAGCGAATCATTTGCTGAACTATAAGCACTTGCATTAATAAAGGCTGTATTTGCCATGTCTCTCCAGTATTTCTTAGCAAACGCAGGTGTAATGGCATAATAACCATTCACTGTCACGATCTTGCCTTGTTTTAAATCTTTTTGATATTCTTCATTTTTTTCGTCACTTACTTCCTGTGAAGTTAATAATACAGCTTTCTCCGCATTTTCAAGAAAAATATCGTCTAAGTTATTGAATGATTCCCCTTTTAATTCCTTACCAAATAATGTTGTTCCATGCGTATTCCACACTACCACTCCATACTCTGGTATTTCTTTCAATTCATCAATTGTTCCTGGTACATTTTTTACTGTGAACCCATTATCAGTAAGGTTTGATTCGATACTATTTATATCTGCATTCGGCAGATTCATATCTCCTTCAACATCTGCAAATGGGGAAATCATTAACACCTTATTATTCCCAATGTATTCCTGTTCAGATGCAGAAGCGAGATGACTTGATTGATCCGTAGAAAAGGATGACAATGAAGCTGTTGTAGATTCAGAATCCGAACTATTGTTCTCCGCATCATCGATAACTGCATAACCACCCAAAGTTCCGTTAGTTGATGCATACCAAACACCATTCGATTCTGATGAATCTGCTTCTGCTACACTTTCGTTTTCTGAATAAGCCTTAACGATATCCTCTTTTGCCGAATCCACGCTCTCAGCATTAGCAACTATATCATTACCAACATCCGACATCTCACTAGAAAGTGTTGTAATTTCTTTTACCTGTTCAGCAGTTAGTGGCTCAACAATGTAAATGATAAATTCTTCACTTTCAGACTTAACTTGCCCATTACTTTTGGAAACAATTTTAAAGTTATATTTACCTGTATCATAGTCACTTAGATCCAAAGAAGCACTATACGTACCATCATTACTAATATCGTCCCCATTATCAACATTTCCATCGTCTAACAATGTTTCTTGTTTTTCACCATCATTCCAGAGTTCAATGGAGTAATTGCCATTGTTATCTTCAGCATCTGCTTGAATTCGTATTACTAATTGCTCATCGCTTCCTTGAAGGAACACATCGTCTGATAAAGACAATTGATTTAACGTTATTTCTCCGCTATTATTGCTCGGCGGTGTAATTGGCGCAGGTGGCACACTAGTACCGCCTCCAGTATTTGAATCACCTTGGTTATCCTTACCATTTATTGTCCCGATATTATTTTTTACGTTGTTGAAGTTTGTAATAACTTCACTGATATCAGAGCCTTCTGGTATAAATACCTCTTTTAATTTTACGTTAAGCCCTAGCGTAACAGTTGAATCACTATGGATATTCATTTCATTTACGTTAGTGGTCCCTGTGAACTGTATGTTGCTGTTTTTAAGGCCAATGTCTACCTTATTTAATTCTGCATCTTTAAACTCCAGTTCATTTTTCGATAGATTAGCTGCAATGGAACGTGAACTAAGGATAGTTGTTTTTTGTTCATCACTACTGATAATCGTATGACCATTGACAGTTATATGATTGGCAAAGAAACTACTATCTTCGGCATCTCCTAATACTAGGTCTTCCTGTATAGTTATATTTTCTAGAGATATGTAATCACCAGATACAATTACATGCCCATTAATGGTTGCGTCCTGACCGTCAATCATTAGTGAATCAGATGCTGTTCCATTATTTCGAATGTCTAAGTATGTAATTTCAGTTAACTTATCTCCTGATACTTCAAATTGGATATATGAATCAATTAGCGCTTCATTCGTTAAAATACTCGTTAACTGTTCAGAAACCTCATATTTTTGGCCGTCAATGGTAATTGTATTATCTGATACATCAGTAATTACACCTAAAGTCTTATCTTGTTCCATCATCTTATCTAGGAAAATAGCAAATTGGACACGTTTTAAATTATCGGTACCATCGTAGTAACGAGATCCATCCTCATTTTGTTTCCCCATTGTAATATTATGTTGTGCTAAAATTTTAACGTTCTCGCGATGAGAATTATCAATTTTGTTTAAATCCGTAAAATCCACATCCGTATGAGTAGCTGGCAATCCATATGCTTGGACTAAAACAGTAGCCATTTGGTCTCGTTTTATTGGTTCATCTGGCAAGAAACTACCATTATTCCCCTTAAAAATATTTGCCTCTGTTACAGCAGCTATCTGTCCAGCATACATGTGATTTTCATCCACATCATCATAGATAGATAGAATTTCAGAAATATTATTCGGAATAGGTAAATCTAATGCCTCCGTTAACATTACCGCAACATGCTGACGGGATATGTCTGCATATGGAACAAAGTTACCATCTTCATACCCATGAATAATTCCTTGTTCGACTAACGACTTTACTTCATTAAAGCCTTGATCTCCTGATTTTAAATCAGAATACCCACTCGATGTCTCAGCACTAACTGAACCAATTGCCGGAGTACCTACAGCAACAGCAACAGACACTGTCGATGCTAATAACTTTTTGTATTTTATTTTATTTTTTGACAAAATTCTTCCTCCTATTATTTTAGTATTTTTAATCCCCTAAATTATACCCTAAATTTGTAAAATATGTAATACTTTTTGACTATATTCCAAAAAATAAAATAGGTATTTTAGCACATTATCGCTTTTTTACTTTGAGGACAGGCCATTTATGACAACTAGATCAAATTATCCTGCATCATTTAATCCAAAAGCAACATCAAATATTTAGTAAAAACAATCGAGCAAAAAGGGGCCTTGGTCCTTTTCTTTTTCTCAAAGTTAGAGGATATCCGATATATCCTGGTACCTTACCTTATTGGGCAGCCATGTCATAGCCACTAGCATTTAAGCCGACATTGAACCAGACTGCGGACCGTATAGGTGAAAAGTCTTGTTAGATTTAAAAAACTAACTTTATCGAATGTGAAAATAAGAAGGAGCTATATTATTTTTTGGTTCATTATGCCTAAGGGATAACTAATTTTATTTTTTATAGTATAATTATACTAAACAGAGAGGAATAACCTCAATAAGTTTACTGTTTCAAAGGAGGTTTAATTAATGTCTAGTCTTGATATGAAAGGATCTTATGTATACTCTCTAGAGAGCATAAGTTCTGTTATAACAAAGAAATCACCTGGTAATTATGTTTTAGGCTACAAAAACGAAGATAACGAATTCATTGTAAGGTATGTTGGACGTGCAGATAGTGACTTGAATGACAGAATAAAAGATCATTTATCAAAGAACAAATACAGGCATTTTAAATATAGTTATGCTTCTTCAGCTAAAGCTGCATTTGAAAAGGAATGCAGAAATTATCATGATTTTGGTGAAAAAGAGAAACTAGATAATAAAATTCATCCAGATTCACCCGATGGAACAAATAGAAAATGCCCGAGTTGTGGTAAATAGATAAATGAGTGTTAAAACCTACGTTGTCTGTAATACAAAAATATATTTGTAAAGACAATGAAAATAACAAAAATGTAATTGGCTTTAACCCTACATTTAGGGCTAGAATTTATTCTCCTTTTTCATTTGTTACGCCTCCAATATCTTACTAATTATAGTAATTTACCATACTTCTTCTTCAGCATTGGACAATTGTGTATGCAGTCTTTCGGCTGCCTCTTTAACCATCTTCTAATCATCAGATCCCAGTGGGCAGGATGAGCTTTTTCTGCGTCGGTGCCTGGCACCAAGTATTTATTAATGTCTCTTACCGTCCTTGTAGCCTTTATCATAACTTGCTCCGTGACCATTAGGAAAGTCTTTAGGAGGAGCTGACACAGAATGTTTTCTCTTATCTTCTGCCATTGCATCAGCGTAACCGCGGCGATAGCTTCTTTCATGCCCATTAGGAATATTGTCTTTTGTCATAAAAATACACTCCTCTCTTTTTTATATTTGCCTTTTTGGGGAATAACAGCCAACCATCTTGAAAGGAAGTTGGCTGTTATTCCTATTTATTTCTCCGACAAATTGTCAGAATTATACCTGTACCCGGCACCAAATGTTATATCCTTTTTGATTTTTCTTCGCCATCTTTGGTGTATACTCCATGATACTTAATTGATAAAACACATGACTTTTTGCATAGAAACCGCTCCAATTGTATTTCGCAATTGAAAATTGAGCCATATCGCAATTTATTTTGAGCCACCTAAGATTAGAGAAATTCACAAACTCGGAGAATACATTTCAGTACTGCGTAGGATTGACATGGAGCCTTTGCTTGCATGACTTCTTTGCAAAAGCGTGTGAGAGCAGAAAATTTCGCACCCTCATCAGGGTATCATGACCGCATCTCCATATAAACCCGATTTAGTTTTGTGGAAAATAAAATTTACAAACTTTTAGTGGCTCAGTTTTTAATTGTCATGTGGCTCAATTTCCAACTACCATATACATCCAATTTTTATTTAAATATAGAAACTGAATTGCATCGGTACATGGCATCTTATATTAATATGTTACGACCTAAGCTCGGCCACACGGCCTGACCCCAGCAGTTCAGCAGTTCAGGGGAAGCCGCTTTTGTTAGTATAAAAAATGAATGAAAAAGAAAAGTCCTGCGGAGATTTTACACCTCAGGACTTCCTAATGTTTCATAACGGTTTGTGGGGCTACTACCTCAGTATTTTCATAAAATTAATTTGTATTAGATTCGATGTTACTGGTATGAAGCTCAATCCAAGAAGTATTCGATTGGACATCGGTTAACTTATTATCAATTGATTCAAGAAGTTCAATTATCCTATCTGCCTGTTCTTCACTCATAATGTTCACCTCCTTTCTTAACAATATTCAACAAAAATTGTGTTAATCCCTTCATAAATTAGGAAGAAAGTCCTTTTAAGTCGAATAGATTTATGAAAAAAAGGTTAAATTGTGGATATTAATATTAGGACATTGGGATCAAATTTCTACTTTTTCTAACTGGCTAGAGAAACGAAATGAGCGGAAATGAAAGGGAAGCGGAAAAAGTGATGATTAAGATTTCGGATTGGCATATAGATGGCGACCAATTTTGTTGACTCTTTCCTTCATTATAAATATGAAAGAAAAAGAAAAGCCCTGCAGAGATTTTACTCTCCTCAGGATTTTGCTTATAAATTACCACTTTACGCTTTAAAGCAGTGGGGGTCTGACCCCAGCAGTTTCTTGTTTGGACGCTTTTTAAAGTCATAATACCTACTCCTGGACACCCCCAAGGCCTCACATAACGTTTTAATTGGATACTGATCCTTTAGGAAATCAATCACTTGATACTTCTCTTTTACCCCCCTTGGCGCAATATTTCTAAGTACTTTTTTAAAGCATCAACCTCTATTCTTAGTTGATCCACTTTTTCATCAGTGGATTGAGAAACATCTTCTTTTTTAGGACGTCCAACAGAACGCCCAAAGGCTGCTTCCCCATGCTTTCTGTATTTTTTAATCCATTCATATATATTATCTCTATGACGGATACCTAAACTATCACAAACTACTTGAACCGGTTCATCCTCTTCAAGAACACGTCGAATTGCTTCTAATTTTATTTTCTTACTATACCGCTTATGTTTATTAGATGATGCCATTTCCGATTCCTCCCCATACCACAATTTTAACTTTCTTGTGTCTAGTATAAGGGGTACGGTTCACAGGCACCCAAAAATTATCATCCGAACCGGTCAATTGATGACAGGAGACTTTCACTCCATTAGTTTCTCAGTCTTGTCGGCTGCTCCGTGACAGGCACTCAACCCATTTATACTATTTTCTTCTATTTAATAACTTAGATAAAAAAAGCCCTGCGGAGATTTCTCTCTACAGGACTTCCTATCAATCTAACACTTTTACACTCTAAAGCACTGGGGGTCTGACCCTTAATTACTTGCCCCCAATACTTATAGTGATTATGAAATCATTACTATTTTACATTAACATTCAATGTAGTAGAACTTAAAACATCTCCACTATCATCATCTGATATTGTAAAGATTAAAGAACCTTCATCACCTACATCAGTTGTTAAAATGCTATCTAAGTTACTAGCAGTAAAGTTTGAATTTGGATCTTCAGTTACTTCTACTGTACCTACTACAACATCATCATTATTATTTGATCCATCATCATCAAAGTCTACATAGAATGTAGCTTCATTTGTACTAATATCTTCAACTCTAACTTTTGCAGTTGTATCAACATTCAACGACAGACTTCTTACAATACTATCAACATTGTTTCCACTATCATCAGTAACATCTTCAATTTCAAGGGCATCGTATAAATCAATATCTACATCTTGGTTTGTGATAGTATCTCCATCTACTAACCAATCAACGGAAGTGATTTGGATAGTGTCATTTGTTACATTAACAACATATTTTGCAACTTGGTTGTCATTTTCATCTTTTAATACAAATTCAGTTGAACCTTCAGTTACACCAGTAACAGTTAGAGCTGATGAACCCAATGAAGTAGCAACAGTAGCAACATTTTTATCTACAGATTCCACTGTATAAGTATTACCCTTATTGTCTTTAAGAGCACCACTAGCATTTGTAGCTTCTAGTGACTCAACAAATCCACCTGATTTAGTATATAGATTTGCAGTTAAATCAATATTTTCACCAACTGCAACTGTATCTGCACCTTCAATTTTTGGTGTGTTAGCAACATTATCCTCAGTTACTACTACATCATATTGTCCAAGTACGATACCATTAGCTTTTAAATATACAGGATAAGTCCCTGGGTCTACTGCGTTTGTTCCTGTAAGATCAATAGTAAGTGAAGCCTCACCATTTTTATCTGTATTAAGTTCTGGAACAGTTAAATCTGATGCTTCTTCTACCTC
Source organism: Lentibacillus sp. Marseille-P4043 (assembly GCF_900258515.1). NCBI lineage: Bacteria > Bacillati > Bacillota > Bacilli > Caryophanales > Bacillaceae > Lentibacillus > Lentibacillus sp. Marseille-P4043. Next base: position 1,384,947 of record NZ_LT984884.1, on the reverse strand, counting down.
GTTATCGTTAGTTTGAATTGGATCGCCATATTGATCATAAGCTGTTACATCGACAGTCGCGTTAACTCCTGGAGCAACTTTTACCTCTGATTTTGATGGAACAATATTAGATACTACACGTTCTTCATTAGTTACAGTTACATCGATTTCGTATGTCTGAAGACCAGCTGTGACTGTAACAGTAGCGGTTCCAGGTGCAACAGCCTTAATTTCATCAGTAGCATTGTCCACAGTAACAACTCTGTTATCTGATGAAGAATATGATCTAGAACCAGTAATATCAATTACATCACCACTACTTGAGTTAATACCAGTAACTTTGGCTGTCTCACCAGTTACTAAAGTAGTGCTGTTCATATCAAATGCATTGTCTCCCGCAGCATTATTATCATTTTCAAGTGCAACAGAACCAATTGCTGGGGTTTCATTGTCATTAACAACTTTTACTTCTACATAGTCAGATTCAACTGTTGTACCGTCTTTAGTTAAAACAACTTTAGCGTTAAAAGTATCATTAATTTCTACATCTTCATCGCTGATTTCACCAGATTCAGAAGTGGATACTGGAGTGGTTGCACCGTTTTCAAACACATCTTTATCAGCTTGGAATTCAACTGACCAACCTAATACGTTAGTAAGGTAATCTAGATCAACACCTTCTCCGTTAACAGAGAATCCTAAACGTTGGCCATCTTTATCATCATCAATAACAGTTGTAGTAACTTCTACATTCTTAACATCTAAAGGTGTGAACTCAACAGTAAACTCTTCAGTTTCACCGTCTACAGTAACACTTACAGTATATTCTTTATATGGAGCTAATTTATCATCTAAAGTTACAGTAGCAGATTGACCATCATTTGATGGGTTTAGGCTTACTACTTCATTACCTTCCACAGTGATTTGATCTGCGTCAAGATTTAGTAGACCAATACCACTTAATGACAATGTTGTAGGGTTAATCGCACTTACACTCTCAACATTAGCAGGAGCTACAATTTTTTGTGCTTCATGCAACATAGTCGAGAAAGAACCACGAGTAATTCCTTCTTCTGAACGATAATCTTCTAATTGGTTAGTGATATCAAGATTAGCCAATGCTTGAACTCTATCAGCATGTGAGTCACCAACACCGTCTAAGTTAACGTCAACATCAGGAACATCATACTTATCTAACCCGTATGCAAGAACAAGCACTGAAGCCATTTGTTCACGAGTGATATCTCCATCTGGATTGAATTGTCCGTTGTCTCCACTAAATACGTCTGCAGCAGTTACAGCAGCAATTTGCTCTGCATATAGGCTGTCTTCATCAACATCATCATATGCTGACAATACACCAGCAACATCAGTTGGTGTATCAAGATCTAATGCGCCAGCAAGCATTACGGCTACTTGTTGACGTGTTACATTATCCCAAACGCCAAAAGATCCATCTTCGTAACCTTTGATAACACCTTGTTCTGTTAGTGATTTAATCCCTTCGTAGTGGGAATTACTTGAATCCACATCTGAATATCCGTCAAACTCTGCAGCAGATACAGCAGGCGCGATTCCTGCGACAGCAGCAGCTGTTGCCATGGATGAAACAGCAATCTTACGGTAAGCTTTGTTGTTAGACATAAAACTTTATCCTCCTCTAAATTAAATACTATAAGTTATCTAATTTTCCCGGTATTATCTTAGTCTATTTTACTAATATGTAAGTCCCAGAAAATTAGCTGAAACCCTAGTAATCTATTGGTTCTTTTTCAGTATAGATACTACTATTTTTTTTGTCAACTAGATAATGGTGAAATAGATAATAATTTCATGTGTTGCAAGATATTTCTTATATTATTACAGAAAAAGAACCAGTTTTTCAACTAGTTATCTATTAGTTTACACCATATTGCCATTATATTGCAACTTTATTTCGTTATTATCTAAAATTAACAAAAAAATAATCACATCATAAAAGATGCGACTATTTAACGTATTACGGATATTCATTTTTTATTCCAACTATCTTCCTATTTCTTTTCCTTGATTACCTTCATTAAAAACTTTGGCAATGCTAGCTGCCGTTTCCAGCGCCATGGTTCTGCTAATAATCGATATAGCCATTCCAATCCTGTTTTTCGGAATAAAGCGGGAGCTCGTTTGATATTGCCTGCCAATACATCAAAGGAACCGCCGACACCTTGGAAAATCGATACATTTAATTTTGTCCGATTTTCTCTGATCCACTCTTCTTGTCTTGGGCTGCCCATTGCAACAAATAGGATATCCGCATTTGACTGATTAATCGCATCGATAATTTCAGCATTATCTTTTACATAGCCATTCATTACGCCAGCTAATTTTAAATTCGGATATTCCCTCATTAATTCTTTACTTGCTGTTTCCGCAACTCCTGGTTTAGCACCATAAAGGAAAATGGATTTTTCTTGCACAACAGCTTCCTGTACCAATTCCATCATTAAATCTATTCCAGTAATTCGATTCGAGATGGACCCACCTTGGAGTTTGGATGCAATTAAAACTCCTACTCCATCTGGAATTTGATAATCGGCAGTGTTTATCAATTCCCTTAGAGCAGGATCACGATAAGCCTTCATGATTTTTTCCGGATTTACTGCTACAATGAAAGATTGCCTTTTTTCATTTATATTTGTAAAAAGTTGTTGTTTAAGACTGTCGTATGTTTCTCTAGAGACATTTACCCCAAGTATAGTTTCTTTATTTGGCATTGAGATCACCTGTTCTTTGCATCTCCTAAGCGAATAAAGTCAAATCCTGCTTCACGCCAGGAGGATTCATCTAGACAATTTTTGGTGTCGAATACAATTCTTGTTTTCATGGCTTGCCCGATTACTTCTGGTTGATATTCTTGGAAACGTTTATGATCGGTTAGGATAACAACTACATCTGCATCAGCAATCGCTTCGTCTAAATCCGTCACTTGATGAGGAACACGGATATCCTTTATGTGTGGATCATATACGTTATAATCAATGTTCGTTTTATTTAGATGCTCCATTATTTTAAGAGATGGACTTTCCCGCATATCATCAACATTTCCTTTAAATGATAACCCGAGAAGTGCCACTTTAGGTTTCGTAATAGTATGCTGCTCGATTATTTGTTGGATACGTTCCACTGTATATGCTGGCATATTATCATTTGTATTCCGGGCTAGTGTTATCATATCCGCTATTTCAGGCTGCAATTCGGAAAGGAACCATGGATCTACTGCGATACAATGACCTCCAACACCTGGGCCTGGCTGGTGAATGTTTACCCGCGGATGGAAATTAGCCAGTTTAATAGCTTCCCAAGCATTTACTCCGATTTGATCGCTGATTTTTGCCAGTTCATTAGCAAAAGCAATGTTCACATCACGATAGGTGTTTTCAATTACTTTTACCATCTCTGCTGTAGTAGCATCTGTTAAATGAATATTCCCTTTTACAAATGACTTATACAACTTTTCGGTGAGTTCGGCTGATTGCTTATTGATCCCACCAACGATTCGGTCATTTCCTTCTAATTCTTGGAATATTTTACCTGGAATTACTCGCTCAGGTGAGTGGGAAACATATAGCTCTTCACCAATTTTTAATTCCGTCTTTTCTAGAACTGGTATCATGACGTCCTCAACAGTTCTAGGTGGTACAGTCGATTCCAGAATGACCAAATTGCCTTCTTTTACATATGGAACAATACTCATCGTAGCTTTTCGAACATAATCCAAGTTCGCTGTCTTTTCTTCAGTAATCGGTGTTGGTACAGAAATAATAAAGACATCGGCCTCCTGTGGTTCTGTTGCCACTGTGAGATGACCAGCCTCTGTTACTTCATTTAAAGCCTCTTGCAGGCCAGGTTCTTCAATATGCAGTTCTTTATGTGAAAGCTTGTTAATAACATCTTCGTTCACGTCAACGCCATGTACTTGAAAGCCGTGCTTAGCAAACATAATTGCTGTTGGTAATCCAATATATCCTAATCCGACAACATTAATCTTCGTCATTTTACTTCTTCCTTCCCTTCATAAGTGGCAGATAACGGTTCACTTTTTCCACTTTTCACCGTTTCCAACCAAGCGATTAACGCTAAGAAAATAATTGGGAATACCTGATTCTCCCAAACGTTGTAGACGACCCCTACAATACAAATAAATAACCAAAACATTATTGCTACATTTGCAAGATTGGGATATGTCTTTCTTGTCGTCCAAATTCGATAAACCATATTTAATAAGAAAACAGCAAATAATAACGTCCCAACAATTCCCGTTTGGACAATAATTTGTATATATTGGTTATCCGAATAAAAGTCCTTACCCATATAGTAATAAATATCTTCCAATCCATAATCATCATATATTGGAGAGGAATAGACAAGGGCTGCTGAATCACCAAAGGTACCGAAACCAGTCCCTATTACCGGATGATCCATTAGTATTCCAAAACCTTTTTTGATAAAGAAAATACGCCCTGTGTTTAAGCTTCGATCTAGCTGTTCCTCATCAAAGGAAGAACTAAAGCGATCACCAAGTGAATTTCCTCCGCCTTCTTCCATGTATTTTTTTTGCGTGTCATCATCTAATGCATTAAAAATTAGTTGATCCGCATAATTAATTGGTAGAAAGACTAGTACATATCCAGCTAAACACGCAATTACTACTTGTTTAACTAATTCTTTATTTCTTGCAATTAACAAGATGGCGATGGTGGAAACGACTAATCCAATCCAGCTTCCCCTGGAATATGTCAGTAAAAAGGTACCAAAGGAAAGAACTAGCGGGATATACCAACGCTTTTCTTTGGTCATACGTAATAAGACAACACTGGCTACCATGGAAACAAACATAAATAGTCCCATCGAATTCGGATTGCCTAGCAGACCATAAATCCGTTCAAAATTGGTTGGCGATATAAATTGCTCCATCCATGCTTTTGGAAGTAACCATTGCCGCTGTGATAACTTCTCCACAAAGCCGTGTAAACTTAGAATTGCCGCAACACCTGTAATCAGCTTTAACAACCGCATAATTTCATATTTCTCCCAACTCAAACGTTTCACACCGTAGAATAGGAGATAAAGCATAAGGAATTTACGCAACTGAAAGATGATTGCTATAAGTGTAACTCCTGTTGATAATGCGGATATCGCTCCGACAACACAAAACAAAAGGTATGCCCATTCATACCATTGCAATGTAAAAATTGATTTATAATCTTTTTGCTTAACTGCCTCATATAACACTCTAACAAAAAGGACAATAATCCCAATATCTCCAGCTAATTTAAGCCCATCATTAATTTCGGTTAAAAAAGGTCGAAATGGAAAATAAATAAGTAATAATGGAATCAGCCATTTTGGTTTTAGCCATGTTACGGCCGCAAAGTATACGGCAGAAATTACCATAGCGAATTTTGTCGGTAAAAAAAGTCCGATAACAAGAATCGCAATAGTTATCCCTATAAAATAAAGAAAGTTCTTCCGATTATCCATTCATGTTCAACTCCAAAGATAGTAAACTGATTTTAATGTGCATATGCTACTAGAATATACATTTTTCTTGCTTTCTTGCAAGAGGAAATTTATACAATACGACATATTTCCCAATAATTCATGTGCAACGGTTCATTCTGATATATTATCACAATTTGCTCCTCATGTGGTAGTGATGGAAGAACGAGAACTTCATCAAGGTCTGAATCCATCGATTTAAAAACAACAAATCTTAATGTAAAAGGTGTCGGTTATTCGTTGTTCTATGCTATAATAAATGAGGAAATTTTGTTGTATGTGAGGAGATTATTTTGGGAAGTAATTCGATTGTTTTATTACTGTGGAAGCAGTTGCGACCAAGGCAATGGGTAAAGAATTTCCTTGTGTTTGCTGCTTTATTATTTTCTTTTCAGTTGTCGAATTTTGACGCTGTGTTACTTTCATTTTTTGGATTCATCACTTTCAGTTTCACAGCAAGCAGTATATATATCTTAAATGATTACAAAGATCGGGAAGCTGACCGCAACCACCCTGTAAAGAAAAATAGACCAATGGCTTCGGGATTATTAAACCCTTCCTTAGCAATTGGCTTAGGTGTGATTTTATTAGGTCTATCGCTCATTTCTTCTTTTTTGATAAATAAGCAATTTTGTCTCATATTATTGGTTTATTTTATCACAAATGTGTTATACAGCCTATATCTTAAACATGTTGTCATTATTGATATCATGATTATTGCTTTCGGGTTTGTTTTAAGGGCGATTGGTGGGGCCATTATCATTAATGTACCATTCACTCCATGGTTCCTTTTATGTGCTATGTTGTTATCCTTGTTCCTTGCTATTGGTAAACGTCGCCATGAGTTGACACTATCATTGGAAAATAAGAGCTCCCATCGAAAAGTATTAGATCACTATTCGTTGCCGTTTCTTGATCAATTAACAAGCATTGTTTCATCGGCTACAATTGTCAGTTATGCAGTTTTTACTTTTACGGCAGGTGACAGCATTCATTTAATGTGGACGATTCCATTTGTAATCTACGGTATTTTTCGCTACTTGTACTTGATTCATATTAAGAAACAGGGCGGGGCTCCTGAGAAGGTTTTATTTGAAGACCGACATATTTTAGTTACCGTTATTTTATATGCGGTTAGTGTTGTCGTGATTCTTACACTTTTTGAATAGACAGATTGGACGTGGTGAATATGGTTAAACCAGTAAAAAAGGTTATTTCGGGTTGGGGAAACTACCCAAAGGAATCTTGTTACGTATATCGGCCGGAAACAATGCACGACCTGGAAACAATCGTCCAAAATAGGGATACTACTTCTCAAATTGTTTATGGACTTGGGCGAAGCTATGGCGATACAGCATTAAACAAGGATGAAGGAGTTATCCGATTTGACCAGTTAAATCACATGCTGGGGTTTGACGAAGAGAAACAACTTTTGACGTGTGAGGCTGGTGTATCATTGGCGGAGATAATTGATGTGTTTCTCCCCCGGGGCTACTATCTACCAGTAACACCAGGGACAAAATATGTGACAATTGGCGGAGCTATCGCTAATGATGTTCATGGAAAAAACCATCATGTAGATGGGTGTTTCTCTGAATTTGTTGTTTCATTTGAATTATTAACTGCTGCAGGTGTTGTAATGACATGCAGTCGGAATGAAAATGCTGACGCGTTTTGGGCGACAATTGGCGGGATTGGACTGACAGGAATCATTCTACGCGCCACGATTCAATTAATTCCTGTTGAAAGTTCGTATATCAATGTTACATATGAAAAGGCAAAAAATCTTGACGAAGCCTTCGAGAAATTCATCGAGAATGATAAGAACTATAAGTATTCCGTAGCTTGGATTGATTGTCTTAGCTCTGGTGATGCTTTAGGACGATCGGTTTTAATGCGCGGCGAACATGCTAAACAGAGCGAACTGCCGTTAAAAATGACGAAAGCCTATTCAACTGGAAAGAAATTTCCGTTAAAGATGCCGATTAATGCACCATCATTCGCTTTAAATTATTCGAGTATCTCTGCATTCAACAAGCTCTATTACGCTTCTTTTTCGGATGGTAAAAAACTTGTAGATCAAGCTTCTTTCTTCCACCCACTAGATGCGATTGGGGATTGGAATAAGTTATATGGCAAAAATGGGTTTGTCCAGTATCAGGCAGTTTTTCCGAAAGCGAATCATCCTAAAGAGGGATTACGTAAATTGTTGGAACGCTTAAGTGAGGAAAAACAGTCTTCATTCTTAGCTGTGTTAAAGAGTTCGGGACCGGCAAACAATGGATTATTATCATTTCCTATGGAAGGTTATACACTGGCATTAGATATCCCAATTAAAACTAATCGGTTGTTTCCCTTTTTAAGAGAATTGGATGAAATTGTTTTATCTCATGGTGGGCGTGTGTATTTAGCAAAGGACTCAACCATTGGACCCGATACATTCAAACAAATGTATCCAAATTGGGAGCAGTTCTTGCACATGAAGCAACAGTTGGACCCGGAAGGACGCTTTTCCTCGTCTATGTCTCGGCGATTAGGTTTAACTTAATGGAGATCTTTTTTAATGGGGCACAGGTCCATAAATGAAGGAGGTTGTCATATAACATGACTACAGTTTTAATTTTAGGTGCGAGTTCAACAATTGCACAGGAAACTGTTCGTAAATTGGCTGCTCGAAATATGAACTTAATTTTAACTGGAAGAAGGATGGATGAGCTAGAGGTATTAAAGAGTGATTTGCAAATTCGTCATGGTGTTGAGATTACACTTAAACAGTTCGATGCATTGGATTTTGATCATCATGAGGTATTCTTTTCTCAAGTTATCGAAGAAACAGGAGGCATTGATGGGGTGATCCTCATGTATGGAGCAATGGGAGACCAAAAAGAAGCAGAGCAATCGTTTACCATCTCCCGTAATATGATTGATGTCAATTATACATCAGCTGTATCGATATTAAACATAGCTGCAAATTATTTTGAGCAGAAACGGCAAGGCTTTATCTGTGCTGTTTCATCAGTTGCGGGAGACCGTGGGCGTAAAAGCAATTACATCTATGGATCAACAAAGGCTGGATTAAGTGTTTACATGCAAGGGTTGCGCAACCGACTTCATGCGTCAGGGGTAAACGTACTGACGATTAAGCCTGGCATGGTCGACACAAAGATGACATATGGAGTTGTTGAAGATTCTAAATTGCTTGCCGATCCAAAGAAAGTAGCAGGTGACATCACAAAGGGGTTAGTTAAACGTCGTGATGTTGTATATACGCCATGGTTTTGGTTTGTGATTCTGCTTGTGATCAAAATAATCCCAGAAAAGCTATTTAAACGGACCGATATATGATGAATAATCCCAGCAAAAAGGAGCCAAACAGGATCATTCCAAAATTAATAATTGGAGTGATCCTCGGCATTATTGTAATAGCCGGATTCTTGCTAATTGCTGATCTCAAAAAAGTAACGTTAACGATTAGAGAAATGCCCGTACATTACCTTATACTGGCGTTTCTTCTAACGTTAGGGAGCTATTCCCTAAGACTTTATAAGTGGCATGCATTTTCAAAATGGTCAAATTTTAAAATTGGCTTGAAGGACAATGTTGTAATTTTCCTAATTGGATTGATGATGTCGATTACTCCTGGAAAAGCTGGAGAATTGATCAAATCCTATTTATTGCAAAGGAAAGGTAACGTTCCCTATTCGGAATCTATCCCTGTGATTATTTATGATCGCCTTACTGATTTATTGGCTATGATGGCACTTGTAGGTGTTGGCTTCCTGGTATATCCATTTGGTCTAACACCATTGTTGATTTTAACCATTTTGATCGTGCTTTTTTTCATTCTGGTGCAAAAGCGTTCCCTTTGTACCAAACTAATAAATTGGCTAACCAGACCGAAGAGACTACAGCGTTTCCGTAATTCCTTACACCACTTTTATAAGCAAACACTTTTTTTAATGCGATTAAACATTCTCAGTTTCTCCTTTATTATTAGTGTTGCCGCTTGGTTATTAGAATGTATTAGTCTTTACGTAATCATCACAGCCTTTTCAGTTGATGTTTCCTTTATCGCTAGCATCTTTACCTTTAGTCTCGGTACATTAGCTGGCGCCCTATCCATGATTCCCGGTGGACTAGGTGCAGCAGAAGGCAGTATTACGGGGCTACTGATATATTTTGGCGTTGCCGGAAGTTTAGCTGTCACGATATCCCTAATCATACGATTTGTCACACTTTGGTTTGGCGTCTTTCTCGGCATTATCGTATTTCTTGTTAAAAGAAAATCGTTTTTGAATTAGGCTGTTTCTAAAATATTGTTGTTTTTAAAGAAATATCTAAGCATATATTTCCTCACAAGCAGCCCGTATACATGCCCCTTCATAGGGGTATGCCGACGCCCGAGCGCAAGCCCGCTTTTAGTCGGCCTTCCTTCTAACGGGGGAAGAGAGGCATCGGTGAGACCCCGCAGAGCGACAAGCAAAAGTCCCACCGAGTAAGCTTCGAGTTGCGAGGAGCGCTACTTCATCGAATTTCCTACAACGCGACGAGCACCCCAGCACGAGGAGGCTCTCCAGCCGCCCCCAGAAAGCGGAGTGTATACGGGCTGTGGGGTATAGGGGGCAGCAATTGATGAGAAAAAACTTGTAAACAGGAGAGTGTATTTGCCTTGCCATATTTTTTAGCACCGTTTGCAGGCTGGTTTATATCGGGCTGTTTGAAATATCTTATTCACCTAATTAAATACGGAAAAGAAGCACACCTTCACATGGGAAACGGCGGCTTTCCTAGTACACATACGTCTACTGTATCAGCAACAGCCTTTTTAATCGCACTTGGTGAAGGTTGGCTATCGCCTGCTTTCGGTTTAGCAATAACCTTTCTTTTTATCGTGGTAATTGATGCGACTGGTTTGCGAATTGCAGTTGGTAAACAAGCTGGTGTACTTAATACGTTAATTCAACATGATAAGGACCATGAACAATTGCGGGAGCGGATGGGACATACCCTCTTAGAAATTATTGGCGGAGTGGCCGTTGGTTTTCTAACGGCTTTGGCACTGTATTATTCATTTAGTTGGTTGGGGTTGATGTAGCATGGCTGATTATCCGATTAAACGTATCTTAAAATCTACTAATTTATGGTTACTCCTTATATTTATTGTATATAGCATTTTTATTATTATCCAATCCAAACTGCAACCTGATGGCTTTCTTACATCAGATTCAACACACTATTTACAGATGGCTGAAAACCTTCTAAATGGAAACGGCATGACAACCATCAATTTAGTTCCTGAAATAAGTACATATTTCGCAACTTGGCCGATTGGTTACCCTGCGTTAATTGCAATCGCCTCCTTTGTAACTGGTGTGGGCGTGTTTTGGGCGGCAAAACTTGTTAATATTTTACTTCTAGGTCTCTGTTTCGTCTTGATCAAATGTTTGTTTAAACAACGGGCTCCTATTGTTGGCATGATATTCTTTATTAGCACCTTTACAACCGTTTTTGTTTATACATGGTCTGAAGTACCATTTATATTTGGAATGATTTGGCTTGTGTATGGGATTGTAAACTATGTCGAAGCAAATAAAATTCGGTATGCCTTTCATATGATGTTCGCTGCATTGTTTCTCTTTTTTATGCGATACATTGGCCTAATTGGTGCTGGCATCGTTGGATTAATTGGATTCTATTATCTATTTTCTAAACAATGGAGACACATGCTTACATGCTGGATTGCTGGAAGTATACCGATGCTAATTGCGGGAATCTATTTGTTTTATAATTATCTGCAAACGGGGCTCTTAACCGGAATGGAGCGTATCCCTCGTGCAGAAACGGCATCTGAATTTATGATCATGCTGTGGCAAGGTTTAGTTGCTGAATTTAACACGTTAGCTACTAGCAGTCATGTATATGTTGCAGAAAGTATAATCATCTTGCTAGTTGGGCTGCTGCTTTTTGTACGACCAAGGCATATACGTGCATTATTTAGCCTAAACAGAAGGCAATTCCTTCTGCCAGGAATGTTTTTATTTGTTGGTCTTGTTTATTTTATAGCAATTGTTTACATGCGATGGAATGCCCATTTTGATCCATTTAATTTTCGATTGCTCGGTCCGGCAACACTGATGTTATGGCTGTTTTTTATTAGTTGGGTCACTCAATTAAAGCAACGGGATTGGGCACGTTGGCGTGGATTTTTACTTCTCGTGCTTGGGATAGCCTTCGTAATGAATGTTGGCTATAACACCTATACATCATTACTGAGCCCTTCCCCTGATTACGCAGACACGGTAAATAAAGTGCAAGAAACGTACGAGGAAATTCCAGCCGGAAGTATTATCGCTTTTGAAAACATTCATGCTCGTTATTTACGACCAGATTTACAATATATTAAAGTTCACTTTCAACCCTATTTCGCTGAAAAGGAATCCGTTAAAGCGTTAAGGGAGCGAATTAGCCCTAATCATGCAGCAGGTGTATATTTACAAACTGGTCCAATTCGAGAAGACCGGTACCATGACAGTTTTATTAAGTTGATAAAAAGTGCTAGGGATAGCGAGGACTTTGTAAAACTTGAATAGATACACCTATAAAAAGGATCGACACCCATTAAGTAATGTGTCGATCCTTTTTTATACATTTATTTTTTAACTTTATTACCTTGTACTAACTTCAATATCGGTCGGTAATTTTCACTGATTAAACCGGTAACTTCCACAATTAATTCGATAACGATTAGTAATCCAAATAGAAGTAACGTCGATCCCCACATAGTTGCCCGAGTGAAGATGATTGCTGCTAGACTGAACAATCCACTCATAGTATAAATCATGACTACTGTTTGCCGGTGTGTGAATCCTAATCGTAGTAAACAATGATGCAGGTGCAATTTATCCGGTGCAGTTAATGGCTTTCGTTGGACAGCACGACGAATAATCGCAAATGTTGTATCAAGTATCGGTACTCCAAGGATAATAATTGGTACGATCAAAGAAAATATCGCCACATTTTTAAATAGACCCATTACTGATAGCACACTGATCATATAGCCTAAAAACAGAGAGCCTGTATCACCCATAAAAATCTTGGCAGGGTGAAAATTGTACAGGAGAAAACCCAATGTACTACCAAAGACGATGAGTCCAATGAGGGCGACTGCCATACTTCCCATGGAAATGGCCATTCCAGAGATCGTTAATAGCACAATCGATGATACTCCTGCAGCTAGACCATCCAATCCATCAATTAGATTAATAGCATTTGTAATTGCTACAATCCATAGAATCGTAAGTGGAATAGCAAAATATCCAAATTCTATTTTATCTCCAAATGGTAGTGTAATAAATTCAATTTGTACACCACCAAGAACCGTAACAAGCGCTGCCACCAGCTGTCCGGAAAATTTTACTTTTGCCGATAATCCATATATATCATCTAATACACCGATTAACGTTACTAAAGTAGCCCCCGTTATAATTGGCCATGCTGCAATAGTGTCTGGCAAAAATAGTAAAACTCCAATTATAAAACTGATAAAAATAGCTAAGCCACCTAGTCGAGGCATAATCTTTTTATGAACTTTTCTATTATTTGGTTGGTCAACGGCACCAATCTTAATTGCTAGTTTTTTTACAACAGGTGTTAGTAAAATAGATGCTACAAAGCAAATGACTAAAGCGATATATCCCATTTGAATCCTCCTATGAATCTTAAGCGTACATATACGTTGGTGCTATCTAAAGAGGATGTTCAAAAAGTAACCAAACGATAAGCTGCAACTTTTGAACACGCACTTATAGGTAGTTTTTTAAGTTTCATATTTTTACTCAATTATAGTATTCCAACTCATTATATAGAATTACAATAGGAAATTCAATCCTTAACAAGTAACAATTCCGTTAAAAAGAATCGACGTCACCTTGAGTTAACCACCAGTCATGGTTATTTTTATAACGGTTTCTATTATTCTCTAATTCATGGACAATAAGCGGCATTGGCTTATCTTTCTCTTTAAAGCCAAAATGCAACAGGGATTCCGTTCCAATATTACCTGGAAATCCCCATGCCTGTATCATGTCGACATCTTGTAATTCGGTTAATGCACTGTAAAGTAGGATTTCCCAAACTGCTTTATCTTCAACTGCTAGATAATCAATAATAAAGCCAATCATCGCTTGTCCATTTTTAAAATCCCTTTTTCTCTTATTGACAGTTACATAACCTTGTAATTCGTCATTATTTGTCAAGGCAAGGATCGTATAATTATTTTCAGGATGATTTAAATATCTCCAGTTAAGATAGTCGGCATCTCGTTTTAACATAATTGGTTTAATCGTCTTCACCTTTTCAGCTAGCTGATCAAACCGCTGATCACAATGCTCGACAGCTTCTACCTTCCATCCTACGGGTAGAGAAGTTTTTTTCAGCTTTCTCTGTTTGAGGCGCTTAAATACCCTGCCCACTGATTTGATTGGAGATAAAAATGAATACATATTTGCAGCTATTGCACCTGGATCTAGGATCAGCATATACCGTGAAATGTCTTCAACATAGTTTGCATTTGTCGTATTCAATAAAAGCTCTTTTGCTTTTGGTGCCGGGAATCCGTATAGCAAGCTTATGCCTGATTCCTTAGCTTCAGCCAGCATTGCTTCGTTCAGCTTCCGATAGATACCTTTCCCACGTGCTTCTGGATCAACCATTGTATCCACGCGGAGTGCTACCTTTGTAGCCTTTCCTTCCATATATGCGTTTGCTACCCATAACGCAATATGACCAATTATTTTCTGATCTTCCTCGTATACAAGAATAAATGGATTTAACGATTGCGGGTTTTTTATATATTTCCATTCCCAGTGTTCAAGTGTCCGTTCTTTGTTAAAAACCTTTTTAAAAAGCTCTTGAATTTGCCCTTCATCACCAGTTTTATAATATCGGATTGCCATTCTCTATCACCTCAGGATGACTTTCGCAATTTAAGATATTCATAATCTTTAAGACTATCTTCATAAAACATTTGCTTTCTTTTGAAGTTTTTATAGATAGCCCACAATAACGTATCCGTTCGATTAGCCTGCTTAAATATTTCCGGGAATGGCTGTTTGTCTTCTCTAAGCCGATCACAATGATGTATAAACATTGAAATAGAAGGTTCAAAAAACGCTTCAACAGCCGAAACCTCATCCTGAACAAGATTGGATTTCAGTCTATTTAGTTCTAAAAATCCATCAAACGCAATGGTCTGTGAAGCAAAAATATCTACCGCTTTGTCCTTTTCTATCACTGTATCTGAAATATCTACTACACAATTAATATACTTTGGTGGGATAGGACAATTAATCTCATATAAGCGAATAGCGAAATTATGATTGTCTGTTTGCTTCAAAACATCTGATAAAATGGTTGCCGTAGCAGTATGATCAGGATGTGCATCCACAAATGAAGTACAGTAAATTAAATCTGGGTTGATAGACTTAATAACCTCAGCTAACTTTTTTTGTGTATCTTTATTGCTTTCTACATGACCATCTGGCAAACCTAAGTAATGGATGTCAGTGATCCCTAGTATATTTTTAACTTTCTCCATTTCATCCATACGTGCATTGGTTAGTTCCTCTTTGCTTAAATCACTCACACTATTTGATCCATCGGTGATAAAAACACAATGAACTTCCGCGCCTTCATTGGCATGTTTCCGAATAACTCCTCCAGGCCCAATCGTTTCATCATCCATATGAGGTGCTAAAACTAGTATACGTTTGGCACCTTTGGTTGAAGATAACTCCTTTGATGCTTGGTAATGGCGTTTTAGTATGAATTTAGTTACCGGAAGATTTATAGGTTTTAAGATTTTCATAATCAGCTGTTTTTTATTCATCCAAAGTAGACTCCTTTGTTACCGATTTTTTCTTCAGGAATTTATCTACCATAAATAGTAAAGCCTCAGATTTTAGTAAATAAGCACTTGCAATGTACACAATTGCACCTGCTAAGGCTACCACTACAATTTGAATAATATTATACCACCCATTGATCAATAATAAAATTGGGTATATTGCACCACTCATAATGGCAGTAGCAACAATTATTTTTATAAATTCAACTGCTAAAGCCTTTAATTTCAATCCACCGATTAATTTATAAAATACAACAAATTGTGCCCCTACATAGCACATTGCCATTACAGACGCTGCCAATGGAATCCCTCTATAGCCAATCCAGGCTGTAAAAATAAAGCTTAAAACAATATTTAATAGAATAGATAATCCACTAATTACCAGAATTAAGTGACCTTTCTTTAACGAATAAAATCCTTTATTGATAATATTATTTAGACTAAAAAATAATACCGAACCAAAATACAGATAGGCAACTTGTGTCGTGGCTTGTACTGCATCAGCGGTAAATGCCCCGCGTTGGTATAACAATTCAATAATGTTAGGCATTAACAATAACATTCCTATAATAGAGGGAAGCAGAATAAGAAACATCAATGTTAGTCCTTTTTCAATTCCACGTTTAAACAATTTATGGTTGTCTGTTGCAATTGCTTTTGAAAGCAATGGAAATACAATCGTTCCAATCGTTACCCCGAAGATTCCCTGTGGCATATGGACAAGATTTTTGGCGTAATTAATATACGTTACAGCACCTTCTTCAAAATAACTAGCAAAGATACTTCCAACCATTAAGTTAATTTGTCCAACAGCAACGGTTAATCCAACAGGTATAAAGACCCAATAAAATTGCTTTATTTCCAACCAGTCAAACTTCCTCTTTAACTTGAGCTTTTTACGTGGCATCACTAAAATGAGTTTGAACAGTAAGGAAATAATTGTCCCAGCTAAATAACCAATGGCTAGTGAATATGCGCCTATTTGATTAGCAAATAGAATAGCAGCCACTATGGAAGATAAAATAACCAGAATTTGTGAAACCATCGATAACGAAAATTTGTTTTCTGCATCAAATAGAGCTTCTAAAACAGCATTCATTCCGACAAATACGATAGTGGCAAAGAAGATGATCGTAACCCAAACAGCAATTTGAGTAGCATCAACGTTAAATTCTGGATACAATAATGGAATATATAATGGTGCCAGTGCCATTCCAATTATCGAGACTATGAAACTTATTACAATCGTACCTTTAAAAACTTGGGCTAAATGATAATTTCCTCGTTGTTTTTCTAATGATTCAATATAACTGGGTACAAATGCATTCTTCATACCCGTTGTCATGAACAATATAAACATATTCGGAATGATAAACGCCGCTAAATAGGCATCTGCTACATAGCTGTCTCCAAAATAGTAGGCGATTACCATATCACGAATAAGACCAGATATTTTTAACAGCAATGACGCCCCAATAAAAAGGACGCTTGCCAATCCTAATTTAGATTTCAAGCGTAATACCTCTTTCACATTTACTAACAAGAATATTGTCATCGCAAACACTCTTATTGTCTCACAACTAGTATTTTATCATATTTCATACCATTACTGAACGTATCATTTTTATAGAACCGTTAATTTTCGCTTGAATACCTTTACGTCTTGCGCGCTATTTTTTCTTTAAACTTTCAAAATAAGCATCCGACCATTCATAAAGCTTTAACATTTTTTCATAGTCTTCATCGAAGTAATTTACCGGATTTGTTATGGTATCAAATCGATTCTTACCCTTTAAATCGTACATACGGATATCATGCCTACTCGTCTCCGGTATATATAATAGGTCATCATTGAAAAATGCCCCCGTTGGCAAATAGTATCGCATCCCTAATAAATTATGTTGGTACTGAAATAGATCCTGTCCAAAATATAATCCCTGTGGAGTGATCCCCATCAAGTTAAGAATGGTCGGCATCATATCCAGCTGTCCACCGATCGAATCGATTTCCTTACCAGTATCTTCCGTCTCTCCCGGTATATCTATTACAAATGGAATGTTGAACCGATTAAGCAATGAATATGGATTACCAAGAAGTTCATGTAATAGCGTTACATCCTTATCTTGGAGCAACTTACCATGTACACCGGAATGATCACCATATAACGCAATTATCGAATCCTCCCATAGTCCTTCCTGTTTTAAGCCCTCAAAAAACTGCCCTAGTGCATAGTCAGCATAATGGACGGATTGCAGGTAATTGCCAATAAATGTCCCTTTATATTTCTTAGGGAGTTTTAACATACGTTTATCCGCTGGCATTTCAAATGGTGTATGACTTGTTAAAGATATAACATGCGCATAAAAAGGTTTGTTTTCATTATTAAATTCGACCAGTTTGTCCATTGTTTTATCATAAAAATATCCGTCGGAAGAGCCATGTCCAACAACATCGTTTTCACCATAGTATTCGGTATCGTAATATTGATCAAATCCTAATGCCGGATACAAAATATTACGATCCCAATATTTTACTGTATCCGCATGAAATGTTGCGGTATAGTATCCTTGGTCTTTCAACACATTGGGCAAACTCGTTAGCTTTTTGTCCGCAACGTATTTGGATGTAGGTGTTTCACCTTTTGGGTAAATCGATGTGTTCATAATAAACTCAGCATCTGACGTATTCCCTGACCCTATTTGTTGGAATACATTGGTAAAGTAATAGCTATCTTCCACCCACTTATTTAAGTTCGGAGAGATCTCTTGGCCATTAAGTTTTAAACCAATCACAAAATCCTGCAGTGATTCAATCTGGAGAATAATTAAATTTTTACCCTCTGCCACACCATAGTTGTCATGCTGTGCAAAAGGTACAGGATCATTTCCCTTTAGTTTAATTATCTCATCCACACTATTGGC
Organism: Lentibacillus sp. Marseille-P4043; assembly: GCF_900258515.1. Taxonomy (NCBI): domain Bacteria; kingdom Bacillati; phylum Bacillota; class Bacilli; order Caryophanales; family Bacillaceae; genus Lentibacillus; species Lentibacillus sp. Marseille-P4043. The sequence continues at coordinate 1,366,605 of NZ_LT984884.1, read as the reverse complement.
AATTTGGGTGTGTGATGACGCAACACTATCCCTATATCCTTTGATAAATTGCGAGTTGAGAAGGCCGTTATTTTCCGAAAATAATGCCTGATCTAGTATTCTCTCATCGCGATGTACCATAAAATTACTAATCGAAATAAGAAGACAGATGAACAATACGACAGAGACAAACCATTTGGAAAGATTTATATTAACCGGGAAGCGCAAAAATCTTCTCATGCTGAACAGAATCCCAATGATGACAAAATCTAAGAAGAAGAGGAAGTCCATCGGGGAAATGAGCATCAATGTGCTTTCTCCTACTGAACCTACCTGATTCAATTGTCCTAAATCATAGTAGGTTGGAATTGTACCAAAATACTTTTCATAAACAACCATACCGAAAAAGAGACAGGATAAAATAAAATCCAGGATGATATAAGTTATGATTTTACTCTTTTTCAAAAATAATTCAATGATAGTAAAAAGAATGATAACAATACTTAACTCATACCAAAATGTATTAATAATAGAATAGTCCCTAAATAGTAGGTATCGTAAAAATAAAAACTTTACTGCGATTATTATTATAAAAAATAAGAAGTAACTTTTAGAAAGGGATCGTAAAAAGTTCATTGCTTATATCACCTCTAGGAAATAGTAACCCTTTGTAAAATCTTTGTAAAGGTGAAGTATAAATAACCCATACAAAGAAAACCGGAAATGAATTATTCATCTCCGGTTTTCTTTGATGGGCATTATCCCAAGTTCTATTTATTCTGTTGTTGAATAGCTAAATGCAGGAATGTAGCAAATTGTCCACGTGTAACTGTCTCTTTTGGACGAAAGTCAGCTAGTTGGTTCGTTATTCCGCTTTGTGCAAGCAACGAAACGCTCTCCCTGTGAGAAGGTGAAACATTATCAAGTTTAATTCCAGTATTCGTTCCAGTATCGCGTAGATCATAAGCCTTAGCTATGACAGTGGCCATTTGTTCACGTGTAAGTGGTCCATCCATGAATTTGCCATTACTTCCTTTAAAAATACCTGCTTGATAAGTTGCAGCTATTGCGTCTGCATAATAGTGTGAACCATCAACATCACTATAATGATTAAGGACCTCATCTACATTATTTGGAATTGGTAAATCAAGTGCTTTGGTAAACATTACAGCCGCTTGAGAACGGGTAATCTTAACTGATGGTCGATACTCTTTTGTACCATTTTCAAGTGTATACCCTCTAATCGCACCCATATCGACTAAAGCATATATTCCATTGTAGTGTGACGATCCTTCCTTCACATCTGTAAAGCCCATTATATAACTTGAATGGATCCATACTTCTTTACCACCAAGAATTCCTCTATACCAAATATTATTTCCTACTTTTTCAGTAAGATTAATTTTAAATGTTGAGCCAGCATAAGAAGATAAATTATTATAAACTAGATTCTTGTTACCTCCCCACGCTTTGTTATACGCCTTTCCAGATCCGATTATTGTGTAATTTTTCTTCTTCTTGTCCACGCCAGTATGTTCGTGGACATTCATATCGTCAGCCTCAACCCACCCTGCTGTTCCGGTTTTACTGCTTGGCTCTCTACTGATCAAATAATAAACCTTACCGTTAAAATCAGCTTGCTTCTTAATATAAAAGACTTCATTTGTGTACTCAGAACCCGCAGTACTATATTGGTCTAAATCAGATAAATCATTGTATATACGAACACTGTCTGATTCGATGTGTCCTAGCTTACTTGTCGAATGGGTATCAGGAGTTGTAACGTAATCATTGTATTTTAACTTCACCAGTTGAACGAAATCATCCCAGTTATAACCCCATCGCGCAAAATATCCATGTGGGTCTACATGTGTTGTACCACCTAAGTGGATACTTACCGCTTTATGGGACCATAAAGTGCCCAGTCCCGTTCTTTCAGCATCTATAACACCCAAATTATATTTGTATAATAATGAAGCAATGTACGAAGCGTAATTGTTTATCGAGCTAGCAAACTCTTCAAAACTATGAACCCTTACTAACTCAACATGAACAAAACGCTCATTCGCAAATCGTCCTGCTCCCCATGCAGCATAATTAGTCGGATGAATTTCAATAATACGAGAATCATCAACAAATGCATGGACGAATGCATTATTGTAATTATTTGTCATATGATTGATCTCACCTGTAAGTGTTGAAGAATTATTTGCAGTTTCGTGGGCTACTACTCCCTCAACTCTTCCATATCCAAATCGATAAGAAAATTTTGGAAACTCACTTTTGTGATCTAACTCTACTCTAGCCACTGATAGATTCTTAGATTGAATGTAGTCATTTACATCAGGATAGGCAAGCTTTAATGTGGCTTTCGGTTGTGTTTCACGTTTGTGCTCACTTTCAAAATTCCCGTCCCGCCAGTTTTTGGGTATGTATTGAAGTTCTTCGTCTGTAAGTTCACTAATATCCTCGCCATATATTTCAATTCCATTGTCTGTATTTTCAGCGTCTGTTTCCGGCAGTTCTTCCGGTGTCTCACTATTTTTATCCGCATTTTCCTCAGCTAACAAAGGAAACGGGGATGACAACGTATAAAGTAGAACCATGGCAATCATGATGACTAATTTTTTCATATTATTCTTCCTCCGTAGATTTTACTAACTTAGTAGATTTATACTATTCTTTACTAATTATCGGACATTTCCGGATAAATTTGAAGAGGAAAATAGAATTAAATTAGACAACTTATGACAAAATGTTAATTAAAGTGACATTCTATATGTAAACATTCACCTCCCTTGCCCCTCCAATCCCATTGTGATAATTTTAAATGAGGGATAAAAAGTGTGCTATCTTAGGGGAGGTTGCCATGGATACATCCAAAAAAATAATTGTAGGTATCGCTATTTTCGTCTACACGCTAGCCATTATTGGTCTCACAACCTTTATTGTTCATCCAAATCCGAATGAGCAAGATGTTGCGCCAACACAGCAGGATTGTGATTGTGCTGATGACAGCGGTTCTGCGAGTGAATAAGTACAGGCCTTTGTCTACAACTGGGACAAGGGCTTTTTTAAGTTTTGTGACGGGGGTCATCATTTGCCTAGAAAACATCATCAGATCCGTCTTGAATAATTGATTTACAGGTCCAATATCAGTAATATAAAGGAAAGAAAGGAAAACTACCATTTGCAGAATAATTTTTTATAAAGTGAGGCATCAGTCAGTGGTTACACAACAAAAGCCAAAAGCAGTTATCGTAATTTTTGGGGCAACAGGCGATTTAGCAAAGCGCAAATTGTTTCCGTCGATCTATCGTCTTTTTCAAAATGGGAAAATTGGTGATGATTTCGCCGTTGTTGGTACAGCGCGGAGACCATGGACGAACGATGTTTTTCGTAACAATGTGGAAAAATCGATTGAAAGTGATACCACGACGAAAGAGGAGCTTGATGCGTTTACATCTCATTTTTATTATCATCCGTTTGATGTGACGGAACCTTCCTCTTATCAGGAATTAGACGCTTTATTAGAGAAGCTTGAAGGCAACTATCAAACAGATGGCAACAGGATTTTTTACTTAGCTATGGCACCAGAGTTTTTCGGGGTTATTGCCGATAATTTAAAGGAACATGGATTAAAGAATAGCACTGGATGGACACGTTTGGTTATCGAAAAGCCATTCGGCCATGATTTGTCATCTGCCAAAGAATTAAACAACGAAATTCGTGCGGCATTTGATGAGGAACAAATTTACCGGATTGACCATTATTTAGGAAAAGAAATGGTCCAAAATATTGAGGTAATCCGTTTCGCCAATGGGATTTTTGAACACCTGTGGAATAATCGATTTATTTCCAACGTGCAAATCACCTCAAGTGAATCACTCGGTTTAGAGGATCGATCCCGCTATTATGACCATTCAGGTGCGATTCGAGACATGGTGCAAAACCACATGTTGCAAATGGTGGCATTACTTGCGATGGAACCGCCAATCAAGCTGACAACAGAAGAAGTTCGCTCAGAAAAAATTAAAGTTCTTCGTGCATTAAGGAAAATGGCGACGGATGAAGTCGATACCTATTTTGTCCGCGGTCAGTATGGAAGCGGCCATATGAAAGGGAATGATGTTAGTAGTTATCGGGATGAAGCACCAGAACTAGCCAAGTCGAACACCGAAACATTTGTGGCCGGTAAAATCATGATTGATAATTACCGCTGGGCCGGGGTGCCATTTTATATTCGCACAGGTAAACGGATGACCGAAAAATCGACAAAAATTGTTGTTGAATTCAACGATATTCCAATGAATTTATACTATGAAAATAAGCAAGAAAAGCATCCTAATTTGCTTGTTATCAACATTCAGCCGGATGAAGGAATTACCCTTTATCTCAATGCGAAGAAATCAGGAATTGGAACCCATGCGCAACCAATCAAACTCGCTTATAACAATAATGGTGTGAACGCAATTAATACACCGGAAGCATATGAAAAACTGCTTTTCGATTGCATGGTTGGGGATACAACGAATTTTACCCATTGGAATGAAGTCGAACAGTCATGGGCATTTGTAGACCCAATTTTAAATGCATGGGATAAGAAAATGCCCGATTTCCCAAATTACCCAGCAGGTTCAATGGGCCCAAAAGAAGCAGACAAGCTGCTTGAAAAGGACGGTTTTCTTTGGTGGCCTATAACCGACAATTAATGGAAGGAGCAAACGGTTATGAAATTATATGATGTAACAGCACCCATTTTTGAGGGAATGCCTGTCTATAAAAACAAGGAAGAGAAACAGCCGAAAATTAGTACGGAAACGAATGGACATGTAACAGAGTCTCGCATTGCGATGGATCTTCATACCGGAACACATGTCGACTCCCCACTACACATGTTGACTGATGGCGATACGATGGAAACAATCAATATTGACGATTTGGTTGGCAATGTGAAGCTATTTGATTTAACTCATGTCGAGGATCGAATCACTAAAAAGGATATTGCATCATTTCAGATTGAGAAAGATGATTTTGTTCTATTTAAAACAAAAAACTCGCTGCAAGATTCGTTCGATTTTAACTTCATTTTTGTTGCCGAAGACGCTGCTACATATCTAGCAGAAATCGGCATAAAAGGTGTTGGGGTTGACGGCCTTGGCATTGAACGAAGCCAAAGTGAACACCCAACCCACCGTACGCTTTTTAGCCATAATGTCATTATTATAGAAGGTCTCCGATTAAAAGAAGTGCCTACAGGAGAATACTTCATGGTCGCAGCACCAATCCGAGTCCAAGGAACCGACGCAGCACCAGCACGTATTTTGTTGTTTGATGGAATAGTTGCGGAATAAGTTTTGGATTTATACGGGATCGCGCCTAGGTGGTGCGGTCCTTTATTTGTAGTAGGTAACCGGTCCTCAGCGGCCATGCGGAAGACTGATTATACAGCTGAAAAGCCTTTGTCCGCTTGCGTGAGGACGAAGGCTTTTTGGGATGGTGTTGTTCTTCATAGCACCTGGGTTTGTTTTTAACGGGACTCTTTTCCTTATTAAACTTGTTATTACCGAGGCTTTCTTCCTTATTACCTAGGCTCTCCTCCTATTACCGGAGCTCTCTTCATTATTACCTAAGCTCCACTCGCTATTACCAGAGCTCTCTTCATTAAAAGAAGGGCCTATCCCTCGCCATCATTTCACCGTAGTAGTGCGACAAGAGACAGACCCCTCATTTAATAATTACTTATTCTCCACTTCAATCTTCTTATTCCCCAAGATCAAGTAGTTCAATTCTTCTTTCGGTATTTTGTTAAATTCCGTCCGTTTGGCTAGGTAAAATACAAATCCAAGTGCAACCCAGGCGATTAGCGCGATTCTTGATTCGATGCCAAGAAATGCTGGTGAGCCTGGAATAAGCAAGAGTCCGATAAACGTTATACTTGCCAGCATGCCGATACAGGAGATGAATTTTTTGCCTGGTGCAATGACATGTTTTGCAGGATCAAACCCGCTGTTCATCGACCATTTAAAAATGCTGAATGCTGTATAGCACGTGTAAAAGTATGCGATCGATACCCCAATCGATGACATGTCCACGACCCATAACAATGCTTGACGACCAAACCATGGCGCAAACATAGCCACGATTACGGTGAAAATAATACCAACATACGGCGTTTTATATTTTGGATGAACTTTTGAAAATACTTCCGGTAAAATTTTCGCACGTGACATGGCAAAAAGCAAACGACTCGATGAAATGATAAACCCATTTAGTCCGGTAAAAATTCCCATGCTGAGTGCTACGACTAAGATGACTAAACCAAGCGTTCCCATTACATCTGTGACTGCCACCGCTGTTCCCCAGAGATTATTTTCAGCAACGAGTGCTTCCCATGGGCGAGCCATTGCAGTTGCGATGATCATAAAGCTGTACAATACCGCGGCAAATAGAATTGCCAGGATAATCAAGGTGAATGCTTTTTTAGATGAAAACTTGAATTCTTCCGCTGCCTGTGGGACATTATCAAAGCCAACATATGCCCATGGCGCGATTGCAACAATTGAAATAATCGCGGCAAATGTGGATGTATTCGATGGGAAATATGGCTTGATATCAGCTAGTGATGTCCCAGCGCTGCCACCGATTGAAAATGTGATCGCGAGTACCCCGACAAGCATGATTAAGCAAAAGATAAATTGCATGCGGCCGGTTAATCCGGTGCCACGAACATTGAGATAGCCGAAAATAACAAGTGCCAGCGATGCAATAATAATTTCCATGCCATAGACATCCCAGCCGGCAATTTGATAGAGGTGGAGATTTTCAATAAGTTTTGGGAAAACAAATTTGAACATTAATGCAAATGCAGATGCATTGAGAGCAACAATACATATGTAGCCGAGGGTCAAAAACCACCCACAGATAAATGCGTGTGTGCGGCCTAAACTAACGAAGGAATATGCAAACTCACCGCCTGAAACGGGAAAGCTTTTAATTAAAAATCCATAACTAACAGCGATTAACATCATTAACGCTGCACCGATTAAAAATCCGATAATAACACCAATTGGTCCACCATCTGCCATCCAGACGGTCGGTTGTACAAATGCACCCCAGCCAATTGAAGATCCTAAGGCAATCGCCCAGACCCAGTGAGGTTTTAATGACTTCTTAAGTTTCTGTCGTTCTTCCATGATAATGATTGAACTCCTTTAATGTATCATAAATTTTTTCTACTACTCATTTATACCAAAGTATGAATTTTATCGCAATTCATGAAGCAGCACGATATATGCGGTTATAATGGAAAAATTGGCGAATTTGGCTGTTGAATCGAGTGGAGCGCATTATTTTGTGCGGATTTGGTAATGTAGGATGGTATACAGGTGTTGCACGGGGTTCGGGTTTGGGAGGTTGCTGAGTTTTCGGGGCGATGGTTTGGTGGGTCCGGGCGATGTTCTCGTTTTCCCGCCGATGTTTCCGCATTTCCGGTCGATGTTTCTCCTCTCGCGCCGATGCTTCCGCTCTCGCGCCGATGTTTCTGTTCTCGTGCCGATGTTTCCGCTCTCGGGACGATGTTCTCGCTCTCGCGCCGATGTTTCTGTTCTCGGGCCGATGTTTTCGCTCTCGGGTCGATGTTCCGCGATTCCCGCCGATGTTTCTCCTCTCGCGCCGATGTTTCCGCTCTCGCGCCGATGTTCCCGCGTTTCCGGTCGATGTTCCGCGATTCCGGCCGATGTTTCCGCTCTCGGGCCGATGTTCCGCGATTCCCGCCGATGTTTCTCCTCTCGCGCCGATGTTCCGCGATTCCCGCCGATGTTTCTCCCTCTCGCGCCGATGTTCCGCGATTCCCGCCGATGTTTCTCCTCTCGGGTCGATGTTTTCGTTCTCGGGTTGATGTTTCTCCTCTCGGGCCGATGTTCCGCGATTCCCGCCGATGTTTCTCCTCTCGCGCCGATGTTTCTGCTCTCGCGCCGATGTTCCCGCTCTCGCGCCGATGTTCCCGCTCTCGGGCCGATGTTCCGCGATTCCCGCCATGTTCCAATTAATGCGCCCTTTCCTGTATTTTCAGCCAGCACGCTCCTCATGCCAATCTCCTGCACAATTTCAATTCCAACGCCAGCATGGACAGGTTTATTTTTTACAAAACCGGGTAAATAATACTATGAAGCTACGGTTTCCTATGGCATTTCACTCTATAGCGAAAGGTTTTTCACCATTCAATAGGTCTTACTCCTTGTTGAAGCAGAATAATTTTCACCAAATATAGGTAAAATGACTCATGCGGTGTTAAAGTTGTTTTGTTATTGTAAAGTAGTTTTCGATGACTTTTGAACTGGGCTTAGTAAGGAGCATCGAAACTTTTTTATGTCTACGGGAACTGAAAAATATGAAAAATGGGAGAAATATGGACATGCAGTGTTTAAGTGATAATGCGTTATTAGATGCCTATTTCAAAGCGTTGGAATTAAAATTGGACAGTGATTTTTTAAACTTGTTAACAGATGAATTAAATAGAAGAGGAATTGCCTTTGATAAACTTCAAAGTGGGGAGCATACAGGTCAGGTGAGCATTCACGATGAGATATAAGAGAGAAGAGCCTTTTCGCTACACATTTGATGAGCCAATTTCAGCACTTTTCCAAATTAAAGAAATTGATGGTCATTCGGTCGAAACTTCTGAAGGGGAAGCGAAAATAATTGATATCAGTCCAGAGGGTGTAAAGCTGAATTCGGAGTTAAATCTACCTGATACAATCGATAAATCTATCCATTTGTCTATCTCATTTGCATTAAATGGGAACCCGTTCGACTTCATTGGTATTATTGTTTGGAAGAAAAAGGTAGGCACCGCAACTAATTATGGCATTGACTTTCTTACCGATGACTCTGCCAAACAAGCGCTAGTTGAGCAGATAAAACTTTATGCAAAAAACCAGGCGAAATAATTGATTAATGAAGTTATCCCGTTATACTAAAATTTGCAGCATATTTTTTACACTTAATTAAGGAATGTGAAAGATAACCATTCACCCTTAATACGAGACGAATGCCGAATTTTTCACGACATGAAGGAAGGGAAAAGGTACAATTGAATGGAGTTTACATTTGATAGAATATTGATGGATGGAATAAGTGATATGGTATTTGTTGTTCGCGTTGAACGAGATCCTGTTTTTATTTATGACTTTTTGAATCGGGCTGCAATGGATGGAACCGGGCTGAATCGGGATGCTGTGGGCAAATCCATTCGCGAGGTGTATAAAGAGGAAACGGGAACCTTTTTATTTGAGCAATACAATAAGGTAGTAACCAGTGGTGAAGCCGTGATCTACGAGGATTCCTATGTGTCTCCCAATGGTGAAAGGAACTATTCAAAAACGAAATTAACGCCCCTATTTGATGAGCAAAACCAATGCAAGCAAATTGTGGCAGTTGTTAAGGATATTTCCAAGGAAAAAAATGCGAGATTGGAAACGGAAAAAACGTGGGGCAAGCTCCAGGAAAGTAATAAACGTTACCAGTCATTGTTTCATCATAATTCGGACGCCATCATTTTATTTGATTTAAATGGTCAAATTGAGGATGGAAATATCGCTTGTGAAAGTGTCACTGGCTACACGCCCCAAGAACTTGTTGGGACCACTTTAAACTCTTTAGTCGTTAAAGAAGATGCCAACCTGTTAAAAAGATTATTTAAACAAGCAATTTCTGGCACTACTAAAAATTCGCGGCTGGAGATTCATAATAAATCAGGGCAGCGGATCGAGCTTTCCTTAAAAGTGACGCCATTAATCATAGATGAACAAGTTACCGGAATATATGGTATTTTGCGAGATATTACAGATGTTGGTAGATTAATAAAGAAATTAGAAGAAAGCGAAGAGCGTTTTCGCATCATTGCAGAGCATGCGCAGGATTTGATCACACTGCTTGATGATAAGGGAAAGATTATATATGTTTCCCCTTCTTATAAAAATATACTAGGATTTAACCATCACGAATATATCGGTAAATTTTTCCTCCATAACGTGTACCCTGACGATCGTATGAACATGGATCAAGTAGTCATACAATCGATTAAAAAAGGAGAATCGTTTACCGTACAGTTTAAACAATATAATCATAAAGAAGAACCTATTTGGTGTGAAGCGCATGGTACACCGATTTTTGATAATCAAGGTAAGTTTAAACATATGGTGGTGCTGACGAGGAATATTAGTTTACAAAAGGAATATGAACGACAACTGAAACATTTTGCTCTACATGATTCCCTGACTGGCTTACCGAACCGCCGTTTATTCAAAGATCGTTTAGCCAATGCATTGAAGGAATTCATGGAAAAACAGAATGGATTAGCCGTAATCATGATGGATGTTGACCATTTCAAAAACATAAATGACGAAATGGGCCATGATATTGGTGATGAAGTTATTGAGGAATTTGGAAAACGGGTACAGGAAACGATCCGTGATTGTGATATCGTTGCCAGACTTGGCGGTGATGAATTTGTTATCCTTTTACCAGGAGTTGGCTCCAGTCAGAATGCCACAATGATTGCAGAACATATTCAACAAGCGATGCAGCAGCCGTGGAATTTAAATGGTAATTCTTTAAAAGTTACAACGAGCATGGGAATAGCCATGGCCCCAGCACAAGGTGCGACTCCATTTTCGATGTTAAAAAATGCTGATATAGCACTCTATGAAGCCAAAAACGCGGGGAGAAATTCTTATCAATTACGAGAAACTATAGAGGAAACCATTCTTCTATCAATAAACCGCATCGAAAAATAGACTGACCTTTATATATATTTTTTTATACGCAGGGCATGTGCTCCTGCTTTTTTGTTTGGTTTATCATGAAAGGCGCGCGAAGTTGGCTTCTGTATGATTTTATTACTGGACAGGGGTGCGAGATTCGCGGAAACATCAGTGCGTGAGCAGATTCTTCGGCACAGGATTGAGAACATCGACCGGAGAGTGGAAACATCGACCGGAAATGCGAGAACATCAACCCGTGAGCAAGATCATCAACCCGTGAGTAAAATCATCGACCCAAAATAGAAAATCATCAACCCGTGAGCGGAAACATCGGCGGAAGAACGCGAACATCGACCGGAAATGCGAGAACATCAACCCGTGAGCGAAATCATCGACCCGAAAACGAGAACATCGACCCGTGAGCAGGATCATTATCCAGAAAACTACCAATCCTCACGCCTAACGATTCTCCTCTATCAAAAATGCCTCGCTACTCTACTTTCCCACACCATTCAACATATACGTAATCGTTCGCTTGATCTCCGCTTCATCGTCCCATTCTCGATCCGGCTGTACCAAAAATCGGGTGATCATAAATCCAAGGATGGTTGGCACGATCATCCGGATAATCGTGTCGTTTGGCAGGCTTTGCAGTTGCCCTTCCGCTTTATAAAAATCAAGGGTTTTATTCATAGCCGGATACACTTTTTCGATAAATGTGTTTTGATAGGCCTTCTTAATCTCTGGGTGAAAGGCCAACTCCTGGATGACTATTTTTAAAAGTGGAAGATTGGCCTGAGCAAATGCAAAGCGGTTTTTCATAAACAAATATAAAAAGTCTTCAAAGCTTGCATGTGATTTCCGAAACACGTCATCGACAAACTTTTCCGCAAACAATGGTGCTAAAAACTGTGATATGACTGGTTTCACGATGGAAATGAGCAAATCCTTTTTTGTTCGATAGTGGCGAAAAATCGTTCCCTCTGCTACACCAGCGCGTTTGGCGATCTCACTTGTTGACGTAGCAGCGTACCCTTTTTCCGCAATAAGTTCAATAGCCGCTTCCAGAATCTTGATCTGCTTTGGTGTCATTTGTTCTGATTCACGGAGTGCTTCAATCATGGACTCGCGTGTTGATTCATCCTTATCTGCCATTCATGTTCCTCCTAATCTATAATTTCCGATGCCGTTTCAATGCTACGATGTTAAGCAGGATAAATACCAACGAAAAGCCGATTAATACACTAATATCGAGCATAACCGTTGTGAGCCCCTGACCGCGGATCATGATTTCCTTCAATGCATCGCCGCCATATGTTAGTGGCATAATTTTACCGATTGCATTAATCCAGCCAACCTGTTCGGTATGAAAAATCCCAGAGAAAAAAACTTGCGGCACAACGATGATCGGGATGAACTGGATCATTTGGAATTCATTTTTAGCATATGCCGACATTAGCGTTCCCAAACTTTGAGCCGCGATTGCCAATAAAAAAGCAATTACCAATACCGCAAAAATCGAACCTGCCATGTACATGTCTAATACGTAAATAGAATAGACAGCGATAATAATTGATTGTAAAATAATAAAAATACCAAAACCGCCCATATAGCCAGCAACAATTTCCCAACGCTTTAATGGAGTTGCTAGCAGTCGCTCCAGGGTCCCCTGCGTACGCTCACGCAAAAACGATACCCCACTTAATAGAAAAACGAAGAAGAATACGAACAAGCCAATTAACACTGGGCCAATGTTATCGAACAACTGTAAATCAGATGATCCATGCAAGAAATGTACATCTAGATCAATTGCGTTGGGATTCATTTGTTTTGATGCTTGATTTAATAGCTGTTGGACAGCCTTTGTCGCCGCGGGATCACTTCCCTCCATTGTTATTTCGGGCTGCTTTCCTTCCCAAGTTAAGTGTGCATCAATCGTATTGTCCTCCAGTGCCTTCGCTGCTTTTTCTCCGTCCATTTGCTCGACGGACGCATCCTCGTCTTCCAAAATGGTCTGTAATTTGTCTGGCACACTAGTAACCGCAATCGTTGGTTCGTATTGGTCCATGTCCAACACAACCCACAGCAATGTCAGGACAAAAAGTGGTGCAATAAACAACAATGCCAGGCTACGTTTATCCTGAATGAATTGTTGAAAAATCCGTTTAATAATCGCACGTATTCGCACGCTTACACCTCCAATTTAATTAACAGTTTTCTTGCAAAGGATCGGGTGCTATTTCATGCAACGTGCACCCTTTCATGCTGGGAGACTCACCTTTTTATGTAAAGTGCATCCTTCATACTTGAGTGCCCGCATTTTTTCATAGACTCTCCTGCATGAGAACGCACCTTCTCATGTGAATTGAACTGCCGGGAGCGTGAACCTTTCCAAGAAAGTGCTCTCCTTCAAACTTGTGTGCTCACATCTTTTCCAAAATGCAAAAAGGCTTCTTCTAATGTTTCTGAGCCGCTTTCCGCTTTTAATTCATCCGGAGTCCCATGCGCAATTAAATAGCCATCCCTTAATAATGCCAGGCGATCGCATTTTTCCGCCTCATCCATCACATGTGTGGTCACAATAATCGTTGCGCCCTCATCCTGCAGCTTTTTTAAATCTTGCCAAATCGATTCGCGAAGCACCGGATCAATCCCCACAGTCGGCTCGTCAAGGATCAATAATTTCGGCTTGTGCAGCAGTGCGATAGCTAGTGACATGCGGCGTTTCATCCCGCCTGAATAAAGTTCCAAGGGCTTATCAAGTTCACCCGTTAAATCAACTATTTCCGCAACTTCCTGGATGCGCTGCTTTTGCTGTTTCTTTGGAATGCGATAAATACTAGCAAAAAAGCTAAGATTTTGTTTGGCCGTCAGTTCACTGTACAACGCATCGGACTGGGCCATGTAGCCAACATTTTCCATGGCCTCTAAGGACGGCATCTGTTGACCATCGATTGTAACCGTCCCATTACTAGATTCAAGCAAGCCGATGATAATTTTCACGAGCGTCGTTTTCCCTGAACCAGAAGGACCAAGCAGCCCGAAAATCTGTCCACTCGGAATAGACAAATCAACATTTTTTATTACCGCTTCCTGTCCGTAGCTGTGCTGAATGTTTTTTAATGTTACAAATGATGACATGGATTGAACCTCCTTATATTTTATATGCCATATAGTGCGCGAACCATTTTTTAAGCTAGATCGCCGGACGGACGGATGCCTGAATTTTCGTGATAAGTAGCTGGGGCGTTGTGGGTCCGCGCAGACTATCATGAAAAACTGCCACGCCAAATAATGAAAAATGGCATACCAGGGGGCAACCAACGAATGCAATATTTCCGGTTGTATTCATTTTTTATTTTTTAAAATGAGTGATTACTCACTATAATAGTGTACGTTATTCTTATTGTAAAATGATAAGTTAAATGAAAAATTGGGTAAAAGCGGCTATCAGCTTACTCCTTTCTTAACATGATCACCCCGTTACAAGCATACATATTATTGGACATCTTTTAATTTACACATCTAGGGGGTTGGTCGGATGCAATATTATTATGGAGGTCAGATGCCACTAAGGGTTTTGGATGAAACGGAATTTTGGAAGCAGCAAGAAGCTGAGCATACGGTGGTTATGCGGGAGCTCGTACAAAATTTGGAAAAGGAATTTGTTGATGCATTGAAGCGATGGGAAGATGTATTGAATACGACCCATCAACATGTTAAACGCTTTGTTGAGTCAGTCATTAGAAGCAATAATCAACTTCCGCCAAATTTGTATCAACAAGTGCTTGAACTCGTATCATTTTGCTTACAGGAAAGTGTAGCCTTTATTCAATTTTGCCGACAAGTCAAAACAGAAAGTAAAGCTGTTTCAGGCAATCAAACGGCAAAAGTTGTTATTGACCACATTGTCGATGAATCGGAGTATTTTATTGGCATAGCGCAAACGATTTTATATGAGCAACATTAAAGGGGAATTAGAACTTTTGCCATAGCGTGCTGCTACAATCAGTTAGGAGCACGTTTTACTATTTTCAGGTTGCGCGTCTTGGGTTGATGTTCTCGCATTCCGGCCGATGTTTCCGCTCTCGGGTTGATGTTTTTCCGCTCGGGTTGATGTTCTCGCGCTCCGGTTGATGTTTCCGCGATTCCGGTCGATGTTCTCGCGTTCGGGTTGATGTTTCCCCGCTCGGGTTGATGTTCTCGCGCTCCGGTTGATGTTTCCGCGATTCCGGTCGATGTTCTCGCGTTCGGGTTGATGTTTCCCCGCTCGGGTTGATGTTCTCGCGCTCCGGTTGATGTTTCCGCGATTCCGGTCGATGTTCTCGCGTTCGGGTTGATGTTCTCGCGCTCCGGTTGATGTTTCCTCCCTCGCGTCAACACTCTCCTTTCCAATACATCCCACCAAAAATGGCTCGCAACCTATGCGAGCCATTCATCTACTCTTTAATTAAATTTAATGCTTGATCTAATACTTTATCACCCTGGATCATTCCGTATGCCATTTGATCAATGATATCTGCTTTAATGCCTTGTGGTTCTACTTGTGCTTTTATTTTTTTCTCAAGGTAGCGAACTTGTGGGCCGATTAACACAACATCCAGTCCATCGACGTTATTTTTCAATTCAGATTCCGCTACGGCATTAATTTCTGCTTCCAAGCCCCTTTCTTCAGCTGATTTGCGCATTTTATTCACTAACATAGATGTTGACATTCCTGCTGAACATACTAAGATAATTTTCATTTTTGGTTATCCTCCAATCGCTGCATGCGTTCGTACATATCAATCATTTCAATTGCCAGATCCTTCACCGTCATAGCGGTCATCAGATGATCCTGTGCATGTACCAGTATAACGGATACATCATTTTTCTCGCCACTTGCTTCATCCTGTAGCAGCTTTGTTTGTTCGTGATGCGCCTCGGCAAATTCCTTGTCTGCTTCTTCTATTTTACTTCGTGCTTCTATAAAGTTATATGCTTTTGCTAATGATATCGCTTCCATTGCATTTGAACGGGCATTGCCAGCATGAAGAATGATGGTAAAAGCTAACATTTGCATTTCTTCTGTTGTTTCCATTGTTGGTTATCCCTCCATCCGTTGCTTTAGTGCTCTTACTCCCGCCATAACAAACGGTATATAAAGCAGTACAGCAACTGTTAGATTTACGACTTGCAAAGCGATTCCGCGCCAGCTCCCACCTGTCACAAGATATCCACTTAGGATCGGTGGTGTTGTCCATGGCAGGATTGCAACGGTTCTTGGCACGATTCCTGTTGCAAGTGCGACGTACGATATGACGGTTAAGGTTACCGGTACTAAAATAAATGGTATTAACATAATTGGATTTAACACAATTGGCAAACCGAAGATGACTGGTTCATTAATGTTAAAAAGTCCTGCTGGTGCAGATAGTTTGGCCACTTCACGATATGGATGTTTTCGTTCATTTCGGACGACAATAAAAATGGCAATTAGTAATGCAATCGTTGTACCGGAGCCACCCATAAATACAAATGAATCTAAAAATGGTTTGGTGACAACGTTCGGTACGTCAAACGCTGACATTCCGTTTTGAAACAGTTCTAAGTTATTTTCAATTAATGGCAAATA
Organism: Lentibacillus sp. Marseille-P4043; assembly: GCF_900258515.1. Classification (NCBI taxonomy): domain Bacteria; kingdom Bacillati; phylum Bacillota; class Bacilli; order Caryophanales; family Bacillaceae; genus Lentibacillus; species Lentibacillus sp. Marseille-P4043. The sequence goes on along the minus strand of NZ_LT984884.1, from coordinate 1,350,246 downwards.
GATGGGCTCAATAACCGAACCGATAATATTTGTACCATGCAGACCAAAGAACCATAGAATATGATTTAAAAAGGCAACGACCATTGCTGCTGGTAGTGTGTTACCTAGTCCTTGTAGTGGTTTTTGGATCACGTTAAAGATAAATTCAAATATACTAATATCAGCAAAAACACTCATCAACGCTTGGAATAGTCCAACTAAAATCAGGATAAATGTTGCTGGGATAAGTGCGGTAAATGATCGTGCTACACCATCTGGTACACCTTCTGGCATTTTAATCGTCATTTTTGAATTGACCAAAATTCGGAACAGCTCCGTTAAGACTAATGCAATGACGATAGCAACAAATAATCCTTGTGTTCCTAACCAGGCCATGCTTAAACCGCCATCCCCGGTGATAGGAACAAGCATAATGTATGCTGCACCAGAAATCAAACCAGCTGATAGTCCGTCAACATTATAGGATTTTGCTAGATTATATGCAATGGAGAACGCAATTAATAGCCCAAGTACGGCAAATGTCCCATTCCATATACTTCCACCAACCTGTTGCCAATTTCCATCGCCAAATAACCCATTCATCCATTCTACAAAATTGAACTTGCCAAATGGCGGGAAGCTATTTACAAGAGTAGCTAGTGACCCAACGATTACAAGTGGCATAATCGCAACAAATCCATCACGTATTGCCACAAGGTGACGTTGGGAACCGATGTGCCCAGCAATTTCAATAAATTTTTGCATAAACTTATTATTCATTCTAATTCCCCCTTGAATTAAATTGTGGTAAATAAGCTTTATGTGCTTCAAGCAACTCGTCAAGTAATACTTTACTTCGCTTCTCATCCGCGATTAGTGGGTTCATGACAAAAGCTGTATATGCATCGTTGTAATCACCGGAAATGCTTGCACGAACGACTAGTTCCTCAAACGCTTTCATTTGATAAATAATTCCTTTTACTGAAGATGGTAATGGTCCAGCCGCTAATGGTTTAGGCCCATGCTTCGTAATGATACAATTCACTTCAATGACGGCATCATCAGGTAAATCCGGTATTGCGCCATTATTTTGTGTGTTAACCGTTTGAACATCTTCTTTATTATTATAAATGGAATCCATCAGACTGCACGCCACATCACTATAAAATGCACCTCCCCGTTCCTCCAGTTCTTTTGGCTTATCACGCAGTTGCGGGTCTTTATAGAGTTCAAATAGGGACGTTTCTAATTGCTGGACAATCTCTGCCCGTGTACCATGTTGTTCGTATGCTTGCAGATCTTGTTCCAATACATCCCTCGTCTGAAAATAATATTGATGGTACGGATTCGGTAAAAGTTTAAACGTCTCCATAAACGCTTTTGACCAACCAAGACTGACGATATTTGCCGGTGAATAATCAAGCCCATCACCCGTTAACTTTGCCAACACTTCATCTGTACGATCTACACCTTTTACATACACTTTTTTACCAAAAACAAAATGATTCATCCCAACAAATTCAATCTTCACGTCTCCAGGTGACACACCTAAAATTTCGGCTGTTGAATGACGCATATTATATGGAATGTTGCAAACGCCAATGATTTTTTGATGGACCGAATGTTTCAATAGTGCCTCCGTAACAATTCCAGCTGGATTCGTAAAATTAATGATCCATGCATTCGGGCAAATGGTATGCACATCCTCCGCAAGCTCTAATAAAACTGGAATCGTCCGAAATGCTTTAAAAATACCACCTGCACCATTTGTCTCCTGGCCGATAAATCCATGACTTAGTGGAATGCGTTCATCTTTTTCCCGTGCATCCAACCCACCAACACGTATTTGCGTAGTAATAAAATCTGCTTGTTCAAGTGCTTTTTTCCGATCAAGTGTCCATGTGAGATTAATAGACTTATTGGACTTCTCGATCATGCGTAATGCTAGATTGCCAATGATTTCAAGTTTCTTCCTCCCTGCTTCAATATCGACGAGGACAATATCTGTTACAGGAAATTGATCATGACGACGAATAATTCCTTCAATAATCTCTGGTGTATAGCTGGATCCCCCACCAACAACAACTAATTTTAATGTCATATGTGTAAACTCCTTATCCTGTTGATTTTTTGAAACCGCTTTAAAAATTAACACGAATGAAAACTGGTGATCACCCAATCTTACTAAATCATGTATATGCATCATGTTATCAATAAATGTATCATACAATTAATTATATGTACATACATTTGTTACAAATTGTAGTAACATTTATTATATATTGTCATTATATGTATTATCTTGTACACTTTATTTATAATTGTATTAAAGTGCGTGTTCAAAAGGAGGATAAAAAGGGCCGCTAACAATGTGTCATTTTTACCAGACATTTTGAACATCCTTTTAAAGAGGTTGTTCAAAATGTCACCAAATAATAAGCGGCGAATCTCTTCGTTGGGGTAGAAGAACTTCTGCTAAAACCGCCCACGTCCTGTGGGCAACGCAGAAGCCAGCACGTCCTGTGCAAGTCCGCTCCTCATGTACCTATTTATTTATGTACACTCCGGGGCTCAAAGCTACACCGCCTCGACCTTCGACGCACAGGACGTGCTAGTGTCGACGTTGTCACAGGACGTGACGAACTTAGTCGACCTTGCTTCTAATTTGGCAACTTTTTGAACACGCACTTAAAGGAGTCTACCATGGAAAAAAATAAATCCCTACATGCCTTTATTAAAGATGAGATCCTTACACGAATTAAATCCAATCACTATAAAAAGGGAGAACAAATCCCGACAGAACTTGATTTATGCAAAGATTTTAATGTCAGCAGAACGACTGTTAGAACAGCATTAAATCAACTTACATTAGAAGGATACCTTGTCCGTATACAAGGAAGAGGAACATATGTCGCTGAACAGAAAGTGAATCAGTCGCTTTCCCAAACGGTAAAAAGATATAGTGATCAAATCGAAGTCCAAGGAAAAAAAGCCGAAATAACATTAATCAGTATTACCGTTGTACCGGCATCCGAACTGATCCAGCAATCATTAGATGTCTCACTTAACGACCCAATTCAACGTATTGAAAGAGTTCGAAAAGCAAATGATGAACCGACGCAATACGAAATTGCCTATATCCCATGGAATGTCGCACCAGGAATAACGCAAACACATGCGGAAACATCGTTATATGCAGCCCTGAAGAAGGAATTTAACGTTCACATTGCCAAAACAACGGAACATGTAGAAATTACCCTTGCCGATGAGCGATCCTGTTACCATCTAGATTGTGAACTAGGATTGCCATGCTTTTACATTGAAACAATTGCGGAAGATGAAAAGGGCCAAAAAATAGAATACTCACGCTCGTATTTCCGCGGAGATAAAACAAATTTTGTAATTGAACGGGATTATCCAATGGAGGGAAAATGATGAAGGTTTTATTTAACGCTGATGACTTCGGTTTAACCAAAGGCGTAACAGATGGAATTATCAAAGCACATATCAATGGCGTTGTTGGAGCTACGACAATCATGATGAATGGGTATGCAGTAGATTATGCTGTCACACAAGCCAAGCAGCACCCGTCATTAAAGGTCGGTGTCCATCTTGTATTAACGTGGGGAAAACCGCTTCGTAACGACGTGCCAAATCTAGTAACCAGCGATGGCACATTTATATATAAAAATACATTTCGTGACATGCCATATCCTAATGTGGATCAGGTGGAACAAGAATGGCGCACACAAATTAATGCATTTTTAAAAACAGGATTGCCGCTTCATCATCTTGACAGCCATCATCATGTACATGGATGGGAACCACTGAAAAAAGTCATCATTAAACTGGCAGCAGAATACGATGTGCCTGTCCGGTATGTCGAGTCACTCGCAGACCATCACGACATTCTTTTAACCGACACACTCTGGGTCGATTTTTATGGTGACGGTGTTAATGAAAATGTATTTGAAGAATTGCGTACGTTAAATGTGAACACTGTAGAAGTGATGACCCACCCAGCATATATCGATGATGAATTGCTTCAAGTTAGCTCTTATTTGGATAAACGAAAAGAAGAGCTCGGGCTATTGTGCAAGTTGGCCACACCAAGTTGGGTTGATTTATTATAGATGTTTGTTTCTCGGGCGCGGGTTGATGTTCTCGCGATTCGGGTTGATGTTTCTCCTCTCGAGTTGATGTTTCCGCGCTCGGGTCGATGTTTTCTCCCTGGCGCCGATGTTTCTTCTCTCGGGTCGACGTTTTCTCCCTGGCGCCGATGTTTCTTCTCTCGGGACGATGTTTTCTCCCTGGCGCCGATACTCCCTCGTTTCCTAATTCTCTACAGCCAGCCCCCGGCAGATATTCGCAAAAGGGAAGGGAATCGGCAACTTTCCAGCCTGTCGTCCTTCCATTCTAGCTCATTACACATTATAATATTGGCATGGATTAGCGCGAGATTTTAGTTTGCGAGGTGTTGTTAACGTGAATGATCCTGGTTTGATAACAAAGGTTTGCATGCTGGCGGGGAAAATTATGCTGGAGAGTGGTGCGGAAACCTATCGCGTGGAAGATACCATGAATCGGATTGCCTCGGCGTTTGGACTGGAAAATGCGCAGAGTTATGCAACACCGACCGGAATCAATTTTGCTATCGACTTTGCTGAGTCAACCAATTTTATTCGGATTTCCAATCGTTCGACCGATTTACACAAAATTGCAGAAGTGAATAATTTATCCAGGAAAATCACTGCGGGTGAAGTGAAACTTTCCAGTGCGCCAGCCTTGCTTGATAGAATTGATAAAGCTAAGCTAACATTCCCTGGCTGGATACAGATTATAGCTGCCGCCCTTGTCAGTGGCAGTTTTACGATCATGTTTGGCGGGGTTTGGCCTGATTATTTCCCCTCGGTCGTTGTTGGCGGGGTTGGATTTGCTGCGATGTTGGGAATTGACCGGTTAGTTGAAATTCGTTTTATTGCTGAATTTTTTGCCTCGTTACTGATCGGAGCGATGGCAGTTGGATTTGTTTATAGTGGCTTAGGCGTGGGGTTAGATAAAATTATCATTGGTGCTGTGATGCCACTTGTGCCGGGGTTGCACATTACCAATGCAGTGCGCGATTTAATGGCCGGACACCTAGTCGCTGGCGTATCGAAAGGCGTTGAAGCTGTATTGACTGCCTTTGCAATTGGCGCAGGGGTAGCGGTCGTGTTTGGATTTTTATAAATGGAGTGGATCGCGATGATGTTTCTGGCTTCGGCGCCGATAATTCTGCTCTCGGGTCGATGTTCTCGCTTTCGGGTTGATGTTGCTGCTCTCAGGTCGATGTTCTCGCTTTCGGGTCGATGTTTTCTCCTTGGGGTTGATGTTTCTGCATTCAGGTCGATGTTCTGGCTCTCGGGTCGATGTTCCCGCCCTCGGGTCGATGTTTCTGCTCTCGGGTTGATGTTCTCGCTCTCGGGTTGATGTTCCCGCCCTCGGGTTGATGTTCTCGCTCTCGGGTTGATGTTCTCGCTCTCGGTTTGATGTTCTCGCCCTCGGGCCGATGTTCTCGCTTTCGGGTTGATGTTTTCTCCTTGGGGTCGATGTTGCCGCGCTCAAGTCGATACCCTTCTCGCGCCAATACTCCCACTCCCAAAGCAATCTGCACCACACTTTTCAAAAAAGGAGTACTTAGAATGACAATCATTGCACATTTGTTAACTAGTTTTATAGCCGCTGCTGGTTTTGGGATCCTCTTTAATGCACCAAGGAAGTCGTTGATTCAATGTGGCTTGGTTGGCATGTTAGGCTGGATTCTTTATTTTATCCTAGTGCAGCAGGGGTTGGATGTTGTTCCTGCGACCGTTTTTGCGGCTATGTTGGTTGGGGCGTTGAGCCAAATTTGTGCCAAGTTGTACAAAACGCCGATTATTATTTTTATTGTATCTGGGATTATCCCGCTTGTTCCGGGTGGTAGTGCCTATGATGCCATGCGCAATTTTGTGGAAAATGATTATTTTACAGCGGTTCAACTTTCAGCAAAAGTAATGCTGCTGTCTGGGGGCATTGCGATTGGATTAATGTTTTCGGAGGTTGTGAATCAGACGGTCCGGAAGCTCATGTGGAAAAAGCGAAGTGATGCATTTAAATGAGATGATTTCAGGCGTGGTCACTGCGCCAACGCCCTTGCTCTCTCTTATCTTTTTGAATGAATATCACCTCGATTCACTCCCCTAAATTTAACATCCATTTGCGCAATTTTTCCTTTGGGTAATAAACTTTATCATTTATTACAATATGCGGTATATCTGGATGATCTTGAATTAATGTTTTTGCGTCTTCCTTCGATATCCCCATAAAAAGATGTACATCATTTTCTTTGATTAATTCGTGTTCATCATCTTCGTCTAATGAATCAATAAGGCTTTTAGCAGTAGGGTTCTTAAAATTTTTCAGCCCCTCTCCAATAAAATATCCTGCCGCAGCAATTCCTAAAGCTAACCAAATTAAATCAAATTCCAAAACGTTCCCCTCCTAAGTATATTAAATCCTTAACATTGTGATCTGGATCCTTCCAATTCTATTTTTTAAATAACTTAATCAATAAAAAAACCCCACCAGCAAGTAGAGCCAGTATAATTATTGGAATTAACATATTTAGTATCATAACATCCTCCAAATACTTCCGATGTAGTCACTCAACTAGGTTATTTAAACTGCTTTAACCCCGACCCGTTTTACTAAATTGGGCATTAATACCCAGAGCCATAATAAATAATATTGTATGAAAGGCCAAAATAATCCCGTTCCACCCTCCATCAAATACTGTAACATTTACAAGTGTTGAAAATTGCATTAACACAATAATCACGATCAAAAATGTTCTTATCTTCAAAATGACTAGCCTCCCTTCACAAGCACTCTAGCACTATTTAAAGCTCCATTAGACGTTAGTTATGCGCTTCGTTTACTGAATAACAACTTTTTAACTTCTTATTTTGCGCTGTATAAAATTTCATCAGCAGCTAAATAAAACCAGCAAGGACAAGAACAAAGATTGTCCCCGTCCCCGCACTTTCTCTCACTATTTTTTCAACGGTATCCATATCTCACTATAATAATCTTCTGAAGACGGGTCAGCATCACTAGGGTATATCTCCATCTCTGGTCCATCGGCATGCTCGTAGCCAGTTGCTGGAAACCATTCAGCGAATATTCTCTCCCACACCCTTGGCATTGCATCTGGCATTGCTCCGTGAACAGGAAAAACGGCCCAGGTTGCTGACGAAATATGTCTCTGCTCCCAATCAAATGGGATTTGTTCGCCATTTTTTTCCGCACCAATTAGGTAGGTTATATTTTCTTGTTGTTTGTCAAAATCCATGCAAATTCCGATTAATCCAAGCGAGCCACAATTTTTTGCAAGCTCCCCTACGAATCCATTTTGATTTGATTCATCCCAGAAAGCAGCTATCTTTCGGTTGTTCTCGCCTCCAACAGTAGTTGTGCGAATACTTTTTCCTACGACAATAAAAGCTTCCTTTTCCACAATCTTGTAATCCATTTCAACATCACCCTTTAACTGAATTTGAAAAGAGAGTTTTGGATAGGCCTTCAATGATTGACTATTTTTCTTAGCGGTCGATGGGCTGATCCCATGAATTTTCCGGAATGCCTTTGCAAAAGATTCCGGACTCTCATATCCATACTTCATTGCAACATCAATCACCTTGGAATTTGAATGAACCAGTTCCTGTGCAGCTACCGTAATGCGGCGATTTCGGATATATTCGCTCACGGTGTAGCCTGTTAGCATGTTGAACATCCGTTGAAAGTGAAATTTAGACATACAAGCGATTGCAGCAATATCATCGATAAAAAGATCGTTGTCTAAATTACTTTCCATGTATTTGATAGCTTCCTGCATTCTTTGAAGTCCCTCCATATGAAACCCTCCCTTTTCAACACTCAGTCTACCAACATCGGTTTGGTCATTCCTGTTAACCCGTGCTCTTTGATGACAGTTTTATTAAATGAAAGCCCCTGGTAGCCAGAATACACACGTACAAAAGTGGCACCCTTCATGTAGGGAGTGGCAAAAATTAGATTATCTCCCAAGTTAAATTCGTGCTAGTCACTTTCATCCTGCCTTTCCTCAGTTACACCACATTCGATTTTTTTCATTTCTAAATCTAACCTTTTTTGTTCCAACTCTATTTCTGCTATTTTAAATTCATAGCTTTTCTTCTTGTCATACCCATAATATATAAGTGAAAAGCCTACAATAATCGTAACATAAAACCAAAGACTCAAACCTTCCACCTCCGTTTTTGCAATACTTCTTACTAAACTTATTCAAGTTTCCTGCTGATGTTGAGGGTTTTCTCGACTAATATGTAGAACATATAATTCTCGGTTAAGCTTCTTACAATGAAGTTCTCAACTTTCGTAGCATTAAATTACTATAATCGATTACAAAATTAACTCCCTTTTCTCGACTTAATAACGATGAAAGATGGTCGCCGCTCTTCATTTATTAATTTAGGCATTTGTCTCAATCCAACAGGAACAGATTGTGGTTCCATAATCTGTTCCAATACAAGTCCTTTATCTATAAGTGTATTGATTAACGTTGAAATCGTTCTATGGTATTTAATCACACCGTCAATATACCAATGTTGCTCCCTTTTTCCTTCTTCCTGATAATTATCGAATGCCCAATGTAATTTATTCCCCTCATTATCCTTGACCCAATTATTCATTTCTTTTCGTGCTGTTACAATTGGGTGTTCGGTTGAAAAGATAAACTCCCCGTTACTTTTTAATAATCCACTAATTTTTTCAATTAAGTTTGAGTAATTTTCTATGTAATGTACAGCCAAGGAGCTTATAATTATATCGAATTTCTGATTTGGTAATTCCAGGTCTTCCATTGGCAAACAAATATAATCTATTCTCTGATGGTTGTTTTCCTTTTTAGCCAGCTCAATCATATTCCTTGAGATATCTACACCTAAGACTTTCAATGCACCGTGATCGATACAATACCTTGCAAATTGACCTGTTCCACAACCTAAATCTAATATTGACTTCCCTTTGAGAGTTGTTATTACTGATTTTATTGTTGGTTGCTCAACAAAGTCATTATAAGTTACTCCGCTATCACGTAAAGAAGCATATTCTTTAAAGAAAATCTGATTATCATAAATGTTTTGCTTCAATCATTTACCTCCTCCTTGATTTAAACATTAAACGTGAACACAAGAAATAAAATGCTTTACACTCCTTCAACAGTCGCGCCATTTTATCAAATAAGAAGTATATAAAAACCAACATTGAAATCGCAATAGCAAATCTCCAAACAATCTATATTCAGTTTATCATAAACACCACGAATAGTTTGAATATTTTTCAATTCAAGACCCCAGCAAATAGATAACACTTTATAAAAAAAGGGTACCAATCATAAAATGATTAGCACCCTTAATTCGTGTATTTTTGTTGTCCCAAAAAGCACTTATGCCTTCTTCTTCTTATTCCTTCTCGTTATCTTCGCAGTCAAATCATCGAACAATGTATAAACAACTGGTATCAATAACAGTGTAAAGATACTGGAGACGCCAAGTCCGAATATGATCGTGATTGCTAATGGCTGCTGTGTTTCTGCACCTTCACCTAACGCTAGTGCTAGTGGCACCATGCCTAGGATGGTTGTTAAAGTTGTCATCAGGATTGGGCGCAGCCTGCTTGGTCCTGCTTGCAAAATTGCTTCATAACGATCAATGCCTTTGCGCCGTAATATATTGATATAATCAACTAAAACAATCGAGTTATTGACGACGATACCCGCGAGCATGATGACCCCGATAAATGCCGGGATACTTAATGGTAATCCGGTTACGAATAGTCCGAGCATAACGCCGATAACAGTTGCTGGCATGGAGAACATGATGATTAATGGGAATAGGAAGTTCTCAAATTGCACTGCCATGACTGCATATACCAAGAATATAGAGAATACTAGTGCTACTGCCAAATCGGAAAATGATTTGGCCATGTCCTCTGCTTGGCCGCCGATATTATAGCTGTATCCTTCTGGAAAATTCATGTCATCTAGCGTTGCTTCAATATCTGTTGTAATACTCGCCAAATCACGGTCGACGATTTCACTTGTTACATTCATCTGTGGTTGCTGATTTTCCCGTGTTAATGTTACGGGTCCTTGGATTTCCTTGAATTCCGCTACATCTTCAAGCGGGATTGTCGTACCATCTGGTGATTGGATGTTCATGTTTTGCAAGTCGCTGATTTTACTCCGCTCATCTTCTGGATACAACAGCGTAACATCTATTTCGTGTCCTTCTTCGCGATATTTCGTTGCCACTTGGCCGGTAAATTGCAACTGAATTTGGCCGGTGATTTGTTGTTGTGTCAATCCATACATCGCCGCTTTTTCATCGTTTATCGTAATCGTCTGTTGTGGGACCCCCGCTGTTGCGGACGATTCTGGGTTATAGACACCATCAACTTGGGAAATTTGGGCAACAACCTGATCGCCAAGCTCTCGTAATACTTCGTGCTCTGGTCCGCTTAATTGAATGGAGACAGGGTCGCCCATGCTCATTCCACTATCCATCGCGCTAACGGCAATTTCTGCTCCAGAGATATTTTGCACATCATCATTGATTTCTTGGACGATTTCCTTTGTTGATTTTTCCCTGTCTGATGACGGAATCAATTGCATGGTATAAGAAGCACTATTTCCGCCTCCACCTGTCGCACCAAAGCCACCGCCACCAACACTGACATAATTCGTTTCGATTACATCCTCATAGTTGGATAACTTCTCATTGACTTGCTCCACAATATCATTTGTATGGTCAAGGGAGCTTCCTGCTGGTGCTTCCACCTCAATTCCAACTTGCCCTTGATCTGAAGATGGAATAAATTCTGCCCCGATAAATGGAATCAAGGCAAGGCTGGCAACGATCGCAACAATGGTTCCGAAAACCGTTGTCTTGCGGTGTTTCAGTACCCATTTCAGTACGTTGCGGTAGCCATTATTGACTCGATCCATAAAGCGGTCGAACCAATACCTGCGTCCATGGTTTTCCATTGCTTTCGATAGTAATTTTGATGACAGCATCGGCACTAATGTTACAGCCACAACAAGTGATGCGATTAGGGAGAAAGATACCGCTAATGCTAATGGTGTAAACAAGTCAGAAGCGATTCCTTCAACAAACACAATTGGTAAAAATACCACCAATGTTGTTGTGGTTGATGCGATAACGGCTGGTGCAAGTTCGGATGCCCCTTTTGTCGCTGACTCGAATAAGCTATATCCGCGCTGCCTGTAGGAATATATATTTTCTAAAATAACGATCGAACTGTCGACCATCATCCCGATTCCGAGCGCTAATCCACCGAGTGTCAAGACATTCAACGTTTCTCCGGTAAAATACATGAGTGTAAATGTCGAGATAATCGCAATTGGGATCGATAGTCCAATAACGAGTGTCGCCCGAACACTTTTTAAAAATAACAGTAAAACAAAGATGGAAATTATCCCGCCAATGATAATATTCTTTACTACGGAATTGATTGATAGCGTGATAAATTCCGATGTATCGATAATGACGTCCAAATTCACGTCATCAGGCAATTCACCTTTTATTTCATCCATGCCTGCCTTGACGTTATCAGACACTTCGACCGTGTTGCCGTCAGTCTTTTTCATAACTGACAGGACGATGGATGGTTCGCCATTAACGAGTGTTGTCGACGATGATTCCTTATAAGTATCCTTGACCTCGGCAACATCTTCTACATGAATGGTCGCCCCTGACTCGGTTTGAACAATCGTTTGTTTAATAGCGTCAATGGAGTCAAATTCCCCGGTTACACGGATTTGTAGGTCTTTGTCTCCTTTTTCAACGGAACCAGCTGATGCCGATTGGTTCGAACTGTTGAGCGCTTGGGTAAGTGTTTGCGCTGTAACGCCGTATTGCTGTAGTTTTGCTTGGTCTAAAATAAGTTGGATTTCGCGTTCTTTCCCGCCTTCAACGGTTACAGATGCTACCCCACCTTGTCGTTCAAAAAACGGTACAAGTTGATCATCGGCGACTTTCGTTAAGGTTGCTGGATCTTCTCCTGTCAGCCCTACCCACATAACCGGTAATTGATCCGGGCTGAAGCGGAGCACACTTGGATCACCTGCGCTTTCTGGTAAAAATCCTTTTGTTTGATCGATTTTTTCCCTTACATCAAGCAATGCCTGGTCAAGATCCGTACCATTTTTAAACATCATCATGACCAGCGATGATCCAGATTGTGACTGGGTCTGCACAGTCTCAATTCCTTCGACTGAGCTGACAGATGATTCAATCGGACGGCTGATTAAATTTTCGACTTCCTGTGGTGCGGCATCTTCATACGTTGTAGCAACAACCGCAATAGGCAAATCAATCTTTGGAAACAGATCGATTACAAGGCTGCGCATCGATACGAGACCTAGCGCAAGAATCGCTAACACGATCATGATGACGCCAACAGGACGTTTGACAGAGGTATTTACTAACTTCACGATGCATTCCCCTCTTTCACAACGTTTACCTTACTGCCATCTTGTAATGTCAGCTGTCCACTAGTAATAACGTTTTCTCCTTTTTTCACTTCCCCTTTTATAGCGGACCGGTCGGATTGAGTTTCAGTTACGGTGACATCTTTTTTTACAGCTTTATCGTCCTCCACAACGTAAATAAACGACTCACCGCCTTCTTCTATAATCGCTTCTGTTGGTACGATTATCGCATCTTTCACTTTTTTCTCCGGAATTTGCAGTTCAGCGACAACACCTGGTAAAAAGGCATCATCATCGTTGTCAATTGTCGCTTCTACAGGGTATAATCCCGTATCATTTGGTAGTTTCGCAATCGACGTAATTTCCGCTTCTATTTTTTCACCATCGATAATGGCGTTATAAGTTGCTTCTTTTTTAAACAACTTCAATTCATCTGCTGTAACAGTGAATTGAAGTTTTAATGAATCCAGGTCAATAATCACTGCGAGTGGGTCGGAATTAGACACAATGGAGTCTTCCTCTGCGGTTAAATTAGCGATTTCCCCAGACGTAGGTGCGTAAATATTGCGTCCGCCAACGGTTGCAATTAGATCATCTTCATCAACGGTATCCCCATTTTCCACTTTAAGTGTCGTTAATTCAGCTGGATTTGCTACCATAACTGGGGTTGATGATTCTGGTGCGGTACGGCCATAGAAGGATTTGTCGATCACCAGATTTCCTTGTTCGACTTTTGCTGTCTCCACAGCTGTAACTTTATCTTTCTTATCCTCCTTTGTTTCATCTTCTTGATTACATGCTGCGAGCAGTCCAATACAGACAAATGATAATACGATTAAAAATGTCTTTTTCATATATGTATCTCCTCTTGTTTATTTTTTTCTCTATTTGATTTGACAGGCAAGTGAAGCCCATCAAATTATAATTTCACACTTTATGTACTTCCCTTGTAGCATTACTCTCAGGTTCTCATTGCAAGGTATTTTTATTCATTTTAGCATATGTCCCTATAGTACGGATAACTAGATGGGTTCGTTTCAAAAAAGTTCATTATTTTTTAAAAGATTCTCCCTTCGTAATGTTCGTTGCTTTTTAAATTTCGTAGTTGATAAAAAATGCGACGTAACTAGTAAATTGCTCTCCCGGTCGAGTTCTTGCATTCGGCTCGATGTTCGCGCATTCGGGCTGATGTTTCCGCGTTTCCGGCCGATGTTCTCGCGCTCGGGCTGATGTTTCCACGATTCTGGCCGATGTTCCCGCATTCGGGCCGATGTTTCAGCGGTTCCGGGCGATGTTCCCGCATTCGGGCTGATGTTCCCGCGGTTCCGGCCGATGTTCCCGCATTCGGGCTGATGTTTCCTCATTCGGGCTGATGTTCCTCATTCGGGTTGATATTTCCACGTTTCCGGCCGATGTTCTCGCGCTCGGGCTGATGTTTCCTCATTCGGGCTGATGTTCCTCATTCGGGTTGATATTTCCACGTTTCCGGCCGATGTCCTCGCGCTCGGGTTGATGTTCGCGCATTCGGGTCGATGTTCCCGCGTTTCCGGCCGATGTTCTCGCGTTCGGGCTGATGTTCCCGCATTCGGGCCGATGTTCCCGCGGTTCCGGGCGATGTTCTCGCGCTCGGGCTGATGTTTCCACGATTCTGGCCGATGTTCCCGCATTCGGGCTGATGTTCTGCATTCGGGTCGATGTTCCCGCGTTTCCGGGCGATGTTCCCACGATTCTGGCCGATGTTCCCGCATTCGGGCCGATGTTCTCGCATTCGGGCTGATGTTTCCACGATTCCGGGCGATGTTTCCGCATTCGGGTTGATGTTTCCTCATTCGGGCTGATGTTTCCGCGGTTCCGGGCGATGTTTCCGCATTCGGGCCGATGTTTCAGCGGTTCCGGCCGATGTTCCCGCATTCGGGCCGATGTTTCTCCGATTCCGGTCGATGTTCTCGCGTTCGGGCTGATGTTTCCACGTTTCCGGTCGATGTTCCCGCATTCGGGCTGATGTTTCGCGATTCCGGTCGATGTTTCCGCATTCGGGCTGATGTTCCCACGCTCCGGCTGATGTTTCCGCGGTTCCGGCCGATGTTCCCGCACTCGGGCTGATGTTCCCGCGTTTCCGGCCGATGTTCCCGCGTTCGGGCTGATGTTTCCGCGTTTCCGGGCGATGTTCCCGCATTCGGGCTGATGTTCTCGCATTCGGGTCGATGTTCCCGCGATTCGGGCTGATGTTTCTAAGGACCACTCAACCCACATTAGAATAAGAGAATGCGTCTCAAAAAAATTATCACTACATTGCATTTATTTGTATTGTGTCAATCCTAAAAAAAGATCATTTTTAACGAATCAGCCATTCATAAAAGATAACATAGAAATAAGGAAATCAATCAACATGATCAACTTCCTTATTTCCCACGCTTATAACAATATGTGCTTACCGTTCTGATTAGAAGTATATGTTAGGTCTTTTCAGCTACATCTCCCTTTCTTAGCCAAAAGTGGATGGACGGTTCATTTTCGTTATCACTTGGCTGGCCTTTTTAATTTGCATATCGATCGTATTTTCGGATGAGTTGACATAAATACCTGAGCCATCGTAAAAAGATACATACGTCCGGTTATCGCGTTGTTCGTAATATTCGATGTGATAAAAGGAGAGCCATACACAATCTTTGCTTTTGGTTGAGGCTGTTGGCAGCATAAACACATCTTTCTCAGGAATTACCGGGATTGGTAATTTGCTGCGGGTCTTAAGAATTTGTTTGACAGCAGTCCTTCTGCCTAACAATGACGAACCATTTATTAAGCAGCTGTTTTGAAGTATTTTCTCCGGTTTATGTATGCAAAGCTTGTCCTTGGTCTGGCCAGCCTCCAGAATACGTGCTCGATAATAAGCAGAGTCTTTTCTCATGATCGCTTTTGTTTGTTGTGTTATTTCATATATTAGTGAATCGGCAACCCCCATTACAAATATCCTCCTGTTTATTATGAGACTATTGTACTATGCCTTGAAGTAATTATCTAATTAATACTCCATTATTTGAAAATATTTCATAAATTAGCAGGGATTGTCGAATTATGGTACACTTTTTTTTAGAAGGAGTGATGATTACATGGATGTAGCAGCAATGTCAGTCGTTATGGCAAACAGTCAACTGCGTTCAGATGCTAGCTTAGCGATTATGGACAAATCAATGGGAGTAATGGAGCAAAAAGGGCAACAAATGACAGAAATGTTGCAGCAATCAGCAGTACCAGTAGCCCACCCAACACTAGGAAACGCGATTGATATAAAGGCATAGGATCGATATTGAAGGAAGCATACTAGCTGGCGTTGGCGCTAAGCTGAACGCTTTTTCAGAAGAAGGATTCATCAGCTACAAAAATTTTATATTTAATAAAAAAACCCTCACTCATTGAGGGTTTTTGTTCTTATTTATTCTTATTATCATCTACCTCATCATTGTCATCGGTAATGCCATCGTTATCTTTGTCATTATTATCGCTACCATTACCAATATCGGCATCATCATTGTTGTTTAAATCACCGTTCTGATCCATGTCATTGTCATTGCCATTGTTATCTAAGTCGCCATTATCATCCGTCGGGTTGTCGTTATCGTTCATATCCCCGTTATCATTATCATTGAGATCCCCGTTATCATCCAAGTCATTCTGGTCATTATCGTCGTTCAAATCACCATTATCATCCTCTTGATTTAGTGGAGCCTCGTCATCAACGGGATCATCATTATCATCATTGCCACAAGCGGCGACAAGTGATAATGCTAAAATTGGTGCACCGAACTTTATTAACAATTTTCTTTTCATTCCTATTCCTCCTTTAGATATTTACTTTCGCCATTAGGTTAACCATCTTTTTTCATGTAATACACGATAATATGGACCTTTTTAAGCAAAAGCTGTATTCGTCATATCTGCCCCGTAGCCCGTATCTTCGCTTTTCAGGCGCGGCTAGACCCAGAAAATATATGCTTAGATATTTCTTCAACAATTTTTTGGAAAAAATGCCTAAACAAAAAGCTAGTATCTTCAGCTCAATTTAAGCCAAAGATACTAGCATGTTACTTATTCATTCGTCTTTTTTTTGCGAAACTTTGCGAGTGCTTCATAAACAATTGGTACAATCACGAGCGTCAATATCGTTGAACTTGTGAGACCGCCAATTACCGTCACACCAAGTCCTTTCGAGATAAGTCCGCCACCTTCCATACCAATTGCCAGTGGTATGAGGGCACCGATTGTTGCGAGTGCAGTCATCAAGATTGGTCTTAACCTTGTTGAACCTGCCTCAAGAAGCGCTTCTCTTGTTGAAAGTCCTTCTTTTTCTTTATGAATAACACGATCGATCAGCACAATTGCGTTCGTTACCACAATTCCAATTAACATCAACGCACCGATCATTGCTGATACACTTAATGGTTCGTTGGCAATCCAAAGTGCAACCAGTCCGCCAATGATCGTAAATGGTAAGGAGAACAGGATCGCAAATGGTGCTAATGCCCCGCCAAACGTGACGACAAGGACAAAGTAGACAATTGCTACTGCAGCTAACATAGCAAGTCCTAATTGTGTAAATGATTCGTTGATTTGCTCAGTTACCCCGCCAAAATCAACACTCACCCCATCAGGCAAGTCCAAATCACTAATTTTGTCTTCTAATTCTTTTGAAACAGCTGCTGCATCATCTGTTTTGATGTCTGCAGAAAGTGATGCATACATTTTTCCTTCTCGACGTTCAATTGTATCTGGTGATTTTCCTTCTTCAACATCCATCACATCTTTTACTTTCACTGTTGTTCCTAATGGTGTTTGAATTTCGGAGTCCTTCAAATCATCAATACTGTCATACTGTTTCTCATCCACTTCGATATATACATTCACATCTTCGCCATCATGTTTTACCGTTGTAAGGATTGGAGCTTCACCTGAATCACTTAAATTCATACCAATTTGTGCTGCTGTCAATCCAGATTGACTTAATTTTTCCTGATTTGCGACTAGTGTATATTGATCATAGGCTTCCGATAGGCTTGATTCGGCTTTTTCCAAATCATCATTTTCTTTCATGACAGGGAGAATTTGATCAACGGCACCTTGGATATCTTCTGTGTTATCGCCGTAAACATACATTTCCAATCCTGAACCCATACTAGCAAAATCAATACTACCCCATTCGCCTTTGTCCGTATTTTTATTGAGGGTATCAATCACTTTTGTTGTTTCATCGTTAAAGTTTTCAAAATCAGAATCATACTCAATGAAGAATAGTGCGGAATTATCTCCACCCATTCCCATCATTCCACCCATTGGGCTACCGCCACCTAATGAAAATTGATAGGTTGTAACACCGTCATGGTTGCTAATGTATTCTTCCGCATCATATGCTACTTCTTCCGCTTCCTCCCTAGTTTCTCCTGGTTCAGGGCTGTACGTAGCCATGATCATTTTTTGTTCTTCATCTGGTAAAAAGCTAACACCGATGACTGGTACTAGTAAGAAGCTGAGTACTAATACAATGACAGATCCGCCAAAGGTTATCAATTTGTGATTTAATGCCCAATCGAGAATGCGTTTGTATCCTCTTGTTAATTTATTCGGCTTTTTCTCGTGTTGAACAGTTTCGTTTGTTGCCATTTTGTTTAAATCTTTTTTAAACAGTGAATGTGCAAGCATTGGAACTATTGTCACTGCGACAATCAAGGAAGATGCGAGTGCAAAGACAACTGCCAAAGCAAATGGCATGAACATCTCGCCAACTTGTCCACTTACTAAACCTAACGGCAAGAATACGGCAATGGTCACGATTGTAGAGGAACAAATCGGAATAAACATCTCACGTGTTGCTTCCCGAATTAAATCGCGTCCTCGTAATTTTTCACCCGATAAGGCCATTCGTCGATAAATATTTTCAATAACAACTATCGAGTCATCAATTACCCGACCAATCGCCACTGTCAATGCACCTAATGTCATAATGTTTAAGGTGATGTCCATTTGATCCAGCAGGAACACTGCCATTAATAAGGATAATGGGATCGAAACAATGGAAATTAAGGTCGTTTTGATACTTCTTAAGAAAAGTAAAATAATCACGATCGCAAATAGGGCACCAAATAATGCCTTGCTTAACATCGTATTAACCGATTCTTCAATTGGTTCGCCTTGGTCAAACGTAGTCGTTACAGTAAGACCGTAATCATCTTCAAAGTCACCAATAGCGTCTTTCACATTATTAACAACTTCAACCGTATTCGCATCTGGCGCCTTTACAATTTGAATCCCAACAGAATCTTCGCCATTTGTTCGGGAAATGGATTCTGCTTCTCCAACCACTTCTATATCCGCTAGTTCACCTAGTTGAACAGTCGGTATTTCTGCAGGGGCCTGTGTTTGTTGATTGGCTCCATTTGATTGGGCCGCTTTGTTTTGTTGTTCTGTCCCTTGGGCCGCTCCGCCTTGTTGCGCTGCTCCTTGCTGAGACATGTCGCCTTGAGATGCTGACTGTGGTACAGCTGGAATTTTGATTGCTCGTAAGTCATCAACCGTTGCAACATTTCCATCAATGACCAGATTTTTCACTTCGCCATCAAAATTGGTTAGACCCAATGGAAATGAAACATCTGAACCTTGAATGAGTTGTTTGATTTTGTCTTCTGTTAAGCCATATTTGTTAAGTTTGGCATCATCAAAATCAATCGTTACTTTTTGTACTTGCTGCCCCGTAATTTGGACATCAGAAACGCCATCCAATCCCTCTAAAGTAGGTTGCACATCATTTTCAACCCGCTTTGTCAATTGTTCGAGGGAATGATCCTTATCACTAACACTTAATGCCATAACCGGAAAAGCATTTATACTTAACCGAGAAACTTTCGGCTCCTCCGCTCCATCTGGTAAGGAAATATTAGAGATGGCCTCCTCTACCTCTGTCGCTGCCTCGTCCATATCTGTATCAAAGTCGTACTGAATTTGAACAGACGATGCGTTTGCTAATGATGTTGAGTTAACAAGCTCAACACCATTTAAATTTTCCACCCGCTGTTCAATTGGTACTGTAACTTTGTCCGTAACCTCATCAGGTGCTGCACCTGGATAGGTTGTAACGACGGAAACGTTTGGCATCGTAATATTCGGCATCGTTTCCTGTTTCATATTAAGTCCTGAATATAAACCCGCAACAACAACCATAATGGTTAAAATCCATATGGCAAATTTGTTGTTAAGCGAGAAATTGATGATTTTCTTCAAAAAGCACACTCCGTTCGTTATTATTTTATGACTGACTGGTCATAATACACAATATCTAATATAACCGATTTACGACTGACAAGCAACTAATAATTTCCGCTCAGCCACATTCTTTTGATTAAAAAAGTTGTGTTTTACGTAATACTTTTGATACGATAAACGAAAGTCAAAAATAAAATGACTAACTGGTCATAAATAACTATAGGTGATTTAGATTAAGGCTTCTTTCGTAATATTTGTTGTTTTTAGTTTCGTAGCTGATAGGAAATGCGAGTAACTAGGAAATCGCTCCCCGATCGGGTTGATGTTCCCGCGATTCGGGTTGATGTTTCGCGATTCGGGTCGATGTTCTCGCGCTCGGGTTGATGTTCTTCGCGATTCGGGTTGATGTTCTCGCGATTCGGTTCGATGTTCTCGCGCTCGGGTTGATGTTTTCGTTCTCGGGTTGATGTTCTCGCGATTCGGGTCGATGTTTTCGTTCTCGGGTTGATGTTTTCGCGCTCGGGTTGATGTTCTCGCGATTCGGGTCGATGTTTTCGTTCTCGGGTTGATGTTCTCGCGATTCGGGTCGATGTTCCCGTTCCTGGGTCGATCTTCTCGCGCTCGGGTTGATGTTCTCGCGATTCGGGTTGATGTTCTCGTTCCTGGGTTGATGTTCTCGCGATTCGGGTCGATGTTTTCTCGTTTCGGGTTGATGTTTTCTCGTTTCGGGTTGATGTTTTCGTTCTCGGGTCGATGTTCTCGTGCTCGGGTTGATGTTCTCGCGATTCGGGTCGATGTTCCCGCGCTCGGGTTGATGTTCTCGCGCATGTGTATTTCCTCCACTGTTTTATCATTTCGACTACCATCTGAAGTGGTCAGAAAAAGGAAATCACGTTGCTGTTATGTCGCAGTTTATTGATATTATGTAAAATACAACAAATGGCTTCGGTGGGGCGAGTAATCGCAGTCCCACTCTTTTAGAAAACAGCCTGAATTTATTTCACCATTTTGATGTGAAATTTTGTTAAGCAGGATGAATAGGTAAAGGGCGTGGGTTTATGAATGAAAAGAAAAAGAAAATAATCGTTACTTCCATTGATCTTTTTGCTGATAAGGGGTTTTACTCAACATCGATTCAAGAAATCACCGATAAAAGCAATGTTTCCAAGGGTGCCTTCTATTTACACTTCCAATCGAAGGATGAACTATTAGTTGAAATATTTAGGTACTATTATGAATTAATGAACGAACGGATTAATAATGTAATTGATGAACAGCTCGATCCAAAAGAAAATTTTATCAACCAAGTGGAAGTACAGTTTTATGAAGTATTAAACCATAAAAACTTTATTTTTACCCAATTGAAAGAACAAGCCATTACTTTTAACAAACAATTGTATGAATTTATCCGGTTTATGCAATTGGAAATACACAAATGGTACGAAAAAAATCTTACCGCCATCTATGGGGATGAAGTAAAACCCTATGTAATTGATATTGAAACGATGTTTGAGGGGATTAGAAACAGTTATTTACAGGTGTTAATCCAGGATACGGTTTCGATCAAAGTTCCAAAATTAGCATTGTTTATTGTAGAGCGCTTGGATGATATCGTCCTTTCATTAATCTCGAACAAAGAAGAGCCGCTGCTTACCGAGGAAAAGGTCATGCCGCTTTTTTCCGACATAAAGGCGCCAGAAGAATTGGCAAAAAAAGAGGTTATGAACTACCTGCTGGAGATGCAAAAGATTCTGAATGAAATAGATTTAAAAAAGGAAACCGTGAATGAATTGCAAGGTGTCATTGACTTCCTAATTTCCGAAGTTAAGAAAGCAGACTCCAAAAAAATTGTCATGCAAGGAATGCTGGCAAATTTTAAAGGTATCCATCAGTTCGATAAATATCGGAAATTAATATCAGAAAAACTTGATATTCGGCTATTGTAATGGAAGGCTGTTTTCGTAGAGTTTGCTGTTTTTTAATTTCGTAGTTGATATAAAATGGGGAAGTAACTTTAGTGTGACTTCCTCCCATCCTTTACAAGACGAGTGCTAAACCGGCGCTGCGGAAAAATACTCGCTTTCCATGGGGAACGCTTCAGCCTCCTCACTCGCAAAGGACGCTCGTTGCGGGGTCTTCAGACTGTTCCTTTTCCCATTGGACTTTGGAAAAACATCCTTGAATCTTCACCGCACGAAGAAAATGTGTACTTCATTTTCGAGGAGTCTCGCATTTTTCCGCAGCTTAGAATAGCTTTCTGTTCAAGGGAGTAAAAAAATCGTGTAATGCAAATTCCATGGCTTTCCTCTTTTGATAATTAAAACACTACTACCAGCGAAGGCAGAATACGTAGACTCCTTGAAAATACAGATCAATTTTCTACGTGCGATGTATCGCTGCCGAAGCATTCCTTGTCCTGTGGGAACAAATGTTTTCGGTGGGGCGAGTAATCGCAGTCCCAATCTTTTAGAAAACAAATGGGACCCACCACAATCGATGATGCGGGTCCCTCTTTCATATGCAGGTGAATTCCCCCTATTAAAAAATGTACTATTTAATCGCAAAAGTTATTTCTGCTTCACAGGCGATTTCCCCGTCAACTGTAGCAATCCCTTTTCCTTTGCCAATTGGCCCTTTTAGGCGAGTAATTTCCACTTCCAAATTTAGCTGATCGCCAGGCTTAACTTGACGTTTAAATCGGCATTTATCAACACCTGCCAAGAAACCAATTTTACCTTTGTTTTCTTCCTTATTTAACATCGTAATGGCCCCAACTTGAGCCAATGCTTCAATGATTAAAACACCTGGCATCACTGGGTAATCGGGAAAATGTCCTTGAAAAAACGGCTCATTAATTGTTACATTTTTTATCCCGACAACGCGCTTTCCTTCTTCCATTTCCGTTACCTTGTCCACCAACAAAAATGGATAGCGATGTGGGATGATCTCTTTTATTTGTTGAATATCCATGAGAATCACTCCTAATATGTATGCTTTTTCCTATTATACCAGAGAAATGGGATATAGATGAAATAGTTGAAGGGGTATCAGCTTGCTCAGGTGAAATCAACAAGTTGTATCAGCAATCAAGGTAAGGACTTGTAATTAGCAAAGCACCTCAGTCATGCATATAGAAAAAAGAAACAGGACAAGTTAACGTAGGAAGGAGGGCATTGCGGTGCTTTGGACTATTATTGTCATTTTACTTATTTTATGGGCACTTGGATTATTGTTCAAAATTGCCGGTGGACTCGTGCATATTCTGCTCGTCGTCGCCTTGATTGTGTTCATTTATCGACTCGTTAAAGGGAAGCATCATTCTTAGTGCTCTCATCAAAAAAGCATGGTTACGCGCTTGTACCCATGCTTTGTGATCATCACTTTTCTTTTAGAACAATATCAATAATATGCTGCCATGTTTCCTTTTCCAGTGCATCTGATGGTTTGCCATCGCCGATAACCCCAAAACCAACCATTGCCCCGATTATTAACGCCCCCGCAAGAAAAAGCAGTACAACAATGATCCGTAGCCAAATTGGAAAGATACGTCGTCTTGGCTTCTTGTTTTTCTTCTTTTCTGCTTTTTGCTGTTGCTTTTGTTGTTTACGGGTTTTCTTATCCGACGTTTCTTCCTTTGTCGGTTCAGGTTTTCTTTTCTCGACTGTTTCCTCTTTTACTGGTTCGAGTGCATTTTTTTCTGATGCCTCTTTTTCTTTCTTTTCCCGTTTTGCTTGTTTCTTCTCATGACGTTTCTTAAGCTTCTCTTTTATTTTTTCCTGAAGCTTTTTCCACAACTCCTGCAGTTTGTCCAGCAGTTGTTTCAATTTCTTTCTTAATTTTTTTAACAAAGCAGTCAGCCGCCAGCGTACACGTTTCCCTTTTTTACGCAATTCGTTCAGAAACCGGTTTTTGGGCTGTTCTTCATTAACAGTCTTTTTCTTCGATTGGTTAGTGGACATGGCACGGTTCTCCTTATTTCCTTGCAGGGTTCATGATGTAACCATTCATAAAATCTCTACAATTCTTGGATAGCCTTTTCAATGACGCTAGCAAATTCTGAAAAAGTGAACTTCCGATCATAGGATAGCTTTTCTATAAAACTACTATAGTGATTTTTTCGTGATTCGTCAATGTTACTACCTAAGCTGATTAACAAGACCCATCATTTGATCGCTCATCGAAATGGTCCGTCCATTGAATTGGTAGGATCGTTGTGCAGTAATCATATCAGTCATTTGTTTAGAAATATCAACATTCGATTGCTCCAATGTCCCACTTTTCAAAATATCGGCAGCTGGATCTGTGGCTTGAATGACTTCAGCAAAATCAAATCCAAGTGCATTAAGATCTGGTAAGCGAAACTCATTTTGACCGGTAGCTTCTAAAAGTCTTGGACGATTAGCCTCAACTACCGAAAGTTTTCCAACCGTTTCTGTTTGATCGCCACGTCTAACATAGATTTGTCCATTTGACCGAATGTCGATGTCATCAAATCCATCAGCAAAAGTTATCGGACCATTTTCACCGATAACAGGATGGCCGTCTTTTGTTGTCAACATAACCGCTTGATTATTATTTATCGGGCTTAAATAGAAAGACCCATCCCGGGTATAGCGTGTTTCTGTGACCCCATTATCGGTAACTTGAATTTGAAATAATTGGTTTTCATTCACCAATGCCGTATCCAATGAGCGACCTGTTTCTTTTAAAGAGCCAAGTGATAAGTCAATGTTCGTATGGCCTAACTTCGCCCCCGAACCGACTCGCACGCCATCAGGGGTTAAGCGCCCCTCAACGTTAGCAGGGTCTGTCATATTGTCCATTTGCTGGAACAACAGCGAAGAAAAGTCTGCCTGACGATTTTTATATCCGGTTGTTTGGCTATTCGCTAAATTATGGCCAATTAAATCAAGCTTATTCTGCAATTGATTCATTGTTACTGCTGCTTGGATCATCGTTCTTGACATAAAATACCCTCCTAACTTAACCGCGCAATTTCACTGACAGCTTTTCCCATACTTTCATCGTATGCCTTTAAGACACGCTGGTTTGTTTCAAAAGTACGGTACGATTCCATCATTTCCGTCATTGACTGCAATGCATCAACATTGGAACGTTCTAAAAATCCTTGCTTCACAGTGAATGTTTCTCCAGCTGGTACTGCATCAGCTTCGCCGGCGAACAATCCATTACCTACCTTTTCTAAGGCATTGGCATCAGCTGTATAAGCAATGCCTAATGGGATCGTTTGCCCACCAACTTGAATGTCTCCATTTTCTGTAACCGTAAATTCCATTCCACCCGTTTGAATTGGGTTTCCAGCCTGATCTAAAACATAATATCCTTGATTCGTTGTGAGAAAACCTTGTCCATCTACAGTAAAATTACCATTTCGTGTATATTGCTGTTCGCCTGCTTCATTTTGTACCGTAAAGAAAAGCGACCCCGTTTCATCAGGCAATTCCCCATTAATGAGTGCCATATCAGTAGAAATACCTGTTTCTCTTACATCACCTTGGGCATAATTCGGGACATTTTCCTGAACATATACCCCCGTGTTCAAAGAGCCAATGTCCTGCTGCACTGGCAAATTCAAGCCTTTCTTTGTCGGAATTTGACGCGATCCCATTTGCTGCATCAGTAGCTCGGGAAATGCACGCAATGTTGGCTGATCTGCTTTATAACCAGGTGTATTTGCATTTGCAATATTATTCGACAATGCTTCCTGACGCCGCTGTTGGGCAATCATTCCACTCGCTGCTGTATAAAATCCTCTAAGCAATGTGCTCAAGGCCCCCTTTTAATTTTGGTTTAAAACATTAAAATAATGGGTAAGTAGATAGACAGATTAGGTTTTTCGTCTGAGAAAATTCCTTTATCATGGATCAAACAATTTTTTTGCGTTCAATTTTATCAATGTTTTCTAACATGATGCCTGTCCCTTTGGCAACACAATTCATCGGCTCTTCTGACATAAAAACAGGAACTTTTAATTCTTCTGCTAACAACTGATCGATACCGTGAATCATTGCTCCCCCACCTGTCAAAATAACACCGCGATCAATAATATCTGCGGATAATTCCGGTGGTGTGTGTTCTAAAACTGATTTGGCCGCCTGGGTAATCAATGCTGCTGATTCCCTTAGGGCACCCTCAATTTCATCTGAATAAACGGTAATCGTCCGTGGTAATCCAGAAACCATATCACGGCCGCGAATATCCATTTCTTCTTTTCGAGAATTTTCAAAAACAGTCGCGACATTAATCTTAATATCTTCCGCAGTACGTTCCCCAATTAACAATTTATACTTTTTCTTTATGTATTGAAGAATTTCTCCGTCAAATTTGTCGCCAGCCATCTTGATCGATTGTGCTGTAACAATATCACCCATTGAAAGGACAGCCACATCCGTTGTGCCGCCACCAATATCAACGACCATATTTCCACTCGGTTGGAAAATTTCCATCCCAGCTCCAATCGCCGCTACTTTTGGCTCTTCTTCCAAATAAACTTTCTTACCACCTGATTTTTCAGCCGCTTCCTTAATTGCTTTCTGCTCCACCTTCGTAATGTTCGTTGGGCAGCAAATCAGCATTCTCGGTTTCGACAAAAATCCTTTTACATTAATTTTATTTATAAAATGTTTTAACATTGCTTCTGTTACATCAAAGTCCGCAATTACTCCATCCTTTAATGGACGAATGGCTTCAATATTTCCTGGTGTACGACCAACCATTCGACGCGCTGCCTCGCCAACCTCAAGCACCCTGCCTGTGGTGCGATCCATCGCAACGACTGATGGCTCATCCAAAACTATCCCTTTTCCTTTTAAGTGAATCAAAACATTGGCAGTTCCAAGGTCAATTCCAATATCCCTAGAAAACATGAATCTAGATCCTCCCTGCTACATATACTCATCTCGCACCTGTCAGAGGACATAATGCTACTAATATTATATTTTACCACAAAATTCAACAATTAACTGCATATAATGGAAAAAAGTTCGGTGAATTTTGTAGGGGAAATAGGTATTGCGAACTAGGCGTGGTTGATGGGTTTCGGGTTGATGTTTCGCGATTCGGGTTGATGTTTCGTGATTCGGGCCGATGTTTTGCGATTCGGGTTGATGTTCTCGCGCTCGGGTTGATGTTTCTCTTCTCGCGCCGATGTTTCTGCGCTCGGGTCGATATTTTCGCGTTCGGGTTGATGTTTTGCGATTCGGGTTGATGTTTCGCGATTCGGGTTGATGTTCTCGTGCTCGGGTTGATGTTCTCGTTCTCGCGCCGATGTTCTGCCGCTCGCGCTGATGTTCCCGTGCTCGCGCCGATGTTTTCGCGATTCGGGTCGATGTTTCCGCTCTCGGGACGATGTTCTTGCGCTCGCGCCGATGTTTCCGCGCTCGGGTTGATGTTTTGCGATTCGGGTCGATGTTTCTGCTCTCGGGTTGATGTTCTCGCTCTCGGGACGATGTTCTTGCGCTCGCGCCGATGTTTCCGCGCTCGGGTTGATGTTTTGCGATTAGGGTCGATGTTTCGCGACTCGGGTTGATGTTCTCGCTCTCGGGACGATGTTCTTGCGCTCGCGCCGATGTTTCCGCGCTCGGGTTGATGTTTTGCGATTCGGGTCGATGTTTCTGCTCTCGGGTTGATGTTTTCGGTTATGGATAGTTATTCTGGCCTCGTTTTCTGGCAAATAATTAACTTGTTATATAAATGTTCACAAAAATTTTATATTTAATTAAAGGACTTTTTCATTTTTTGTCGAATTACTATATGTACTATAGAAAGAAAGGGGAAATTTTTTTGGTCATTATGCTGCTAAGAAAAAAGCCATCTGTTATTTTATGTTACGAGGCATTATTTCGAAATTTGAAAGAGAGATACAGAACAAATCGAAAACTCATAGAAGATTATAATCGGTTTAATGCTGGATATTACGGTGAGAAAGAGGTTGATTATAACTTATCAATCTATCCACATAAAGACTTCTTCATTTTTCACAACATCCGCTTAAAAAATCACAACAATTCCTTTCAAATTGACACGCTAATCCTTTCCAAGAATTTCATATGCATACTGGAAATTAAAAATCTTGCTGGCGAACTGGAATATGACGCAGAGTTAAATCAATTAATTCAGAAAAACGGTGATAAAATAACTGCAATCAAGGATCCAGTATTACAAGCCGAGACACAAAAAATGCATTTAAAAGCTTGGCTACAGAGGCTTGGTATAACAATCCCGATCGAAACTTTAGTAGTGATTAGTAATCCATCCACTATTTTTAGAATTAAACAAAATGATCCAGGCATTTATAAGAAGATAATTCGAACGGAAAGTTTACATTTGCATTTGGACGAGATTAATAAGAAGTACACAAAAAATATATTGAACAAAAGCCAAATAAAAATGATAAGTGATTCGATAATAACTAATAACAATCCACATCATCCTGACTTAATCAGAAGATACAATATCCAGGATCATCACCTTATTAAGGGTGTGTCATGTCCTTCATGTGCATACTACCCCATGATTCGTCTTTACAAAAAATGGTCTTGCCCAAAATGTTCAACTACTGAACACTCCGCACACGAACGTATTATATTAGATTATTTCCTACTTTATAACAACACAATCACAAATAAACAATGCCGAGATTTACTGCAAATAGAATCACCTAAAAGCATCTATGTAATTCTTAAATCCATGAATTTAAAATACACCGGGAAAAACAGCGCAAGAAAATACCTCGCACCATACGTTAATGACTTCCCGCAAAACTCCGATTTTCCAGGTAAATTCAAATCTATTTTCGATTAAGCTAAAAAGTCATTTTAAAACTGGTTCAGCATACTCAATGATCCTCTGGTTTGGGGATGATACTCCTTCTCGGGTCGATGTTCTCGCGCTCGGGACGATGTTTCACGTTTCGCGCCGATGTTTCCGCGCTAGGGACGATGTTTTCGCATTTCGGGCCGATGTTCCCGCATTCGGGTTGATGTTCTCGTTCTCGCGCCGATGTTCTGCCACTCGCGCTGATGTTCCCGTGCTCCCGCCGATGTTTTTGCGATTCGCGCCGATGTCCTCGCGCTCGGGACGATGTTCTCGTTCTCGAGCCGATGCTCTGCCGCTCGCGCTGATGTTCCCATGCTCCCGCCGATGTTTCACGTTTCGCGCCGATGTTTTTGCGATTCGGGTCGATGTTTCCGCTCTCGGGACGATGTTTCGCGTTTCGCGCCGATGTTCTCGCGCTCGGGACGATGTTCTCGTTCTCGAGCCGATGTTCTGCCACTCGCGCTGATGTTCCTGTGCTCCCGCCGATGTTTCACGTTTCGCGCCGTTGTTTTTGCGCTCGGGACGATGTTCTCGTTCTCGAGCCGATGTTCTGCCGCTCGCGCTGATGTTCCTGTGCTCCCGCCGATGTTTTTGCGATTCGCGCCGATGTTCTCGCGCTCGGGTTGATGTTCCCGCATTCGGGTTGATGTTCTCGTTCTCGCGCCGATGTTCTGCCGCTCGCGCTGATGTTCCCGTGCTCGGGACGATGTTTCACGTTTCGCGCCGATGTTTCCGCGCTAGGGACGATGTTTTCGCATTTCGGGCCGATGTCCTCGCGCTCGGGACGATGTTCTCGTTCTCGCGCCGATGTTCTGCCGCTCGCGCTGATGTTCCCGTGCTCGGGACGATGTTTCACGTTTCGCGCCGATGTTTCTGCGCTCGGGACGATGTTTCGCGTTTCGCGCCGATGTTCTGCCACTCGCGCTGATGTTCCTGTGCTCCCGCCGATGTTTTTGCGTTTCGCGCCGATGTCCTCGCGCTCGGGACGATGTTTCGCGTTTCGCGCCGATGTCCTCGCGCTCGGGACGATGTTTCGCGTTTCGCGCCGATGTTCCCGTGCTCCCGCCGATGTTTCTGCGCTCGGGTCGATGTTCTCGTTCTCGCGCCGATGTTCTGCCGCTCGCGCTGATGTTCCCGTGCTCCCGCCGATGCTATGATCGGATGATGTTCTCACTCCCTGGAAGATCCTGCGTCTGCTATCCGAGAGGCATCTAATAAACGACTAAAAACCCAACCATATTGGGCTGGGTTTTTAGTTGAAGCTAGTAAATAAGTACCTTTACTCATTCTAATTAAACTCCCATCCATCACCTCCCTAATGAACATCCCTTCTGTTTCATCCAACTGGCTCAATAGTCGATTCTTTTCCTGGTTCTAGTTCAACACTATACTTTTTTCGGGTTGCTTCTCCTCCGCGGAGATGACGGATTGATTTGTGGTATTCGAGAATATTTTTTACCTCGTTTGCAAGTTCTGGATTTATTTCTGGTAATCGTTCGGTTAAATCTTTGTGGACAGTGCTTTTTGAAACACCAAATTCTTTTGCTATCATACGGACAGTTTTCCTCGTCTCCACGATAGCTTTCCCTATCCTGATAGTCCTTTCCTTGATGTAATCGTGCACACCGTTCGCCTCCCTATGTTGTCTGTTTCCGAGGTGTGGACCTGAGACAAGGTGGTCAAGATGTTTGCGACTTTATAACTAGAACGATCATTGTGCAGCTATGCCTTGTATAATTTTTAATTTTCAAAAATAGAGGAACGCATTGTCCCTCAAACGGTCTATTAAAATTAATGATTTATATGTGCAATATGCTTGGTGATAAAAATTGTATGTATTGGGGGGAGTCAAATGGCTTGACATGCTACACAAGCTCTCACCTCAGACACTAATTGATTGCTTGGTTTGTAACATTTTATTACCAATTTTAGTGGAATATGATTAAATTCACACGATTCAGTGAAAGGACAAGAAGTATTTTTATAAACAAGGGG
Source organism: Lentibacillus sp. Marseille-P4043 (assembly GCF_900258515.1). Taxonomy (NCBI): domain Bacteria; kingdom Bacillati; phylum Bacillota; class Bacilli; order Caryophanales; family Bacillaceae; genus Lentibacillus; species Lentibacillus sp. Marseille-P4043. The sequence goes on along the minus strand of NZ_LT984884.1, from coordinate 1,319,615 downwards.
TAAATACGATCTGTAGGACAGAAAACTGGTCGCAGTCAACTCAAATGGGTAGAACCTCATAGATATGAAATTGTGGTGAATTACAGCGTAGAAAATAATGCACAATTATTACCTTATCTAATGTGAAATGGCTCTATCCTCAAAAAATAACCGAATTAGAAAGCAAGGACCATCACTTCCACACACGCAAACAATATAACTGTAATCCACCACACCTTGGGAAACTTAACGGAGTCAATTAGTCAATATCGCCATATCCCGGGTCTTGGGCAAGAACTTGACTGGTTGGCGTTATAGCACCAAAGCCAATTGTAATTCCCAGCGCCAAAATCATGGTTAGCGTCATGAGACGTACTTTTTTCATTTCTATTCCTCCCTTCATTGTTTTATCCCGCCTTTTCAGACAGTTTTTCAAAAAATAAGAGAAAGATAGGTTCGATTCGTTCCCATCAGTGGTTAGAGAACCCTCAATTACATGGATCTCTACTTTCCGGAAAAAATACCCTTTCGTGATGATGTGAATTTTCATGTAAGGTAAGGGCTGTCTGATTAGAACAACCCTAATTAATTTATCTGAATTTCATGGGTGTGTTATCCATTTTCACTATTTGATTTAATGGCAGCTTGCTGAAGAAATAATCACTTCGTTTTCCAATGAAGTAATTATATGATTGTAGAAGTATGTCTTTATCCTGTTTTGCAACACCTAGGTAATAAAGTTTAAAGGGACTATCCATTGGGATTTGATTTAAAATGGTTATGGCTTTCGTATAATTTCCCTTTGCAATTTCTAGATGAGCTTGTTCACTTTTAATGTCTGTTTTTATGCCTTCAAATTTGTTAAAATGTGCTGACAGAAACGGAATATTCTGCTGCTCAACCACATGTATGCTGTCGTTAAAGTGATACTTTTTTGCAAGCTTTAACGCCTCGGAAAAATGATACATGCCTTGGAAATACGTATCAAATGTGTATGTTAAGCCAAGATTGATGTGCATGTTTACCTTTGTTTTATTATTTGTTGTTTTGTTTAGAACACGAAATGCATACTTCCTTGCCATAATCAATTCGTTTCTTGTCCAATAATAAATGAACAAATTTTGATAAAGTCTTAAATGGAAGTAGGATAATAACAGCGAATCCTCAACAGCATCAAATAATGAGCTTAGTTTATCAAGGGAATTCCCGATTTTGCCAAATTCTTTTAAATCAAAATGAATCGCTATTTTGAGAAATTCGGTTACACAACTTAGCTCTGGATCTCCTGTTTTATAAAAACTTAACTGCCTGAGTAATTCACGTGAAGTCTGGATACGTTGCCTTCGCCGATTAACGACAAGCTGATAAACTTCTGCCCATTCCCGATTGGATTTGTATTCGGATTCCCTATTCTTATCAATTAGTTGCTGTAAGTCTTCGAAGTATCCATTAATATACAGAAATTCCATACCCTTTTTACTTATTTCATCTGAGGTAGTTTGCAGGCAAAATTTACGCGTTAACTGTAACACGGTTTCATCATCGTGCTCTTGTTGTAGCATTAGAATGACCTGTTCCAGTGATAATTTGCCATCATAAGAAACCGAAATCAAGGAATTAGCTGCAAGATCAGCCTTGGGAAATTCCATTGTGGACTCTCCTTTCTGAATATCATAATACTCAAGCTAGTGTACATGGCCAATCCCACGAAAAATGCTAACTTTGCCATATATTCTAGTTCATATCAATAATATGACAAAACAAAACATTAAAAACGATTTAACTTTATGATAACATAGATTTTGCGGATAAAAAACAAAATCGTTCGACAATTTTTTCAATTTATTTAAAGTATTTTTAGATTATTTGTCACTTAAAGCTTCCTTTAAAACAAAAAAATAACCCTAGCATAAATACTAGGGTAATCAAAGCAATCTAGCTGCCTATACCATTAGGCATTTTCTGAAGCATTGGATGAGCCAGGGTTTAATCCGGTAGAATTTTCATCCATTGCATCTGTTTCGGAGTCTTGATTATCGGTTTCGTCCTCATTGTTTGTTGACTTTTCTTTATCCGAATCTGTCGCATCGCTATCTTCTGTTGCATCAGGTTTGTCCGCTGAATCGGCATCATCCGTTTTGTCAGCATCGCCTGCTGCATCGGACTCCTCTGTTGCCTCAGATTCATCGTCGGTAGATTCATCCTCCGTACTAGATTCTTCTGTAGCTTCAGATTCATCATTTGCATCAGATCCTTCGTCAGCTTGCGATTCCTCTGTGCCTGTTGCTTCATCTAATTTGCTGACAGGCTGGTTAAAATAAGCTTCCGGATCGACTGCTTTTCCATCTTTCCGTAGTTCAAAGTGGACATGTACGCCTTTGTCTTTTCCGAATAAGTTTTTACCGCTTGTACCGATAACATCGCCTTGCTTTACTTCATCACCGGCTTTGACATCGACTTTTCCAAGACTAGCATAGTACGTCGTTACCTCGTTCTTATGCGAGATTTCAACAAGATTACCTAATAGCGGATCCTCTTTTACTTCGGTTACGGACCCACTTAGTGCAGCTGTAACATTAAATTTCTCGACATCTTCTGAAGGTGCAATATCGATACCTGTGCTTTGATAGTATCGGTTGTTGTATAGGACTAGTGCGCTTTCCTGGTCCTCCTGGTCTGCGTTGTAATCAAAAAATTTAGTTACGATTTCTGCTAGATTTTCTTTCTCGACAGGCATCTTAACGACTTCTTGCTGCTCGACAACTGTTTCCGCTTCCTGATCATATGGACTGTCGGCATAATCTTCTGTTATCCCTTGCTCATCTTCCGCCTCTTGAACTTGGTTATCCAGGTTTTGATACCACAAAACTACTGTCAAGAGAACTGCAGCAATTGTCAAGTATACTGCCGGAAAAAACCACTTCTTACGAAAAATGCGGCTCCACTTATTTTTTGAAGCTCCATTGTTTTCTTCTTTCATTGATCATCACCTCAACAACCATTCTGATCAGAAAAAAGAAAAACTATACATTTTATCAAAAAAATTTCTTGACTTTATGCATTTTTTTAGTGAGATGGGGGAAAGTAAAGGTTTTTGAATGGTTTGGAGCGGGATAAAAGATTGTAATTTACGAGAATCGTTGGTGTTGATTGAATTCTATCATGGGTTTGCTCCTTCTCATAGGGGTTAATCCGGAAAATAACCAATTGAAGCACAACAGATTCGAGTGTATGCGATCCGTTGTGCTTCACGATTTATTTAGCCACAAGTGTCGGGGCGGTTTCAGTTACCTCGCTAATCTTAACCCCTTGATAATAGTGTGTTACGATATCCTTATATGTTTTCCCATTCTTGGCCATGCCATTTGCCCCGTACTGACTCAAACCTATTCCATGACCGAAACCTTTTGTCTTAAAAATTAAATGATCACTTTTCTGTTCGATGGTAAAATCAGTTGAGCGTAATTGCAATTTTTCACGAATATCTCTGCCAGTAAACTCCTTGCCCCCGATTGTTAATTTATCAACACGATTGCTATCCGTTCTGGTTATTTTCGCTGCTATATCGTTCCCTAAGTCAACACCAAGTAATTTCTCAACTTCCGAAATAGCGATTACTTTTTGATCAAGGAATTTTGGAGATTTTTTATCCCAAGGACTCTTCACACTGCGCAAATATGGTAACTCATTTTCCCAATAATCTTCTGAGTTCTCTGTGTACCCATTACTTGTGGAAAAAAATGCTGGGAAGATTGGTGCGTTTTCATACGTCAAAATTTCTCCTTTTGTTGCCGCAACTGCTTCTTTTACCTTGCTCATATTTTGATTAAATTCATTTCCCCACTGTTTTCGAAGTTCCGCTTCATTACTATATACTTGATTGGCGGTTGTGTCTGTCACATCCGGTTTATCTGTCTGATCTTTATGGAGCAATAAATCAACAATATAGGTTCTTGCCGCTAACGCCTGTGCCTTCAAAGCTTCTAGTTCAAACTCATCGACTGGCATTTCCGAGGCCACTACCCTGGTTACATACGTTTCTAATGGGACATCTTCCACCTTATCGGAACTCGCTCGCATAACTTCCACCGAAAACGGAGAATCCCCTGCACTTAGTTCAACTGTATTATCTGGATCTGGTTCATTATCTGTCTGTATCGTCATTTGCTGATCATCATGACTGCTGTCTGGTAAAACGATTAGGGTAGGAATGACTAAAATAATAACCATTAAACTCGCAATAATTAGCGCACTCGGTAATTTCCAGGTCGCCGATTTTCCTGTTGAAAGTTTCATCATTCGCTCTTTTCGCTTTGACGACATGTCTCCTTTTAACATCGGTAATAATGAAGTCTTGTTTCGTTTCAAGGTGGACTTCTTCTTTTTCCATGCTTTAGGGGGTTTATAGTTGTATTTGTGATTTTTCATCCGCCGCCTCCTTGTAATAAATTGTGTACTACTGCAACAATGCTGATGTTTATCTGACGTCAATAGCAGGAAATTCTTCTAGCATCCCTACTATTAAACGTATACAAAATCAGAAAACAATAGAACTAGAAAATGTGAGAATGTCATTCCTGGCCTGTGCGGAATGGTCTTGGACTAGTTGTGGTAGATTCCGTTTTCGGGTCGATGTTTCGTGATTCGGGTCGATGTTTTCGTGCTCGGGTTGATATTTCGCGTTTCGGGTTGATGTTCTCGTGCTCGGGCTGATGTTCTCGCGATTCGGGTCGATGTTCTCGCGTTCGGGTTGATGTTTCGCGTTTCGGGTCGATGTTCTCGCGTTCGGGTTGATGTTTCGCGTTTCGGGTTGATGTTTCGCGTTCGGGTTGATGTTTCGCGTTTCGGGTTGATGTTTCGTGATTCGGGTTGATGTTTTCGTGCTCGGGTTGATGTTCTCGCGTTTCGGGTCGATGTTTTCTCGCTCGGGTTGATGTTTTCCCGCTCGGGTCGATGTTTCGCGATTCGGGTTGATGTTCTAGTCAAGTCCTAAATATTGTGTAAATCCCTTGATACAATATTTCAACTATTTATGGTTTATAGTTTAATTTTATTTGGTTGGGAAGGGGTACCCCTTCCCAACCAAATAAAATTTTCGCGCCAAAATCCCCCACTTTTTCATCTGCCAACCTTACGAATTTTTCCCGATTTACACTTCTTATCGTTTTGCCACACAGCAGCCTTAATCTTCATCACGATAAAAGAATCTTTTTTCACCGGGATCCATTGCTTCATCGCAATCCATGAGTACTGCACCAATTAAACGGAATGCAGAGTCTATATTAGGGAATATTCGGATGACACTTTCTCTTCTTCTCACTTCAGAATTTAGTCTTTCCAGAACATTTGTAGTTCGTATATGGACGTGGGTGTCTTTATCTTCTGTATAAAATTGAGCGGCATCTTCATAGCCCTCATCTAACGTTTTAGTGGCCTTTTCATACTTGTTATCGTCTTCGTATTTCTCGATGAATTCATTTTTTAACATTCTTGAGATTTTAGCTGTAGGTGCTTTGAAAATTTCCTTTAGATGATCACGTGCCTCTTTTGATCCTTTCTTAGGCATTTCTTTAATGATGTTCCGTAAAAAGTGTACTGTGCAACGTTGCCAGCTTGTATTTAGGAAACTTTCCGTAATTGCTGCCTTTAAGCCTTCGTGAGCATCAGATATAACTAATTTTGGTGCTTGGAGTCCTCGTGATTTCAAATATTTAAAAAACACACTCCAGGTTTCTTTAGATTCAGTGTTAGCTACCTTAAATCCTAAAATTTCTCTTTTGTCCTGGCTATTAACTCCTAAAGCAATATAAACGGCCTTGGAAACCACCCTGTGATATTCACGAACTTTAATGCACATCGCGTCGACATAAATATAGTTATAATATTGTTGATTTAGAGGTCTTTGAGCCCATTCCTTAACAATAGGATCCAGCTTCTTGGTTAGCCCGGATACCATCGATTTAGATACCTTTTCTCCGCAAAGCTGCTCGACGACTTTCGTAACTTTACGGGTAGAGACACCGTTGATTACCATTTCCAACATGGAAAGCAAAAAGGCTTTATCACAACGCTTATATTTTTCAAATAGCTCCGTTGAAAATTCCCCGCTGCGAGTACGTGGAACTTTTAATTTTACCTTTCCAATATTAAGAACCAAATCCCTTTCATAGTAACCGTTTCTGTAATCCTTTCGATCCTCCTCCCGTTTATATGGGGCGCTCTTCATATATTGGTTTCTTTCCATCTCCATGTACTCATTAAATAATAGAACAATAGATGATTTTACAACATCATTTAAATCAGATTGAAAGACTTCCTGTTTTATTTTTTCAAAGTCTAGGTTAAACTGTAACTGGGTCATTATTAATTCCTCCTACCTTGTTTATCGTGGTTGAAAACATTGTATCATAAGGAATTAATATGACCTTTTTTGTTTATCCTTTTTACACAATTATATAGACTTAATCGANAAGTCTAGGTTAAACTGTAACTGGGTCATTATTAATTCCTCCTACCTTGTTTATCGTGGTTGAAAACATTGTATCATAAGGAATTAATATGACCTTTTTTGTTTATCCTTTTTACACAATTATATAGACTTAATCGATGTTCTCGTGCTCGGGTCGATGTTTCGCGTTTCGGGTCGATGTTTCTGCGCTCGGGCCGATGTTTTCGCGTTTCGGGTTGATGTTTCGCGTTTCGAGACGATATTCCCGCGCTCGCGCCGATAATTCTGCGCTCGGGTTGATGTTCCCCGCTCCTGGGCCCCGACACCCCTCCACGCTCCAAACACAAAACTCCTCCGCAATCACGCGAAAGAGTTTATCCGCTAAACAGTATGTGCTTTTTTAACCGGTGTTTTATCTCCAATTGTCTTATCATACAGGTGACAAGCTACATAATGGCTTTGCTCGACTTCTTGCCATACGGGTTTTTTTGTCGAGCAGATTTCCATTGCCATTGGGCAGCGTGTGCGGAAGACGCAGCCGCTTGGTGGGTTGATTGGACTTGGCAATTCACCTTCCAGGATGATGCGCTCGCGATTTTCCTCGATATCTGGGTCTGGAATGGGAATCGCCGATAACAATGCCTGTGTATATGGGTGCAGTGGGTTCTCATACAGTGCTTCGCTTTCCGTTAATTCAACCAGATTCCCTAAATACATAACACCAATTCGATCAGATATTTGTTTAACCATGGATAAATCATGGGCGATGAATAAAAATGTGAGACCCTTATTGGTTTGTAGTTTTTTTAATAAATTAACAACTTGTGCTTGGACTGATACATCAAGTGCTGAAATCGGCTCATCGGCAATGATAAAATCCGGATCTAACGCCAGAGCACGTGCAATCCCAATTCGCTGCCGCTGTCCCCCGCTGAATTCGTGTGGGTAGCGATTGGCATGATCACGATTTAGTCCGACCTCTTCCAACAGCTCATAGACACGATCAAGCTGTTTTTTCTTAGAGGAAAATAATCCATGGACTTCCATTGGTTCGGCGATCACTTCACGTACGGTTGAGCGCGGATTTAACGATGCATATGGGTCTTGAAAAATCATTTGCATGCTGCGATAGAATTCAAACCTTTTCTGTCCATCAAGTTCATGCACGTTTTGTCCTCCAAACACGACATCCCCATCTGTTTTGTCATAAAGCCCCATTATTGTGCGTCCAATGGTAGACTTTCCACAGCCTGACTCCCCAACAAGGCCGAACGTTTCCCCCTTATTAACGTAAAAACTAACGCCATCAACTGCTTGTAACATCTGTCCTTTTCCGACCTGAAAGTATTTCTTTAACCCACTGACTTGTAATAGTTTATTATCATGCATCACGTTTCCTCCGCCCCTTGCCAATATCTTCTCCCCAAACACCGCTCTTTTTCATAAACAGTTCCTTCAAGGTCAATGATCTCGATTTGTTTTCCCGTTTTAGGTGAGTGGAGCATTTTACCATTTCCATAGTAGATGCCGACATGATGAAGAGCGCCTTTTCCTTCTTGGTATGCGAAGAAAATTAAGTCGCCTGGCAGTAGTTGATCATCCTGAATTTCCTTACCATTCATGGCCTGATCCCCGGCATCACGCGGTATTTGGTAGCCATTCGCCTTATGCATAGCATAGCTGAATCCAGAACAATCGTATCCAAATGCGCTCATGCCACCCCAGAAATAATCAAGACCGAGGAATTGCTCACCTGATTGAATGATTGCACTCCCGTCCTGCTTATTGAGTCCAGCTGTTGTTGGGAATAGTGTAACTGCATTCTTTTTTAAAAATAATTGGCCGTGTGGTGTGATCACTTCCACTCGATCGGCGTGTTCTTTCTTTACTGGCAAGTGTGTCTGGTAACTTGTTTTTAAGAAACGTTCCCCATCGTCTGTTTCAAGCCAGGCAAACTTATCCGTTACAACAGCTGCCTTCGAACGCTTCCACTCTGATTTCGCTACTTTTTTCAATTGCTTGATTGGGACCCAACCAGGATAACCGCGTTCATCCTTATGCGATGGCTGTGTCGGGATGATCACGTGTGCCCAGCCGTCTGCTACTTCTGTTACGATGACCGGTTCACCATATAACAATTGTGATTGCACACGGTTCTCATCACATAAAGCCGAGAGTGATGTTACATGTTGCCGTCCAATCCATTCATCGATATTGGTGGGATTGCCTATTCCTGGTAAATCAATTTCCCTCGTAGATTGTGGATTTGTCCAGACGGTTGCAACTTGAACTGCGGTAATCCACAGTTCATCTGAAAATTGTTCAAACGTTTGATCAATCATTTTACGGTGCTCCTTTCTGATATCGAATTCTATGTTGTAAAAATTTATAATCATGCCGCAGCCTGGTTAAATTTATCAACTATTCACCGACATTTATCTAACCCCCACATCCACCATCAGTGTCTTGTTTGAAGTTGATAACGTTGCACACACACCCAATGGAATGGAAAAGTGTGGCATACAGTGGCCAATTTTAAATCCTGACATCACTGGGCACGACAAATCAGCAACATAATCTTGAAATACTTGCCCTAAGCTTAAGGATGGCTTACCTTTTCTCGGATTAGCCCAGGAAAAATCTCCAATAATAATCCCAGCTGCATCACTCAGTTTGCCAGCAAGTTTTAATTGATTAAGCATACCGTCAACCCGATATGGCTCTTCACCAATGTCCTCGATGAACAACAATTTCCCTTTTGTATCGATTTCATATCCAGTTCCCATCATACTTACTAATAATGATAAATTTCCCCCAACAAGCTCTCCCGTTGCCTCACCCGGAACAAGCGTGTGTAGTGGCGATATTTCTTCTGTGTAGCACATTTTTATCGGGCAAAATAACTGTTCAAATAGACGTGCAGACAACGCATCAAAATTATCCTTTGCGATATCCGAAGCAACCATTGGGCCGTGGAAAGTGACAAGCCCAGTTTTTTGCCGAATCGCAGTATGTAAATATGTAATATCACTATAGCCCCAAAAAATTTTCGGATTTTGCCTGATCAGATCATAATCGATAGCTGCAGCAATTCTTCCAGTCCCATAACCACCACGAGCACAAATAATTGCCTTCACATGCGGATCAGCAAACATGTCGTGAAGATCCGTGAGACGTTCCCGATCTGTCCCAGCTAAATAACCATGCACCCGATCGATATGCTCGCCAAGCTTGACATGAAGACCCAGACCCTCAAAAAATGAAATACCCTTCTTTAGCTCAGCAAATTTTACTGGGCTTGCCGGTGCAATAATGCCAATGGTATCACCTTTATGTAAATGCTCCGGAAGTATCATGTGAACCCCTCTTTCTTTATCAATCTATGTATAGGAAAAGGGTGGCCCATATAAAAATGAAATGAGCCCTCCCTTACTATGTTCGGTGCGCGACTTCTTGGCCGGGGTGCGCGACTTTCGGCCTTGGGTGCGCGACTTTCTCGACGAGGTGCGCGACTTCCCACCGATGATGCGCGACTTTCGGCCGAGGTGCGCGACTTTCGGCCTTGGGTGCGCGACTTTTCGGCCGGAGGTGCGCGACTTTCCACCGATGATGCGCGACTTCTTGGCCGAGGTGCGCGACTTCCCACCGGTGGGTGATGCGCGACTTCTGCCCGGTGGTGCGCGACTTTCGGCCGGAGGTGCGCGACTTCACGCCGGTGATGCGCGACTTTCTCGCCGAGGTGCGCGACTTCTCGGCCGGGGTGCGCGACTTCTCGCCGAGCGTGCGCGACTTTCGGCCGGGGTGCGCGACTTTCGGCCGGGGGTGCGCGACTTCCACCAGTGATGCGCGACTTCTCGGCCGAGGTGCGCGACTTCTCGCCGAGCATGCGCGACTTCTCGCTGAAGATGCGCGACTTTCTCGCCGAGGTGCGCGACTTCTCGCCGAGCATGCGCGACTTCACGGCCGAGGTGCGCGACTTCACGGCCGAGGTGCGCGACTTCACGCCGAGCATGCGCGACTTCTCGCTGAAGATGCGCGACTTCTCGCTGAAGATGCGCGCCACCCATGCACTCACACCGGTTTCTACTCTTTATCCGCCCACTTCAATTCCAAATACCCAACTGGGTGGCGGACAACACCGGAAATGTTATCCTTGTAAATATAAACTTGGTTATAATAATGAATTGGGAAAATCGGCATTTCTTCAGCTAGCAGCTCCTCAGCCTCATACATATATTCCCAGCGCTTTGCTTCGTCTGTTTCTGTTTTAGCCTTTTCGATTAATTTATCATATTCTTCATTTGACCAGCCTGTGCGGTTCATCGTTGAGCCGGTGATAAAGCTTTCCAGGAAGTTAACTGGATCACCATAATCAAATAAGAATGAACTACGTGACAATTGATGTTTTAAACCCTTTTGATCCTCTAAAAATACGTTCCATTCCGTGTTTTCCAATGTGACATCGATGCCAAGGTTCTCACTAAACATATTTTGCATTGTTTCGGCGATTGCCTTGTGCGATTCATCTGTATTGTACGATAATGTCACTGGTGGTAATTCATCATATCCTTCTTCCTTCATCCCTTCTTCTAGCAGCGTTTTTGCCGCTTCTGGGTTGAATTCCACTTGTGCACCATTTGCTTCGCGAAAATCTGTACCTGATGGATCGGTAAATCCTGGCGATACAAAGCCTGTTGCTGCTTCTTCTTTATTTTTTGTTACAAAATCAACAATGTCTTGCTGGTTAATCGCCATTGCGAATGCTTTTCTGATTTTCTTATTTTGAAATGGCTCTTCATTGACATTGAATCGGTAAAAATATAGCCCCGCTTGGTCCTCAATTACCACGTCATCACCATCAATTAACTGTTCAGCCATATCAGATGGGATTTCCGTCATATCCAGTTCATCACTTTGAAACATTTGATATTCTGTGTTTGTTTCCGGGACCATTGCCCAATCTACTTTATCTAGCTTCACCGTATCTTTATCCCAATATTGATCGTTTTTCACCATAACAATTTTGCTGTCATGCTCCCATGTTTCCATTTTAAATGGCCCATTGGAGACAAAAGAATCAGCATCAGCAAACCATTCCGGATTGTCCGTTGCCACTTGTTCATTGACCGGGAAAAAGGCTGGATTGGAAATAACATGTAAGAAAAATCCTGTTGGTGCTGTCAACGTCACTTCTAATGTTTTCTCATCTTTTGCCGTCACCATGATATCGTCCGCGGAACCTTCCCCATTGTTAAACGCCTCGCCACCTTCAATAAAATAACCTAAAAATGCTGCTGGAGAACCTGTTTCCGGGTCAAGCAATTGCTTCCAGGCATATTCAAAATCACTTGCTGTTACCGGATCCCCATTTGACCAATTGGCGTTTTCCCGAAGATGAAAGGTATATGTCTTGCCATCATCAGAAACATCCCAATCCTCGGCAATTGCCGCTTCTGGTGTATCGTCTTGCCCCAATCGTGTTAGCCCTTCCATTAAGTTGTTCAACACATTCCATGAAACAGAATCGAAGCCTATTGGTGGATTTAATGATGTTGGCTCCTCTCCATTATTCATGAGCAAGACTTTTTCTTCACTTGCCGCATCCGCATCTGATCCACTGTCATCATCCTGTTTCTCACCAGCACTGTCATTTGCTGTACATGCCGCCAAAACACCGACCGTTACAACTGCAATGAACAGTAAAAGCCATTTCTTCATGAATTTCCCCCTCCTAAACCTATTTGATGAAGTCGCTTTTCCGAACATAATGGATCAGAAAAACGAGGACCTACGCCATTAAAATTTGGCAATAAGTCACGTTTACCTAACGGCTGAAGCAGCCAAAAGCTGTTTAGCCCTCTCATCCTGCAGCCAACATTCCACATGATGTGTATTAGAAAGATCCGAATGAAAAGGATAAACTTTATCACACACCTCCATGGCAAATGGACATCGCGCTGTAAACGGACATCCCTTTGGAGGTGAGAATAAATCAGGTGGTGTGCCGTCGATTGGGATTAACTTTTCCCCTTGCAAATCAAGCCTAGGAACAGATTTCAGCAAGCCTTGTGTATATGGATGTTCTGCATGATAAAATATTTCCCGTTTTGTGCCAACTTCAATGATTTTACCTGCATACATAACAGCAATTCGATCGGCAATTTTCGCAACTACACCTAAATCATGGGTAATCAAAATAATCGATACACCCGTTTTAGCTTGGATTTTTTCAAATAACTCCAGGATTTGCGCTTGGATCGTTACGTCAAGTGCTGTGGTTGGCTCATCAGCGATTAATAATTCTGGCTCACAGATTAATGCCATCGCAATCACGATCCGCTGCCGCATTCCGCCACTAAACTGGTGTGGGTACTGTTTCATTCGTTCGTCAGGATTAGGAATACCGACCAGGTCCATCATTTCCCTTGCCTTTCGTTTCGCCTGATCATTGGATATTTTGTCGTGTTGACGGAGTCCTTCCATTAGTTGGGAGCCGATCGTTAGCGTTGGATTTAATGCTGTCATCGGATCCTGAAAAATCATTGAAATATCAACACCACGGATGTGACGCATCTTCTTCTCAGAGAGCTTTGTCAGATCTTTTCCGTGAAATGTAATCGTTCCCCGACTAATTTTTCCAGGCGGATCGGGAATAAGCCGCATAATTGCATTCGATGTCACACTTTTCCCGCATCCTGACTCGCCAACGATTGCCAGCGTTTCCCCCTTATTTAAATGAAAATTAACACCACGAACCGCTTTAACTGTCCCGCCATATGTTGAAAAGGTCACATGAAGATCACGTACATCGAGAATTTTTTCCAATTGTGTCACCTACTTTCTCAGTTTCGGATCAAGTGCATCTTGAAGCCCGTCACCTAAAACATTAAAGGCAAACATTGTGAACGAAATGAAAAATGCCGGGAAAAACAATGTCCACCAGTTCCCAGATAAAATCGCGCCTAATGCGTCATTGGCCATCATTCCCCAGCTGGCATACGGCGACTGGATCCCTAATCCTAAAAAGCTCAAAAACGCTTCGGCAAAAATCGCGTTTGGAACGGTTAAGGTCATCTGAACAATGATCGGCCCCATTGTATTTGGCAGTAAATTTTTACGAATAATCCGCTTTGTCTTGGTCCCAAACGATTTTGAAGCAAGCACAAATTCATAGTTTTTGATTTGCAACACTTGCCCCCTGACAATTCGCGCCATACCAACCCAACCAGTCACTGTTAACGCAACGATAATCGTCGTCAAGCTCGGACCCATCACGACTAGCAATAAAATGACAACGAGTAAATAAGGCAGACCATATAAGATCTCAATAATCCGCATCATGATATTATCTGTACGCTCGCCCTTGTAGCCGGAAATCCCGCCATAAACAACCCCAACGAAAAAATCAATCAGTGCTGCCATTAGTCCAACAAATAGTGAGATTCTTGCGCCATACCATGTGCGGGTGAAGACATCGCGACCTAATGAATCTGTACCAAACCAATGTGTACTGGATGGTCCCTGGAATTGATTGGGCAAATTCACATCCTTAACTGAGTATGGTGTAAGTGTCGGGCCGATTATTGCCATGATCGTTAATAGAATAAGAAAAACGAGTCCTGACATTGCCAGTTTATTTTTCACAAGCCGTTTCCATGCATCTTGCCAATAAGATAAAGATGGCCTGGCTACTGATTCAGCCGCTTGCAAATCTTTTTCCTTCCACGTAAACCAATCGTCCGGGACATTAGCAGGAGAATTTTCAGCTGTGTATTCATTTTCTAGCCTCATTTTATTCTCCTCCCTTTTTATGCAGCTTGATTCGTGGATCTAGTAAACCGTAAGCAATATCTACTAAAAACAACATAAAAATAAGAAAGGCACTATAGAAAACCGTTGTCCCCATAATAACTGGATAATCCCGTTGGTTAATGCTTTCAACAAAATATTTCCCCATCCCAGGTATTGCGAATATCTTTTCAATTACAAATGTACCGGTCAAAATACCTGCAAGCAGTGTCCCAAGTATTGTCACAACTGGCATCAGAGCATTTTTTAAAGCATGCTTCACAACAATTTTCCACGGTGTGAGCCCCTTTGCCCGTGCCATTTTAATATAATCCTGCGTTAATACCTCAAGCATTGTCGATCTTGTCAGCCGAGCGATAATCGCCATTGGCCCTGTCGCCAGCGCAATGACCGGAAGAACCATATGAGCCGGACTGGACCATGTCGCGGGTGGGAACAGCTGCCAATCCACCGCTAGCTTTTGAATGAGCAATGTTGCCAAGACAAAGTTGGGGATCGATATTCCTAACACAGCAAAGCTCATGGCTGCATAATCAATCAATTTGTTATGCCGGAGTGCTGCCATAATTCCGAGAATAATGCCTGATATGACCGCAACAATGATTGTAACGATCCCAAGTTCAAAGGAAATCGGGAAGCCCCGACCAAGTAAATCGTTTACTGTTTCTGTTGGTTGTTTAATCGATGGACCGAAATCAAGCGTTACGATCGACTTTAAATAAAGCAAATATTGTATGTAATAAGGTTCATCAAGGTTATAATGTGCCTCTAAGTTGGCTTGAACTGTTTCATTCGTCCCCCGCTCTTCATTGAACGGTGATCCTGGAATCGTTACCATTAAAACAAATGTCAATGTCACAATGATCCAAATGGTGATGACCATCATAAGAAATCGTTTTAAAATGTACCGTAACATGTCGCCCCACTCCTATAAAAAGGTTGTACGCATTTCAGCATTGCTTGATAACCTTTGGCAGCTCCACTTTGTTGACTATTAATAATTTTCATACTATTTTATCATATTGTTTTGGAATTGAAAAGATTAATTTAGGATGGGGTGCGGAGTGGGATGTTTAGCTGTGGGGTTGATGTTTCTGCTCTCGGGCTGATGTTTTCGTTCTCGGGTTGATGTTTCTCCGCTCGGGCTGATGTTTCTCGCGCTCGGGACGATGTTCTCGCGCTCGGGTTGATGTTTCCGTTCTCGGGCTGATGTTCTCGCGCTCGGGTTGATGTTTCTCCGCTCGCGCCGATGTTTCTCGCGCTCGGGCCGATGTTTCTGCTCTCGGGTTGATGTTTCTCCGCTCGGGTTGATGTTTATGCTCTCGGGTTGATGTTTCTCCGCTCGGGTTGATGTTTATGCTCTCGGGTTGATGTTTCTCCGCTCGCGCCGATGTTTCTCGCTCTCGCGCCGATGTTTCCCCGCTCGCGCCGATGTTTCTCGCTCTCGCGCCGATGTTTCCCCGCTCGCGCCGATGTTTCTCGCTCTCGGGCCGATGTTTCCCCGCTCGCGCCGATGTTTCCGCGCTCGGGCTGATGTTCTTGCGCTCGGGTTGATGTTTCCTCCCTCGGGTCGATGTTTCCATTCTCGGGTTGATGTTCTTGCGCTCGGGTTGATGTTTCTCCGCTCGCGCCGATGTTTCTCGCGCTCGGGTTGATGTTCTTGCGCTCGGGTTGATGTTCTCGTTCTCGGGTTGATGTTTCGCGATTCGGGACGATGTTCTCGTTCTCGGGTTGATGTTCTCGTTCTGGGGTTGATGTTTCTCGCTCTCGGGCCGATATTTCCCCGCTCGCGCCGATGTTCTCGTTCTCGCGCCGATGTTTCCCCGCTCGCGCCGATGTTTCTCGCGCTCGGGCCGATATTTCCCCGCTCGCGCCGATGTTTTCCCGCTCGCGCCGATGTTTTCCCGCTCGTGCCGATGTTTCTCGCTCTCGCGCCGATGTTACCGCACTCGACCGAGCCGCTGCTCCGCTCCACACACACTAAAAAAGCAGGTAACACCGCAATCGGTATTACCTGCTTAAAAAATACGTATAAACTTAAGATAACTTGGCTACAATATTATTATTCTGATAATCTACTTTTGCATCTGGTGTTACGTTGTTTTCATCATCAGTGACACGTTCGATATCTGCACCTAAAGAGGCTAATTTTCCGGCAAGGTCAACATATCCGCGATCCAAATGTTTCAATTCGGTCACGCGTGTAAAGCCGTCTGCTCGTAACCCAGCTAAAATTAATGCTGCTGCAGCGCGCAAATCAGTTGCTGCCACTTCTGCGCCTTGTAAGTCAGAATCGCCTTCAACAATTACACTGCGACCTTCGATTCTCATTTTGGCGTTCATCCGTCTGAATTCTTCAACATGCATAAATCGGTTTTCAAATACTGTCTCCGTAATAACACTAGTTCCGTGTGCATAGAGCATTAGTGCCATCATTTGTGATTGCATATCGGTTGGGAATCCTGGGTGTGGCAATGTCTTGATATCTGTCGCCTTTAAATTTTCCGGTCCGATCACACGTAGTCCGCCATTTTCTTCTTTAATCGTGACATTCATTTCTTCAAGTTTGGAAATAACGGAACGAAGGTGTTCACTCACAGCATTTTCAATTAAAATATTTCCTCCTGTAATTGCAGCTGCCACCATAAACGTTCCTGCTTCAACACGATCAGGGATAATCGCATGTTCTGTCCCGTGTAAACTTTCTACACCTTCAATGCGGATTGTTTCTGTACCTGCACCAACGACGCGACCACCCATTTTATTTAAGAAATTGGCTAAATCAACAATTTCCGGTTCTTTTGCACAATTTTCAATAATTGTTTTCCCTTCAGCCAGTGCAGCTGCCATCATAATATTTTCGGTAGCACCAACACTTGGTACGTCTAAATAAATTTTAGCACCTTGCAACCGGCCATCAACTTTAGCTTCCACGAAACCATTGCCAACGTGTACATCTGCACCCATTGCTTCGAATCCCTTTAAATGTAAATCGATTGGTCTAGAGCCAATTGCACATCCACCGGGCATCGCAACCTTAGCGTGACCATAACGCGCCAAAAGAGGCCCCAATACTAAGACGGACGCACGCATTTTACGAACGTACTCGAAAGGAGCTTCTGTTTTTAATTCCTTTGACGCATCAACGGTAATTGTATTATTTTCAAAGTCAACATCCGCATTCATATTACGAATAACTTGATTAATTGTATATACATCAGCTAGTACTGGAACATCATGTAAAACACTTTTTCCTTCACTTGCGATAATACTTGCAGCGATAACAGGCAGCACTGCATTCTTAGCACCTTCCACTTTGACGGCGCCATTAAGTTGTCTCCCGCCGCGAACAATGATCTTTTCCATGTTTCAATCTCCTTCAGTTGCAATTTCACTATATTAATATTCAGTTATCAAGATAGGTGTTCCTATCGTGAATTTCGTTCCTTCATCTTTGCTTTTATTAATCGCTATTTGTACATTCATCGATTTGTCCATTATCGTGATTTTTTGATCCCATAATGGTGTATACCCATACAAAATTTCCGCAACCGAAGTATTTTTTAATTTGTCGGTTTGTGTTAATTTTTGTTGGACATTCAATTTTTCACTAAATTCATTTAAAAAATAATCACTTTTAATTGTACCACTACTATCAGTCGTCAGACAAGCAAATCTTTCTGCATCTTTCGAGAATAAATAATCAGGCAATGCACTTTTTGTCGAAATATATGCTTGTTCCACTGACTCGTTCCAGAAGTCCCCACGAATTACTGCAATCACTTCTGCTTGATAGTTGGTATTTTTAGGAATAACCACTTTAAAAGATTCGTCAAGATCATCTGATTTATGAACGTCACTAAATGAATATTTTATAATGTTCTCATCTTCTGCGGTAGAGACTAAATAACCATTTTTCAACTTATTAGTTACATCATATGCTTTTTCATGACTGATTTGTTCCTTAATGGTGACCTGCCAGTTATCAATTGCTAATTCACTTTCTGTTACTGCTGAAGCTAAATCTATCATCTCATCCGTTACGGAGGCAGAATAACCTACCACACTTTTGGTAAAAAGAATAAGTAATAATACGACTATAAGAACTATTTTCTTCATAAAAACATCCCCCTTGTTCAATCTATATAACCAGTATGAACAAGAGGGAACTAAAACATACCGTATAAATACAACTGATAGTAGTGTTATAGATTACTAGTTTGTGTTCAACTCATTGCGGAATAAGAAATAAGAGGATTGAGAAGCATAGTCTAGGGACTGGGGAACAGGCGATGCATCTACATAAAATAGGCAAGCTTCTGAATGAGATGCTTCTCATATAGGAGCTTGCCGTACTTTCCTTTTAAAAAAGCTCTTTTCGTATACATTTATTGCTTTTATAATTCGCAATTGATAAAAACTGCGATGTTATCTGAGACGATGATTGGTGTTCTTCCACCGCTACGGAAATACACTTCGCTGGGTATAGTGCATTGCAATTATTCCAATATCTATTGCGAGATTAAATAACAAAAATTATTATCCATTTTTAATATAGCTAATTTTTGGTTCGGGCAGTCGACTCCTCGAAAAAGTGGTTTCCTTTTTCCGATGAGGCTGAAGCCGTATCCGCGGAAAGCGACTGCCCGGAACGGAAATCAACAGAGCACTTACCTCGCATTCAATTTCCGAAGTGGTAGGTAAAGCGCCAATCAATAAATCATTACGTCAGTGTAAAACCATACTCTACTAGAAAACAACCCTTAAAAAAGAAGCCGGAGATCTTGTGACCATTGAAGAAATTCAAGGAAAAATCTGCTGACACCGGAGCCAATTACAATCGTGATAAAGAGCAGCAAAATGCGTGCCTCTGTGACCTTGCCTTTTCGAATTAATGGGTCGAAATTAATGCATTGGACTAATTTCCATGTAATAAAAATAAAAATCAAATGCGATATCATACTTGTTATTGCGAGTTGACTAATTGAAAACATAAATTCACACCTTGTTTGATAAAAATGAGTTTTTCTATTGATAACTTTGCCATGTTAATAGGTGAATGTCAACGAATTGATTAACACCATACATATCGTAAAAACTCGATTCTTGTTAGATTGGTTCACCAATTAGGAAATTCCCATCTCATTTCCCGGGAAATATCGAGTTTATTTTTTGAATAGGATGACTTTTGTTGATGATGGTTGGATTTTGTCATCATTCATCATTCTTCTTTACCCAACAAAAAAGTCTCACACAACAATATGTCATGAGAGACTCTTTTATCTATCGAGCAATATCCAAGCGGTTTATTGCTCGTTTGAGTGCTAATTCTGCCCTTTGGAAGTCGATATCGTCTTGCTTGGACTGGAGGCGTTGTTCTGCGCGTGTTTTTGCTTCCTGTGCGCGGTCAACACTGATGTCTGAAGGTTTCTCCGCGGATTGGGCAAGGATTGTTACCTTTTCCGGTCGTACCTCCAGAAATCCGCCACTAACAGCTAATCGTTCCATTTCATCACCACGTTTTAATCGCACGGCACTTATTGTCAATGGAGCGACCAATGGAATGTGTCCTGGTAAAATACCAAGTTCCCCATTTTCTGCTTTACAGCTAACCATTTCAAAACTATCTTCCAAAATTGGACCATCAGGAGTAACAACACTCACAGTTAGTGTTTTCAATGTAACCCCTCCTCGGACTGGTAATAAGCAGGACGGGAAATGGTTACATGTCATTTCCCAGTTATTCCTTTAACAATTACTGCTTATCCAAGCCTTCGTTATTATTCCATTTCTTTTGCTTTTTCGACTACTTCTTCAATACGTCCTACCAAGCGGAATGCATCCTCTGGTAGATCGTCATACTTACCATCCAAAATTTCTCTGAAACCTTTTACAGCTTCACTAACTGGAACATAAGAACCTTTTTGACCAGTGAACTGTTCAGCAACGTGGAAGTTTTGTGATAAGAAGAATTGAATCCGGCGTGCGCGTGCTACCGTTAATTTATCTTCCTCGGAAAGCTCATCCATACCTAGGATTGCGATAATATCTTGTAATTCTTTATAATGCTGAATAGTACTTTGAACTTCACGTGCAACTTCATAATGCTCCTGTCCAACAATCTCTGGGTCTAACGCGCGAGATGTGGATGCTAGTGGATCCACCGCAGGATAGATACCTTGCTCAGATAGTTTACGATCAAGGTTAGTTGTCGCATCTAGGTGAGCAAATGTTGTAGCAGGTGCTGGGTCTGTATAGTCATCGGCAGGTACATATACAGCCTGAATCGATGTTACAGATCCTTTATTTGTTGATGTAATACGCTCTTGTAATTGTCCCATTTCAGTTGAAAGTGTTGGTTGGTAACCAACAGCAGATGGCATCCGACCAAGAAGTGCAGAAACCTCTGAACCTGCTTGAGTAAAACGGAAAATATTATCGATGAATAACAACACATCTTGTCCTTGTTCATCACGGAAATATTCAGCCATTGTCAAGCCAGTTAACGCTACACGCATCCGCGCACCTGGTGGCTCGTTCATTTGACCAAATACCATGGCTGTTTTCGCGATAACACCGGAGTCTTTCATTTCGTAGTAAAGGTCGTTACCTTCACGTGTACGCTCACCAACACCGGCGAATACAGAAATACCACCATGTTCTTGAGCGATGTTGTTGATCAATTCTTGGATAAGAACTGTTTTCCCTACACCGGCACCACCAAACAAACCGATTTTACCACCTTTAATGTAAGGTGCTAGTAAGTCAACAACTTTAATACCTGTTTCTAGAATCTGTGTTTCTGTTGCAAGGTTTTCAAATTTAGGTGCTTCACGGTGAATTGGATCGCGACGTACGCCCTTATCCAATGGTTCATCAAGGTCAATCTTTTCCCCAAGTACGTTAAATACACGTCCTAATGTATCTTCACCGACTGGGACGGAGATTGCTCTGCCTAAATCTTCTACTTCCATGCCGCGCATAACACCATCTGTTGATGACATTGCGATTGTACGAACAGTGTTGTCACCAAGATGAAGTGCGACTTCTAATGTAAGGTCAATGCTTACATGTGTCTCTTCTTTTGCATCATACTGAATAACTAATGCATTATAAATGTCAGGGAGCTGTCCTTCGTCAAATTTCACATCGACAACAGGGCCCATGACTTGTGTAATATAACCTTTCGACATCGATTTCCCTCCTAACTAACTTCTATACTAGGTCAAGGAGCTATTCCAGTGCAGCTACCCCACTAATTATTTCTGTGATTTCTTGTGTGATAGCAGCTTGGCGTGCACGGTTATATGATAATGATAGATCATCAATTATATCATTAGCATTATCTGATGCACTGCGCATTGCAGTCATCCGTGCTGCATGTTCACTCGCTTTTCCGTCAAGCAATGCTCCATAAATCAAGCTCTCAGCATATTGTGGCAATAACACTTCTAGAATGTCTTCCTGATTTGGTTCATATTCGTACTGACTTGTTGAAGTAGAACCAGTTTCCAAATCTGTCAGTGGCAATAGTTTTTTTGATGTTACCTGTTGAGAAATAGCACTTACGTAATGGTTGTAATACATATTTAACTCATCAACTTCTTCATCTAAATACAATTGCACTGTTTCAGAAGCCAGTTCCTTAATATCTGCAAAATCCGGTTGATCCGCAAGTCCAAGAATACTTTTCGCGATTGGTACATTTCGGTGTTGGAAAAATTCATACCCTACACGTCCAATTACAATTACCGCGTATTCATCCTCTGAACTGTGCCTGTCCATAATTGTTTGATACACATTACGCAACACACTACTGTTATAAGCTCCAGCCAGACCACGATCCGAAGTGATGACTAGATATCCGGTCTTTTTCACTTCACGTTGTTCAAGCATTGGATGTTCAGCGTCTGTATTGTTACGTGCGATACTTCCGACAACTTCTTGCATCTTCTCACTATATGGAACAAATGATTTCGCATTTTCTTCTGCACGATTCAACTTGGAAGCAGAAACCATCTCCATCGCTTTGGTAATCTGTTTCATCTTCTTTGTTGAATCGATCCTACCTTTAATCTCTTTTAGTGATGCCAAGCGTTTCACCACCCTTCCTTACAGAGGTCAGCGATTAGAATTAGAGTTCAGATCAATGAACAGTGATGTCAAATTTCAAAACCCCAATTCTAAACACTCTTGCTATTCATAACGAAACGAAAGTCGTCTATTTATTGTTCTGTTGGCAAAAACGTCTTTTTAAATGACGCTACTGCATCATTCATATCATCTGCTTCTGGAAGCTTACCAGTTTCACGGATAGATGTAATTAATTCTTTGCGATTTTCATCCAGCCACATGTTGAACTCTTCTTCAAAACGTGTAACATCCACAACCGGAATATCATCCAAGAATCCTTTTGTTAATGCATAGATGATCATAACTTGTTTTTCAACAGCTAATGGTTTATGCAATCCTTGTTTTAGAACTTCAACTGTCCGTTCACCACGATCCAATTTCGCTTTTGTCGCTTTATCTAGATCGGAACCAAACTGTGCGAACGCTTCTAGTTCACGGAAGGAAGCAAGGTCAAGACGCAAGGTACCGGCAACTTTTTTCATTGCTTTAATTTGCGCTGAACCACCAACACGTGATACAGAAAGACCTGGGTTAATCGCTGGACGTACACCAGAGAAGAATAAGTCAGACTGTAGGAAAATCTGTCCATCCGTAATTGAAATAACGTTCGTTGGGATATATGCACCAATGTCACCTGCTTGTGTTTCAACAAATGGCAATGCTGTTAGCGACCCGCCGCCTAATGCATCACTTAGTTTTGCTGCACGTTCCAACAAGCGTGAATGCAAGTAGAATACATCCCCAGGGAATGCTTCACGGCCTGGTGGACGACGTAATAGTAAAGACAGTTCACGGTAAGCAGCAGCTTGTTTTGATAAATCATCATAAACAACCAATACATGCTTTCCGTTGTACATGAATTCTTCACCCATTGATACACCAGCATATGGAGCTAGGTATAATAATGGTGCAGGATCTGATGCCCCAGCAGATACAACGATTGTATTATCAAGCGCACCGTAACGACGGAAAGTTTCAACCGTTCCTCTTACAGTAGATTCTTTTTGTCCAATCGCTACATAGATACAGATCATGTCTTGATCTTTTTGATTTAAAATCGTATCGACTGCGACAGTTGTTTTACCAGTTTGGCGGTCTCCGATAATTAATTCACGTTGTCCGCGGCCAATTGGTACAAGTGCATCGATTGCTTTAATACCAGTTTGTAATGGCTCATCAACTGATTTACGATCCATAACACCAGGTGCTGCGGATTCGATTGGGCGTGTTTTTGTTGTTTCCATTGGGCCTTTACCATCAATTGGCTGGCCAAGTGGATTCACAACACGTCCAAGTAATTCCTCTCCAACTGGTACTTGCATAATTCTGCCTGTACGACGAACTTCATCGCCTTCTTTAATTTCTGTATATGGTCCAAGGATAACGATACCGACATTGGATTCTTCCAAGTTCTGCGCCATACCCATTACACCATTTGAAAATTCAATAAGCTCACCAGCCATGACATTATCAAGGCCGTGTGCACGTGCGATACCGTCACCGACTTCGATAACCGTTCCGACATCACTTACTTCAATTTCCGAGTCAAAATTCTCGATTTGCTGTTTAATCAGCGTACTGATTTCTTCAGCTTTGATGCTCATACCATTTCACCCCTATCATCATTTGTTTGCAGTTACAATATCTCGTTCGATGCGTTTCAACTTCCCGCTTAGTGAACCATCATAAATTGTATTCCCCATACGGAGTTTCACACCACCAACAATCGAAGGATCAACTTTGTTTTCCAATTTAATTGCCTGTTTATTAAAACGTTTGGCAAATTTTGCTGCAAGCTCTTCTATTTCAGCGTCAGATAATTCCCGAACAGAATATACTGTTGCCTCTGCAATCCCTTTAGCATCATTAGCCAATTGACTTAAATGATCAATAACGGATGGAATGATTTCAATACGATGACGTTCTACAAGTAATTTTAATGTATTAACTACATCGTCTGACATACCTTGAAACGCTTCTTGCAAGAATTGTTTCTTTTTCTCATTATTAACACGAGGATGCTTTAAGAAAGTAAAAAGTTGCTTGTTAGCTTGAAAAACTTCCTTGACGATACGAAATTCGTCAACTAATTGATCTTGTATCTGCTTTTCATTTCCGAGCTGAAAAAGAGCATCTGCATAACGTTTTGCAACTACTGCTTCACTCATCGCTCTTCTCCTACCTCTTTAATATAGTCATTAATCAGTTTTTCTTGATCTGTTTCACTAATTTCTTTTTCAATTACCTTGCTTGCAATAAGAACAGATAATGAAGCCACTTTATCTTGAAGTGCTTGTAATGCTTGTTCTTTTTCATTTTGAATTTCTTCTTGTGCAGCAAGTTTAATACGCTCCGCTTCTTTTCGTGCGGAATCGACAATTTCTTGTTCTTGTCTTGTCCCAACATTTTTTGCATCTTCAATAATTTTTTGCGCTTCTTGCTTTGTTTGTTTTAATTGTTCTGCCGCTTCTTTTGACGCACGTTCAGCATCAGCTCGGCTTTTTTCTGCTGCTTCAATTTCCGATGCAACATATTCTTCACGTTTTTGCATCATGCCCATTAATGGTCCCCATGCAAATTTACGTAATAATACAAGTAAAACGATGAAGAAGAATAGTTGGGCTAACATATCCCCGACTTGGAGACTACCAACTGATGCATAGATAGTAGAAAATCCAGTGAATGCTTGCACAGAATTCACTCCTTTCCCCTTTAATTAGGTAGGAATTTCATTGATTGACAATTTCTTTTGTTCTAGTATAAACAACGGCGAAGATTCTATTGGAAGACATACTTCGCCATTTTTTGTGATTTTTATTGTAACTACATTACCATAAGTGCGATAACTACCGCGATGATCGGCATTGCCTCAACAAGACCAATACCAATGTACATAGTTGTTTGTAGTTGACCTTTTAATTCTGGTTGACGAGCAATCCCCTCAACTGTACGACTTACGATTAAACCGTTACCTAAACCAGCACCTAATGCTGCCAAACCTACTGCAATTGCAGCTGCTAAAGCTCCCATAATATAAATCCTCCTCAAAATAGTTGTTATAAGTTTTTTTTAATAATTTCCCGCTTCAACAGGTAAACTGTCAAAACTGGTTAATTAACAATTTGGATGAAACTTAGTGATCACTGCTTACTTTATGCGACATGTAAACCATCGCTAATGTTGTGAAAATAAATGCTTGGATTCCGCCAATGAAAATACTGAATCCTTGCCATGCTAGCATCGGAATTGCTCCGCCTAAGAATCCCAAGAAACCGGATGATGTTAAGCCTGCTAGTAGTCCTAGAAGTACCTCACCTGCGAAAATGTTACCGAACAGACGAAGACCTAGCGTCATCGTGTTGGCAAATTCTTCAACGATCTTAATCGGTAAAAACATTGGGAATGGTTTTAAGAACTCTTTCCCATATTCCTTTGCACCGCGAAGTTTGATTCCATAGTAGTGTGTCAGTACGATAACCATTGTGGATAACGTTAATGTGATACCAGGGTCAGAAGTTGGTGACTTCCACCATAAATCATGACCGAATGTTGCCATCGTCATAACGCCTAATAGGTTACTGACAAAAATATAGGTGATTAGTGTCAGTGCTAACGGTAGAAAGATTTTCCCCGTTTTCCAATCCATTGCCCCGTTTACGATACCCTTCACGAAGTCAAGAGCCCATTCCATAAAGTTCTGTGCTCCAGTTGGTTTCATTTGCAGCTTTCTTGAACAGGCAACACAAATGATAAACACAATTAATGAGGCAATAGCAATCATTACAACGTTTGATAAATTAAAATCAAGCCAAGGTATACCAAAGACATCTTCTACTATTGGTGCTCCATGATCCATCTTATTCACCCCTCTTCCAAACACTAATCCTTAGATTTGAAGATAGCAAAATCTATCATAATGACGAGATAGGATGTCATTATTCCAATTAAAACTGCTATGATGTGAAAATGCGCTTCAAAGCGAAGAGCAATAATCACCGCGAATGCTACAGCAGCAAAGCGCGAAATTGTGCCAAGCCCTTTTGTGGAATGATTCTTTGCTACAGACTCAGCAAAATCATTAATTTTTCTCTGTAAAAGCCATAAATTATAAAAGCTGACAATGCTTCCCAAAAGAAGCCCAAGAAAAATACGCGGATATGGTGTAAAACCAGCTCCAAGCACAAAAATTGCGAGAAGGTAGAACATCCACTTGCGTTCTCGTGCTATCATACTCTGATAATGCGACATGATTTGTTCTTCTCCCATAAAGTTTCGTACCTCCGATACATGTGCTGTCATCTACATAGTAGAATCCAGCCAAAATGCGCATATACTTTTTTAGCAAACATTCACATATCGAATTGTGCTTTCTTTTTAGATCATTGACACAATAGTGAGAAAAATCACTGATTTTGTAGAAATGTTTCCATATACTTATGTATTGGAAACATCTATGAAAACATAATTATCTCAGTATATTGTAAACCCTACCATTCCACACTTAGCAAGTGTACAATAGCCATACTTGGTTGTCAATTAGTTTGTGAGAGAAAATACAAATTGGTAATTAATCCCCTAATCAAGTAAAATATTTGTCGAATTCCTCAGGTTAGAGGGGACTAAAAGATAATCGCATTTAATCTCCCTTCTATTATAAAGGATATTACCTGCCTATTTAATGACATTTTTGTGAACGAAAAAATGCAGGTAATTTTAGGAGGGCGGAACCAGTCGCAATTGCAACTGGTAACCGCCCTCCTGAAGCCAATCATGGATTAATTTGAATTTCGGTTTCATAGCTTTCATACGCGCCATTTTCTAATTGTACCGTGATTAATGCTTTATATGTTCCCGGTTCACCAAGCTCGCTTTTCGCTATTTTACCTTCATTCATACCTACTTGTGGATCATCAATGGTAAGTAACTGTCGTTCATATAGCAAAGTTGCCGAATTATACAAGTTAACCTCTACCTTTTGTGTTGAATCAGTCAAATATAACTGATAGACGTAACGATCATCGGAAAAAGGTTCTAATCCAAAATCAAATCCCATCGCTTTTGGATAATCAGCGGTTTCATTCACAAATAAATATGGCAATTGATATACTTCGCTTTCCTGATTTAGCGTTAACCTGCCCTGATAAATCCCTTCATCTAATTGCGGTGTTACAACACTTAATTCAACTGGTACTGTCTTTTCGCTGTTCGCCTCAACCGTAAAAGTTTGCGGCAAATGCCAGGTTATTCCTTTCGTTACTTTCGGGATATCAAAGGAATAGCGTTGTTCCTGATCGGTTGTATTCTCGATCGATACTTGGATTGTTTTTCGTTCTTTATAATCGTTTATCTTCCCAAATGATAATAAAGGATCGTGAATAATTGTATTTGTTTTAATTGCCTGCCCTGGCTGAATTTGGCCCATCCCTTGAACGATTGGTTCCTGATTTTTAAGGGGGAGAGCGGTCGTCTTTAAAGCATCTTTTAGTTGTTCAACTGTCCAATCAGGATGCGCCTCTTTTAATAAAGCCAACGCACCCGCAACATGTGGCGCGGCCATACTTGTTCCCTGTAATTCACGATAGCCTCCCGGAACCGTACTCAAAATATTCGCCCCAGGTGCAATGACATCTGGTTTGATATCCCAATTTACTGTTACCGGACCACGGGAACTGAAGTCGGCAATGCCTTTCGTTGTCTGTTTGTACGTTGTTTCAAGGTATACCGAATTCTGTTTCAGACGCTGTTTGAGCCATTCCCCTTCCTTTTTCGTAATAGCTGCGACTGGTATCTGCAATGCATCTTTCTCGTTTTCAACCGATCCCTGAAAAATACCTTGTTCGTTATTGTAGATGAGAACAGCAACGGCACCAGCTTCCTCCGCCTTTTTTGCCTTTTCATAGAAAGGAATTTTCCCACGTTCGAGAAGTACAATTTTCCCACGGGCATCGTTAAGATCCGTTGTCTTGTTTATTACTTTAAAATCACGTTCAAGATTCCATGTTGCGGATCCGACCATTGGTACTACAGCAATCTGTTTATCTTTGATTGGATCGTATAGAAATGGTATACGTTGCGACATGGCAAGCGCACCGACTGATAATGCCTTTGACGCTGTTGCAGGTGAGCCAACCGTCCAATTATCCGGACCGCTATTTCCATTCGCAATTACCACAGCAACACCAAGTTCCACCGCACGATTCACTGCAATGCTCGTCGGATAGTCTGGGCCGTTTACTGCGTTACCCAAGGACAGATTAATGATATCCACACCATCCTCCACCGCTTGTTCCAACGCCGCAATGACTTGTACAGAACTTCCTTGCCCACCAGGACCTAATGCACGATACGCATAAATGTCAGCATCTGGTGCAACCCCTCGAAGTCCTCCATTAGCCGCAATGATGCCAGCAACATGTGTACCATGAAGGGTTGGCATTCCCTCTGAAGCAACTGTTTCCATCGGGTCATCATCAAGGTCGACAAGGTCATAACCCGCTTGATAATTTTTTACCAAATCCGGGTGATCGTAATCAATACCAGTATCAATAACCCCCACCTTAACACCTTCTCCCGTATAGGGCGTATTGTTGATCGCAGCAGGAATGACAGCATTCGATTCCTCACTGTCTACAGGCAGCGTTCGAGAAATGGCCTGATAGGTTTTCACCGGATGGACCGCTTTAACAAAATCGAGTGACTCCATTTTAGAAAGATTTTTTGTATCCCCTTGTAATGCTAACCCCTTGAATAGCTTGTCATATGTAGCAACCACATCCACATACGGATAATAGACCTCGATGTACTTTTTATGCTTAACCGGATCCCCTTCCACCTCAATAATGACAGATATTGTATCATCTTTATTTTCCGTCTCAGCTGAAGTGGTCGGTACATGATTTACCGCTAAAATAAAAGCCGCCGCCATTATAGTGATTAAAGTGAATCGTCGCATGAATCGCATGAGAAGTCCCCTTTTTACACTTAGCTTTTGGAAAAAGTTGATAAACATGCATGGAATTGCAGGAAAAATTGTGGAGGGTGTATACGCTGGGGATCATTCGCGGGGCAAGATGTGTGCACGGGGTTGCGGTTCTGGTTGATGTATCTCGTGCCTGGGACGATGTTTCCGTGCTCGGGCTGATGTTTCGCGATTCGGGTTGATGTTCCGCGATTCGGGTTGATGTTTTCGCGCTCGGGTTGATGTTCCTGCTCTCGCGACGATGTTCCTGCTCTCGCGCCGATGTTTCTGCTCTCGCGCCGATGTTTCTGCTCTCGCGCCGATGTTCCCGCGCTCGCGCCGATGTTCCCGCTCTCGCGCCGATGTTCCTGTTCTCGCGCCGATGTTCCTGCTCTCGCGCCGATGTTCCTGCTCTCGCGCCGATGTTCCTGCTCTCGCGCCGATGTTCCTGCTCTCGCGCCGATGTTCCTGCTCTCGCGCCGATGTTCCTGCTCTCGCGCCGATGTTCCCCCGCTCGCGCCGATGTTCCTGCTCTCGCGCCGATGTTCCTGCTCTCGCGCCGATGTTCCTGCTCTCGCGCCGATGTTCCTGTTCTCGCGCCGATGTTNCTCTTTCTTTTTCTTCTGCTCCCTCACCCTCCCCCACCCCCTCTTACTCCTTCGTCGGCAGCGTCCGTTGTCTATAGGAGCCGTTCCTGCTCTCGCGCCGATGTTCCTGCTCTCGCGC
This sequence comes from Lentibacillus sp. Marseille-P4043, assembly GCF_900258515.1. Lineage (NCBI taxonomy): Bacteria > Bacillati > Bacillota > Bacilli > Caryophanales > Bacillaceae > Lentibacillus > Lentibacillus sp. Marseille-P4043. The sequence goes on along the minus strand of NZ_LT984884.1, from coordinate 1,289,562 downwards.
CGATGTTTTCGCTCTCGCGCCGATATTTTCGTTCTCGCGCCGATGTTCCTGCTCTCGCGCCGATGTTCCTGTTCTCGCGCCGATGTTTCTGCTCTCGCGCCGATGTTTTCGTTCTCGCGCCGATGTTTTCGTTCTCGCGCCGATGTTCCCCCGCTCGCGCCGATGTTTCTCGCGCTCGCGCCGATGTTTCTGCTCTCGCGCCGATGTTCCTGCTCTCGCGCCAATGTTCCTGCTCTCGCGCCGATGTTCCTGCTCTCGCGCCGATGTTCCTGCTCTCGCGCCGATGTTCCCCCGCTCGCGCCGATGTTTTCGTTCTCGCGCCGATGTTCCCCCGCTCGCGCCGATGTTTCTCGCGCTCCCGCCGATGTTCCCCCGCTCGCGCCGATATCACCGCGATTCGCGCCGATACCACCTCCCCGGCATCTCCGGTCAACGCTCTCCCACCGCACCTCATACAAAAAAAGATCCGATGCGCCTGCACCAGATCCTTTTTTCTATTTAAAATAATTCACAATTGCATCGGCTATTCGACTTGATGCATGTCCATCTCCATATGGGTTAGAGGCTTTAGCCATGCGGTCGTGTGCATCGTTATCCACTAGTAACTCGTTGGCTAGCCCAAAAATGTTTTCCTCATCCGTCCCGGCAAGCTTCAATGTGCCTGCCTCGATGCCTTCAGGTCGCTCTGTCGTATTACGCAGCACTAATACCGGAACGCCGAGTGATGGCGCTTCTTCCTGAACACCGCCCGAATCGGTCAAAATTAAATGTGAGCGGGCGGCAAAGTTATGGAAATCAATTACACTTAATGGTTCAATCAGTTTAATCCGGTCGTCATCTCCCAAGATCTCATTAGCTGTTTGTTGAACAACTGGATTTAAATGGACTGGGTAAATGACTTGTACATCATCATGAGCTTCTACCAACCGTTTGATCGCTCGAAACATTTGCTGCATATTGTTACCGAGGTTCTCACGGCGATGTGCGGTCATCAAGACAAGTCGCTTATCGCCAAGCTCATCAAGAATTGGGCTGGTATATGTCTCATCCACTGTTGTATTTAAAGCGTCAATTGCCGTATTACCGGTTACAAAAATCCGTTCAGCTGGTTTGTTTTCGTTCAATAGGTTTTGCTTCGACTTCTCTGTTGGGGCAAAATGCAAGTCTGCCATTACCCCTGTAAGTTGGCGGTTCATTTCTTCTGGATATGGGGAGTATTTATCCCAAGTCCGAAGTCCAGCTTCCACATGTCCAACTGCAATTTGATTATAGTAAGCGGCTAGTGAAGCGGCAAAAGTTGTGCTTGTATCACCATGCACCAACACAATGTCTGGCTTTGTTTCTTTCATTACTTCATCTAAACCTTCCAAGGCCCGAGTAGTAATTTGTGCTAGTGTTTGCTTTTGCTTCATGATATTTAAATCATAATCAGGTGTAATTCCGAAAATCTCCAGCACTTGATCAAGCATTTCTCGATGTTGTGCTGTGACGGTCACAATTGATTCAAATTGGTCATTACGTTTCTGTAATTCCAAAACGAGTGGTGCCATTTTGATTGCTTCCGGTCTTGTTCCAAAAATTGTCATTACCTTGATCGGTTTACTCATCTCTCGTCACTCCACATAAATTTTCCATCTTAACCGTGTCGAAGAATCACTTGTTTATTTTGTACCGTAAAGACGGTCACCGGCATCACCTAGTCCTGGAACAATGTAACCATGGTCATCTAGTTTTTCATCCAAAGCAGCTAGGTAAATATCGACATCTGGGTGTTCTTCCTGGATTTTTTTAACGCCTTCAGGTGCACCAACCAAACACATCAAGCGGATTTGCTTAGCTCCACGCTTTTTCAATGAATGGATTGCATCATTTGCTGATCCACCGGTTGCAAGCATTGGATCAATTACAATTAGCTCACGTTCCGAAATATCAGAAGGCAATTTTATATAATATTCTACTGGTTGTAGTGTTTCAGGGTCACGATATAGTCCGACATGACCAACACGAGCAGCTGGGATCAGTTTTAACATACCATCAACCATTCCCAAGCCCGCGCGAAGAATTGGGATTAGGCCAATTTTCTTTCCTGCCAACACCTTCGTTTTAGCTGTCATAACTGGTGTATCTGTATCAATTTCTTGCAATGGAAGGTCACGGGTGATTTCAAATGCCATCAACATGGCCACTTCATCAACAAGTTCGCGAAATTCCTTTGTTCCTGTCTCTTTATCTCTTATGTACGTTAATTTATGTTGAATTAACGGATGATCTAGTACGTGTACATTTCCCATTTTGCTGATCACTCCTTTTAATAAGTTGCATCCTACAAATTGTACTGAAAAAAGTCGAACGTTTCAAGCATTGTTACGTTGACTTCCATTTATGTTGAAAGGTCTATTCCTGCTTCATCCGGTTCGTAGGTGTCGTTCCTTCGTTCGCAAATGCACCCCGATAACTTTTGAGATGGCTTTTATTGTCAGCTCGATCGGTTTATATTCTTCTCACAGAATACCTGCGGGCAATTTTCGCATCTTTTTACAACACAATTCTCACCCTTTTCACATGCTAAAAAGGACGTCCCCCTAAAGGAACATCCTTCTATAATTTACGCATAAAGTGGAAATTTATCTGTTAATGTTTTTACTCGATCTGCTGCCTCTTTTAATTTTGCTTCGTCCTCATGGTTTTTTAATGTAAGGGAAATAATCGAAGCAATTTCTTTCATTTCTGCTTCTGCAAAACCACGTGTAGTAACCGCTGCAGTTCCAATTCGCACCCCACTTGTAACAAATGGACTTTCCGTATCAAATGGAATGGTATTTTTGTTAGCTGTAATCCCAATATCATCCAAAACTTTTTCCGCTACTTTTCCGGTCAGGTTAAGTGGTGTTACATCTAAAAGTAATAAATGATTGTCCGTGCCACCAGAAACGATGCGAATTCCTTCTTCAGTCAACGCTTCACCTAGAACTTTCGCATTTTCAATAATTTGTTTGGCATATGCTTTAAAATCATCAGATAATGCTTCTTTAAATGATGTTGCTTTGGCAGCAATAATATGCATTAATGGACCACCTTGCATGCCAGGGAAAACAGACTTATCAATTTTTTTCGCGTATTCTTCTTTACATAAAATCATACCGCCACGTGGTCCACGCAATGTTTTATGTGTTGTTGTTGTCACAAAATCAGCATATGGCACTGGGCTTGGATGTAAACCTGCTGCGACTAGGCCTGCAATATGCGCCATGTCAACCAATAAATAAGCACCGACAGCATCAGCGATTTCCCGGAATTTAGCAAAATCAAGTGTACGAGAGTATGCACTCGCTCCAGCGACAATTAGCTTTGGCTTCACTTCTTTGGCCTTTTCCAAAACAGCATCATAATCAAGTTGTTCTGTTTCTTTGTCAACGCCATAATCTACAAAATTGTAAAGTTTTCCACTAAAATTCACTGGGCTACCATGTGTTAAGTGGCCGCCATGATTTAAATTCATCCCTAAAACAGTGTCACCTATTTCTAAAGCAGTAAAATAAACGGCCATGTTTGCTTGAGCCCCTGAATGTGGTTGTACATTGACGTGATCAGCACCAAACAATTCTTTCGCACGATTACGGGCTAGATTTTCTGCTACATCAACAAATTCGCAGCCACCATAATAACGTTTACCTGGATAGCCTTCTGCATATTTATTTGTTAATACGGAGCCCATCGCTTCCATAACCGCTTCTGATACAAAATTTTCAGACGCAATAAGTTCAATTTTTTGCTGCTGTCGTTTTTTCTCATTCTGCATTGCCTCGTATAGTTCCTGATCTGCTTGCTGTAAACTTTTATCCATTGTTGCTGTTTTCATATGTAGAACCCTCCAATGTATTTTAGTTGGATTAGACACTCGAAAAACTCACCTGGAAAATAAGAGCATTATCCATCAGTGCCTGAACCCTTCGTTACAACTGTCATTCGCTACTTATAAATTGCCCGCTCCCCGCCGATCAGCTTTGGCCTTGTACGTGCTGCGGTTAGACGGGCATTGCCAATCTGTCGCTGAGCAAAGCGCAACGGTACAGCTACCCGTTTCAGATGCATGCCAATCATTGTTTCACCGATGTCTATGCCCGCAGTTGCCTGGATCTTTTCCACTACAACGGGGGCTTTCATCTGCTTATAGGCATAGGAAGCCATTGACCCGCCAGCTGTTGGTGCTGGAATTACGGCTACTTCTTCAAGCTGGTGTTTGTTCATCGTCTCTCTTTCCACGACAAGTGCCCGGTTGAGATGTTCACAGCATTGAAATGCAAGCCTAATGTTTGTTTGGCTTTTTAGCATAGCCAGTTTTTCATAAATAATCGCTGCTACTTCTTCACTACCAGCGGTGCCAATGTGCTCACCGATCACTTCACTTGTCGAGCAACCGACGACAAATAAATCTCCTTCATTTAAAAACCCGCTGCTCATCCACTCATGAGTAATAGCCTTGATATCGCTTTCTACTTTTTGATGCAACTTTTCCATCAGCATTCACCTGCCTATATGGGATACTTTGGTAAAGCAAGCATAAGTTTTATTCCTATTTTTCTTCGTACGTACTAATTTTGCCAATTCGATTTGCATGGCGCCCACCATCAAATTCAGTTTCTAGCCATGCTTTAGCAATGTCGCGTGCTAGTCCTGGCCCAATTACACGCTCGCCCATTGCTAACACATTGGAGTCATTATGCTGCCTTGTTAATTTAGCACTATAAACATCATGCACCAATGCACAGCGGATTCCCTTTACCTTATTTGCCGAAATGGACATACCAATGCCAGTTCCGCAAATGAAAATTCCACGGTCAAACTCTCCCTTGGCAATACGTTCTGCAGCTGGAAGGGCATAATCTGGGTAGTCAACCGAACCTTGGCAATCACAGCCGGTATCTTCGTATTCAATTCCCATTTCAGCTAATAAATCTTTTATTTCATTACGGATGGTCATTCCTGCGTGATCAGCAGTTAAGATAACTTTCATCAGTATCGCTCCCTCTCATGGTTGTTGTTAGGAAACATTAAACCGCTTTATTTGCTGATTTAATGTTTGGGATTGGTCTTCTAAGTCATATGCCATATCGTCCACTTTCTCGATGATACTTGCCTGTTCTTGAATGGAGGCACTAACCTCTTCTGCTCCCGCTGATGTTTCTTGTGCAATCGCCGCTACTTCTTGAGACTGTTCACTTGTTCTTTTGATTGATTCTAATTGTTGATTAACAAGTGTTGAAATCGATTCAATCTCCGTGGCCACTTCATTAATCGAGCTAGCCATTTGTTCGATAGTAAGGTTGGTTTGTTCCCCTTTTTCCGACTCTTCTTTCGCATACATTACATTATTATTTATTTTATCGACAACTTGATTCACATCACTTTGGATTGCCGTTATTAGGTCAGAAATACGTTTGACCGCGTCAGCACTCTGATCAGCCAATTTGCGTATCTCTTCGGCAACCACTGCAAACCCTCGGCCATGTTCACCAGCACGGGCCGCTTCAATTGAGGCATTTAATGCAAGCAGGTTCGTCTGTTCGGCAATATCTCCGACCATCGTAATAATTGATTCCACGTGCAACGCATTTTGCCGTAAATTTTCAACATCTTGTAAAGAATACTCTTGTTCATTGGCGATATTTCGAATGCCTGCCACTAATTGGTTTACCACTTTTTTACTATTGTTTAATGTATCAAGCATAACAGCGGATTTTTCTCGTGATTTATCCGCATTATTCTGAACTTCCTCAGCAAGGTTCGTAGCCACTTCAATCGACTGTACGGTTTGCTGAATAGCCTCTGAAGAATTTTCTGCACCTTGTGAAATGTCATCAATTGATGCGCCAATCAGCTTTGAATGCTGTGCAGCTTCATTTGATGCATTTTTCATCTGGACCACAGATTGATTGGTACTTTCAAAATGCTTATCTATATTATGCACCATATGGGTCAAATTTTTAAGCATTGTGTTAAACGCAATCGAAAGTGCACGGATTTCATCATCCGATTTAGGAATTTCAATCGACTGGTTTAAATCGCCATTAGCCGCATCCGATGCCATTCGCTCCAATTTCACAAGTGGTTTTGTCACAAATTGAGCAGCAAAATAGGCCAACACACCCGACCAAAAAATCCCCATTATTAATGTCAGGATCATAAATGTTTGCGTCGATATGTCCCAGAATGATCGAACATAATCAGAAATAAAATAAATAAATATTGCTGTAAACGAATACGTGATAATTGCTAAAATCGTGGTTAATAGTACAAATTTTAACCGTAAGCTAAATCGATACTTCTTCTCCATCCTTCTTTCTCCCCCGCAAGTTGTTCTACTAATCTTCTATTTTTTTGATTAACAATTCGACCTGTTTGTCCAACTCTCTTAAAGTCTTTTGATATACTTCTAAATCCCCGCCAAACGGATCGGAAATGTCATAATTGATTAAACTTGCTTCCATTTTTTGTATTGCGTCTAAATCGTTACGTAGAAATTCATTCAGTTCCCATTCCAGCTTCTGATTGTCGAGTTTATGCTGGTTTTCTTGTATGTAAACGGAGCGCTTCTCCTCATAATCTGCATAAGCCTGTTTGAGTTCTTGCCACACTTTTTTATCGGCTTCCGAAACATATTCCTTAAAAGTGAAATATTTGTCTTGGAATTTGGGATATTGTAAGATCAATGACTGTTTGTGCTTTGTAGTCATTGTCAACACAAGATCTGACCAGTTAAGTAGTTTGTCTGTAACTGGTTGTGAACGGTGGTCGATCGGGATTCCTTCCAGTTGAAGAGCTTCAATTGCCGTATGATTTGCCCGTTGATTTTCCCCAGCAAAAATTCCTGCAGACTGTACCTCCACCTGTGGATATTTGTGCTTGATCAACGCCTCAGCCATCGGACTTCGACACGTATTACCTGTACAAATAAATAAGATTCTCATGACAAGAAACCCCCGTTTTTAAATCTTCTACCCAAACTATACCATAGAAGGGCAGTGAATGTCAGAAAAAATATAAAACATTTTACGTGGAAACATGGCTTTTTTTGTGGCTGTTTTCATATTATTGTTGCTACCTTACCGAAACATCCCCTGATTAGATTACACGCTTGACTTTTGCCATCTTATCCACAACTTCAGCGCACACAAAAAGCGGCTACCATTCTATGAACAGCACCCGCTTCCTATTTTCTTAACCGAACAGCATATTTAACCCAAATCCACACAATATACTGCCACCTAAAATTTCACTGTAGGCTCCCAATAGACCATGTACCTTTTTGCCTAACAGCATGCCAAACCAAGTTAATATCATACTCACTGCACCGAACAATAATAGAGCAACGGCTGTTTTGACCCCCGACATACCTAGGCTTAACCCAACCGAAAAACTATCCATGCTGACACTAATTGCAAAAAGCAACAACCCAATCCCAGCTGGTTTCACAATTTTTTTCACCTCATGATTAAACGCGGAAAAAATCATCTGTGCACCAATCGCAATCAACAGCATTCCAGCAATCAGTGTTGTTAGTTGACCGATTTGGCCGGATATCACTTTTCCCAAAATAATTCCAATGAAAGGCATTATGATATGAAATAGTCCAATGACAAACCCAATAAATGCAATCCGTTTAAGCCTTAACAACTGCATTCCCATGCCTAGACTTACGGAAAATGCATCCATCCCAAGGGCAAAAGCCATGAATACTAACGAAACAATCGCGCCTAACTCCGACATCCACCAACCTCCTTGGACATGCTGGTAAATTATATGCATGTCCGAGATTGATTATGAACAAAAAACAAAAGCGGAGGCGTCCTTAGAAGTTAGAAAACTTCTTACTCTGCCACATACTCACTCGCCGCTTTTCGCAAGCGATTCATGATTGCCTCGCCAATTCCTGTTTCGGGAAATACTTCACATAAAATTAAATCAATATCCCCTTCTTTAAACGTCCGCAATGCATCATACAAATGTGCAGCAATTTCAGATTGCTTGGATCCTAGCGAGATTACTTGGTCAGCTTCTACATGTGCTGCTGTTTCATTACTCGCCATCACACCAATGCGATGATAATTATCCCTTTCCTTAGCCAAAACTTCTTTTAACTTTTCAGCAGAACCTTCAACCAACCACAGCGGAACCTCTGGAGCATAATGTTTGTACTTCATTCCCGGAGCTTTCGGACGCCCCTCAGCCCCTACTAGTGCAGGGTCGACCATTACCTCGCCAATGACTTCCTCCAATTGCTCCCTGGAAACCCCGCCTGGTCGTAATACAATCGGAATTTCTCCAGTACAGTCAATTACGGTTGACTCCACACCTACACCAGTCGGACCGCCATCAAGCAAGCCGGCAATTTTCCCGTGCAAATCCTGCCACACATGATCCGCGGTCGTTGGGCTAGGCTTGCCAGAAGTATTTGCGCTTGGTGCGGCAATTGGAATATCACACTGTTTCAATAATGATTGTGCAACAGGATGAACCGGCATCCTTACACCAATTGTGGATAACCCTGCCGTAACATTGGTTGCACACAGGTCGTTTGTTGGTAAAACATATGTCAACGGACCAGGTGAAAAAGCATCTATCAACTTATCCACAAACGGCGGGATGTTGGTAACTAATTTCGCCAATTGTTCCTTTGTTGCAACGTGGGCAATAAGCGGGTTATCCGCAGGTCGTCCTTTTGCCTGGAAAATCTTCGCCACCGCTTCCTCACTTGTTGCATCTGCACCTAATCCATAAACGGTTTCTGTTGGAAAAGCAACCGCTGAGCCACTTTTCAAAAGTGCTGCAGCTTCATCTATCGCTTGTTGATAATTCGTTTCTGTTATACTCCATCGTTTTGTTTGAACCATTGTTGTACCCCTTTTCTCTCCCTCTATTTTAGTTGATAGATCTTTTTTACGCAAAAGACCCATTTCGTAATAGAAATCGTCCTTCCACCGTTCCGGTAATTAGTGCGCATTTTATGGATTTTGTATAAGGCTGTTTTCGTAAACTTAGTTGCTTTTAACTTCGTATATGAAGGATTATGTGCAATAACTAGAAATCAAGTACGGAGCTTTGACAACCGCTACGGGAAAAACACTACGCTTTCCGCGGGCACGGCTTCAGCCTCCGAAGCGGAAAACCGCCGCTTCGAAGTCTTCAGACACGTGCTGGGGCTGCGCTAACTCGCCCCACCGAAAACCATTGTTCCCGCAGGAGTCTCCGTGTTTTCCCTTCGCTAGTAGGTGCTATTACTTGATACACATGCTATATCTACACAAAAATCAGGGAACTACTACTAGCGGAGTATTCTGCCTCCGCTGGTAGTAGTGTTTTAATTATCAAAAGAGGAAAGCCATGGAATTTGCATTACACGATTTTTTACTCCCTTGAACAGAAAGCTATTCTAAGCTGCGGAAAAATGCGAGACTCCAATGGGAAAAGGAACAGTCTGAAGACCCCGCAACGAGTGTTCTTTGCGAGTGAGGAGGCTGAAGCGTTCCCCATGGAAAGCGAGTATTTTTCCGCAGCGCCGGTTTAGCACTCGTCTTATAAAGAATGGAAGAAAGTCACATAAAAGTTATTGCGCATTATATAGCTTATGTGTCATAAACAACAAATGTTTTCGGTGGGACGAGTAATCGCAGTCCCAATCCTTTAGAAAACAGGATCACCAGAAGAACAGTCTAGATATTGTTACAGTATAAAAATGTGGTATTTTTCACACAAAATTAAGCCTGCGGAAATTATCCACAGGCTTTAGGGGGTTAAGTCAAATTTATCCACGTTATCCACAAGCCCCAAAATAAACTATCTTTTTATACACATTATCAACAGAATTACTACCATCTATCCACACGTTTTTGTGGATATTGGGTTAAGACACGTTATATGTCCACCAATTGCCTTTTTCAACTGGGTGATTATCCACAAATCGATTTTCTTCTTGTGGATGAAACTGTAATGCCTCTAATAATACATCTACCATTGGTTGATGGCTGTGGACATATATGCTTCTCGCATTTCTCTCCTTCGCCAATGCTAATACAGACTCTAATAGAATCGGCAGTGATGGTGCTGCTTGTTTGGTGACATGAAGCTGTTTTAACCAATAAACACCATTATCCACCTGTTCTAAAATAAAACACCCTTCAATTTGTTGTTCCATTTCCACTACATAACCGTCTTGAAAAAGTGCATCTTGTTTCACATCTTGATTCTTTTGCAAAAATTGTTCGACCTTTTCTGTAGCTGCATGCTTTGTGGCGATTAAATTCATAGTTATTCACCTCTACTTAATAGATTCTTTTCCTATTTCTACGATTTTATGCGGTGATAGCTTTATCTATGACCAACCAAGCCACTCAAACAGAAAAAACTTTACTTCCACTTCTTCTTCCTCTTCCTCGATCTCCGCTTCTTCATCAGCACTAGCGGCCTCGGCGACTGTTGTTCCATTAGCAAAATCTAGGAAGCATAGCGGCGGGAACAGTACACACCACCAATTCGCGCCTTCACCTTCACCAAGTGTGATTAGTACTGCTTCATACTCCCCTGCCGGATACAAATAATCACCGTACAATTTAGTTGGAAATGTTACATTTTCTCCGTACTCAACTTTAAACGCTTGTGAACCCTTTTCTTCTTCCAACACACCTGCAACGATTTTTTCAATCTCTGGTATCTTTCCTTTAAGTACTCTGCGTGCTTCATTAATATCTGCAATATCTTCCACCCATTTCGCGATTGATTGATTCACTTCATCACGAACTAAGTGTTTTATACGCTGATCTTCATCACCGTCACTATTAGCTAAAATGCGTAATCGAATCGCGTCGTCTGGAATAACTTGGTATCCTTGCTCTGAACTTGCTTGCTGAAACATGCCTTTATTTGGTGCTACGATAAAAATAATAATAAGAATGAAAACAAAAAATACTAGTTTCTTCATCGTCACAACCCTCTCTTCTTTAATTTACAAACAGTATGGGCTGGTTACGATTTTTTTAAACTAGTATTCTAGTATTTTTTTGAAATATATTTCATTTACTGTTAAGACTAGGCAGCAGTGCTAGCTATTTATGCTAATCTCTGCTGCAACTATGCGGTCTTTTCCATTGATATCCTGAATAACGTTTACAGTGCTTTCCGGGAATTGATTTTCTAAAAACGCTGTCACTGATGCGCCTTGTTGGTATCCTATTTCAAATGCTGCATATGCATGATCGGTGATAGTGTGAGGAAGTTTGGTAATAATCTCCCTGTACGCGGCTAAACCATTTTCTTCAGCAAAAAGGGCCAGCTCCGGATCATATAATTTCACCGTATCAGACAATGTGCTTTCCTCCGAACGGGGAATATATGGTGGATTAGAAATGACAATGTCTGCCTTTATTTGCTTATCGATAAGCGGCTGTAGAAAATCCCCTTGTAAAAACGTCACATTCGCACCAAGCTGATTCGCATTGTTTTTCGCAACTGTTAGAGCCTTTTCTGAGATATCGGTTGCATATACAGTACAATTTTTTAGTTCAAGTGCGAGTGTGCAAGCAATGATCCCGCTGCCGGTTCCAATATCCACAATCGTTAATGGCTGATTATCATGCTTGACCTGTTTGATAACATGATGGACAAGCTCCTCTGTCTCCGGTCTGGGAATTAAAACATGCTCATTTACATGGAATGTACGACCGTAAAAAATTTCATGTCCTATGATGTGTTGTATCGGCACACCTGTTTCTGCATGAGCTTTGACAGCGTCTTGGAATTGCTGTACGACCGCATCAGGAACGGGGTCACGCATTTTCATGAAAAACTCCGACCTTGATACATGTAAATAATGCTGTAAAAGTAATGCCGCTACATTCGTTTCCCGATTATGCTGTTCTAAAAAAAGAGAAGCCCGTTGGAGGACTTCATATTGTTTCATTGGCTCTTTCATGTTACTCACCAATCTGTTCCAATTTTTCTGTTTGTTCTTCGATAAGCAATGCATCAATAAATTCATCCAATTTACCCGTTAGGATTTGATCAAGCTTCTGAATCGTTAAGTTAATCCGATGGTCTGTCACCCGATTTTGCGGGAAATTATACGTACGGATCCGCTCTGATCGGTCACCAGTACCAACCGCTGATTTTCTTGACTCATCATATTCAGCTTGTGCCTCTTGTTGGAACTTATCATAAATCCGGGCACGCAAAACTTTCATCGCTTTTTCCTTGTTTTTGATTTGCGACTTTTCATCCTGGATCGAAACAACAATTCCCGTTGGTTCGTGTGTTAACCGAACAGCAGACATTGTTGTATTAACACTTTGCCCCCCTGGACCACTCGACGCAAATGTATCAACACGAATATCTTTTTCATGAATATCAACTTCAACATCTTCTGTCTCCGGTAAAACGGCTACAGTTGCTGTTGACGTATGGATTCTTCCACCTGATTCAGTTTCTGGTACGCGCTGAACCCGGTGTGCACCATTTTCATATTTTAGCTTGGAATATGCCCCAGTCCCATTAATCATAAAAATGATTTCCTTGTAGCCACCAACACCAGTTGTGTGGGTTTCCATCACGTCAATTTTCCATCCCTGCGCCTCGGCATAGCGAGAATACATTCGGTACAAATCACCCGCAAACAATGCAGCCTCATCTCCACCAGCAGCACCGCGAATTTCCATAATAACGTTCTTATCATCATTCGGGTCTTTAGGCAGGAGTAGGATTTTCATACGTTCTTCAAGCTCTTCCTTGGACTCTGTAAGCTCCGTAATTTCTGCCTTAGCCATTTCCGCCATTTCATCATCCAAGTCATCTTCCAGCATTGCCTTTGCATCTTTTAATTGAGTTGTTACATCGGTATATTCACGGTATGCTTGAACAACATCTTCCAAGTCCGATTGTTCCTTCGAATATTCACGTAATTTCTTCGTATCACTAATAACCTCAGGGTCGCTAAGTAATTCATTCAATTTGTTATAACGGTCTTCCAATGATTGTAAACGATCTAACATCACGGCCACCTCTTTCTGATTAACAGTCTAATTATAGTATACTCGCTGGAGGAGGTCAAAATTCTTTTTGATGCGGGTTGGGCGGGGTGTGCGTGGTGTGCGGGTGGGCGGGGCTACGTATTGGAATGTGCCACCGTCTGGTTTACCGTACGGGCATGGTTTGTCCCGGTTGTCCGGCGACTTCCCCGCTTTGTCCGGCGACTTTCCCGCTTCGTTCGGCGACTTTCCCGCTTTGTCCGGCGACTTCTTGCGTGCGTCCGGCGACTTCCTTGCTTTGTTCGGCGACTTTCTCCTTTTCATCTCAATTTGTAACGTCGGTAACCGGTTTTTCCAATTGGTGGATAGCTGCCTGAGAGTAATCTCTTGGTGACATCCGGTGAATCAATACGTAAAAAGGCTCTGGCTTCACGATTTGTAATTTCATTATTAATGATAAGACTATATTCATCAAGTGCTTGCATGTGTGCGTTTTTTGATACATGATCACAGACCGGACAATGCCACGTGCCATATTTCCAGTTCATTGGGTTTGCATAACACTTTTGGCAAAACACCCCGTTGATAAGTTCATTTTCAGAAACATGAAATTTATCCAGAACATGAACCTTTTTCACCTTATGCGCGTTGCAAATCTGTGCTGCAATCGTTTTGAGCATATTCCCGGACAGGATGTTTTTACTGTATTGTTGATTTAATTTTTCTATTTTTAATGGTAGTAAATTACTGTGGAATACTTCTTCTGGAACGGATTGATCGGTATGCATAGACTTGATAATTGTACTGGGGAAGCTGATAACAGCAAAGTAGAGAAATGGAATTTGCGGGAGGTCAAATTGGCGCAACCATTTTTGTAGCCGGTGTTGTTGTAGTTTTACTTGTGGAATCGGATTTGGGAGTCCTTCCTCTATGCCATCATCGCCTTTGCGGACGACTTGCTTTTCACCGTCAAAATATAACGTGCCATACCAATTTTTCACTTCCACTAAGAGGATGTAGTTACGTTTTAAGATAAGGTTGTCTATCTCAAAACATTCATTTTCATCATCAATCCGGGGATTGCGTAAAATATAATCTTCATCATGTAAGAACCTTAATGGAAAAGTTAATGCGGATTGGCCTCTAGCACCAGCCAGTTCTTTTATTAACTGGGTTTGTATTAATTGTTTTTCAGGATGGTGTGTCGCAGTCCGTTGATCCAAGGCTTTTAGTTGGGGAATGTAGTCAGATTTATCGAGAGGGATAATCACTTAGCCACGTCCTTTCTCAAATTATACCTCCTATCATACTATAAAACGTTGTCATTGGGGTACTTTTGAATTAAAAAGCCCGGTAAAATGACACATCTAATTTCTGCGTGGGCTTGCTTTTTCATTCTCTCGGGCTATTAACATAGCTAGCGCAGTCATTTTATCCCTTTTCATGCCGCTAAAATACTTTTACCAACAGTCATATTTGCCAATAAAAAAATGCGCCTATCAAACGGCGCATTTTTCAAGAATTAATCTTTATTGTAGTTGACCCTCTAAATCTGCTGCATCGATTGCGTTTTCTTTCACATCGGCAGGCACTTCAATTGCATCGACTTTATTGATGTTGGAATACTCGGACTCGACATTTTGAACAATATTTAATTCAGATCCATCTTGCTTCATTGTAATGTCCATATCCATAGTAAGAGCCTTCATTTCATATGATTCTTTATCAATTGTAAGTTCATATGCCAAGCTATTAATCTGTGTATTTTCTAGAGCTTGCTGACCCTCTTCACCCATTTGCTGCATCAATTCTGGTGGCATGGAGTCCTTCATCATTTTTTGCATCAAATCATTGAATTTCTCTCCATCCGCAGATAATTTTAAAATAAACTCATTATCTGTTTGTTCAAAAGAAAGCTCATCCGCATAATCCTGTAGCATTTTTAATTGCTCGGATGGATCTGGCTGCTGACCTGCCATTTCCTGCAAAGCGTCCATTGATGTCCCTTCCATTTTTAGCCATTCGCCATTAAATTGATCACTGGTCATATACATTCCGTCGTCAACCATATATATTTCCATACCCATTTCTGGAATTTGATCTTCTGAACCAGCCATTGTCATTTTGGTAGTCCCATTAAGATACATTGCCATTGGGTCCATCGTCATTTTGGTATCAAAGTTACTTTCGTTATTCATTGAAATCGAATCTGCCTCAGACTTAATCTGCTGGTTCATATTCATGGAAACTTCCGCACTTTCCATTTCCTCCGATGATTCCAATGCCTTCGTATATACTTCCTTCGCTGTCAGTTCACTTTCATTTTCCTCACTTGTGCCTTCCGCTGGTTCAGCAGTCTCATTACATGCAGCAAGAACAAGCGCCATCAACCCAGCCACGATTAGCAACATCCACTTTTTCAAGTTATATCCACCTTCCTTAAATTTGTTTTACATATATGTATACGGATAACGCAAGAAAGAGGTTCCCTTTCTTTTTATAATCGAATAGGTACCCTTGTTGCATCATCCTACATTAATGTATCACTTACTTTTTTCATAGTTTTCACGCAATCTTCCCAAGTACTTATATTAACATAAAGGGATGAAATGTATCTCATAAATATTGGAAATGAGACCTTATGACTAAATATACGAATAATTCTGTATTACACGAGAAACCCTGAGTATTTGCGAAGTGGAAACACAAAAATAATAACCATCAAACTGTCAATTCCTGCACCTTCTTCGCCAAAAAGGTTTGCACCCCAGCAATAATAAAAAGGATCCCCGCGCCAGCCAGTACTATCGTTGGAAACCCGATAATAATAAAAATAAATCCTTGCGCTATGGTTGCTTTTGTCTGCACCTTTTTACTAATCATCAGACCGATCATTCCCAATACGAAGAGTCCAACAAGCAAGCCCAACCATAATGTTAATGGACCAGGATGAGAGGCAAGTTCCCATAATGTACCGCTTGTATAAGAATCATTAATGGTAATTTCCACTGGGGTAAACATGTTTAATACCAAAAAGAATCCAGACGCACCCATACAAATAAATCCACCAATTTTGGCCAAGAGTTGTGCCGTCCACGCATTTTTATTATCCATGATTTTCTCACTCCCTCGCCCATACTAAATACCCGAACCTAAAGTCACACGTGTCCTGCTACCTATTACATAGATTCACAGTTTCATAAGTTCTCTTCAAAACTTCTTTAACAAACATCGTAATTCAACCCAACAAGAAAAGCTGTCTGCCAAAATCTGTATGGTAGATATTTATTGTGTAAACACTAAAATCATTTGCCGCACCAATTTTAGGGTCCTCCTGAATCATACTGTTTATTTCAATATAGTGCGTGTTCAAAAAGGAGGATGAAAAGGACCGAGAAGTTCGAGGCGGCGTAGTTTCGAGTAGCGGAATGTATGCATTTAGATACATGAGCACAAGGGACACCCCCTGAAACTACATCGCACGAAGGAAAAGCGATTTTCTTTTCCAAGGAGCGGAGAAACAAGCCAACGAAGAAATTCGATGTGTCATTTTTACCGGACTTTTTGAACAACCTCTTATACGTTTCATTTTCCAACGTTACACCAGCTTTCTCATCCACCTTTGTTAATTGTAAAGTCTAATCACCTTTCTCATCGCTTTTCTTTTCGAATCATCGCCAAAACTTACTGAAAAACTGCATCCAATTAGAATAAATGCCATCAATATTAATGCAGTACTATATTTTTTCATTCCTTCACCTCATCAATTTTAAAATAAACCCCGAATGAATGATCCCTTCGATGTTGAATTTTTTATAGTTTATTAGATTATCAAAAACAAGTGGTTGAGTCTCCATTAAGCATCATTTAATTTTCATAAAACTATCATAAGCCTCAGTCACACACCGAAATATAGAACCACTATAATCATCGCTCCATACACCAGAAACGACACCACATTTGACCATTTTGTATCTGTAATCCTAAAATGGACAAAGATAAGAACCCCAAATAAACAGGCCATTAATAAGGTACAAAGCCAAGACTGGATTAATAATTGTACAATGACAACTACAGCTCCGGATCCCAAAACACCAAGCCATACAGGGTATAATTTTTTTCTAAAAAACTAGTAATCATACCAAGAATAGTACAGCAAACCCTAAAACAATGTATAGAAACATTTTTATTCCTGCACCGATGATAAACATGGTTAGCACAAAGACAATTAGCCCCCCGACTGTGAGGTAAAAGATTAATGGAGTAAGTTTATTCACCTGTTCACCACCTTTTTTACTCATCTAATCACCGAAGAAACCTTTCCTCACTCCGACATTATGCATCACGCGTTGAGAAATTTATGTATTCTTTATCTACCATAGGGAAACAAATAGCATTGCATAAAATATTACAACCATTGGCGTTAACATAGCGAAATCCACTTCTGATAATTTTTATTACACATAGCCACACTTTAGTTCAAAGTTAAGATCAAATACCATTTTTATATATTTGAAATCATGCTTTTGAAAAAAAGACAAAGGAAAGCAGCAACCGAATTATCAGATTATATCCTGCTTTATAAGCGGGATTGGAGCTGCCTCCATATTTTCCATCAATGTTAGATCGCTATATCGTTATCCCTCTTAAACTCCACTGTAGTTCTGTCTCCTTTTATCGCTACAACAATAGTAAGCAATAAGATAAAAAAACAAGACGCTGCCACGAGCAATCCAATTACATTAGGAAACCCATAAAAACCCACAAAAAACAACAGAGTTAATGAGAGAAAGAAAAGGTAGAAAAATAAAACCCGAAAAAAATGTTTGGAGGATCTTGGCCTGATCCATATTCGTTCTAATGTCAATTGTTCCAGGTTAATTATTCTGTATAATCCCTTTTTACACCTTTGAGTAATATAAAAAAACAATGAAAACACAATAATAATCGCAATCGCTATAAGCATGAGCCTAACTAACTTTGTGCCTTGGAAGTTAAAGTTATCCATATAGGGTGTTAAAAGATTTCCCCCAAGGACAGAAATACCTCCGACAAACAATGCAACGCCCATCCCTATGTTTGATTGCTTCACCTCTGATTTCGTTAATTTTTCAGCGATATCCGGATTATCAATTTTAAAAACGGAATTCGGCAGCATCCAGAAGAAAAAAGGAAATACGATCTTCCAAAAGGATCCCCATATATCTAGGATAAATTGTTCTTCATCAATGATCAGGATTCTGTATCTTGGGTTTTTTACGACACGTTGGATGTCACATTTCATTGGTTAACTCCCCTCTCCCATTGCAGTGCAACTTTTTATCGTATTCGATGTTAGACAGCTTCTTTTTTATCATCTTTGAATTTCACTGTAGTACTTCCTACCGCTACCGTTATATTGCTGGAAAACAATACAAAGAGCAATAATACCATCGTAAAGAATAATATCATCACATTCGGGAACTTAATAAATGCACCAAAACCTAACACAGCAAGTGCCAGGAAAAATAAGTACATACCTGTGACTAGGAAAAAATGTTTGATTGGCTTTGGCTTGAACCATAATCGCTCTGTTGATAGTTTTTTAAGATTAACAACTTGATAGAGATTTCTTTTATTTATATGTCTAATATATAAACGCAGGATAATAGGAGTATGACTGTGATCATAACAATAACCGAATTAACGGATGGGGAACTTTGGATATCAAAATAATCCATCAATGGCCTTAAAAGGTTTGCTATCAATACGGCAATACCACCACCAATCCACCCATGTCCTCCTGTATTTACTTGTTTCACACTCGGTGCCTTTAACTTTTCCACAACTTCGGTACTTTCCACCTTAAGAACAGTGTTAGGAGATATCCAAAACAAAAATGGAAAGAGAACTTTCCAAATGGATTTCCCTAAGTCCAAGATATAGGTTTGACCTTCAATAACCAGGATTCGATACCTAAGATTTTTATATACGCCATGCACCTTGCAGTTCATAGAATCTTCACCTCCTTCTCTTGTTCCAATACTGCACTCCCATTATTAGTAATAGAGTAAAAATAGATATTGTTCTATTCTAGTTCATTTGTTTGTTCTGAGACGTTATTTGATTGCGCACAAAAAGAAGCATATATTACATATGCTTCAATCCAATTTTATTCTAACGGTCCGGTTACAGTTCCTTTTTTAACATTTTCTTTATTTTCTTCCTTCCAGTCATAGTAAATCTTCTGAAAACGTTCTTCCTCGGAATCTTTAAATCCTTCAAATACCACTTCATCTATATTTTTTTCATTAAAATAGAAAACATTATTGGGATCTAGTCCCTGTGGATAAAAACACCCGGAATAATCATACATTACTCTTTCGCCTTCATTTTCACCTGCCTGAAGAAGTGGTCCTCTGTTCAAGATCATTAGTTTACTCGTCCCCTCTTTCAGATATACAATCGATCCAATTGGTAACATGTAAATTCTCCTCTCTCGGTTTATTGATGCTTTTTCAGTTTATTGTATTCAGTGAAAACCGCCGTTTTTTCTTCACCTAAAATTTAAAAATGTGGCCTACTATTACCACTAAGTAGACAATGGTAAACAAATACAAAAATTATAGGCTTTTAAAAACATCGCTATGAAGCCCTCAATACCCGTACCTACCGTGTCGCAATTCCTTGTTTTTATGTTTCACTTCGATGGACATCTAAGCTGCCGTATCTTTATTCCCTAAATTTCACTGTTGTGCTTTCTCCCATTACAGTCATAGCGTTGACAATCAATAAAAGAAATGAGAAGGCCGCCGCAACAAGTAATGCTATTACATTTGGCATATTAAAAAATGCCGCAAATGCGAATAAGGCGAATAAGAGAAAAATGAGATAACTAAATAAAACTTGAAAAAAATGCTTGAAGGACATTGGCCTAATCCATAATCGGTCCGTTGGCAGCCGTTCAAGATTAGCCATACTATATAGGCGTATTTTACATCTCTTAGCCATATAAAAAAATAGTGTCAAGACAACAATGATAGTAATTGTTATAATCATTAGTCTGACCAATTTCGTACTTTGAAAATTAAAGTAATCCATTAAAGGTGTTAAAAGGTTCCCCAAAAAAACAGAAACACCTCCAGCTAACACCGCGAGCGCCATCCTTATCTTATTCTGTTTTACTTCCAAGGTGGTTAATTTTTCAACAAGATCTGGATCATCAACTTTATAAACGGAATTTGGCAGCATCCAGAAGAAAAAAGGAAATACAATTTTCCAAAAGGATCCCCAAATATCAAGTATAAATTTTTCTCCGTTGATGGTCAGAATTCTATATCTTGAATTTTTTACCACACGTTGTATATCACAATTCATTAGATTTATCCCTCTCCCCATTCCTAAAACGTTCCTTTTCCTTAAAACAACTTCGAACATGTAAATACGATGGTTTTTTATACGGATTATCAGTGCATAAGAAAGAACAGCATATAACATAACAAAGACAGATCCCATAATTGGTAGAATTTGAATCTAAAAAAATCTATTAATCTTATCAGATGAATGGCAGGAATGGCATGCATATCCGGTATAGCCTCCCCTTATTAAGAGCAAAATTCAATATTAGATTCGTGAGTACAAGTTATACGCCCAGTCATCCCTTACAAATTCAATTTGTTTTGTGGCGTCAGGAAAATGGATTGATGGCATCAAGACCACTACTTAAAGCTTCACCAACATTATCTAATTGATCGCCTACCCAATTTGCCGCATTATCTATTTGTTCACCCGCCCAGTCCAGACCATCCTGAAGGTGAAGGATATTACTATTATACGCCCAATTGAAAAACGCTGTTGCGCCAATACCTATAGCAGTACCTGCAGCCGCAACGCCTACAGCGGCCCACCCAACTGGATTGGATGCTGCTGCAGCTATGGCTATTGTCGCTACAGTACTTGTTCCAAAGCCCACTCCTGTAGATACCACATTATGTGTAAATGCTTCACCCGGTGTCTTTCCTTTATTTCTATCATCAACGTATCCAAGATAACCCCCCGCTATGGCAAATGCAGGACCTAGGTACTTCCCTGCTACTTGAATACCCTTTCCAGCCTTAAAAAAAGGCTTAGCCGCCTTTGCTGATTTTGGATCAACAATTACATAGTAACCTGAGCCAGCTGGACCACGGATTCCATTAAAGGTATTTACTAAACCACCAAGTCTCATTGCTCCCAAACCTGTCTGCTCCATGACTGAAGCAAAAATTGGAATACCTAAATCCGCGCCAATCTTAACGCTATTGTCGTGCAAATACTTATCTACAATTGGTGGCAATTCTTCATTCAATTCATCTTCACTTAATTTATCGTTGTTTATCCTCTTGAATGTCGACAAGATTACATGGAATTCCTCACTGGTAATTTTACCGTCTTCTAAATCTTCAAGGGCATTATTTACCACTGTTTGCGAAGGTTCATTAAGATCCTTTATCGCATCATTCTTAGCTTTCCGGGCTTTTTGGATTTCCTCTTCCCGCTTACCTTCATTATAATCCTTTAACGCACCTAACCCGACTTCAGTAGATTTACTTTTATAATCAGCAAACCGAGCCTCACCTATGCTCCTGCCTGCTCGATTCATCGCAACCTCAATATGATGCAACAATTCCTTTATCTCAGAATCATGCTCTTTCCCTTCACTAGTAAACGAAGTAAACTTATCTTCTAAATCTGTTATCTCTTCAATCACTTCATTTTCATCGTTCGTTACTGGGGAGAAATTGGGTGTAGTCGCACTAGTAATATCTGCTACACTACTAATTGTTCTGTTTATAACCTGATGCTCAAAGTTTAATTCTTCATATTTTTCATCTACATCCATTTCAGTATCAGTCAAATAGTCACTCTCTATAATCGCTGTTTTACTTGAATCTACATCAGATTCGAACAAATCCAAGTGTTGTTTCAAATTATCATTCAGGTCTGTGAACAACCCATTAAATGCGTCAAGAATCGTCTTATGCAGATCGCCAAAATAACCTCTCGCCTGTTTTGCTGTTTTTTCCCGAAAAAGTCTCCATTGCAATAATTTGATCCAATATCTGCTTTAATATGATCCAAGTCCGATTTAATTTTTTCAGAAGTCGTCTTTAGGTCATCCGACAGTTCATTACAGATTTCGTTGTTTTCAACCGTAACACTAGCTTTTTTATCACTATCGCTTTTTATATCTTAATATTTATCTATCCCCTCAAAAGGGCTTATAAAATTATGTAACTGTCTCTGCAATTAGCATTACTGAATTTTGCCGATGTATCACTTATTTCACTAACACTATGAAAAATTTTTCTTTATCACAAGAAAAAATAAGATCGCGAAAAATACTATTGTTGCAACAATCATTGCTACTTTCGACCACTTTTTGTTTTTGATCATATTCTCTGCGAAAATTAAAAACCCCGAGTAACACAACAGTATAATGGTGACACTCCATAATCGAAAAAAATAATGAATACAAATTACAGTCAAACCTACCAATACAATAGAAGCCCATAAATCCGGCAAAAATTTAGAAGAGAGATGGATGATAAGTATAAAAACGGCAGGTACCAAGACAACATAAAAAAGTATAGTGACTCCGCTATTAATTCCAATCATAACTAATATAAAAACAATCAAACCTATTATTGTCCCAACCAACGGTATTTTTTCTTTCACTGAAAATCATCCTTTTTATCTAAAGATTTAACATTGATAACATACATGTGAATCGATTTTAACACTTGCGTTATTTTCTTCATTAAAATAGAATAAAAGTCTATATTAATATAAAATGTTCTTCTTTATCACAATGAAAAATAAAATTACCATAAATAATATTGACACAACATTCCTCATTACACTCAACCACTTTTCGCTTTTTATCATATATTCTGTCTATCCTTTATATTCTCTGTATAAAACGGAATTAAATTTTATTCATGGTTTCACCTAACCCAAAACAATACTTATAACTATTTATAAAACATGCCTCTCGCTGGAACCTTGTATTTTCGCTATCTTTAAAACGAAACTTACCATCCGTTTTTCCATTATCGCTTATGTACAATATTACTTCTTGCATGTGGAACTTTTTTTAATTCGGATGTATGACACATCTATCATTAACTCTCTGCAACCCTTTAGGCACCAATGTATAGTTACGATCCAGCATTTATACTGGATCAAACTGTGCCAAATTAAAAGGCAAAGGAGACTTCCCTTTGCCATATCATGAATATTACTCAACAACGTCCATATTAAAGTTATTTACTTTCAAATAAACGTTATCATTGGTTAAACCATCAAATATCTTTTCTTGCTCTGGTGTTACATCAAGCATATATGGCACCGCATGATCTGGTTGAATAACACCAAATTGTTTTTCTGGCAGCGAAGTTTCTGAATCTTCCCATATGTATTCACCATTTTTATTCCCAAAAGTCATATTAAAAGACACATTCTTGATCGGATCCTTTAATCGGTTGATAGCCAGGAAAATAATAGAATGGCTTCCATCGGGATTTATGGAAATATCAAAAGGGTAAAGACTAAAGTCATTTGGTACTCCCATTTGCGGATCCGCTTTAATCGCTTCATCTAAGATGCTATAAATGCTGTTACTTTCAACGGTAACTCCAGCTTCCTCATCTTGCTTTTGCAATTGCAACACCAAATTATCCACCTCATCTGCTGCCTCTTCATTTGAATTTGTTTTTTCCTTAGCTTGCGTCTCCGTCTTTTGGTCCTGCTTCTGGTTATTTTCGGCTTTATCCTCTTTTGGATCACTGCATGCTGCTAAGAACAGCACTAATACTATCGCGCTTAACAAAAAAGCCTTTTTCATTTTAATAACCTCTCCATCATTTTATTGATTACTCTTGATGCCAATTGTTTCACCGTACTAATTTAGACCCCGACACTCATTTCCACGTAATCCCGACCCAAATGACTGTTCTTAAATTCTGCAAATACTGGTGTCTTTTGTTTCATGCCATTTCGCCTAATATAATCAATCAACTCCCAATACCTTACCTGGGATTGTGCATCAAAATCTTCCATCACACGTGTCATAATCATTGGCTTAATAGATAAATAACTACGAAAGTTTATTTGTTCCTGCTCTTGAATCATAACGTTATCTTCCTTAATCGGCAAAAAGATTTCTGCATTCATAATCTCACTTGTTGGATCACTTAAAATAGAAAAAAGCATTCTCCCATCTGGGTGATAACCATGCTTTTCCAAAACCGATTGAAAATCCTTAATTGCTATATCAATCTCCTCTGGGGCAAAGCGATAATACTTTGAAACAACATTAAGATGAGCGATATGATGATTTTCTACAATCATGATGCATCTCCCCGATCTTTTAACGGTACATATAAATCAATAATATATTCATCAAATACTTCCAGTAAAACACAATAGAAAGTGTCCTCTATTGAAATATTATTTTTCCCGGCATATTTCTTTATCTCTGCATAAGCAGCATGAAAATCAGTCGCCTCATCCGCTTGACGTAAAACTAAAGCTTCTTCGATGTGAAATCCTTCCTGAAATTGAAAATCTGTTTCATCTGCTAATGTAACAGGTTCACTTATTGGCAAATAATACGTAAAGCTACCAAACTTATCTTCACCTTTCTCAGGTGCAACAGAAAAAAACGTTGGACCATTCTTATAGATACCTTCCGCAAGCGTAAAATCTTCCATCAAGAAAAAGCCCTCTTGCCAGTCCTTCCTTAATTGCCTAGTTTCATAGATTAATAGATTATCAAAATTAAGTGATCGAGTCTCAATGCGCATCCTAAGCATCCTTTCTACTAATTGGTTTTAAGTTTCCATCTTTATTAAAATTAAAGCTTTCAAACCGGTATTTACAGTAAAGAATCACAATTTGTTCGGGAAGAACGAATAACATAGCAAAAAAGAGTAGTGGCCCTATTATGACCACGACCATAACATTAATATCTATCATATAACTATTTCTTGCTACATATTGAATTACATAAACCACCCCAGTACCAACAATAATCGCCATTGGTAAATAGGACTTTGCTTCGAATTTCTTCCTAAGATTATCCTTTTTGGACCCTTCTCTATAATGGCCTCTTTGTAATAACACATAAAACCGAATCCATGTGACAATAAAAACTAACAGTCCAATAATTAGTGTTACGTACATAAAGTTTAAAAGAGAATCCTTGGTAGCATCTATTCCAAGACGATCAGAACCTAACAAAAATAATGAACTTATATATAAGAAAGTTGCTCCTGTATTTTGTGATGTCAAAATAATTAATAGATACTGGGCTATTTGACCCTTATTATATATTACCGGAATCGCAAAAATTATAGATAACAATACAAGTGCTGCAGTGATCCATAAATGAATATTCATTATCATATCTTTATTGGGATAAATAGTCCCATCAGCGGCCACAACATATGTCAAAAAGAACATTAAGGGTTGGATAAAAACGAATAATAGTAACGTAAAAGCTAAAGATTTTGGTTTTTGTCTCCCTGATTCAAATGGTCCCCTTAATGCTGCAAAACTTTCTTCTGGTAATTTACTTTGCACTACTTTAGCCTCCTAGTCTCTAACTAAACCAACCCGTCAATTTGTGAAATGCATCCTTTGCACGATCCATTACTGATTTGTTACTTTTGCCAAACTTCACATTTAAAAGTGAGTTTACTCCAATCCCAGCAGCTACCCCTATCGCCGTTCCAACAACAGGTATTGGGATTGCCAAACTAACAGCAGCTGTAACACCTGTCTGAACAGCTCCTCCAACTACCGTATCAATCGTTGTATCAACAGCAGCACGCGTATGTGCTTCTGATCCGGTTAAACCATCTGACTTAGCATCATTGTAATTACTATAATAATTTAAGCCCGCGCCAACTGGTCCCAATGCTTTTCCTGCCCTGTTGATTACACTTCCACTAACAATCTCTTTAGGATTTAAATCCGTTACACTATTTATTGCTCCTCTTGCAGTCGCTCGCCCAACTGATTTAAATTTCCCTGTTGGACTTTCATCATAGTTGTATACCTCCATATTGGGGTGACTCTTTACAACTTCTTTTCCTACATTGGACCAAACTTGCTTTCCGGTTTTTTTATCATAATAATTTAATGGGGCTTTCGCCTGCCCCGATTTTGCACTTTGATTTAATGCATTTTGAGCATGAACATCCGGTTTTACTCCTAGTGCTTCTAAAGCTTCTTCACTTGCGTTTATTCGATAAGTTGTTTTCCCATTTTTTACGTATTTAGAAACACTTAACCCTTTATTTTTGGCTGCCTTAGCTATAGCAGTGCTTGAGGTCGTTCCAGTAACCCCTGGTGCTAAATAAATAGTTACAAAGTCCTTTAAGTTCTGCAAGTCTTTATTTACTTTGTAATCACTAAATCTTTCCTCACCAGATCCTTTTACTGAGTTCATCGTCTTTTCGATGCGTTCCATTAAAGCTTTTGTTTGGGAATCATGGTGTTTTCCTTCACCAGTAAAGGATGATAAATTTCCATCCAGCTCCGCGATTGTTTCAATTACCTCGTTCTCGTCATTAGTAATAGAATAAAATGGTGGTGCACTTGCACTAGTGATGTCCGATACATTATTTATTGCCTTCTGGATATTCTCGTTGATACCGTTTAATTTTTGGTAATCTATATCAATTTGAATATCCAGGTCATTTAAGTAGTCACTCTGAATAATAGCCGATTCACTTGAGTCTACATTTGATTGAAATGATTCCAAATGCTGTTTTAAATTATCATTAAGATCTGTGAACAGTTCATTAAAAGCATCTATAACCCCCTCCTTATGAAAGTTCTCAAAATATCCTTTTGAATTCTTTGCTGCTTTTCCCGAAAAGGATTCCATTGCATCTATCTTATCAATATTTGCCACAAGCTGGTCTAGACTTGATTTAATTTTAGAAGATGTTGTTTTCAGATCGTTAGAAAACTCAATAACCTCCGATATATCCACTTTGTTTCCCATCTAATCCCCCCTCAATTAACGTATTGGTTGCGGTCCATTTGTAATACCGCTAGGTTGTTTTCCCAGATTTTCATCAGTTTCCCGCATCTTCTCCCCTATGTCTCCCAACGTCGTGATATCCGTATCCAGCAGCGTCTTATACTTTTTCAGCAGTTCAATTGCTTTAATCGTATTTTCCAAGTCGTCAATAAATGGTGTGATATTTGTCTTATCAAATGTTCGGCTTGTTTTAATGCCACTTTCTAGATCCGAAAGTGACGACCTTAGATTTTTAACATTCGAACGGAAAACACCTATATTAATACCTACTTCTTCTCCCATTTACATTCACTCCTTTTGCGCAGCACTTATTTGACTATCAATAGATGCAAGTGTATTTTGCAGATTTGCCAGTCCTGTTTCATAGGCAGCCTTTTTGCTTTCATATCTGGCAATATCCTCTTCCATTGTTTGCTTCGCGTCTTCTGTTTTGGAAATAAAACTTTTTACACTGCTTTTGTACGCGTCGTAATAATTCTCAAACTTATCTTCCTTTTCCCCTTTCCATCTGCTTTCATCAATCGTTAAACCATCGATGGAACTTTTTGTTGTTTCCAATTCTGAAATGCTTGTGGATAGTTTACCTGATGCTTCCTGTAATCGCCTGATTTTCTCCTCTAGAATGGCAATTTGATTTTTTGAGTTAGCAATCCCCGCCAAAACAGTCGATCGTTGCGCATATAAACTACTTAGTGCCGAACTGCCCATCTACCCATCCTCCTCACTTAGGAATTTTTATTTTCACATGCTGATGATCCATTGCATAATAGCATTCATATGGATTTGGATACTTTTCCTGTCTAATAAACGGTTGTTTGAATATATCTTGATCGCCAAGGCGCATGCTGATTAAACCAGCAGTGGATTTGTTTCGAACATATTTTGGTATCTGTTCAAAACTTAATCCGATATAGTTGTAATCACCACATATCACGAAATGGATTCCCGATTGTGATCCATTTTCAAATAACACTGCTAATTCCTGTTCATCTAAATTGCTGTGTTCAGTAAAGTCTTGCAAATCAGCAATTAAAACGATCCACTTGTTTCCATCTGGTTGATTTTCTGTGTGATTATTAATTTCGTCGATCAGATCATTTTTTACAGAAGCGATGCCGCCTGATTCTGAAATATAAGCATTGACACTATCTCCAACTTCAGCTAGTTTCTTATTGTTTGTGTCAATTATCATCGTTTGATAGGAATCTGAAAGCAGTGAAATATTTTTAGCCATGGCATGCTGTAATTTCTCAAGTCCATCTTTTCTATCGCTCACAACGGTTAAATAATCATGTTCTTCCGGATTAAAAGCTAATGGTGAAACATTTTCAAATTCAAGTCCCAATGGAAGTAAGTTATCTTTCATTCGTTCTTTCGTCTTTCTATTTTTCTTGAATTGTTCAAAATCAATGGCTCCTTCAGGCATCATCGGGATCTCATCTGGTCGTTCACCTTCCCAAAAAGCATCCATCTGTTGCGCAATTTCTTGAATAGCATCGATAATATCCAGTGCTTCTTCTCCTTCTGTCGGTAGTACTGCCTGGAACAATGCTGGGTCTTCCAATTTAACAAGTCCACGTCCGGCAATTTCCTCAATCTCTAAATCTGTCCTTCCAACAATTGCCCGTGCTTCTGTCGGATCAATCAAGTAAAGGGCAACTTGAAGCTTCAGATTGGATAGCAGCGGCATTCGCATTGCGCTTTGTCGTCCAGCGCTAATGGCTAAATGAATCCCGATACTTGCACCTTCACGAGCAACTTGCGTGATTAACCGGTCAAACTCGTCACCAAAGTCTGCATCGCGAACGGAATCATAGTTATCAATGACAACAAAGATATTCGGAACAGTTTCCCCGCTTGCTTTTTCGTACATTTCTATATTGGCAACACCATATTGACTCAATTTATGTTTTCGTTCTTTCAATGTTGTGGATAGCAGACGGATTAATTTCTCCATCTTTTCCACTTCATCAAGCAAAATCGTGTCCGCAACATGTGGTAAATTTTTCAATGGCAACAATCCGTTTGTTCCAAAGTCTAGTAAATAAGCATGTAAGTGTACTGGGTTATGCTGTTTTACCAAATCCATCACTAATGTCTGGAGGAATGTTGACTTTCCGTAACCCGGGCTTGAGAATACTGCAATATGACCATCTTTTGTTAAATCGAGCGTTAATGGCTTTTGTGCTTGCAATTCTGGCTGATCCAGCAGGCCAATTGTTGTATGCAATGGTTTTTTTGGTTCTTGCCATGCTGCTTCAAATTCCACTGGATGCAGATCCTCAGCAACTATACGCTCAGGTAACGGTGGCAACCATGGTCGTGGCAGTGGTTCAATTTGTTGTTCTTCCGTATAGTCATGAATATAATCAATGACTGCATCCAATTCAGTTGGTACTTTTTCGATTTCATCCTTTTTATCTAATCCACTTAAATCTTCAGTTAAGATCGTGTACTGTCCCAAATCATTGATTGCATAAATCGTTGTGTCAATTCGCTCATGATCATCTTTATCTGGTACATAATCCGCTCCGCTCCATGCACTTTGGAACAATTCATAAATCTCATTATTGCCGACCTGCAAATAAGAACGACCTGGCAGGGTGATTTCGGCAGCATCAGGTGTTTTTAACACTTCATTGGAATCACTTGCATTTTGCACCTTAAGCGCCAACTTAAATTTTGAGTTCGACCAGATCTGATCGTCAACAACACCACTTGGCTTTTGTGTTGCCAGGATCAAGTGAATACCTAATGAACGACCAATTCTTGCAGTCGAAACGAGTTCCTTCATGAAATCTGGCTGCTCGGATTTCAACTCAGCAAACTCATCGGAAATTAAGAACAGATGTGGCATGGCTTCACTTGCTTCGCCTTGTTTATACAGCTTTTGATATTGATTAATATGGTTTACATCGTGTTCTCCAAATAGACGCTGCCGTTTTTGCAGTTCTGCTTTAATGGAAGCAAGCGCACGCATTGATTGAGCACGGTCCAAGTTTGTAATTGTCCCTAGTAAATGCGGCATGTTCTTGAATAAATTCGCCATTCCGCCACCTTTATAGTCGATCAGTAAAAAGGCAACTTCATAAGGGTGAAAATTCACTGCCAGCGAAATAATATAGGATTGAATGATTTCTGATTTACCGGATCCGGTTGTACCAGCGACTAACCCGTGTGGACCATGTGCTTTTTCGTGTAAATTCAATTGAACAATATCATCTTTCCCGCGCAATCCCAATGGAACAGCTAAGCTTTTGTATGTCTCATTTCGTTCCCAACGTTGTGAAATACCTAACTGTTCGACTTTCTCCACACCATACATTTCAAGGAAAGTAACACTCTCTGGAATTGAATTTTTCAAGCTTTGTAAATGGTTAAGTGGAGCGAGTGCACGCGAAATATCCTCCTTATTGAACCCGGCTGGGAAATGATCAGGTATAAAGTTTCGGTTTACCAGTTCGCCTTCTTCAAGTAAGATATTCCCGCTTTTCGCATCGCGGATATCGATAACAGTTTTGACATGCTCCGGTAACGACTGCAACACATCTTGCACAAATACAAGCGATACGCCAAGTTCACTCGGATCATCACTGAAAAATTCCATGATGGTATGATCCAAAATTAGCTTTTCATCGGTAATAAGTATGACAAAATGCGGTGAAAAGTACGTTTTTTCATTTTTATTTTCCTTTTCATCCAAAACAAGTCTACGTTCCTTCAGTACTTGGTATAGGGAATGTAAAACTTGATCTCTTGATCGCTCATGATAGACGAATCCTCTAACATTCAAATCTTGCAAACTAGCATGTGGCAGCCATCGCATCCAGTCCCAGTCTGCTTTCTCTTCTTCCGGGAAAATGGTAATGAATTGCACATCGTGATAGCTGTGAAATAGTGCCGTCTGCAGAACGAATAACTGCAATTGCTCTAAAACCAGTTCCCGCTGTCCAATGAAGCCAACAGGACCATTCATTAGTGACGTTACAACAGGTACATCTGCAATTCCTTGATACTGGGAAAGCAGGACACGTGCCATGTCAACGAGTTCATCCTTCTCCTGGGTAAACTCTTCCTCATTAAACTCAATGTCAAAACTGGAGTCGATTTTTCCTAATCCAGTACGAAAATGTAGAAAATCATGATGAAACATTGTTTTTTCGTATGTTCGAGCATCTACATTTATAGCCATTTCCCTGATCTCTGTTACATTTGGATAGTGGTATTTTAGTGCATGACGCTGTTCCTCACTTGCAAGATACAACTCCTTCGTCTTGCGTTGTAAGTATTCTTTGTACGTTTTATCGCGATCCTTCATATCTGCTTTGTACTTTTTCACACTTTTTACATAGGAAGTGATCGAAAAGATGATTGTCGTAACTGTCATAGCAAGCATGACAATTATATATATCCCTCTAGGCTGAACAAGGGTGATAAGGACAAGCGCTGCAATCATAACAAGCGGCGGTACAATTGTCCGAGCCAACTGTTCGCTTGGTTTAGATGGTTTATTAGATGGCTTAGCAATCGTTCGTTTATCTTCCGGCTCCCGGTAAATGATCCGTGGTGACCGGTGATAATCGGGATATTCCGCATCATACTGAATATCCGCCTCTATTAGCGGTATTAATTTGGATGATAAACGTTTATCGGATGTGATAATCTGCATACTTCTCTCATTTATCTGAACGGTTACTCCATCAAAAAAAAGCTCATCACCAGATTGAAGGAGTATATTTCCAGTTATCCGGGAATAGTTGTGGTACATAACCCCTTTATGTAGTTCAAGATTAAATAATTGTTGTGAATACCCCCGGGTGAGTGCGAAGTCAACCGTAATATCCTTTAACTGAACATCATCATATTCATTTATTCCGAATGTAATGCCCTGTTTACCGGCTACATCATATATATGCCATTCATTTGGGTCGATCAGGTAAAAAAACACTTCCCCCAATATCAATTGTTCATTCATTTGTAATGTTTTACCCTTCACATGGCATACTTTTCCATCCCACTTCACGGAAAAAGATTGATCAAGTGCAGCAAATGTTACGGTATCAGACCAATCATTTCCTATTGTTATTTCTTTTTGCTCATCATCCGGTAAATGGCATTTATGCAATTGATCACCATAACTTATCATTAGCGTTTTTTGTGCCATCTTTCTCTTCCTCTCTAAACCAATCCATCTTGTGTTTCAAGCTGTTAACTGTTTTAATTATCGCTACTCTTTTTTGGTTTTTTTCTCATCTTTTTCATTTTCCTGTTGTTGCTTTTCTTTTTCCGTATTCTTCTTTTCTGCATCTTCTGTTTCTTTATTTTCTTCCGGCGTACCACTATCTACATTATTTTCCATTTCATTTGCTGTATCACTGGTTGTTGCTTCTTCCTCTTCTTCCGGAATTAGGTTGTATTCTTCTCTGTATTTTTTAAGCTCAGCTTGTAAGTCGTTAACCTTTTCATCCCGCTCCGTTCCCGTTAGATCTGGATTGTTTTTGGCCTGCTCGATCTGTTTAATCAGACCGTACATAATAAGTTGAGGATCATCAATAAATTTCGCTTTTTCAACAGACGCATCAAAATCACCAAGCCCATTATAAATCCAATATAATAAATAATTTTTGTCGCTTTTTAAACTAACATTTTTCATAATGACTTCTTTTTCTTTATCCGATAATTCCTCAACACTTATGTATGAATAAGCAAGAATATATTTAGTCGCAGTAGGAAACTTTTCCGGGTCTTCTTCCTCAAGTGTATGAATTACCTCTCCATAGTCATCTGCTAGATACGCATCATGTGCGGCCAATAGTTTATCCTGGTACGGGACTTTGACAAATCCATAGTAAACAAGTGGCGCAGCAAGCAATATAGCAACTACGATCATGATAATCGCCAATTGTTTAAATAGACGAAAGCGTTTAACTGGAACGATTTTCATGCTTTTCTCTGTTTTTCTTTGCTCGACCTGATAACTTTCCTCCAAAAATGCGACCAAATGTGTTAGATCATTCATCGCGCTTACCTGCTGCTCAAACTCTGTATCTTTCGCATTTTGCAATGAGCCATAATAAAGTTCATCAAAACTGAATTTAGTTGAGAAAAGAGCGATGGTCAGGCATTTCAGTTGTTTAAGAAGATCACCTTCATTCACTTCGAATGGTGGAACCAGATCTCGGATCCCGCGATATACACAAGCGGGCATTAAGTTATCATCAAACACTAAGTTATCTGGATGAAGAAAGAATGACACCCTCGTCGACAGACAAGTCTGGAATCTTGTTACATTGCATAATAACCGTAATTTTTCATTTCGACTTAGTTTCCGCACATCTTCCCAAAGCTTTCTTTTCTGGTTAACAAAAAAGGAAAAGGTAAACAAATCCTCTTCTTCCCCAACTTTTACCGGCACAAATAAATCAGAGGTCTCTGTCATAATACCCATCTGTTGGATATTTTTTATCCGTGTCTGCGATTTGGGTAGTTTTAATTGCCAAATATCTTCTTCAATCGCAAATTGATATGTATGTGCACCAAACTCAATCGTCTTTTCCTTCATATTCTTTGACTCCTTTATATCGTAAGCAACCATGTAGACATGGCATTCGGCTTAGGAACGTGCATTACTGTTCAGTAAGATTGTTGTTATTTCATCGGCGTGTGGCAGGAATATCGGCCTGCACGGGCTGAAACTTCGACCCGTTTTCGGAATTATCGGCGCGTGAGGCGAAACATCAGCCCGTTTTCTCAATTATCGGCGCGTAGGCTAAATCATCAGCCCGTTTTCTCAATCATCGGCGCGTAGGCTAAAACATCAGCCCGTTTTCTCAATCATCGGCGCGTAAGCTAAATCATCAGCCCGTTTTCTAAATTATCGGCGCGTAGGCTAAATCATCAGCCCGTTTTCGGAATTATCGGCCGCACAAGTCAGAACATCGGCCCGTTTTCTCAATCATCAGCGCGTGGGCTAAAACATCAGCCCGTTTTCTCAATCATCGGCGCGTAGGCTAAATCATCAGCCCGTTTTCTCAATCATCGGCGCGTGGGCTAAAACATCGGCTCGTTTTCTCAATCATCGGCGCGTGGGCTAAAACATCAGCCCGTTTTCTCAATCATCGGCACGTAGGCTAAATCATCAGCCCGTTTTCTCAATCATCGGCCGCACAAGTCAGAACATCAGCCCGTTTTCTCAATCATCGGCCGCACAAGTCAGAACATCGGCCCGTTTTCTCAATCATCGGCCGCACAAGTCAGAACATCGGCCCGTTTTCTCAATCATCGGCGCGTAGGCTAAATCATCAGCCCGTTTTCTCAATCATCGGCGCGTAGGCTAAAGCATCAGCCCGTTTTCTAAATTATCGGCGCGTAGGCTAAATCATCAGCCCGTTTTCGGAATTATCGGCCGCACATGCCAAAACACCCTTCATTTCTACAAAACAGTTAAAATATCACCGTCTGTGATTGGATAATCCATCAACATATCATCATCTGCTAGAAGTAAATTTTTTGTGATTATTTTTATTGTATAGGCTGAGCTATCAGTTGGGCCGAGCTTAAGTGTGTCTATTACATTTAGCAGCAATTGTTTAACCGTCAGTTGTACTGGAATTCGCAAATCATATAAACCAGCGTCTCGACGACTAGTAAAATCGATTGTCACATCAATATGTGTTTTGTATGGCATCTTCCACTCCCCTAATCTGACAATTTTCTCATCATGAGATAGATACCGCCGAACACGACGCAGACTAATCCGATCAAACCAATCACAAAGGCATTTGTAAACCACGAACCGTCTTGCTCTTCCTCCTGAGCTTCAGATGACGATGTTTTCGGGGCAGTATATTCTGATGTAAATAAAGATTGTTCTAATTTATGAATGGTTGAATCTCCGTTTGAATCCATCGTAAATAGTGCGGTTTCCAATTGATCAATTGTTTCTTCGTTTTTAACCTGCTCCGCTTGGATGACCGATGTTGTCTCTTCCTTAAACAAATCAGGAAATGTTTTCTCCAATTCGGTTTCTGTATTCTTCCGGTCATCCCCAGTTTCATCTTGAATAATTCGGTCTATTTTCCACTCCAGTTCACCCTTATTGTCAGTATTGTCTTCTGCTGACACCTGATATGGCAGCATCAGCAGAAAACAGAGGATACATATTGGTACTAATTTAGTTCGCTTTAGCATCACTTTCATCATCCTCTTCCCCTTTTCGCGTGCTACGGTGTAGGACAAGTAAATTAGCAATAACACCAATTAAAGCAAGACCAGCAAGAATAAACATGGCCGTTCCATAGCCTGCTTGACCTTGAACTGTTTTAGATACCAATGTTTCGACATATTGCAACGGGGAATACATGCGTACTGTTTCTAGCCCTACAAAACCTGATCCAAGTGCCCTTGTTAAAAACAAATACAAACTCAATACAGCAAGCAGAATAAACATGCCAATCATTTTCAATTGCCGTAATAAATAAGTTGCCACTAAAAGCATGACGATCATAACCAAGGTAATTAACCCAACCCACTTGACGAGTTCTCCTCCACTAACTTCGAGGAAATAGCCCGAAAGCAGACCAATTATAATTCCCTCAGCAACACCTATCCCCCCTGTAATTGACGTTATCAGGGTGTTTTTACCCATTAAGGACTTTTCTGTTTCAAATTGATCCCCAGCTAGTTGTCTTTGATTGCTCATCGAAATCACATATGCTGTAAATAAAGCAATAATAAAGCAAACTAACACTACAAAGTATGGCGTGAATTTATCACCAGCAGCGATTGTTCCATTGTTTTTAGTTTGTACAGGATTGGATAAGAAATCGTATAGATCCTCATTCTGTCTATCACCAATTCGGCTATTTGCAAGAACGTCAGCAAAATTTTCTGCAAACTCCTGATCTTCTAGTAAATTATTCGTCATGTTGGTTGATAGTTCTTCTGCCTTACTAACCAAAGTCGTTCCACTATCCTGAATGGAACTTGCCTGATCATCGATTCGATCAAAAGTTTTATAGACATGTTCAGCAGCGTTAAGATTTGATTGCGCTTGATCTGCAAGTGATTGACTCGACGCTAATAGTGGCTGAAATGCATTTCCCAATGTCATAATAGCAGTTTTTTCTTCATCGTTATTCGCTTGAATTTCCGTTTGTTGGTCGACTAGATTCAAACTCTTCTCGCGCCACTTAGCAACATTTGCAAGCGTTCTAGCCAGACTTTCATTTAAGACAGCAGCTTGCTCTTTCGTTTCAACAACCTGGTCTACAAGCTGATCAGCATCTTGATTTGCCTGTTTAACGTGTTGTTGGAATGTACCTATTTGTTTCTGCAGACGTTCTAATGGTTGGCGGATTTCATCTGTGACATCGTCTGCCACTTGTTTTGCCAACAATTTGCCGATATTGTTTTCATTAAATAACGTGTAAAGTGATGAATCAGTTGCCATTTCTTTTAATGATGTATCTTCACTTAGTGTTTCGTGTATATTCGAGCAGTTATCTTTACTACATTTTAAATCAAATCCAAAATACATCTCATACAATGACAACAATTTTTGATACGGACTTATGGTGTTGAACACTGCATTTACTAAGTTTTCTGTTCCCTCATCAATTTCTGGTGACATTACTTCATGATGAATATGATGGTCGACTATTTCGACTTGTTCTGGTGTATCACTATCATCTTGTTTAGCATCTTGGGCATTTTCAGGTTTCTCTGTTTCATTTTTTTGGTCTGTAATTTTCTGTTTCTCAGAATTGCTTTCATCTGATTCTTTATTTGTTTGTTTGTTTTCAACTCGCTCATTTATTTGTTTTTCAGTCTGCTCTGCTGTTTGCTCCTCTGCATCTGTTTCACGTTTACTGTCATCACTTGTATCAGCGGATTTATCCGTACTCATACTGGCAGTTAACGGTGTGTTCGGTAACTCTACAGCGGCATATTCCGGAGTATCAACTTCTCCGCTATCCGTGGGTTCCAAGTCCCAACTCCACGTCACAGGTTGTAGTATGTTGATGAGGCTTTTATCACTCTTAAGTTTAAGGGTAACTTTAACAGTGAATTTCCCTTCTCCAAATCCCGGTAAAACCACCTGATTATGATTATCTATTAGATTTGTATAATTTTTCGCCTCTTCCTCATTTGGCAATTTCAATGAGACGTATTGCAACTCATATTCATCAGGGATATTCAATTTGAACAGCTGGCCTTTTCCTTCACTGTTTGTCTTTGGCAACATCACTGAGTCAGTAGCTGTCACACCTTTTCTAGTCAAATGTTCCCTTAATTGATTAATCTCTTGTGTTAATTGGGTGGCCTCACCAGTTTGTTCTGGTGTATAACCAAACTCTTTCGTATACTTATCTGTTACCGCAAGCACATTTTTCAACTCTGTCGTCGTCTCATACGATAAACCTAAATCAACAATATCTTCCTCGCTCAATGTTGGAAGGTTATCAATTTGCTCATTCATACGTAATCTGGAATTTTCATCGGATTCCTCAAACAGTGCATCCAAGTTTATTAAGTTGCCATTAAATGCATCGTCAAACACCGTTGTTAACCGGTCCTCAACTTTTGACCGCAAATCCGAATTTAATTTTTCATTTACATTTTCATGTGCTTTTTCAACATCTTTAAGTGAGGATTCCAAGTACGTTTTTAAAGCTACAGTATTCGACACAATCGTAGCTGCATCATCCTCACTTCGCTGAAATTGTTGATTAATCATATTGTTAGCAAACAATAGCTTCTCAAGCTGCTCATCAACATCTTCACTAGTTAATCCGTCTTCTAATTGATACAATTGATCAAGAAAATTCATCGACAAAACACTATTCGATTCTAGCAAATTTGACGTTTCATCCATGCTAGATAAATAGTCTTGACTCATTTCTGCATCTTGATTTAACTGGTCATCAAACGTATCCAATGTTTCCTCAAAACCACTGAAACTATCTTTTGATACCTCGGTACTATTTTTTACATTACGAAACCGATCCGTATAATTGGCAAGAGGACTGTGTATTGCGTTGTTATATGTATTCGTGTATAATGCCTCTTCTTCTACAACCTCATTAATGTTATCTTGAGCTTCCTGTAAATTGCCAATAACACTTGCAAAATATACATCAATGATTCGGCGGTTAAAGTCATTTAGTACCGAACTGGCTGTCTTCTCCGCTTCTGCTTGAAAATCCTCATTACCAGACGCATTTATTTTATAATTTAGAACAACATGCTCCGGAGACTCTGAACTTATCGACAACGCTTTTTCCGAGAAATCATTCGGAATAACGATCATCATATCGTATGTATTTTGTTCAAGACCATTCTCCGCAACACCACGACTGACAACATACCAGTCATGTTCATTATTCTTATCTAAACTTTTGACAAATGCCTTACCGAACGATAAATCATCGTTATTAAAAGTTGCACCTTCGTCTTCATTCACCAAAGCAACCGACATCGTCTGAACATCTTTACTATTCTTTGTCTTTGTCACATGATCTAATGATAAATAAGATAACCCTGAAGCTAGTGCGATCATTAAAATCAGAAATAGTATTATTCCCTTATACCCTTTTTTCATTTACCACAACTCCTGCTAATTCTTTATATAATAATTAATAAGTCCATACTAAATATTGAATGAAAACATAAGGAGAGAGAGCAATTTAATGAACATGAGCTACACAACAATTGTCGTGTAGCTCATGTAATGAAGAATGACGAATAACACGAATTCACTTAGTCAGCTCAAATATAAGTCTATTATCTAAGACCAAAATTTTGTGATAAAGCTTCATCTTGTTGAGCCACTGCTTCAGCTGTTTTGGTTAATTGCATTTCAATATCCTGCATTAACTGAGAAAAATCTTGTACTCTTGGTTTCAATTCTCTGAACTGGTCGTCGAATCGTTCAAAAGCACGTCCTTCCCATTCTCCTCTTAATTCTTCTTGTAAGCCGGATAGGTCTCGAAGAATTTGTTCGATTTGTTGTGAACTTTGACCATAACGTTTCGCTTTTGCCTGAAGTTCCTCTGGCGTCATACGAATTTGTCCTGCCATATGCTTCATCTCCCTTAATAAAAATGATTACACGCTGAGGTAAAAACGAACTGTTTAAACTGTTTTTAACCCTCTTCTTATTTAATCCTAATGACCAAATTTTACCCTGTCAACACTGACTTTATTGACTTTTTTGATAATTAGTAAATAATACCTATGAAATGTTTAGAAAAAATAACCTAAACCAAAATTTGATTAATAATACCTACTATTTTCTTCGTGGCTTTCCCGTGACTTTGTGACTATAGATTTTGAAAATGGGCAAATTGGGAGGATGACGTTTGAGGGGCAATGTTCTAATCTGGACAATTAAAACTTCACGGAATTTTTGCCTAACAAAAAAAGAACGCTTTATAGGCGTTCTTTTTACTTCGATAATTTAGCTAAGTGTTTTAATATTTTGTTACTCGGTTTATTCGGAACTTCATGATGATGGCGGCATCTTGGTTCATATGATTCGGATGCCCCAACTAAAATAATTGGATCATCATAAGATGCTGGCTTTCCATTAATTAAACGCTGTGTTCGGCTTGCAGGAGAGCCGCAAATTGGGCAAATAGCATTTAATTTTGAAACAGATTCACTTAATGCCATTAATTTAGGCATTGGTCCAAATGGTTCTCCACGAAAATCGGTGTCTAATCCAGCAATGATGATACGAATTCCTTTATTCGCTAGCTCCTCAGCAACTTCAACAATTTCCTCATCAAAGAATTGCACTTCATCTATTCCAATGACATCAATATTTCCGTTAATGTGTTCCAAGATTTCAGCAGAATTTTTAATAGGGCGGGCTATTGTTGTTGAGCCGTTATGGGAAACAACCGATTCATCATCATAACGGTTATCAATTGCCGGTTTAAACACACGTACAGACAGATTACCATATGTTGCTCTACGGACCCGACGAATTAATTCCTCTGATTTGCCAGAAAACATACTGCCACAAATTACTTCTACCCAACCATTTTGTTTCATTACATACATATGCGGGTCTCTCCCTTCTTAGCGGTTTACATATGTAGTAGTTTTACCACTAATTTTGCAAAATATATCATTTATCTTTTGTATTATGGCTCTTTACGTAAAATTTATCGTTATTTAAACCGCAGCCAGAATACACTTCGCTTTCCGCGGGTGACCCGTGAGCCTCCTCGCTCGTACCTCGCTGTGGGGTCTCACATTAGCCACTATTCCCGCAGGACAAGGAAGGCTTCGTCAGCGATGCATCGCACGCAGAAAAAGCGATTTCCCTTTTTCAAGGAGTCTACGTGTATTCTGGCTGCTCAGAGCTTCTAACTTGTTTTTACGTCTTAATTCTAAACAAACCACTTTTAGAAATCAGCTATTATTAATCTTTTGTATTATAAAAGTAAAAAAACAGGCAACGTTTAGACAATTTGCCTGTTTTTGCGCCTACGGGATGTAGGTTTGTTCGATGTTG
Source organism: Lentibacillus sp. Marseille-P4043 (assembly GCF_900258515.1). Lineage (NCBI taxonomy): Bacteria > Bacillati > Bacillota > Bacilli > Caryophanales > Bacillaceae > Lentibacillus > Lentibacillus sp. Marseille-P4043. Next base: position 1,248,950 of record NZ_LT984884.1, on the reverse strand, counting down.
CCACTGAACGTGGTATTCATAGTCGAACATTCTTTTTTAAAAAGTTAGTTTCGCCCCTAACCGGTCGGCTCCACTTTTTACTTCATATTATATTTTTTCTTGAATCGGTCTACGCGGCCACCGACTTTGTCAGCTTTTTGTTTACCTGTGTAGAATGGGTGTGAATCTGAGCTGATCTCAACTTTAATTAATGGGTATGTGTTACCATCTTCCCACTCAATTGTTTCTTCTGAAGTTTGTGTTGAGCCACTCAAGAATTTAAAGTCTGAGCTTGTATCAAGAAATACAACTTTTCTGTACTCTGGATGGATATCCTTTTTCATGTCTTTCCACTCCTTTTTGCCCTGAGTCCATTAGAAACAGAGTTATTGTAAGAGCCGTCATAGGTATAAAAACCTTATCTAAACTCACATAAAAAGATTATACCAGTGTGTGCTTTTGATTGCAATAGGGTAAGCACTCACTGGTTATATTTACTTATCGTTTCGTTCCTCGTCGCTTCATATCCTCTTCTAATTGCTCAAAAAATTCTTCGTTGGTTTTCGATGCTTTCAAACGTTTCAAGAAGCGATCAAGAAAGTCATTGGAATCTTGCATCGTTTTACGAATCGCCCATATCTTATCAAGATGCGTTTTGGGAACAAGTAATTCTTCTTTTCGTGTTCCAGACCGCAAAATATCGATCGCTGGGAAAATTCTTCTTTCTGCCAAATTGCGGTCTAGATGCAATTCCATATTTCCTGTACCCTTAAATTCTTCATAAATAACATCATCCATACGTGATCCTGTATCAACTAAGGCAGTTGCTAAAACGGTGAAACTACCGCCTTCTTCAATATTTCGTGCTGCACCGAAGAAACGTTTCGGTCTGTGAAATGCGGCTGGGTCAATCCCGCCGGAAAGTGTTCTGCCACTTGGAGGAATAACCAGATTATACGCACGTGCCAGCCTTGTAATACTATCCATTAAGACAATCACATCACGTTTATGCTCAACAAGGCGCATCGCTCGTTCTAACACGAGTTCTGATACCTTAATATGACTTTCTGGAACCTCATCAAATGTCGAGCTGACAACATCTACATCTGCATGCACGGATCGTTCAATATCCGTTACTTCTTCTGGTCGCTCGTCCACTAATAAAATAATTAATTTTGCTTCAGGATGGTTTTCCGAAATACTGTTGGCAATTTCTTTTAACAGCATTGTTTTTCCTGCTTTTGGCGGTGCAACAATTAATCCGCGTTGACCAAAACCGACTGGAGTCATTAAATCAATAATTCTAGTAGATAATTTTTTTGTACCTGTTTCTAAATTCATTAATCGATCCGGATACAATGCTGTTAATGCCGGAAAATGAACACGTTCCTTTGCAGAATCAGGGTCTTCCCCATTGACAGCATCTACATGTAATAATCCGTAGTAGCGTTCGTTTTCTTTTGGAGGACGGACCTTTCCAGAAACTTTATCGCCATTACGCAAGTCAAAACGACGAATTTGTGAAGCCGAAATGTAGATATCCTCCGCACTAGGGGAATAATTAATCGGTCTTAAGAAGCCAAATCCTTCAGATGGAATAATTTCTAAAATACCGTCCATAAACAAATATCCGTCTTTTTCCGCCTGAGCCTTTAAGATGGCAAAAATAAGTTCACGTTTAGTTAGTTTTGCATAGTAGGATACTTTATATTCCTTTGCTAGTGCATAAATTTCTTTTAATGTAAGTGTCTCTAAATGAGAAATTGTTAATGTTGCCATTCCATCACCACGCCTATTCATTTTTCATCTTGCAATTTGTTAAAAATATAATCTGAGATAATTTCATTAAAACAATAGATAAGTAAAATGTAACTTTCACTCAAACGTTTTCTTTACTTTCATTTCTTAATTTATAAACAGTGATTAACACTATTGACCGACTGACTTGATCATTGTTTTTCCTTGAGATTTCTTCTTCTTTTTGAAGATATGCCTTTGAAATGAAGAATTGTCGGAAGCTAGAATAGAAGTTTGTTGTATATCAATTATATTAGCCATTCTTTACTATTATTAAACATCTACAATATTACCTTTTTCAATCGTAATATTCAACTCTATTTTTATAAAATGCGCTTGAGAATTTAATAGAAAAGGAAGCCAAACGTAAAATGGCTTCCTTTTTACTTGTTGGGTTAAGGTTTCATTACGAGGTTTGGTTTTTTCTTTAAGCTGTGATCGCCATCGATAAAACGAACTGTTCCACTTTTGGCGCGCATTACAACCGTTTGCGTTGTTGCTTTGGCGCCTTTGAACTGAACGCCTTTTAATAGTTCTCCATCCGTCACACCGGTTGCAGCAAAAATGGCATCATCTCCACCACAGAAATCTTCCATTTTGAAGACTTTATCGAAATCTGTGATTCCCATTTCTACACAGCGTGAGCGTTCTTCATCGTTTGATGGAATAAGTTTTCCTTGAATTTCACCACCAAGGCATTTCAACGCAACAGCAGATAATACGCCTTCAGGTGCACCACCGATTCCAAAAAGAATATCAACACCTGTATCATCAAATGCTGTATTCATTGCCCCAGCTACATCGCCGTCAGGGATTAATTTAATTCTTGCTCCTGCTTCACGGATTTCCTCAATTAATTTAGCATGTCGAGGACGGTCCAACACAATAGCTACTACATCTTCAATGTTTTTGCCTTTTGCCTTTGCCACAGCTTGTAAGTTTTCACGTGTTGATGCATTTATATCTACTTTACCAACAGCTTCAGGGCCTACCGCAAGCTTTTGCATATACATATCAGGTGCATGTAGTAATTTCTTATGGTCTGCTATCGCAATTACTGCAAGGGCATTCCATGTACCCTGAGCAACAATGTTTGTTCCTTCTAACGGGTCAACAGCTACATCAACTTTGGGACCGGAACCAGTACCAAGCTTTTCTCCGATATAAAGCATTGGCGCCTCATCCATTTCGCCTTCACCAATCACAACAGTACCTTGCATTGGAATTGTATCAAAAACATCACGCATAGCTGATGTTGCTGCATCATCGGCTTCATCTTTTTTACCGCGTCCCATCCAACGAGCTGATTTTAATGCTGCTGCCTCTGTTACACGTACGATTTCCATTGTTAAACTTCTTTCCATGGTTTTTCTCCCCTTAATGTAGAATATTCTCAACCCATGGATATTGAAAAGCGAAGCGGGTTTTGAACACCCGCTATTATCTATTTATGTTTTTAAAAGGTCTTGCTCTTTTGCTTTAGGAGTTCTGAAACTGCTCGATTTCTTGTTCATCCATTTCTTCGCGCCAGACATTTGCACCGAGGTTGATTAGTTTTTCTGTTATATTTTGATATCCTCGGTCAATATGCTCAAGTCCGGTTATTTCAGTAACCCCATTCGCCATCAAGCCGGCAATAACAAGCGCGGCACCTGCACGTAAATCAGTTGCCTTCACTCTTGCCCCTTCAAGTTGGACTGGACCAGAAACAATTGCTGATCCACCTTCCACCTTTATTATAGCATTCATTCGTCTTAATTCGTCAATATGTTTTAAGCGAGCCGCATAAATTGTGTCTGTCACAACACCAGTATTAACTGCTTTTGTCAATAATGTTGTGAATGGTTGCTGAAGATCAGTTGGAAAGCCTGGATATACTAATGTTTTTATATCCACACTTTTCAATGGTTGCTTGGAAGCAATCAACAGTTGTTCTTCGCCTTCTTCAACGGTTACACCCATTTCACGCAATTTGGCAAGCAATGATTCTAAATGCTGGGAAATAACATTGTCAATGACAACCTCATTTCCGGCAGCTGCGGCAGCAATCGCATATGTGCCCGCCTCGATTCGGTCAGGTATAATGGTATGTCTGCAGCCATGTAGATGTGGAACGCCTTCAATGCGAATGACATCCGTTCCAACCCCTTTGATTTTTGCTCCCATATTGGTGAGTAATGTAGCAACATCAATAATTTCTGGTTCTTTTGCCGCATTTTCAATAATCGTTTTTCCTTTAGCTTTAACGGCTGCAAGCATAATATTAATGGTCGCCCCTACACTGACCACATCCAAGTAAATTCGCGCTCCTGTAAGTTCCTCAGCCCGAATATAAATGGCACCTTGTTCATTGGTAACTTTGGCACCTAAAGCTTCAAAGCCTTTGATATGCTGATCAATTGGTCGTGGTCCTAAATGGCAACCACCTGGGAGTCCAATGACCGTTTGTTTAAATTTTCCAAGCATAGCTCCCATAAAATAATAGGACGCCCTAAGCTTCTTCACTTTTCCGTTGGGCAAGGGCATGGAAATCATCTGTGCAGGATCAATATGCACTGTTTGACCATCCCACTCAACTTTGCCACCAATTTCCTCTAGTAGATCTCCTAGTGTATAAACATCGGATATTTCTGGTAGTCCTTCAATTGTTACATCAGAATCGGCCAATATCGCGGCTGGCAAAAGTGCAACAGCGCTATTTTTGGCGCCACTAATTCGCACTTTGCCATTTAAAACATGGCCACCTTCTACTAACATTTTTTGCAATTGGAAAACCCCGCCTTTTGAAGTAGTTCAAAAATACATTTGAACACACACGAAATAATTTATTCTTGCGCTATGTGGTGAATAAACGGACGCTTCCGCTTTTGTTTTCGTCCAGCTACAGCGTCCAACGACTAGTGGCCAACACCCGCCTTCGTACGATAAGTCAACATCGCCTCGCTCTCGCTCACCGTGTTTCCTTTATCTCCTACGGTAGGAATGTTCGGTTAAGATCGCTGCTTTGCGCAGCATCACCGAACCACCCGTGTTGCACGGGCGCAGTCCATACGTCGTTAAACGGACGCTTCCGCTTTTGTTTTAGTTTGCACATTTTTTCCAGTTTCATGCGCGTTATTTTTGATTATTCCAGTCAGCAAGAAATTTTTCTATTCCTTGATCTGTTAATGGATGCTTCACAAGTTGCCCTAATACTTTATATGGAATAGTGGCAATATGTGCGCCATTTAATGCTGCGTCTGTTACATGCAATGGATGGCGAATGGATGCTGCAATTATTTCTGTTTCGATACCGTGGCGGTCAAAAATTTCAGCAATGGTAGCAACCAAACTCATTCCTTCTTGGCCAATATCATCTAGACGTCCCAAAAATGGTGAGACGTAAGTTGCTCCTGCACGTGCTGCAAGTAATGCTTGGTTAGCATTAAAAATTAAGGTTACATTTGTTTTAATGTTGGCATCGCTAAACGCTTTTACCGCCTTTAATCCTTCAAGGGTCATTGGAACTTTAACCGTAATATTCGGTGCAATTGCTGCTAGTTCTTTTCCCTCTTTAATCATACCTTCTGCATCTTCAGAAATAACTTCAGCACTTACAGATCCTGAGACTTCCTTGGTTATTTCACGAAGACGGTCATGGAAAGAAACACCTTCTTTTGCAACAAGGCTTGGGTTCGTTGTAACACCTGCTAAGATTCCTAGTGCATTTGCCTCACGGATCTCGTCAATATTTGCCGTATCAATAAAAAATTTCATGTTAAAAGTTCCTCCCTTTCTTTGCATTTAATTTTATAAAAACAACATAAATAAAAGTTAGACAAAGAAAACTAGAGAAAAACTTCCCCAACTTTCTTTGTCATCTTTCTTTTTGTTTATTGAGTGGCTTACGCTTGGTTTGATGAACCAAATTCGCGCATTTTACCAATTACTGTTTCTTTAATTGCATCGCGTCCAGGTCCTAAGTATTTACGAGGATCATATAGATCGGGTTTATCTTTTAATACTTCACGAACCTTTTTAGCCTGAGCAATTTGATTTTCTGTATTGACATTAATTTTTGCCGTGCCTAATGAAATGGAATGTTGAATATCTTTTGTTGGGATACCAGTACCACCATGTAATACCAAAGGAAGTTCAATTGTCTTGGAGATTTCTTCCATTTGCTTAAACCCTAAATTGGGTTCGCCCTTGTATGGTCCATGAACAGAGCCAAGTGCCGGCGCTAAACAATCAATGCCAGTATTATTAACAAGCTCTAAACATTCTTTAGGATCAGCATAAATGACACCATCAGCAACAACGTCGTCTTCTTGTCCACCAACTGTTCCAAGTTCTGCTTCCACAGAAACGCCATGAATATGTGCTAGTTCAACCACTTTTTTCGTTACTGCAATATTTTCTTCTAATGGGTCATGTGAAGCATCAATCATAACTGAAGTAAATCCTGCGTGAATTGCTTCAGCTGCCTTTTTAAAGCTAGAGCCATGATCTAAATGAATAGCGACTGGAACTGTTACGTCCTTTGCTTCCATTAGCGCCTTAACCATTGCCACGACAACGTTAAAGCCACCCATATATTTCCCAGCACCTTCAGACACACCTAAAATAACGGGTGACTTTTCCGCTTCAGCTGCTTCCAATATTGCTTGGACATATTCCAAATTATTTAAATTAAACTGTCCAACAGCATACCCATTTGCTTTCCCTTTTTCAAGCATTTCCTTCATTGATACCAATGGCATACTATATATCCTCCTTCATAGACACCCGATCATCTACTTAAATTAAATAGCTACCATATAAGAATACCAATTCGTTACCTATGTAGCAAGAAAATGATGAAGAAATAGGAAGCGTATATGTCCTTCAGTTTCGAAAGTCACCAAACGCCCTTTTTATTTTCCTTCCCCCTGTGCCTGTACTTTTCTGTCTAATAGCGTTTTAACCGTTGAACAAACATCCTGAATATTAAATGGCTTGGCAATAACCTCTTGCACCATGCTATATTTTTCCGATTCCTTAACTAATCCCTCTGCCAGGCCACTCATCAAAATGGCAGGTGTCGTAATTCCTTGCTCTTCCAATCGTTGCAAAACTTCTGCCCCATCAACAATTGGTAATTTATAATCCAGCATAATTAAATCAAATGTGTTACTATGTATTTTTTCTAACGCTTCTTTCCCCGTATTTGCTGTCTCAACTTGGTAGCCTTCATTTATAAAAACTTCCTGAAGCAATAATCGTATACCAGGTTGATCATCAACAATTAATATCTCTCTTCTCATAGAACTCAACCCATCCTTATTCGTATCAATATCTCTCTGCTATAGTTATTTCGCTACAAAACTGCCCATTTCCTCTTTTTTAACGAACAAATCTCAAAAACAAGTGGTATTTATGAGATGAGCACCAGCTTAATTCACACAAAAACCCGCTACAATAGCGGGTTTAGTGATTGAAAAAATATTATTGTTGGTGGTTTACTGCAGCTCCGATAAAACCTGCAAATAAGCTTTGTGGTCTTGTTGGACGTGACTTAAACTCCGGATGAAATTGGCAAGCAACAAACCAAGGATGGTCGTTTAACTCAATTGTTTCCACTAACCTTCCATCGGGACTTGTTCCTGAGAAAATAAATCCGCTTTTCTCCATCTGCTCACGATAGTCATTATTGAATTCATACCGATGACGATGACGTTCATAAACGAGATCTTCCCCATCATATGCTGCTTTCGTTTTCGTTTCATCCTGCAGTTTACATGGATAAATTCCTAACCTTAATGTACCACCTAAATCGGAAATGTTTTTCTGTTCCGGAAGTAAATCAATGATTGGATACGGTGTTTCCGGATCAATTTCAGCTGAATGAGCTCCTTCTAATCCTAGTACATTACGAGCATATTCAACTGTTGCTAATTGCATTCCAAGGCAAATGCCGAAAAACGGAATATTATTCTCCCGTGCATACCGAATTGCTTCAATTTTTCCTTCGATACCTCGATCACCAAATCCACCAGGTACTAAAATTCCGTCAACCTGATCCAATTCATGTTTGATCGACTCTTTATCCAATTTTTCTGCATTAATCCAATGAATGTTAATATCTGTATCATAAAGAAATCCTGCATGTTTTAGCGATTCCACAACAGAAATATAGGCGTCTGGCAATTCAACATACTTCCCGACAAGCCCGATGTTTACCGTTTTTGACAGATTCCGAACCTTTTTCACAAGTGCTTTCCATTCGTCCATTTCAGCGGGTTGACAATCCAGTCCAAAATGATCACATGTTAATTGGTCTAAATGCTGTTCTTGAAGGGCGATTGGTACTTGATAGAGTGTATCCGCATCACGCATTTCAATAACTGCTTGTTCGTTTATATCGCAAAACAAGGCAATTTTTTCTTTCATATCTTTACTAATCGGCAATTCCGTTCGTAAAACAATCGCATCTGGCTGAATTCCCAATGAGCGTAATTCTTTTACACTGTGCTGAGTTGGTTTTGTTTTCATTTCACCGGCTGCTTTAATATATGGAACGAGTGTGCAATGAATATACATCACGTGATCGCGGCCAATATCGCTTTTAATTTGACGTATAGCTTCAAGGAATGGCAATGATTCAATATCACCTACTGTACCGCCAATTTCCGTTATCACGACATCCGCCTTTGTTGCCTGTCCTGCGCGGAATACTTGTTCCTTAATTTCGTTCGTGATATGTGGAATAACCTGAACGGTACCGCCTAAATAATCACCACGACGTTCTTTCTTAATAACACTAGAATAAACTTTTCCCGTGGTAATGTTGGAGTATTTATTTAAATTGATATCGGTAAAACGTTCATAGTGTCCTAGATCCAAGTCTGTTTCTGCGCCATCTTCCGTCACAAAAACTTCACCATGCTGATATGGACTCATTGTTCCAGGATCCACATTAATGTATGGGTCGAATTTTTGAATCGTTACTTTTAGCCCTCTATTTTTTAACAATCTTCCTAATGATGCTGCTGTAATTCCCTTTCCAAGCGATGAAACAACACCGCCAGTTACAAAAATATACTTCGTCACTACCCATCCCTCTTTCTGTTAGGCTGTTTTCTTATAAATTGTTGCTTTTGACTTAATAGATATAAAATGCGACATAACTGCTGGGCTCTTTTCTATAAGTATGTGCATTTACCACCGTCCGGGATCGTTCCGGGTGGATGCTTTCCGCGGGCACGGCCTCAGCCTCCTTGCCCCGGCGAGGGGTATGTCGACGTTGTCCGCAAAGGACGGTTTTAGTCGACCCTCCTTTTAAAACCACTTCCTGCGGGGTCTTCGGACACGTGCTGGGGCTGCGCTAACTCGCCCCACCGAAAACCATTGTTCCCGCAGGACAAGGAAGGCTACGTCAGCGATACATCGCACGCAGAAAATCGGTCTGTATTTTCAAGGAGTCACCACCCTCCACTCACCCGGACTAGTGAAATGATAGGAATGCTTATAGACACTTACAACTACGGCTAATGGTAGTAAATGTAATACCAGCGGAGGAAATACACGGAGACTCCTGGGGGATGAGAGGCATCGGTGAGACCCCGCAGTGCGTCAGCACGAGGAGGCTCAACAGCCGCCCCCGGAAAGCGAAGTGTATTTCCGTAGCGGTAATTAGTGCGCATTTTATATTAATTACGAAATTAAAAAGCAACAAATTTTATGAAAGGAGCCTTCCGCTATCGTGCGTGTTATTCGTTCATTCTTAAAAAGTATAATTACCATATAATGTGTGTAATAACACATTATTTAAACGTGTAACATGTTAAGTTTCTCTTTAAAATGTGTGTTTTAAAAGTAGCAAATCGGACAACAACACCGAACCACCCTGCTTGGCAAAGGTTTTCAGTGGGACGAGAGTAATCGCAGTCCCTGGACACAGTCAGTACGTCGCTAAACAGGCACTTCCGCTTTTGTTATAAAACACGAAAAGCGTTCCCCCAATTAGGGGGAACGCTTTGAATTCTAATTTAAAGAGCCCAATAAGCATTGTACGCATAGATAATAAAAAAGTCAAGCTACCAATTATTATTTATCTGTCTTTTCTTCTTCTTCCTCTTCATCTTCTTCATCATCTAGCTCTTCGTCATCTTCAGCAAACTCATCATAGTCATCTTCAGCGTCGAAGTCATTATCGAAGCTTTCGTCATCGTCATCATCCGTCAGTTTACCAGTCAGTTTTTCAATATCTTCGTCAACGATATCAAGCTCCTTTTCGGCGGATTCAAACGTTTCCTCTTCCTCTACTTTTTTCTTCTTCGGCTTTTTTGTTTTCTTCTTTTTCTTCGGTTCTGCTGTTATTTCTTCATCAATTTGTTCAACAGGATACCAGCGTTTCAATCCCCACAAGTTCGAGCCAAGTGTCATAAAATGCCCATTAATGTTTAAATCAGTATAAAACTGAGCAATAAATTCCCTCTCTTCATCCTCTGAGAACCCTTTTAATTCAGCTACCTTTTTGAAAATATCTCTAAAATCTAGCGCCTTTTTTTCATCTGTTAAAATTAAATCTGCCAAATCAATCATTGACATGTTTGCTAATTCTTCGTGGCCATAGTTTTTCAAGCTCACGGTACCGCACTCCCTTTTCTTGTGTAATAAAGGCTTTGCACAGCCCTTTTTTTATAATAAAACAATTTATTAATAACTCAACTTTCGCAGCGTGAAATGGACAGATAAACCTTGATAAAACGAGGAAGTATGAGTATTCACTGCTCAAGTTGACTTTGGATTAAATGCATTTAAACAAACTTCGACTGTTGGGCTCTTTTCTATAAGTACGCGCATTCTCGCCGTCCGGGATCGCTCCGGGTGGATGCTTTCCGCGGGCACGGCCTCAGCCTCCTTGCCCCGGCGAGGGGTATGTCGACGTTGTCCGCAAAGGACGGTTTTAGTCGACCCTCCTTTTCAAACCACTCTGCGGGGTCTTCGGACGCGTGCTGTTCCCGCAGGAGTCACCACCCTCCACTCACCCGGACTAGTGAAGTGGTAGAATGTGACTTGATAGAACACATACTACTACAGTTAATGGTAGTAAATGCAATACCAGTGGAGGAAATACACGGAGACTCCTGCGGGAAGAAAGGCCTAGGTGAGACCCCGGAGAGCGATAGCTCGAGGAGGCTCAGCAGCCACCCGCGGAAAGCGTAGTGTATTTCCGGAACGGCGAGGGAGCAATTTCTTAGTTACTTAGCATTGTCAAGGCAATTATTAGAACGTCCCAAGTTTGCCTCAGTTAACTGTTTGATCCTATTTTATTACTGCTAAAGTTGAATTAATCATCTACATTATTATTGAACTTCAACATAATCATACTAAACCATACCATACATTATAAACAAATCAAAGCTGATTATGCTAGTGAAAGGATAGAAAAAAGTTGAGAAAAACAAGATTGCTTTTCTCAACTTTTTATCATTGCCTCTTGTCAATTTGCTATTACATGTTTCTTCTGTACTGGCCGCCTACTTCATATAGGGCATTGGTAATTTGACCGAGGCTTGCTACTTTAACTGTTTCCATTAATTCTGTAAAAATGTTTCCGCCTGATGCTGCAACTTGTTTTAGTTGTTTTAATGCGGCGTCAATATGCTCTTTATTCGCATTCTGGAACTTATGCAATTCACTAATTTGATGCTCTTTCTCTTCGGTAGATGCGCGGGCAAGTTCCATGGAATCAATTTCATCCTCTGATGGCGGATTTGGACTTAAGTATGTGTTAACCCCAACAATTGGCAACTCCCCAGAATGCTTTTTACCTTCGTAGTAAAGTGATTCTGCTTGGATTTTGCCACGTTGGTATTGGCGTTCCATTGCTCCCAAAACACCACCACGGTCATTCATCTTTTCAAATTCTTGCAATACCGCTTCCTCAACAAGATCTGTTAATTCTTCTACGATAAATGAACCTTGTAATGAGTTTTCATTTTTCGTTAAGCCAAACTCTTTATTAATAATCATTTGAATTGCCATTGCACGTCGTACCGATTCTTCGGTTGGTGTTGTGATTGCTTCATCATACGAATTTGTGTGCAAGGAATTACAGTTATCTTGAATTGCTAGTAATGCCTGTAATGTTGTACGAATGTCGTTAAACTGAATCTCCTGTGCGTGCAGCGACCTTCCAGAAGTTTGTACATGGTATTTCAGTTTTTGACTTCGCTCGTTGGCACCATATTTATCGCGCATTGTTACCGCCCAAATCCGACGCGCTACACGGCCGATCACTGTATATTCGGGATCAAGTCCATTTGAGAAGAAGAACGATAGATTTTTTGCAAATTTATTAACATCCATGCCCCTACTCAAATAATACTCGACATAGGTGAACCCATTCGCTAGTGTGAAGGCAAGCTGTGTAATCGGATTAGCCCCTGCCTCTGCAATGTGATAGCCAGAAATTGAAACAGAATAATAGTTTCGTACCTTTTTATCAATGAAATACTGCTGAATGTCACCCATCATCCTTAGTGCAAATTCCGTTGAGAAAATGCACGTGTTTTGCCCTTGGTCTTCTTTCAAAATATCCGCTTGCACCGTTCCCCGAACAACTGCTAATGTATCATCTTTTAGCTGTTCATACTCTTGCTTGTTAGGCTCGCGACCATTCTCTTCCTTAAATTTGGTGATTTGCTGATCGATCGCCGTATTGAAAAACATCGCTAAAATAATTGGCGCAGGTCCATTGATGGTCATCGAAACAGATGTTAATGGGTTTGTTAAATCAAAACCATCATAAAGTTTCTTCATATCGTCAAGCGTACAAATATTTACGCCACTTTCGCCTACTTTACCGTAAATATCTGGACGCGGCGCCGGGTCTTCCCCATATAATGTTACAGAGTCAAACGCTGTGGAAAGCCGTTTTGCATCATCATCCTTTGATAAGTAATGGAAACGACGATTCGTACGTTCTGGTGTACCTTCTCCAGCGAACTGGCGTGTTGGATCTTCCCCTTTGCGCTTAAACGGGAAAACCCCCGCAGTAAATGGAAACGCCCCTGGAACGTTTTCTTTCAATAACCAAGTTAAACGCTCGCCCCAGTCGGTATATTTCGGAAATGCGACTTTCGGAATCTTCAACCCAGATAGTGATTCTGTGACAATATCCATGTCAATTTCTTTATCACGTACAGAAAACGTCATTTTTTCCTGGCTGTATCTTTCTTTCGTTTCATCCCAGGAATCGAGCAATTTTTTCGCTCTTGGGTCTAGTTTTTCCTCGTAAGATTCAATTGTTTGATCAATTGTTTTGACCACATTGTCATCATCGATTGTTTCTTTAACACCTTCCAATTGGAAAAGCTTACGAGCAATGTCACTTTGCTTTTCTGTGTTGCTATGATAATTACGTATATGTGTGGCAATTTCACGTAAGTAATGACGGCGTTCATTGGTAATAATCATATTTTGCTTTTCAGCAATGGTATTACGATTGAAGTCTGTTTCACTGTTCCAATCGTATTTTTCATTTAACGTATCAATAATCGATGCGAATAATGCATTTGTCCCCTCGTCATTAAACTGGCTGGCAATTGTGCCAAAGACAGGGAACTTTTCTTGGTCCTGATGGAAGAGCATATGGCTCCGTTCATATTGCTTTCTTACTTGACTTAAAGCATCTTCTGACCCTTTTTGTTCAAACTTATTAATAACGATAAAATCAGCAAAGTCGATCATATCAATTTTTTCTAGTTGTGATGGCGCACCGAATTCCGCTGTCATGACATACATGGATAAATCGGTAATATCTGTGATGGCCGCATTCCCTTGCCCAATACCACTCGTTTCCACAATAATGAAGTCATAACCTGATGCTCTGACAACATCAATCACATCTTGGATCGCTTTGGAAAGCTCATCACGGGAATCGCGTGTTGCCAATGAACGCATATATACACGGTCAGTAAAAATCGCGTTCATACGAATCCGGTCACCGAGTAATGCACCACCTGTTTTCCGTTTGGTTGGATCGATCGAGATAATGGCAATCTTTTTATCCGGAATTTCATGAATGAAGCGGCGGATTAATTCATCAGTCAATGAACTTTTCCCAGCTCCACCAGTTCCAGTGATACCAAGCGCAGGTATATTTTTGTTAGATTGTTTCCGGATGTCTTCAAGAACAGCTTGCTTTTCCTTGCTATCCACTTCATCGTTTTCCATATAGGTAATAAATCGAGCAATTGTACCGCGATCCCCTTTGATCAGCTTCTCTTGATCTTTTTTTACATCAACTGGCGGAATAAAATCGCATTTTTCCAGTACACGATTAATCATTCCTTGCAGACCATATTTTCGTCCATCTTCTGGTGAAAAAATCCATGTTACGCCATAGTCATGAAGCTCCTTAATCTCACGGGGTAAAATAGTTCCTCCACCACCGCCAACGACTTTAATATGGTCCGCGCCAAGTTCTTTCAAGAGATCGACCATATATTTAAAATACTCCACATGACCACCCTGATAAGATGAAATCGCAATCCCTTGAACATCCTCTTGAACAGCAGCATGAACAACTTCTTCCACGGAACGATTATGACCCAAATGAATAACTTCAGCACCACTGGCCTGCATAATTCTTCGCATAATATTAATTGATGCATCATGTCCGTCAAATAAACTTGAAGCGGTTACAATACGGACAGGATTTTTCGGATAATAGACTTCTTGTTCCATTTCAAGTGCCTCCTTTTAAGCGTTTTTCTTACCTAATTGCTCTTGATCAATCGTCAAAATTTTTAATAGATAATCAATTTGACCGTCGATGTACGCATCAAGGGTAAATTGCTTTTGGAGTATCCATCTTCTGAACCCCCACATTTGCCCTTGAACAAATATGTTATTGGCTATAAGTTCTGCGTCATGTTTAGATATTTCATTTGGTAAACAGACGACAAGGACACGTTCTAGCATTCCAACCATGTCACGTTCCTTTTGCAGCACATAATCCCTTGACTCCTTTTTCAAGGATTTTACTTCTTGATAAAGGATCAAAACCTCCTCCTGCATCTCATCCATCAGGTGGAAAAATGATCTTATCATCGAAATAAAATTTTCCATAGATGGAGATTTTAAGTCGATTTTTGCCTCTAACCGTTCCCGAACTTGATGGTGAATGGAGTCAACAACCAAAAATAAAATATCTTCCTTTGTTCGGATATACTCATACAATGTACCGATACTAAACCCTGATTCTTTCGCAATTTCCCTTGTTGTCGTCCGGTGAAAACCCTTTTCCTTGAAAAGGGTGATCGCGCCTTGAATCATTTGGTTACGACGTTTTTCAATTAAAACTTGATCTTTAACAGAAGAAAGAACGTGTTTATGTGTCATGTCACACTTCCCCCTTCTTTTTCCATTGTTGATACCAATCACGTGCTAATTTATATGGATCACTAGTTTCATCAACTTGTAATGTCTCATCGGCCTCGACAAACTTCTCGACATCACGCCATATTTCTTCACGAATCAATTCGTACACCTCAAGCTCCTGTTGCATAATTCGGCGTTTCGTACCTACTTTTGTCTGGTACAAGAAATCATGATGTTCGTTGATTTTTTGCCACAATTTATCAATGCCTTTGTTTTCCGTTGTGATTGTTTTGACGATTGCCTTCTCATGTTCATCCGTTTTCGACATCATGATCAGTTCTTTTAATAGTGATTTTAACTTGCCATAGCCTGGGAGGTCTGCTTTGTTAATCACGAATAGATCAGCTATTTCCATAATTCCTGCTTTGAAAATCTGCAGAACGTCCCCACTATTTGGCGTTAACACTAATGCTGTCGTATCAACTATTTTCATAATATCTAATTCAGATTGACCGACCCCAACCGTCTCCACGATGACAACATCAAATCCGTACGCATCACAAATTCGCACAGCATCCTTCGTGGCACGTGCTAAGCCACCTAAACTTCCACGGGTCGCCATACTCCGAATATAGACCCCGTCATCTGTAAAATGCTGGTTCATGCGGACTCGATCACCGAGCAATGCGCCACCACTAAATGGACTGGTGGGGTCGACTGCAATGATCGCAACGGTTTTGCCTTCGCTGCGGATATGGGTAATTAACCGATTTACTAAGGAACTCTTCCCTGCACCAGGTGAGCCGGTTATCCCAACATAGCGGGCGTGCTTCTTTTGAGAAAAAACATCACTTAAGAGTGTCAGTTTATCCGGATGATCATTTTCAACCATCGTGATTGCTTTCGCCAGCGCCCTCATATCCTGTTGTCTCATCCGTTCAACTAGTGCATGCATGGGACACATCCTTTCTTCTTTTCGTATAGCTGTTTTCGCATTGTTTGTTGCTTTTCAATTTCGTAGTTGATATAAACTGTGCACTGATTACCGCTACGGAAATACATTTCGCTTTCCGCGGGCGGCTGTTGAGCCTACTCAGGCCAACACGACGTTGGTCACAAAGGCGTTGCCACAGGACGTGGCGACCTTAGCCTTTGTTCCCCTTCCGCACTGCGGGGTCTCACCGATGCCTCTTCTCCCCCAGGAGTCTCCATGTATTTCCTCCGCTGGGTATGGTGCGTTGCATTTCCAATATCTATTGCAGGATTAAATAATAAAAATTATAGTCCATTTTTATTATAATTGATTTTCGTCTTGGGTAGTCGACTTCTCGAAAAAGAAAAGCACTTTTCCTCCGTACGATGTATCGCTGTCGAAGCTTTCCATGTCCTGTGGGGTCTTCAGATTGTTCCTTTTCCCATTGGGTTCTCGCATTTTCCCCAAGCCTTGGAATAACTTCCTGATCAAATGAGAGGAAAACCATGAATCATTGATCCAATACTACTCTCTAACCAGAAAGCCACTACCAGCGGAGGCAGAATACGTAGACTCCTGTGGGAATAGCACGTGTCCGAAGACCCCGCAGGAAGCGCACTTTGCTTCCGAGGAGGCTGAGGCCGTGCCCACGGAAAGCGAAGTATTCTGCCGTAGCGGGTTAATGAACTCAGACCCATTAAATTTAGAGAAAGCATCGCGAAGAAAATTTCCACCATTGCGCAGTTTATATCTATTGTGTCAAAAACAACAAATATTTTCGATGGGGCGAGTAATCGCAGTCCCAATCTTTAGAAAACAACCTTAGTAGTGCTGTATTCATAGTGTTATTTGGTTAGCATTCTACCGATAACGACTCGTTGTACTTCGTTTGTTCCTTCATAGATTTGGGTGATTTTTGCATCACGCATGTAACGTTCAACTGGATAATCTTTCGTGTAGCCGTAGCCGCCGAAGACTTGCACTGCTTCAACAGTTGTGCGCATGGCCGCATCACCAGCATACAATTTTGACATTGCGGATGCTTTTCCGTATGGCAAGCCTTCTGATTCTAGCCATGCCGCTTGATACGTTAATAGACGAGCAGCTTCGACTTCTGTTGCCATGTCAGCTAGTTTGAATGAAATCCCCTGATTACGGGCGATTGGTTTACCAAATTGTTCGCGTTCTTTTGCATAGTCAACCGCTGCATCAAGTGCACCTTGGGCAATTCCCAATGCTTGTGCTGCAATTCCGTTTCGTCCGCCATCAAGGGTAGTCATGGCAATTTTAAAGCCTTCACCTTCCGCACCAAGCATATTTTCTTTAGGTACGCGGCAGTTTTCAAAAATCAATTCCGTTGTCGGTGATGACCGTATGCCTAATTTCTTTTCTTTTTTACCAAACGTAAATCCTTCTGTACCTTTTTCGACAATAAATGCGCTAACCCCTTTATGCTTAGCATCTGGATCTGTTTTGGCAAAAACGATATAAATGTCCGCTACACCACCATTGGTAATCCATACTTTATTACCATTTAGCACGTAATGGTCGCCATCTTTTTTCGCAACTGTTTTCATCGATGCTGCATCACTACCTGCACCAGGCTCAGATAATGCATAGGCTCCTAATGCTTCGCCTGTTGCTAGACGATGTAAAAATGTTTTCTTTTGTTCCTCATTTCCATATTTATAAATTGGCCAGCTACAAAGTGATAGGTGTGCTGATAGTGTAACACCAGTTGATGCACATACACGCGACAATTCCTCTACCGCAATAACGTAACTGACAAAATCCGCACCAATTCCACCATATTCCTCAGGCCATGGGATTCCTGTTAGGCCAAGTTCCGCCATTTTATCAAACAGTTCGCGGTCAAAACGTTCTTCTTCATCACGTTCTGCGGCGGTTGGTTCTACATCCTTTTTGGCAAAATCACGGACCATTTTACGTAGCATTTCTTGTTCGTCGGTTAGTTGAAAATTCATTTTTTGTCCCCCTTAATCAAGTAAAAGATGTCTTGAAATAACAATGTGTTGAATTTCGTTTGTTCCTTCATAGATTTCGGTTATTTTTGCATCACGGAAAAGGCGTTCAACTGGATAATCCTCTGTATACCCATAGCCACCATAAACTTGAACAGCCTCAATTGCTGCTTGACGAGCCGTTTTTGATGCATACATTTTGGCCATCGATGCTTCCTTGCTGCAAGGAATATTTTGCTGGACGAGTGATGCTGCATGATAGGTTAATAGTTTTGCAGCCTCGACTTCTGTTGCCATATCAGCTAACTTAAAAGAAATTCCTTGGTTATGGGCGATTGGCTTACCAAATTGTTCCCGCTCTTTTGCATAATTCACAGCATATTCAAGTGCTGCTTCACCAACGCCTAAGCTTTGGGCAGCGATACCGATGCGCCCGACATTTAAGTTCGACATGGCAATTTTAAAGCCTTCACCTTCTTTGCCAAGCAGTTGCTCTTTTGGTACGACACATTGGTCAAAATTTAGCTGTACCGTATTGGAACCATGTAATCCCATTTTCTTTTCTTTCTTCCCGATCACAAGGCCCGGTGTATCCTTTTCCACGATGAATGCACTGACACTGCTGTTTCCTTGTTCGTCTTCTGTGCGGGCGAATGTAATGTACGTATCTGCTTCACCGCCATTTGTAATAAACACTTTCGAACCGTTTAAAATATAAGTGTCACCGTCTTTTTTTGCTTTCGTCTTTAGACTAGCGGCATCAGACCCAGCACCAGGCTCGGTTAAAGCAAATGCGCCAAGGTATTCGCCGGATGCTAGTTTCGGTAAATATTGTTTCTTTTGTTCCTCATTGCCAAAATAACGGATAGGATTTGTACCAACAGATGTATGCACAGATAAAATAACACCAATTGTGGCACTAACTTTTGACAGCTCATTAATGGCGATGATATACGACGTGAAATCCATGCCGCTTCCACCGTATTCTTCAGGGATCGGGATACCCATTAACCCAAGTTCGCCCATCTTCTTAATAAGTTCCCTTGGAAAGCGGTCCTCTCGCTCCATTCGATCTACTTCTTGTGCGACTTCTTTTTGGGCAAAATCACGCACCATTTTTCGCATCATTTCCTGTTCTTCGGAAAAATGTAAATTCATACATTCGCCCCCTCTTCTGTATGTCATGCTAGTAAACATATTAATTATATTGGTAAAATCCGCGACCAGACTTTTTGCCAAGCCAGCCAGCGTTCACATATTTTCTCAGTAACGGACATGGACGGTATTTGCTATCACCAAAGCCTTCATGAAGCACTTCCATAATATACAAGCATGTATCCAAGCCAATGAAGTCAGCTAATGTTAATGGTCCCATTGGATGATTCATGCCAAGCTTCATCACCGTGTCAATATCTTCTACTGATGCAACGCCTTCATGTAGCGCAAACACCGCCTCATTAATCATCGGCATTAAAATACGATTCGCTGCAAAACCAGGTAGATCGCTTACCTCAACCGATGTTTTCGATAATTTTCCCGACATGTCTTCAATCGTTTGATAAGTTGCGTCACTCGTTTGCAGACCGCGAATAACTTCAACAAGTTTCATCACGGGAACTGGATTCATAAAATGCATACCAATTACCTGTTCTGGTCGATTCGTTGTTGCAGCAATTTCTGTGATTGGCAATGATGATGTATTCGACGCAAGAATCGTATGTTTTGGTGTAATTTTGTCGAGTTCTGAAAATACGCTTGCCTTCACATCCATATTTTCGACAACAGCCTCAATAACGACATCACGGTCTGCTGCATCGGCTAATGTTGTCGACGGGTGCAGTCGATTTAGCGTATCTACCTTTTGCGATTCGGTAATACGTTCTTTTTCCACCGCACGTGTTAATAACTTCTCAATATTTTTCATCCCTTTATCAAGGGCCTGCTCGTTCATATCATTTAATAAAACATCAAAACCAGACTGTGCACAGACTTGAGCAATACCTGCACCCATCTGCCCAGCACCAATAACCATCACCTTGTTAATCTCCATTATCCATTTCCTCCCTTTTCGGGACATGGGGACAGGTTAGTTGTCCCGCTTTGGCTGGGACAAGGGACCTGTCCCCATGTCCCAGTTATTGCTTTGGTACGTCGATTAATATTGCGTCACCTTGGCCGCCGCCACTACAAATTGCTGCGATTCCTAATCCGCCACCACGGCGCTTTAGTTCGTGAATCAAAGTTAAAATAATGCGTGCGCCACTAGCCCCAATTGGATGACCTAGGGCAACTGCACCACCATTGACGTTCACTTTCTCTGGATCAATACCAGCTATTTGGCCACTTGCCAAAGATACAACCGCGAAAGCTTCATTGATTTCATACAAATCAATATCATCTTTCGTATACCCTGTTTTTTCTAACAATTTATTAATTACAAGTCCTGGTGTTTGTGGGAAGTCCTTCGCTTCCACTGCCACCTCTGCATGACCAAGAACGGTTGCCATTGTTTCTTTGCCTAAAGCTTTTGCTTTTTCATCAGACATGACAACAAACGCACATGCACCATCATTAACTCCAGGCGCATTCCCAGCCGTAACTGTTCCATCTTGAGCAAATGCCGGACGCAATTTTGCTAGTTTCTCGATACTTGTATCTTTACGCGGTGCCTCATCTGTATCAACGACAACTGGTTCACCTTTACGTTGTGGAACCTCTAATGCAACTATTTCCTCGGCAAATTTACCAGTTTCGATTGCTTCAACTGCCCGTTGATGGCTGCGAAGTGACCATTCATCCTGCTGCTCCCTTGTCACACCAAACTCCTCTGCGGTTGAATTTCCATAATTGCCCATGTGGATCCCTTTAAATGAACATGTTAATCCATCGTGTACCATCATATCGATTACTTTCTTATCACCCATACGATTTCCCCAGCGTGCATCTGGCAAGTAGTATGGTGCATTGCTCATGCTTTCCATCCCGCCAGCGACGATCACTTCTTCATCACCTAGACGAATCAATTGATCTGCCAATGTTACACTGCGAAGACCTGATGCACACACTTTATTAATCGTTTCAGTTTTTACCTCCCATGGAATGCCTGCTTCACGGGCTGCCTGACGTGACGGAATTTGCCCCTGACCCCCTTGCAATACAGTTCCCATAATCACTTCATCAATCTCTGATTCTGATAAACCAGCACGATCTAATGCCTCACGAATTGTCTTGCCACCTAGTTGGGCTGCGGTAAATGATTTCAATGCACCGCCAAATTTACCAAATGGTGTTCGTGCCCCTGAAACGATAACAGTTTTTCTCATGATTAAACCATTCCTTTCAAAATGTAATGTCCTTCTATTCTAGCAAACTTTGATAACGCTTACTTTTATTGATTGAACGCTCGCTCACTATAGGCTTTGAAAAGGAGAGGGGCTCTGTTACGACACCCCTCCAATTTTACTTTAACGATTCACTGTGGACTTTCGAAGCGCCCGGCAAACATCTGTTTAAGTGCGTGTGTTCCAAAAGAAGGATAAGGACTTTTTGAACTACCCCTTTAAGCAGTTTTCACTTCTTCTTCAACAAGTACGGACAGTGCAAGAATTTCTGCAACATCCATTGTACTGATATCTTCCTCAACCTCTTTCGCTTTCGTACCATCACTCAACATTGTTAAGCAATATGGACACGCACTCGAAATCATCGATGGTTGAACCGCCATAGCTTGCTCTGTGCGAGAAACGTTAATCCGACTACCCGTCGTTTCCTCACTCCACATTAATCCACCACCAGCACCACAGCACATCGCATTTTCGCGGCTGCGGTCCATCTCAACAAGCTCAAGTCCTGGGATAGACTTCAGAATTTCTCTTGGCGGATCATAAACACCATTGTATCTTCCTAAGTAACAGGAATCATGATATGTGAGCCTTTCCCTAATTTCCTTCTTAGGTGAAAGTTTTCCATTCATCACAAGATCAAAGAGCATTTGTGTATGATGGTAAACCTCAGCCTCAAAGCCAAAATCAGGATACTCATTTTTGAAAATATTATAAGCATGCGGATCAATTGTAACGATCTTTTTCACATCATGCTTTTCAAATTCCTTAATATTCTTCTCAGCAATTTCCTGGAATAAAAATTCATTTCCGATGCGACGAGCCGTATCACCTGAATTTGCTTCTTTGTTACCTAATATTGCAAAACTTATTCCTGCTTTGTTCATTAGTTTTGCAAAAGCAAGTGCAATTTTTTGACTGCGATTGTCATATGCACCCATCGAACTTACCCAGAATAAGTATTCAAAATCTTTATCTTCCTTTTTCAATTCTTTCATTGTTGGAATATAAACAGATTCATCTAATTCACGCCATTTAATACGATCTTTTTTCGATAGACCCCACGGATTTCCTTGACGCTCAATGTTCATCATTGCACGTTGCGCGTCTGGATTTACTTTCCCTTCCGTCATTACTAAATAACGGCGCAAGTCAATAATTTTATCAACATGCTCATTCATAACAGGACAAGCATCTTCACAGTTACGACACGTTGTACAAGCAGAAAGTTCTTCTTCTGTAATAACGTCACCGATTAGGCTAACACTTTCGACACTTGCTGCCGCTTCTGAATTCGCAATTTGATTTCCTTTTGTGTTTGAAAAAGCATAGGATGGTACCCATGGTGATTTACCAGTGACTGCAGCACCTTTTTCAGTTAGATGGTCACGAATTTTAACCATTAAATCCATCGGCGAAAGCATTTTTCCAGTACCCGCAGCCGGACATACATCTGTACAACGGCCACATTCCACACACGCGTAAAAGTCAATCATTTGGTATTGCTCAAAATCTTCTACTTTTCCAACACCAAAGGAAATTTCTTCTTCACTTTCTTCGGCATCTTCATCAATATCAAAATCCAGTTTCTTAAGTTTTCCCGGAACACGTTTACTTAAGAACACATTGATTGGTGCTGCAATTAAGTGTGCGTGTTTTGATTGTGGCACATACACTAAAAATGTCAGGATTGTGATCGCATGAACCCACCAAGCTAAGTAGAATACAACAGCAGCTGCAGCCGGTGACATCCAGCCAAAGCCCATACCTATCAAACTAGCAACTGGCTCTGACCATGTTGCCTCATGACCATGCCAGATTTGTGCCATCCCGTTACCTACTAGAACAGATAGCATTAACGTTCCAATAAATATAAGTACAAGTCCAGCTTTAAATCCGCGTTTTAGGCGAACAAGCTTTTCAACATAGCGGCGGTGAAAACCAATCGCTACGGCTACCAAGATCATTAACGTGACAAGTTCTTGGAAAAATGTAAAACCAGGATAGAACAATCCAAATGGTAAATGCTTACCAGGTGCCAACCCTTTGACAAACATATCAATGGCACCAAATTGGACTAGTAAAAATCCATAGAACATCATGACATGCATGATGCCGGATTTTTTATCCTTTAACAGCTTTGATTGGCCAAAAACAATTTTGCCAATCCTCCGCAAACGCTCTTTAATTTCCCCATCAAATACTGATTTTTTTCCCAGTTTGATATATGCTGTCCGCGTTGCTATTACTCTACCGAATAAATATAATCCATAGATAACGACAACTGTGAACACAATTGCATTTATCAGCAAAAACGTATCCATTCCCGCTCCCCCTTTGTTTATTATAGCCGAAAATGACAGCGATTGCATTTTTCGGAAAATTAAACGCCTTATGTCTCCTTTAAAAAGGTTATACTACTACTTTAAATGTGAATGATCATTCAGTCAACATATTTTTTTACAATTGTCATTTTTTTAAAGAGCATATTCAAATAAATGGGTGGAATCAAGGTAATGTGGATTGTGTTAACAAGGGGGATGTACTAATTATCATTTGCTGGCTTTTTGAGATTCTTTTTAAATAAGGCTCTTTTTTGTAATGTTTGTTGATTTTTAATTTGGTGGTGGTTAGAAACTGTGCACTGATTGCCGCTACGGAAATACACTTCGCTTTTCCCAATCTGACACAGGTAAGTTGCAACCTAGCTATACAGGCAAGTTCAAATTTCGGAGTGGTAGGAGTGAGGCACCAATCAATAAAACACTATGTCTCATTTTATATCTATTGTGTAAAAAACAGCCTTTATTTAAAAAAGCCAAAAGAAATGTCTCCCCACCTTAATAAAGGATAGGGAGACATGTTTACATTTTTTCCGGTGCGGTTACACCAATTATTTTCAGACCGTTGGCAATGGTAATGCGGACGGCTTTCATTAGTGCGATGCGTGCCTTTGTGCGTTCTGGGTTTTCCGGATCTAACACTTTTTCGGCATTGTAAAAGCTATGCAATAATGAAGCCAGGTCAAAGATATATTGTGTCACCTTATGTGGTGTTGCCTTTGCTGCAGCATCAGCAATTGTTTGTGGAAACGCACCTAATTTTTTCAATAGGTCCATTTCCTTTTCAGCCGTTAACAAAATCGCGTCATAGCCCTCAGCAGACAAACCTTTTTCTTCAGCCTGTTTTAACATAGTACAAATCCGTGCATGTGCATACTGGACATAATAAACAGGGTTATCATTGGACTGTGAACGTGCCAAATTTAAATCAAAGTCAAGCTGTGAATCATTTGAACGAGTGACAAAGAAATAACGTACGGCATCAACACCAACTTCGTCCATTAATTCACGCAGCGCAACAGCATTACCTGTCCGTTTACTCATGCGCAGTTTTTCGCCGTTTTCAAATAAGTTAACCATTTGAATGATCTTGACATCTAACTTATCTTTGTCATAGCCAAGCGCTTGAATCGCTGCACGCATCCGCGGAATATAGCCGTGATGGTCAGCACCCCACACATTCACAATTTTATCAAAGCCACGTTCTAGTTTATTTTGATGGTAAGCGATATCCGGAGTTAGATACGTATAATTTCCATCCTGTTTAGTCAACACACGATCTTTATCATCACCAAAGTCCGTTGAGCGGAACCATGTTGCCCCATCTTTTTCATAAATATAATCGCCTTGCTCCAACGTATTTAATGCATCTGTAATTTTGTCTTCTTTATATAAAGATCGCTCAGAAAACCAGCTGTCAAAATAGACACGAAAGTCAGCTAAGTCTTTTTTTATTTTACCCATTTCATATTCCAAACCATATTCCTTAAAAAAGTCCAGACGTTCTGCTTTATCTGTGTTTGCCCATTTATCGCCATATTCTTCAGCAAGTTTTTCCCCGATTTCAATAATATCTTTCCCGCGATAACCATCCTCCGGCATCTCAGCATCCATATTCAAAGCTTGCAAATAACGCGCTTCAACCGATAATGCTAGGTTGTCAATTTGTTTACCAGCGTCATTCATATAATATTCCCGCTCAACACTGTAGCCTGCTGTATCCAATACATTGCAAAGCACATCACCAAATGCTGCTCCGCGCGCATGGCCCAGATGTAAATCACCCGTTGGATTCACCGATACAAATTCAACTTGGATTTTCTCTCCCTGTCCGGCATCCGTTTTCCCGTAATTATCTTTAGCTGCTAATATTGTCGGGATAAGCTCACTTAGAAAATCATTTTTGGTAAAAAAGTTGATGAATCCAGGCCCAGCAATTTCTACTTTTTCAATTGCTGCTTTTGTCTGATCCAGGTTTGCCACAATGTCTTCCGCAATTTGCCGTGGTGCCTTTTTCGCAATTCGTGCAAGCTGCATCGCAATATTTGAGGCAAAATCACCATGGGACTTGTCTTTCGGCTTCTCCAAAATTATTTGCGGCAGTTCTTCTTTAGTTGCTAGTTCCGCCTTTATGACTGCTTCTGCAATTTCCTGTTTTAACGTTTCTTCTGTTTGGGCTAATACATTCATTGGG
Source organism: Lentibacillus sp. Marseille-P4043 (assembly GCF_900258515.1). Lineage (NCBI taxonomy): Bacteria > Bacillati > Bacillota > Bacilli > Caryophanales > Bacillaceae > Lentibacillus > Lentibacillus sp. Marseille-P4043. The sequence goes on along the minus strand of NZ_LT984884.1, from coordinate 1,222,989 downwards.
CTTCCTCCTCTTTCATAACCATTGTTAATTGATGCTTGCGCGCGTCCTGTCCATTTAGACTCACCGTATACGTTATCGCTAAATGCCCCTGATTGGTAGCGGTTAGCGGGTTGTAATCTATTTTCTCTGTTTCTGTTTCCATATGTATATTACCATGCGGGTGTTGGAAAACATTCTCAGAGGTTTGGTTCAAGCGAAATTGCTGATGCATCTGAACCGGCCCCGTCCGTTTAATGCTCACCTTTTCCGGTTGTATGGTCACTAAATTTTTGATTGGGTCGCTATTTTCTTGGTGTTCATCATATGTTAATACATTCATATTGTTGCGGTTATATAAAAGTCCAGTTGCGTTTGTTGTTGTCTGCTCGATCTGCCCATTATCTTCAATGGTCATCTGAAGTTCAATCGCAACTCGGGTTTGTTGTGCATCCATAAAATCGCTCCTGCATTAAAAATCGGATATTTACTTATTATAGCGATAAATGGGTGCCGATTTCAATATAAAGGTGTATGGAGAGCAGATTTTCCTGCTCGGGCTGATGTTTTCGTTCTCGCGCCGATGTTTTCGTTCTCGCGCCGATGTTTTCGTTCTCGGGTTGATGTTTTCGTTCTCGGGTTGATGTTTTCGTTCTCGGGTTGATGTTTTCGTTCTCGGGTTGATGTTTTCGTTCTCGGGTTGATGTTTTCGTTCTCGGGTTGATGTTTTCGTTCTCGGGTTGATGTTTTCGTTCTCGGGTTGATGTTTTCGTTCTCGGGTTGATGTTTTCGTTCTCGGGTTGATGTTTTCGTTCTCGGGTTGATGTTTTCGTTCTCGGGTTGATGTAAAAACGCCCACTCATAGGAGGGGCGTTTTTACATTACCAATATTTTTCTTTGGGCTGTGTTTATATCTGTTTATCTTTTCCCATAATGGTAAAAAATGCATACAAGAGGTTGTTCAAAAAGTCACCAAATAATAAGCGGCAAATCTCTTCGTTGGCTTGTTTTTCCCCTCCTCATGTACCTATTTATGTACACTCTGGGGCTCAAATCTACGCCGTCTCGACTTTCTTGCTTCTAATTTGGCAACTTTTTGAACACGCACTACAACATGAAAATTGGAGCTAATAATGATGAGTTGGAAAAAGATAAAAAAGCGCCTTTTATGGAAAATATCGATTGGATTGGTGTTGCTGACCGTCACGTTTGTGGCTGGTGTTTATTTGGTTAGCTTTCTACTCGGTCCGCCCAAACTTACAACCGATCAAAATACAATCTATTATAGCAACGACAATCAGGTGATCGGTGAAGAAAGCGGGAATGAAAGTCGCTATTGGGTTGATTTAGATGATATGTCAGACCAACTCGTTAAAGCAACATTACTTGCCGAGGATCAACATTTTTATGACCATAACGGTTTTGACATTCCACGCATTGCTGGTGCACTTTGGACGGATCTGAAAAGTATGTCGTTAAAAGAAGGTGCCAGTACCCTTACACAGCAGTATGCCCGTAATCTCTATTTATCATTTGATAAGACATGGACACGTAAACTGCAGGAAGCTTTTTATACAGTGCGCTTGGAAATGTTTTATTCAAAGGATGAAATTTTGGAGGGCTATTTAAATACGATTTACTATGGACATGGCGCGTATGGTGTGGAAGCTGCCAGTAGGTATTTTTTCAACAAATCAGCAGATGAATTGTCCCTTGCCGAAGCCTCCATGCTTGCTGCAATCCCGAAAGGACCCACCTATTATTCGCCCTTTAACAATATGGAAAATGCCAAAGAACGGCAGAAGTGGATCCTCGGATTACTTTTGGAAAAAGACGTAATTGATCAAGAAACTTATTTTTTGGCTACAAGGGAAAAATTAGCATTTGCAGAACCAGAAAAACAAAAAGAGGATCGGACAGCACCATATTTTCAGGATACTGTTTTACAGGATGCGGCAACTATTTTACAACTTGATGAGGAGCAAATCCGTTCCGGCGGCTACCAGATTTACACAACTTTGGATCTTAAACGGCAAAAACAGCTTGAAGCAAAAATTACATCTGTTTTTCAAGACAACAGCAAGATGGAAGTTGGTGCAATCGCAATGGACCCGTCTACAGGTGGAATTCAAGCACTGGTTGGTGGCCGTGACTATCAAACAAGTAAATTCAACCGCGCCATCCAAGCAAGACGGATGCCAGGGTCTACATTCAAACCATTTTTATATTATGCAGCATTGGAAAACGGCTATACCCCGACGACAATGCTGATGAGTAAGCCAACTGTATTCAAATTAGAGGATGGAGATGTCTATCAACCAAGTAATTTCAACGGTTATTATGCCAATGAACCAATTACACTAGCACAAGCGTTAGCGCTGTCTGACAACGTATATGCAGTGAAAACCAATCTTTTTCTCGGGGTTGGGAAATTAATCGACACAGCTCGTACATTTGGGATTAATAGCAAATTACCATCTGTCCCTTCGCTCGCATTAGGAACAGCATCTGTATCCGTTAAAGAAATGGTGACAGGATACGGCATGTTAGCGAATGGCGGTCAAGAAATTACTGGTCATACCATTGAAAAAATCATCGATCGAAAGGGAAAAGTAGTATATGAACGTGAAAATGTGACTGGTGATCAGATATTAGACCCGCAGCGGACATTCATTTTAACGCAATTATTGACGGGGATGTTTGATCGTTCATTAAATGGATATATGGCTGTAACAGGGTCCACGATCGTGGATCAACTCACACATACATATGCTGGGAAATCTGGAACTACCAATTCTGACAGCTGGATGATTGGGTATAGTCCTGACCTTGTAACCGGTATTTGGACAGGGTATGACGACAACCGCCAAGTGGAAAAAGTCGCTGAAGTGTCTTACGCCAAAAATGTCTGGGCGAGATTCATGGAAGCAGCCCATGAAGATGTACCTAACAATAAGTTCGATGTTCCAAGCGGAGTTGTCGGTGTTACCATTGACCCCGAATCTGGATCACGTGCAACGTCTTATTGTCCACATCGTCGGGTAATGTATTTTAAAAAAGGAACCGAACCAAAGGATTATTGTTCTACTCATTTACCGGAAGATGAAAAACATAAGGTAAAGAAAAAGGATAAAAAGAAACAGAATGATACCGAGGAGAAAGACGGTATATTGAAAGAATTATTCGAGATGCTGTTTTAGGCAAATAAAAAAGTAGTGGCTCCAAACCACTATAAAAGAAATAAAGAAGCTGACACACACAGCGAGGTCCGTCCCACTGGTTGAGTCAGCTTCTTTTTTGTCCTAGTAATACATGTGTAAGCCCATGTACACATATTTTACAAATTTCTATCGCAAAGTACAAGAATTTAAGCAATTGTTCATGATTCGTTCACAAATTGTTCATGATTCTGGTAGTGCTTGCTTCAATTCATCGCCCGAGTTTTTCCACATTTCACCACCGTTAAAATCGACAAGAAAGTCTTTTAACAAGTGCTTGGAATGCTCATCCATATGCTCGATGATAACTTTCCCTTTTAATGACTTTTCCATATGTGTCACATGCTCAGGCATGGATTTGTATGCTCGTTTAATGGAACGATCAACCCGGATTTCACTACCACATACGCCGGAAAAATAAGGACCATTTTCCCCTTTTTCAACCGTTACCCAAACAATCCAATACAATTTGCCATTCGGAACTGCGTCTTTATCAGGCAAGAATTTCACACGGCGTTCCACCTCACTCCGCGCATGCATAGCACCCATATCAACAAACGCTTGATCTTCATTCGGATCAACAATTACTGGTGACATATTTTCAAGACTAATCGATCCAGCGCCATAACCTTTATCGCCATCAAGTGGATCGTCTTTTATTATCGTAAATGGATTACTTTTCTTTTGATTAGCAGATTGATCTGAACTCATTCAAGGACCCTCCTATTTTTGCTATTGCTTTTCATTGTAGCATAATTTAGAAGTCAATTTCATCCAATCGCTACTGTGCCCTAGTTCAATACAGAGAATTGATGATCGAACATAAAAAGTCGCTGCCAAACATGGAAAGACGACATTCCCTAATGATACTGCTCACCTTATAGCACCTAAACATGGGTATATTACTATGACACAGGCGAAGTTTCATTTAATGCATCGATAAACAACCAAGCTTCCCTAATCTCCTCATCCGAATACTTCTGTTTTGGTTTGACAACATGAACTTTCTCAACAACTTCGGATTTGGTTAAATCATCGAAAAACAACATCGTCGAAACAAGCTCAAGAAAACGCGAGCTCTTTGATTTAAGCATGTCCACTTTTTTCGTAAAATCCGGCATGTCCAAGGCAAATTGGTTTAAAAACTCTTTCCCATCACCAGTAATTTTATAATTGTATTGATAATAACTGCTTTTATCCTCTTTTTCTTCCGTAATAAAGCCGAGATTCGTCAACTCTTCTACCCTTAGTGAGAGCTCTTCCGAATATGGCCCATAAAAGTGAAATTGATATTTTTCCTCAAATGGGACATGATTTTTCTGTAAAATATAGATCATTTTCTGCAGCTTTTTCCGCCCTATAACTTCCTTTGCAACCGAGAAAAATTGCATTAATTTAGCATGATTAGTCAACATGGTTTTCCGCTCCTTCACCATATAAAAGTTCAAACATTCGTTTCTTCACATCACCATCAGTAAGCTTGTTCAACAAATCAGCGGGAAAATATAACTTGTGATCCGTTCGTTTTTTCCCAGAAATAGACTCAACAATATCAGATTCTCTTGATAGTTCCCTAAGCTCGTTATTCGGCATTAGCAAATGAATTGGCAACCGTTCCTCTTCCTCACCGGGACGATAAAAATCGTATGGCAAATCCGACGACGAATCAACAACAAGATAATATTCTGGATCAATCCCGACGCCTTGAAATAAACGGTATAGCTCCATCCATTCATTCATTTGCAGATTCGGATTGAATTCCACATACTTAAACAAGCGACGGTTCATAAATCGCTCGCACAAATCGCGCAAAATATCGTCATCTTCCTCCTGCCAAAGCTGAAAATAATAGAAAACGATCGCTTCATCGAGTTTTACATATTCCTGCAAATCTACTTTTTCATTAAAAAAGGAAACAAAATGTGTTGGTTCTAACTTAAATGTATAATTATGCTCAAACAAATACTTCGCACGGTGTAGAATTTTTGACAAAATAACTTCCGCACTTCTTGTGACTGGGTGAAAATAGACTTGCCAATACATTTGATACCGGCTCATAATATAATCTTCCACCGCATGCATCCCACTAGATTTAATCACAACCTGATCATCAATCGGGCGCATCACCCGTAGGATCCGCTCCATGTCAAAATGGCCGTAACTAACCCCGGTAAAATAGGCATCACGCTGCAAATAGTCCATCCGGTCAGCATCAATCTGACTAGAAATCAGGCTGACAACTAATTTATCTTCATATGTTTTGGCAATGACATCGGCTACCTTTTGAGAGAATCCCGCTTCCACACGCTCCAAAATCGTATGCACATGCGTATCGCCAAGTAAAATTTGTTGGGTAAAATATTCATGATCAAGTTTAAATACTTTTTCAAATGAATGAGAAAACGGCCCATGACCCAAGTCGTGCAACAGTGCTGCACAAAGGCATAACAAGCGCTCGTTGTTGTTCCAATGAGGCCGATCTTTAAAATTATAAATGATTCGCCGGACAATTTCATAAACACCTAATGAATGGTTAAACCGGCTATGTTCTGCACCATGAAAGGTTAAATTGGTTGTCCCCAGTTGTTTGATACGCCGCAAACGTTGAAATTCAGGTGTCGCAATCAAGTCCCATATTACTAAATCTTTAACATGGACATATCTATGTACTGGATCTTTAAAAACTTTTTCCTCTTCTAATTGTTCATTTTTATATGCCATTTAAAAAACAACCCGTTTCTTTTCGACAGTTTTGTTTTATTATATAATAGATAGTCAAAGTTAAAAAGAGGTACATAGGAATTTAATGAAGGAGAACATAATGAAAACTTGGAAAGAAATTGTTCATCATACGACATTCCGCTATATTGATCAATCTAACGACAACTATTTCAACGATGTGCCAGTTTCCGCAATGACATCATTTGCGATTGATGATGCATTGGCCACGTCTGTCAGTGAAGGAGATTCCCCGCCTTCAGTAAGGTTATGGGTCCATCCTAATACAGTTGTGCTCGGCATCCCAGACGCACGCTTGCCTTTTATTGAGGAGGGGATCCACCTGCTTCACGATCACGGATATCAGACAGTCGTTCGAAACTCTGGTGGGCTTGCCGTAGCTTTAGATGAGGGAGTTTTAAATATATCGCTTGTATTGCCAGGTGTGAAACATATTACGATTCATGAATGCTACGAAGCAATGGTCAGCTTCGTTCAATACATGTTACGTGATCTGACTAACAAAATCGAAGCATATGAAATCGTCGGCTCCTACTGTCCAGGTGATTATGATTTAAGTATCAACGGGCGAAAATTTGCCGGAATTTCCCAGCGCCGCATCAAAGATGGTGCAGCTATTCAAATTTACCTAGATGTGGAAGGTAGTGGGAGTGCGCGCGCAGCACTAATACGGGAGTTTTATGACGTTAGTATTCAGGATGGCGAAACAAAATTTACATATCCAGAAGTTGATCCAGCAACAATGGCTTCTCTGTCAGAGTTACTAAATATGGAATTGACGATGGAGGAAATGAAAAAGCGGGTCCACTCTACCTTAGAAGAATTAGGTAATGAAGTGGTTGCCACAGTTTTTTCAGACCGTGAACTGGCCACATTCCAAACCCGTTTGCAGCAGATGCGGAAACGGAATGAGGGAATTATTGACATGGAGTGAATACTTGGCGATGTTTTTCAGGATTTGGACGATACGTGTGCGGTGATCATTCATTTGCTCACTACACTGCACACTGTTCCGGCTGATGTTTCCGCTCTCGGGACGATGTTCTCGCGATTCGGGTTGATGTTTCCTCGTTCGGGTTGATGTTTCGCGATTCGGGCTGATGTTTCCTCGTTCGGGTTGATGTTTCGCGATTCGGGTCGATGTTTCCTCGTTCGGGTTGATGTTTCGCGATTCGGGCTGATATTCCCGCTCTCCGGCCGATGTTTCCGCTCTCGGGACGATGTTCTCGCGCTCGGGCCGATGTTCCCGCTCTCGGGACGATGTTTCGCGATTCGGGCTGATATTCCCGCTCTCCGGCCGATGTTTCCGTGCTCGGGACGATGTTTCGCGATTCGGGCTGATATTCCCGCTCTCCGGCCGATGTTTCCATGCTCGGGCTGATGTTTCGCGATTCGGGTTGATGTTCCCGCTCTCGGGCCGATGTTTCCGCGCTCGGGCTGATGTTTCCGCGCTCGGGCTGATGTTTCCGCGCTCGGGACGATGTTCTCGCGCTCGGGCCGATGTTTCCGCTCTCGGGACGATGTTTCCGATTCGGGCTGATATTCCCGCTCTCCGGCCGATGTTTCCGCGCTCGGGCCGATGTTCTCCCGATTCGGGCTGATATTCCCGCTCTCCGGCCGATGTTTCCGTGCTCGGGTCGATGTTTCCTCGTTCGGGCTGATGTTTCACGATTCGGGCCGATGTTTCCGCTCTCCGGCCGATGTTTCCGCTCTCGGGACGATGTTTCGCGATTCGGGCTGATGTTTCCGCTCTCGGGTTGATGTTTCGCGATTCGGGTTGATGTTTCCGTGCTCGGGTTGATGTTCTCGCGATTCGGGTCGATGTTTCCGCTCTCGCGCCGATGTTCTCGCGATTCGGGTCGATGTTTCCCACCCATCCCAAAGCAATCCCACCCCGCTAACGATCAACAAAAAAGCTTGCAACATCGCGTTGGCAAGCTTTTTCATTTTGTAATAACTCACTTTCTCTGATCGTCTTCCCGAATAACCTTATTCCGCCTGGGCAGCGGTAATTAACGCCAATTTATAAACATCATCACTACTGCAGCCCCGTGATAAATCATTTACTGGTTGATTTAACCCTTGTAAAATCGGACCAACCGCTTCAAAGCCGCCGAGGCGCTGTGCGATTTTATAACCGATATTTCCTGCCTCCAAGCTTGGGAAAATAAACACATTGGCATTTCCACCCAATACAGAATCTGGTGCCTTTTTCTTGGCAACACTAGGCACAAATGCAGCATCAAATTGGAATTCACCATCAATTAGCAGTTGCCCATTTTTTTCTTTTGCCAATTTTACTGCTTCGACAACTTTTTCTGTTTCATCCGATTTAGCAGAGCCTTTTGTGGAAAAACTCAACATTGCTACTCGTGGTTCAACGTCGAACAATTTTCCCGTTTCTGCGCTTTCTACTGCGATTTCTGCAAGATCCTGACTATCTGGGGCTATATTAATCGCACAATCAGCAAAAACATACTTTTCCTCATCACGCACCATAATAAAGACGCCAGATGTCTTCTGGATGCCTTCTTTTGTTTTTATAATTTGCAATGCTGGTCGGACGGTGTCAGCTGTCGAATGTGTAGCACCACTTACTAACCCATCCGCCTGGTTCATATAGACAAGCATCGTACCAAAGTAATTTTCATCAAGTAGAATTTTGCGGGCATCCTCTGGCGTGACTTTTCCTTTCCGACGTTCAACAAATATTTCAACCATCCGATCAAATTCAGCAAATGCTGCTGGATCGATTAATTTACACGAAGTCAAATCGACACCAATTTCATCAGCCGTCTGTTCGACACGATCCCTGTCACCTAATAGAATCGGTGTTAAAATCCCCGCTGTTCCAAGTTTACTTGCTGCTTTTAAAATTCGCTCATCCGTGCCTTCAGGAAAAACGATTTGTTTATTCGTACTGGTTACTTGTTTTTCTAGCGTTTCAAATAGATTACTCATCTTGAAACCTCCTTCCCTACTACTTAAAATAATAATTGATTACAATTTCTAATGAAAGAAAGACAGTTCAAAAATAGAATCCAGATCAATCGTATTGACACTAACTTTTCACAATTAAGCAAAGTACCGCTCTCCCACTAGCGTTTGCGACTAAAGCTTGGATCCTTCTCCATGATTATTGTCCCCCAATTGTGATATAGTAAAAACATCAAATACTATTTACTGTAACAAAAGGAGAGATATAGAATGGCCGAAGCAGCAGTTGAAACAATGGATGGCTGGTATTGTTTACATGACCTTCGAAGCATTGATTGGACATCATGGAAAATGGCATCTAGTGAAGAAAGACAAGCAGCTATCCATGAGTTCAAGCAATTGTTAACAAAATGGGAAAATGTTGAAGAGGAAAAAAATGGTAGTCATGTGCTATATACAGTTATTGGGCAAAAAGCGGACATAATGTTCATGTTTCTACGTCCTACAATGGTTGAACTAAATGAACTAGAAACTGAATTTAATAAATCAAAATTTGCTGAATACCTAAGACCGTCCTATTCTTATGTATCGGTTGTCGAACTTTCCAAGTATTCCGAACCAAAAGGCGGGGCGGATCTAGAGTCATTTCCAAAAATTCAGGAGCGACTCAAACCAATTTTGCCAAAATGGGAGCATATGTGTTTTTACCCAATGGACAAACGCAGACAAGGAGAAGATAACTGGTACTCCCTTGAGTTTGATAAACGCGCAAAATTGTTATATGAACATAGTAAAACAGGTCGCAAGTATTCCGGGAAAGTAAAACAGGTTATTACCGGTTCTTTTGGTTTTGATGACTGGGAATGGGGCGTGACACTGTTTGCCCATGATGCTGTTGAATTGAAGAAAATCGTTTACGAAATGCGGTTTGATGAAGTTAGTGCACGTTACGGTGAATTTGGCGAATTCTTTGTTGGAAACCATTTGCCAAAAGAAGACGTTGCAGCCTTTTTACAAGTATAATTTGAAAGCTTTCTGTACAATGTGCAGAAGGCTTTTTTAATGGGCAATGTTCACTCTTACTTGTTCAAGGCACGCCTTTTTCTTGCAGAGCCACTACATACAAATAAGATGTTCTGTCCCTTTTCCGCATAACCTTTCTCTACAAGTCCCCAATACTTTTATTTTGTCATACATCGACTGCAAATTTCATACACATCAGTAAAAGGCCCAGCATAGAGATATACAGAAATGGGGTGTACGTTATGGCTGTGATGCCTACCGAGGTCAAATGTAATGTAATTGGCTATTCAGTCGATTACTTTATCCCACCTTAACCCCCAGATTTTCGTTACTACTTTATTTTAGGAGGTTTTGTTATGAGCGAGAAAAAAGATACTACCAATCAGGCATATGGAAACGCAGCATACCAAGCATATCCTTATTACTATTACCCACAAACGTCACAAGCCTACTATCCCGTATACGACTACCGACAACAATATCCACAACAACAGGTCCAGCAACCACCCGTAACACCAAGCCAGCTGCCGGCAGAGCAATCGTATATTGAAAATATTTTACGACTAAATGAGGGAAAACTTGCTAATGTATACATGACATTCGAAAACAATCAAGAAAAGGTATTTAAGGGTGTCGTCGAAGCTGCCGGTCGAGATCACATTATTTTAAGGGACCCACAAACGAATAAACGTTACTTGTTATTGATGGTATACCTTGATTACATTACATTTAATGAGGAAATCAATTATTCCTATCCATATGGTCAAATGTCTACTTATCCTTCAAGATAACCGCCGTATATGTAACCAATAAATTTTCGTAATCGGTAATCCGCAACCATTTGTCTTTCAATACAACAAAATAGGATGACCATATGGAACTGTATTTGTTCCACATGCGTCATCCTCTCTGTTCACCCAAAAGGGGAGTATCATATGCGACATCCATCTGAAAAATTCATTCGATTAGAACTAATTGCCATTCTCATCGCTGCATTAGTTGGGGTGTTTGCCTTAATAAAAGGGTTCCTATTCATCATTATCCTGGCATTATACCTAATTGCCCTAAGCCTGCTTAGCGGTGCAATTGTCGAATGGCAAACACATCAAACAAACCGAGCAGGAAAACACATGTTACAGGCGGTCTTATTATTTATTTTTACAACCTATTTGATTACCCACCTCTAGAAATTATGAGTGTTCTAGACTAACTTATAGATGTTTCACCATAGCATATCCCAATAAAACCCAGCCGATCAAAAACGCTACGCCACCAAGTGGGGTGATCATCGCAAACGTTTTAATTCCTGTCGTCGAATAGATATAAAGACTTCCGGAAAATAGTAGAATACCAATGAAGAATAACCAACCTGCCCACATCATACCGCCAGTTTGAATCTTCGCTATTAATAATCCTGTGAAAAGCAATGCCACTGTATGAAACATTTGATAGGTTACCGCTTTATCCCACGTTGTTAATGCCTTTTCTGATAATTTCCCTTCTAAGCCATGTGCCCCAAAGGCTCCTAATGCTACTGCGAGAAAGCCATTTATTGCACCAAGCAATAAAAATAACTTCATCTTTATTCCCTCCCTTGTATGTATCTTTAAAAGTCAAAAATTGATTTACCATTCGCTTCGTCATGATCGATCGTCTCATGATCCGATTGCGTTCTAACTGATGGATGAGTGGAAGTGCCCATCATTGCCTTCATTTCACGCGCCGATATGTCACTACTAGTTGTAACCGATGGACCTTCTTCATCCAATAGCAGCTCACATAACAGCTTCACATTAGCAACATGTTGCATCATCACTTGCTGATTCATTTGTTGTTTATTTAATTCCTGTACTTCCTTCATCATTTTTTGGATCACAGTATTCGTTGTTACCGCCATAAAACCGCTCCTTTAATCGAACTCGCTTAAGTATAACACGGGATCCTTGTATAGTGGAACAAACGCGTTTATAGCAAACTAAAAAGCCCTGGTTTCCCAAGGCTTTTTATAACCGTTTCACGATATACATATATTTTGCTCCTTCTGTTGCTCATCTTCCCTATAGCGATCATAAACCCATTGCAAAAATTCTATTTCATTTGTTTGCAATTGCCTGCCAAGCTTCTCTTTCGTATCTTCTAATACAGTTAAAAAGCTCTCCACTACGCTATATCCCCCCAATTAACGAGAACGATAATTTTCTACCTTATATTGTACAGTTAATGGGACCAATAATCAACAGTAAATTGTAAATATCCAAAATTGACAAATAATATTCGCTAGCTTGTATGTGAATAACTCATTACCTTATTTGCCCGATTGAAACGGTCCTTATAAATGATATGTTCACGGTTAAATTTAGTCGGACTATCCAAACCAGCAACAGCGGCCATATCAAATACACCCTCGCGAAGAGCAATTAAGTAATTGCATACACGATACTTTTTCTCCTCAATGCTTAGCGCGTTTTGCAAATTAGGATCCGTTGTTGCAACACCAACAGGACAGTTATTTGTATGACAAACTTGTGCCATAATACATCCGACACTAAGCATGAAGCCACGAGCAATATTAATTAAGTCCGCACCTAAGGCAAGTGCCATCGCAATTTTATCCGGAGTAATCAATTTTCCGGAGGCAATAATGGCCGTTTGATCTCTAAGTCCATATTTTTTCAGCATATCATCAACAAGTGGCAATGCAGCAAACGTTGGCAATCCAACCGATTCAGCTAATTCATAATAAGATGCTCCCGTTCCACCGTTTCCACCGTCAACCGTAATAAAATCAGGAACAATGCCTGTTTCCTTCATCGCTTGAACATAACTTTCTACCTGCTGTTCATCCCCAACAACAATCTTTGTTCCAACTGGTTTCCCACCAATGTCACGCATTTTATCGAGAAACTCCAACAACCCTTTAGCATCATCGAACTCACGGAACCGATTTGGACTGTTAATGGTTACACCTGGTTCTACTTTACGGATTTCAGCAATTTCTTCGGTTACCTTACTTCCTTCAACATGGCCACCACGTGTTTTGGCACCTTGCGCTAATTTTAATTCAAATGCTTTAACCTGCTCGATTTCACTTCTATTTTTAAAAGCCTCCCAAGAAAACTCTCCATCTTTGGTACGCACACCAAACAAACCAGGACTTATTTGCATCATAATATCCACATCACCTTTTTGATGGTATGGTGAGATACTCCCTTCTCCAGTGTTCATCCATGTACCACCGGCCATACCTAATCCTTTGGAAAGCGCAGTTATCGCATGATCTCCTAATGAACCAAAGCTCATTGCCGATTGACCGATTATTCCTTTTAGCTTAAACGGTTTTTTAACAGTATCTTTTCCTAGAATAATAGCTTCATCATCCGTTAGATAGAATGGATTAAGAATACCTTCCTCATGGTGTTCCTTACGACTGAGAAGCTTCTCATTGTCGATCGAATAAAGCCTTGTTTTAATCTTTGGCTGCTGGTCAATTTTCATTTCCTCACGCTGACTCGGAAACATTTTATTCACAATGTACAGACCTTCTTCGGCAAAATCACGTTCCGATCCATACCCAATCATCCGGCTATTATATTTGGCTGACTTATAGACATACTCAAATTCACGCCGATTAAACGGTTTTCCTTCGTTATTGTTATTGAAAAGATATTGACGAAATTCCGGCCCTGCCTTTTCCGCAATATACCGAACTTTACCTAACACTGGGTAATTCCGTAAAATGGAATGCTCCTTCTGCTTCTGGTCTGATACATAAATACGTAAAAAAATTAGTAATGGTACTACAATTAAAATTCCAATAATGACGATTAATGTAATTAACAACCCCGTCGCCATACAATCATCCCCCTTTTTGTAATGTTTGTTGTTTTTTAATTTTGTAGTTGATAGAAAATGCGACATAACAAAGAAGTTGCTCTCCCACTGTAATATTGATCGGGTTGATGTTTTCTCCCTGGTGCCGATATTCTCGCATTCGGGACGATGTTTTCTCCCTGGCGCCGATGTTTCTTCGCTCGGGACGATGTTTTCTCCCTGGCGCCGATGTTTCTTCGCTCGGGACGATGTTTTCTCCCTGGCGCCGATGTTCTCGCATTCGGGACGATGTTTTCTCCCTGGTGCCGATGTTCTCGCATTCGGGGCGATGTTTTCTCCCTGAAGCCGATATTCTCGCATTCGGGACGATGTTTTCTCCCTGGCGCCGATGTTCTCGCATTCGGGGCGATGTTTTCTCCCTGGTGCCGATATTCTCGCATTCGGGACGATGTTTTCTCGTGCTCGCTCGGGTTCAACCACTCAACCCACGTTAGAGGGAGAGGAAGCGTCACAAACAATAATTTTCATGACGTCGCCGTTTCTATCTATTGTATAAAACAACAATCTTTCGGAAGCACCCCGAAGTTATTAATCTAGTTCACTATTCCCAATATTTCCATTCTACCTTAAATAAGGCAAATAAACGAATATAATAATAAATACCCAGACAACGTCAACAAAATGCCAATAGTAGGAGAAAATTTTTTGTTTCTCGATAAATAGTGATTGCGGGATCTTTTTCTTAAATTGAATGAATAAGGTCCCCATCCAGCCAATTCCGAACCCAACATGTGCTGCATGAAGCCCCACAAGTACATAGAAAGAACTCATAAACACGTTGGCGCTCATCCCGTAACCTTCCTGCAAATACGTTGAGAATTCATGAACCTCTATCCCTAAGAAAATCAATGCAAATAAACAAGTAATCCCAAGCCAGCCTAATAATTTTTTATACTGACGATTTGCCATTCCTTTTTCAGCAACCATCAATGTTCCACTACTCGATAACAGGAAAAAGGAAGATAAGATCACGCTTTTCACCTCAGATAGCTCTGTCGGCTTTGGTCCAATCGATGCCGGGGTGAAAATGATATACGTAACAAATAATGTTGCGAACATGATTGCCTCCACACCAAGGTAAATAAAAAAGCCAATTTGTTTATCCTTAAATAAGGCTGCTTCATATTCATTCATCGACCTTCTCCCCCTCTCCATAATATGCCTGCCGCTCATCCGTTAATGACCGAATTACAAATAAACTTAGAACAGCAATACCACCAGCTACAGCAAGAACATACCACGAATACGTCAAGCCAAGACATATAATAAATACGGAAAATGACATTGTTATCGGTATGATTGTAGATACAGATATTGGAGCAGGGCGTGTGTCTGTCGTCGTACGTAATGACCTATTTTCCACTTTGGCATACCAATATGGATCTAGTTGGTCAACAATCGGCATTGGTTCAAAAGTATCCTCCGTAGATGGGGATGGGACGGTCCACTCTAATGTCCGGCCATTCCATGGATCATTGCCAGCTTTTTTTCCTTTTGTATGTGTCTTATACACATTCCATATCACAAACAACATACTCATTCCCATTAAAAAGGCGCCAATCGTACTTGTAAAATTCAATCCGGAGACACCATCATTTGCTCCATACGTATAAACACGGCGTGGCATACCTTCTAACCCGGAAATATGCATCGGGAAAAATGTTAAATGAAACCCAATGATAAACAACCAAAAATGCCATTTACCCAACTTTTCATCTAGCTGATAACCAGTAATCTTTGGATACCAATAATAAAGGCCACCAAAAATCCCTAAAATGGTTGAGGCAATAATGACATAATGAAAATGCGCGACAACGAAATAGGAATCATGGAACTGGAAATCTGCTGCTGAGACACTAAGCATCACCCCAGTAACACCACCCATTACAAATGATGGAATAAATCCTAAAGCAAATAACATTGGCGTTGTTACTCTGATCACACCACCCCGTATCGTAAACAACCAGTTAAAAATTTTAATACCAGTTGGAATTGCAATCAGCATCGATGTAATCGCGAAAAATGTATTTGCCATTGGACCTAAACCAACTGTGAACATATGGTGTGCCCAAACCATAAAACCTAAAAACCCAATCAAGGATAGCGAAATAACCATTGCTGGATAGCCAAAAATACGCTTCCTGGAAAACGTCGTGATAATGTCAGAGAAAATGCCAAACGCTGGTAGTGCAATAATATATACTTCCGGATGACCAAAAACCCAAAACAAATGCTGCCAGTAAACCGGATTCCCTTCATCTCCGGAAAATATGCTCGCACCAAATAGACGATCAAACATTAACAAGTACAATGCGATTGCTAACACAGTAAAAGCTACCACCATTAAAAACGAAGTAATTAATGCTGCCCAAGGAAAAAGTGGCATCCGCGTTAATTTCATCCCAGGTGCACGATGTCTGATAATGGTAATGATCATATTAAGTGCCGTAAAAATAGTGCCCAGCCCAGAAATCTGCACACCAAAAACATAATAGTCTGTCCCTGCATCAGGAGTATACTCGGAAGTTGATAGTGGTGCATAACCAGTCCACCCTACATCTGGTGTCGTATTAAAAAAGAACCCAATGTTGAAGAATATAGCACCAAACAAAAATAGCCAAAATCCAACTGCATTTAAAAAAGGAAATGCTAAATCTTTAGCACCAATTTGCAATGGAACAACAACATTCATTAACCCTAACAACAAAGGCATCGCAGCAAAAAAGATCATCATCGTGCCATGGGTTGTGAATAACTCACTGTACTTTTCATGTTGAAATACCCAAAAGTCATTGTTCGGAAAAGCTAATTGCGTGCGAATGAGCAAAGCATCGATTCCTGCTCGAAGGAAAAAGACGACACCAAACAGAATATATAATGTTCCAATTTTACGGTGATTTGTAGTTCTAATATACTCCCAAATGATGCCTAGCTTTTTGTTCTTTACCACCAAAAATACAAGAGCCAATCCAGCTATCACAGTAAAAATCCAGGCAGCCAGCACATCTGTTGGCATATAAATTGCTTTCCCAAAAAGCGAAAAATTCAACGCCCTCACCCTTTCGACACGAATCATTCACGCGCAAGATATTGTTGATAAACATCCATCGCTACTACTTCTGCATCAAACCGCATATCTCCATGTCCGATACCACAGTATTCCGCACATTTGCCCTCATACGAACCTTTTTGTGGATTGTTAATTTGATACGTCAATTCTTTGCCAGGCAGTACATCCACTTTGCCACCTAAGGCAGGTACCCAAAACGAATGAATCACATCCTTGGACTTTAAGTGGAAGACAACCGGCTTTCCTGCTGGTAGCACTAATTTATTCCTATCCTCTTTGCCATTCTCATGTTTAAACGTCCATAAATACTGCTGTGCTGTTACGTAAACATCAATATGTTCTTGCTGTTCGCTTGATTTTGGCCCTGGCGATTGATCATATGTAATCGCAATTGTCGGTACAGCTAGAATGATAAGCAATAGAATTGGTAAAACAGTCCATGTGATTTCCAATTTCAGATTTCCATGCACATCCTGTGGTAAGAAATCCTTTTTAGCTTCTGTGTAGCGGTATTTCATAAAGAATCGAATAAACAACACAAAAACGACAACCACAACAATCATCATTAATCCAAAACTAAACCAAATTAAAAATGATTGCTCACTGGCCGTATCACTTTTGGGATTCAATGTCGTTATGTTACATCCTGCCAGCAATAGAAAAATAGGCAGTAAAAGTAAACGTTTCATTAGTACCAGCAACCTTTTTAACGTATGGTGACATATGCTACTCGAATGAATAACTAATGTTGCGATTCCCAGCAAAGTCGTTTTCTAAACATGGGAGAGATCAAACCTCATACTGAAAACGAAAGGCGGTTTCTAAAAGGTTGTTGTTTTTTCATAATAGATATAAGATGTGATTCCAGACGATGTTCCCTGCTTTGGCGCCGATATTTCTGCTTTCCCGCCGATGTTCCTGCTTTCCCGCCGATGTTCCTGCTTTCCCGCCGATGTTTCTGCTTTTGCGCCGATGTTCCTGCTTTGGCGACGTTGTTCCTGCTTTCCCGCCGATGTTTCCTGCTTTGGCGCCGATGTTCCTGCTTTCCCGCCGATGTTCCTGCTTTGGCGCCGATATTTCTGCTTTCCCGCCGATGTTTCCTGCTTTGGCGCCGATGTTTCTGCTTTGGCGCCGATGTTCCTGCTTTGGCGCCGATGTTTCTGCTTTGGCGCCGATATTTCTGCTTTCCCGCCGATGTTTCTCCTCTCGCGCCGATGTTCCCTGCTTTGGCGCCGATGTTCCCTGCTTTGGCGCCGATGTTTCTGCTTTGGCGCCGATGTTCCCTGCTTTGGCGCCGATGTTTCTGCTT
Organism: Lentibacillus sp. Marseille-P4043; assembly: GCF_900258515.1. Taxonomy (NCBI): domain Bacteria; kingdom Bacillati; phylum Bacillota; class Bacilli; order Caryophanales; family Bacillaceae; genus Lentibacillus; species Lentibacillus sp. Marseille-P4043. Next base: position 1,204,826 of record NZ_LT984884.1, on the reverse strand, counting down.
TGGCGCCGATGTTCCTGCTTTGGCGCCGATGTTTCTCCTCTCGCGCCGATGTTTCTCCTCTCGCGCCGATATTTCTGCTTTCCCGCCGATGTTTCTCCTCTCACGCCGATTTTTCTGCTTTCCCGCCGATGTTTCCTGTTTTCCCGCCGATGTTCCCTGCTCTCCCGCCGATGCTCCTCGCGCTCCGGACGATATTTTCGTTCTCGCGCCGATGTTCCTCGCGCTCGGGACGATGCTTTCGCTCCGATGCCGATGTTCCAGATAGAACGTTACAAAAAGACCAAAACTAAAAAAGCGAAAAGCGCCTCATTGGCACTTTTCGCTTTTGCTTCTTACGCTTCTTACTCTAAATTCACTTTTTCCTCTAGTTCCTTGATCCGTGCACGTAAGGCATCGATATCCTCTTTGGTAGCGATACCTAGATCCTTCACCATCTGCTGTGTTTGTTCGTATTGCTTATCGCTCCATTCGTCTTTTTTCATTTCACCCTTATCAACGAAATTTCGCAATACGGTCCGCGCTTGTTCCTGTGTTAATTCATTTTTATCCACTAGTTCCTTCAGCTTGCTCTCCAACTTTTCCTTACCGCTTACTGCTGCACCTAATCCTAATAAAAATCCCTTTCTCAATAAGTCACCCATTTTGAAACCTCCCTATTTAGTTGATTGGATCAAACGATAATGCTTAATGAAGAAAATATTCAACACAACAAAAAAGATAATCGTAACAGCAATACTTCCTATGTTAACAGTTGGCATACCAAGACGGCTTGCAACAATTCCTGTTATCACACCACCTATTATCATCATAAAACTAATTATTTCGAGAAGTAAATAAAAATGATGCATTAACTGTGTATGTTGCTTCTCCTTTTGCCACTTCCTGTCTTTTTCTCCACTTTCCAGCCAATTTAACAGTGCATTAGGGAAGGAGAGAATCGGCTTTGCTGCATCTTTGGCAATTTGTTTATAAATGGAATCAATAAAACCTTTGCCGCCAAACCATTGCTTAATTTTTGGTTTGGCCCATTTACCAATGTCAATTTCTGGGTAAATACCAAACAAAACACCAAGTACAATGGAAATTGCTCTGCCCAAGTAGGCATAATCAGCTGATAATTGGATCGGCTGTTCCTTAACAAAGACTTGTATTTCATCCTTTAATTGTTCCATTGTATGAGCATCCATTTGTTTTAATGAACCATTCTGATACATGTCTATTGTCTGTTTTAGCATCTTAATTAGCTTGTCACGGTCAGCATTTGGTAAAATAAAATGCATTTCGTCCAGCGTTTTTAATATTTTGTCATAATCATCGAGAATTATCCCTTGAACCAACCGCTTAAAATGTTGGGTGTCCTGCCGCCGGATTTCGCCAATCATACCAAAATCGATAATTGCAATAGTTCCATCCTCTTGCAGAAGCACATTTCCAGCATGTGGATCGGCATGGAAATAACCTGGATTGAAAAACTGATCAAAATAAAAATCAAATAAAATATTAGCTGTTTGTTTTGTACTTATATGATGCTCGGCCATGTAAGCTGTATCTGTTATCTTTGCACCCTTTATCCATTCCATTACAAGAACTTTATTGGTGCATAAATCCTCATAATACGTTGGGATATGGATGGACGGATAATCTGTATATCTTTCCTTAAAATACGTACCAAAGTTTAATTCTTGTTCAAAGTCAAGCTCCCGTTCCATCACAAAAATCAATTCCCGGTACAGTGCATGTAAATTTGCCTTTTTTCCAAACGATGTTAAGATACGGATCAACCAAAAGACAATTTTTAGTGCTTTAAAGTCAATTTGAAAAATTTCTTTTACCCGGTAACGTCGTACTTTGATAGCGACAAGTGTTCCATCATTCAATTTCGCCTGATAGACTTGTCCAATTGACGCAGATGCTATCGGCTTCTCTAGCAATTCTGATAAATGATCATCAACACTGCCGCCCCATTCTTTTTCCATTACCCCTTTTGCATAGGAAAATGGTGCTGGTGGGACACGATCAACAAGGCCAGTTAACTCGCGGATAAACACTTCCGGCATGAAATCAGCCCGTGTACTTAAAAACTGCCCCACCTTAATTAATACGCCACCCAATCTAATAGCTTTCTCGCGATATTCACTAGCCATTTTGCTTAACAGATCGTTCCACTTTTGCCGTGTCTGTTCATCCCATACCCGGTGTCTCAGATGAAATATGTATAACTGAAAAATAAATTTCAATGCCATCCAAACGATGACCGTACAACGATAGAAGACATTATATTTTAATGAGCTTTGCACGAATTAACACCTCAACTCACTTTTCCCGTAATGCTAGCAAATCTAAACATTTTCAAGGTTACTATTAGTTTATTCGAGTACTATCTTTTGTATTTATAATTTATATTTATACATTTTTATTCATAAAAATTAATTTAACCCTAGCTTAACTTTCTATTAGCCTGTAGAATAAATAGTATATGCTAAAAGTTAACATATCATTTATGTATGACTAATCACTCTTTTTAGAAAATTGAATTGCTTATATAACCAATTCTCTTTATAATAAAAAGAAAATGCTGTTTTCGACTTAGGGGGAAGAACATGAAATCAAAAAAATACGCACTAAGTGACCACCTCAAATTTATTATCCCATCATTACTCGGTGTCTTTTTATTTATGACACCAGTCCCAACAGATGATGGATTTACCATTCCCATTGCGGTTTTAGCCAATTGGGTCCAGGATGTACTAGCTAATCAGTTATCAGCTATCATGATGATTATTATCGTAATCACTGCCATTATGACAGTGATCGCAAAAATAGCGGGGCAAGCTGCCTTCCAAAAGACACCATTTTTTCAGCAATTATTCTATGTTAGTGCCTTTTGGACAGTAACAAGGGTATTGGCAGCGATATTTGCTGTGATGGTATATTTCCAGCTTGGTCCGGAAGCTGTTTATGGAGAAAGCACTGGTCAAATGCTGCTCGGTGATTTATTGCATGTATTATTTGCTGTGTTTTTATTTGCTGGTTTATTTTTACCGTTATTAATGAATTTTGGATTGCTCGATTTATTCGGAACATTGATGACAAAAATCATGCGCCCATTATTTAAGTTGCCAGGCCGTTCATCCATTGATTCGCTTGCTTCTTGGATTGGTGACGGAACAATTGGCGTATTATTAACAAGCAAACAGTATGAAGACGGTTATTATACAAAACGGGAAGCGGCAGTTATCGGAACAACATTTTCCGTCGTTTCAATCACCTTTACATTAGTTGTCATTGATCAAGTTGGGCTTATCAACATGTTTGTGCCGTTTTATGCAACTGTACTTATTGCCGGATTTATCGCTGCGTTGATCATGCCGCGCATACCACCATTATCCCGCAAACCAAATACATATATTAATGAGGCGGAGGGTGATATTGAGGAGCAGATCCCTGAAGGACATAATAGCCTTACTTTCGGTTATCAAAAAGCACTTGACCAAGCCAAAAAAGAATCAAGTGTCTGGAAATTTTTCAAAGAAGGCGGTCAAAATATCCTGGACATGTGGATGGGTGTTGCGCCAGTTGTAATGGCATTTGGCCTGGTTGCACTGGTCATTGCCGAATACACTCCATTTTTCCAATGGCTTGGGGTACCGTTTATTCCACTGTTGGAAGTTATGCAAGTACCATTTGCAGAGGCTGCATCGGAAACAATATTGGTTGGATTTGCCGATATGTTCCTGCCAGCAATAATTGGCTCATCCATCGATGCTGAGATTACCAGATTTATCATTGCCGCATTGTCTGTAACACAGCTCATTTACATGTCTGAAGTCGGTGGATTGTTACTAGGTTCCAAAGTACCAGTATCATTCAAAGATCTATTTATTATCTTTTTACTACGAACCCTTATCACACTACCGATTATTACATTGATTGCACATATTATTTTTTAAATTCGTTTTCTAAAAGATTGGGACTGCGATTACTCGCCCCATCGAAAACATTTGTTGCTTTTGACACAATGGCTATAAAATGCGAAGTAACTAAGAAATTGCTCCCTCGCCGTTCCGGAAATACACTACGCTTTCTGGGGGCGGCTGCTGAGCCTCCTCAGGCCAACACGACGTTGGTCACAAAGGCGTTGCCACAGGACGTGGCGACCTTAGCCTTTGTTCCCCTTCCGCACTGCGGGGTCTCATCTAGGCCTTTCCTCCCCCAGGAGTCTCCGCGTATTTCCTCCACTGGTTTTGCATTTACTACTATTAACTGTAGGTGCATGTGTTCTACCAAGCCACATTCTACCACTTCACTAGTCCGGGTGAGTGGAGGGTGGTGACTCCTCGAAAAAGAAAAGCACTTTTTCTTCGTGCGATGTATCGCTGACGTAGCCTTCCTTGTCCTGCGGGAACAATGGTTTTCGGTGGGGCGAGTTAGCGCAGCCCCAGCACGTGTCCGAAGACCCCGCAGAGTGGTTTGAAAAGGAGGGTCGACTAAAACCGTCCTTTGCGGACAACGTCGACATACCCCTCGCCGGGGCAAGGAGGCTGAGGCCGTGCCCGCGGAAAGCATCCACCCGGAGCGATCCCGGACGGTGGGAAATGCGCGTACTTATAGAAAAGAGCCCTGCAGTTATGTCGCAATTTCTAGCAACTACGCATTAAATAGCAACAAACACTACGAAATGAAAAAGCAGCCGTCACAGTTTTAATTTGCTGTGATGGCTGCTTTTTTTGATTATATGTTGATAACCTGTTTAATTCTGTCTGTTACTAACGAGGTATCTTTTGGAATTTCAGTATCGACTCTTTCTGCTTCACTAGCTTTTTTCA